>CALLPE010000001.1 GCA_938015445.1 uncultured Pirellulales bacterium
CCCATCCCGCCCTCGCCGAGCTTTTCCAGAATTTGGTACTCCCCTAATTGGTCCGCGCTCGGCAAAGCCGCGGTCGCCTGCTCGGCCACAGAGTGCGCTGCTTGACCTGCCCGAGAAACTACCACCGGCGGAGACGGAACAACCGATGCCCCCGCACGAAGTGAACCCTCCATCTGCGCCTTCAATTGCCGGTCATAGGCCGCCTTCTTCGCAGCGTTGAGCAAGCAAACTCGGGCCGCAGCCACCTCGTTAAGCAGCTTCTGCGACAGCGCCGCATGTGGCCCGGTCTGAAAAGTCCGCAGATGCGCCATCTGCCGGTTGGCAGCGTGCTCGATGGCCTCCGCGTTTTCTTCGAACAGCCGCAACCCTAGCAAGCGATAGTAGTTGGGCGGCTGTTCGGCTGGCGGGATACCCAACCAAGTATGATAGGGATCGAACGGCTCAGACATGCCTGCCCCCTGCGCGACACAACCAGGGCGCCAAGGCGAACTCTTGTGCCCCAACCGATAGACTGCATCCCCCCGAATAAGACCGATTCTACCGACCAGCAGCACTGGTTGCAAGCATAAGGCAGTGTTGATGAGCCGGTCTTTCGGATGCGAAATAGCCTCCGGTGGGTACGCAAAACCAAGCGCAGGTGGCTGGGGAATGCAAGTGTTCACTGTGCAGCGGTTTTGCTGCCGTGGGGGGAGCCGCCGATGGGCATGTCTTGGGGCAGGGGGCGGCCGGCTACGGCGAAGCCCATCTGGTACAGCTCTTTTCGCAAAGTGCGAAAAGCGGCAAAACTATCTGGATACACCCAAATGGTGATGGTGTGCTTGCCCGGACGCAGCTCGGCCAGGCGGCGGCGGAACTCGGACTGGCTGCCCAGGGCTTCTTCTACCGGTTCGCCCAGCTCCGTGCTTAGCGGATGGATAGTGAACAGTTCCAGTTCAGGGTAGCTGCCGCTGCGTCGTCGGGTGACGATGGCTTCTTCGGCAGGCACTTCGCGCCACAGGACGGTATATTCCAGCCGGAAGCCATCCACGGGGCCGACCGCCCCGCGCAACTGGCGTTTCTGCCGAAGCTGCTCGGCGTTGCGGCGCACGTCGAGGATCATCCGCTCGATTAGCCGCTCCCAGGGAATCGCCGCGATCCGCCCATTGCGAAGCTGGAAGTGAACTTCGTCTTCATCCACGGTGCGGCTGATGGGAGTGGGATAGCTTTCGATCACGATCGGCTGTGCGGCTACCGCGTCCAGCGCGGCGCGTTGCTGGTTTAGCTGGGCGATTCGGCGGCGAGCATCTTCGATGGCTTCGGATAGTTGGAAGTCGGCCTGGGCATCGCCATCGGCCTTGTGCCGCTGTTGGCGGATTTCCTCTTCCAAGGCCGCTACGGCGAAACCTAACATGTCGCGGTGCGCCTTGTTAATCGCCGCCAATTGGTAGAGGTTGTTGACCTCCGTGGCCAGCTTGAGCACGTCGGCGCGAAGCGATTGCTCCTGGGCCAGCAGCTTGTGCAGGTCTTCCTGGAGGTCGAGGGCCGATTGGCTCGCGGGGGCGTCGACCGGCATGTTTTTGATCCTCATGCCAATGAGCATCACCATAATCAACATGATGCTCACCACGCTGGCGACGATATCGACGAACGAATCGGCGTTGACGGCGTCGATAGGACTGCGCTGGTCGGTCATGCTTCGGTCAGCACAATGTTGTCGATACGGCAGGCAACTTGCGAGCCTGAGACACACGCGCGCCGCCAGGTCGCAAGCCGATGCATTTTTACCTGAAAGCAGTGAACCGCAGTATTCACCGCAGGACAAGCCAGCCGTGATACTCAGTAAGCTGGCAAGTTGCGCGGCTAGGCAAACCAGCCGTGTCAGCCGGCGCCGGTTTACCTCCGCTGAATCAGTAATCCACTGCCTTCCAGCAGTGCGGACAGTTCCTCGAACCTTTGCTCTGCGTCAGGAGCTACCGATACTTGCAACACAGGACGCCAATACATACCCTTTCCGGCGATTCCCCAGGAACGAATTCGTTCCCAAACCGTCAATATCATCTCGTCCACGGCGTCAACGGTGCGTTGGCCAAAAACGATGGTTTTACCGGGAGCGACACCTGTTTCGGGCAAAAAGACCATGCGGTCCGGGTGACAGTCGATTTTTATAGGCCTAGTCAGGGGTATCGCGCCGGAAGCGACTTCGGGCAGCCCCCAGTTGGTCACGCGCCGGTCGAGCGACGCGTTGGGTTTTCCGGGGCTTTGCTGCTGGTCGTGGGTGACGCTTCGGTCGTTCGCCTCGGTCTGTGGTCGGGGATGCCACTGGCCGGGCCGCAGCGGATTGCGCCCGGCGTACTCCAGCGGCGCGTCGTCTGGTCCGGTGGTGTGAGCCGTGGGGCCGTCGGGCGGAGGGGGTACAATTACCCCTTCGGGCAATGGTTGCCGCGTTGGGTGGTGGCCCGATTGCGGCTCTGATTGCATCTGGCCAGCCGAAACCGCGCTGCGGATATGCGAACCGCCAGCGGGAAGATCTGCGTAGTGCCGGATGGTACCGTCAGGCGAACTGAACTCTGCGGTGGCGGTGGCGGATGCCGCGTTGTCCTGGCCTCCAGCCGGCGGCGATTGTCCAACTGACTGCTGCCCAACAGTGCCGCCGCTAGGCAGGCGGCCTGTTGTCCGCACCTCGGCGGCGCCGCTATGGCCCTCAGGCGCTGCGAGCCGTGCACCGATCGGGCCGGCAGCCGGTTGGCCAACATAGCGGCTTGTGGTGGCGGGACCGTCGATTTGCACCACGCCGCCACGCCCGGGCGAGACGGCGTAAACAGGTCGGTCCGCACCGTAAAGGCGAGGCGCAGCGGCTATAATTCGGGCTTGGATCTGCCTGGCTTGTTCCAGGGCGGCTTGAGCGACTTGGAGCAACTGGGGGTCGGGCGGCGGATAGCTGAGTTGCCAATCGTCGTCGATAAGTTCGTAGCCGAAGTCCGAGCCCCAGGCAGCTATTGCCTCGCGGGCAGCGGCATATGCTGCTACGCCGCTGGCCCGCACCAACAGCAGCGGATACGGCCGCTGGCCGCCTTGTGCATCGATCAGCCCGCTCCGATCCCAGTAGGCCTCGATTGCCCTGAGCGTTGCGGCCAAGGGGTTGTCTTTTCTCAGCGGACCGCGGAAGTCGTCGGCAGTCAGGCGTATTCCTTCCGGCTGTATTACCACGGCGTCGGTCGTGCATTCGATGTATATCGGTCGGCGGCGCGTTCCACTGGGACCTTCGTAGGGGATGATGGCGTAGGAGGGCTTGCGCTGCCGGGCGGCTGTTTGGGCCGCTTCCAAGCTGCGCTCGGCGGAGGCAAGCTCGGCCTGGACTTGTTCCCACTGGGCCTGTAACCGGCTGCCCGCTCGGTCGGTGGTTTCGCTCTGCCCGATCGAACGCAGCACATTCTGCAATCGTTGCGCTTCGGACTGCAATCGCCGGGCATGGTCTTCGTAGTGCGCCAACTGGTCACGGGCTTGACGAAGGTCCTCTTCGGTCTTTTGCCGCGAGAGCTTCAACTGCTCGATGCGCCAGGCGACCAATTCCAGTTCGGAGCGGAGTTCCTCTTGCGACTGGGCGGCGCGCTGTTGCGCCTCGGCCAGCGCTTGGCGGCGCGCCATGCGCGAGATACCCAACAGCAAAGGCACTAGCGCGCCCATCACGCACACCAGCACCGCCAGAAACGGGAACAGTGCCAGGCTCGCACCCGGGCGCGGCGCACGTCGGCGTTGAGGCTGTCGGGTACTCATGCGGCATGGGTAGCGCGTCTGGCTGGCTCCAGCCTTACTGCCGTGGGCTGCTCGCTCAGCCGGGCGTTGAGCAACTGGACAGCGGCGGCCAAGTTCAACACGGTTTGTTCAAAATGTTTGCTGCCCGCCAAAGCAGCCAGGTTGCGGTTCAGTGCGTCTTCCAAGCGCACGATTTGCTCGTTTCCTTGCACTATTTGCCGCAGCACGTCGGCCTGTTGGGTCAGCGCCGATTGCAATCGCGCCGCAGATGATTCCATCGCTCCACTGTACTGGTCCAGCATGGAGCGCAAAGCTGCCTGCCACATTTCGGTTTGTCGGTGGAGCAGTTGCTCGGTCATTGCGGCCAGCTTGTCAACCAGTTGGGCGGCACCGGCCAGCGCCGGGTCGGCCGCGCGGTCGGTGGGGGGAAAGCGGGAAAGGAGTTCCTCGGCGACCCGCCGCCCGACACGGTGGAGCAGACTGCTTTCGGCCTTCTCCACGAAAAATTGCACGAACATCAACACTATCGAAAGCGACAAGGCCAGCGCCGTGGTGTCGAACTTTACGCCCAGCCCGGTCAATACCTCGATCATCGACTCGTCCGGCGCACGCAGGTCCACGCTGTTCAGTGCCATGGTGATCCCCACCACGGTGCCCAGAAAACCGAGAATGGGGATCGACCAGACTATCACGCGGAATAAGGCGTAGCTGGCGTGTTGCCGGGCGGAATCCAGGTCTGCCAAGTAGTCGAGGTAGTCGTCGAGCCCCTCGGTCGAGCCGCGCACTCGCACCCTTTCCAATGCAGTCCGCAGCCGGCAGATGTAGTACTCCTGTTGTCGGCCGACGGGAAGCTCGTCCAGCCGCTGCAACAGCACTTCGCAGCGCTGCTTCAAATTGCCGGCAGGACTAATGGCGACGTCGGCTCCGGCCATCGGCGATTGGCCCACGGCAGCGTGCTGGGCAGCTACGTCCAGGGCCTTGAGCACCAATGCCGCCAAGCCGATAGCGAAGATCACAGTTTCCATGTACTCCACCGGGTGACCGGCGAAGTAGCGGACCAAAAGCGGCGTCTGTAACGGGCCGCCGTGAAGCAAAGCGTAGAAGGCCGCCGCTCCCAAACCACCCCACAGCAATGGTGATCTAAGCGCCGCGTGATACCACTTTCGCAAATTGTCCACTAGTGCATTCCTTTGCCGATAGAGCAGGTCGAGCCGTGGCCGGTTCCCGTGGCAGGTTTTGAACGAGCACGCTTTGAAGACGTTTGACCGATCGGTCCAGTATGCGCGCTGCGAGATTATGCATACGCATCAGACGCGCAACCGGGTTCTTGCTGCCGCTACGCTTGCCCATTGTCTACGGTCGATTGAGCCGAATTTTCAGCGCAAGTGGTTTGCTGCCCGGAGTACAAAGCGAACCGGTGTGACCGAGCCGTTTGCGTGTAGTGCGCAGGTGCTTGCGGACGATCAGCGACTTCGACCTGGCAAACTCTGAACGCATTTCGAGGCTCCTCGCTCTGAACGTTGTCTGCTTCTTTGCTGGCGGTCGATGCGATCGAGGCTGTGCGACTGCTTCAAGACAATGTGGCGGTATGCCGCCATGTATGCTTCCGCTTCAATATGCCCGGTGGTTCCATTGCCGAAGCAGTAAGCCTGGGTGGCCGCATACCCACCTCGGGGCGTCCGTGCGTCTGTACGTTCGGGATGCACTTCCGGTTTGGTGAACTGTGGTTGGTGAACTATGGATGCACTTCCGCATTGGTACGGCCTGGATGTAGTTCCGCGTCGGTACATTGTGGATGGACTTTTGCGTCGGCACGCCCGAGCGCATCTCCGATGAAACAGGGCCTGGTATCGCTCGTCGAAGGGCGAGAATTCTCTACAGACGGGCGAACAACGCAATGTCATTTCGCGTGGATATTTCTAATGGCCTACCGAGGTCGCAAAATCACAGGAGCCGACAGTGCCGGTGTCGCAGTGTCGATAAACTTGACAATCTGGGTGTAATACGCAGCATGGTGAACTTTGGTCTGTCGTGCTAACACGCTGCCGCGACTTACTGCCCCAAATCGGCCCGACCGGAGCTGCTCATTAACGTAAATGTCTTCCCCGCCGTGATCGCCGTTATTCACCGAATATCCAGCAAACTTTGCCAAAGTCGGCGCAACAGCAGGCCGATTATTCTTTGTGCCATTGCACTTTGGCAGGATGCGGCAGTAGCCCTGCGGTTGCCACAGATGTTGGCCGCTGCTGCCGAAAGCGTGGTTGTAGCAAGTAAAGGTGGGAACATCTGTCGTTCCCAGGGGGGGAAACAGTCCGGCTCCAGCCCGAGAGGGTTGGACCGGACTGTTGTTTTTTTCTATCGCGGCTGAGCACTGTCCCTTTGTTGTTTTTTCGAGCTTGTTCTGGTCGTTATTTTTAGCAGCTCGCCGCGGTAGTTCTTCTTGCACCCTAGCCACGGTTATTCTTTAACAGTATTCTGTTTACCAGCTCGCCGTGGTTTGTACTTTTTCCAAGCTCGTCTTGGCGCCGGTGGTTGTGAAGTTTGTGGCTTCTGCCCCTCCGGCGTGGTAAAAAGTGTTTAACATGGCGTTGGTGCGAAGCGACCTGGAATGCTTGCCGAATAAGCAATTTCACCACTGGAACGGGCGAAGCACGGTATCATGGCAACCACAAAACCAATTGTTCTCTGCAAAGCTCGAGCAACGGTTAGACTTGCCGCGGCTGTGGCGATTTGTGGGGCAGCGTCGCTGAATTGCGCCGCCGATGATTGGACACGGTTTCGCGGCCCCAACGGAAGCGGTCAAAGCGAAGCCGATAGCATTCCTGTGACCTGGACTGCCAACGATTACAACTGGCGGGTCGAATTGCCGGGCATAGGATACTCGTCTCCGGTAGTGTGGGGCGATCGTCTTTACGTCACTTCGGCCGCCAGCGACGACGCCACGCGGATCATCCGCTGCCTGCGCACCGCCGATGGCCAGTTGGTATGGGAAAAGACATTTGCCTCCAGCAAACATCACGTCCACAATTTCAACTGCTTCGCCTCGTCGTCTCCGGTGGTCGATTCGCAGCGCGTGTATATGGCCTGGGCGACCCCAGAACGCTACCTGGTCGCCGCACTGGACAGGCAGACCGGGGCTGAAGTTTGGCGGCAAGACCTGGGGCCTTTCGTGGCCGAGCATGGTTTCGGAGCATCGCCGATCGTGTGGAACGATTTGCTGATTGTTCCCAACGAGCAAGACGGGCAAAGCTTTGTCGTCGCGCTAGACTGCCGCACCGGACAGGTACGCTGGAAAACCGATCGCCGCACCGCTCGAACCGCATATTCCACGCCCGTGGTGTACCAAGGCGAGGGGCCGCCGCAATTGATTTTGGCCAGCATGGCCCACGGCGTGTACAGCCTAGACCCCAGCACCGGAAAGCCTAATTGGGAATTGCCCGTCTTCCAATGGCGCGTGGTCGGCTCGCCAATGATCGCCTCCGGGCTGATCATCGCCAGTTGCGGGGAAGGGGGCGGTGGCAAGCGCACCGTGGCGATTCGCCCGGGCGAGCCGTCGAAAAACATTCCACCAAAGTTGGAATACGAGTTCCAAGGTTCGCTTCCCTACGTGCCAGTCCCGGTCGCTTACGGCGACCTGCTGTTCCTGTGGAGCGACTCCGGGGTAGTCACGTGCGCCGACGCTCCCACCGGAAAAATACACTGGCGCGAGCGCGTAGGAGGGAAGTTTTTCGGCTCGCCGGTGCGCGTGAGGGACAGGCTGTACTGCATGTCGCGCGAAGGGATTATGTTCGTGCTAGCTGCTGCCCGGGAGTTCAAACTGCTGGCCAAGATCGACCTGGAAGAGCCAAGCAATGCCACTCCGGCGGTGGCCGATGGCGTGATGTACCTGCGAACCAATTCGCATTTGATGTCGCTGGGCGGAAACAAGACGGCTGCCGCCACGCGCTGAGCCGCTTGCCGCGCGCCACGCCTTCAGGCCCAGACCCCAAAAAACCACGCTTTCAGGCCGACACGCAGGAAAGCCGACACTCAAGAAAAACGGCGTAACGAAGCCGCTGTAATAACGCAGGCCGCAACGCAGTAAGCTAGTCTGGAAAGCCACGCGCTGAGCACCGGAAGCGGCACACTGAGCAACCGAGCCAGGGCACGGCCGGGGAGATGTGGGACCTTGCAGCGCAACGGGAATACAATTGCCGCCGGTTAACGATAAGAACACTGGCCTTGTATGCTCCAGGCGTGCTATACTGACGGCTGATAGCGGCGCTGTGAGCAGTTTGAGTCTTCTGCGGCGGGGGCTCCTCAAATGGCTTTTCCAAGGCGCGAACGGCCGCCCGATTTCCGCATCCTGCTGCAACAATCGCAGGCGGAAGAAGAACTTTCCACCAGTATTTTCCCGGAACCGAACGTTGCCCCACTACCAGATCGGCCGCCCGGCGCTACGTCGCCCGGCGCAGTGCAAGCAGCGCATGCGGCGATACCCTGGGCGATTCCGGTGGCGTCGGCTGTGACCGGTGAACCATCCGCGCAGGTGCCGGTTGCGGCACCAATCGTGGGCCGTGCGGTGTCGGTACCGCCTTCGCCTATTTCCGAGCTACCCTATGCTGCCCCGACAACGCCGCCGGCGCCGATTCCCATCGGGCCTGGGCTTCAAAGTGCAGCATCGCCGTCCGTGGTGCAGCCAGCGGCGCGCCCGGTGGTGCCTTTGCAGCCAAGTGTGCAGCCAACTGAGCGGCAACGCAAGGCGGCATCGGTGGCTGTGGTCGGCAGGCCATCTGCTTCGCTGGCTGCCGGAGCAAGTCATTCCGCCGAAGAGCCAGAAGAGCTGGACGGCTTTTCCGCATTGTGGCAAAAGTTTGTCGAGAATAGTCACGGTTGGGCGGTCAGTTTTGCCTTCCATCTTATACTGGTCATCGCGCTGCTGCTGTTGCGCTATGTGATCAGCTCGGGCGACAGCGTGCTGACGGCGATATTGCCGTCGGAAGATGCGGTGCAACTGGACGAGCTTGAGCCGCTTGTTGTAGAAGGCCCCAAGGTCGATACACGCGGCGGCGATCTGATGGACCGACTGGAGCCGGAGCCGCTTCAGCCGATGATCGACGGCCGCAACGCCATGGAAGGCATTGATGCCGCTGGCCAGGAACTTGCGCAGGCCAGCGTCGATTTCGTTCCCTTCAACGACGTGATTTCCAAATATGGCAGCGGCACCGGGCTGCTGGACCAATACGGCACCGGAAAAGGCAAGAAAGGCACCGGCTACGGCCTGAACGGCACGGGCCTAGGGTTGGGCGGACGCGGCGGAAGACGCGGAAAGGCCATTGGCGACGGGGCCACCAAAGAAAGCGAAGCAGCCGTCGATTTGGCGCTGAAGTGGCTGGCCGAGCATCAATTGCCCGACGGCGGCTGGTCGTTCAACCATCATCTGGCCCCAAGCTGTCAGGGGAAATGTCCCAACGTGGGCGAGATGCCCGACGCCCGCATCGCCGCCACCGCCCTGGCACTGCTGCCGTTTTTGGGTGCGGGGCAGACCAACCAAGTCGGCAGGTATCAGAAGACCGTCGCCGGCGGCTTGAATTATTTGATCGCCCGCATGCAAATGACCCCCGACGGCGGCGCGCTGAACAACGACGGCGGCCCCAGCGGCGGGCGGATGTACGCCCACGGATTGGCCACTATCGCGTTGTGCGAAGCCTACGGAATGCAGATGTCGCCGCAGGACTTGCAGAAACTCCGCGGCCAGTACGATTACGCTTATGATGGTTCGGGCGAGGCACACTCCGCTAAAAAACAACAGCAGCAGGAGCCGATTCCGATTCCGAACCTGGGCCGGGCGGCGCAGGCGGCGCTGAACTTCGTCATGTCGGCTCAGGCCCCCAACGGTGGGTGGCGATACAATCCACGGCAGCAAGGCGACACGTCGGTCGTCGGCTGGCAGTTGATGGGTCTGATGAGTGGCCGGATGGCCTACCTACGCGTCAATCCCAATTCGTTTGTCGGGGCAAGTCATTTTCTGGATTCGGTCCAGCGCGACGATTATGGGGCCGACTACGGGTACACCGACAAGACGCGTGGTAGCCGGGCAACCCAGGCCATCGGACTGCTGTGCCGCATGTACTTGGGGTGGAAGCGGGACCATCCGGGCATCGTGGCAGGGGTGCAGCAACTCAGCGAAGTCGGCCCGCGCCACGGCGACATGTATTACAACTACTACGCTACTCAAGTGCTTCATCATTACGGCGGCGTGCATTGGGAGCAATGGAACCCCCGCATGCGCGACTCGCTAGTGGCCGCCCAGTCCAAGGAAGGCCACACCGCCGGCAGTTGGCATTTCCCCGGCGGCGATCACGGCGCCACCTCCGGCGGACGGTTGTATTGTACCGCTATGGCCGCAATGACACTGGAGGTGTATTACCGGCACATGCCGCTGTACCGGGAAGGGATATTCGAGGGTCATGGCGGCGCGAAACAGGAGGAACAAGAGAAAGACAAGGAAGCCCAGCGGCAGGCCATCCCCGCACAAGAATTGGAATGACCCGCCGAACCGTCGGCCTTCAGATGTGCTCGTTGGCGTGCCGCCCGCCGCGCTCAATCCGTCGTGGCTGCTATGCGGCAAACGCAAATTGGTTGCCCCGTTGGTTGGCCCGACGGTTCTCGCTGGCTTGCAGTCGCCGCAGTGTAAGGGCCTTTTTTGGGCCGGTGGCTTTCAAGTCTCTGCGCGTATTGTCAGAAAGCCGTGGCGTTGCGGGAGGGTGTGGATGCAGCGCTCGGATGCCTGTTATTCGGGCATTTTCCATCCGAAACGTTCATAACAATGCCGAGCCGCCGGAGTAGTCAGGAAGTCCATCAACATTTTGGCCTGCTCGGGCCGGGAAGCAAAGCTGAGCATCCCCACCCCGGTGCCGCGCAGTACCTGTTGTTCAGGCGGCAAGTGAACCACTTGGATGCGTTCAGGGGCAAGATGCAGGAAAGCCGACCAGCCGAATGCCGCGTCCACTTTTCCCTGGGCCACTGCCTCAACAAGGGCGATACAGCCATTGGCGCGGAAGGTGATGTTCCTACGAATAGGCTCCAGTAACCCGACACGCGCCGCTACGTCTTCCCAAAGCCCTTTCAGGCAGTCGATGACTGATATACCGATCCTGACGCCCGGCCGGGCGAGGTCTTCCAGCTGCACGATACCTGCCGGGTTGCCAGCCGGTACGATAATGGCCGAAATCCGGCAGGCGATGGTGCAACGCTGACCCTTGGCCAGGAGACCACGCACCTCGGCCTCGTCGAGCAAGTATTCCGCTCCGCCAATAGCCAAGTCGTGAATCGCCGCGTCGGCTATTTCTTGGAGGAAATCGTGGTTGCCTCCGGCGGCTGCGGCCTCTTCGGCTACTGGCTGCGCGCAGTGGCGGCTGCACACGCTGATCTCAACGTCTAGGCCGGTTTGTTGCCTGAAGATGCCAACGGCCTGTTTCAGCGGCGCGGCGCAGGCGCGTGCGCAGAACACTTTGACGGCATTTTCACTCCGCCTGTCGAACATCCCGCCTACCCTCTGCGATATATTATCAACGTGATTTGTTTATTGCACAAGACGATGAATATTCTGGAGTTTACCCAGTGTCGATTTGGCCAGGATTTGTTAATGGCTTTGGATTTGCGGCGATTTACGGTGCGCCGAGCGACTGGTCGAGGTGTAAGCTGATAGCCAAAACGCAACGGTGTTATCAACGCTTACAGTGCCCACCGAAGTCCACGGACTCGAAGCACTTTGAGCAGTAACACTTATTCGTGGTAGCGCAACACTGGGTAAACTCCAGGATTATATTCCTTGAGGCAATTGCAGCGTGCGCCCATCGGGCACGCTCCCGTAGCCCAGCACGTCACAGCCCGCGGCTGCGCAAGCGCCGCGTGCCCGCGCACTGTACGCGTGCCCGCGCACTGTAGAGGTTTGCGGGTGCCTGCCAACGGTATTTCCCCGTCCGGGCTGCGTGGGGCGTCCGGCACTCTTGCAGCACCTCCGGCCACAATACTTTTGCTCCATCGGCGCGCCCAGTTTTATGACATGCACAATCAGCGCCAATCTGGGAACGGAAAAAGGATGGTGTGCTTGCGGGACTGGGGGAATCTGGGAATCTTGGTTTGGTGCATAGTTGCGAGCGGGCTAACGTGTGGGGCGATAGTAAGCCGAATGGTAATTTGGGCAACCTCGCCTTTCTGCCCAACAACGGATACCGCGCGCCGAAGCGAGGGCTATCTTCGGTGCTACCCAAAATGCCAGCTACCGGCCCGGAAGCGCCCAAGCAATGAGCGAACTGTGCGCTGCATTGCGAATGTGCGTGATGCTGCTCGTCTGCATGTTGGGACAGGGCAGGGGGGGGTGCGCCGAGAGGCCCACTCCTGGACAGCCGGTCTTGCCCCGACTGCCAAAGATGCCTATCTTGACACAGCTTTTCGGAGGCGGACCACCGCCGGCTCAGGTTTGGCGGCTCCCACCGGTTGACTCTTCGGCCAACTCATCGGCCAGCAGCGACGAACTGCCCAAGCCGAGCACCAGCAATCAGCCCGTCGCTAGCCACCGACCTAGCGCCGAACAGCGGCCAGGTGTCCAGGATCGGTCTGATGTCGTGCGTCACTCTGATGTCGTGCGTCAGTCTGATGTCGTGCATCAGTCCGATGTCGTGCATCAGTCCGGCGTCTTGGATCAGCTCAGTTTGTTACCTCAGCAATTGATTGGCGGGCAGTTAGGTGGCAGCGGTCATCTCCGCGGCGGACATGAGCCAAACGGCGCCGGTCAAAACAGGGGCGGCTATTTGACCGGCTTTGGCCGGCCGTCACTCGACGACGTTCAGCCCAGTGCCTTTGCTGGGCCTGGCACCGGCCTTGAACTTCAGTCGGTCCAGCCCGACCTGCTAGCGGCAGGGCAGGGGGGCGAAACGCTCGAGGCCGCTTGGACGCAGGCCTTGGCGGCAAATCGCTTGTTGGAAAGCAAGCGCTGGGCGGTATCTTCGGCCGAGCTGTCGCTTAAGGCGGCTGTTGCCCAGCGCTGGCCGAGCGTAACGCTGGACGGCTCTTATACTGTCCGCAGCGACGAACCAAGTCTGCGGATCACAAGCCCCTTTGTTCCACCAGGCCTGGACAGTTTTGCGATCCAGCAGAACGAGTCGTTTGCCTTTCGGGGGATTGTGGATGTGCCGTTATACACCAGTGGGCGAATTCGCGCCGGGATCGAGGCGGCAGAAGCGCGGCTTTCAGCCGCCGCGGTCGATCAGGACGAGGCCCGGGGCCAGTTGAAGCTGGAAGTGGCCGAGACATATTTGGCCGTGTTGCGGGCCCAGAAGGAGCTGGAGGTCTGCCAGCAGGCCGTGCGCAGCCTTCAATCGCACTACCGCGACGTACAACTGCTGTTTAGCCATCAGCAAGTGCCGGAAAACGACCTGCTGTCGGCCCGAGTAGCCTTGGCCGACGCCCAGCAAAAACTGATTCAGGCCCGCAACAGCCTCGATATATCCTGTGCGGCGTACAATCGGCAGTTGGGTCGGCCGTTGGAGGCGCCCGTTCGGCTGGCCGAACTGGAGCCGCAGTTCGTTGCCGAAGAGCTTCAGCCACTTACCGAGGCGGCGATTCGCAACCGTCCTGTCATAATTGGTCTTGCGCTACAGGCCCAGGCGCTGCAACATCAAGCCGAAACTGTGCGCGCCAAAAGCGCGCCGCAGGTAACGCTACGCGGTGAGTATGCCTTCGAGGAAAACCGTTACCGAAACCCGGAAGGCCTGGCAGCCGTAGGAGTGGGTCTGACGTGGAACGCCTTCGACGCCGGCCGCAACCGGCACGAGGCCGCTGCCTTGATGCATCAGGCCGAAGGCGTCCGCCGGCTGATGCTGGACGTACAATCGCGCGTGGCCTTAGAAGTGCGCCGGGCATGGCTGGAAATCCAGCAGTCGCACAAGCGGCTGGAGGTGACGGCCGAGGCGATCCGCTGGGCGGACGAGAATCTACGCATCGTGCGAAAGCGCTACTTGGCCGGGCTTGGCACAAGCACCGAGGTGCTGGACGCCGAAACGCAGCGAGCGCACGCCTTTCGGAACCATTATCACGCCTTGTACGACGCAGTGCTGGCCGAATTGAGACTGCAATACGCGACCGGCCGGTTGCAACGGTAACACATCGCTTGCCGACTGCTCGAATTGTGCCGAACAGACTAGCTCGACAGTGGGTCAAGTCACTTTGCGCCGCAGTCGGTGATTTGACATCTGGCCTGCATATTCTAGCTTTCATTAGTGGATTTCAGCTCGTCTTTGCTATCCGGCCTCAGCGCCGCGCATTTCAAAATGCTACTGTTCGCCTTTCGCGGCCGGGGGGGACCGGGTTAGTCGAAGATTCCCTTCCAACTTAGGCACCATTGTGCGACCTTTGGCGGCTAGTCGGTGCTGTCGGCTTAGTCGCCATCGGGTCGAGCAGGTCGCCCCGGGCCTCGCCTGGGCCTGATTCGACGCTGCGCGAGTGCTTTTCGCGCACGGCAATCGCCGTACGCAGCGTTCGCAGCACGCTGAAGTCTTGCTACCTCGAGCTAACAGCTTTGTGATTGCACCATGGTAGTCGAACCGTGCGGCGCTGAGTTGGCCGCCGAGACCACGGCGGGCATCGAGTACAAGATCGCCGAGACCCGCCAAGAGCGGGAAGCTGCCTTCCGGCTGGTGTACCAATCGTATCTGCGCAGCGGATTGAGCGATCCGAATCCCTGGCAGATGCGGGTAACTCCTTATCACCTCTTGCCCACCACCCAAGTGCTGATCGCCAAATTACGCGACGAGGTGATATTCACCGCCAGCCTGGTGGCCGACGGCGAGTTGGGCTTGCCGATGGAGTGCGTGTACGGCGAAGAACTGGATGCCTACCGGGCGCGCGGATTGTGGCTGGCCGAGGTTTCTTGCCTGGCCGACCGGCGCGAGCATCTGCGCGGTTTCTTTCCCGTGTTCCTACGGCTCAGCCGCTTGCTGGTGCAGTTTGCCATGTATCAGGGAATGGACGGACTGGTGGCGGCAGTGCACCCCAAACACGCTCGGTTCTACAAGCGTTACATGTGCTTTCTGCCGATGGGCCAGGAGAAAAGCTACCCTACCGTAAGGCACCGTCCGGCCGTGGCGCTATGGCTAGAGTTCTCCCGCTTTTACGGCGAATTACGCTGCCATCAAAACTATCAGGTGTTCTTCGGAGAGCAATTGCCCCAGCAGCAGCTTCAGCCTTGCTTCATGAGTCAAGCAGAACGGGAGTACTTCGGCGCGATGATCGATCCAAGCTTCAAGTTGGCCCCGTTGGGAAGCGAGGATCTGGGCGTAGGCCCGCTGGTTGGGGAACCGGCTTCGCACGTGGCCTGACGGCTGCCGCACTGTGACAAGCCGCAAGCGTATCGCCGAAACAAGTGGATTGCCGGCTCGGGCGATGGTAACATAAAAGTATAAGCGGCTTGCTGTTACGGCGCAGCACGCCGCACCGGGCAGCGGCAGTTAGGTCCGAGTCTTTAGGGCCGAGTCCACTTGCAGCGATTTGGGCGTCATGGCCGGAGAGTACTGGTGTAAGCGCGGACTGGTAATCGTGGTCGATGGGCCGTTGGAGAGGTCGACCATCACGGTAGAGAAACCGTTTGCGCGAGTGGGTTCCCATCCCCAATGCGATGTAGTGCTGAACGACCCCGAAGTTCCCCGCAGGGCCCTCTATTGCCACGCCACTGACGACGGCGTGTACGTAGTGAGTTTGTTTATTGGTGACGAGGGTTCTGGGCACGCCCGCGGTTGGATCGATTCGCGGCAGGCAATTGCTATCGGTCCTTACCGGATATTTGTTCAGCCTACCGGTTCGATCGTCACCCCGCTGGCAGCCCCGGCCCTCGAGGCCCCGGAGCCGCCGGCCGCCTCTCAGCCGTTGCTTGCCGTGGGGCTGAATGGCCAGAAGACGAAATCCTACCGGCTGTCGCGTCGGCTGACGGTCGTCGGCCGGGGCAAGCTGAGCACCCTGCGCCTTGCCGACGGGTACGTATCGACCACACACTGCGTGCTGTATCGTGAAGGCGGCAGATTGTGGGTAATCGACTTGCTCAGTGCCAATGGAACCAAGTACCAGGGAGAGCCGATCGATGTGTTGGAACTGCTGCCGCACGAGTCGGTCGCCATTGGCAACACCGTGTTGACTTACGCCGCCACAGGTGAAGATCACAGTGCGCCTGCCACCACGCCAGCCGGCAGCGAAATGGCACTCACGCCCGACAGCTCCATCTGGTCGTCCAGTGGACCGGATTACACCGCGCTGGAAGGTTCCGACTTGGCTCAGGCCAAGGCACAGTGGGAAGCCGAGCGGCAACAACTCCAGTCGCGGCTGGATGAACTTACCGAACAACTGGCACAACAGGGCGAAGAACTCCGCCAAGAACGGGCTCGGCTGGAGGCTGGCCTTGCACAACTCCAGCAGCAACAAGCCCAGTTTCAGGCCGAACAGCAAGCGGCTGAAAGCTACTGGCGTTCGCAGATGGCCGCTTTAGAAGGTCTACAGGCACAAATTTCTTCGCAGCAACAGGAACTGTTCCGTCAGCAACAACAATGGCAAGCCGAGCACGCTCGGTTGGAAGAAGAGCTGCAACAACGTGCCCGGCAATTGGAAGAGAAAGCCGCCAAACTAGCTGCCTGGGAAGAGAAACTGCTACAACTAGCGCGGCTACAATCGCAAAGCTTGCCGGAACATCTTTCGGCCGGGTCAATAGGTCCCGACGTAATGGCGCAACCAGCGGCCCCGGTGACAGGAGCAGCCGAAGAAGCGCAACCGGGCGCTGGCAGCCAGCAGCCGACGGCCGATTGGGCCTCGGCGGACGAGAATCGCCGGGCGGCGCGTGAGGCGGTGGCCAAGCTCGACGAACAGTCGGCCTTGGAGTTGGAGCAGCTCAGCCAACAGATAACCGGTCGGCTCATCGAATTACAGGAATCAGTCTGGCGGCGCAACATGCTCAAGTATCTGGCCGCCGCGGCAGGAACGACAGGTCTGTTGTTGCTGGTTGTTATCCTTTGGCAACAGGGCGTCTTCGATAAACTGCTGGAACTGCTGGTTCCCGGTATCGCCGACAAGTGACCCCCACGATAGCAGCCGTCAGCCTTGACCGCCGGGCCTGCGCCGTCGCACGTGTTTTACCCCGGTGTTGACCTTCCAGCTTCGCGCCTATTGGGCCGCGATTGCCGGTGGACCGCTTGCATCCGGTGCGCTTTGGTCGTTACCCTAGAATCCCATTGTGCCGCGCGGTGACCGGCGACCGCATTACTGCCGAAAAGCAGCAACATTACTGCCGGAAAGGAGTCGGTATGGGAATTCTCTCAGGCAAGATCGGCCTGGTGATGGGCGTGGCCAACGACCGAAGCATAGCCTGGGCCATCAGCGAAAAACTGCTGTCCGAAGGCGCGGAATTGGCTTTTACTCATTTGCCTGGTCCGTCCAGCCAACGCCGCGTGCAGAACTTGGTCGAGCAATACAAACCCAAGCTGGTTCTGCCTTGCGACGTGCAAAAAGACGAAGACATCGCGGCGGTTTTCGACGATATAGCGCGCAGTTACGGTCGGTTGGACTTGGTGCTGCACTCCATCGCCTTCGCGCCGCCGCAAGAGCTGCGAAATCCTTACCTCCAAATGAGCCGTGCCGGCTGGCATCTAGCCATGGACATCAGCGTCTACAGCCTGGTGGCGGTTTGCCGCGCAGCGGCAGCTCTGATGACCGACGGCGGGTCGATCGCCACCATCAGCTATTACGGAGGCGAAAAGGTTTTCCCTGGTTACAACGTGATGGGTGTGTGCAAGGCCGCGCTGGAGCACAGCGTGCGTTATCTGGCCTGGGACTTGGGCCGACAACGGATCCGAGTCAACGCCATCAGCGCCGGACCAATGCGAACCCTTAGCGCTGCCGGCGTGCCGGGCTTCGACCAGATGCGCGAGCACGCTGCCCGCAAGTCGCCCCTGGGCCGAAACGTCGAACCCGCCGATCTGGCCAACGCTGGACTGTATTTGCTTAGCGATTTGTCTTCCGGCATCACCGGCGAGGTGCTGCACGTCGATTGCGGCTACAACATCGTCGGGCTGTAGAGTCGTGCTGGCGCGCTACAGACAGGGCTACAGGGCACTTGCAAGAACGCAAGCAACGGGCAGCAATGCCCAGCACGGGGTAACAAGGAGTAGGAAAAGAACAGGAAAGTACGCGGGAAAAGCAGGATAGGGCAGGGGAGGAGCTAGGGCATAGCAAGGGGCAGGGGACGCATCTGCATGCGCTGTTGCTACAATAGCTGTTTGCATCTGTGGTAGTGCAACGGTCATGCTATGCGAACTGTGCGGATGACTATCGCTTACGACGGCACCCACTTCGCCGGGTGGCAATCGCAACGGCGCCAGCGCACCGTCCAAGCGACGCTGGAAAGCGCCATCGAGCAGGTCACCGGCGAGCGACCGCGGGTGCGGGCCAGCGGTCGCACCGATGCGGGGGTGCATGCCCTGGGACAAGTCGTCGGCTTCCAGACCGATACGCGACTGACGAACCAGGAGCTTCAGCGCGCGCTTAATGCGGTGCTTCCGCCCGATGTGGCCGTGTTGGAAGTGGCCGACGCGCCAGATGGGTTCCATGCCACCCGACAGGCAATTCGCAAACGCTACCGCTACGTAATCTATAACGGAGCGGTACGGGATGTGTTCCGCCGTCACTACTGCTGGCACTATTTCCACGGCCGACTGGACGCCGAGGCGATGCATCGCGCGGCGCAGGCACTGGTAGGCAAGCACGATTTCAGCAGTTTCCAAACCGCCGGTGCCCCGCGCCGCAGCACGGTGCGGACGATTTTCGACATTCAAGTCCAGCGGGGCAGGGGGGAGCAGCAAGACCTGGTGATCGTGGAAATCGAAGCCGACGGCTTTTTGTACAACATGGTTCGAGCAATCGTGGGCACGCTGGTCGAGGTGGGCCGCGGCGCCCGCAGCGAGTCGTGGCCCGAAAAAGTACTCCGAGCGGCCGACCGCCGCGCAGCCGGGCGCACCGCACCGCCGCAAGGCTTGTTCCTGCTGCGCGTCGAGTATCCATGCGCATCGCACATGTCATCACCCGGTTGATCCTCGGCGGCGCTCAGGAAAACACGCTCCTGTGCTGCGAAGACCTGATGCGCATTTACGGCGACCAAGTGCTGCTGGTGACCGGACCGGCACGGGGACCCGAGGGCAGTCTGCTAGAACGGGCAAGGGCAGGGGGGGTGCCGCTGGAAATTGTCGGCCCGCTGCGACGGCAGATCAATCCACTGCTAGACCTGCTAGCCTACCGCAGAATTCGCCAAGCGCTGGGACGCTTTCGCCCCGATGTAGTGCATACCCACAGTGCTAAAGCCGGCATTCTGGGCCGCTTGGCCGCTTGGCGGTTGAAAGTGCCGGTAATCGTGCATACCGTACACGGTGCGCCGTTCCATCCGTACCAGAGCCGGCTGGCGCGGATGGTGTTTCGGGCGTGCGAGCGTTGGGCAGCGCGACGCTGCCACGCGATGATTTGCGTGGCCGAGGCCATGAAGCGGCTGCTGGTAGAACACGGCGTCGCGCCGGAGCAAAAACTCACCGTGATCTACAGCGGCATGGAAGTCGAGCCGTTCTTGCAGTGCGATATGCACCGGGCTGACGTGCGCGCTGAGCTGGGATACACCGACCAGCACGTGGTGGTTGGCAAGATCGCTCGGTTGTTCCACCTCAAAGGCCACCAGTACCTGCTGAAGGCTGCTCGGTTGGTCGTCAACCGATTTGCCAACGTGAGGTTCTTGTTGGTCGGCGATGGCATTTTGCGCCAGCCCATCCAGCGGCAGATCGATGCGGAGGGCCTGGGCCAGTACTTCCACTTTACCGGTCTGGTTACCCCGGAGCGGATCGCCCAGCTACTTTCGGCGATGGATGTCGTGGTTCACGTTAGCTTGCGGGAGGGGCTGGCTCGGGCCTTGCCGCAAGCGCTGCTGGCCGCCAAGCCGGTGGTCAGCTACGACGTGGACGGTGCGGCTGAGGTGGTCATCCCGGGTCGGACCGGGTTCCTTGTTCCACCTCAATCGGTCGGCGAGTTGGCCGAAGCGATATGCCAGTTGGCCGCCGATGAACCACTGCGGTGTCGTTTAGGACAAGAAGGCCGGAGCCGATTCGCCAAGCTGTTCGATCACCGGCAGATGACTGCCCAGATACGCAAGCTATATGAGTCGTTGCAAAAAGCATAATGCGAAAGCGGGGTGTTTGTCTTGAAGGTCTGGGCAATATAGAAAATCCAGGAAAAGGCTATCAAAGGTGCGAGCCAAGCTACTGCCCATATGAATCTATCGGCTCTGGTTGCCTGTATGCATATTGCAGGGTTGTTTGCCCGCGGCGCAAGTTGTAAACTGGTAAAGGCTCATAATCGGTGGTCAGAAACCGTCTGGCCGTAGCCATTTTCGCAGCCGATTTAGCGTCGGCATCGTACCGGGGTCAGCTTTGAGAGAACACGGACCGAGCAGCGTGGAAGGCGAGTTGTAAGTAGTGTCTAGAACAACGCTTACGTACCTTGGCCCATACAGGCTCTTGAATGTGATACATACCGGGCAAATTGGGCAAATCTGGCAAGCTTACGACGACGGAAATCAGCGGTTCGTCGGCATCAAAGTCTTGCACGACCGGTTCAGACGCAGCCGAGAGCACATTAGATACCTCCGTTGGGAGTACAAGGTTGGCCGACGGGTGGTCCATCCCCGGATCTTGGAGATATTCGCTTACGCCATGGACCGAGGCACGCCTTACGTGGCGATGGAATGGTTTCCGGCCCCTAACATGAAACAGCGAATAAACCAGGGGATTGGCAGAATGCTACACCTTGTGCCGAAGATAATACAGCAGGCGGCAGAGGCGTTGGCGCATTTCGGCCGACAGGGATTCGTCCACAGGGATATAAAGCCCGATAATTTCCTCGTGGCCGACAACGGCGACGTGAAGCTGATCGACTTTGCTCTGGCGCGGCGCGTACGCCGAGGGCTGTGGCGCCTGCTGCCCAACCGGTCCAAACTGCAAGGCACGCGGACCTATATGTCGCCGGAGCAGATTCGGGGTCAGTGGCTCGACCAGCGTTCGGACCTGTACAGTTTCGCCTGCACGCTTTACGAATTGCTGACCGGCAAGCCGCCTTTTACCGGCAACACGCAGCAAGAGCTTTTCAGCAAACACCTTAAGGCACCACCACCGGTGCTACAGACTATAAACAGCAATATTACCAACGAGTTCGCCCAACTTTTGTCGCGCTGCTTGGCCAAAGACCGGCGCGAGCGGCCCAGCTCGGCAGCCGAGTTCCTCGAGGAGCTTGAGAAAATCAGAGTTTTCCGGATAACTCCCCGCCCTCTTCCAAACGGTGGCATATCGGCCAATAATCCCATGGCCGGCCAGTAGTTCAGTGCTGTACGTACTGTATTTCGTCTGAGAGGCAATTTTGTTAAAAAAGCAATTTTGTTAAGTAGGGAATTTTTAAGGAAGCAGTTTTTTACTGATGCGATTTTTTCTACGCACGCGGTTTCGACATAGACGCAATTTTGAGATGGACGCGACTTCGTCATCGAGGCGACTTTGCCTGCGTTGTGAACTGGGTGAACTTGTATAACCATCTTCGCCGACGATAATAGCGCAATGTGAGTTTTCCAGCGGCGGCGACTGTAACGGATTTCGGCGCTGCCATGGTGTGACCGACGCCAGAAAGCAAATTTGGTTCATTGTTCGAGGCTCTCTTATGGCAAACAGCGAGTTTCGTTTGGCGTTCGAACGGCCAATATACGAACTGGAAGCCCGGCTGGCCAAACTAGAAAGCCGACCCGAGCAAACCCCCGAGCTGCAAAACGAGGTTCGATTGCTACGCCGCGAGTTGGTGGAGCTGAAAAGGCGGATTTACAGCAATCTAAAGCCTTGGGAAACGGTCGAAGTGGCTCGGCATCCCGACCGGCCGATGACCACCGACTATCTGGAAATGGTCTTCGACGAGTTCGTCGAGCTGCACGGCGACCGGTTCTTTGGCGACGACCGCGCCATCCGCACCGGGTTCGCCAAGCTGGATACTCACAAGGTGATGTTCGTCGGCCACCAGAAAGGGCGTACGCTCAAAGAACGGACGGCTTGCAACTATGGGTTTGCGCACCCGGAAGGCTATCGCAAAGCGATGGCCAAGATGTCCTTGGCGGCCAAGTTTCGCATGCCGGTGATTTGTTTTATCGACACCGGGGGGGCCTATCCGGGCATCGGGGCCGAGGAACGCGGCCAAGCGTATGTGATCGCCCAGTCGATGTTCCAGATGTCCCGACTGCCCACGCCGATCATTTGTGTCGTGATAGGGGAGGGGGGCTCGGGCGGGGCGCTGGGAATCGGTGTAGGCGATCGAATCGCCATGTTGGAGCATGCCTACTACTCGGTCATCAGCCCTGAAGGCTGTGCCGGCATCTTGTGGAAAAGCCATACCTTCAAAGAGCAGGCCGCCGCCGCGCTGAAAATGACCGCCAAGGACCTGTTTCGACTGGGTGTGATCGACGCCATAATCCCAGAACCCCTAGGAGGCGCTCATCGGGATCATCGGTTGATGGCCAGCCGCCTGAAGTACTATCTTCGCGGCACGTTGCGCGAACTGCTGGCGATACCGATCTCCGATCTGCTTGAGCAGCGTTACCAGAAGTTCCGCCGCATGGGGGTATTCTTGGAGGGGGCCGCTGCGCTGGCCGTCCGCCAGCAGGCCCAGGCCGATGGTGGTGCGCCGTCCTGGGATGGGAAGGTCGAAGTTGTGCCGGCGGCGCACTGCGCCGCGTTGCCCCGTGAAGAATCGGTAGAATTGGACAACTCGGCCAACGGGTTAGAGCCTGCATGAGCCAGCCGTACGAACAACAGCCGTATCAAGAAGGGCAGAGGCCTCAGCCGTCGGAATCGGCCGCCCAATCTGGCCGCGGCTTCGTGCGTCGCGCGGTGCGCATATTTGCAATCTGCGCGCTGCTGGTGATAGCCGGCGGCGCGGCGTACGTGTTGCTTACGCCGGAAGGGGCAGAACTGTGGCAACAGCTATTCGATCCCGGCGCAGAAGAGCAGCGGCTGGCTGCCGAGAAACTCCGCCAGGCCGGCGCAATCGTCATCCAGCGCCAGTCGATTGTCAGTTCGGTGTCTTTTCGCCCCATCCAGGGACGCCAGATCAATAGCGATGACGAAACACTGGCTTATCTAGAGGACTTGCCTTCGTTGGAAAGCCTCGACCTGGCCTTTACCGACGTGGGCGACGATCAACTTCGTCATATTGCTAAGCTGCGGCATTTGGCGAGCGTGATTTTGACCGGTACGAAGATCACCGACAACGGGTTGGTTCACCTGCGCAAGCTGACCGCACTGCAAGGTTTACAGCTCGGGGCGACCGCCGTGACCGACGACGGTCTGGAGAATCTCGCCGCTCTGACCGACTTGCGCGTATTGGACCTTTCTAACACCAGGGTGACCGACGAAGGACTGAAGCATCTCAAGCCGCTGCGAAAGTTGCAGCATCTGGTACTTAGCAATGTGGAAATCACCGACGCGGGGCTGCAAATCCTGGCCGAGGTCAGCCCTAGCCTCGGCCGCCTGACGCTCCACGGCACAAAGGTCACCGCCGAAGGAATCGAGCAGCTTCGTCAACGGCTCGTGCAGTATTACCGCGACAAGGGCGAAACGCCGCCGACGCTTCACATCGACGGCCCGTGACGCAGTGAACCGGCACCCCGCCGCAAGGCCCTGTTGGTCCGGAAGCTGATCGACGGCCTGCTGCATCGCTCCAATGCCTTCGAATCTAATGCCTTCGGGCCGCTTCTAGTAAAATGGCGGGATTGGGAATAAAATTCCGCGGTTGCAGGTGATGATCGACGCTATGACCGGCTCCAAGCAGTTGTTGTTACTGGTGATGGCGTCGTGCGGGCGGGTGTCACCAACCGACCGCCTGGCCTGCTGATGATTTTTTCCCGGCAGGCAATGTCTGCGCTTATGTCCGAAGCCGACCATGGTGCTACGCTTGCTACTTATGCCGAAGCGCTTCGGTTGCAGATAGACTCTGCGCTTGCGGAATACTGCAATTTGGCCCCCGGTTGCCCTGCTAAACTCCGCGAAGCCATTTCCTACAGCCTGTTGGCGCCTGGCAAGCGGCTGCGGCCAATGCTGGTGCTGCTGGCGGCCGAGGCCTGCGGGGGCGAAGTTCCCGGGGCGATGCCGGCGGCTTGCGCTGTCGAAATGGTGCACGCCTATTCGCTGATTCACGACGACCTGCCGGCGATGGACGACGACGACTTGCGTCGCGGTCGTCCCACTTGCCACAAGGTGTTTGGCGAGGCGCTGGCGATTTTGGCGGGCGACGCTCTGCTAGCTCTGGCATTCCAGGTGCTGGCGCGCGACGTGCGCCCACCGGCAACGGCCGCCGCCTGTTGTGCCGCGTTGGCCGAGGCGGCTGGGCCGTGCCAATTGGTCGGCGGTCAAGCAGATGATATACTGGCCCAACGCGCTTCCCAGGCGCGTAACGCCTGCGACTTGGCGCTACTGGAGTCGATTCACCGGCGGAAGACCGGGGCGATGATTCGGGTCAGCCTGCGACTGGGAGCGATGATCGCCGGTGCTGGCGACGGGCAATTCGATGCGTTGGACCGCTACGGCCAGTGCGTGGGGCTGGCCTTTCAGATCACCGACGACTTGCTGGACGTGCAAAGCACGTCGGACGAACTAGGCAAGGCTGCCGGAAAGGACGCCGCTCGGGGAAAACTGACCTATCCTTCCCTGTTAGGCCAGCAGCAAAGCGCTCAGCGTGCAGCCGCTCTGGTGGCTGAGGCCTGCCAGGCAGTGGAGTGTTTCGGGCCGCGGGCCCAGCCTCTTGTGGCCTTGGCACGTTACGTTTTGGCAAGGAAACGATGATGAGCAAGTTGTTGCCGACGATCAACTCGCCGCACGATCTCAGAGGGCTGACTGTCAAGGAGCTGGAACAACTGGCCGAGGAAATCCGCCAGGCCATCTGGGAACTGGCTTGCAAGCGGACTGCCCACTTCGCCTCCAACCTGGGCGTGGTCGAGCTGACCCTGGCCCTGCACACCTCATTCGACTTCAGCCGCGACCGGCTGGTATGGGACACCGGTCATCAGGTTTACGCCCACAAGATTATCACCGGTCGTTACAAGGAGTTTTTGACCACCCGGGCAAAAGGGGGCTTGATGGGCTATCCCAATCCAGCCGAAAGCCCGTACGACTTGTTCATTACCGGGCATTCCGGTTGCAGTGTTTCCACGGCGCTGGGGCTGCGCTGCGGCGACGACCTGCTGCACCCTGACCAGAAGCGCCACGTGGTGGCCGTGGTGGGCGACGGGGCGTTTTTGTCGGGCATCGTCTTCGAAGCCATGAATAACGCCGGCGGGCTGAAACGACCGCTGACCGTCGTGCTCAACGATAACAAGATGTCGATTTGTCCCCGGGTAGGAGGACTGGCTGAGTATCTGGACCGGCTACGGATGAACCGCCTCTACACCAGCTTGAAAAACGAAGTCCAGCGTCTGCTCACCTACGTCCCGGTCTTGGGCGATCCGGTGGAACGCTTCCTGCTACAGGTCAAGGATGCGGTTAAAGCGGGCCTGGTGGGAGGCATGTTTTTCGAGGACATCGGGTTCCGTTACATTGGGCCGGTCGATGGCCACAACATCGCGCAACTCCAGAAGTACTTTGCTATGGTGCGCGATTTCAGCGAGCCGGTGCTGGTTCACGTGGTGACCGAAAAAGGACACGGTTACAAGCCAGCGGCCGAGGACCCGATCGCTTATCATGCGCCAGCACCGCTGGAATGCGAGAACGGCGACGACGGTCATCCGCATGGTCTTGCCGCCCTGTCCAGCAGTAAAGTGGCCGCGCGCCGTATCAGCCCCAAGTCCTACACTCAAGTAGTGCGCGACACTCTGCTGGAACAGATGCGCGTCGACAAGCGGATCGTGGTAGTCACCGCGGCGATGTGCCAGGGAAATATGTTGGAGCCGATCCGCGACAAGTTTCCGGAGCGGTTCTTCGACGTGGGCATTTGCGAATCGCACGCGGTGGCCTTCGCCGCCGGGCTGGCCCGCTGCGGATTGCACCCCGCAGTAGCCATCTACAGCACTTTCTTGCAGCGCAGCTACGACCAGATTTTCCAAGAAGTGTCCTTGCAAGACCTGCCGATAACTTTGCTGTTGGATAGGGCAGGACTGGTCGGTCCGGACGGCCCCACCCATCACGGTGTGTTCGATCTGGCGTACCTGCGGCCTTTCCCCAATCTGTTGGTTTTGGCGCCCGGCGATGAAGCCGATGCGGCGGCAATGATTCGCTTCGCTTTGGAGCACGACGGGCCGGCGGCCATCCGCTATCCCAAGACCGCTGCGCGAACATTGCCGCGTCAATCGGTGCAGTTCCAGCCTGGCAAAGCCGAGGTACTGCGGGAAGGCCTCGACGGTGCCCTGATAGCCTGCGGTACGCTGGTCGGCGATTGTCTGGAGGCAGCCGAGCGCCTCCAGGCAGAAGCCATCGACCTTACGGTGATCAACGCCCGCTCGGTCAAACCGCTGGATGTCCAAACCATCGTCGCGGCCATCCGCCGCAGTCCGTTCGTGCTCACGGTGGAAGAAGGCATATTGGCGGGCGGATTCGGCAGCGCGGTGCTCGAGGCAGCGTGCGACGCGGGAGTGGACTGCTCGCGGGTCTGTCGCTTAGGAATACCCGATCGCTACATCGAACACGGTACGCGCGAAGAACTGCTTGCCGATCTGGGGCTGGACGCCGAGGGCATCGCTGCTTCCTGCCGCCGGATGCTACAAGGGCGATTGGCCGGGGCTGCCCGAACCGCCGAAGCGTGAGTACGGCTTCAGGCCCGAACCGCTCTGGCTCCCGCGACACTGGACGTTAAGGCCGGGATGGTCAGTTTCCCAACATAACATTAGCCGGTTTCCCAGCGGGCCATCAGTTAGTTTGCTACTGGGTCGTAACTGAGTTTCGTATTGTGTCGGCAGTCGAATTGCTGTCGGACTATCAGCCGGGTTTCTACCGCATCAATAGCTCTTGCAGCCACTGTCGGGCCATTTCGTCCAGCCACAGTTGCTCGATAGTTTCGGCGTTGGAGGCAGCGTCGTCGCTTGAGGATTGTTCGGCTGCCGGGCGGGACTGACGCCAGGCGACCCGTTGCTGGTATTCGGCCACCCAATTCGGCTCGCGCAGGCACAGCCATGTAAGTAACGCCAGTTTGCCGAAGGTAGAAACGTTTGCCCACATGCTGCTACCCAATAGCTTGATGGCCGAGCCGAAGGAACTTTTCAGTCGGAAGCGGCCTTTGTACCACTCCAAGCTGTACAGTTCGTCCAGGAGCAGATGGGAAACATAGCCCAACACTACCGCGCCGGCCTTGAAGAACCGCACGTTCAGGTCTTCGCCCGGCGAAAGCAAAAAAGCCACTTGTCCGAAGATGATCGCCGCCGGCAGACTGTGGAACATGCCGCGGTGAACGGTGTATCGTTTGAGCAGTTCGGCCAGTCCGAAGCGCACCAGCAAATACACGGCGGCACCGGCCAGGATGATGATTTCGCTGGGCCAACCCAAGGACTCGAACCGCGGTACGAGCATCATCGGTATAACCGCAGCGGCGAAAGCCATGCTTTCGCGCAGCGGCACGCCCGGACCGCTGTCCAAGTCGGCAAGCATTCCCGATACCGAACACAATCCGCCGGCCAGGATGCACGACGGGATGGGAACCTCGCCCAGCAGGTATCCCCCCACGCCGTAACCGGCGCCTAGCAACGTGCTGACGGTGATGTGCGTCTTGAAGTTTGCCATTGTCGTTCCGTTTTGAAGTGCGGTAGTCGCCATGGCCGCGTCGGCCGGCTGCCGACCAGCCGACCGAAGGTCTGACCGACCGAAGGCCTGAAAGCCCGAATGCTTGTATCCGACCGCTACGGAAAAACCAATATCAATTTGTTCTCATGGCCTCGTGACCTAGTGGCCCAGTCCGTGCTGGCAGTGCTAGCACTGGCAAGCGGCACTTGCCCTTTGCCTGCTTGTAGTGCCACGGTAGAATCCGACCAGCATGGACACAGCCATCCATCCATACGACGTGCTGATGCTGGTGGTGCTGGTAGGGGCGACGATCTTCGGCGCCGTCCGCGGCATGGCCTGGCAACTGGCCTCTCTCAGTTCCTTGCTTCTCAGCGCGGCAGCAGCTATCCGCTTCAGCCCGGCGCTGGCCCCGTACCTGAGCAAAGAACAGCCGTGGAACCGTTTCCTGGCCATGCTGTTGATTTATCTGGCTTGTTCGCTGGTTATCTGGCTGGTCTTTCGGTTGGTGGCCGAGGTCATCGAGCGGGTACACTTGAAAGATTTCGACCGGCAGACCGGTGCGCTGTTCGGGGCCGTCAAAGGCGCGCTGCTGTGTCTGGTGATCACCTTCTTCGCGGTGACGCTTTCCCAGCCGGCCCGGCAGGCGGTTCTTCGCTCGCGCACCGGGTACTATACGACGGTGCTGATTCAACGAGGCGTGCCGTTCCTGCCCCAAGAGATCCGTAACGTGCTGGGAAAGTACATCGAGGAACTGAAGCAAAAGCTCGAGCCAGATACGCACCAGCAGCTACCGCCTGCAAAGACCAACGCTTAACGGGGCCGTACGCCGCGGGCAGGTTCGGTGGCGCTTGCTGGCTGGCATACCACCGCAAACTTGCAGAAGTACGGCTGATGGCGTGTGCTTGTGGAAGGGGTCCGACAGAAGGGGGGTGGCGCCGAAGTTGCTGCCCCGAGGCTGTAACGGCTAGCCGGGGCAGTTCGGGCCAGACCGCCGGACGCGGCGGCTGTTGAACTTCCGGCCGGACGGCGTTTTTGCCGTTTGGCAGCCGCCGGACAATGGCAGCCGACACTCTCGGCGCCGCAGCGGTTGGCACTGCCGGGGTGGGAACAGCGCAGTGCGTAATTCCAATGGTTTAGTGGGCCTGCGACCGAACATAAGAAACATTATCGGACGTTGGGCAGACCCAGGAAACGACCGCAACCATTATTCTTTGGGACTGCCGGGGCGGGAACAGCGCGGTGCGCAGCAGCCGTTAAGCACATACCGGGCCGATTAGCGCCGACGGGGCGATTCGTCAGATTGGTGGTCCGATTAATCTTCCTGCTGGTCCGACTGGTCTTCCGGTTGTTCGTCCGATTCGCCTTCTGCTTCGTCCAGCCCGGACGACGGGCCGCCCAGTCGCTCCGGCGGCAAAGTGGCAGAGGCATCGAAGGGTTGGGTTATCGGGCGGCCGCTGGCGTCCACGCCCGTAAGCAGCTCGATTCGCCGCTCGGCCCGCTGCAACAACTCGTAGCAGCGCCGCAGCAGTTTGACGCCTTCCTCGTAGCGGGCCAGCGACTGTTCCAAGCCCAATTGACCTGCTTCCAACTGGCCGACGATTTCTTCCAGCCGCTTCAAGGCGTCCTCGAAGGTCGGTTCGCCGGGGGACTGGCTGTGCGCGTCGTTTGTGGCCATCGCCGCTTACTCCCAGGTTACTCCCATTCGATCGTGGCCGGCGGTTTTGAACTGATATCGTACACCACCCGGTTCACGCCGTGCACCTCGTTGATGATCCGGCTGGAGATGCGCGCCAGCACTTCGTAGGGCAAGCGGCTCCAGTCGGCGGTCATGAAGTCCTCGCTCTGGATCGAGCGGATGGCCACCACGTCGGCGTAGGTGCGCTCGTCGCCCATCACGCCTACGCTCTGTACCGGCAGCAGCACAGCGAAGGCTTGCGAGGTCTGGCGGTAAAGTCCTGCGCGGATGATCTCCTCCACTACGATGGCGTCGGCCTGCCGCAGACGCTCCAGGCGGTCTTTGGTGACTTCGCCTACGCAGCGTACGGCCAGTCCTGGGCCAGGAAAGGGATGTCGCCAGACGATTTCATCGGGCAGCCCTAATTCGGCCCCCAGGGCGCGGACTTCGTCCTTGAACAGGTCGCGCAGCGGCTCGATTAGCTCGAAGTCCAACTCTGCCGGCAGCCCACCCACGTTGTGATGCAGCTTGATGGTGGCCGCCGGGCCGTCCGGGGCGCCGCCGCTTTCGATCACGTCGGGATAGAGAGTGCCCTGGGCCAGAAAGCGGGCGTTGGGGATGCGGGCAGCCTCGGCGGCGAAACAGTCGATGAACACGTGCCCGATCCGCCGCCGCTTCTCCTGCGGATCGACCACGCCGGACAGCGCCGCCAGAAAACGCTCCTCGGCCCGCACTACGTGCAAGTCGGTGCCAAAGTGCTGGCCGAACTCTCGGATGACCGCTTCGACCTCGCCCGCCCGCAGCAGCCCGTTATCTACTAGGATGCATGACAGTTGTGCGCCGACGGCCTCGGCCAGCAGCGCGGCGGTGACTGCCGAATCCACGCCGCCCGACAGACCGCAAATCACCCGGTCCTCGCCCACACGCTGTCGCAGCGCATCGACGGTCTGGCGACGAAAATCCTCCAGCCGCCACGTGCCGGTGCACCCGCAAATCGACTTCAGAAAGTTGCCCAGAATCGTGGGGCCTTCCGGAGTGTGCGTCACCTCGGGGTGGAACTGGAGGCCATAGATCGGCAAACGGCGGTGTTTGACCGCTGCGATGGGACAGCTCGGGGTAGCTGCCAGCGGCACGAACTGGTCCGATACTTCGGCCACCTGGTCGCTGTGGCTCATCCATACCTGCGTTTGCTGGGCCACCCCCGCCAACAGTTCGTCTTGGGCCAGCAACCGGCAATCGGTGCGCCCGTATTCTCTAGCCGGCGCACTGAGGACTTTGCCACCCAGCATCTGGCAGAGCAGTTGCATTCCGTAGCAGATTCCCAGCACGGGCAAGCCGAGCCGCAGGATGTTCGGGTCGCAGCGTGGGGCCGAGGCCTGAAAAACGCTGGCCGGCCCGCCCGAAAGTATCAGCCCACGCGGCTTCAGCTCCAACACACGCTGCGCCGAAATATCGTGGCGGACGATTTGGCAATAGACCTGTTGTTGGCGTACGCGGCGGGCAATCAGTTGTGCGTACTGCGAGCCGAAATCCAGCACCAACACTTTTTCTTCGGCCAAGACCGCCATACGCTGTTCCGCCCCCCGAATCCCAGGAAATCCCAGGAAAGTGAGCAAAACCTGTATTGTAAGCTGGTAACCCAAATTGTCACAGGCGGAGCGCGCAGCGGGCAATAGCAGTTTCCGGTCGGCAACTCGGCTCGGCCAAGAAAGGGCGTTGTGCCGACGATCTTTGCTTTGGCGGCCCGTTCCAATAACCCGCGGCCCGGCATATATTACACGTATTGACGGCGACGACCGGAGAGAGAACCATTTGCTTATGAGTGCCATTGAATCGCCCCCCCAGCGACTTGCCCCCGTGCCGCTGCCGGAGAACATTACCAGTGTTCAGCCTGGGGGCGGAGTGTGCTACCGCCTCGAGCTTGCCTGGGGCCGGTGGCGCCGCTGGTGGTTGAAGCGTTTTCGGCCCAGATATGTGCACAGGATGGCCCAATTGCGGCAAGGCGAGTGCCGCGGCGCACCCCACGAAATACTGGATCCTCGGGACCTGAAATACTGTGCTAACCGGGTGGAGTGCTTCTGGCGTCCGCAGGACGATCCGTTTGCCTGGCGGAACCGCTTGCCATTTGCGCGTTGGGGTTTGGCCGAGTTGCAGTTGCTGGGCTGGCCGCTGCTGGCGCTGACGCTTTTGCTGGCGTGGTTGCTATGGCCGCTGGCCGTGCTTAGCGCCGCGCTACTGGCGGTGGTGGTGTATTTCTTTCGCGACCCGCCGCGACGCATCCCCACAAATCCCGGGGTATGGGTCTCCCCTGCCGATGGCAAAGTGGTGGAGGTCACACGGCTGGATCACGAGCCATACATCGGCGGTCCGGCGGTAAAGGTGGGAATATTCCTTTCGATTTTCAACGTACATTTAAATCGTTCGCCGACTGCGGCGCGGGTGATCGAGCTACGTTATCATCCGGGAGAGTTCCTCAACGCCATGCGTCCGGAAAGTTCCCAGCGGAACGAAAACATGTGGATCGCCTTGGAAGAAGACGCCCCGCCCTACCGGCGGCTGGTGCTGAGGCAGATTTCCGGCGCAGTGGCCAGGCGGATCGTCTGCGCATTGCGGCCCGGCCAGCGGGTCGCGCGGGGCGAGAAAATCGGCATGATAAAGCTCGGTTCACGCACCGAATTGATCTTGCCGGCTACGGATGACTTGCAACTGGAGGTGTCTGTGGGCCAGCGCGTGAAGGCGGGCACGACCATCGTGGCCCGGTGGAATGGCCGCGGCGGCGGGCAATTGGCCGGCGGAGTTGCATCCACCGGAACATAGCGTTCGTTGAACATCCGCCGGAGCGGCGCATGCGTTACCGCAAAAATGGCTGGGCGATGGGGGCGCTGCCGTTGGGCTGACGGGCCGCTGGCCGTGGCGACGGTGCAGCCAAGAAAACACAGGCGGCTGAGTCGACCGGTGCAACAAATCCGCACAGGATTAACCAATGCGTCCGATAAGAACTGTTTCGGTATTTCCCACCTTACTGACGCTGGGCAATCTGGTGTGCGGATTTTTTGCGATTGTGGTTGCCGCCAGAGTGGATCGCCCTCCGGAAGACCTTTCCTTGCTGACGGCCGCTCAGGCCTTCGCCGACGCCACCGACCTGATGCTTGCCGCCTGGCTGATATTTTTAGCCATGGTGTTCGACGGGCTGGACGGCTACGTGGCCCGGCTGTCCCGCAGCGCCAGCGATTTCGGCGCGCAACTGGACAGTTTGTGCGACCTGGTCACCTTCGGTGTTGCACCCGGTTTCTTGTTGGTGAAGATGTGTCCGGAGTTCACCCATCTGCACAGCCGGGCGGTATGGGTGATCGCCGCTGCGTACGCGGCCTGTGCCGCCTTGCGTTTGGCCCGGTTCAACGTGGAGCTGGCCGACGACGACGAGCACCTGGAGTTCAAAGGACTGCCCAGCCCGGCCGCTGCTGCGGCAATCGCCAGCTTCGCCATACTGTTCCACACGCTGCGCAACCCGGCTACTACGTTCGAGTATGCATCGCGGGTGGATTCGCTGTTGCAGACCGCCCTGCCCTTCTTCGGCGTGCTGCTGGCGCTGCTGATGGTCTCGCGCATCCCTTATCCCCACGTGGTCAACCAGGTCTTTCGCGGTCAGCGAAGCTTCGGCCACGTGGTGGCGGTGCTGTTTGCGCTGGTGGCGGTGATGATCGTCCGCGGGTATGCGATTCCGATAGTGTGCTGCGGCTTCGTGCTCTATGGCCCGATTCATTATCTGTGGGAACGGGCCGTTGCACACCGTCGCCGCGAAGAGGAAGCCCTTTTTTGACCAGCGGCCCATGTGAGTTTGACCGTTGTTAACATCGGATACCAATGTTAACATCGGATACTGGCAGGCTGGCCGCATCGGGGCAATCCGCAGAAGTCTGCCCTGTGCCGCAGCCGCATCCGCATACGGTGATAAGAGTCATGTTTTCAGGCATTGTCGAAGCATTGGGCACAGTGGCCGAGGTACGCTCCGAGCCGCCCGGCTGCCGACTGATTATCCGCCAGCCACGCATCGCCGCCGCTACAAAGGTGGCCGACAGCATTGCGGTCAACGGCTGCTGTCTGACGGTGGTGGAAGTCTTCGGCGATAGCTTTGCCTTCCAGGCCGGGCCGGAAACGCTCTCGCGTACCAATCTCGGTCAGCTTGCACCAGGAAGCAAGGTGAACTTAGAACGAGCACTGGCGGTGGGAGAGCGACTGGGAGGCCATTTCGTTACCGGCCACATCGACGACGTGGGCTGGCTCATCGAGCGACAGGACCACGGCGATTGGTCGTTCTGCTGGTTCGGCATTCCCCGACATCTGGCGCTCCAGATGGCCCCAAAGGGTTCCGTGGCCGTCGATGGCGTCAGCCTCACGATCGTCGATAGCCTGCCGGACCGTTTCAGCGTGGCACTGATCCCCTATACTTTGGCGGTCACTACCCTGGGGCCGCTGCGGCCGGGCGACAAGGTGAATATTGAAACCGACCTGCTTGCCAAGTACGTACAGCGGCTGCTCGAGGCGCGCGATTGGCAGAAGTAACATGCACTGGGCGGCGCTAACCTGTCGGCCAGTCGGGCCGGAGCGCGGCGGATTCAGACTTGCAGCGCACTGTCGTTGGCTGCCGCTTCCTCGCAAGCCCGCACCACAAACTCTAGCAGATTGCCGCCTTGGAACAGCAGGCCGCGTACGCCAGCGGCGACGGCGGCAAGCAGGTCGTGCTGCTTGTTGCCAATCAGCAAACTGCGGGCCGGGTCGATGTTCCACTCGGCGATCGCCCGCAATATCATCCCCGGCGCAGGTTTTCGGCATTGGCACTCTATACGGTATGGCCCTTGGGCTTCGGTAGGATGGTGCGGGCAATAGTAGGTGGCGTCCAAGTGCGCCCCCAGCTCGGCCAACCGCTGGTCGATCCAGCGCGTCAAACGCAGAAAATCTTCCTCGGTATACCACCCCCGGCCAATGCCCGACTGGTTCGTCACCACGATCGCCAGCCAACCGTGCTTATTCAGCCAGCGTATAGCATCCGGGGCACCGGGCATAAAACGGAACTGCTCCGGCTGCGACACGTATCCTAGGTCTTCGTTGATTACCCCGTCGCGGTCGAAGAACACCGCTCGGCGGCGCGCTACCGGTTGTTCGTTCATGGCGGTTTCAGATACGATGTCGCTTAGCAGAAGAATACGGTGTCGCTTAGCAGAAGATATGATATTGTTCTGGGCAAGATACGCTGTCGCTTGGCAAAGGGCAAGACGTTCCACAGGCACACCGCTTAGCACGTAACTGAAGTTCCACGTGCCACCAAGAGTCATCGCGCGGAATAATCATGCCGAATAATGGTCGAAACGGGTGTTGCTGTCGATTGCGTCCTGGGCTGACGCTGCCGGAATTACTCGTCGTGGTGGCGATCGTACTGGTGGCGCTATGCCTGGCGATGGTCTGGCTGGTCAACAAGCGCGAATCGGCCCGACGAGCACAGTGCACCTTGTTTCTCCACATGCTGGGCAACGACCTGGCACAGTACGCGCTCCAGCATAAAGCCTTTCCCTACGGTACGGTGCCCAATGCGGCGTTGACCCCCGAGCGCAGATTCAGTTGGTACGTGGAGGCATGGCCGGCGGTGGGCTTCAAGAACACGCGGTTGCTAGTTGAACTGGAAAAACCGTGGGACGCGCCAGAAAATCTTTTCCAGCGATTGGTTGCTGTCGACGACCAGGGGCGCGAGCAACCGGTGGCTGTAGTGCCGAAGTTTCACTGCCCGGCCCATCGCTACCGGCCTTCGCCCGATCAGCCTGGGCTGACCACATACATCGGGCTGGCCGGCCTTGGGGAAGACACTCCGCTGGTCGCCGCAGCAGAGCCGCGACTGGGAATCTGGGGCTACGACCGCCGCACGCCGCTGGACCGAATAACCGACGGTTTGCAAGTTACTTTGCTATTGGCGGAAACAGGGATCGAATTGGGGCCGTGGACCGCCGGCGGGCCGGCCACGGTGCGCGGTCTGCCGCTGGACCGCCAGCCATGGTTAGGGGTAGGCCGAACGCTAGGCGGTTTGCATCCCGGCGGCTGCAACGCCGTGTTCGCCGATCCGCGGGTACAATTCATCGCTGAAGACATTGACCCGCTGGTGCTGGCAGCCATGATTACAATCGCCGGTGGCCGCGGCGAAGAAACCCGATGGCAAGAACAGTTGCCCCTGCCTCAGTAGCCGGTCGCATACCTGCCCCACTACCCGCTCGCATATAGGTATCGCACCATCCTGGCCCATCGGCTGATTACCTCTGGGCAATTTGGCGAACTGGCGGCCGCCGCAACGGATGCAGAAGTTGTTTCGGTTGGGTTGGCTTTTCCGGGGGCCCTACATTTTCTGCAACCGCTGTTGGACGTTCATTGGTCATCAGCGCTCAAAGCGCGGCGAAGTAGTTTGCGCCACGCGCAAAGTCGCATTGAGATTATTCATTAAAATTCTTGACATTCAGTCCCGCGGCGTGCATATAGATATCACCGCACGTGCTTTGACCTGCCATGCAGCCCGATAGCCTCCAACTCTGTTTGCACACCAGCCATGATACGACCGACCGGAGCTGTCATGCAAAATCGCTTGTTTTACAGCAGCGCCGCTGGTGCGGCCGCCCAAGGCAATGGGCCACTTGCGCGCCAGCTTTGTGCTATTGCGCGTCGGCGGCAATTGAGTTTGCAACAAAAGCTGCTTCAGAACGGCCAGGTGGCGACTCTCGGCTCTGCCCCCTGCCCTGCCCGTCCGCGTCCGCCGGGATGATGAAACGCCGTCGCTAACGCTTCTGGCTCAACGGTTGCGACGTCCGCCGGGGCATATCTGGTGCCGACGCTTCCGGTGCGGCACGGGCGCTTCATCGCGCCCGTTCTTGTCCGGCCGCTTCGGCGTAAAGCGGAAGGTAGCGATAGTACACTTCCAGACAGAGTGTGGCCATCGATGTAGTGTACACCCTGCCCCCGTATCCGCCCCAAACGGTGTTGGTGTCCCACGAGCCTGCCAGCGGGCCGTCTTTGCGCTGCAAGGCAACGAGGGTCTTGGTCATGGCGGCATTCCATTTTTCCCAGTAAACGCCTTGAAGCTGAAACATTCCCAGCGTGGCGTAGTACCAATAATACAGGTTGGGAGTACCGGACACAGAGGGCAACTCTTCGAGTAGGTAATTGCCAGCTTCTTTGCTTGCCGGATGCTCCCGCGGCATACCCAAGAACTGCCAGCACACCAACGCTTCGGCGGTCATGGGACGGCTGGGCGGTTCGCCTGGCCGATAAGAGGCCAGTCCGTAACTCCGCCCCGACGCCACGCTGCGCAAAAATCTACTGGCGGCAGCACGGTTCTTTTCTGGAATGGTGATGCCGGCCAGTTCAGCACTTTTCAAAGCGATGATTTGCCAGCCGAACATGCTGGTATCGCCGGCATCGCCCGGCACGTAGCGCCAGCCGCCGGTAGTGGGATTCTGGGCCGCTAGGGTGTAAGCCACGCCGCGGCGCACGGTCGGTTCCAAACGGGAATCGCCGGTCATACCGTATGCTTCGCTGAGGGCGAACAAGGCTATCGCGTGGCAGTACATTCTGGCATAGCCGGTGGCAGGGCCAGCCAGATTGCCGTCGGCAGCCTGGATGCGCATCAGATACTCCAGCCCACGACGCACGTTCTCCCGATATTCCCCCTGTAGATGCGTATTGCCGGCTCCCAACAGCGCCAGCAGCGCTAGTCCGGTTACTCCCGTATCGGCGTCTATGCCTGCGCCTTGCCGATTGCGTCCCTGAACGTGACGTTCTTGGCCCGCGCCGTGTTGGCGGGGGTCCCAGCGGCCTGTCGGCTCTTGGTTCTGCGCCAGCCACTTCAAGGCCAGGTTGACTGCTGCTTCAGTCTCCGGCGTAGCACCTTTCTGCTGGGCGATGGCCGACCGCTGGGGCGAAACGCGAAGCCGGTAGACATCGGGCATCGATTGGGGTATTGCGGGTGCATGGTCGTCGGTGCGGCGCGTGCCGGGCAACCGAGGCGGGCCGATCAACTCGGCACGATTTTCGGATAAGCCCTGACCCAGGCTTGCTGGGTTTGCCTTTGGCGCGGTGCCCCCCTGCCCTTCTCCGCCACCCCATTGCGAGCGTTCACCGGCAGCACCTTGTGTCGCTTGTGGTGCGCTCGGGCTAGTTGCTCCGCCAGCGCCGCCGGCACTTCCGGTGGCAATCCATCCGCCGAGTGGGCCTGCGTTGTTTGTGGCGTCCGTCGTGCCCGAAGGCCGCACCAGCGCGGCAGCCGAAGACGGCCCCAACGAATCCTCGCCGAAGGCCATGCTATCGGCAGTTCCCCCCTGCCCTGCTGGATCTGCGGGCGCGGCGGGCGTGGCGTAGGGCCGCTGCTGCGGTAACCGCGCCAGTCCGTCTGGCGGATCGGGTGTTGCGGTGATTTCAGCAAGGGGTGGCGTACTGGGCGGGACGAGGAGCGACTCCGGCAAACCGCTGCCGGTATCGGTTATTCTCTGGAAGCCGGTAGCCCCGCCTTCGCCGCCCCGCCGGCCCGGCCCTGGCAGCGGCGGACCGAACGTCACAGGCACATCGCGCCGCTGTGGCGCTGGCGCTTGAATCGCCTCAGCTTCGGCGATGGAAGATAGTTTCTGCACCGGTTTGCTTGCGGCAAGCTGTTCGACAGGCGGCTGGCGGACTTCGGTCAGCACGGCCCCGATCGTCGGCGCCGCAGGCAAGGGCGCAGGCGGCGATTGGATAGTGCGGATCGGTTCAGGCAGCGCCACGTACGGTACTTTGGCAGCCTGCTGCCAGCGCGGTTGGGCCACGTGCTGATAGGAAAACCCTTCCCACGGCTGGCCGAAGCCATCGCCTTCTTCCGCATCGTCGCCCTCGGCACCTTCCCCTTCAAGCCCGGTGGAGTGCAAAGCTACCTGAAAAACTTCGTCGTGCAGCCGCGGTACGGCACGGATCAGCGACACCGTGGGAAGATACGCCAGTAGCATCACGTGGGCTAGCGCCGAGAGGACCATGCATTTGACCAGCGGCTTAGATCGCCCCCAGCGGGTGTACAGCAGAAAGAGCACGCCCACAACAAACACCAACAGCCCCGCCAGCAACAGTGCGTCGCGTGCTACGCCTGCGGCCAGCTTGAGCAAGGATAGTGCACGTGGCGTGAGCATGGTTTACTCGCCAGACGGCATCGCGGATTGATGGCCATCGACCGGCATGGTACGCACCGCAATGCCGACGTGTTTGATTTTCGCTTGCTTGCAAGCGTTCAGCACGTCGGCCACACGCTGATACTCGCCGCGGCCGTCCCCGCGCACCAGCACGGCCAGGTCTTCGTACTGCTGGCGCAAAGCGGCCAACCGGGATGTAAGTTCCGGGAGACTTACCGGCGTGCGATCGAGCGTGACCACCCCATCCCGGCTGACGTTTATCACTTTGCGCGACGGCGCGGCGCTTAGCGCCCCGCGGTCGGCGACTTTGGGCACTTCGACGTCGATCTTCCGCTCGGCTTCTACGAACCGCGTTCCCAAGGCGAAAAAAATTATCAGCAGGAACATCACGTCGAGCATCGCCGTGAGGTTCAGCGTCGGTTCGTCGTCCAAATGTGTCTTCAGCGGCATGGCGGCAATTAGCAACGATTGGCGGTCAATCAGTCCGGCATAATCGGCCCGGCGCGGCGCCGGCAAAAGCCTGCCAGAAGGTTCGGCTGTGCAACTCTGGCAATAACTCCAAGTCCTGCGATAAAGTCTGGCAACAACTCCAAGTCCTGCAATAAATTCAAGTCATGGAATAAGTGCAACTGTTACAACAACCGCAAGTTTTGCAGCAATTCCAATTATTGCAACACCATCCCTTGTTGCCACGACTCGAACTGTTGGAGTTAACGCCGGGTTAGCAGCGATCATCTTTCGGTTGTTTGGCAGCCCTTCGGCGATGGCTCTTAATGCGGTGCGGATTCACCTCTTGATGCGGCCCGGGTCTCAGGCTGCCGTTTCCTGGCGTTCTGGCCGACGCGACTTCGGCGCACGCGGCTTCGGGGGCTGCACTTCTTCGGCCGCAACGATGTTGACTACTTCCTGGGCCAAACTGTCCATTTCGATTACCAAGCGGTCGACTTTGCTAACGAAAAATACGTACAGGATTGAAGCAGGAATGGCCACCGCCAAGCCTCCAGCCGTATTGAGCAGGGCTTTAGCGATACCGCCGGCCAGCAGTTCCGGGCGGCCTTGGGCATCGGCGACAGATATTTGGTTGAACGTGTCGATCATGCCTAGCACCGTACCCATCAGCCCCAACAGCGGCCCGACGGTGGCCACGGCGTAGAACACCCTCAAGTAGCGGCGCAGATTGTTGGTAGCGCGCTGCCCGGCGTCGATGACGCTTTGCTCTACTTCCACTCCGGGGCGGCCCCATTTGCGAATCGCACCGGCGAACACTTCGGCCACCGGACTAGCATTTTCGATGCACAGCTTCAGCGCTTGCTCGCGGTCCAGTGCGCCCTCGCGCAGTTGCTGGAGGAACAAACGCACAAAAGGCTTGGGGATTACCAAGCCGCGCCGCAAGCTCACCGCCCGTTCCAGCGTAAATGCCACCAGCAGAAACGAACATAAGATGATGGCGTAAAACAGCGGCCCGGCGTCGCGGATTACCCGCATCGGCTCGGTGATGGAAATGGCGGGGCCGTGGGCGGACTGGCCGGGTGAACCTTCGGCCGACGCATCGGCCTGCTGCGGCAAGGCGACTTCGGCGCGAACAGCTTCGGTGGCCATCCACAGCATCCACACCACCGCCAAACAGCCCAACCAAGGCAACCAGCGAAACACCGTGCTTGATAGCCTATGCATAACTTGGCGAACCTCCGCATTTGTTGGCGGTAAGCCCCTGTCGGCATCTCAGCCTGCTGCGGCAGATGCCCGCTTGCTGTGTGATAGTGCGGTACTGTCGGCAGCACGAGTGTACGGCAAATGGGAAATTTACGAGTTATAGGCAGTATGTGCCGGTTGGCGCGGCGGGCTTATCATGCCGTGTAACAGTAGCATTGCCGGACGGGCCGATAGTCCTACTGCCCAAAACGCAATTTCCCAAGTTATCCATGCATCCTATCTTCGCGCCGAATATTTTGGCCAAGGACAACAACTGTGGTACCGCAGCGTCGATTGACCAGCGTCACGCTCAGCCGACCGCCGGTGATTTCCCGTCTCTGCTTCCGCGACGTAAGCTATTGCGACGCAAGCGTCACCGCTTCCGGATGGCTAGTTTCGGTGCCACACGCAGGTTCATGCGACATACGGCCAGGTCGGGTGCTCGACTCGTTTCCTGGGCCAGAGGAACAATATCCAGCGCCACCAGCGGGCCGCGGAGTCGCTGTTCGCGCTGCGCGCACCTAAAATGCCGGGACGGGGGACTATCCCTAATCTTCTTCGTATGACCGGTGCGCTGAAGGTGAGTTATTTTCCGCCGCCGGAAGGTTTGCTCGGCGCCTGTAAGTTGCGAAGGGCCTGAGTGGCCATCTCGGCGTAGGGGGCAACGCGGTAGTGGTTTACGATTCGCGTGTACAGCTCGACTGCCTCCTTCTGTTGGCCCAACAACTGGCAGCACTTGGCGGCCTCCAGTAATGCGGCGGCCTGCCACTTGGGATAGTCGTACAGTATCTCCACCGCCAGAAACGTGCGTTTGGCGGCCTCGTAGTTCTTCTGATGAAAATACGTCTCGCCGATCATCCAGTGTGCCATAGCGGCCGTTTCGGTCTTTGCGCCGCTTTGCGAGCGAATCACTTTTTCGAAGGCCTTCCGTGCCTCCTCAAGCTCTGCACGGTCGTGCAGGCACAGGCCGATCAAGTAGTCCACCTCGTATTGCTGCTCGAAGTCGGGGTACTGAGCCTGAATTTGCCGAGCGATCTTGTACGCCTCGTCCCATTTCTTGCGATGCGCCAATATCTGGGCTTGGCGCAGCGGGATCATAGCCAGCCAGGGTTCGGTGCGCCCATGACATTGCTTGACCAACTGTGCCAGACGCTGTTCGGCCGCCTCCAGCTCTTGCCGACGGAAGTACGACTCGGCCACCCAAAACTCGGCCGCAAGTCGCAGATTGGAATCGGCATATTGTTTAGCGAATTCCTCGAACAGACGACGGGTTTCCAGCCAGTCTTGTTCGGCCGCAGCGGTTTGGGCCAGAAGGAACTGAGCGTGCTTTCGCACTTCGGCCTCTGCGTTGGCGGCTAGCGCGGCCTGAAGCAACTTCTTGGTCTTTTGGTAGTCTTTGGCCGCGAATGCCTGCTGTGCAAGACGGTAGGCGGCATCGGCGGCCAGTCGGCTTTGCGGATATTCGTTCACCAGCCGCTCGAAAACCGCACTGCCCTCCCCTGCCCTGCCCGAGTCCCACAGCGCCCAAGCCCAACCGTATAAAGCTGCATCGCGGCAACTGGCTTGCGGATGGTCCTCTACCAGCCGCTGATAGTACTCGGCTGCATCGGCAAAGCGGCGGAGTTTCTCGCACATCCGCCCGGCAGATAGCAAGGCATCGGCATGTTGCGCGGCCTCGGGGTACCGCTGGGCGACAAGCTGATACATCGCCAGTGCTTCTTCGCTGCGTTGCAGTTTTTCCAGGCATTGACCGCGGGCAAGCGCGGCCTCGGCTGCCATAGCGGCCGGTGGATTTTGCCGCAGCAGTTCGGCGAACTTTTCGGCGGCTTCGGCCAACTTTTCGGACTTCAGCAAGCTCCAAGCCAGCCCAGACAGTGCCTTGAGCTGCTCCTCCCGCGACTTGCCCAATTTGCCCAATTGCTGGAACAACTCGGCGGCCCAATCCGACTGTCCGACGGCGTAAGCCGCTTCGGCTAACTGTTCGGTAACGACTGGCAGCGAAGGGTGCCGGGGATGTTTTTCCAGCAGTTGCGCGTACGATTGCCGCGCATTCTGCAACTGCCCGGTGCGCAGGTAACAAAGGGCCAGTTCGCCCCGTGCTTTGAGGAGCCTGTCGTCGCTCAGATCGGCGGACAGACAGTTTTCCAGCACCGGCAGCGCTTCGGCATGACGTCCCAATGCGGCAAGCAGCGACGCCTGTTGCAAGAGAACTTCTGCCCGTTGTCGGCCGGATGTCTGGTCGATGTTTTCCAACACGGGCCGCAAGACGGCCAGGCCATCTTCGTAGCGCTTCATTCCCTCATAGGCGGCGGCCAGCAGCGAGCGGGCGTCGAAGTCGCGTCGCCGCTCGGACGGCTCGGCTTTTAAGAGCGGCTCCAGCAGTGCGGCGGCCTCGGCAAATTGTTTGCGCTGCAATAGCGAAGCGGCGCGCAAGCGGTCTACCTCGGCCCGCAAACGGCTAGTCGGACAGGCCGTCTCGAACTGTTGAGCGAGCCGATCGACCGACTGGTGGTCTTTCTGTTGCAAGGCGGCCTGGATCTTGCCGCGTAGCGCGGCGTCGAGCCATCGGTTGCCAGCTTGGTTTGGGCCAATTATTTTGTCGAAAGCAATCGCCGCCCCAGCCGGATCGCCTGCTCTGAGCAGCGCTTCGCCGGCGTGCAGCCGCATTTGCGGCGCCAAATCGTCGTCGGCAGCCGCATCGGCGGCTTGGGTGAGAATCTCGGCAGCCGTTTTGTAGTTGCCCAAGGCTTTCTCGGTCAACCCTAGCCAGTAGCGGCCCTGAATGCCCACGGCGGGGTCGGCGGCAATGCTGTGGAAGCAACGTCGCGCCTCTTCCAGCCGGCCGAGCTTCCACAGCGTCCAGCCCTTTCCCAGCAGCGCATGGGCGCGCCATGGGCTTTCGGAGAGCTTTTCTTCGAACAGGCTGAATGCATCGAGGGCTTCTTTGTCCCGTCCGCAATTGTAGTACAGCGTCCCTAGACGGAACTGAGCTTCGTCGGACAGGCGCTGCCCGGCCTTGGCGGCTACGGCCATGTACAGCCGCTCGGCTTCTTCGTGCTTGTTGAGTTTTTCCAAGGCGCGGGCCAAGCCAAGCCGGCATTCGTCTTGCAGACGTCCTTGAGGAAAACGTTTCAAGCAATCGCGGAAGTGGCTGACTGCCGTTGCTGCGTCCCCGCGTGCTAGATGTACTTCGCCCAGGTACGCCAGCACATAAGCTAACAGCCGGTCGTCGGGATGTTGCTTGAGGAACCGTTCCAGAAGCGGAGCCGCCTCGGCGTATTTGCCGGCCAAGAAGGCCGCCTCGGCGATACGGAACTGCGCTTGCCGGGAGAACTCGCCTTGCGGCTCGGCAGCCAGGTACGCCTGGTAGTGGCTTACAGCCTGCTCGGTCCGACCAAGCTGCAACAACGCTTCGCCTAGATGGAATCGGGCTTGTTGGGCTTTGGAGTGGCCGGGATACTTGTTGAGGAAAACTTCAAACTCTTCGGCGGCCAGTTGCCAGCGGCCGCGTGCGTAGTGCCCCGCGGCTAGGGCGTATTGATCGTCGGCTTCGTCGGCAAGGCATTGACCTGCCAGAGCCAAACAAAGTCCGGCAACACCTGCTAGCCGCAGACTCTTCCGCAGTAGCTCCCCTGCCCTGCCGTTCAAGACTAGCTGCCGCTTGTAACAAGCAGTGAACATTGCTGCTAACAATAAACGCCACCGCTGTACTTGGCTGCGCCGACGGTAAGCTATCGCGTTACCATTACGCCGATCGAGCTGCACCACCAAACAGCCGATCCAGTTGCAGCACGAAAAAGCGGATTGATTTGCACTACCAAACACCCCGTCGAGCTGCACTAGGAAAAAGGCTTACCTCGGAAAAAAGCGTACCTTTAACTGAGCCGTGCTGCGACCGTCCCGGAAGCCCTCAGGGCGATTCTTGCCGCGGTGCGTTCGGGTCGCTGATGGTTCGGTCGTGGTGCGTTTGTCGCCGGTTGGTCGTGCGTTGGTCTTATGTCGGCGTATGGTTGTGCCTTATCGGCGTGCGGTTGCGCCAGGTCGTCGTGCGTTACTGCTTAGAACCGAAGCGCTTTTACACTGAACTGGAGCGTTATCGGATTGAACTGAAGTCGAAACGTCTGGCAATCATAAAGAAAAAACCCACCGGCCGCACTGGAAGCAACCGGTGGGGGAACGCCCTGTCGATAGTGTCGACGCTGCCAGTGGCGCAACGGCGTTGGCGGGCAACCCCGCCGCTCCGGCGGTCGATTGGCGCGGCTCAGTAACCTGACCCGGGACCGGGATCTACATTGCCTACCATGTGCAAGTGATCCTTATCGATGTATATGACCTCCTGGCAATCTTCGTTAACGGTGGTGTAAGGGATGGGCCAGCCGACGCGAGTTACTTCGGTGAAGTACACGGTGCACTTGTAGTGGACGTGGTGCAACTGCGCCGGTCCCACCAGAGGATAGACGCGCACCGGATCGATATAGTCGGCTATCGGCTCGATCACGATGCGCACGTTCTTGCGCTGCACCTCGTGGAGCATCGGCCAGCCGCCCTTGACCGGCCTGACGGCTTCCAGCGCCCGCATCACTTCGTCTTCCGACGGCGGGTCCATGCCGATTGTGGGTCCGCCGGGCACCAGCGGGCCGAGGATGGGCATCTTAGCGTATCGTTCCTGGTGTATGAAGTTTTCTTCCATGCGGTCTTGCAGGAAGGGCGAGACCGGGATCGGGTAGTTGAACATACCCAGGCTTGGCCCTGTCCAATCGGCATGGCAGCCCAGTGCTGTGGCTATCGCCAGCAAACCAAGAACATACAGTGCAAGCGTCGGCGTTCTGTGCATCCGCAGATTCCTTGTCTGCTCGAGTTGGAAAATCACCCGTGCTTCAATCTTCTTATCGTGTGAAACTATGCCGGACTTGCAGGTTTTTCCGATGGTAGCGGATTGGCCGGACAGGATAGATAAACGGGGGAAGATGTGCGGGCACTACACCGCATCCGGCCGCCATCGGTCCGCACTAGACGGCAGCCCGGATGTGTGTGCAACCGCGCGAAGTCCGCTGGTTATCGACCCAATCGCCCAACTGTGTGCGGCTGCCCGGTCTGCTAGAAACTGAAGTTCTGACCGGTAGCAATTACAAGCGGCGGCGCGCCATCCGCAGGGCATTACGGTTCCGGTTAGCGATGGGCCGTCCAGCTTGGCTGTAAATACTTCTCGGCAGCCAGTCGGGCAGTCAGTTCTGCCGGCCAATCGCCGAGTTGGCCTTGGACGTTCCACGCCCCAGCCAAAGTGCGGCGTATCGCTGCCGACGGCAAAGGCAGATTGGTCAGGAACTGGCTATGTCCCCTGCCCTGCCGGTAATCGGGTTGGCGCGGCGGAAGTTTCAGACAACGATCGACCAGCTCCAGGTCGAAGGCATAAAGCACCGTGCCGTGGTAAAGCAGATAGTTTCTGCGATAGCGGATGCTGTTGCCGGAAAACTTCCGCCCGTCAAGCGCCAGGTCGCTTATCCCCTGGCAGCGGACCGCCGGCATCAGCTTGGCCAGTGCCACAGCTATTGTGCCCAGCACCACCCGATGTGCTTGCGATAGACTGCGCAACTGTGGGCGTTTGTGCAGGTCTAACACCAGCGAGTACATAAGGCAGCCTGGTCCAATGAGCACTGCCGCGCCGCCGCTTATTCTTCGCAATATAGGCAGGCCAAGCTGACGGCAATTCTCCTGGAGAACCTCGGCGTCGATATGCGACGAGCGTCCCAGCACTACTGCGTGCCGGTGCGACTCCCACAGGCGCAATACCTCGCCGCGCTGCGCAGCCGATTCGGCCTGTTCCAACAGCGCCTCGTCCAGAGCGAGGTTTTCGGCCGGACTGTCAAGCGTCAGATCGAGCAACTGCACGGCGGGTGTGGGGCGATGTTGGCGTTTGGCATCAGCGGCCGCTGGTTGGCTATGGTGCTCCCGCTGGCTTGCGATGCCGGTAAAAATCATGCCTACTTGGCGTTGGTTTTCTTGGCAGTGGGCCGGGGGCCGGAAGGCTTGCCGCCGACGTTCTCGAAGTCCACCGGATCGCCTGCCTCTCGGCGAGCTTTTTCCAGACGTGCTTCCAATCGCTTGCGGTGTTCGGCGCAGGCCGGATCGTCGGCCAGATTGTTCGTTTCCCACGGGTCGGTTTCCAGGTCGAACAATTGCGTAGTCTTCACGCCGCCGATGTGGTACTTGATCAGTTTCCAGCGCGGCTCGCGCACCGCCCGCTGCAAGTTCCGATACGCCGTGAAGACAAACTCGCGCACCTGTTGCTTTTGGCCGCGAATCACCGGCACCAGGCTTTTCCCGTCAATCCCTTCCGGCAGCGATAGCCCTACCAGTTCGCAGACCGTGGGCAGAATATCGTGCAGGTAAACCAGCGCGTCGGAGCGTCCGCTTGGTATGCCGGGGCCGGCGAAAACCAACGGCGTGCGTCCGCTGTGTTCGTACAAGTTCTGCTTGCCCAAAAGCCCATGCTGGCCGACCGCCAGCCCGTTGTCGCCGGCAAACACGAGGAGCGTTTCGGGCTCGTCGCCCGTATTGGCCAGCGCTTGCAGTACGCGTCCGATCTGCTGGTCCATGTGCGAGATCATCCCGTAGTAGTCGGCCAGATGCTGTCTAACAACTTCTGGGGTGCGGGGATGCGGGGCGAGCATCTCGTCGCGGCCCCACATTTCTCCGGTATCGAACGGATGCTGCGGAAGGAAGTTTTTAGGCAGCGGGATGCTGTTTGGAGCGTACATCTTGGCGAACTCGGCCGGCGGGGTTCGGGGGTCGTGCGGAGCGGTAAAGGCCACATACAAGAAAAACGGGCGCGACCGATCGCGCTTTTCCAAAAACTCTATAGCCGCGTCGGCGAATAACTGGCTGGAAAACTTTCGGCCGACGTATTTCTCGCTCAGCCTTCCATCCGGCAGTATGTCTTGCACGGGAACGGCAAAATGATCGCTCATCCCGCCCAGAAAGATGGCCTTGCCTGCCTTGAACGACCGGAGCAGCGATTCCGGTCCGTTGTGCCACTTGCCGGTGGCGAAGGTCTGATAGCCGGCCTGGTGCATAAGTTCGCCCCATAGCGGCACGCCGCTCATATCGTTGGCTACGCGCCACAGGCTGCGCCCGCTGTGGAACATCGCCCGGCTGGGGATACAAACGGCGCCGCCCATGGCTCCCATTACGTAGTGGTTGCGGAACACGAAGCCGCGCTTGACCAGACGGTCCAGATTGGGCGTTTTCACCACTGGATGGCCCAGGGCGCCGATGGTGTCCCATTGCTGGTCGTCGCTGTAAAGCACCAGCACGTTGCAGCGCTTGGCTTCGGCCGAGCTTTGGGCGCGCCGGTCGGCAGCAGCCTTGGCTTCAGACGCGGCGACACCGACGCTTGCCAGACCGGCCACCGCGAAGACCAGCCACACAATCGCTATCAAGGCGGTTTTTTCAGCGTAGAGTTTCATAGGTCGATTCCCCCGGTCGAGGTCGATTGTCCACGTCGCTGCGTGCCGCGCAGGCACTGAGCGTGCTGAGCACCCACTTCTGTGCCAGTCTGCCATTTATGAAAAACTCTGTGAAGTTGCTAGCGATGAAAAACTGTGTCGGTTTGCCAAACATGAAAAGCTCTGTGGGGCGGCCAGACATGAAACAACAGTTCTGTGTTGGCTACCGTTGCCTTGGCAGGAATCGATGCGGCAGTTGGTCGGGGTGCTGACGTAGTACTGATATAGTGCTGATGTAGTGCTGATATAATCTTGCCATGGCCGCCCGAATGGCTCAATAGATCGGTGGTTATTGGCACCCGACATTGTAGGCAGAAGGCGCTTGAAACCCGAGGTTTTACTATGAGCAATAAGCCGAAGATCGTAGAAGTTACGTCGCTTGGCCAGCCGCGTTTTGTCTCGCCGCTGCGGCGGAGCATAAGGCCCGGCGAAGGAAAAGCCGCTTTTTTGCCAGACGACTTATACGTTCGTTATGCGGTCGAGCAGCTCGGCGAAACTGCCACAGACGAGGAGCTTCTGTTCCAGAAGGCCGGACCGCGCGAACGCATATACTTCGATCCGGCCCAAACCCGGGCTGCCATCGTCACTTGCGGCGGACTGTGTCCGGGGCTGAACGACGTCATCCGCTCGGTCTTCCTGGAACTGCACATGAACTACGGCGTGCCGGAGGTGTTGGGCATCCGTTACGGCTTTCAGGGGCTGAATCCGCGCGTGGGGCTTCCGCCGGTGCGGCTGACGCTAGATATGGTGGAAGATATTCATCAACAGGGTGGAACAATTCTTGGTTCTTCGCGGGGGCCGCAAGATATTTCGGTAATGGTGGATTTCCTGGCGGCCGAGCGAATCGACATCCTGTTTTGCGTCGGCGGCGACGGTACACAACGCGGCGCCCATGCCATTGCCGAAGAAGTGCGCCGCCGTGGGTTGAATATCGCCATAGTGGGCATCCCAAAGACCATCGACAACGACATCCCTTACTGCGATCGTTCTTTCGGCGTGCTCACCGCCGTCGACGAAGCCCGAAAAGTCCTCGATTGCGCCCATAACGAATCCAAAGGCGTCCGCAATGGTATCGGGCTGGTCAAGCTGATGGGCCGCGAGGCAGGTTTCATCACCGCCGCCGCCACCGTGGCCAGCCAGGACGTGAACTTCACGCTGGTCCCCGAGCTGACATTCGAGCTGCACGGCGAAAAAGGGTTCCTGGCCGTGTTGCGGCAGCGGATCATCGCACGCCACCACGCAGTGATCGCTGTGGCCGAGGGGGCTGGGCAGCACCTTTTCCACGGTTTGCCGGTGGAAAGGGATGCTTCGGGCAACATCAAGTTCCACGACATCGGCCTGCTGTTGAAGGAGGAGATAACACGGTACTTCGACCAGCATGGGCCGAAAGTGGAGGTCAAGTACATCGATCCCAGTTACATCATCCGCAGCGTACCGGCAAACACCGAGGACGGTGCGCTGTGCGATCAATTTGCCCGTCGGGCAGTCCACGCGGCCATGGCCGGCAAGACCGACGTACTGATCGGCTACATAAACACCAAGTTCGTACATGTACCGATTGCCATGATTGCCGGCCAGAAACGCCGTATGTCGCTCGAGGGCGAGCTGTGGGCCTCGGTGCTGTCGGCTACCGGACAACCGCAAAGTTTCCAATAGCCAATACCCCGTCAGGCGCGGCGGAGGATCGTATGCATTGCGAATGCCGCGCACATTCCCGGCCCCGCATGGTAGCACGATTAGCTGTCCAAATGGGCAAAAAATGTCTTGGTTTGTCTGTCGTGCAGCTTAGATCGTTGCTACTGTTTCGTTGCTTGCCAGCGCACGGCGTGCAAGGCATCGTTTTGTGCGGCGTTGACGTTCGGCGCGCGCGGTGGTAAAAGATAAAAAAAGTCAACAGCAGTACGACAATTGTGCCAGTCGGAACGCGTTGGAAGTGGGCGGTCCGGACTGCCGGTGCCGCACTGGCTGTGGAATCCACGATAGGTTTCGGGCCGGTTCGTTGGAAGCCGAACCGTTTGCCTGTGTCCACAGACGCTAAAAGTTAGTATTTACATTGAGTAACTCGTGATTCGTCCTCCCGGAGTATGAACTGTGTCGATAAGCGAGCGGAAAAAAGAGTTGAAGCGGCGCCGACATCGGCGGCATAAATACAAGATATTCAAGCGGAAGCTGGCGACGGCTACCGTTTCGGAGCGAGCCGTCATCGCCGAGAAGATCCGCAACATGACTCCCGGCTGCTGGAAGGTGTTGGAAAATCTCGGGTTAGAACAAAGATAGCCCGCGCAGTACACCTACGCCTTAAAGGGCTTTTCTTGGGTGGTCGGCCCCACGTTAGATGTCCCAGCTTATGGGGTATCTGCGCCGCGGGCAAATCGACGACCGGCGCGATCTCTGCCCTATTTCGACGGGCTAGGTTCCCGGCAGCGTTCAACGATACGGCACTGACGGTTCGGGGTGCCGAAATGGCCTATTGAGTCGGGCCGGTATTCTGGGTATTGTTTTGGCCGACGTTCCGTTCTGGCGGATCACTGGTTCTGGCAAACCTATCGTTTTGGCGGAGGGATAGTTTGCCCGACTTGTCGGTCTGCCCGGTCCATCGTTTCGACCGACGCTGGCTCGTTGAAGGTCTGCGGTGGTGCCTACTCGGCCGTGTCGGCAGGGCAGGTCCTGCGCGTGCACCTGTCTGTTACTGCTGGGTTTGGTTCCTACCCGGGCGTTTCGGCAGCCAGAAGGCCAGGAAAGTGCGGTAGCGGAGCGACATCGGTTCAAGCGGTTTCTTCCAGCCAGCTTGGCATCGAACGGCGATGGAACAGGAAGTTCAGCGCTTTACACGTCATTGCGCAGCCACAGGCCGCCAGTTGCAGCCGGGAGAAAGCTACTATTCGGTGCTGATCGAACACAGCGGTTGTTTGCGACGGTTCGACTATGCCGAAGATGCTTGGCCCGGCCCGCCCGAAGGAGCGCTGGCCTGGTGGAAGTCGCGCATCCAGCCACGCAGCGCGCGGCGGCCGCACTGGGCGCCCAACGACGTGTTACTGGCTTTCTTCGACGAATTGGTGGACCAGCCGCAGCACCAGGATTTGCGTTACGTGCTGGCATTGTTGCTGGTGCGCCGTCGGGTGATGCGGTTGGTGGAAACCATAGTAGATGCGCAGGGCGAAAAGCTGGTGCTGTATTGTCCACGCCGAGAAGAAACGTACCATGTCCCCGTGGTAACGCCGGACCACCAGCGTATCGAGCTTATCCAGCAGCAATTGTGTCGCCTATTGGAGCAGTGAAGCAATTTGCGACCTATATCCGCTCCGCCACCGTGAGCTGAGGGGGTGCGCCGCAGCGGACGTTTTCGCACTGGCGGAATCAGGAACCATGGAAGGATACCGGCGCCGGTTTGTGTTGTTTTTGATCCTTTGTGTGGTGGGTACAAGTGGCGCGAGCTGCTGGCGTCGCGAGCAGTTTCCCAGGGTCTTGCCCCCTTCTCCCACACTGGAACAGGTCATCGACGCGGTAAACCGCAACAACGCTTCTATCGAGTCGCTGACGGCTACGCAGGCTTCGCTGAGCGGTCCGGGAATGCCCACTTTGCGGGCGGCGTTGGTGTTCCAGCGCCCCAAACGACTCCGTCTGCGTGCGGACCTGCTCGGTTCGCCAGAGATCGACTTGGGCAGCAATGACGAGTTGTTCTGGTTCTGGGTGAAACGTGGCGAGCCGGCCGCGCTGTTCTACTGCCGACACGATCGCTTTGCGGAAAGCTCGGCCCGTCGCCTGGTCCCGGTCGATCCCGATTGGCTCATCGAAGCTTTGGGGATCGGGCTTATTGACCCGGCTCTACCGCACCAAGGACCTCTTGCCCTGCCCGGCGACCGCTTGGAGCTACGCACCATCACCGAGACGCACGACGGGCCGACGACCAAGATCACCATTCTCGACGCTGGCCACGGTTGGATTCTCGAACAGCGCCTGCACGATGCCCACGGCCGATTGCTTGCGGCTGCCACCACCGGGCGGCACAAGCGCGATCCGCTCACGGGGTTGTTTGTCCCTACAGTCGTGCAAGCAAGTTGCCCAGCGGCGCAATTTGCGGTCCGGCTCGACCTGGGCAACGTCCAAGTCAACCGGTTACCGCCCACCCAGGCCGAGCTATGGACGATGCCTACCTATCCAGGTTATCCGCTAGTGGACCTGGCCGATCCGCGGTTGCAGCTCAGGCCGGCCAGCGCAGCGCACAGTTCCGGGGTGCGTAGCGGGCAAGCAGCGCCGAACTTGCCGGCTCGCCGTCTCCGGTAGACGCCAATTCAGCTAATGTGTGAAAGTGGGTAAGTCGGCTGCGCCCGGCGCCACTTAGCCCATCGCAACCGACTCGCTCGGTTTCTGCCTGCTCGGATGCCGCGGAGCAGCCTGGCCCCAGGACTGTCTGCCCTGCTTGGGCAGCTTGTGCTACTGCGCTGGCAACAACGAGTGAACAAAACTATCAGTGGCGTCTGTCACCTTTGCATCGCCGGGCTGATAGATGAACTGGGATGGATCCAGCTTCGCATTGGTTTGCACGTCGAACAGGTCCACCAGCAACAGTGCACGGCTGGTCGGTTCGGTTCCGTCTTTTTCCGGCAGCCGTCGGCGGTATTCGATGCGATGCGGTACTAAGTCATCTTGTCCGAGGATGATTATTACCCGGTCCGGCAGATGGTCGGGCAGTTTAGACAGATCGGCCGGAAGGCCCCTTTCCAGTGCGCTGCTTTGCTCGGGTAACAACAGTTGCAGATGTCTTCGGTTCCACTGACCGGTCAGCCGCCACACTAGTTTGCTCTTACCCCAACGGCCGTATTCCAGCGTGTTGAACTCGAACGCGGCATGGATGCTTCGCAGCAGATAAGCCAAGCCGCCCAGCCCAGGCAGCACAGCAGGCTCCGACGGCGCGTGGGAGAAGTGCTTTCGCAACGCTGTGCTGGCCCGCACCAGATCAACACGGGTGAGCGCGGTTTCCGCAGGCATTTTGCGGTAGGTCCACAAGTATCGGCCGTCGCAGATGCGCACCATTGTGCTGGAGTGCGGTCCCGATTGGGTTCGCAGCTCCAGGCGGATCAAGTAGTCATTTGTGCGGTTCTCTTCCGCGTAGCTGCCGGTACCGACCAGTTGCTTGCCGAAAAGATGTCCTTCGAATCGCAAGCGCGCCGATAGCGATTTGCGGCTTTCGCACATGGCAATGGCCGATAGCAACACGGTCTCGGCCTGCGTTGCCGCGTGTGCCTGCGGCAATCCAGCCATCGCCCCGCCAGGGCTGTCGCCGGGAGACATTTCCGCCGCTCGCGTCGATATCGCGGTGGCATATCGGGGAGCGCTGACACGGCCGGGCTGCCAGTTTTGAGTAGTGGGCGGACCCACGCTGGTGTCTGGTTGCGCAGAGGCGAGCCAACAGGCGACCGGCGTACCGGTTAAGATGCACAAGATGGCACAGATCGGCAATCTATGTGGCATTGTGAGGGTCTTAGCGGATTTGCCAAAGATTCGCCTTGTGTCGTACCGACCATAACCCCTCAGAAGCCGTTGTAGCGCACAGGTTGTTGCGCAGGCCCCCTGGCGCCGGCCAGACTGCCCTTGGAGGGCAGGTCGGCAGCCGGGCCGAGCGTGCCGGTCGGGTATTGTAAGTCCGCGCGCCGGATAGGTCTACGGCAAGTGTTTCGATCGTGTGGGGTTTAGCCGCGTTTGCAGCTTGAATGTTGGCCGCTGCGGCGCTGGAGCACAACTAAGGGGGGACAAAATGAGGTTCGCCACAGGGATCATGCTGGCAGTAGTTGTAGCCGTTGCCGGTTGCCACGCGCCATACCGCAACGCTTTGCCGCCGGCACAGCGCATCTTGGAGCCAGGGCCAGGAGTCGGCGGGCCGGGGCCGGGCGTCATGATGTACCACCCGGCAATGCCGCTGCCCAATCAAACGTCGCAAATCTATTTCGTAGGTCCCGAAGGGATGCAAGTCACTTGGGACGTCAGCGCGCCGGGCATGTTCGATTCCGAACCGCTGATCTGCCCCGGACGGCAGAACTTCCCGCAGGGCGCCATCTACCGGCTGAAGCTCTCGAACATCCCTGGCCGCAATGGGGTTGAGCTGTATCCTACGTTGGAGGTCGGGCCGGCGATGCCCCGCACCGAAGCCTTCCTGGCCCACAACGCCATCCCCGTACAGTTCACACCCGAGGACTTCGATCAAGTCCTCAGCGGCAACTTCGTCACCAAAGTTATTTACTTACCCGACCCAGAGTTCCAAGAACTTGCCCTGGCGGGAGTGGAAACGCTGGTGAGCACGCGGCTCGATCCGGGCGTAGACCCGATCATCGAAGCCGACCGGCGCGGGGCGATATTGGCGATAGTGCGGCTGGGCAACAAAGACCTGCAAGTTCCCGCTGAAATAGCGCCGGCCAACGATCAGATAATTCAGACCGGCTACACGCAGGCGGTGGGGGGACGGCACGGGATGCGGCCTGCCGGTGTGCAGGTTGGCGGGCCGGGAACGATTCCCACCGGATACATCGCAGGGGTTACCGCCCCGCAGTACGGAATGCCGATGTCCGGCACGCCGATCGGGCTGCCCGGCCCTCCCCACGTTCCCTTGGGAGCACCGGCCGGATTGCAGAAGCATGTAATCGTCAATCACACGCACATGCACATCCCGCCGCCGACCGAAAAGGTCCGTGTGGATGTGAAGCAAAAGCCCGGCATGAGCTATCCTAAACCGCCCAGCCGTGCGATTATCGTTGAAAAAAGTCACAAGGGGCTTGGCTGGTTCGGCCAGCCGCTATTGGACAAGGTCGAGCGTTTAGGTGGACGGCGCACCGCCGCTCACGATCCTTGCGTGGACTGCCCAGAGTAAGACCTGCTGGCCAATTGCAAGCCCCAGCGACTGCTTGAAACAGCTACTGGGTGCTTGCAGGAGCTTCGGCCGGTTGTGGTACCTGCTGGCTGTTTGCCGTAACCCAGCCGCGCCGGCCGAACGACCATTTACCTTGGATGTAAACGCTTCGCGGCGACGTCGAGCGGAGTGAAGCCGCTAAAAACCGGCCGACCAACTGGTCGCGGGCCGATTTCACTGGCCTTCGATAAGCGCCGCAAAGCCAACGCGATTACACGGTGTTCGTGCTGGCCCGACCCGACTGCCACGCGATCGTCGATCTAACACGTTTTAAATGTCCTGAAAACGTCCTGACATGTGCTATGGGAACCCCCGACCATCACAAGCAGTGGATGCAATGTATCCTCCGATGCTAGTTGCCTGTACGACAGTGGTATGTGGGTTGTTGTGTCTGGCTGCGGGTTCTGCCGCGATGGGTCAGGCCAGCGACGTCCACTACCAGCATCATGCGATGATGCCACCGGGAGCGATTGGTAGTTGGCAACTACTGCGCGGGGGACCATTGCCCGGGTGGTTCCAGCCGGTCGAAATCAAGGCCCCCAACGGGGCCTTGATTTCGCTGGCCGAGGCCGGCACATTCACCGAGCCAAAGCGCCCGCCGTTGTGCGTGGGACTGTTGGTGGGCCAAGTTTACCGGCTTAAGGTGATGAACATTCCGCTGCACGAAGGCCAAGAGGTGTTCCCCACCATCGAATTGATCGATCGAACCTACGCACCACCGGGTCAGGAACTGCGGTTCCCCATCCCGATCGACCTCAGTTACGAAGATCTTCAACTGGCTTTGGCAGGCAAATTCGTTACGCGGGTGGTGTACATCGAAGACCCGCGCCGGGCGCTGCCGGTGGCCGAACACAAGGGCGGGCGAAGGTGGTTCGAGGTTGCCCCTGGGCAAGACCCGTTGGCCGCCGCCGACCTGCTCGGACGTCCGGTGGCGATAATTCGCTTGGGCGGGCGTGCTCCCGATAGGGCTGCACCCGACGCGAAATTCCTATTCGGATGTCCGCCGGTACAGTATTACGCGGCATCGCCGCAATCGGCTGTGCAGAATTCCGGTTCTATGCGCGGTGGCAATTCTCCTGGCCAGCCGCAGCCCACCCCCGCGCAAAAGCCGCCGAAACGCGACAGCAACCAAGGCCAGCACGGCGATTTGCCTCCGGCCACGCTGAAGCCCGAACAACAGAAACCCGAGCAACAGAATAACCATGACGGCAGCCACCGGCCAGCATCGGCGCCGGGGCCTGCCAAGTCCACGGCGCCGGGGCCTCCCAAGTCCACGTCTCCGGCGCCTGCTGGCGCCAAGAAGCCGGGGCCTGCTGGGGCCACGGTGCCGGAGCCAGCCGGCGCCGACGAGCCGGACAGCAGGCCAAGCGCGCTGGGCAGTGCAGTGGCCGGCAGAAACAGTCCGTCCGGATCGACCGACGCAGCGCGATCGCAACCGGCAGTGCGCGTGCTGCCGCCGCCTCCGGGCCGAAAGGCGATGCCAGCCTCCCACAATCAAGAATTACCGTAGGGCACGAGCCGCCATCAGCGCACCCTGATAACGAATTCCGTTTCGCAACGAGCCAAACATCCATGACCCGATCGGTGAACTTGCTCGACTGGTACGACGCCCGCACGCTGCTGTGGTCGGTGTTGGCTGCCTGTTTCGCGCTGGCGTTATGTTCTTGCCGAGCAGAGTACAGCGTGCGCAGGGAAGGCGTTTCGCGTCAGGCGCGCAATCGGGGTGCGTATCAGACCTTACCGGCCGAAGCGTACACGGGCGGGCTAGCCAGTACTGCCACAATAAGCGGCGACGCACTATCCGGCGGCGCAGGATCCGGCGGAGCAGGATCCGGTAATGCAGGACCCGGCGGCCGAGGACCCGGTGGTGGAGGACCCGGTGGCGGAGGACCCGGTGGCCGAGGACCCGGTGGTGCACAATTCGGTAGGGCGGTGGCCGTCGGCGGGGCTGCGGCAGATGATGCCCACGGTGCTGCCGAGCTGGCGTCCGAGGAAGGAACCGCCGGTGTGATCCGCTCGCCCATTGGCCCCTGGCGTCCACCCGGTCTGCCCGCTCCTTGGCCAGAGGATGAGTACATCTGCGACGGCGGCGATGCTGGTTTTCCGGCGGGCGTCACCAGGGATTGGGAAATCCACGGCTTGGAGGCGGAAGACACTATCGCTCACTACGACACGCTGGACGGCAAGACCATCGTCGAGCCGAGCAACCGGGTGTGCATTTATGCGCCGCGTTTCGGCTCAGTACGAGCCGTCAGGAGTCTGGTGGCGCACGAGATGGCGCAACAGGCCGGCGACGTTTACGCCCCGGTGAAGCTGACGCAGCACGACGACCGCACCCCATCCCGCACCGCCAAGCAACATTATCAGCCCATTGGACACTTGGCTTCGCGTCCGGCGGTGATCGCCCGCAGTCGGCAGGGCGATGGGGTGTTGTCGGAGGCCGTTGGGCCGCGTGGCTTCAGCGACGCCATGAAGCCGTACGAGAACCTGGCAATCATCCGCGAGGGCGTCGTGGAGATGTCGGAGATGGCCTGGTTAGCCCTGGCAGTAGAGGCAGCCAACACCTGGACTCACAACCAAGCGGTGCAGGTCATTCTCGATCACCAGGCCGCCACAGCCGTCGTAAGCAGCGACAAGCTGCACCTGTTGTTCACCGTCAAAAGCCCGACGCCGCAGCCCAGACTGCGTATCGTGAAGGTGGCCTCGAAGGCCCAGGCCGCTCCGGGCGAAGAGATCGATTTTACGCTGCGGTTCGACAACGTGGGCAACCAGCCGATCGGCAACGTCACCATCATCGACAACCTCAGCCCGCGGTTGGAATATGTGCCCCAAAGCGCCCAATGCAGTCGCGAAGCCCAATTCTCCACGCAACCCAACGAGGGCGATTCGCTGGTGCTGCGGTGGGAGCTGACCGATCCGCTCCGGCCGGGCGAGGGAGGCATCATCCGCTTCCGCTGTCGGCTGCGCTAAGCGCCGTCCCAAACGCTGGTCGGGCAGACGCCTCGGCATTCTCTATTGGACTTTGCGGAAGTCTACCAGCAGCCTGTCGCAAGTCTGTCGGGCTTTTACGGACTGTGTGGGAAGTCTGTCCGGACACTAGGTCATGCCGGACAGGAAAACCCAGGGGTACAGGCTGGTGTTACTGGTCTGCGCTGGAAGCTCCGCTCTGCCGGCCCGGCCAGTCGATGTTCGACAGTTCAGCCAGTGCCAGTTGCAGGGCCTGCGTGCCGTTACGACCGCCACCGTGTGCTTGAAGCGACAGATAGAGTTGATGGGCCAGAGCCAGCCCCGGCGTGGCCAAACTCATCCGTTTGGCCTCGGCCAGGGCGATGCCCATATCCTTGATGAAGTGCTCGACGAAGAAGCCGGGGGCGAAATCGTTGGCGATGATCCGCGGTCCGAGGTTCGTCAGCGACCAACTGCCGGCCGCTCCCGAAGCGACAGAGCGCAGCACTGCCTGGAGATCCAAACCGGCTTTGAAGGCGTACAATAGCCCTTCGCATACCCCGACCATATTCGAGGCGATCAGGATCTGATTGACCAGCTTGGCGTGCTGTCCGCAGCCGGGCGGGCCATGGTGGACGATGGTTTTCCCCAGCAGCTCGAACAAGGGCATGAGCGCCTCGACCACCTCGGCTTGGCCGCCGATCATGATCGAAAGCCGCGCTTCGCGCGCCCCCACGTCGCCGCCGGAGACTGGGGCATCTATGGCATGTACTCCGCGTTGCGCTGCTTCGGCGGCGATTTCCACCGCCAGAGATGGTTCGCTGGTGGTCATGTCCACGATCACACAGCCCGGGCGGCAACCGGCCAACACCCCATCCGAGCCGAGGATTACGGTGCGGACATCGGTTGGGAAGCCGACCATGGTGAAGACCACGTCGGAGTGTTCTGCCACTGTCCTGGGAGAATCCGCCCATGCTGCCCCGCGCTCCAGCAGCCGCTCCGCCTTACGCTTGGTGCGATTGTGGACTGTAAGCCGGTAACCGGCCGCGAGTAGATGACCGCACATGCTGGCGCCCATTACGCCGGTTCCGATCCAACCTAGCCGGGTGCTTGCGGGGGATACCTTTTCCATCGTTGCTGTGAGGAGGAACTAACTGCCGCGCCGAGCCGGTCAGCGGCCTCGATGCGCCAAAGCCGTCGCCCGGTTTATGGCCAATTGGCCTCTTATGGCCAACTGGCGTCTGGGCGTTTGAGAATCTCGCTAAGGATGATGGCTTGCCGCACGTTGTCCGGATCGGCGAGCATGGCCGCCAGCGTGCTGGAAGCCAGCGGAGTGACGCCCGGCAACGGACCGGCAGGGAGCACCGACTCGTCGATCACTGGAGCCACAGCGGCCTCGCCCGGCTGTGCAGCTAAGCGGCTGACCTCGTGGCCGAACTTCTGCTGTAGCCGAGCGTCCATCTGGTCGTCGGCCTGAGCGACTTCGGCCCCCAGCCTTGCCGTTCTTTGCTGAAACTCGCTGGTATCCATACGGCGGCGAACGTGTTCGGTAACGCGCCCGCCCACCGGAGTGGCAGCGACCACCTCGGCTTCTACCGGCTCGGGTTCTACTGATTTGGCCATGACGGGCTTTCCTGACGCGGGCCGTGCCGTAGCACGACGCAGGAAATCTTCGATTTCCGCTTCTACTCGGGCGTCGCGCGCGGCGCGACGTTCCGGGGGCTTGTTCCGCTGGCCCTGGCGCCGGGGCTGCATCGCTTTGCCCAAGGCATGGATACCGGCCGACAACAGCGCGAAAATTATCATCACCAAGATAGGCAGTAGGTCCGCCCATTTGGCCGCACACAGCATATCCATTTGCACTGCACAAAAGGTCATACAGACGCCTCTGGTTTCTTGCCGCCGGGAGCGCCGGCCCGGGCGATCGACAACCGCATGTCGGTATCGGCCTGTACGTTGCGCAACCGATAATAATCCATGATGCCCAATTTTCCGCTTTGGAACGCTTCGGCAATTGCCTTGGGGACTTCGGCCTCGGCCTCGATGAGCTTTGCCCGATTCTCCTCGATCTTGGCGATGTTCTCCTGCTCTTCCGCCACGGCCATCGCCCGGCGTCCTTCGGCTTTTGCGCGGGCGACGCGCATGTCGGCCTCGGCCTGATCAGCCCGCAATCGGGCGCCGATGTTGTCGCCCACGGTTATCTCCGCAATATCGATCGACACGATCTCGAAGGCTGTTTGGGCGTCTAGTCGGCGGGCGAGCACGGTTTTCGAGATTCGGTCGGGCTGGGCCAGCACCTCCAAATGGGTTTCAGCCGAGCCGATGGCGTTGACAATTCCCTCGCCCACCCGGGCCACGATCGTCTCTTCGGTCGCTCCGCCGATAAGCTGCCGGAGATTTGCCCGCACCGTAACCCGAGCCTTCACTTTCAATTGTATGCCGTTTTGGGCCACGCCGTCGAGCGAATCGCGTCCGATGCTCTTGCCCGGACAGTCGATCACCTTCGGATAAACGCTGGTTTGCACGGCTTCCAGGATGTTGCGTCCGGCCAAGTCGATGGCGGCGGCCAGTTTGAAATCTAGGTCCAATTTGGCTTTGTTGGCGGCTATAAGCGCCTGGATCACCAGTGGCACCCGGCCGCCGGCCAAGTAGTGTGCCTCCAGCGCCTTGGATGTCACGCCTTGCTCGTCGCCAATGCCTGCCTGCACAGCCATGATCTTGCTGCGGACAATCACTTCCGGGTTGACTTTGCGAAAGGTCATCCCCAGCAAATCGAAGATGGTGATGCCGGCGCCGGTGGTCTTGGACTGTATCCACAGCCTGAAGTAGCGGGCGAAGACCCCCAGTATGATCAGCACCATGAAGAAGCCGATCGCCAGGATGACGAACAGCACGATCTGGAAGGCAGTAAGCTGGCCGAAAAGTAGCATTATCAGCTCCTCGCCTCAGTGGCCATCGAAGATCCGCTGGAGAGCGAAAAGTGCACCCTCGGGAACATCGATAGTACGGTAGACTCTTTTTGCTAGTACACCCCTGCTCCGCGGCAGCCCGCTTCAAAAATCCCCGCGCTGCGGCGACCGTAAATAGCGCTGCCGGCCGTACGCCGTGTTCCGGGTCAGCTTGTCAGCGATCACTTTTTACCACAGAACATGAACATGAATACCGACTGATGCGGCGCGATAGCGAATGTTGGTTTATCGCTTTGAGCGACGGTTGTCAAGCACCGCAGGCGCGCGTCGTGTGTTTGGCGGGCGAATGGCTGACGAGGGTTTGCCACGTTCGGTGCTGGGCACGGCGGGGTCAAGCACTCTGGTTTTTCTGATCGGCGAAGGGGTCTGGAATGACGCTATCGATGGGGCGTTCCAACGGGTTCTCGGCGTCGGCCGAAAGGCTTTCCGGTTCAATCGGCCGAACCACTGCCCGGCCTGCACGCACGTCGACCACCAGCACTGGCTGCCCCTGCTCGATAGCCACGCTTTCGCTCACCGCTTCCACGCTGCGGCCGTCGACTACCACCACGCCGCCCGGCAGCATCTTGCACTTCGCCCGGCCCACTTTGCCGATGAGAGTCTTGAGCAGTTCTCGCTGCGGGTCTTCAGGCAACACGTCTTTACTATCGGGTACGTCCAGCAGTACGCGCCGGCCGATGGCAGTGCGCGGCCAGATGCGAAAACCCAAGACCACCAGTGCAGGCAATCCCACGCCGGCCACTCCCAGGACAAGCAGCCCTGCCACGGGTCCTTCCATGAACCCCAGCACAATTGCCCCCACAATCGAACAAGCTGCCAGAAATCCCAGAACACCTGCCGACGGAAAAAACACTTCCATCAGCGCTAGTGCCAGGCCAAGGATCAGCAGTAATATCGACCAGAGCCAATTCATTTAGCAACAGTTTTGGGAGCAAGGATACGTCAACCGCGGTGTTTCAGGCGGCGAGCTTTACTGAGAATAATTGAGGGTGTGCAGAGATCGGAGCACCATAACTCGTTGTTGTTTTCCACAGTTTATTGCCCTTCGCCTGCCCGGCTCTACGTGCGCACGCCACTGAGAACATATACAAACTACGGGCTTTGTTTTCGGACAGTCTCGGATATTTGTTGCAAGTGCAATCTGAAAACCACGCTCCCTGCCAACACGGCCGCCGGGAAGGCCGTGCTCGACGAGCTTACACAAGGCGGGGCCTTACACAAAGCAGGGCAACCCGCTTGTGGCTCGACCTATCGGCCGGTTCACTGGACGGTGTTACTGAGGTTCGCCGGCCTGTTCGACGACTACCCGGTTTCCGTAAACGGCCACTACCCGAACTTCAGTATTGCGAGGAATCAACTCGCCATTGCTGACCACGTCCACCAACCGGCTGCCGAAGCGGGCCTTGCCGCTAGGCGTCAGTTGGGTTGTAGTCACGCCCGACGCGCCCAGCAGGTCGCTGTAATCGGCCAGCACTTCGCGGCGGCGGATGCGTTCAGCTTCTTCGCCTTCGGGCGGGGCAAGGAACATCTGGCTTAGGACCGGTGCCTTGGGCAGCCACTTGCGCAGCGCCATGGCTGCGGCCACAAAGCCTACGCCTGCACCGCCGATAGTCAGCAGCGATTTTTGTAATTGTGCGAACTGATACGGGTTGTGTGGCACGACGAACGTCTGGCTGGCCAGGATCAGCGAGGCGATGACCAGCAAGCCGCCCCCCAGTCCGAAAATCCCAAAACCCGGTATCACGAACATTTCCAATAACAGGCAGGCCACTCCGGTGGCGAACAAAACCACTTCCAACCAGCCGGCCGTCCCGCCCAGGTAGTGACTCCAGAAGAATAGCACGAAGCACACGAAGGACACGAATCCGCCGATGCCGATACCCGGCGTGTGCAGCTCGATGTACAGGGCCACAAAACCAATCATCAGCAAAAAAGCTGCCACGCCGGGGGAAGCCAACACATCGATCAAGAAGCTCGCCCAGCCCGGCTCTAGCAAGTCCAGGTCGTCGATTCCATAATACTGGCGGAACTGGGAGAAGCTATCCAGCACATTGCTGGCCAACCCGTAACGAACAGCCTGTTGTCCCACCGTCCGGAATTGCTGGCCACGCACGGTGACCGGCTCGCCTTTGCGGGCGTCGGGATGCTGGCGCAAATACCGTTGGAACTCTTCAGCGGTAAGAAACACCTCTTCGCCTGGCCGGCTGCACTGATAAACCACCAACTGCGGATCGACGATCGCCGCCGCCAGCCAGCGCGGCCGATGCTTGAACGGGCCATTTGGATCGCTGATGGCTTCGCGGGCATCGGCGATTTCCTCGGACGAAAACTCTCTAGCGCCCGGTCCACCGAGCACTGCTTGGCTATGTACGGCCACTTCCTTGCACGCCAGGGCGATTAGCGCCGCGTCGGAAAGCGCTTGATTAGGCACATAAGCCACTGTGCTGATCCGGCCGGCGGAATCCAGTTCGGCAATTGCTCGGGCCACGTTCAGACTGCCTTCTAGCGAGCCGCCGGGGCTGTCGATCCACAGGCATACGAAGTTGGCGTCGCGCTGGCGAACTTCCTCTTGCAACAAGCGGCGGATCTTCGCCGCCTGCCGCGGACTTATCGGCCCTTTGACATCGATCCGCACCGGACGGACTGCGCCGACAAACATTGGGTTTTCTTCGGCCTGTTCGGGCGGGAAACCAAGGGCCTTGGCCACCTCGTGCCGGCTGGAGGCCAAGCGTTTGATGAACGTCAGCCGCCGCGCTTCCTCGCCGCTTATCAACCCCCGCTCGGCCACCAGCGACAGGTGCGGGTTGTCGGCATCGTACAGCTTACTCTGCGAGCGGATTGTGTGCTGCTTGCGCAACGCCGGCAGTTCGTCGGTCAGGATGTATTCGGTCACGCCGATATCGACGGCCAGCACTTCCAGGGTCGGGTCCAGCATCCACAGGACCACGGCGGCAGGAATGGTTTTCCGCAGGTCGGCGGTTTCTTTGTAATGCGAACGCATGGCCGCGGTGATGGCCTCCTCGTCGCAGCCGGCCTGCCCTATGCTGGCCTCTTTGGACATCATGATCTCTTCGCAGGCCAGCACCGCCAGCACCGCGTGGCCTTGGATGGAATTGGGCACGTATGCTACGGTATAGACCCCCTGCAATTCTTTGCTGGTCAACAGGCGCGCCAGGTCCAAAGCGGCCCCGAACTCGCTGCCGCGGCCGAACTCGGCCTGCTTGGGGGGAACCTCGAATTCAAACAGCAAGGTCAGCCGCTTGCCTTCTTCCCCGGCGCGATCGATAGCCCTGCGGACGAACTGCCGCACCCGATCGACAGTCTGGCCGGTAATCGGCAACTGGATGCGGATGGCCCGCATCACCCGCGGCTGCTGCTCATCGGCCGCAGCGTACAAGGGCTGCGGTGGCACAGCGACCGCCCAGCCCAAAATCAAAAGCATAGCGGTCGCCAATACCTCGCGCAGGCCGAGATTGTTTGCAGCCCGATAAGATTCCCGCATGCCTGCGCCCTGATGAAACTGCTTGAACGATCCCGCTCAACCGGTCCGCCCCGGCATCTGCCGCGGCTCGACCTTCTCCATCTCCATAAGACGATTATAAACCGGCTGATAAAGGCGTCAATTCGGGGGGACGGCCGCCAAGGTCGCGGCTGCGCATCGGCGCAGTGCGTTACAAGCTCCGGCTTTCGGCAGACTACGGACCGAGCTTGTCGCTTTTCGGTGCGCTGATCGTCGTAGTGTTTAACACAAAAAACATCGTAGCGTTGTTCACCAGAAGAGGGCCACCGCAGCCACCGTTGCCGTAACAGTGTGCCGAAAAATAGTTGGTGTGACAATATGCCACATAATAACAGCCACATAGCAACAACAAGACGGTGATACGACTGGCGTGCCCGGTCGTGCGTTTAGGTGGCCGGTAACGGGCATCTGATTTTAAGTGGCCGGTAAGGCGAATCTGATTAACAGGCGCATATCCCCAAGCGAAATCATAACAGCACTGTCAGCCGAGACGGCCGTGCCACCCAAGCGGGAAAATCTCCGCAAGGTCCTAACACCCGATAAACCTCACAAGGAGGCCCCAGCCGTTTTCCGATACGCAAAGTACCGCGGAAGGCCGTTTTGTTCGAGTTCCTATGCGCAAAATACCGGGGAAGGCCGTTTTGTTCGAGGCTCTAAATCCCGCGGTTTTCTGTGTTCTCGGCCGTGCGGATGGGTAGAACTATGCACCCAAAGCGGACTGCATCGTGGAGGGCAAATGAGTTCTCACAGTTGGTTCCCGGATACCCTCAATTGGAACCGATAAACCTCAATTGGAACAGGTAAAGGAGAATTCTTTTTTTTGGGTATCCGTATTTTCCTTAATTTCCTTCGAGTGTCCGTGCTTGCTGTGGTGAACGGTAAAATTGCCCCTGTCGGGGCGCTTGACACAATTTAACATCTTTGGGAAACTTTGAACTTCACCATTCTAACCCCAATTTAACACTGGTAACTGCTAAGGAGTCACACTCATGGCACCAAGAGGACCCGGAAGCAAGGCGTACGCTGTCAGGGAGTACCTGCAAGCCAATCCAAATGCTGGTAACATCGAGACGGTGAAAGCCCTGGCCGAGAAAGGTATTAAGGTCACTGCTAAGTACGTGAGCAACATCAAGCAGATACTCAGGGCCAAGCACGTACTGACGACTAAGCGGCAGGCAGTAAAGAAGGTGGTCAGCGAGAAAGGTGTGAGCATCCCCGAAATCAAAGCGGCTCTGGTCTTGTTGAAGCTCAGCGGTAGTGTGGAAACTGCTAAGGCAGCCCTTGCCGCAGCAGAGGAAATTAGGTCCCTGATGTAAAGCACGACGCATGATGAGTGACGGCGCGTCGCCATGGGGTGGCGGAGTGGCCACACGCGCCAGCGTGCATGTCGGCCGTTGCTAACCGGAGACAGGAACGTACACCGCACCTTCGGCCGGCGTCCGATTACGCTTTTTTTGCAATGATGGCATTTTTGCGAGGACGCTTTTTCTGGAACGATGCGCTGTGCTGCGGCTGAAAAGTGCGGCCTGCCCCAACGGCTTGGTGGGTTTGGCCAAACGCTGATGCTAGTCGATTTGCGGGCCGGGCTGCCCGTGTGGCACTGCACGCCGAGCGGTCTAAAATGTTTGCTGCCACATTGTAGGTAGCAAGTGGTACCGTGGTGCGAATGCCAAATGACCAATTCGGAAATTGCTGCTGTCTTCGAGCAGGTGGCCGACCTGCTGGACTTCCAGGGGTCGAACCCCTTTCGTGTTCGGGCGTATCGTAACGCTGCTCGCACGATTCGGGAACTTTCCCGTTCGGTCACCGACATCCTCGACGACCCGCAGCAGTCGCTGACCGACATCGAAGGCATTGGCAAAGATTTGGCCGAAAAGATTGCCACCCTGGTTTCCACAGGCACGTTGCCACTGCTGGAGGAACTGTTGGCACAGGTTCCCGAAAGCGTGCTGGCAATGCTGCGTGTGCCTGGGCTCGGTCCCAAGCGTGCCGCCCAGCTTTACCACGAGCTGAAGGTAACTACCCTGGATGAGTTACGGGCGGCGTGCCAAGCCCACAAGGTACAGGCGCTGAAAGGTTTCGGGCCGAAGATCGAAGCAGCTATTCTTCAGGGACTGTCGATTGCCGACCAGGCCCAACGGCGAATACTGTGGGCCGAAGCCGACGAGCACGTGCAAGAAATCGCGGCGCACCTGCGGAAATCGCTGGCCGTCGAGCAACTACAGGCCGCTGGCAGTTACCGGCGGCGCAAAGACACCGTCGGCGATCTCGACTTCTTGGTAGTGTCGCCATCGCCGGAGAAGGTGATGGACCAGTTCGCCCATTACAGCGGCGTGGCCGAGGTGCTGGCGCGCGGCAGTACGAAGATGTCTGTCCGGCTGAGCACCGGTTTGCAGGTCGATTTGCGCATCGTGCCCGAAGAATCGTTCGGCGCCGCGCTTCAGTACTTCACCGGATCGAAGGAGCACAACATTGTGCTCCGCAACCGGGCCAAGGCCAAAGGGCTGAAGATCAATGAGTATGGGGTGTTCCGGGGCGAGCAGATGATCGCCGGGCGCACCGAGGAAGAAGTGTATGGGGCGTTGGATCTGCCCTGCTTCCCGCCCGAGCTGCGCGAGGCCCGGCAGGAGTTCCACTGGGCCGACGCCGGCCAGTTGCCCGAATTAATCGAATTGGACGACATCCGCGGAGACTTGCACCTTCATACTACCTGGACCGACGGGATGGACACACTGGAGCAGATGGCGGCAGCGGCCCAACAGCGCGGCTGGCAGTACATCGCCGTGACGGACCATTCCCGGCGGGTTACGATGGCCAACGGCCTGGACCCAGCGCGGTTGCGGCAGCAGTGGGCCGAAATCGATCAACTATCCAAAAGGCTCAAGGGAATCACCATACTCAAAGGCGTAGAAGTAGACATCTTGGAGCGCGGCGGACTGGACCTGCCCGACGACGTTCTGGCCGAGGCCGATTGGGTGTTAGCCAGCGTCCACTACGGACAAAACCAAACTAGGGAGCAGATAACCCGCCGAGTGATCGATGCTCTGCGCAATCCCTACGTCTCGGCGCTTGCCCATCCCACCGGTCGAATGCTATTGCGGCGGGAGCCATACCAGATCGACCTGGAAGCGGTGATGAAAGTAGCCGCCGAAGAAGGAAAGATGCTGGAATTGAACGCCCATCCCATGCGGCTGGACCTGGACGACCTGGCCTGCGCTGCGGCCAAAGCGCTGGGCGTGCAGATCGTCATCTCCACGGATGCACATGCGACCTCTGGCTTCGAGGCAATGCGTTACGGCGTGCAGCAGGCCCGCCGAGGCGGACTGACCAAGGACGATGTCGCAAACACCCGCAGTTGGCCGCAACTGAAAAAACTTTTGGGGCGCAAACGATGACCGAACTTCCTTTTCCCGACCACGAATCATGCGGAGCTGGCGCGACCGACACCGGCAGCGGAAAACCACCTGCTCCGACCACGTTGCCGGGGCAAGCCTGGCAAGTTGTTGGCCCGTCCGCTACACCCGCTGGTGCACCCGTCGGCGCAGCCGGCGCGGAGAGTCCACAATCGACCGACGGCCCGCAAACCAAACCGCGCTGGCAACCGCTTCGGGCAATAGAACGTCGGGTGGTGGGCGTATTAGCGGAAAAAGCAAAGACTGTGCCCGACGCCTATCCCATGTCCCTCAACGCCATCTGCACCGGCTGCAATCAGAAAAGCAACCGCGACCCGCTGATGCAACTGGAGCCGGCCGACGTGGAAGAAGCCTTAGAGAGATTGCGGGCGATCGGGGCCGTGGGGATGGTGGAAGGCTACGGTCGGGTGACCAAGTACCGCCACTATCTGTACGAATGGCTCGGCGTGGACAAAGTGGAACTGGCCGTAATGACCGAACTGCTGCTCCGCGGTCCGCAAACCCTGGGCGAGCTGCGCGCCAGGGCATCGCGGATGGAGCCGATCGCCGATCTTGCAGCCGTTCGCTCTATCTGCGAGTCGCTCAAGCGAAAAGGGCTTGTGGTGTATCTGACCCCTGAAGGTCGTGGGCAGATAGTTACCCACGCCTTGTATCCGCCGCGCGAACTTGACAATCTGCGGGCACGCTATGCGGCTGGTCGCGCCGGTGCGCTCGACGATCACGCTGCGCAGGCAGAAGAAAGCCCTGTCGGGGGCACCGCCGAGCAAGCTCCTGCGGATTCAGAACAACCGCTTGCCCGAAGCGCCGCAGCCAGCGCAGAACTGCAAGCGCAATTGCGCGAGCTGAACGGCGCGCTAGAACAGTTGCGCGGGCAGGTGCAAGAGTTGGCCGATCGCCTCGGCAAACTGGAAAGCGACGTGCAATCGCTGAAGAATCAGCTCGAAGGCTGACGGGCTGGCTCACCAGTTTCGTTGGCACTGGGCGCATAGCAACTGCACGTTGTCGGCGGTCGCAGGCGCCGAAGGCTTTATGAGTACGAAATCCAATTCCTGGCGGCCGCCGCAGCGTGCGCATCGGCCACCGCAACGACGGTAAGCGGCTACCCGAATAGCTTCTGGAATATACGTGGCCGATGGTTCCCCTTGCGCCGCGCCCAAACGAGCGCCAAGCTGTTGGCGGCGCAACTGCTCGCGTTGTACGGTTTGCTCCAGCAGCAGTAGCACCCCATTCTCGCTGGCGCCGATCTCGGTGGCTTTCAGTTCCCACACGCAGTGCCCGAACAGGTAGCAAGGTCGCCCCAGCGGGCCGTCTTGCCACCAGCGCAAAATCGCTTTGCCGTCTAAAGCCGCGTTGAGGCGATCCAGGTCGGCCTGGGTCTCGAACAGGTAAACGGTGTGCAGCGGCACCTCCAGGCTACAGTGCAGAATGGCAAACGGCTGTCGTACAGGATGGTATTGAGCAAAGAACCTGGCCACGGGAAGAAATGCTTCGTTGTGCTCCACCTGACCGAGGCCGTAGCGGTGCTGGTACCGGGCGAGGAACTCGTCGAGCTGCTGCTGGGCACGGTTTTTCTGCGCAAGCAGCCCTGCCGTAAATGGCTCCTGGCTCCATTGTTGACAGGCTTCCTGGTAAGCGGCGCACAGCCGGTCTACCTCGGCCAGGTAGCGCCGGAATGACTCGTCCGGCGGACTGTCCGGGTGAGGGACGAATCCTCCACGGTCGAGCAATTGCGTTCTTGACGGCATGGCGTTACGACAATCGGCAAACAGGGGGGCGCAGTCGCCGGCGCATACTGCACCTCGATAAAGCCTAGCTTACGCGGCCGGGCACAGACCACACTTTCCCGCACGCAAGCTTACCGGCTGTACCGGTGCTACAATTGCTTGGAACTGCAAGGTTGGTGAGAAGTGTACGATGGTGCAAAGCGGGGGCGATAAAAGACAGCCGTATCGATCGTCGATAAAGCCGAATCAATCGCCCATTAAAACGATCGGCGATGAAACTCGGTAGCCCTCGGGTGCGACAAATTGGCAATCTTATTATTGCGCCACATTTCGCCGTATCGGGTCGTGCTCGATAATACCAAGCGCGCTCGAATTATCGAGAAGAATTAGCGATAGCAAGAATTAGCCATTGCAATTGAAAGAATTATCGATTGGAAAGCAAATCACTTCGGGCAACAAAGCCGTAGAGTGGAACATGGCAGGTCGTGTTGCCAACCACTTTGATCGCAGGAGGATTTCCTGATGTCCGCGCATATCAATGCCATAGGCAAAGACGCTTTAATCGTCGTAACCGGAGCAGGCGGGTTCATTGGTGGCTCGCTGGTCCGCTACTTCCACGATAAAGGGTTTACGCGCATTCGCGCCGTGGACAAAAAACCGCTGCCTGACTGGTACCAACGCACGCCAGAAGTGGAGTGCCTGTGTCTGGACTTGAGCATCGAGGAGAACTGCCGCCGGGCCTGCGAAGGGGCGGTGGAGGTTTACAACCTGGCGGCGGATATGGGAGGAATGGGGTTCATCGAGCGTTTTCGGGTAGAATGCCTGCGCAGCATTCTCATCAATACTCACATGCTCGAATCGGCCTACCGCGCCGGGGCTGAGAGATACTTCTTTTCCTCCTCGGCCTGTGTGTATAACACCGAGCTGCAAAAGCTGCCCGGCGACCGGGCACTCAAGGAGTCGGACGCCTACCCAGCAATGGCCGAACGCGGCTACGGTTGGGAAAAGCTGCTTTCGGAGATGTTCTGCCAGGAGTACTGGGCGGAGCGCGGGCTGAAGACGTTCATCGCCCGCTTCCACAACGTTTACGGCCCGCACGGCACATGGGACGGCGGACGGGAAAAGGCGCCGGCAGCCATCTGCCGCAAAGTCATCGAGGCCAAAGACACCGGAAAAAACACTATCGACATCTGGGGTGATGGCACGCAGACACGCAGCTTCATGTACATCGACGATTGCCTCAAAGGCATCGACATGATCATGCACTGCGAGCAGTTGGTGGCCACGCCGATCAATCTCGGTTCCTGCGAACTGGTGTCGATAAACCGGCTGGTCGACCTGGTAGAAGAAATCGCCGGTGTTAAGCTCCAGCGGCGATACCAGTTGGACGCCCCCAAGGGAGTCGGTGGGCGCAACAGCGACAACACCATGATCCGGCGGATACTCAACTGGGAACCCAGCACGCCGCTGCGCGAAGGTCTGGCGAAAACCTACGCCTGGATAGAAGAGCAATACTTCGCCCGAAAGGCCGGCAAGCGAGTCCTGTTGTGATGCAACTGTGATGACGCAGCAGGCTGCCGCTTTCGGCGTGTTACTGCGCGGCTCGGGCTGAAGTAGACTGGCCGCGCGAGCCTTGAGCGTCGGCGGAGTAACGGCCCGGAACAACGCCGCTGGTTTGTGGCTGCTCGGAGCGGATAACGGCTTCCACTACGTCGCAGAACCTCCGGCAAAGGATGTCGCGCGACAACGACGACTCGATGGCCACCCGGGCGCGACGCCCCATTTCTACCAGCTTCTGTTGGTCCGTCTCGAGTATCTCGCGGATGACGGCTACCGCCTGGTCCGTATCAGCGTGATCGACTTGCCAGCCTATCTGATAGCGCTCGATCAATTCGCCCAAATGGCTTTGCCGGGGTCCGAACAGTAACACCGGCCGCGCGCAGGCCATAGCACCGTAAATTTTGCAGGGATGAACGATTCCGACCATCTGGTCGCCCATCGTCACCAGATGCACATCCGCGGCCGATAGGGAAAACTGCAATTTTTCCAACGGCTGATAGGGCAGGTAGCGGATGTTCTGCGGCCGGTGGCGCCCGATCAGTTCCAAGAGTTGCTGCTTGGCAGCGCCGCCGCCGATGAACAGGAACACCACATCCGACCGATCTGCGAAAGCGAGCATCGCCCGAAACATCGGCTCTATCGGATGCGCCAACGATAGATTGCCGCTGTACATCAGCACCCGTTTTCCAATCAGTCCGTGCTCCAGGCGGAAAGGATTTTCTTGGGAAATTTCAGGGGGCAACTGGTCGACCAGCGGCCAAGGTGGGATCACTTCCAGCCGGTCTCGCAGATCGGCTTTGGCTTGCAACCGCTGAGCCATGAAGCGGTCCAAAGTGACCACTTTGGCTGCCATGCGCAGCACGCGGCGATTAAGGGCCTCGAACAGCCGCACACTCCAGCCGTTGGAGCGTGCGTGGCCCAGCGCCACGGCTTGATCGGGGTTGATGTCCATTACCCAATACACAATCGGAACTCGTCGCAAGAACCCGATGAGCCAGGCAGCCGCAAAGCACATCGGCGGCGAGGTGCTTACCAACAAGCCATCCAATCGCCGCATCAACAAGCAGCGCAGCACCACTTGGAACAGGAACATCAGTCCGCCGAGCACGCGCACGGCGATGGACCGCTTGCCGAAACTGGATGCCGGTAGTCGGCGCACCTCCACGCCGTCGCGCATTTCGTAAGCTGGGTAAACCTGCTTGGGATCGTCGTAACCGCGCCGCGAGGTCAACACGATCACCCTAAATCCGCGCCGTGACAGCTCCGCCGCGGCATCGGCCATGTGTTGGCCGACTGAGGCGGGATCGGGCACATACACCTGACTGATTATCAGCAAAGTGCGCATCGGATGATCAATATCCACGACCACCGTGTTGCCGCAATCGTGATTGTGACGGTCATGATTGTCACGATCACGATTGTTCGCGTCATGGTTACACCATTATGGTTATACCATTATGACTGTCGGCATGATGGTTGTCGCAATCATGGCTCTCGGCATGATGGCTGTTGGCACGATGGTTATCGGAATCATGGTTGCGAGTGATTTGGCCGAGCCTTCGCCCCACCGGCCAACAACGGATCAAGCACTGGCAAGGGCTGCTCGCAACGGTGCGACCACGCAACCGCTGCTGCCAGACGAGGGCCGCGCATTGGCTTACAGTCACGCGCCGCATTTGACCGGCTCGGCCGATTGGTATCGCTCCGTTCGACTGACTTGCTTGCCAGGCTTGGTGGTGACGAACGGTCCCAGCACCAGTACATCTAAATCGTTACGAACGAAACAATCGACCGCTTGTTCCGGAGTATCGACTATCGGCTCATTCTCGTTGAAACTGGTGTTCAGCACTACCGGGACGCCGCTCTTGCGTGCGAACGCAGCGATCAAGTCGTAGTACAGCGGGTTTTGGGAGCGCTTGACGGTGTGCAGCCTGCCGGTGGCGTCCTCGTGACACACCGCCGCCAAAGCCGCTCGGTGCTCCGGCCGGATTTTTACCACGTGCATCATGAAGGGGCTTTCCACGGCCTGCTCGAAGTACTCGGCGACAGCCTCAGCCAGGATGCTGGGGGCAAATGGTCTGAACGGTTCGCGCCGTTTTATTTTCTGGTTGATGAGGTCTTTCATGCCAGGCCAGCCGGGGTGGGCCAAGATGGAGCGGTTTCCCAGCGCTCGCGGCCCCCATTCGCTTCGGCCCTGATACCATCCCACCACATGCCCGCGACACAAATGTTCGCTCACTTCTTCCAACAGTGCCGGAGTGTCGAACTTTCGATACGCCAATCTTTGTGCTTTCAGGGCGGCTTCCATGCGCGATTCGGGGTGCTCAGGCCCCCAGTACGCGTGTTCGATCGGCTCGCCGCGCGGTTTGCCTAACACTGCGTTCCACACATAAAGTGCTGCGCCAATCGCCGTGCCATCGTCCGAAGCGGCACATTGTATGTAAGTGCGAGTGAAGGGAGTGTCTCGGAGAATCCTGGCATTGCACACCCCATTCAAGGCGCACCCACCGGCAGTGACCAGTGTATCTCCCCCTACCTGCCGATGCAGCCAGCCGAGGCACTGCAACACTGCTTCTTCGAACCGTTGTTGGCAGGAGCAGGCGAGGTTTTTGTCGCGGGCGGTAAGCTCAGCGTTGCGCTGACGCGGTGCTCCGAACAGTTCGGCTAAGCGGGGAGTGTACAGCGGCTCCAGGACGATTTCTCGATGCTCCGCGCCGCTGGAAACGAACCCGCGTGCGCCGGTGTGGCTGAAATAGCGCCGGCTGAGCCGCAGTCCGCCCCGGTCGTCGCTGCGAAGCAACTCTCGCAGCACCTCGGTATAGGAAGGCTGGCCGTAGGCGGCCAGTCCCATCACCTTGTATTCGTCGCCAAAGCGGTCGAAACCGATGAACTGGCAAAGTGCAGTGTAGAAGAAGCCCAGCGACTCGGGAAACCACACCCGGCGCAACACGCGGATGGTATTCCCCTCGCACGCCGCGTACATGGCGGTCACGAAGTCGCCCGAACCGTCGTATGAAAAACCGGCCGCCCGATCAAACGAACTGGCGAAAAAAGCGCTGGCGATGTGAGCCACGTGATGTTCCACCGGAATCACCCGAAAACGGCAATCTGCCGGGGAAACATCGCACGCCTGGGCAAGCTCCTGCTCCACACGCGATAGCCGGACGCGCCGCGAAAGGTGCGAGAGCACATCGCCGGCAGCGCTTAGCGGATAGCGGCAGACGAAGCGGGCCTTCGCCCACAGATTGGCGTTGGAATCGTGGCCCACAGCCACGTAGTCAACCTCTTGCAACCTCAAGCCGGCGATGTCCAAAACGCAGCGGACAGCCTCGCGCGGGAAGCCTGCCACGTGTTTGATGCGCGCCCCGAGTCGCTCCTCGGCCACGGCGGCAATCAGTTTCCCGTCGCACAACAGACAAGCAGCAGCGTCGGGATGGAAGGCGTTGATGCCTAGGATCAGTGTCACTGGAGGGTACTCACAAGGGGTTGTTGCGGTAGGCTATTGCCGGTGTGGCTGAACTGAAGCTGAAGCCAATATGTAGCTTTTTGCGCCTCGGGCAGCGACAGCTATCTGGTTCCTGTGGCCTCGGCGTAACCGTCCGCGCCGATGGGCTTCAAATGCATTCGGGCCAATAACACAGCCAATAGCGAACCGCATCCGAATATCACAAAAACTAACTGCTCATGTATGAAGTGTATTTGCTTTGGCGCAACTGGCAAACGAACTTTTCGCGCGCTCCGCTACAATTGCGGATGCGATATGGGTTAAGAAGACGGGCTTTTCAGAGAGCCGGAGGGCAAAAGACGGCAGCACGTCGTGCGGGCAGCTCGCAATAAACCAGAAGTACGGTTCGTACCGACACGAATATCAGCGCCCAGTGCAGCAAGAGTCGCGCTAGAGCCTCCGAAGTTATGGGCCGCGCGGAAGCTGTTTGCGCCGTAAAGAACAGCGGTAGTCACTTCCTGGCTGTCTGCCCCGAATTTGTAGACCTGGTCGAAACGTACTGCCGAGACTCTGCCGGGCAGTCGGCCGCTTCAGCCGCGGCTTGGGGGCTGACGGGCCTACCCGCAATGGCATACAAGATGCCGTGCAACACCACGCGTCCGAACCAAGATTCGTACCCCAGCCAGGTTATCGTCCGACTACAGAACCCGCATAGCGCGATGTAGTTGCGTAAAGTGCGTCGCAGTCGAAACGTTCGGGTGCGAAATTGCGTGGGCGGGGCGTTGAACTGAATATGGTCCAGACTCTCAGGCATGATGCCGGCTCTGATGGCCTGCCGAAAGTGCCCCACCCGCCGCCAATCGATTCCCATCAGTTCCGACACGTACCGATCGAACGAGCCGGCATCGCTGGCGGCGATAATCAAGTCCATCCTCACCGGTTCGCCAGCCATAGGCCCATTGATATCCAAAAACCAAGTGCCGTCGCCGAGCACGGCCGGTCGCAGCCGCTGGTTGATGGCCACGATGGCTTTGTCGAACAGATAGTGTTTGCGCAGGCGCATGATGTCGGGAATGACTCCCCACTGGTTCTTTAGCGCCAGCGACACGCGCGTCATGGCATGGATTTTCGGCACCGGCATGGTCAGCAGCAGGTCGGTCTCGTAAAGCAGTCGCACCGGCAGCGGCACTACCACTTTTCGCAGCCAGCCGCGGACTTCGAGCGGTTCGCTAGGTTCCTGGCAAAGGTTGACGGCCTGCACGCCGAACTGGCGGTGCAACTCGGCCAAGCCATGTCCCGCAAAAGATTCTTCCACCTGCCATGCGCCGTAGCCGCCGTCGGTCTCCACCACCGCAAGCTGCGCAGTGTAATCCCTCAACACGCCAACCACGGCGCGCAGCACTTCGGGCGTAGTGGTTACGCCACGTTTGTGCCAGGGATAGGTAAAATTGGGCTTTATGGCTACGCGCGAGTCAGCCGCGATCCGGGCCAGAATGCCAGCTTCCTGGAGCGCTTGGCGGACGGTACCTTCCAAGTCGTCGCCTCTTTGCAAGCATACTACCGTCGGTTGCTCCGTCCGGTGCTCGCCTGTCATCGCGTGCCTCTCAGCTTGCCGACGATTTCCCTTCGCCTACGATTGCCATTCGCCTACGATCCGCGCCCCGTCGCCGGTGGCCGCTCTCGAAGGGCCTTGTGCAATTCTAGCATGGTCAGTTCGGCGGTGCGCTGCCAAGTGAACTCGGCCGCCCGGCGGCGAACCATGGCGGCCATCTCCGCGCGATGTTCTTCATCGAGCAGCAACGCACGCCGCAATTGCCTGGCCATCTCCGACCGCTCGCCTGGCTGATAGTAGAAGGCACTTTGCTGAAGCAATTCCGGTATCGGGCCCACGGCTGTCACTACACTTATGCAACCGTTGCGCATCGCTTCTAACGCCACAACGGACAAGGACTCTACCCGTGTGGTCATCACCAACACGCGGCAGTTCTGGTAACACCAGGCCAGTACGCGTTCGGACAAAAATCCCGGCCACACCAGCCGGTCGGCCACGCCCAACTTTTCGGCCAGCCGCTGCAACGCCCGGCGGTAGCCGCGCATACGGGGATCGACTTCGCCGGCCACAACCAACCTCAGCCTAGGAAACTCATCAGCCAGCATTGCTAGCGCCTCGATGGCGTCTTCCAATCCCCGATAGCGCCGAATACTGCCGACGCTCAACAGAAATTCTGCTCCGCGCAGGCTGCGCAGCTCGGCCGGCAACTGGTTCTCTGCGACCGGTTCCGCGCTGTCAACACCGTGATAAACCAACCCGATCTTCTCAGGGTTGAGGCGCCATCGCTCCACCAGAAACCGGCGCACGAAATCGGAGATTGCGATTACGCGGGTAGCTCTCTGGCATGCTCTCCACGTGGCCAGCCAACGCCCCAAATGGCGGAGCGTTTCGCTCCAAGGGTTGCCCGCGAACGGCGCTATAAGCGGCTCCATGTTCTGCACGGTCACTACGGTCGGCAGGGAGGTCTGTACCAAACGTTGGCTGGGGACGAGTATTACGTCTGCCCCGATGCGGTTCAGTTGTTGCCGCACCCACGGTCCGACCAGCCACGACTTTCGATCCCACGTGTGCCAATTGGCGTAACTATGCACAGGCTCCAGCTTTGGCAGCGTTGCTGCCGGCAGCATTACGTGCAGCTCGGATACGGCTGGGTTCTGCCGCAGCAGCGGCAAGACGTTCACAAGGTACTTGCGGTATCCCCAACTCATGCCGCCGTTGGTTAAACTGACTACCGCCAACTTCATTTCGCTCACCTACGATAGCCGAGCCTTGTTGGGCAACTGAAATTGCATGTAATGATGCCGACAAGCTGCAAAACGCGCAGGGCAGCGCGATTGAACCGTGAAGAACTGAGCAGAACTTGAAAGACAATCCGCCGCTGATTTATCCGTCCTTTGGCGGAGAGGCTGCCACGCGCAAAGGACAATTATAATCCCCGCTGATGATGCGCTAAACCCCCTCAACATTTAGTGGAGTTTACCCAGTGTCGATTTGGCCAGGATTTGTCAGTGGCTTTGGATTTGCGACACTTTACGGTGCGCCGAGCGACTGGTCGAGGTGTTTAAGCTGATAGCCAAAACGCAACGGTGCTATCAACGCTTGCAGTGCCCACCGAAGTACACGGAGTCGAACCACTTTCAGCAGTAACACTTATTCGTGGTAGCGCGACACTGGGTAAACTCCAGCCTTTACATTTACGTCTGGCTGCACTGGCTGCGATTCAGTTTTGCAATCGGCGGGCTTCGATTTTTTGTTTCGCTGCCTCGGCGGCGGACCGCAGCTCGGCGTCGTCCTCACCGGCGGCCTGCTCCAGGCACGGCAGCACCGGCTGGGCGTCGGAGCCGATGGCGCCGAGCGCCTCGGCGGCTGCTACCCGTACCCACTTGTGTTTGCTTCGCAGCGCCAGCGCCAGCGCAGGAATCGCCTGTTTGGCCTGCGGGCCGAGATCACGTAACCTATTGGCAGCGGCCACGCTGGTGTATTCGTCGTCTTGCTTCAGGTCAACCAAAAGCTTTTGTAGTTCTGGGCTGGCTTCGGTGGCTGCTGCTGCGGCCAGAGCTTCCAAATTGACTAGGTACAATGCCGTCTCGGCGGCTTTGCGCACTGCCGGATCGTGGTCCTCCTTTTGCAATTTGGCCAACCGCGGTGCGGCACGCGAAGCCGCCGGTCCGATCCGACCCAGCGCAGTAGCCACGCGGCGTCTGGTAAACCGGTCTTCGTGGTCGAGCAGAGGCAGCATTGCCTCGACCACCGCCGCTGCTTGGGGGCCAATGTTGCCGATGGCCTCCGCCGCGCTCCAACGCACCCAGCGATTTTCGTCGCTCAAACCCTTGGTCAAGGAACTCAAGGCCGGTTGGGCCTTCGGACCCATTTGGCGCAGGACCATGGCGGCCGCTATGCGCACGTTGGTTTTGTCGGAGCGAAGCGCTTCGCCCAGCGCCGCTGGGCTATCGCTTGCCGCCACCGCCAGGGCTTGCAAGGCTTGGGGCACGACAACCGGCTGCGCATCAGCCTGCCCGATCTGGCATAGGGTATCCAACGCCCCCACAAGAGACTCAGAACCTCCGGCGATGATTGCCCGACCGGCGGCCACCCGCTCTTCGAAAACCGCCGCGCTGCGCAGCTTTTCGACCAAAGCGGGCAAAGAATCCTGTGGCCTATTATGGCGATGTAATATCGGCCGGAAATGCCGTCCCAGCAGCACGGCCCCGGTCAAGGACAACAGCAGCAGGGACAACCCACTTAGTGCGATAACCGTCGTGCGAAACCAGGCCATGCTGTGGCGACGACGCCGCGATACAAGAGTAGACTACGATAATCCACAAACAAGCAGTACCCTGCGCCGGCGATCAGTGTAGCTCGCACAGCGACAGTTGCAATAAAAAACCACGGGCGCTGTACAGACAGATTCCGATTCTGTCTGAAAGATTCCAGTCCCATCCGAAAAGTGTAACATATTGGTTCTTGTGCTACAAAAAGGACTTTATCGCCCAGACGATTTGTTCGCCTGACGTGCAACAACACGGTTGCTTTTGTAAAGAAACAATCGATTGGGGGAGCAATACTATGAAGGCACTGGGAATATCGGGCAGTCCGCGACCCGGCGGAAACACTGACATCCTGGTTCAAACCGCCCTGGAAGTGCTGGCCGCTGAAGGCATTGCTACCGAGTTCCTTTCGCTGGCCGACCGGCCGATCAAACCTTGCATCGCTTGTATGGGCTGCGCCAAAGCGGAGACCGCACGCTGCGTGCAGGAAGACCCGGCCTTCGAGGGAATAATCGACAAGTTCCTCGAAGCCGAAGGAATAATCATCGGCTCGCCGGTGTATTTCGGCTCCGCCACTCCGCAGACGATGGCCCTGTTGGGCCGCGTGGGCTATGTGGCCCGGCATCACCACAACTTTCTGCGCCGCAAAGTCGGGGCAGCGATCGTGGTAGCTCGACGGGCCGGACACAACTTCACCTTCGCCCAATTGAATTTCTTTTTCCTGATCAGCGAGATGATCGTGCCCGGCTCGACCTACTGGAACATCGCTTTCGGCCGCGAAAAAGGCGCCGTGGCTAACGACGCCGAAGGACTGCGAACCGTCAAGACTCTTGCCGAAAACATGGCATGGCTGCTTAAGAAACTGCACGCGTGAACGCAGCCCACTTTGTTGTGGGAAGGCCACGGCTGGCTTGCCCATCGGGGCGTTCAGTAGCCGGTGGTGAGCTGTAAGGCAAGTCGTAACAGCACTGCCGGCCGGGTAGCACAGCCAGTGGCTGCGCACGATAGCGCGTTTAAAGATTTGCACACTCTTGCAAGCGCCGTCGGTGAGGTCATAATGTTGACATGTCTAGCGTTGCACGTCGGACTTCGTAGCGGTTGTTGCAAAAATCATTGTCCTTCCTACCCGGAGTAACAGACCATGCACAAGCACACCTCACGACGCGACTTTCTGAAAACCTCGGCCACGGCGGTCGGTGGATTCACCCTGGCAAGCCAGTTGAACATCGCGCGGACGGCCCACGCAGCAGGCAGCGATGTGCTGCGCGTGGCGTTGATCGGCGCGGGCGGCCGCGGAACCGGCGCTGCCGCGGACTGCTTGGAGGCCGATCCAGGAACAAGGCTGGTGGCCATTGCCGACGCCTTCGAGAATCGTGCCCGCGGCGCGGCAAAGAACCTGCGACAGCGCTTTGCTGACCGTGCCAACGTGCCCGACGAGCGCGTGTTCCACGGCCTGGACTCGTTCCAAAAGGCGATCGACGCCGGCGTGGACTTGGTGGTCACCGCCACTCCGCCGGGCTTCCGGCCGATGATCTACATGGCCGCTATCAAAGCTGGCAAACACGTGTTTATGGAGAAGCCTTGCTGTGTCGACGCTCCCGGCTACCGCATCCTCATGGAAGCCAATAAGCTGGCCGATGAGAAGGGTTTGAAGGTGGGCGTGGGCTTTCAGCGCCGCCATACTCCCAGCTATATCGAAACTATCAAGCGCATCCACGATGGGGCCATCGGCAAGGTGTTGTACTTGCGGGCGTACTGGAACGGGTCGGGCATTTGGAATCGTGCCCGCGAGCCGGGCATGACCGAGATGCAATATCAGGTTCACAACTGGTATCACTTCTGCTGGCTCAGTGGCGACAACATCTGCGAGCAGCACATCCACAATATCGACATCTGCAATTGGGTGATGAAGGACGATCATCCTGTCGAGGCCAACGGCATGGGCGGATGCCTGCGGCGCTATGTGGGCAATGCCAAAGGGACGGGCCAAATCTTCGACATACACTTCGTGGAGTTCGTCTATAAAGACGGCACCCGTATGTACAGCCAGTGCCGCCACATGGCCGGCTGCTGGAGCAACGTCAGCGAGGCCGCCCACGGCACCGACGGCGACTCGAACTGCAACGGTTCGATCAGCGGCAAGAACCAATGGCGTTTCGCGGGCAAGAACGTCAACGCTATGGTGCAGGAGCACGCCGATCTGATTCAGGCCATCCGCAAAGGACTAAAGTACAACGAAGGGTGGCACGGGGCCAACAGCAGCATGACGGCGGTGCTGGGTCGCATGGCCACTTACTCCGGCGTGGTGGTCAAGTGGGACGACGCTGTGGCCAAAGGCCCCACCGAGTTTCCCAAGGTCCTGTCTTGGGACGCTCCGGCCCCGGTTACCCGCGATCAAGAAGGCAATTACCCCATCCCAGTGCCCGGACTGTACAAACCTTATTGATGCGCCCCAGGCCCCGTCGGCGAGCGGATGACAGTGCCGGCGCTTCAGGCAAGGCTGGTGTAGGGGTGAGTCTTCTGCCCAGAAAACCGCTCTGCCCAGCAAACCGCACGGCTGGGCAAGCTGGCCGCCTCAACGAGTCTGTCGGGTAGTTGGCGCGGCTGGGCAAGCTAGCGGTATCATTTGGGCGAAGGGGTTCTTCTGCGCCAAAACAAAACGGGCTGCCTCGGCGGCAATTCGCACCGAGGCAGCCCAGCAGCCTCAACAGACGGCCCTAACCTACTTTCAGGTTAGCAAAACCCAAATGGCGTTGGGTAAAAAAAGTATTTAGCAATCAGATTTAGTCGGTCAGGGTTCCCTTGGGGATCGGCACGCCTTCAGCGCGGGTCAGCAGTGCCCGCATGGCCAGCGGGTGGATCTCCTGCTGGAGGAAGCGCACCGAACCATCGGCGAACAACGCATTGCACCCGCCCGGATGGAACGAGAACGGTTCGTCGTTCAAACCGCAGTTGTTGATTGTCCATAGGCAGTCGGAAGGACCACCCTGCGGCGTTGCGTTGTTGTTGATGAACCGTTTGTATGGGTTATTAGCATCACCAACCGCGTTCTTCGGCCCCGACACGCCACTGCCGGTGGCATCCATGCAGGCCCAGCGGTGTACGGTGCGGCAACCAGGTTGCCCGTTGTCGCATACAGTTACATCGCACTCGCCCCCGGGCAAAGTACCGCTGGTGCATGCCGGGTCGGGATACTTCGAGCGCGACCGGCCTTGCAACGGGTCGGCGTTGGCGTGGTTCCGGCCGACGTCCTCGATAATCATGATGGTGTTACTGGTGCCATCGGCAATGGCCGAGATTGTGGCGCTGGGCAAGCACAAAGCGCCATCGGTTCGCATCGCTTTGTTCCGCTTGCCAGTAACCGGGTCGATGTCGGTGTAAACCGTTACAAAGTAGTCGGCCTTCCCGAACCCATTTGGGTCTTTGACGGCCAAGAACGGGTCCCCCGGGCACAGAAATACCGGGATTTCCTGCTGTGCCGGTCCGTTCTTGGTAGTGTAATCAGCGTTGGGTTCCTCGCGGTACGACTTGGTCAAGTCGATGGTCTTGTAAAGCGTTCCTTGTTCGAGGTAGGGAAGAATCTGAGTGAATGTGGAATGAGGAACCTCGTCGGGGAACATACGTCCGGTCTTGCCGCCGGGGCTTCCTACCTCTTCCCATAAGCTGTCGGCGAAGACTGTCGGTGCTTCCTTCGGGTTATTCGGATAGCCTTCAGGGTAGTATGTGCCTTCGCCGCCATGGGGCATCTTCCGGAAGCTAGCCTCGAAGTCCAGCACCGCCAGACCGATCTGGCGCATGTTGTTCGAACAGGTCGTCCGGCGCGCCTGTTCCCGCACCGCCTGCACGGCTGGTAACAAAATAGCAATCAAGATGGCGATGATCACCATCACCACCAACAGCTCGACCAGCGTAACGCCGCGCCGAGCTTTGGCCGAAGCCACTCGCACACCCCCTTTGGTAGTACGTCGCATCACGTAACTCCTGCTACACGGACCAAACAACTTTTGCTGCGGCTCACCACGTCCGCAGCATTCGCCGGAAGATTATCCACAAGCGTGTTAGGCGCGTTTGAGCACGCGGAGAGTTTTCCTATAAAGCGGCGCTAGCATAATGTTTTCCGCAACCGGCCTCCGCTGCCGCCCAATTCCTAACGTCCCTGGCCATCGCAGATTGAAGCTGCTTGTTAAACCAGAAAAGCTGCGCAAGCGCTCCCCGATGGCCGCGAAGTTCACTCCGCCTTGCTAGCTGCTGGGGATCGGTCTGTTAGCGATTGGCCGTGGAGGGTTTGTCGGCTTGTTTGTCGGAGGGCGGATAAGCACAAAACAGCGACCAGCCGATCCACCCGCCGCCTGTCTCGGTGCGCGTCTGGCTTCCCCGGACCTCGCGGAGCTTTACCGGAAAGGTGTTGCCGAAAGAGATTTCGCGGATACCGGCCAGGCTCATGGCGGCATCGACCACGTCGAACGCCGGGCGCTGGTCGTCTTTGGCGATGTCCGGAGCGTAGTTGAACAGTCCCAGAATTTCGGTCCGGCCGCCAGCTTCGGTACGGAATCGCACGCCGCGCCCCTCGTGCTTGACTCCCAAGGCCCACAGTTGCCCGCCGTGGTTTTGCACCAACCCCACGTCGCTGTTTCCCTCGGGGTTGAGTTGCCGTGCCCACAGCCGTTGGCCGGAAGATCGCAGTTCGATGTGGCAAGGGCAGTCGGTCACGAAGATATCGCCGCTGCCGGTTCCCAGCACTCGCAGGTCGCAGCTTTCCACGACCAAGGTATTCTTGGTCGAGCGGTTCTCGACCACTGGCGGCCGTCCGCCGAAGGCTTGCAAATGCATGAACTTGACTACGGGGGCGGAACGGTCGTCGACGATAAAGCGACCTTGGGGGCCGCCGATCACCCGGCCAAAACCCAATCCGATGACCATCCGCACGCTGCCGTGGATGCGCACTTCGCCGTCGAGGGAGTACCAGTTGGGATCGCCGCCGCCGATGCCACGCAGATAGACCACTGTCTTGCCGGCTTTGGCAGCGGCGTCCACGGCCGCCTGGATGGCGGCAGTGTCGTCGCGGTTGTCGCCGTAGTTGGCCCCGAAATCGTTGGCGCAGACCCAATTGTCCGGGTTGGTTTCCCAGGGGGCGTGAGGTTCTGGCTTGATCGGCAGCTTCAACGACTGGCTAGGCGAATCGTCGAACAGCCTCTTGGGAGGCGGAGAGGCATATTCCTCCAAGCGGTCCCCCGGCACGCCCTTGCCCGCCTTGTCCTGCACCACCTGTTTGAAGCCGGTGGCGGTGACATCCCTGGCATAAAGCACGCTGGTGTTGGCGATGGCGGGCTGTTGCGGGTCGCTGCCGGTGAAGCGCCCCCGGACCAACGCCACCACCCCACCCCACCACGTCCAGTCGTTGGGGTATTCGTTGCGCAGTGCCACCGGCGAGTTTTCCACGGTCAGCTCTTCGATTCCCGCCGCAGTGGCATTTACGTATACGCCCTGCTGCCGGGCGTTGCGGACCGTCACGCGCGAGAGGGTCTGCCCCCAGCTCCAGGCGCAGCGCACGCCGGTGTCGAAAGAGCCATCTACCACTGCGTCTTGGATTAGGTTGGGCCCGTTTTGACCCAAAAACCCGGAGTTTATCCCCACTGCCCCGTTGCCGCGGATGCGCACGTTCTTCAGCGCGCTGCTGTTGTTGCCGTACCAGCGCACCGCGTCGGCATGAGGGTTGTCGCCGACGTCCAGCGTCAGGTTGCGGAAATTGCGCATGAAGAAGTCGGCCGAAGTGGCCTTTGTGTCGCTGGGATGGGTGCGCAGCAGGGCGGTGACTTCCTTCGGCGCGCCGTCGGCCAGGCGGATGACCACTCCGTCGCGCGATTGCCCGTACACCCACGGCCCAACCCCGCAACTTACTACAAGCGTCTTGGTCACCCGGTACGTGCCGTTGGGGATGTAGAGAATCTTGGTGCTGCCGCCGCGCTGCCTGGCGCAACTGGCCTGGAGCGCGGCTTGAAGTGCGGCGGTGTCGTCGGCCTTTCCGTCGCCCACTGCGCCGAAATCGCGCCGCAGGTCTAAGACAGACGGGTCTTTGGGGAATAGTATCTGCCTGTCGCCGGGCGAACTGTCTGCGCAGTGGCCATGGGAACAAATGCCTATCAAACCCGCCAATAAAGCACGCAAGGCGAACCAGCGCATCGGTTTCATGGTTGCCAGCCTTTCTAGTTGGCCCTGACGTTTTTATTTATTAGCACCACGCCCCAGCCAGCTCGCCGGGTTCGGCACAACAATCATGATTAGCACCATACCCCAGTGAGATCGGCGGGTTCAGCACAACAATCATGACAACAATCATGACCCCTTGCCTATTGGGTAGCGACGCACACAGCCGCAAGCGATACTGCGCCTGTCCGGCGACCCGGCGCAAGAATGTGCCATGTTGCCCCGGCCCACTATTTCTTGGTCGGCGACGGCCGTTTCATCAGCTCGAGCATCGCCCGGCCCATCGCTTCGCCGATCAGGTAGTATGTCTCGGCGTTCGAGTTCCAGTGATACCCTTGCGCGCTGGGCGACTGATCTGCCGGTCGCCAAAACTGCCTAGTGCTGACGAACGCCACGTTGCCCTTGAACTCCTCGCGCTGGGCTACAGCGGCTTGGGCCTTCATCAGTGCCAGTGCCCGAGGGTGTTTTTCCTCCGGGCCGCTCATGCCGGTTTCGGCGATCACAAACGGCAGCCCGGGCGCACCGAGGTCTTTGCGCATATCGCGGATGAAGTGCGCCATGTTGCTTTCGTACTCGGCGTTGAACTTGTCGTTGATGCGGTCGTTCCAGCCTTGGTGCCAGCCGAAGCCGGCCAACACATAGCGGCCATCGCTGCCGGGCACTAGTTGTTTGATGTTGGCCAGGGCCTGCTTGGTCAAGGCCAAAGTCTCGCGATAGTATTTACCAATGATCTCGGGATTCTGGGCGATGGCGGCATCGGCTTTTTCGCCAAGCGAGTATGGCGGCTTGCCAGCGCTGGGCGGACGGAAATCGACCGCCAGGCTCTTTCCGCCCCAGGCGCATTTGACAAGCAGCACTGGTTCATCCAGTGCGTCGCCGACCACCCAGCCGAAGCCCAGCTCCGGGCCGATCGTCGCCTGGCTGGCGCCGAAGCCGACCGTCAGCGGCCCTCTGCGGTCCAGGAAAACAACCCATACGTCGTCGCGGGTGCGCCACCGACCGCTGGCGTCCACCAGATGGGCGAAGCGTTTAGCGGTATCGGGGTTCTTCACAAGATACTCTAGCGAGCCTTTTCCTTCGTTGCGATTAGGGTTGGCCTTGATCTGTCCGGCCCCCTCCATGTTCGACTGACCGGCCAAAATGAATACCTGCACCGGCCCGGCCGACGACTGCGCAGCAGCGCCGGCAGGCAACGCGATGCACAACAGGAAGGCAAGATACTTGCGTTTCATGGCTGGTTCACCTCTTGGCAGCTTGTCTGGTGACGATAGGTACGTAGCCGATTTCCAAGCCCCGCGGCGGCGTTACCAGTAGCGCCGGGTCAAGTTCCGCCAGCTTGCCGGTGGTGGGCGGCGGCAGATAGTCGCGGTCTTTTCTCCAGTGGCGGTGCAGCAGCTCGACGCGAGCTTGCAGCGACTGGCGCTCCTGGTCGGTCAGATCGGCGTTCAGCAGCGCCGGTTGGTCGGCAAAACGATACCAGTAGTAAGTTACCACGCTGCCATCGCCCAGTTCGGCTTGAAACGGACCTGCCACAGGGCCGGGTTTTTTCCAGCAACTGTTTGGCTGCTCGGGGGTGACGTACGGTTCGGTAGAGCGGCGGACATAGCGATCGAAACGTACTGCCGCCAGACCGGTTTCGGCTGGTACGTCCTCGGCGCGTACGGGAACCCACTCTGGCTGCTTCTTTCCTTTGGCAACCAAGCGGTAGTACTCCGGCAGCTTCACCAACGAGCAACCGTCGGTGCTGTCCTTTTTGGCCCACTCGAAGTTCCACCGGTAGCCGAACGTGTAATCATCAACGGCCGTAGGTGTGGCGAAGGAAGACCATGCCATAGCGGGCCGCTCTTCTTTGGCGGTGCGTTCGGGATAGATTCTCCAAGTCGCCCCGCCGCGACCAGGGAACTTGTGGAGCACCGCGCCTTGCTCGTCTATCCGACCGGTGGGTGCCGGGCCGCCGTCGAACCACGCCTTCACCGCCTCCCAAAGGGCCTTACGGCTATACGAGGTCACCCGATGGACCACGATCGACACGTCGTTGACGCTCGCCGGGAAGCAGGTTGGTGCGATGCGGGCGTAACTTTCGCCGTTGGCATCCACGCCCACGACTGCCGGAATGTACTGCGTTTCCATCTGCAAGGCCCGGTTGGGGTTTGAACCCCGCGAGTCCAGCAGCAGCCCTTCCAGTCGTGGGTCTTCGGATGCCGACTCCGACCAGAAAAACGGCAGGAAGAAAGCCACCGGCCCTTTGAAGTTCGCCGTGTTGAGAAACAACGTCCAACACTGGTCGCCGGTGGCAATTTTCTTTCCGGCTGTGATCGATTTCTTCTGGGTCAGCGGGAGCGGCAGGTATCCGTAGCCAAACAGCTCTCCGCAGGTGCCCTGCTTGAGGTTCAAGCCGTCGGGCGGCCACAACACCCAAGGCGAAAGTTGGGCCACACCGTATTTGCCCAGCGGACGGTCCCAATCCCTGCCTTTGCCCGCCCCCGGACCGTTAGCCCATTGGCTGAAGTTCGGGGCCACGCCGCCCATGATGAACTTCGGCGTTTCGGTGGCGAAGCGCGTGTCGCGCCACCAACCCAGACCGCCTTCGATGTCGGAATACAGCTTGAACGGCGGCGGCTCGTCCAGCTTGGCGAACATCCAGGTGCCGGGCAAGCCCGATTGAAAGCGCGGCCCGGGATATGCCTTCAGCAGCGGCCAGGCGGCAACGTACATCGAGAAACCGGCGTCGAACGTGTCGGGAACTCTCTCATTGGGTATCAGCAGATAGCCTGCCATTTCCGCCTGACGGACTTGGCTGGTCTTCTGCTGCTGGCGAATTTCGTTGGCTGCATCCAGTGCGATAGTCTCTACCACTGCGCAACCGAAAAAAACACTGACGCCCAAAAGTCGGAAAAACGTTTTTTCTAGCATTGTGGCACCTTGGTAGGACTTTGTATTGCTTCTGGTAGGATTGCCGTTTCTGGCAGTATTGCTTGTTAGCAGGGTATTGATTGTCTGTTGGCGGGTTGCTGTCCGTTGGCAGGTTGCTGTCTGTTGGCGGGTTGTTGCCTGTTGGCGGGGTGTTTTCCCCTGCTAACAGGCGTTGAGCGTGCCGCGGATGCCGTGTGCAAACCAAGCTCCGGCGACTCGATCACGGTAAACGTCCGATTGCAGACTGTCAACCATTCGCACAACGATTCGCACGGCACGATGGTCCGACGGTTACTGCGCGCCGTACACTGGTCGAACAGCTCAGAACGGCGGCAGCACTGGAAGTCTGCCAGGCGGTGCGGCAATAGCCTTGGATGTCTGCCAGGGGGTGTAGTATACTGTAGTCTGCCGTGAAATGTATTGCAGCATGGTGCGAAGTGTGTTGGAGCCTGTTGGGGGCCTGATAGGCCAGCAGTCCGAAGCAGCGGCGGGTGCGCCGGTCGGTTGCGGAAAAAAAACAGCTACTCATTCGAGTACATGTATTGCTTATGGCCATTGAATTCTCTTGTATTCACTGCGGCCGAAGGCTCAAAGTGCCCGACGAGGCGGCCGGAAAACAAGCCCAGTGCCCTATGTGCAATGGGCTGTCGCCAGTGCCAGTAGCCGGCTGGGAACGGCCGGCCGATTGGGAACAGCCTGGCCGGCCGGGCAGCCAATACGACGGCAGCGTCGCTGGCGATACCGGCGGCGCCGGCGGGGCGTTCAACCCTTACGCGGCTGCGGCCGCCGGAGATACTGCCTGGAGTTCTGAGCTTAATCGATCCCGCCGGCAGGTGGCCGCTGCCAAGGTTTCCGGGCCGGCCACTGCCCTGGTCGTGCTGGGGATAATGGGGATTATTTTTTGCATTATTGGGGTGGCGACTTTTGTGCTTGGGGTTGGTTTGCTAGCTTTAGAGCCACAGGGCCCTGGTCGGGACGTCGCAGAGGAATTGGCAGTGAATGTGGTGCTCGGGAGCGTGCAAAGCGTAATCGGCTTTGTCGTCAGCGTGTTGATCCTTATCGGCGCGATCAAAATGTACCGTTTGAAAAGCCATGGGTGGGCCACGGCTGCGGCGATATTGGCGATCATCCCCTGTGTCAGCCCGTGTTGCATCCTGGGTCTGCCATTTGGGATTTGGGCCTTGGTGGCGCTGGGCGATCCTGTGGTAAAGGCGGCCTTTGGGCAGATCCCCCCAAGCCAGGCGAGCTTTTGATGGAACTGCGATATGCCCGACGCCATGCGTGCAACACAATTTGGCGCGACGCCTGGCGGGCCGGAATCGGCCAGTGCAGCAGCCCGGCAAAGCAACGTGCCGGTTCCTGCCCAATTGGCCGAACCAAGCGGCGTTGCCACGTGGCCTATTTACGCGATCTTGGCACTGCTGCTTCTTGCTGTGGCAGTGATTTGGCTAGTCGATCCTCGCCAATTGCCGCTGCCGGCTTGCTGGTTCCACAAGATGACCGGTTTGTATTGTCCGGGCTGCGGCGCCACCAGGGCTACGCACGACTTGCTGCACGGCAACTTGGTTTCGGCACTGCGACACAACGCGCTGTGGACCTTGGGATTGCCGCTGGCGCTGTACGCGGCGGCCTCGGAAATGCTATTGCTGTTGGGCAGACGGCCCCTGTGGGGCAATCCGAGCCGCAGAACCTGGCTTATTTGCACCGTGGCATGTGTCGCCATGGCATTCTTCTTGCTGCGAAATGTCCCGCTGTGGCCGTTCTCGGTTTTGGTTCCAGCCCAATAAGCCCAATACAGTAAGCCCAATACAGTGACGTGAAGTTTCGGACTGCGCATGGGGTTGCGACGCTTCTCTGCACGGCCGGGCTGGGGTATCGAGACATGCTGAACCACTGGTCTACTGCGGCTGGAGGTCGATGAGGGCTACGTCTTCGCCGTCTAGTGTTAGCTGTGCTTTTCCATCTTTCCAGACGACCCGACCGCCGCGGACCAACTCCGGGCTGTCTGCGCCGGCCGGCGAAAGCCCTTCCAGCGTGATGATCACTGTGCGCGGCTGGGGGCTGTCGTTGAAGACCGTCAGGTAACGCTGGCCAAAACGTTCCAGGTACACCTTTTCGTCGCTGGAGCGGGCCAACGTGATTGGCTCCCAGCCCGCCTCGGCCACCCTTTTGCACAGCGGCACGTATTTTTTGAACAGCGGGCGGTCGCGCTCGTACAGTTCCGGACGCCGGAAATAGTGTCCCTCAGACGCATTGTGGCTGAAAAACCCCGGAAACATCCCATAGGCCAGGCAGCGCTTCATGTACTTTTCCACCAGTTCCGGGCCGAAGCGCTCGAACTCGGTATTCATCAGGAAACAATACGGTTTGCCCTTGCTCATCGCGCGGCGATACAGCAAGTCGGCGTCCGACATCGGCCGCCAGCGCCCGCCGGGATTCCAGTCGGTCTCAGTGCCGAGCACCTGGAGCATGGGGCACAACCAGCACAGCCGCGTGGGTGCCCCATTGGCCATCATCAGCTTTCCCATGCCGTGTACGTCTTTGGCGATCGCCCGGACGTATTCGAAGGCCACCAGTCCGCGAAAAATCGCCGGCCGATGCGTATGGATGCAGAAGACCAGCGGGGTGTCGGCGGCGGCAAAGTGTTCGCGGCGGAAGTTCAACTCGTCGGTCACGTAGCCTTCGCTGGAGTCGATGTATTCGCCGTCCAGGTCGCCTTTGCGGCCCGGGCCGTATAGCTGCCCGATCAGCTTTTGGTTCCATTTGTTCTTAAAGTCGGTCACTTCGCCGGGCACGCCGGGCATGGAATTCATGCTCCAGACGGCGCCATTGCACCACGGAGTGTCGAGCAATCGGGCAGGAAATCGGCCCATGCGATCGTGAAATCCGCTGGTCAGTAACGCCTGCGCTTGCCGATTGCCCTGCTCGGCCAAGCGGTTGGCTTCTGCCAGCGCGGCTTCCATCGTGCGCGGCATGTCCTTGGGCATGGGCATCCACCAAGTCATCGGCTCGGTATAGCGGAAGGTGAGTATGCCGTGGGCGTCGTCCCAAGCCGTTTCGTCGTTGCCCTCTTTGAACTTGAAGCCGAAATCCTGCCAATCTTTCACTTGGCTGATCTTGGCAAAAGGCATCCACAGACCTTGTTCGGGCGTGCCAGAGCGGAAGGCTTCCGGGAACAGTTCGTAATACCGCGCAAGCGCACCCCGAAAGCCCCAGCGCGCCTCGAAGCGGAACAGGCAAAACCGCACTGTAGCGCTGGGCTTTTCCGGCGCCAGACCGATGTCGTATGCCAGGAAAAGCTCCTCGGTGGCCGCGTTGTAGCCGATGCGGTAGAAGGCCGGCCGTGCCATATCGATGCCCAAGGCGACGCCGCTGCGTCTGTCGGGCCATGGTTCCTGTGCCGCACCCAGCGGATACAGCGACAATTGCCCGGTCGAACCGCAGCCGAACCGCGTGGCGTGGACGTACTCGCGCGGGGGTGACACTTCGGTTTGGCTGCGCGGATCTTGCAGCCAAACGGCCGGGCGACGCACCGTTTCCGACCGCCCGCCTGGCGACGGCAGCGGGCGCTCAGCCTCTCTAGGAACATAGACCGAGTACAGCAGGGTCACTGCCCGGTCTGTGCCGGTCGTGTCGGTCAGCGTGGCCTCGAAAAAAGTAGCATGCGTCGATTCGGTTCTCTTGTATTGCAACTTCAGTCCCAACGCCTGCCGCTGGATGCGTACGAAGTGGCTATTGGCGGCCACATCGCGGACTTGGAAGCCTGCTCCACCAGCGGCGGCGCTTGCCACGATTCGCACCGGCACGCCCGCAAACAAGCAGGCGCCCTCGGGCGCTGCAATCACATGAAGCTGCGGTTGGCGGAAGTACGCCTTTCCGCCGTGACGCCGAAACAGCATGTAGAAAGTAAGCGACTTGACGGGTTTTTCTGGCACGACGATCACCCGCCGCTGTTGCCAGTCGTGCGTGCCAGTGTCGAAAACGGCAGCCTGTCCCCACAGCGGCGTGCCATCCTGATACATAAGGTCTAAGTACAGCGAATAATCGTTGTCGGCCGAGCCGGTTACACCTTCGGCTTTGCTGGAGGCGATGGCCACGATCGGCTGAGGCGTCTTTTGATCGAGAACCACGTGTTGCATCACTCCGCGTCGTGCCCCAGGCTGGTTGCCGTTGTCGCACACAAAAACGTCGCCTGCCGGCTGGAAGCCCTGCTCGTAGCCGCGCCATCGGTCGGGCCGCAGCAAATTAGGCCCCAGATTCTCCGTGCCCAGCACGGCCTTGACCGGTTGCCCGTCGCGCAGCGTGGTAGGGTCGGCGTCGTGGGCACCGAAACCGGCGACAACTCCCGCCTGGCACAGTAGTGCCATCAATGCTCCCAGCAACCGAACAAGTTTAGGACCGTGATCGAAGCGACGGTGGTTCATTGGTACTCCTCCGGAACGGCCAAAATGTCTTTGCAGCCGATGTGCCCAGTTACACTTTGAAGCCGGCGATTGTCACTGCCCGGCGGACCGCTATGCCTGCGCGACCGAAAGTTGGCGGCTGTTTTCCTAATTTTTTCCCGTGGCTAATGCTTCTGCATCGAAGACTGCTCTGACGCTGCGGCGGCGTTCTGTACCAGCACGCGCAGTGCGGCGGTCAACTGTTGGGCTTGCTGGGTCGTCAGTTGGGGTTGGCACGCTACAGCTCGCAGCTCCTTGGGAAATGTAATGGGTTTGCCTTGGGGTATTTGCACCATGGCGAAGGCCGTGCTGGTGGGGATGCCTAACAAGAAGGCGTCTTTGTCGATGCTCAGCAGGCAGTCGTCCAGTTTGTTGGGCGGCAGAAGCTGGATGTCGCCTATCGGCTGTGCCGGGCCGTCTGCCTGACGGGGAAAGGCCCACGCCAGCACGTCCAGCCGTCCGCTGTTGGGGTCCACAAGCAAAACGTATCTGAGCACCACTGCCTGATGTCGTTTATCGTGCAGCAGCACTCCGGCGGCATCCACTACGGCGGCAGTGCGCGAACGTGCCGCGGTGCGCATCAGCCCGAGCTGCTTCTCGGCGCCGGCCAGCACTTGCGATTCCAGCACTCCCAGGTTCAGGCCCAGTTTACTTGCCGACTCGGTGGAGACGATCGTATCGCGCCCGTTGATTTCGGCACCCAAGCCCACGGCCAGGTGGGAAAGCACGAATTGTCCTGGGCGTCCTTGTACGTCGGCCAAGATGACCGTACACAGCAGCGTAGCCAGCCGGGCGGTGACAGCAGGAAGTTCCTTGGCCGATTGTTCGCTCAGCCTGGGCCGACTCTTGATCACCAAGTGCGACCATCCTTCCGGCGCCCGCTCGCCCACCACCGTGCCCGGTGGTATGCTGGCCACACGCCGCAGCGTCACGTCGAACTGCTCGGAGCCGCCTGCCGCGGCCGATTCGGCTGCGCGCGGCCCGGGCGTGAACGACGCCCAAAGAGACGCCCAAAGAAACGTGGCCAAACAGACCGCACAGAAAAAAACGCCGCGGGGGAAAACGATGACCGGGTTGCTAAGGGCGGTTGGCATCGCTGGTTCCTGTCGGTCGGTGGGTGAGTCGGGAAAAACAGCGCTTGGCCCGGCTGGCTCGGCCCAGGTGTAGGACCAGCACCACAGGGCGATGTAAAATGCTAGTATAGCAGTGCTAGGGGGAAACAGCATCGCTGGCATCAGGAGCGGCCTGATGAAGACCATCGCTCGATTGCTCGTGGCGCTGTGGCTGGCAAGTGCGCTGCTGAGCTGTGGCGGACACCCAACCGCAGAGCAGGCGTACAACACTGCCGAGCAACCGAAAACCGTCCAGCAGAAAAAAGGCTCGCGCGTGCGGGGCATGGCCGTGGCAGGCGAGCCTTCCGACGGTCGTCGCACACGCTGGGAAGGTTTCTATCCCCGTGAGCCGAAAACACTGCAAAAGCAGATCGACGAGTTTCTGGCCGCGGCAAAACAGGAGGAGTTGCCGAACCTGCGGGCCTTGATCTGTCCGCACGCCGGATACGCATATTCGGGGCCGGTGGCTGCGGTGGCTTATAAGCAGCTCGAAGGCAAAGATTTCCATACGGTGGTGGTGATGGCCCCTTCGCACACCGCCCACTTCGCCGGCGCGATGGTTCCCGATTACGACGCCTACGAAACGCCGCTGGGCAACATTCCTGTCTCGCCGAAGGCGGCGCAGCTTGCCGCCAGGAAGCCTTTCGTGGCCGATCCGGAGTGCGAAGTGCGCCGGCCCCCGTTTTGGCAGTTTTCGCCCAAAACTCTGCCCCCCTTCGGCGAAGAAACGCCGGATACGTTCGAGCATTCCTTGGAAGTGCAACTGCCGTTTTTGCGTCGGCTTTTGCCGGAAGTCCAACTGGTGCCGATCATTTTTGGCGAAGTCGATCCCGACGCGGTGGCTGAAGGACTGGCGCCGCTGTTGGACCAGAGGACGCTAGTGGTGGCCAGCTCCGACCTGTCGCACTACCGGCCTTATGAATTGGCAAACATGCTCGACCAGCGCACGGTGCAGGCCATCCTGGACCTGAAGGCCGAGGAGATTGGGCCGCTTCAGGCGTGCGGCAGCGGGCCGATTTGCACTGTAATTGCGCTGGCCAAAAAGCTGGGCTGGCAAGCAAAGCTGCTCGACTATCGCAACAGCGGCGACACTTCGGGGGAGAAGCGCGGCGTGGTCGGCTACGCGGCCATCGCCTTTTACGTGCCGGCCGGCGGCGACAACAAGCCGGCGGGCCAGCCGGGGCAAGAGTTCTCGGCCGAAGAGCGCCAACTGATGTTGAAGCTGGCCTGGCAGAGCGTGGTCGCCGCGGTCAACAAACAGCCACTGCCCAATCCTCCTGTCAACGAAATCCCGGAAAAGCTGCGCCAGCGGCGGGCCTGTTTCGTGACCCTCAACAAGCAAGGACAATTGCGCGGCTGCATCGGAGCGATATTCCCGGAAGAGCCGCTATACCAGGCCGTCATCCACAAGGCTCGTAGTGCAGCCTTGGAGGACGAACGCTTCGCGCCGGTGACGCCCGACGAGTTGCCGCAGATCGAAGTAGAAGTCAGCGTGCTGACGTTGCCGCGGGAGTTGGACTTTCGCTCGCCGGACGACCTGCTGGAGAAACTGCGCCCCCGCGTCGACGGCGTGGTGCTGAACGTGGGCGGCTACCAGGCCACCTTCTTGCCGCAGGTCTGGGAACAGATACCGGACAAGGAAGAGTTCATGAACAGCTTGGCGCGCAAGGCGGGCTTGAGGCCGAGCGATTGGCGGCGTCCGCAGGCAGCCGTGCTGGTGTATCAGGCCGAGGTATTCCATCAGGAGCGCTCCGAACAGTGACAGCAAGCGACTGACGCGTCGCCAAGCAGTACGCTGGATGTGTGCGCATCGACCCGCTGTGGTTTCGCCATCGCCTCTATGATCCTCCGCCCGGAATTGCCGCCCAAACGATTGCTGGACGCATCGGTGTTGTGTTTGGGCGTGTCGGCGTTCATTACTCAGATCGTCTTGATGCGCGAACTGCTCAGCGTCTTTGCCGGAAACGAGCTGGTCTTCGGCATAGTGCTGGGCAACTGGATGCTGCTTACCGGCCTGGGGGCTGCGTTGGGCAGAACAACCGCTGTGCTGCGCCGCCCTGTGCTCGCCTTGTTGTCAGGCCAAATGCTTGTGGCAGTGCTGCCAGTGGCCGATGTGTATCTACTTCGGGCGCTGCGGAACGTGGTGTTTTTGCGGGGGGTGGCCATCGGGGTGACGGAAACAGTCCTCAGTTGCGCCGCGCTGATGGCCCCATACTGCGTGGTGCTCGGATACCTGTTGCCGCTGGCCACACACTTGGCTGGCAGCCACCGGGAGGCCCAACACGAAGCCGGGGAGGCCGCCAGTATCGGCCGGGTGTATTTTTTGGACAACATTGGCACTGTGCTGGGCGGAGTACTTTTCACTTTTTTGCTGGTACACTTTTGCGACCATTTCCAGAGCCTGGCGCTCCCAGCAGCCCTGAATCTGACGATGGCTGCTGCCGTGGCCTGGCACTGCGGCTTGCGATTTGGCGCCTTGCTGCCGGCAGGAATGCTGGCCGCGCTTATCGGCGGCCTGCTGTGGGGTGATTTGGACCGTCGCTCGCTAGCGCTGCTATATCCGGGGCAGCGGATAGTTTTCCACGGGCACTCGCCGTACGGGAATCTGATCGTAGCCCAGTCGTCCGGCCAGTGGAACTTCTTTCAAAGCGGCGTGGTCTCCTTTTCCACCCACCAGGTGGAACGCATCGAAGAAACCGTACACTATGCCATGTTGCAGAGGCCGGATGCTAAATCGGTGCTGCTGATTGGCGGGATAGCGTCGGGAACGCTAGGCGAAGTGCTGAAATATCCGGTTCAAAAGGTCTACGGCGTGGAACTGGATCCGCTGGTGATCCCCATCGCCCGGCAACTGCTTCCAGATGCCCTAGCGCCGCTTTCTGACCCGCGCGTAGAAATTGCAGTCACCGACGGCCGATTGTTTGTCAAGCGGAACCGAGGCCGGTTCGACGTAATCATCGTCGATATGCCCGACCCGGCCACCTCGCAGTTGAACCGCTTTTACACCCGCGAGTTCTTCGCCGAAGCCCGCGCGGCCCTCAAACCCCACGGCGTGCTGTGTTTCTCGCTGGGCACGTTCGACGATTACTTGCCCGCCGAGGCGGCCCGGGTGCTCTCGGCCGCGCGACGAACGCTAGCCGATGTATTCGAGAATGTGCTGTTGTTGCCGGGTTATCGGGTATTCTTCTTGGGGTCGGACGGCCCGCTCACGGCGGAGCTTGGCCCCCGGCTGCAACAAGCCGGGGTCGAGACTCGGTTCGTCCGCCCGGAGTACGTCCGCAGCATGTTCTCCCCCTACCGGCTTCGTTCGCTGGAGACATCGCTGTTTTCCGACGCGCCGCTGAACACCGATTTCAACCCCATCCTTTATTTTGCCCACCTGCGCTATTGGATCAGTCAGTTCGATGTGCGCTTCGGCCTGCTGGAAGCAGCGCTGCTGATCGCACTGGGATTTTACCTGTTGCGGCTGCGAGCGGTGCCGCTGGCGATACTGGCAGGCGGATTCGCCGCATCGGGCCTGGAAGTGGTGCTACTGCTGGCGATTCAGGCGCTGTACGGATACTTGTATCACCAAGTAGGGTTGATTGTGACGGTATTCATGCTGGGCTTAGGTGTAGGCTCGCTAGGGGCCAACTGCTACTTGAGACGGACTACCGGAGCCGATGGTTCGACCACCGGGGGGCGTTGCGGCACTGAGCCTGTATCGTCTTCACCCCCTGCGCCGGCGGCGCATACGAATCGCTCGGAAGAAGCGATTGCAGCATCAGCGCCAGCCGATCCGGCCCGCAAACACTTTCTCAGACTGCTGGCTGTGCTGGCCGCCGCGCTGGCCGCGTATGCGGCGCTGTTGGGACCGGTATTGCTGGCTCTGGGGCGATTGGACGTGAACATCGGCACATCGGCGCTGCCGGTCATCATACCCCTGCTGACCCTGATTCTTGCCGTATTGGTAGGCGTGCAGTTCCCCATTGCAGGACGACTTGGCGCGCAAGCCACACAGCCTGGTGCCCCAGCCGCCGGCCGGACCGCTGCCCGATTGTACTTGGCCGACTACATGGGCGCTGCGTTGGGTGCATTACTGGTAAGCACCCTGTTGGTGCCGGTGCTAGGGGTGATGGTGGCCTGTTTGGCCTGCGCTGCGTTGAATGCGCTAGCGTGCGCGGCGCTGATATTTGCCCGATGAACATCCGCGCGGTCGGCTCGATCAGGTCGCTTGCAACCCGCCGATGCCTCTGCGACTGCCCGGTCGCGTTTCTGCACGCGCACCATTACGCATGCGCTATTGACGCCATGGCCCAGCCGAGCGACGCCCGGCGCAGCTCACCTGCGCAGCGTGCGCTCCAGCACGGCCAGGGCGGTTTCCACGTCGGCCGCCGATACATCCAGGTGGGTTGCCATGCGGATTGTGTGTGGGCCGTCGGGCAACACCAGCACGCCTTGTTCCCGCAGACGCGCGGCCAGCTCGGCCGCCGTTCCGCAACCAGCATCAATATGGAAAAACACCAGGTTGGTAGGAAAATCGTCCCAGGCGAGTTTCAGTCCGGGGATGTGGGCAATGCCCTCGGCCAGCCGCCGGGCGTTGGCGTGGTCTTCGGCCAGCCGACCGATATGATGGTCCAGGGCGTACAAGGCTGCTGCCGCCAAGACGCCGGCCTGACGCATTCCCCCGCCGAGCACTTTGCGGTGCCGCAGGGCCTCGGCGATCAGCTCCTTCGGCCCGGCAAGCGCCGAGCCGACCGGGGCGCCCAGACCCTTGCTGAAGCACACGCTGACGGTATCGAAGTGCTGCGCCCAGCGGGCAGGCGGAACGCCGGTGGCCACGGCGGCGTTCCACAGCCGGGCGCCGTCCAGGTGGCGGCGCAGGCCATGCTCGGCCGCCCAACGGCAGATGCTTTCTACCACGTCGTAAGGCTGGATGTTGCCGCCGCCGCGATTGTGGGTGTTTTCGATCGTAATCAGCCGGGTGCGCACATAGTGTGCGTTGGCCGGACGGATCAGACCGGTCAACTGCTCAAGCTGCATTACGCCCCGCTGGCCCTGCACCGGGCGCGGAGCTACGCCGCAAATCTGCGCGTAACCGCCCTGCTCGTGATTGAAAATATGCGCACCGGCCTCGCAGATCATCTCCTCGCCCGGCCGACAGTGCGTTCGTACCGCCACCAGGTTCGACATCGTGCCAGAGGGCACCAGCAGGGCCGCCTCTTTACCCAATATCTCGGCCACCCGCTCTTGGAGTCTGATGACCGTCGGGTCGTCGCCCAGCACGTCGTCGCCCACCTCGGCGGCAGCCATTGCGGCGCGCATAGCAGCGGTAGGTTTAGTAACCGTGTCGCTGCGGAAGTCAAGTATTTTTGCGGTCATATTTGCAACAGACCCATTGAGCCACCGACACCGCTCGGTTTTTCAAGCCGCGGATACGCAGCAGCGCATGGCGCGCCTTCCTGTGCTTTCAGCAGCCGGACGTTCGTGCCACATTATCGCGCGTGCCAACGGGCGCTGCAAGTGCGCGGCGTCTCCTGCCCGCAACACAGTACGGCCTCGAGAGCATTTGAATCGCCGGAGGAAATCGTGTATTCTGTGGCTGCGCCTGGTGCAAGTGCTGTTTCGAGGCGCGCCGCAATAGGAGCTTATGTCGGGCGGGGAGAAAACGTATGAGTGGCTTCCGGTCGAAGTTGCTAGGGGATTGGTTCGCTTGCCAATCGGGTTTGCAGGGATTTGCTGCGCTGGCGGCCGCCGCCATAGCGGCAAGCTGGTTAGTCGGATGGGCGACAGTCGGTCTGGTTGCTGCCGCCGAACAGCCCGCCGGCGTGCTCGCCAAAGACCACTTCGTGCCCGTGGAAAAAAATCTGGACCCTGACTGGGTGAAAGCGCTTTTCCAGCGCGGCGGGCGGACTTGGTACAGCGGCGACGAGCTAGAGACCATCGCCATGCCCATTGGCGGCATTTGCACCGGTCAGGTTTATCTGGCGGGCGACGGTCGGCTGATGCACTGGGACGTGTTCAACCGATTGAACTTCAGCGGCTACGGAGCAACCAACTACAAGGCGGGGCGCAAGCCCACCACCCCATTGGACCAAGGCTTTGCCATCCGAGTCAGCACTGGCGGGAAGACGGTGGTGCGTACCCTGGATCGCAAAGGATTTCCTGGCGTGCGCTTTTGCGGCGAATATCCCCTCGGACTGGTCGAGTACCGCGACGAGGGTTTTCCGGTGGCCGTTAGCCTGGAAGCATTTTCGCCGTTCGTACCGCTGGATGCTTTTGCATCGGCGATGCCAGCGGTGCTGATGCACTTCACGGTGGAGAACATTGCCGACAAGCCGGCTGAGGTGACGCTCGTCGGCTGGCTGCAAAATGCGGTCTGTCTTTACAGCGGCTCGGTGCATTACGGACGGCGGTTGAATCGGATAGAGCAGGACGAGCGGCTATGCAGTCTGGTGTGCTGGGCCGAGGCCCTCCCGCCGCCGCAACCCGAACGCCCGACGCGCGTACTGGCCGATTTCGAGGGCGAAGACTACGCCGGATGGAAAACCGAGGGCGAGGCCTTCGGCAAAGGCCCCGCCAAAGGCACCTTTCCCAAGCAGCAGCTGGTCAGCGGCTACCTGGGCAAGGGGCTGGTGAATACGTATCTGGACGGCAGCGACAAACCGCAAGGGAGACTCGTCTCGCCGGTGTTCGTCATCGACCGCCGGTACATCAGCTTTCTTATCGGCGGCGGCAATCATCCGGCAAAGACGTGCATCAATCTGCTGGTAGATGGCAGAGTCGTCCGCACCGCCACCGGCAAGGATAACGAGAAGCTGGAGCTACACAACTGGTCGGTGGCCGACTTGGAAGGAAAGCAAGCGCAGATCGAAATCGTCGATGCGGAAAGCGGTCCCTGGGGACACATCAACATCGATCAGATCGAGCTGCGCGACCGCCCAGCCTCCGAGTTTCCCGGCCCATTGGAAAAACAGCCCGACTTCGGCTCGATGACCCTTTCGGTGCTGCGTCCGCTGCCCGGGGCGCACGGGGTAGCCAGCGTAGCTGACCCTTCCGGCCCGGATATGCCAGCGGCGATGCTGGACCGGGCCAGCGGCAAGCTCGCGCCCGGCGCAGAAGCCGGCGCGCAGCGGGCCTATCAGCCGCTGGACAGGAAGCTATGGGGCGCCGTGGCACAGCCGATCGGTTTGCAGCCGGGCGAAAAGAAAACGGTGGTGTTCGCCGTCACTTGGTCTTTTCCCAATCGCGACAAAGGCAATTACTACGATCGCTGGAACCAGGGCGGACAGACGGCACTGGCAGCACATCTGTCCAAGCAGCTCGACCGGCTGGGACAGACGACCCGACTGTGGCACAAAACCTGGTACGATTCCAGCTTGCCCTACTGGCTGCTGGACCGCCTGTTCTCCACCACGTCCATTTTGGCCACTTCGACTTGCTTGTGGTGGGATAACGGGCGGTTCTGGGCCTGGGAAGGTGTGGGATGCTGTCACGGCACCTGCGCTCACGTATGGAACTATGAGCACGCCATGGCCCGACTGTTCCCCGAGCTGGAACGCTCGGTGCGCGAAATGCAAGATTACGGCGCCGGGTTCATCGAAGAAACCGGCGAAGTCCGTTTCCGCGGGGAAGGCTGGGGACTATGGGCGGGCGACTCTCAGCCCGGCACCGTGCTGAAGGCCTACCGCGAGCACCAGATGTCGGCCGACGATCGTTTCTTGCGTCGCCTGTGGCCCAAGATTCGCAAGTCGTTGGAGTTCTTGATCGCCGAAGACGGCAAAGACGGCCAGCAGGACGGCTTGATCCAGGGCAAGCAGCACAACACCTACGACATCGACTTCTACGGCCCCAACACCATGGTCGGCTCGCTGTACCTGGCCGCCTTGCGCGCCGGGGAGGAAATGGCCCGCGAATTAGGCCAGCACGACTTCGCCGCCCTGTGTCGGCAGATATTCGATCGCGGCAGCCGAACGCAAGTCGAGCGGCTGTTCAACGGCGAGTATTTCATACAGGAAGTCGATCTGGCCAAGCATCCCAAGTCCCAGTATGCCGACGGTTGCCTGGCCGACCAGTTGTTCGGCCAGGGTTGGGCGCATCAGGTCGGACTGGGATACGTGTATCCGCCGGAAATCGTGCGCAAGACCCTCGAGTCGATCTGGCGCTACAATTGGGCGCCGGATGTCGGCCCGCAAAACAAGGCTCATCCGCCCGAACGCTGGTTCGCCGACCCGGGCGAAGCGGGCCTTTTCATCTGCACTTGGCCCAAGAGCAAACATCTGGGACAAGACGGGGTGCGCTATCGCGATGAGGTATGGACGGGCATCGAATACCAGGTGGCCGGCAATATGGTGTGGGAAGGGATGCTCACCGAGGCGCTGGCCATCTGCCGGGCCGCCCACGACCGCTATCACCCCGCCAAACGAAACCCCTGGAACGAGGTCGAATGCGGCGATCATTATTCCCGGGCAATGGCCAGCTACGGCGTTTTCCTGGCGCTGTGCGGCTTCGAGTATCACGGGCCGAAGGGCCACCTCGGATTCGCTCCGCGGCTGCAACCGGAGGACTTCCGCGCTGCCTTCACCGCCGCCGAAGGCTGGGGCACGATCGCCCAGCAACGACAGGCCGACCAACAGCGGCAACAGATCGTCGTGCGCTGGGGCAGGCTGCGGCTGGGTAGCCTGGCCTTCGAGCTGCCGGATGGCGCCAAACTGGTCGATTTAACGGTCACGGCAAACGGTCGCCAGTTGGAAGCGGTCGCCGCGCAACAGGAACAGAGCCGCCGGATATACATCAAACTGGCCGAGCCGGTAACGATCCACTCTGGCCAGACGCTCGAAGCGGTGCTGAAACTGGCCCGCTAAGCCACTTGGCGCCACTTATGCCGCCGAGTTGATACGCGCGCCTTAGGGAACGGAATTTGTGAATTGGGCTTCGGAAATTGGAATTCGCGGCTTGGCATTGCCGCGCCCACTATTGTTCCTACCCTGAACTTGCGTGTGGCAGACGATCCGTAGCTGCCTGCTGTTGGCTACGCTGGGGCTGCGTTGCTGGGTGCCGACAGTAACGAATACGTCGCCGGGAGGAACACCGTTGGCCATCCCGCGGTTGAGTGGGTCGGCATTCCCCTGGATTGGTGGTTAATGTCAGCTTCTAACTTGCTTGTTGTAACGGTGCCTGCCGGCTGAGCGCTCAAGGAGCATTGCACAAGTGAAAGCTTTGGTGCTGACCGAGTACAACCGTTTGCAATACATGGAGGTACCGGAGCCGTCGATCGGGCCGGAGGATGTGTTGGTGGAGGTGAAGGCCTGCGGCATCTGCGGCAGCGACGTCCACGGCATCGACGGCAGCACCGGGCGGCGCATGCCGCCGATCATTATGGGGCATGAAGCTGCCGGGGTAGTGGCCGCGGTCGGGGTGGCGGTTGCCGAGTTGCAGCCGGGCGATCGGGTGACGTTCGACTCGATGATCTCCTGCGGCAGGTGCCAGTACTGCCGTCGCGGAGCAAACAACCTGTGCGACCGCCGACAAGTGCTGGGCGTCTCCTGTGCCGAGTTCCGCCGCGATGGCGCCTTCGCGCAATTGGTCGCCGTGCCGCAGCATATCGTTTACCCGCTGCCGCAGGGTTTGTCGTTCGAGCAGGCCGCTATGGCCGAGCCGCTGTCGGTGGCGGTTCACGCCGTCAACCGGTTGCGGTTGCGACTGGGCGAAACGGCGGCGGTGTTCGGCGCGGGAATTATCGGCTTGCTGGCCATCCAGGCGCTGCGCGTGGCAGGCTGCACACGGATCATCGCCGTGGACATCCGGCAGCAGCGATTGGAGACGGCACGTCGCCTGGGTGCCGACCATGTAATCGCGGCGCAAGATGTCGATCTCCGAGCTGCGCTCGACCAACTGACCGGCGGCCGCGGTGTCGATGTGGCGGTGGAAGCCGTGGGGGTGCCGCAGACCGTCGCGCAAGCGATCCACTCGGTGCGTAAGGGCGGGCGTGTGGCGCTGGTGGGCAACGTTTCCCCGCAGGCGGCCCTGCCCCTTCAGGCCGCAGTTACCCGCGAACTGACGCTGTTGGGCTGCTGTGCCTCGGCCGGCGAGTATCCGGAGTGCTTGGAGATGATCGCCGCCGGGCGGATCGACGTCGCGCCGCTGCTGAGCGCCGTTGCCCCGCTGGCCGAAGGCCCGCAGTGGTTCCAGCTCTTGCGCAGCGGACAAGAAAACCTGCTCAAAGTGGTATTGGTTCCCTGATTGCGGAGGTGACAAATGAGCCTGTTGCGATATTACAGAGCGTGTCGGTTCTACGAAGCCTGTCGGTGTATGGTCTTTCTGATGGCAGCGGCGATAGCGGTCTGCGGCGGTGGTTGTGTGGCCGCCGATGACGCCGCCGCAGCGCAGGACGGTCCGGGGGACAATCTGCCGAAACTGTTGGCTGCCGCGCCGCAGTTGACCGCCGAAGAGCTTTGCCATCCGGTGCGCACCATCCGCGAAGGGATGTTGCTGTGGTGCCCCAATCCCGACGGCCGAACCTACGACTTGCTGCAAATTTACTTTCCGCAGTACGGCGGGCCGAACACCATCATCATCATCGACTTGGGCAGCGGCGAGCTGAAGACGGTGCAGACCGAACGAGGATGGAACTTCCATCTGTGTCCCAGCGTGGTCGCGCCCAATGGCAAGCTGTTCATTTCGATCCTCGACGGCCGACTGCGGCAGAAGATATGCATTTACGATCCGGCCAGCAACCAGCTGAAGATCGACGCTGTGCCCCTGCCCGACGAATTGCTGGGCGAGACGCATCCGCTGGTCTTGGGCACCGACGGCAAGTTGTACGCCATCGGCGCGCATCCCAGCAAGGCGGCCGCCGCCGCGCAGATCGACCCGGATACGCTCAAGGTTACTTTCTATGGTCCGATCGGGCCTAGCCACGCGCCGAGTGGCTGCTGGGGATACAGCGGGGGAGCGGACGAACGGTTCATTTACGTCGCCAGCGGAAAGGTGCCCTGGTACTTGGTGGCGTACGACCGGCAGACTGGGCAGTCGCACACGTTGGTGACGACGGAGAACTTCGGCGGGTACGTCAGCGTTTCACAGCGGCACGACGGATGCGTGGGCAGCGCCAGCGGCGTCAAAGGTCAGGGCGACAAGCGTTTCGAGTATTGGTTGTACGAGGGGAAAGCCATCCCGGTCGATAACCCGCGCACCGCTCAGCCGCCGTGGCCTGCTCGGCCTGCCCGGGAGTTCCCACCCCGACCGGAAGTCAACACAGCACTGGCAGTTCCCGACACCGAAGGCTGGGCCGAAATCTGGGTGCGCGATGCCCAAGCGGGCCAATCTGTCGCCAATCAGCAAACCGCCCAACGCAGTTGGAAGAAATTCCGCTTCCAGTGCCCGCTGTATCCGCAGACCATCTACCGGCTACGCGAACTGCCCGACGGACGCATCTTCGGCACCGCCGGCGCCTATGAGGGAAACTTGATATTCGACCCGAAGACCGGGCAGGGGAAACACCTGGGGAAGATCGGTCTGAGCCATTACTCCACGGCCATATCGGGCGGCAAGATTTATATGAGCGGCTATCCCACTTCGCCGCTGTACGTGTACGATCCGGACAAGCCGTGGACGGCCGGAACCGTCGAGGGCGAGCAGGTAATCGCCGACGAGCAGCCCAAGGCCAACCCCCGCCGGCTATTGCTCATGGGGCTGAAAGAACTGGCCGGCACGCACAAGATGTACGCCGCTGCTACTGCTGCCGACGGCAAAGTATTCTTTGGCGGAGTGTGGATTCGCGACGGCTCTTGCGGGGGACTGGCTTGGTACGACCCAGCCAGTGGACAAGCGGCCGGCGTGTGGAAGCCATTCAGCAATTATCAGATCACTCACATGGCTGCGGTGGACGGCGGGCGGACGATCGTCATTTCCACCCGGGCAGTCAACGACCCCGTGCTGGGAAAACCCAAACCCGACAGCGGCGCGCTGTTCTTGTTCGACCCGGAGAAGACCGCCATCTGCGGGCAGTACGAGCCGGTGGCCAAGGCGCGCGGTACCGGCCCGATTGTGGCCGTCGGTGGCACCCGGCTGGTAGGCTGGACCGAAGACCCGGATAACGAAAAACAAAGCATCCTTTACGCGGTCGATGTCGCTGGGCCGAAGCTGCTATGGCGCAAGACGCTGCCGTGGCCGTTGCCGGTAGCCATTGGCTCCAACCAGCAGGAGGCTTGGGATTTTCGTCTTGGACCAGATGGCAAGGTTTGGACGTTCGTCGCCGGCGCGCTGGTGCGTATCGATCCGGCTGAGGGGAGCGTCAGCCCTGTCGGCAAGCTCTCGCCCGGCGGACCGCTAGCGTTTGCCGGAGGGAAAGTTTACCTGGGCGGCACTACGGCGGTGCGGTGCATCAAGGATTTCCGCACCGAATGATCTTGCCGCCGCTGAGGCTTCCGGCGGGCTGCTGGCGGGCGCTTGCGCTTGCGACGCATACCTACCGGGCGCTTGCGCTTCCGGCTCCGACTTTGCCCGCGCTCGGACGGTCAGAACGTCACGATCATGTCGATGCCGAACAGGAACTGGTAGCTGTTCTGGCCGTCGTTGAAGGGCAATTGTCCTGCGACGTTCCGCGTGCCGTCGTACCAGTCCCAGCGGACTTCGGGCCGGAACAGCAGGTTGGGGTGCGGGCGCCAGTTCAAGCCGAGGGTCAGCTCGTAGAAATCGCCCTCGAAACCCGGTGCACCCGGCCAGGCCCGGATGCCCATCGCCGACGGAGGCCCGAAAACGCGCGCCCCATCGTCATCGCGGAACCACTCGAAGCGGCCGACCAGTCTGAGCCGGGGATTAAGTTGGTACAGCAGATATTGGTTGATGCCGTACCATTGGGCGTCGCCTCGTTGGCGGCCGAACAGGGTGTTCTGCTCGCTGCCGTAATTGTGCTGCAAGACGTACTGGAGCCGATCGGTGAGCTGCGACTTCCACACCAAGCTGTGGGCGAAGCGTTCGCGGCGGCCGTCGGGGTCTTGTGGACCGCTAGAGATGGTGTAGTCGATGCTGTTTCGCTTTTGCGGCCCCATCCAGCGCAAGCCCACCAGGACGTCCAAGCAGCCGTTGTAGTCCTCGAACATCATCCAGCCGCGATGGAATCCGCCCAGCACCGATAGCCGGTCGTTCAGTTTGTACTGGGCCAGCAATCCGGTCACCAGCAACGGTTCGCTGAAGGCCATGGCGTAGGAGTGCGAATATAGCGGGTTGAGCACCGCCGGGACGTTCTCGTAGCCCATGGCGTCGTCGAAGTGCCCCATCTTCACCGACAGGTCGTCGTAAGCGATTTCTACGTACATTTGCGGCAGCACTAGGCCGTAGGTCTGCCGGTCGAAGCCGTTGATGCGGTCTTCCAGCCCGTGGTTGATGCCGAAGCGCCAGTCGGTGCCATAAACCATGTCCAGCCGGCCTCCGATGGCCCAGCCAGAGCCGCCGTTGTCGGCCGGGCGGTCGAAGAATAGCCAGGCTTGGTTCATTTGGTACTCGCCGTTGAAGTCGTTGGTTCCGACCGGGCCGTTGAACCCGTCGCGGCGCCCGTGACCGTTGAAGCTGATTCCCTGTTGCACCCAGCCGCCCATGCGCACCTTCAGGTTTTGCAACAGGCATGGTTGCGGGATGGTCCACGGTTGAGGCTCGGGCGGCGGACAGCAGTATGGAATCTCGGCCGGCTGCGCGGTCGTGCTTTCGGTTGGCACGTCGGATGGCGATGGCGACGGCGCCGGAGTTGCCGCTACCGCGTATCCGGCTGTTTCAGCACGCCCGGACGCGACCGGAACAGTCGCTAGGGATGCGTCGGGAACCAAGTACACGTTGGGCATGTCGGCCGGATAGCTCAGGTGGGAATCCAGCGTAGGGTGCTGCGGCCGTAGCTGCTCGATGGCCGTTTGGCCCATACAAACGGCAGGGACCATAAGGATGATGATCGTAAAGATGTTCTTCACGGTATCGCTTTCGTTTTCGGGTTTAGCAGGTGCGACACAGGCAAATGTTCGTCCAGGCAAGCAGCGTCAACCGACCAATGGTGAACCGGCCAATAACGGTTCAGAAGGCGAATGCGAATATGGCTTAAATGCTGAACATGGCTCGCAAGCTGAATATGGCTCGGAACATGAATAGGGCTTGGAACATGAATATGGCTAACAAGGTGAACGAGGCTTAGAAGGTGAATATCAGGTCGAACCCGCCGCTAAGCTGATCGCGTTCTAAGCCGCCGTTGAACGGTCGGCTGGCACCGATTGAACCGTCGTACCAGTCGTAGCGCAGTTCAGGTCGGAAGGTGAAGTTGGCGTGCGGTTTGTAATTGAAGCCGAAGGTAAGGTTGTAGTAATTGCCCGCGTTGCCGGCGATCACCCGCCGTCCGTCGTCGTCGCGGAACCATTCCACGCGCATCCCCAGCGCCCAGCAATCGTTGATTTTGTACATCAGGTACTGGTCGATGCCGTACCATTGGGCATCGCCGGCGTTGGGGAGGGCCCAGTTAGTGCCGATGTCGTTCTGTAGCACGTAGGTCCAGCGCTCGGTGATCCGCCAGGTGAAAGTCAGCGTGTTGAGCATTATTTCGCCCACATTGGGGCCGACGGTCCCGTTGCCCCAGTAGCCGGTGCAAATAACCCAGGCCAGTGTGGCCCGCTCGCCCAAACCCAGATTGGCTCCGCCGAGGAACAGCGAGGCGTGGTTTTTGTTGTCCCAGCCGGTGTCCCAGCCGTTAACCCAACCGCCGAAGACCGACAGCCGGGGGCCGAAGCGGTAATCGAGCACTACGCCGGTATGCGTGAAGGGTTCCCCGTAACCGAAGGCGTATGAGTGGGAATAGAAAAAGTTGTTGGGCGCAGGTACCACCTCGTAGCCCATGGGGGTATAGAACCGTCCGCCTTTGAGCGTCCAGTTGTTGATAGCGATTTCGGCATACAACTGCGGGATGGCCGAGCCGTAGTCGCGCGAGCTGTTCCAGTTGTAGTCCCAGCTTTGGTCGCCGAAGGCCTGGGTGTCGGGCCCATCAACGCCGAACATGTAATCGACCCGAAAGCCCCAGTCGAAGCCCTGCCCACCGGTGTCCGCCTTGCGCTGGCCGTAGATCCACAACTGATGGGCGTTGAAACCGTCGCCCAGGCTGTTGAGGCTCAGCGGGCCGTTGCTGGCGTCGCCGTATGCGTTGGCCATGATGCCGCCGGTCAGCCAGCCGCCGACGACAATTCCGCTGCGCGACAGCAGCCAAGGTTGCGGCAACGTCCACGGATCGCCCAGGCAACACTCGCCACAAATGGGCTGCAACCAGCGCCAGCGTCGGCAGCCGTCGCAACCTGCCTGCCCGCATTTCTCGCACCAGTTGTATTGCGTCAGCTCAGGGGACTGCGCAGGCGCCTGCTCGGCAGCAGGCAGAGGTACGTCGCTGGGCGAAGGACTGGCGGTCCTCTTGGGAGGCTGATAGGCGTAATTTTCGTATTGGTAATATTGATAAGCGGTCTGGCTAATGGCCGCGTGGGATGTGGCTCCGTGGCTGGGCGCGGCGTAAACTTCGCCCACGGTGGCTTGCTGCTGGATGTTGGGAGTGTGGTAAACCGAAGGCTGCCAGCGCCCCTGGCCGACTTCGGAAAACGCCGCGGCAGGATAGTTCTCCGTGCTGGGATAAGTTTGCGATAACAGCGCAATTGGCCACAACACCGCCGACGCGAAAACCAAGAGTGCTACAACCGGTTTCATGGCTACATCTTCGACATTGAGCTGGCTGACTGTCTGTAACAATTGCTCTGCGCCGCTCGTCCCGATTCGTAAAGGGCCACGCCCTTTGCTACTACTGGCTCCTTCTGCGCGGCTTGCGCACTCTAGTTTGCGAGCCCCCGATCCAACACGCACAATCGCACAACCCTCCGCTATTCTTGCTAATCGGTACAAAGTAAATTGGGCATTGACGAGAAATCTTTACCGTTAGACCGGGGCAGCAATCAGCGCGGGAATCCCGGATAAACATTTCCGGTCGCGCCATCACAACGGCCGAAAAAGTTTGCCGGCTGGTGAAGCAGTGACGGTGGCGGAAGATGTGCTGCACATGCCAGGGCCGCTGGCGTTATCGTTTGGAGCTAGCCTTCGACATAGGCCGGCCTTCCATAAGTACAGCGAAAGAGTTCGCACCACCGGATCGGCCGAGGGGACCAAAAGCGCGTCCGAGCAGATCGCACTACCGGATCGGCCTTCCTGCCCCAAGCGCATCCGAAGACTTCGCATTACCGGCAAATACCGGGCAAACAGCATAGCTTCTCGACGTGAAGTATAATTGAGCGATACGCTAGGCGCTTCCCACGCCGCTGCTGCCGCTATACAGGAACCGTAGCGATGGAAAAGTCGTTGGATGCGAAGCTGGCGCGAATCCGCGCCGATCGCTCGTGCCGGGACTTCATCCTGGCCGACGCCAAAGACGCCGACATGGCATACGGCCTGGCCGCCCCAGGACGCAGCCCGGAACACCATGCCGGCGAAGCACGCTTCCGTACCCTGGACGAGTATCGGGAACTTATGCGCCAAATAGTCCGCCAGGGATTGGTGGACATCATGCTCATCAGCGCCAGCAGCAGCGAAGTGCTGACCATCCGCGAGCGGCTGTTCGACGACAGCCCCGTCACGCCAGCCGTGCGGGCAAACGATACCACCGACATCTGGCTGGCCGCGGGAACGGGCCGTTACGCCGCGCAGCCGTCGCTGCCTTTTCGCACGGCAACCATCGAGCAGATCCAATGCGGCAAGGTGCAGTGTGCCCCGGAGGAGCGCAGCTTGGGGGCGAATCTAGGCCTGTACTCGGTAACCTTCAACAACGACGCGCAGTTGGACCGCCAGACGCTGGAAGCCTACCGGCAGTTCCGTCTGGAGGCCGAGGCCAAAGGTTTTCGCCACTTCTTGGAAGTGTTCAGCCCCAACGCCCCAGGCCAGTACGCTCCGACCGACGTAGCTCGGTTCGTCAACGACCACATCGTCCGGTCGCTGGCGGGCGTGCCCGAGGCGGGACGCCCGATATTCCTGAAAATCCCCTACTTCGGCCCAAAGGCGATGGAAGAACTGGCCCGTTACGACAGCTCGCTGGTAGTGGGCATCCTGGGCGGATCGGCAGGCACTACCTTCGACGCCTTCTACATGCTGTGGGAGGCCAAGAAGTATGGTGCGCGGGCGGCACTGTACGGCCGGAAAATCAACAATGCCGAAGACCAGCTAACGTTTGTGCGATACCTGCGGGCAGTGGCCGACGACCAGCTCCAGCCGGCCGAAGCCGTGCGTGCCTACCATGCCGACTTGCATCGGTTGGGCATCCGCCCACACCGCAGCCTGGAAGACGACCTACAGCAAACGCCCGCTGCGCTGAGCTACGCCGCTACGCCGCCGGCACCCGGTGGCCGGAGCGATAAACTGACCAAACCTCAACCGCCCGCCGAAACTCCCGACTTCAGCAAAATGACCCAGGCCGAGAAAATCCAGTGGAACCTTCAACGCTGGAAGCGGATCATCGGCTAGCGGCCGATGCTCAGGCCGGGGTGTGTTGGGAGCGCTTGGGTTCGGCAGTTCCAGCTTTTGCCGCCGGTGCACTTTCCCAGCCTCTCCGTGCCGCTGAAGTTGTAGCTACCGCCTATCAATCTTTCCTGGCCAGTGGATTTCCTTCGGCGTCTAGCGGCTCCTCGAAGCGCACCTTGTCTTTGGGCAGTGTTGCCAGAAGGTCCGGCAGGTCGTACACGCGCAGTGCCCCGTGAACCACGTTGATGAACTGGTTCTTGGCCACCGGAGTAGACACCACCAGCGACCAGCGCTCCAGGCAATTGCGGAACACGGCGGTAGCGAACAGTTGCGGCTCCAGCGCCGCGGCGTGCAATGCCGGGGGACCGACGTTGCCGATGCTAACCAGATGAACGCGGCCGGGCTTGCCAGCCATTTCGGCGCCGGCCAGCCAGCGGGCGCAGACCAGCACATCCTCGGCACGCATTGTCAGATACGGTCGCTGGAGCATGTAGGCGATGAAGCCGTCGGCCCATTCTGGCCCCAGGTACTTGGCGTAACCGCCGCCCCCTGTGGCCTGCGTTTCGCCGCAGCCACGCAGGTCGACGGCCAGCACGGTTTGTCCCTTGGCTACCAACTGTTCGATAGCGCCGCCGGGTCCAGCATCTACATGCTTGCCGCCCGAGTTCAGATACAAACAGGCTTCGCCGGTAGGTTTTTCCGGTAGGAACAGCAGCCCCGGTAGGGCAATACCGTCTTCCGGGGAAATGATCATCTTCTGTATTCTGTACCCGCTGCGTACTGGTCCGGGTTGGGTTTCCACTTTCGGCTCCGGAAGTTCAGCCAGCCGCCGAATGCCGGTAACACGACGCACCTGGGCCAGCGCAACAGAGCGGTCGCTATGTTGCCACAGCTTAGCTCTCTCAGCGGCCAGTTGTTTTTCCAATTCGATGTTCAGGTCGAAAACGCTCCGCGCGCCGGGCAGCAGCATCACTTGGCCATCCGGAGTGCATTGGGCCTGCGGATCGGTTAGCACATTTGCTTCGGGTTCCTCGATCGCGTCGTCGATCCGCAGCAGCCAGCGACGCATCCATCGTGCCGCCCCGATGCGCAACTGAGGCGAAAAACCATGCTTGGCGTCGGTTTCCACCAGATCGACTCTTTCAGGATAGCCCAGCCGCGCAAAGGTACGTTTCGCCTGCCGGAAACTGGCCCAAGCGCCACCGATGTCGAAATAGTCGTAAGTGGCTGTGAGCATCAGCGTCGGTTTTGGTGCCCGCATAATCACATAATCTGCATGATCCATACCGAAGGCAATCTGGGCGTGGATATTCTGTTCGGCGTCTTGCGGGCCGATCGTTTCCAGCAGCCTTTGCAGACTGGTCAGATAGCAGCTTGCCGCGGCGCAGGCAATCCGCTCGTCCAAGGCCATCAAGTAGGCCGTAAGCGTTCCACCGCCCGAGTTGCCCGTGCAGCCGATCCGCTGCGGATCGATTTCCGGCCGGCTGGTCAGATAGTCGATGGCCCTCATGCCGTCCCACACGCGATAAGTGGCAGTATTTCGGCCCAACAAAATACTGCCTACCCCGACAAGGCAATGACCCATCGTGGGACTGAACCTTGGTTTGCCCTTATCATCAAGCAGTTGATAGCGCTCGCCCTGATCGATGGGGTCGTAACACAGCGCGGCCATTCCGCTGCGGGCCAGCAGGATGGAGGCCCGTTGATACGCCTCCATCGCCTTCCCGTTGGCGCTGTGACCGCAGGGCACCAGTACGCCAGGATACGGCGGTTTTACCTCCGGCAGATAGAGCAGCGCAGTTACATAGTGTTGCGGTTGGCTCTCGAAAATGATCTTTTCCACGCGGTAGCCGTCGCGGTCGATGCGTCCGACAACCCGGGCGTTGAGCGGACCGCGCGGCGGCAATCCGCCAAGCTGCGCCACGAAAAACTCGCGCATCCGCTGCTGATACGCGGCGACATCCTCGGGGGTCTTGAGTTTCTCCAGCGCGGCCTCGCGGCGCTGGAAGGCCTCGCCCGCCAAACGCATCAGGTATTGGTGCATCATCTTCTGCGGGGCGACGCCTGCGAGTTTTTCGGGCAACACGCGCAGGGAGTCCTCCGGCTTTGCCGGCTCCGCGGCAGCCGAAAGCGCAACCGCCGAAGATAACACCGCCTTCAGTACAAGCTCCAGCGTCATAGCTGTCTCCCCGGTTCTGCGTTTTCTGCGATTGTCTTGGTGACCTTGTGCACCGGTGGTGAATGCTGGGAGTTCAATCGCCCATTGATTGTGCGGTCTGATGCCGGTTTTGGCCCCTGGCCAGTGCCATCCAATCGACCGGTCGATCGAACTGTTTCTGCCCATAGCGGATTTCTGCCAGGACCGGCGGTCGGCAGCGCGCTTGCAACTCGCGAAAGTTGCTTCGGCGGCTCAGATCGTCATCGGGTGGGGTGGGGTTGTTGAGCACTACGCCGGCCACCGGCAAACCGTCCTCATAAGCGGCTGCCACGACCAACGTCTGCAAAGTCAGGTTGATTGTCCCCAACACGTTCTTGGAGACCACGATCAGCGGAAAGCCAAACTCATAGGCCAGGTCAGCCACGTACTGGTCTTTTCCCAGTGGACACAGCAAGCCTCCGATGCCTTCCACCAACACCACATCGCTGCGCTTGCGCCAGTATTGCAAGCCGCGCCGGAGTAGCCGGTCGTCTACCTGCTTGCCTTCGGCGCGGGCCGCCAAATGGGGCGCAAGCGGAGCCGCGAACCGCTGTGGACACACCCGGTTAAGCTGCCCGGGACGCCCAGCCGCTTCCCACAGCGTCAAGGCGTCATCCGAGACAATTGTGCTGCGCCGTCGCTGGCAGCCGCTGGCCACAGGTTTGTACACGCCCACGCGCAGCCCCACGGCCGCCAACTGTCGGGCGATCAGCGCCGCGACGTAGGTCTTTCCCACGTTTGTATCCGTACCAGTGATAAATAGCCCTGGGACGTCAAGTGTCATCACGCATCGGCATCCTACTATCCGATCTACTATCCGGTGGTGCGTTTGCAGGAAAACAGCAGAAAAACGGGCTAACAGCAAGCACCTGTTCTATCGCCAGTGCTGGCAACCTGTGCGTCGGCCAGCGTCGGTTGCCGCTATTATATCGGTCGCCGCTATTATAACCGACTACACGGCGTGCATAGTTGGCAGGCTGTGGAGCTGGTTAGGGTGGTGGACGTGGGGTACCCGTCGGCAAGTTGTGCCGCAGGCGGTGGCTTTCCAAACTCGCGGCCGTGTGGTAAATCGTGGTCTGGTGCGGTGCGTCGGGCCGCGGCATGATGTTACAGGATGTTAGATTAGTACTTTGGCATAAGAGGGCAAACAAGTGGCTGTGGAGTTCAAGCTGCCTGCATTGGGCGAAAATATCGAAAACGGCGACGTGGTCAACATCCTTGTGCAAGAAGGGCAAGTGATCGCCGCCAACGACGGGGTGCTAGAGTTGGAGACCGACAAGGCGGTAGTGGAAATACCCTGTCCTTACGCCGGGCGAATCGAGAAGATACTGGTTCGCAAAGGCGAGACGGTGAAAGTCGGACAGGTGCTTTTGTTAGTGGACACCGAGCAGGCGGCAGAGTCGCCCGCGGTACCCGTCGCCCCTGCCGTGCCCGGCACCCCTGCTGCTCCGGCCAAGCCGGCCGAAGCCGCTGCGCCGCCCGGGGTTGGGGTATCCGCTGTACCGGCTTTATCGTCTGCTGGGTCTGGTGGGGCTGCTGGGTCTGGTGGGGCTGCTGGGATTGCTGGCACTGCTGGGGCTGCCGGCGCCCAGGCGGCGTCGTGCCCGGCTGCGGCGGCTGAGGGCAGGCAAGAGCCAATTGTTCCACCCCGCGGAGCGGCAGACGACGAAGCGCTGATTCCCGCTGGCCCGGCTGCCCGCCGAACAGCGCGCCAGTTGGGAGTCGATCTGCGCAGCGTAGTGGGTAGCGGCGCGCGGGGACGCATCACCGTCGAGGATGTGCAACGTGCGGCTGCGGCGATGTCGGCGTCGGGGGCGGCTGTTATCGCTGCACCAGCGGTCGCTACAGTGTCTTCACCGGCGGCTGTGCCCACGGCAGGGGCTCCGGCGGCCAGCGCGTCGCAAACAACGGTGGGGGCTGCTGTGGGTCAGTTCGAGGCGGTGGTTCCGCCGGGCGAACCCGATCGCGACGCGTGGGGTGAAGTGCGTCGCGAGCGGATGACGAAAATCCGCCAGACAATTGCGGCGCAGATGGTCCGCTCGGCTACTACCATTCCGCACGTCACCAACTTCGACGACGCCGACGTGACCGACTTGGAAGCCCTCCGCAAGAGCGTTCCGCCAGGTTATTTGGGCGCAAACGTCAAGTTGACGGCCATGCCCTTTGTGCTGAAGGCTGTGGCGCTGGCTTTGCGACGGCATCCGCTGCTCAACGCCAGCCTGGACGAGGAGAACCAGCAGATAGTCTACAAGCTGTACGTCAATATTGGTGTGGCGGTCGACACCCCCCGCGGCCTGGTGGTTCCGGCGATGCGCAACGTCGATCGGATGTCAATCCCCGACATCGCCCGAGCGCTGGTCGTCTTGGCCGAGCGTGCTCGCACCGCACAGTTTGCCATCGAGGACCTGCGCGGCGGCACATTCACGGTCAGCAACTTGGGGGCAATCGGCGGGGCATACAGTACGCCGATCATCAATCATCCTGAGGTGGCTATTCTGCTGCTGGGGCGCAGCCGGTGGATGCCGGTGGTGCGCGATGGACGAATCGAGCCGCGGTTGATGATGCCGCTGAGCCTCTCGTACGATCACCGCCTGGTCGATGGCGCTACGGCAGGCCGGTTCCTCAACGAAGTGATCGATTACCTCCAGTCGCCTGCCAAGCTTCTGTTGAGCTAAGCGGAAGTGTCAGGGGCGTAACAGCTTTTGTCGTCTGCGCCCAGCTTGTTTGTTCGGTCAACCAGACATTCAGCTACAGCGCGTACCACTATCTGGTGGGGAAGCCGTTTTAGCGGCCGGGTCGTCCCAGGCAACAAGGCGATAAACGCGACGCATCTTCGATGCCGGTACGCCTTCCTTTTCGGGGCTATGTGTGTCATATTACGTGTTTTGCCGCGCGGCGCATAGGGTATGATGGGCGGGGGGGGACGGCATCGGGCAAGCGAGCCGCCGCTTCCTCCGGCGTAAGCGCCGCGACCATTGCCGTTGTAAAAAAAGGGCATGGCATAAATGGAGATTTGGCCCGCAATCGACTTGCGCGGCGGGCAGTGCGTCCGTCTTCAACAGGGAGACTACCTGCGCGAGACCGTCTTCGGCCACGATCCGGTCGAGGTGGCCAAGCGCTGGGTCTCCCTGGGCGCAAAAAGACTGCACTTGGTGGACCTGGACGGCGCACGCGACGGCCGGCCGGCAAATCTGCCCAGTGTGACGGCGATCGTGCGGACGGCAAGGGTACCGTGTCAGCTTGGCGGCGGCATCCGCAACGAAGAAACTATAGCCGAACTGCTGGAGCTGGGTGTGCAGCGGGTAATCATCGGTACGCTGGCCATCGAAGAGCCGGATTGGTTCCGCCAGATGTGCCGAAAGTACCCACAGCGGCTTGTCTTGGGAATCGACGCCCGCGACGGCCGGGTGGCCACCCGCGGTTGGCTACAAACCAGTAGCATATCGGCCGTGGAGTTGGCCCGTATGTTCGCCTCCGAACCGCTGGCGGCGGTGGTGTACACCGATATTTCCAGAGATGGGATGTTGGCAGGCCCTAACGTGGCCGCCATGGCGGAAATGTGTGCAGCGATCAGCTTGCCGGTGATTGCCTCCGGCGGCGTCAGTAGCCGAGAAGACATCCTCCGGTTGTCGACCATACCGGTGGCTGGTTGTATCATCGGCCGGGCGTTGTACGAGGGGAAGGTGTCGTTGGCCGAGGCTATGGAGGCCGCCGGCGAAAGTCCATAATCGCAGAATCCTCGATTGCGAACTGAGTATGCGAACTCAGTAATCGGAAAGTCCGTGTGATTGGAAATTGCGTGATCGCAAAGTGCATGATCGCAAAGGCAATGATTGGCCGCGATTGACCATGATTGGCCATCATTAGCCATGATTGACGACGCTTGGCAGCGCCGAGATACCGCTGGGCGGCCGGTGGACTGATTACCGCCGCCGGACCAGTGAAATGAAGCGAGTAATGGGCGGCGCCATCGTTGGCGCTTTCGCCCAGCGATTGCAAGGTTCGACGAGGTAGTAAGCATGGCAGATTTTAGCGTGGCAGACATACGAAATATTGCTTTTTGCGGGCATGGTTCGTCGGGCAAGACGACCTTGGTCGATAAGTTCCTCACCAGCACCGGAACCGTCAACCGCCCGGCCAGTGTCGATGAGGGCACGAGCATCTGCGATTTCGATCCGGAAGAAAAAGAGCACAAATACACCATCGAAGCCAAGCTCGTGCATTTCAACTATGGCGGCAAGCGGTTTCAGGTGTTCGATACCCCCGGCTACCCCGACTTCATCGGGCAAACTATCTGCGCCTTGCGTGCCGTGGAAACGGCGGTAATCGTCATCAACGCGCAGGCGGGCATCGAGGTCAACACCCGTCGGGTGTTCGCCGAAGCCAAGAAAGCCGGGCTGGGCCGCTTTGTGGTGCTCAACAAGATGGATCAGGAGAACATCGACTTCCCGCATCTGCTGGAAAGCCTTCAGGAGATGTTCGGCAAAGCGTGCAAGTTGGTTAACGTTCCGCTTGGTCTGGGGCAAGAGTTCCGGGGCGTGGCGAGCGTTTTGAAGCCGCCGGCCGATCTGTCCGGCGCGGTGGTCGATCCGAAGAAACTGACCGACTCGCTGTTGGAATCGATCATCGAGGTGGACGAGGAAGCCACCGAGCGCTACTTCGAGGGTATCCCGCCTTCCGAAGAAGAAATCGGACGATTGATGACCAAGGCCGTGGCCGAAGGAAGCCTAATCCCCGTGATGTGCTGTTCGGGCAAGACGGGCGTCGGCGTACCCGAGCTGCTCGACGTGCTGGCTGCCTGCGCACTGCCGGTGGACATGGTAAAACGCACTGCGGTGGACGGGGCCGGCCAGACCGTAGATGTTCTGCCCGATCCGGCTGGCCCGCTGGTGGCGCAAGTATTTAAGACGCGCATCGACCCGTATGTTCAAAAGTTGTCTTTTGTCCGCGTTTACAGCGGCACGCTGAAGCGCGATAGCGTCGCCCCGATGGTTGGCTTTCGTAAAGGGGTGAAGATCGGCCCCCTGCTGGAAGTGCAGGCCGACGAGACCGAGCAGATCGACGAGGTGGGACCGGGCGGAATCGTGGCCATTGCCAAGACCGAAGAGCTGAAAACCGGCAGTTCGCTGGGCGAACTGACCATGCCGCCGTTGCAATTCCCCACGCCGATGGTCGGCCTGGCCGTAAGTCCCAAGAGCCGCGGCGACGAAGCCAAATTGTCCGGTGCCTTGAGCAAGATCGTGGAAGAAGACCCGACCTTCCGCCGCGAGCTGGACACCCAAACCAAAGAAATGGTCATCACCGGCATGAGCGAGCTGCACTTGCAGATCATCCGCGAGCGGCTCAAGCGTCGCGACAAGGTGGAAATCGAAACCAAAGAGCCGAAAATCCCGTACCGCGAGACGATCCAAGCTACCGCCGAAGGGATGTACCGGCACAAGAAGCAGACGGGCGGTCGCGGGCAATTCGGCGAAGTACACATCCGCATGTTCCCGCTGCCTAAGAACGTCAAAATCGAGGAGTATGCCACCAAGGCCCGTTTCCCCGCAATGAAGGAAATCCACTACGACGAGGAAAATAACTTCCTGTGGATAGATTCGATCGTCGGCGGGGCGATTCCCGGCAACTTCATGCCCGCTGTGGAAAAAGGATTCCGCGACCGGTTGGAACGGGGCGTGATCGCCGGCTACAGGGTGCAAGATATTTGTATCGAAGTGTTCTTCGGCAAACACCATCCGGTCGATAGCTCCGAGCAGGCCTTCAAAACCGCTGCCTCGATGGCCTTCAAAAAAGTCTTCCTGGAGGCCAAGCCGGCCCTGCTGGAACCGATCGTACGCATAGAAGTCACCGTGCCCAGCAAATACGTGGGCGATATCAACAGCGACATGTCCGGCCGGCGCGGCCGCGTGCTGGGGATGGACTCGGCCGGCGGGGACTTGCAAACCGTAATCGCCGAAGTGCCCCTGGCCGAAGTGACCACCTACGCCCGAAGCTTATCTAGTATCACCGGCGGCCAGGGAAGCTACAACATCGAATTCAGCCACTACGATATCGTCCCGCCCAACATCCAGCAGGAGATCATCGCCAAAGCAAAACTCGAAGAAGAAGAGGAGGAATAGCCGAAATCACCACAGTGGCGACTGCAACGCTCGGCTTTCGCACAGCCGGAAAGTCATCAGAATCGGCAGCAAGCCTCGTGCTGCGCGACGGACGCCGACCTGGCTGGCAATCGTCGGGCCTATCCGCATCGCAGCAGCGTATGCCGCATGCGAAAACCTTGCGGCCCGGCACGGCAGTCGAACTTGCGTCGTCTGCCAGGATTGGTAGGATTTAATGGTCGACCGGTGGTCGAAGCCACAGGGTTTGCCGGTGCAGTGTCTGTGGCTGTGGCGGGAAGTTGATTGATCGGCCCCCTTAGCTCAGTCGGTAGAGCAACTGACTCTTAATCAGTGGGTCGCAGGTTCGAGTCCTGCAGGGGGCAGTCGGCAGGGTTTGGCAGGGTGATGCCGGCTCGGGAAATCCGAGCTTCGTGCAATGTGCCTGCAAGGCACAGGAGCAATGCGACCATGACGATGGACAAAAGTTTGCGAATACGGCGCGGATTGGTTCGGGTACGCAGCGTTCTGACCCGCGGCGAGCGCATCGCGCGACTCAAAAGCGCCGATCGCTGGAAAGAAGGCGACAGCCCCCTGGGTTTGCCAAAGGTTCGGGTGTATAAGATCGCTGTTAAGAAGAAAAAGAAGAAGAAAGAAGAGGACGCCGAAGCCGGTGCTGCCGCCGCCAAGAAAAAGTGACCGGTGCAGCGCAGTCGCGCCCGCGCGCCCCATGCATTGCCTTTGCACTGCCTTGTAGCCACGGCGACGCCAGCAGCGGTAAGTGGCGCCGACCCGCGCCTGCGGTCCGCGGCGATCGCGGCCACCAGTGCATGGTCACACCCCGGAGGAAAACTCCAAATCGAGTGTTGTGCTCTCGGCTCAGTCGGGGTGACACCGGCTGCGCCGCTGTGGCCAGTCGTGTGCGTCTTGCGCTCAACCCATGCTGCGCGATCGGCATCCAATGCGGATATGTTTGGAATACGGTAGAACCGGGCTACAGGTAGAGCTGCCTGATCGCCACGTGGTGAAGATTCTCCAGTACTCGGCTGCCGAGCCGCTGGCCGATCCTATCGCGGCTATCGAGCGGGCGTTAGACGATCCGATCGGAACCGCGCCGCTGTTGGCGCTGGCCCGCCAACGCCGCAACGCCTGTGTGGTGGTCAGCGACATCACGCGGCCAGTGCCCAATTCGCTTTTGCTGCCCCCGTTGCTCAGGCGCTTGGAGCAGGCCGGGCTCCGGCGCGAAGACATCCTCATCCTAGTAGCCACTGGACTTCACCGCCCTAACCGCGGCCATGAACTGCTCGAAATGCTCGGCCAATATGTGGTGGAGAACTATCGCATCGAAAACCACGACGGGCGTGACTTGTCTTCCCACACCTATCTGGGACAGACGCCGCGCGGCGTGCCGATCTGGATCGACAGCCGATACGTAAACGCCGAGTTGAAGATCACCACCGGCCTGATCGAGCCGCACTTGATGGCCGGGTTCTCTGGCGGGCGGAAGTTGATTTGTCCGGGATTGGCAGCCCTGGAAACGGTCAAGGTGTGGCACGGCCCGGATTTTCTAGAGCACCCTAATGCCCGGGCGGGATGCCTGGAGGGCAATCCGGTGCATGAGGAGAACACGTATATCGGTCGTAGGGCAGGCTGCGATTTCATTGTCAATGTGGTAATCGACGCCCAGCGGCGAGTGCTGAAAGTCGTAGCCGGCGACATGGAGGCCGCTTTCTACCAGGGCGTGGCGACTGCCCGACGTGTTGTCCGCGATACGCTGCCCGCGCCGGTCGATATAGTGGTCACTACCGCGGCAGGCTATCCGCTGGACGCCACGTTTTACCAATCGATCAAAGGCATGGTAGCGGCGCTGCCCATCGTCCGCGCCGGGGGAACGATAATCTTGGCCGCCGAGATGAGCGAGGGCATCGGCAGCCCGGAGTTCCAGCGGCTCTTCGAGGAAAATCCATCGCTAGACGTGTTCTTCGAGCGGCTGCTCAGCAAGAGCAGTTTCACGCTCGACCAGTGGCAATTGGAAGAGATGGCCAAGGTGGCCAGGCAGGCCAAGATCAAAGTGTACTGCAACCGGTTGCCTGCCGAGCAGTTGCGGCGCCTATTCGTAGAACCAGTACAAAGCGTCGAAGCTGCCGTGGCCGAAAGTCTTGCCGAGTACGGCCCCAGTGCCACCATCGCAGTAATCCCCAAGGGGCCGTATGTGCTGGCGGAACTGGCCCAGCAGTGAGCAAACTTTGCCCTGACAGACCCACCAAATGCGAAAGTGCTCCGGCGCCGGTTTTTGGCGAATTTCGAGCGATTCCGAGGGCCGGGAACGTTCACTATTCGCAGGACATTTGCAGTACTGCTGCTTACGGTGCCGCTCAATCCGCATGGTTACTCCCCGTAGCCGATGATAACAGCAGATCGAATGCTCGACCATTGACGGCAGCCGGTTGCGTTGCAGGTGGAAGCAGGCGGGGGAGGCAAAGGGGTAGAAGTTGCGTAGCAAGGGAGGGACCAACTTTCCTCCAGCCGTCGGAGGTAAGACGACCCCGGCCGTGCCTCTAGAGCCAGGCACGCCTCCAGAATTGCCCCACGTCTGGCCTGCGGCCGCAGCCAACGGCCGCGGGCCGCCCCCTGTCGCTGAACTTAGAGGCGCACGGCCTCGCCGCCACGCCCTAACCCGGTCTGGAGCCCATCCACCGCCGCGACAAAGTGGGTTTCTCCACGGCGGTGTTTAGCCCACCAACCGCAGACGATGCTGTTTTTCACGCCTCCTCAGCCGTTTCTTCCTCCGTGGACGCGGTACCTTAGCCCTCACCCGCCCATACAAGGCCTGGGCGATAGGTGTGAGTTTCGTCTGCCCCAAAGTCCCTTCCCATCGCGGGGCCATGGCCAGCAAGGTGGCAAACGCCGCATGCACCACCAGGATCACCCCCAGCAAGGCAAAAAACCGGCGGCTGCCCGTCAGGTTCCCGTCGTCGGCCCCCCAGAAAACTTCAGCCGTCCTATCACCCGTTCCACCGCCGTGCGCCCCTTGTACAACCGCTCGAACTTCTTCGTCGCCTGTGGCACCGCCTCCTCCGACTCGATGCCGATCAACTTCCGCAGCGACTCGTTGCGTCGCAGTTCGCCCAGGCAGGCCTCGATCGAGGGATGACGCAGGGCCACGCTCAGCACCAGCACGCCCCAGGCCACACGCACGGGAACGTCGTCGCGTCCTCTGCCCCGAGCCGCCTGGAGCCCGTCCAACAAATCCCCGTCAGGAATGACCTCCAGGAGTTGTTTAATCGTCTTGAGGGTGGGGCTGTCTTCCAGTTCGTCCCAGGCGAACAACGGCTGGGTGACTTGGATGCGCATTGGCGGGTCCTTGGTGCGAGGGGGTGGCAGTTCGAGCCAACGAC
>CALLPE010000002.1 GCA_938015445.1 uncultured Pirellulales bacterium
GACCAGTGTCAAGCCAGGGGCCTGCCGGAGCTTACCAAGTGTTGGGCTAACACGAATAAGTGTGACCGCTTAAAGTGCTTCGACTACATGTACTTCGGCGCGCACTGCTCGCGTTGATAGCACCGTTGCGTTTTGGCTATCAGCTTAAACACCTCGACCAGTTAAACAGCTCGAGCAGTTAAATACCTCGAGCAGTTAAATACCTCGACCAGTCGCTCGGGGCACCGTAAATTGCCGCAAGTGCAAAGCCAGTAACAAAACCTGGAGAAATCAACTTGGGGTAAACTCCAATGGGCAAGCTCCAAAAGGTGGTATCGGTCCACCCTGAGAGAGATAGTGATTGTCGAGAGTTTAGCCCCCGGGATTTATCAGGCTTACTGCGCGGTTTGATCCTTGGGACAGACAAGCTTGTCGATGGTGTGGACCCGGCGGTTGAGCCGCGCTTGTCGAGAGGTTGGGCCGGCGGGCTGAACCGGCACTATCGATTGGCCCGAAACTATAAAACGCCAGTTATCAAAAGGTCAGACCGGCGGCTTGGGGTGATGCAAGGCCCAGGCCATCCGAGAGCTGCCCAGTGATGCCCTGTTGAGGCCTGCCGTCTAAAAGTGCCTGCCCAGACGCCAATGCCCGGAAGAGGAGTCGAACCTCCACGGCCTTTAAGGGGCCACAAGGTCCTGAGCCTTGCGCGTCTGCCAATTCCGCCATCCGGGCCTATCTGTTAGAGCGCTGCAAAATCGGCCAGCGACCTGTATTCTATTATAAGCCACTTATGAGAAATGCAAGCGGGTTGCCTACCGCGTGCCATCTTCAGCGGTGGTTTTTTTCCAAGGGTGCGTCGGCGACACATTAACGTCCGCCGCCGCCGAAACCACTGGTGCGTCCGCCGCCGGTTCGGCCGCCGGTTCTTCCGCCGGTGCCGGTTCTTCCGCCCGTTGCAGTCCCCGTTCCCGCTCCTGGGGTAAACCGAGGTTGCATTCCTTGTCCAGCGGCGGCAGCAGGGGCTTGAGGTTGGGTTGCCATGGGGGCAGCGAATCCACTGCCCGGCTGGAAGGTGCCGGTAGTGCCTCGGAACCCTCCGCCGCCCATTGTGCCCATAGTTCCCATGCCGCCCATTCGGGTACCCATCATTCCCTGCATACCGCCCATGCCGCCCATCATCCCGGGCATGGTTTGTCCGCCCATCGTAGTTTGTCCCGGACGGCGTGCGGTGATCTGCTGCCGTGCGCCGCCAGGGACGCGGGAATAGCTACGTCCGAACTGCACGGCATCGCCCACCATAGCAGCCAGGGCTTGCTGGACGGTATCGGAGCTGGCGCTGTGCAGGGTAATAAGTTGCATGGTTTGGTTCGATTTGCCAGCAGCGGCATCGACCTGCTCGATCAGTTGGGCCACTTCGGTAAACAGCGGTTCCGGGGCGGCCAGGATGATCGAATTGGTGCGGGTATCGACGCCCACGGTCATCCGCTGTACTTCCTCGGCAGCACGTCCGCCGGTGCCGCCGCGTGCGCCGCGGCCACCTCGACCGCCGGCGAGCAATTGCATGAATTCCTGTGGGGTGGGCGGTCGGGCCGCTTGTCCGGGGGCAGACACCATGCGGTCCTGATACACTTCCCTGAGGATTTGGGCCACTTCCTCGGCCTGCATGTTCTTCAGGGCGATGATTTTGGCTTTGGGCACAACGAGGATTTCTTCCGGGCTTTCCTTTTGGTCGAGAATCTTGAGTATCTGCTCGATTTTGTCCAGATCGACGGGATTGGCTTGCACGATCAGGGCATTGAGTCGGGCATCGGGGGTGATGCGGATAGAGCCGGTAGGTTGGATGGTGCCGCTTTCCCCCAGTCCCAGCAGGCTCCCTAGGATTCCGCCGCCCACGTCGCCTAAGGCTGCGCCGGCGATGCTGCCGAACAGCCCGCCAGGCCCCCCGCCACCAGGACCCATCCCTGGCCCACCACCTCCGCCGGTGGATATGCCGAAGATGTGTTCCAGCGTCTCGGCGACCGTGGCTGCCTTAGCGTGCTTGAGGTAGAAGATGGTGATCTCGGGGCCAGCCGAAGCAAGCCCAGTGGTAAGCTCGTTGAGGATTCGCTCGAACTCGGCCAGGGCCTCGGGGTCCTCGCAGGCGATCATCAGGCCGTTGGGGCCAGGAACGACGATGATCGGCGGCGGCTCTTTGCGAGTGCCGCTGGGAGCCGACTGGAGCTGCGACTGCCCCAACTTTCCGCTGGGGTTATCCGCGGCGCCTTCGGGCAAAGGCCCCTCGCTGGTGAGGGCAGCCTTGCTCAGCGGCGCACGGGGCACTGCTACACCAGACGACGGCCTGTCCGGCTCACGTGCCGGCTCCGAGACCAGCATGAAGCGCACCGGCCAATCGGCGGCCGCCGACTTGTCGACCTGGCTCCGAGCCGCTGAGGGAGCAGGCATCGACGCCGGGCCACGAGTCGGTTGGTTGTTGCCGCCGGGCGGTTCTTCGGCCTGGTCCGATGGCCTCTGGCCCTTCTCCCGAATCGGCGGACGCTCGGCTTCCTCGGCACTGGGCCGCACCGCAGGGATGTCGGAGGCTGGGGCAACCACGCGAATCTTATTCGGCCGAACGGCAGGCCATATTTCCTGCATCTGTTCCAGAGCATAAATGGCCGAGCGGCCCTTCAGCGGCAACGTCTTGACGGTCGCCCCGGCGTCGCTGGCCATGGCCGTCTCGTCCTCGCCCATCTTTTGCAGCAGGGTGCGGATCTGTTCGATCTGGGCATTGGTGCCGCGGATATAAAGCTGTCGGGCGACTGGGTCGGCATCGACCACGGGGGCGTTGGGGTTGGCCGGCGTCTTGCTGTCGCCCCCACCGCCGAAGAGCTTGTTGATCGCCAGCACCGCCTTCTCAGGGTCCACCCGTCGCAATTGGATGACTTCCGGCTTGCGGCTGTCGCGCTGCAACTGCTCGATCGTGGCCTTGATGGTCATGTGCTCGCTTTTGCGTGCCAAAGCCACCAGGCTGCCGGTGCGCGGATCGATCGTCAAGCGCACATCCGGCATACCGGCTAGCAGGGTTTGCATCACGGCCAGCACCGATTGCGGATCGGCATCGGTGATCGGATAAACTTCGAGCTGGGGAGTCTCCTCGATCGTCGGCTGCGAGCCGGGCTTGGGCACATCGACCAGTGCCAGAATCTCTTGTACCCGTTTCAACCTCTCCGGCCGTCCGCTGGCCAGAATGCGCTTGCCGGCCGGATCGGCAGCAAAGCGGATGGAATTGTCCGGCGCACCGGCCCGGTCGGCGGGGATGTCCATGAAGGCCTTGATCACTCCCAGCGCCTCTTCCGGCGTAAGGTGTTTGACGTCGAAAGTCCGCAACTCGCCGCTGCTCAGTCCGAACGGCTCCTCGTCGATCCGCTTGATTACCGCTTGTATCGCCCGCAACCGGCTGCCGATTTCGGTGACCTGCAACTGCCTGGTGCGCGGCAGGGTGATTATCGAACCTTGCGGACCGAGCAGCTTCTTGATCTCCGTTTCGGCTTCCTCGGGCGTTACACGCTCCAACTGGAAGAGCACGCTGACCAGCTCCGATTCGCCTATGGACTGCAACTCGTCGGGGCCGATGACGCGCACCAGGTTACGCGAGACCCCCTCGTGCAAGTCCTGGATGTGAACCAACATCAGGGCCTTGTCCCGGCGGATCAGCGTGTAGCCTTTAGTGAGCAGGATGCTGTTGAGCACGTCGATGGCTTCGGCAGGAGTGTACTCGCGCGTATCGGTGTAGTTGAACGTGCCAGGAGGCACGACGTCGGTCACCAGCGACAGCCCCGCGCTGCGGGCGAACCATTCCAGCACCTCCTTCCAGGGAGCGAAACGGAAGCTGAAACGCAGCTTGACCTGCTTGTCATCTACTGGCAACGGGGCTTCCGGTTTGGGCGTGGTCGCCGGGCCGGCAACCGGCGATGCTATTCGTTCGGGTTCCGCCTTGGCCGGTTTTTCCGACGGTAGTTTGTACGGCGGCTGTTCTTCACGCGGCGCCGGCGTTTCGCCCTGTGCTGGCCTTTCGCCCGCCGCCCGCGCTTCGCCCAGCGCCGGCGATGCCACCGCTGGTTTTTCGGTCGTGGGCTTTTCGCCCGGGGCGGGCGGCACCGGTTCTTTGTCGGCTGGCGCCGTGGGGTCTTTGGCCAACTGTTCGAGCATCTGCGCTAGTTCGCCATCTTCGTCTTCCGGTGGAGTTGCCCCAGGCGGTTGCGCTACCGGTTGGTCCGGCGCCGCCTTGGGCTCATCGGATTTAGCAACGGATTTATCAACAGGCGGTTGCGGTTGGGGCGTATGACCCTCGGGCGTGGAGGGCGGCGCTGCTTGGGCTGACGGCGTGGCGGCCGAGGGGCCTTCGGCCGCGGTCTTTCCGGCCGTAACCGGGGCGTTTGACGAAACCATCGCCTCCCAGGCCCTAAGCTGCTGCGGCGTCAGCAGCGCGGCCAGTTTGCGCTCGGTCTCGCCGCGCACCACTTGCGGATGTTCGCCGCGGGAAAGCCGCTCTTGTCGCTCTTTCAACACAGCAGCCGCCTGCTGCTTCTGCTCGGCGCTGAGCACTAGCTGTTCAGCCACCGCCGGTTCGCTCAAAGCGGCCAGTCCCAACCGGCTCAGTCGGATTCGCTCCAGCGCGGCCCATTGCTGCGCGGTCAGTATCGCCCTAGCTTTGTTCTCCGACTCGGCACGGAATTCGGCCAGTTTGGCCTCCGCCTCGGCTGGCGGGAGTTCTTTAAGCTTCTCGCGCAAGCCAACCGCCGCCGATTCGCGCAGCTCGCACAGCACGGTGAGTTTGAATCGCTGGTCCTCGGTAAGCTGCAACTGATCTGCGACATCTGGTTCCATTGCGACGGCGACTATTCCCACCAGTTCGGGCACGGCCGCCGGTGCCGACAGCGCGCGATCGGTCGCTGCCAGCAACAGCACGCTGGCGGCAAGCAACCTCGATACGGCAGTCCGATTTTCAATCGACTTGCACATGGCTTTTCCCTATCAGGCCAAGGTCCGTGAGGACGCTTCCAGTGTAGGGTCCGTAAGGACGGTTACACCAACGACCAGCCTTACCTTTTATGTTACCGAACCCGGATTTCCTCCGCCAAGCAATTTGCTCTTAAACGGCCCAACGACCAGCACTTTAAAGCCAGTATCGACGAGCAGCCTGGGTAGTCATCGGACCTGCGCCAGCAGAACGGCTGTGCGGCAAACCTACCTAATTTCCATCGCGCTGATATCTTCGCTTGTCTTCGCTAAACATTGGTTATCGCCACTCTTGATACGCCTAGGCCTTCGGGATTGACTTTGCGAATATCGTCGGATCATGTTGGCTTAAGTCGTATTACACAGCTTCCAGCAATGTGTTGCTCGGCGTATTTGCGCGCACAGTCGACCGCAGCGAAATGCTCGCCCTGATATTAAACACCTGACGAGGTAAATTGTTTCCCATGTTTATGGCGATTAACATTCCCAATCCCGAATTCGATTTGTGTTGCCTATCCTTACGCCGCTTGCTATGGAAAGCAACCGATAGACCTGCCGGCCATGTATTACCAGCCCAATCAATTTACATGTATTACCAGCCCAATCATGTATTACCAGCCGAATCAATTTACGAGTATATTGGCAGTCGCGTGTCGTAGCCCACGATGCACAAAATGGCTTAAAATCGGGGACGACCAGTTTTTTTCGCATTACTCTAAGAGACGTGTTTATCGCATTACTCTGAGTGACCGCACCAAGCTGAACCCCCAAGGCAGCAATGTGCAGCGATGGCAAAACCTTAGTGGTAATCGCCACTTACAACGAAATCCAGAATCTGCCGCCCCTGGTCGGCGAAATCCGCCACTACTGCCCAGAGGCCGACATCTTGGTCATTGACGACAATTCGCCGGACGGAACCGGCACGTGGTGCGATCGCCAAGCTGCGGAGGATGCCCGGCTGCGGTGTCTGCATCGGCCGGGCAAGCTTGGCTTGGGCAGTGCCCTGGTAGCTGGACTGCGATATGCCATCGACCACGGCTACCAGTACGCCGTCACCTTGGATGCCGACTTCAGCCACCCGCCGCGCTTCCTCCCGGAACTGCTCGCGCGTATGCAGCGGCCGTCGTCCGGGGCCGACGAGCCGGCGGAAAAGGATGTCCCCCCCGATGTGGTCATCGGTTCGCGCTATGTACCTGGCGGCGCTGTGGAAGGCTGGCCGCTGCCAAGACGGCTGATGAGCCGTGTGGTGAACGCCTACGCCCGCTTGCTGCTCGCACTACCGGTTCGGGATTGCAGTGGTGGTTTTCGTTGCTATCGCGTGGAGGCGCTGCGGCGGGTCGATTTGAATCGTGTACTATCGCCCGGCTACGCCTTTCTGGAAGAAATACTTTGGCGGCTACGGCGCAGCGGCGCTCGACTGGCCGAAACGCCCATCGTGTTCGTCGATCGCCAGGCAGGGCGATCGAAGATCAATGTGGCTGAAGCGGTTTCGGCGGTATGGTTGATCTTTCGCTTATGGGTGCGGGGCTTGCTGGGGCGCGAGTGAGCAAATCCCTCCGAAGGTCATCCACGCGCAAGCCGCCTTAGCGGTTTGTTCACACTGCCCACTTGGAACAAGCTGCAGAGCCGCGGCGATGCGGCTGGTTGAGGCAGCGGCGGCTCTCAGGCAGCAATCGGGTGCCCGGGCGCCGATCGGCTGCCGGGTGACTTGTCAAGTGCGCCGCTGCGCAATAAAAAAGGGGCACTTGCACTGCCACAGTTCGGCTTTGGCCATTGCACAAGCAATCGGTTGTGGAACCAGTCTAGCGTCGATCGGGCATTACATGTCAGCAATACGGTGGCTCGGGCATTACATTTCAGCAATAGGAGCAAGCGAGTATCATGTGCGCCTCACCAGTTGTCAAACGGGATAATGTGGCGAAGATTCTGGACCTAGCTTTGGACGCCGGCAAAGGCATTCTGCGTTTGACGCCCACCTGGGTGCCGCGCAGTTTCTTGCACCCCGGCAAGCGGATCAAGCTGGCGCCGACGGATTGGTACGCACTGGGCACGCACCGCGGCGGCATCGACGAGCGGTGGTTCGCCAGCACCACCGAGGCAGCCAACGAGAACCGCGAGCCTGACGAAGGCCTCAGCTATTGCGTCTTCGAGGGCCAGCGGTTCCTGCTGCGCGACGCAGTCGAAGAAGCTGGGCCGCGGCTCATCGGCCAGGAAATCTGGGAGAAGTATCGCCGCTGGCCGGTGTACGCGAAGTTTTTCGACAACATGGGCCCTATCCCCCATCACATGCACCAGCGGCACGAGCATGCTGCCTTGACTAAGCAGCAAGGCAAACCGGAATGCTACTACTTCCCGCCGCAATTGAATAACGCCGAAAACCACTTCGACTACACTTTTATGGGCTTGGAGCCGGGCACCACGAAAGAAGATGTCCGTCGCTGCCTGGAGAACTGGAACAAAGGCGACAATGGAATATTGGACTTGTCGAAGGCTTACCGGCTAAAGCCCGGCACCGGCTGGATGATCCCCGCCGGAGTGCTCCACGCCCCCGGCTCGATGTGCACCTACGAACCGCAATGGGGTTCGGATGTGTTCGGCATGTATCAATCGCTGGTCGAAGGCCGGCGCGTGCCCTGGGAACTGTTGGTCAAGGATGTTCCGCCGGACAAGCACAACGACTTGGATTTCCTGGTCGATCAGCTCGACTGGGAGAAGAACGTCGATCCGTATTTCAAGGAGCATAACTACATCGAGCCTATCGTGGATGAGGAGTGCTCTGGTCCCGGATACACCGACCGGTGGATCGACTACGGGCACTTCGACGGCGAACAACTGGTTTCGGCCAAAGAGCTGACCGTCATGCCCGGCGCTAAGTGCGTGCTGCGCGATCCAGGCGCCAGCGGCTGGATCACCGTGCAGGGCTACGGGAAGATGGGCGTGCTGACGATTCATGCGCCGGTGATGATCCGCTTTGGCGAAGAAACCTGGGACGAGGTGTTCATCACCGCCGAAGCCGCACAGGAAGGCGTGGTGATCGAGAACCTGGGCGGCGAACCGCTGGTGGGCCTGCGCTACTTCGGACCGAACGTTCACAAGAACATGCCCAAGATCGGCGATCACCGCAAGAAGAAGTAAACTCCGGCCTTCGGCCGCAGCGTGCCAGCGGAGTTCATTTCCACGCTGTTGTTAGTTGGCAGTAAACTCCGGCCTGGGGCTGGACAGTTCCAGACGGCGTTTCGAGCGGGGTGTGTGGGCGGGCCGCCGGAACGGGGCGTTCGATCGGTCGGCGGTAGCGCGCTGGTTTTGGCGATCGACTGCAAACGGTCGCCTGTGGGGACGTGTGGCCCCACACGGCATGGCCGAGCTGTGGCCCAATCGGCCGTACGGACCGCCAAATGGGCAACGAAAGCATTCGCGGTTACCAACAACCAACCGGAGGTGACGTGATGTCCGACGACCATGTGAACAACTACCCGAAGCTTCACAATGCTGCTTGGCCGGGCGTGGTGGGCAAAGGCGACGGGGGCGAACCGCCCATCGACCTGGATACCATGCTCGACCTGACGGCCGGTGCCGAGTTCGAAGGGGTGAAGTTCGACGGCTTCGACCTGTTCCTGTATTTGCCGCACATCAACATCGACGGCGGCGAAGACGAAATCAAACTCCTGGCCGAAAAAGCCCGGCAGCGCAACTTGGACATCGGCACCGTGGTTGCGCCGATCTGGGGGCCGACCGGCGGCGGGCCGGCCCTGGGCAGCAGCGAAGACCGGCGCAAGTTCCTCCAACAGGTCCGCAAAGGCTGCCACGTAGCCATGCGCCTACGCGAACTGGGCGTTCGCCCCAATGGCGTGGTACGCATCGACTCGGCTTCCAGCGTCGAGGCCTGGCTGGAAGACCCGCAAGAAAACCAAAAACGTATCGCCGAAACCTTCCGCGAGGCCTGCAAGATCGCCCAAGACCACGGCGAGCGGCTAGCCGCCGAGGGGGAAATCTGTTGGGGCGGCATGCACAGTTGGAAGCGCATGCTCCAACTGCTGGAGATGGTCGATCGCCCCGAAACCCTCGGCCTCCAGGCCGACATGGCCCATACGATGCTGTACCTGCTGGGCTACAACGCCCCGGAAGACGCCCTGCTGCCGGAAGACTTCGACTGGCGCGACCAACAGCGGTTCGACCAGGCGTACAAGACGCTGACCGATGCGCTGCGCCCGTGGACGATCGACTTCCACGTTGCCCAGAACGACGCCACCGTACATGGCTCTGGCTCGCACGATAAGACCGGGCGACACTGTCTGCCCAACGATCCCAACGGCAAGCTGGACATCCCCCGCCACGCCGGATACTGGTTGCGCGACGAAACCGGCCAGTTGACCAAGCGTTTCCGGCACATTTGCTGGGACGGCTGCATGTTCCCCAACGCCGTGATGCTCAAGCGCGACACATGGAACGACATCCTGCGGGTAATGGTATCGGTGCGCGATGCCCACGGTTGGGTGGAGTAGCCGCCGTGTGAGACTGCGCGGTTGCTAATGGTTCTATTCAGCTTTCAGCAACAAGAGTATTTTCGGAGGTGCCATCGTCATGTCCAAACGCCTGAACATCGCCATGCTGGGCTGCGGCTTTATGGGCCGGGCCCACTCGAACGCCTGGTTGCAGGTCAACCATTTCTTTCCCCGCGAACACAAGCCGGTACTGAAGGCTTGCTACGGGCGGGAGGAAGACCGCAAGAAGCTCGACGAGTTCGCCGCCCGCTGGGGCTACGAAATCGTGGAAACCGACTGGCGCAAGCTGGTCGCCCGCGACGACATCGACCTGGTGGATGTATGCGTCCCCAACCACATGCACCACGATTGCGTCATTGCGGCCGCCGAGGCAGGCAAAATCGTGGTGTGCGAAAAGCCGCTGGCCATGAACGTCCGCGAGGCCGAGGAAATGGTGGCTGCCGTGGAAAAGGCCGGCGTACCCAACATGGTCTCCTTCAACTATCGTCGCGTGCCGGCCATCGCCCTGTTCAAGCAGATCGTTGACGAGGGGCGTATCGGGCAGGTGTTCCACTATCGGGCCACCTACAACCAGGATTACACCATCAGCCAGGATGTGCCACAGGGCGGCATGGCGCTGTGGCGGCTGGACAGTCGGGTGGCCGGCTCGGGCGTGACCGGCGACCTGCTGGCCCATTCCATCGACACCGCCGAATGGATCAACGGTCCCATCCGCCGCGTCACCGCCTACACCAAAACCTTTATCACCGAACGCCGACACGCCGACACCGGCAAAGTGGAAAAGGTCGATATCGACGACGCCTGCATGTTCCTGGCCGAGTTCGAAAACGGCTCCATCGGCACCTTCGAAAGCACCCGTTACGCCCGCGGTAGAAAAAACTACAACACCTTCGAAATCAACGGCGATCGCGGGGCGCTGTTCTTCGACCTGGAAGATCCGCACATCCTTCAGTTCTTCCGCTATGCCGACCCGCAGACCGGCAAGAAGATCGAAGACCATCTCACCGGCTGGCAACGCATCCACGTGACCAACTTCGAGCATCCGTACATGAAGCACTGGTGGGTGCCGGGCTGCACCATCGGCTACGAGCACACGTTCACCAACAGTTTCGCCGATTTCCTGGCCAGCCTAGAAGGCGGACCGAAGTTCCAGCCCGACATGCGCTCCGCCCTCCGCACCCAACGCGTCTGCGATGCAGTGCTGGATAGCGCCCGCCGCGGTCAGTGGGTCGAAATACCCTGAACACCCGGTTTACCATCGGCGGGGTGTACCGCTGCCGGCGCTGGGTAACACCGGAGGCTTGTTCTCCAGTGGTTGCCTGACACTGTAATATTGTCCTCCAGTGGCCCTTCGGTGGCACTGGTGGCTTGCGCTGCAATCGTGGTTGGATGATGCGGCGGCTTATCCTCCAGTGCCGCGCTGTGGTGCGGGCGATGGTCTACCGCCTGTGTGCACGCCCGGGTGGACAAGCCATTGGACAAACCAGCAGTGCTACCCATTTACACGGTTGGGCAAGCCGTGCCGCCCACACGCACGGCTGGGCCAGCCAGACGTGGCACACATTGCCAGCTTGCCACCTTGCCCCACAAAGCACAAACTTGCCTCTGACCGCCAGCCTCGTTATGCTGGGGGTGTCAGCTCGTTTCTGACCTGTGCTGAAGGTGTCAGCTCGTTAAATGCCCAACGGCGGCGGCAGGGTAGCCGACTGGTTGGCTCCGGCCGAGACTTGCCGCTCAACATAGGAGGAGGGCAACGCTATGCGCCAGCGAATGCAGACTGGTTGGTGGTTTAGGGCCACCTGGTGGTTGGCGGCGGCTGTTTTTCTGGCCGTGTGCACCTTGGCCGTTGCCGATCAGAAGATACTGTACGAAAAGAAATCGCCGTACACCACGATCGTGGTTACCGAGGACGACTCCGGGCTGCGCACCTTGTATTTCGAGAAAAACGGCGTGCGGCAAAGCGTGGTCAAACTCGGAGACCCAGACCATATCGAATTGCCTTACGCCCGCTCGATGCTGGCCGCGCTGGCTTTGGCCGAACAGCACGACAGGGTGCTGGTCGTCGGCCTGGGCGGAGGCACCATCCCGATGTTCTTGCACAAACATTATCCGAAGATGATGATCGACGTAGTGGACATCGATCCCGATGTGGTCGCGGTGGCCAAACAGTTCTTCGGTTTTCAAGAGGACGATACGCTGCGGGCACACGTGGCCGACGGCCGGAAGTTCATCGAACAGTGCCAGCAGCCGTACGACATCATTTTCCTGGACGCCTTTGGCTCCGATAGTATTCCTTATCATCTGGCCACCAAGGAGTTCCTTCAGGCGGTGCGCAAGGCGGTAAAGCCGACGGGCGTTGTAGCCGGCAATATATGGAGCCGGCTATCCAATCCGCTGTACGATTCGATGGTGCGTACCTATCAAGAGGTGTTCGACGAGTTGTATATCCTCGACGTGGAGTACGCAGGCAATAAGATTCTGTTGGCTTTGCCCCGGCAGCAGCGGATAACTCGGGACCAACTGGCCCAAAAGGCCGAATCGATCTCCAGGCAAGGCCGCTATCGGTTCGGTTTGGGGGAACTGGTAACATACGGGTATCAGCATGCGCGGGTGAAGAACCAGGCGGGCCGAGTGCTGCTGGACAGCGACCATCCCGATCGGAAGCAATAGTTTGTCTCACATCGCCAGCAATAGTTTGCCTCTTAGCCGATGCACAGCCGGTGGTATAACGTGACCGTGGTTGCCCTGTGGTTGGCCAGCATGTCGTGGCTGCTGGCTGACAAGGTGTTGCCCCCACTGCTGACCGGCCAGCCGCCCAATTACCGCGCCATATTGGCCGCCCAAGAGGAAAACAAACCGGTGGGCTGGAAGTTGTCGCTCAACCAGCATCCGCTGGGCTGGGCCGTCAGCGTCACCCAAAAGTATCCCGACAATACGGCGGAGATTCGTAGTCGGGTGATGCTGGAGCAGCTTCCTCTGGACGAATTGGTTTCCGGCTTGCTCGGAGAGATACTGCGCCGCAGCCAGGTATTGCGCGGCAGTTTACACATGGACGCCCAAAGCAATCTGTTGCTCGACGCCCAGGGAAAACTGAAAACCTTCGACTCCCTAGTTCATCTGGAGCCGTTGGGCGAGGTCATCCGGCTGGAAGGGGCCATCGAAGGCCCGCAGATGAGTCTTTCGGTCCGGGCAGGCGGATCTTGGGAGCGCAAGGAGTTGTATTTTCCGACCGACGGACTGCTGGGCGACGAGATGTCGCCCCAGGTGTGCTTGCCCAATCTGCACATGGGCCGGAGCTGGAAAGTCCCCAGCATCAACCCCTTGCGGCCCAACAACCCAGTCGAACTGCTGGAAGCCAAAGTCGAAGCTCTCGAGCCGCTGGCCTGGAACGGACAGACAGAAGACGTGTGGTTGGTCGTCATTCGACCCGAAGCAGGCGCCAGCATGGGGTTCCGTCGGGCCGAACGGGGCAGACTGTGGGTGCGTCGCGACGGAACCGTGCTGAAGCAACAAACCGCTTTCTTCAACGCCCTGCTGACCTTCGAACGCCTGACAGACGAACAAGCCCTCCGACTGGCCGAGCGACTCCGCCAGATCGACCAGCAAGAGGCCGCCAGGCGACCGACCGACCAGTAGCACTACCGACCAACCAGCAGCACTCGAGCCGAAGCGCTTCTTATCTTTGCTACCGGCGCCCGGATATACTGGTCTATTGAACCCCGTACGACCGGCGCTAAGCGAGGTTGCCGCCTTGACAGACCCGATGATCCATTTCCATAACGTCACCCGCAGCTACGGCCGCAAAGTGGCCGTAGCCGATTTGAGTTTGAGCATCGGGCCAGGAGAGCTGTTCGCCCTGTTGGGACCTAACGGAGCAGGCAAGACCACTACCATCAAAATGCTGGTGGGATTGCTGCGCCCCGACAGCGGCACAGTGCGCGTGTGCGGGTACGATGTGGCCCAGTCGCCCCGAGAAGCCGCGCGGCTGATCGGTTACGTCCCCGACCAGCCGTTCCTGTACGACAAGCTCACCGGTCGGGAGTTCTTGGAGTTCGTGGGCCAGATGCGCGGTCTGCCCTCCACCTTGCTGGCCGAGCGTATCGCCGACCAGGTGTCCAAGCTCGAGCTGGGCACCTTCTTGGACGAGCTGATCGAAACTTATTCCCATGGCATGAGACAGCGGTTAGTGTTTGCGGCGGCTTTCCTCCATCAGCCGCCTGTGCTGGTGATCGACGAACCGTTAGTCGGGCTAGATCCCCGCAGTAGCCGACTGGTGAAAGACTTGCTCCGCGCGCGCACCGCCGCCGGCGCCAGCGTGTTGATGTCCACTCATCTGCTGTGGCTGGCCGAGGAAATCGCTACCCGCATCGGCATCGTCGATCAGGGACGGATAAAGTTTCTGGGCACCAAAGACCAGCTCCAGCAATTGCTTGCCTTGCCGCACACCTCGCTGGAGCAACTGTTCCTGGAGTTGACCGAAGGCAATCATCAGCCTGCCGACACCCAGAAACACCACTGCGCCGCTGCCGACGCCGCGCCCCCTGGCGGCACAGAGGGCCGCGCCGCGGAGTTGTTGGGAACTGCCGGGCAGGGCGAGGCCGACTGCCGCGGACCGTATGAAACCCCCGGCGACAAGCCGGCCTGCAAGCCCGACGGCGATGCGCCCCTGCCGCACCGATCGGCCGAGGCCGCCACCGGTTCGTCGGCACCCGATCATTGATCCAACACTTGGCTTATTTTATCGTTCATTGATCTGGCACTTGGCCCATTTTATCGTTCATCAGATTGTGGTTTGCAGCCAGTATCTTCTGCTGTTTCTGGCAGGCGTTAACTCGGTATCTGGCTGCGCTGTGTGGCGAACAGGTTGGTAGCTGAACTTCTGATCGCGAGACACGCGATCCTTGAATCTCGGACTGCCGAATCCAGTGAGTACGCTGATCGCTAAACCCGGCGACTTGTTGACGCCGCAAGCGGAAGCACACGCCTTTTGGCTGTTGCGCCGGCGGATAGTCGTGGCTCGTATCCGCCAACTGCTCGCGCAGGCCCGGCTGCGGCTCTCGATAGTCTTGGTGCTCAGCACGGTTCTTTGGTTTGGGCTGTTCGGCCTGTTTGCCGAAGGATTCATGTTCCTCGATTCGGCAGTTCCCCATCCGCAGTGGCGCGAACAGATCGTGCAGACCGTGCTGGGCAGTTTCTTCGTGGCGCTGATGCTGATGCTGGTGCTTTCGGCCGGCGTGCTGATCTACGGCTCGCTGTTCCGCTCGCCGGAGACTGCCTTTCTGCTGACCATCCCCGCCCGCACCGAAAGAGTCTTCCTGCACAAATTCCAAGAAGCTTTGGTATTTAGCTCGTGGGGCTTCGTGTTGCTGGGCAGTCCTGTGCTGCTGGCCTACGGCGTAATCTCGGCCGTGCCGTGGTATTACTACGCGATGCTGTTGCCGATGGTCGTGGCCTTCGTTTACATCCCGGTGGCCTGGGGGGCGATCCTGTGCCTGTTGCTGATCCGCTATTTGCCCCGCGGCGTCGGCATACTGCTGGCCCTCATCGGCGCAGCCGCTGTGCTGGCGGCGGCGGTGTTGATTCGTGGATTGATTACCGAAATGCAAAGCGAGTTGCTCACCCCGGGCTGGTTGCACCAGATGCTCAGCCGACTGCGCTTCAGCGAAGGGCGATTGCTGCCCAGTTGGTGGCTTACCAACGGCCTGCTTTCTGCCGCGGAAGGCAACTGGTCGGAAGCGATGCTGCTGTTGGGGCTGCTGATTTCCAATGCCCTGTTCTGGCAGCAAGTGGCGATTTGGGTAGCGGGCCTGTTGCTGCGCCCGGCCTATAGCAATCTCGCCGGCAGAACCGCCGCCTACCGCCGGCCGCACTCCGCGTTTATCGACCGACTGGCCGCCAGTGTGCTGTGTTTGGTTCCCAGGCCGATGCGACTGATGATCATCAAGGACCTGCGCCTGTTTCGCCGCGACCCAGTGCAGTGGTCGCAGTTCTTCATCTTCTTCGGCCTGTTGTTGGTGTATTTCGTGAACATCGGCAGTTTCAGCCACAGCCTGCACTATTCGGGTTGGGTGAACATGGTCAGCTTCCTCAATCTATCGGTAGTGGGATTGCTGCTTTCCACGTTTACCACCCGCTTCATCTTCCCCATGATGAGCCTCGAAGCGCGTCGCTTTTGGCTGCTGGGGATGCTGCCGCTAGGCCGTCACGCCATACTGTGGAGCAAGTTCCTATTCGCTGCCGTCGGCGCAGCCTTTCCCTGTTGCGCCTTGATACTGGTAAGCGACTTGGCGCTGCGCGTGCCACGAAACATCTTGCTGACGCACCAGCTAAGCTGCCTGGTGCTGTGTTTGGGGCTGGCGGGGATCGCCGTGGGCCTGGGCGCCCGCTTCCCCGATTTCCGCGAAGAATCTTCGGCCCGCATCGCCGCTGGTTTTGGCGGGACGCTGAACCTGGTGCTCAGCACGATGTACATCGTAACGGTGCTGGCGCTGACATCCCTACCTTACCACTTCCTTGTGGCGGCCGACCAAGCCGCCCGCACCTTCGCCCATGCCGCCCCGCACCCCTGGATGGCCGAATCCTTGCGGCTCCAGTTATGGTTCCGCTTGTGGCTCATCGGCGGCACAATCGGCGGCGTGGTGCTGGGAATCGCAACCACAGTGTGGGTGATGTACGTGGGGATGCGGGCCTTCAAACGTTGGGAATTATGAACTTGTCGAAGCTACGGCGCCGCACGCTTCGCTCCTGTTACACCTCCCAGCCCTTGCGATATTCCCGTTTCACGTACTGGTTCAGCTCTGGCATGTTGGTACACTGCATCTTCTCTACATCCCACTCCACCTTCTTGCCCACCCCGGCAAATTGGGCCAGAAGCCCACACAACGCGAACGCTGTCAGCGGAGCGGCCGAATCCACGAAGTTCGAACTGGGAACGCCATCGTTGCGAATCGCCCAGTAAAGGTCCTCGATCGGGCCGCCGTGTGCGCGGGGCAACGTCTTTTCGGGCTGCTTGAACTCCTTGTGCTTCTCCTGGGGAATGATGTAACCGTCGCTGCCCATCATCCCCCGATCTCCCACAAACAAACAGAATTCCCCAAACTTGCGATCGTACTTCTTTTCGGTCTCTATCATTATCTGGGGTTTCAGTCCCGCGTGGTCGTAAGCATAGAACTTTAGCGGCGGCATGTTTCCGCGTGCAGGAATGTGGTACACCACCACGTTGTCCTGCGGGAACATCTCCTCGCTGCCGCCAGTAGTGTGCAGGCACTCCACTGTCCACTGCTTAGCCTCGTAGATCTTCAGCGCCCAGAACGGGGCATCGAAATGATGGCAGGCCATGTCGCCAATCGTCCCGGTGCCGAACTGCCGCCAGGAGCGCCACGAGAAGGGATGCAAGCCATCGTGGTAGTCGCGGTAGGGCGCCGGGCCGAGCCATTCGTCCCAATGCAGCCCCGGCGGAACCGGTTTCGAGGGCGGACGGCCTCCCTTGCCGCCGAAATTGCGGCCCAGGATGGTGTGCGTCTCTACCACATTGCCGATGGCCCCCGCCCAGATGAACTCCACTACCCGGCGGATCGTCTCCCCGAAGTGCCCCTGGTTGCCCATCTGCGTGAGCACCTTCTTTTCCTTGGCCGCTTTGGCCAGCTCGTAGCACTCGCGGATGTTGTGCGCCAGCGGCTTCTGGCAGAAGACGTGCTTGCCCAGGTTGATCGCCCTGATGGCCGCCGGGGCGTGATGGTGGTCGGGCGTGGCGATCAGCACCACGTCGATCTCCTTATGGCACTCGTCGAGCATTTTTCGATAGTCGTAATAGGTTTTCGGCTTCTGGCCGGCCGCCTCCACGCGCTTCATCACGTTGGCCATCCGCGCGTCGTCCACTTCCACCAGCGCTACGAACCGCTCCTTCAGTGCCTCGCCGGTGCTGTACTGGCCCATCCCGTCGCCGGCAATTACCGCCACGCCCAGCTTCTTGCTCGGCTCGGGGGCCGACAGTACATACGGGGCAGCCACGCTACAGGCCATCGTCGCCCCAGCCGCCAGGGCCGAATGCTTCACGAAATCACGTCGGGTACTGCGCGCTTGCATGGTCGTTTCTCCTATAAGTCATCTCTTGGCAGGACAATCAATCGGGGTCGGACAACCGGGCTTGCTTGGAACACATGCCCTCAAATGGGTAAATCGCGACTGGACGGCGCGGAAGGTGCCACTGTTGGCCTGCCCACGTGCTGGTGTTTGGCCCGACACAGCCACCGTCTCAGGCACAATCGGGGCAAGTCGGCAATTGGCGATGCGCATTTGCTACTCTTGCGGGCCGGCATCGGCAGGTTGGTACTGTCGGCGGCTGGACAATATCCCCGACTGGCCAAGCCAGCCGCGCCGCCCAACTACTTGCCCAAACGCACCATCACCGGCCAGCCGCCTAGTACTCGCGGTCTTTTTTCAGTCCCGGTTGCGGTACCGGGTACTTGCCGTCCGGCCCAGGCAGCAGCGGGGCGGGCGAGTCGTCGGTCAGCTTGTCCAGCCCGGGAGCAAACTCGTGCTCGTGGTTCAGCATCTTCTCGTAGGTGATCTCTTGGCCAGTATGGGCCGACATCCGACCCATCGAAGTCACCAGGCTGGCGATCGCTCCGCGCTCCGCCTCGTTGTACGGCTTGTCCTGGCGGATGGCTTCCATCAAGTCGTTCCATTCGTTTTGGTACGGGTTTCCTTCGCCGGGTGGAACCTTCGATTCCCACAGCAGGTTGCTGCTTTTCGGGGCGGGACCTTTGTAGATCCGCGACGGCTGCCCGCAATCGCCCCCGGCTGAAATGATCGCCAACCCCTTGGTGCCCTGGGCGTAGCTGTAGTAGCGGTCGGCGCAGCCGCTAATGCAACGCCCGTCCATGATGAAGGTGGTGTTGTCGTCGAACTGGTACTCGACCGAGTAGATGTCGAAGTTCTGATCGACATACGGCGTTCCGTCCGGGGCGTTACGATAATGCCGCGCGCCAAGCCCGAACGCCTTGACCGGCCAAGCGCCCTTCATCCACGCGCAATGGTCGATGATGTGGATGTAGAAATCGCTGTAGCAGCCGCCGCTGGCCCACAGAAAACTATGGAACCGCTGCACCTGATAACGCAGCTCGCTGATATTCGGCGGCTTTGGCGTGGAAGCGAAGTACCCGATCGGCCCGTGTACCCGATAACCACGCATCAAGATGATGTCGCCGATCTGCCCATCGGCGATCCGCTGGGCAAGCTCCTGCAAGGCCCGGCTGTGCCGCGACATCAACCCTACGCCCACTTTCAACTTCTTCTGGTCGGCCTGCTTGGCCAGTTCGATTAGTTTTCGGGTGGTAGGGCCATCGACCGTGACCGGCTTTTCCATGAACACGTGCAGCCCCTTCTGGATAGCGTAAGCAAAATGCACCCAGCGGAAGGCCGGCGGCGAGGCGAAGATGGCCACGTCGCCCGGGCGCAGGCAGTCCAGCGCCTTGCGGTAGGCGTCGAAGCCCACGAACAGGCGGTCGTTGGTCACGTCGAATTGTTTGGGAAACTGCTTTTGCAGTTGGTTGAAAGCGCCGCGCGCCCGATGCTCGAAAACATCGGCGATGGCCACCAGCTTGGTAGGCCCCTTGTTGGTCGATAGCGCATCGGCCGCCGCACCGGTGCCCCGACCGCCAGAGCCGACCAAAGCTATCTGGATCGTGTTGTCCTCGGCGGCATGTACCGCGGGCAGCGTCGCCCCGGCCAGCGCGCCGGCGGCTGCCATCTTGACGCCGGTATTGATGAACCCCCTTCGCGAGAAACCACCCTTGTTGTTTGCTAGTGTACTCACGCCTGCTGACCTCCAGAAACCATCGAAGCCCCTGCTGCACGCTGCTTGCCGACTGCACCGACGCGCGGCACAGTCACCCCATCGGCACACCCGCCAGGCGTGCCTATTATGGGCCACGAAACAGCATAGTGCAACAAGTTATCGGCGAGTTTTTGGACCCAGCGACGCTTCAGCCGCGCCCCGGCGCGTTATAATTGTTCTGCCTGCCGCGCTGGTACAGGCGCGGTTGTGCCGGGCAGGTATTGCAAACAGCCGTTGCGTCCGACTGTGGACCGAGCGATTTCCGTCCTCTACGAAGACAACCATCTGCTGGCCGTCAACAAGCCGGCCGGGTTGCCCACCATGGGCGCCAAGCCGCAGACGCGCAGCCTGCTGGAGCTGGCCAAGCAGTACATTAAGCAGCGTTACAACAAGCCGGGCAACGTTTATCTGGGAGTGGTGAGCCGGCTGGACGCCCCGGTCACCGGCGTGGTGGTGCTGGCGCGGAACTCGAAAGCCGCCCGGCGACTGACCGAGCAGTTCCGCACTCGCAGCGTACAGAAGACCTATTGGGCGATCGTCCAGGGGCGCATCCGGCCGGAGTGCGGCACGCTGGTCGATTGGTTGATGCGCGACAGGCGTCACCGGCGGGTGCGCGTGGCAGGGCCGGATGTCGCCGGCGCCCAGCGCTCGGAGCTGACTTACCGGCAGATTTGCCTTTTCGAGGGCAACTCGCTGCTGGAGATAACGCTGCACACCGGGCGCAAACATCAAATCCGCGTGCAGTTGGCCCATTGCGGCCACCCGATCGTCGGCGACGTCAAATACGGCGGCACGGCTCGGTTTCCGGTGGGGATTGCGCTTCACGCGCGGCAGATCACTCTGGTGCATCCGGTGAAGCGCCAGCAGCTTACCATCACAGCCGAGGTGCCAGCGTATTGGCAACTGCCGGCTGGGCCACTGCCGGGTGTGGAAGACGATCGGGCATAGGGTTGTGTTTGCCCTGTCACGGAGTTAGTGTGCATTAACATTAAATAGGCCCGCATGGGTTAAACCAACAGGTGTCCTAACCAGGAAGTAGTTTTGTTTAGTCACCGGCAGTACGCAAAGAGGTTTCACCACCAAGCCACAAAGGCACGAAGGCGAAAAGAGTTTTATATTTACAGCTTTGAGGCTCGCATTGGGGATTGGAGCCACCGGCCGTTTGCGGGGACGCATTGGCAAAGCGTCGCCTTCGAGCCGACTTCACGGTGCCGTAGAATCTTGCCAACCGCCAATGGTGATGTGTCTTGCAGACCGGTTAACGGCCAGTTAACGTAGCAGTGTGAGCGCACAGAATCGTTCCGAGTTCGAGCGTTGCGCATTGGCCAGCGGATTGATTAGCGAGCAGGACTTGGAGGAGGCCAAGCGTTCGATCCGCTGGTCCGGCGGAGATGTTCCCGACGCTGACCGCCCCCCCAGCGACCAACAACTGGCCGACCGGCTCGTCGAGCTGGGTAAGCTCAACGCCTGGCAGGCCAAGCAGTTGCTCGAAGGTCGGACGAAGTTCAATCTCGGCCCGTACCTGATCGTAGATTCGATCGGTCAGGGCGGGATGGGGCAGGTGTTTAAAGCGGTGCACGGGGTGCTGGGCCGAGTGGTAGCCATCAAGGTGCTGCCCCGACACAAATCGACCCCGGAGGCCATCGCCAACTTCCAAAACGAAATCCGCGCCCTGGCGATGCTGGACCACGACAACCTGGTCCGCGCGGTCGATGCTGGCCACGACGGCAACGTTTACTTCCTGGTCACCGAGTATGTGCCTGGCTCCGATCTGCGCAAACTGGTGCGGCGCGAAGGACCTTTGGGGATGCATCGGGCGGCGGCGATCATCTATCAGGTCGCCCGGGGACTCCAACACGCCCATAGCCAGGGATTGATCCATCGGGACGTGAAGCCGGGCAACGTGCTGGTGACGCCGGAAGGGCTGGCGAAGCTATCGGACCTTGGTTTGGCCGGGCCGCTGGACGAGGCGGAGAAAGACCCCCGTTTTGGCAAGATCGTGGGAACGGCCGACTACGTATCGCCGGACCACGTGCAGGCGCCGTGGAATCCCACGCCGCTGTGGGACATTTACTCGCTGGGTTGTACGCTGTATTACGCGGTGACGGGCAAGGTGCCGTTTCCTGGCGGTACCACTGCCGACAAGGCCCGAGCCCATTGCGAACTGCGTCCGCTCGACCCCCGGCGGCTCAATCCCCAATTGACGCCCGATTTCGTGGATGTCTTGGCCGACATGATGGCCAAAGACCCAGCGTTGCGGATACAATCGGCCGCCGAGGTGATGCGTCGCTTGGAGCCGTGGGCTTATCCGGCTTTGCCGCCGTCGATGCGTCCGCCTGCGGCTCCGCCTTCGATCGCGCCGCCGCCGATTGTGGCCCGGCCTATACCCATCCCGCGCGCTATGACTTGTTTTGCGGCACCGCCGTCGGCCTTTCCGGCATCGCCGGGTGGCTCGTTGTCGGCAGATGGCTCGTTGCCATCGGGCGTTTCGGCGCCACCGGGTGGAGCGTTTCCGAAAGCGCGGTCGGAGTTCGTTGGAGCTTCTGGTGATTCCGGTCAGGGCGTCGGCAACCGTGCTAGTCCCCAGCCCCAACCGTCCAGCCCAAAGACCGCTTACCCACCCACTGGAGGAACCGGCCAATCGCCGCCGGCGGCAGGCTTGCGGCGGACGCCGGCCGGACAGTCGGCGCCTGGAGGACCTGCCGCTATGCAGGTGGCTGAGCGCAGAAAATCCACCGCCGCGGATGGCCAAGGGGAACTTCCCGATTCATCCGAAGCCGATGGAGACAGTCAGGAAAGCCCCAGCGTCGAATTGCAGACCTCAGAACAAGCAAGTCTGGCCGCCGGCAGGCTGGACGCGCCGTCGGAGCCGTCTACTTGGGACGCCCTGCCGTCGTTTCCGCGATGGTTTTTATATGTGGCGGTCGCGCTGGGAGGATTAGCCCTTGCCGCCGCGGTGATCGCCGTCGTCTGGATTTTTTTCAAATCAGGACTTCTTAGCGCCAACGGGCTGTTCGGCTGAAGCACGGGTGGCACAGCGGCCAACCTTTTCTGTGTTTGTGTCTCGCTGTGTGCTTGTGTCTCAGTTAACGGCGGGGCTTGTGTTAGTCCCGGATGTGCGCCGTGTTTGTGCGCTGGTATTTCGGTTAGTCGCGGTGCTGGTGTTAGTTACCTGCCTGTGTGGCTGCTTTTTCGCGCGATGATGCTGCGCCGTTAGCCGCTTGATGGCGCGGCGCAGTCGGCCGCTTGATAGTGTTGCGCGGCCAGCGTCCTGAGGGTGCTCCGCAATCAGCCGCCACGGGAGGACCCTGCGCCGCTGCCGAACAGAGTGGGAAACGGTAGGGCCGGCGGCTTGGGTCCGATGTTGGCTTGCTCGGATTGGAGTCCATCGCGGATGAACTTTTCGACCGCCTCGGCGCTTTGGCTTCCGATGAGTGTACGGCGAACCCAGCCTTGCGGCGTTCTGCGATACAATACCAACTGTGGCACAGGCCCGCCGCCGGTGATTCTTTGCGCCAATTCCGCCTCGTGCTCGGCATCGACGATGGCAAATGCTACCCGGGCAAGCACGCCCCGCTCGGCTAGGCGGGGTAACGTCTTGTGCTTCATTTGCTGGCATGGTGGGCACCATTGGGTGCTTACCAAAACCAGCAACGGTTTGCCGGTTTCTGCCGACTGTTTGAAAGCTGCTTGGTAGTCGTAACCCTCCGCACCCAGCAAACACATCTGTAAGCACACGACAAGGGTAGTGGTTGTCACCTGGTTGTCTCCTTCTATAATCCGTGCCGTTATTACACCACCGTGCGGAGGCGCTTTTTACAACCGACCCGGCCACGCGCAGGCGCCTCCGTGCTGTTGTTACACCACCGTGCTGAGGTTTTTCTCGCACCGCATTGCGGAGCTTGTAAATTCGTGCGATAGAGCTTGGGTGACCCAACGCGCCCTGCTGGGCCGGAACGGTAGTTTCCGGCTGCCGATTTGGCGATTCAGCTTTCGCTGAGTCCTTTTGGACACTAGACGCCGACCAATGCCTGAAGGTTACAGCCAGTCGCAAACTACAACCGTAATCCTGCGATCAACACCGAGATTTGGTCCTTGCCGGCTCGACCGGGAGCCAGGAGCCGGCCACAGTGCAGGGCCAGTCAAAGCCGCTGTGCATCCCAGTTACTTGGGCATCGATCCGCGCAACGACGACCCGCGGCAGGTCCTTGCCGGCCATATTCAGCCGCTTCGCAACAGGCCGACAAAAGCTGCCAGTTTAATCAGGAGAATCTGGGCTGCAATACCCGGTTGCCACAACTTTAACAATCAGGCAAGAGCACCCGGCTACCACAACTTTAACAATCAGGCAAAATAGTCAATACGTGACAATTCTGGCGAACTAGTGAATCAACAATCATTCAAGCTAAAGTAACACTGGGGCAAACATCCTCTGGTCAGAAGGTGCGAAACATGCCTACCTTCGGCAATGGCGTTTTGAGTGCGAACAAGGCTGGCTTGCCCGAAAATTAGGCTACGTGCACGGCTGGACAAACCCTTGGACAAGCTAGCGGTGCCAGGCGCCGTGTCCGGTGGCGGCAATTGATTTTCGGAGAATGAACGCATGACTGAGCGAAAATGGCTGATTCCCATGGCGCTTATAACTTGGTTTTGCTTTGCCTCGCTATTGTCGGCGGTGGAGTTTCCCGGACCCAAACCGGGCGAGGCTTCGGCCAGGGCCGAACGTGCTGCCTCCGACGGCGTGAATTTCGACCGCTTCGTGCTGGAAAACGCGGTGCTGTCGGCCGAGTGGGTAGTCGAGAGCGGCCGCCCGCTGCTGCGGACGATCGAAAATCGGCTGGCGGGCAAGCGGCTGTCGCTCGATGGCGATGAGACTTTCGGTTTGCAAATGGCCGACGGCAGGTTTGTGAAATCCTCGCAGATGAAAATCGTCCAGCCGCCTGCGTTGTCCAAACTCATTGCAAACGAAAACGCCCTGCGCGCCGACCAGAGACACGCAGGCTGGGCGCTGGGCGCGCAGTTTCAATCGCCGGATGGCCGGTTGACGGTGCAGTGGTCGGCCCAATTGCGCGATGGGGCCAATTATGTGATACAAGAGTTGACCTTGAAGGCTACAGATCAGCCTTCAGCGGTGCGCACGGCGACGATGCTGGACTTGAATGTGCCGGAAGCCCGGGTAGCCGGCAAAGTGGCTGGCTCGCCAGTAATAGCCGACAACTGGTTTTTCGGATGCGAGCACCCGATGGCGGCCAACAGCGTCGCCGGGGGCCGGGTGAGGTGCGTTGCGCCGCGATTTCGGGAAGTAACGGCCAGCGACCCGTGGACTGTCGCGGCTGCCATCGGCGTGACGCCGGCGGGCCAATGGCGACGGGGTTTTCTGTACTACGTGGAGCGCCGGCGGGCGCGGCCTTATCGCTTGTTCCTCAATTACAACTCGTGGTGGGACATCGCCAACAGCGATAAGCAGATGAGCGAAGCGGAATGTTTGGCGGTAATCCAGTGCTTCGGTCAGGAGCTGGTGGAACGGCGCCGCACGGCCATCGACAGTTTCGTCTTCGACGACGGCTGGGACGACCCGCAAACGCTTTGGCAGTTCCATCAAGGTTTTCCGCAAGGTTTTACACCGCTGCAAGCGGCAGCAGCCAAGTATCGTTCGGCCGTAGGCACCTGGCTGTCGCCGTGGGGAGGCTACCACCAGTTCAAAGCGGCGCGACTGAAGTACGGCCAGCAGCAGGGTTTCGAGATGACCTCGCGCGGCTTCTCGCTGGCCGGTCCGAAGTACTACGAGCGCTTCCGCGAAGTGTGCTTAGAAATGATCCGCAAGTATGGCGTGAACTACCTCAAGTTCGACGGTATCGGCAGCGCTGCCGGAGGCGACGCCTGGGGTGTTGATGAAGACGCAGCGCCCGACGTAGAAGCCTTGCTCCGCCTGACCACCGAGCTGCGCGCCGCGCGGCCCGACATCTACCTGAGCATCACCACCGGCACTTGGCCTTCGCCCTATTGGCTGTGGTACGGCGATTCGGTGTGGCGCAATGGGCACGACTGCGGGGTGTTGGGCAGCGGCTCGAAGCGACGACAATGGGTCACCTACCGCGATGCCACCGTGCATCGCATGGTCGTGCAGCGGGCGCCGCTGTATCCGCTCAATTCGTTGATGACGGTCACCGTGGCTTACGGCCAGTTGGGACTGCTGGTGACACTCGGGGTGGACGCCAAGACATCCCCCGACGTGGACGAACTGGCCGAGGAGATCCGCATGGGCTTTGGTAGCGGTACGCAATTGGCCGAGCTGTACCTCACTCCGCAACTGATGTCGCCGGCCGCCTGGGACGTGCTGGCCGAGTGTGTCAATTGGGCGCGAAACAACGCCGATGTACTGGTGGACTCGCACTGGATCGGAGGCGATCCGGCGGCGGGCGCCGTGTACGGTTACGCGGCCTGGTCGCCGCGCAAAGGGTTCCTGATACTGCGTAATCCAAGCGATACCGCCGGCCAGATTCGACTCGACCTTCAGAGCGTCTTTGAATTGCCCGCCGGCGCACCCCGGCTGTATCAACTGAAGCCGCTGTGGCAGAAAGACCCGGCGGCATCCAAATTGCCCGAACGGCTGGCGGCCGACGCGCCGCACGTGTTCCACTTGGCGCCGTTTCAGATCGTCGCCCTGGAAGCCATACCTTTGCCATAAGCGGCTGCTTTGGCTCGCGTTAATTGGCGTGTCAGTGGTGACCGCCTGCTGATTGTTCGCTATGTTCTATTGCGACCCGCCACATTATCCAACTACAGTGAACCCAGACACAGGTTATCGTTATCATCTGACGATCGAGGAACACCAGCACTTGGTCGGCGCTCCGGCGCTGAACAACATCTACATATTGCCCTTGCCATAAGCGGTTGCTTTAGAGCGGTTAATTGTCTGGCAGGGGAAAGAGCGGATGTACGGGGGCCAGATGGCTGAGCGTGGCGTCCCGTCGCGGCCTGTGGGCATGATTTGCCAGCCGGCGATTCCTGACCTAAGCTTTCGATGGTGGTGAAGTGCCGTTCGGCTTCTTCTCTTCCGAGCCGCTTCTTGCAACTTAGATGCTGCAACCGTGATTTGTGGCGAATGCGAGCCGCTGGCCGGCTGGAAAGGCGTCGAGGACGCCGTGGCAGAAATCCGGTCCAGTTGCGCCGAAGTCGAGCGGTTTTTCGAGCAGTTGTTCGCGCAGTTGGAGTCGGTGGCCGAGGCGTTGACGGCCCGGGAAGCTCAACTGCGCGACAGCGAAGCCCGACTGCGCCAAGACGCCGACTCAGGCGACGATGCCGAACTTGGTGCACAGGGTGGCGCAAGTTCGGTTCCTGCCACAGCCTTACAACAACTGGTAGAACATACCCAGCAACAAAACCAGCAACTGCTTCGCACCCAGCAGCAGTTCGAGGAACAACTGGCCCGCATCACAACAATGGCGGCCGAATTGGCCGAGCTGAAAGCCCTCTGGCAGCAGGCCCAACTGTCGTCCAACGGCACAGAAGATGATTGCCATCAGCGCTACCGCGAGCAATTGCGCCACATGGCCGAGCAGCAGCTATTGCTGGAGCGTGAGCGGATCGAATTGCAATCGGAACTAGATACGGCGCGTGGCCAGGTGGCCGAACTCGCTGAACAGCTTGCCGAGCAAAAACGGTTGGCCGCCCTGCAACAGGCGCAGTGGAACGAGGAGCTGAAACGCATCAGACTGTTGCTGGAAAGCGGAGCTGTAGGTGGCGGCCCAGTGGTGCCACGGCAATCGGAGCCGGCACGACTCCCGGCGCCGCTCGAGCGACGCGGCGGGGGGAAGCAAACCGAGCAGCCCGCTGCGCTTGCGACAGACTCGCCCGAAGCTCCGCCAGGCCGTCCGCGCGACGTGGTTCTCGACTCGGTGCTAGCGCAGTTCGAAATACTGCAAAAAGATATTGCCCGGCGCCGTGCCGCCCGCTGAGGAACATCGAACAGAACGATTGCCGCAATGCTATTTTTTTTAGGGTACCGCTACGATTTTTCAGGGTACCGCTACGAGACGTTTTTTGGGGGGCATGGCGCAGCAAAGAACGCCTATTGGCGATTTTAGGGCAACTAACCGCTTCAAGGGGAACGCGGGAAACTACTGTTTCAGATAGATGTGGCGGCGAACAGCCGCTTGCCGGTGAGTTGGAATGTAAACAACCGGTTGCGGGAGGCACGGTAAACAACCGCCCAACGACCAACGGTTGAGCTTACGACGATGCGCTTAGTGAGAACCTGCCTGCGAGTTGTCTTGGCTGGTTTGGCGTCGGTATCGGGCGCCGTTTTGGGCGCCGCGTGCCGGCTGTGGGTTCCGGGGTGCATTGCGGTAGTATCGGCTTGCACGATCGCTTTGGCCTGGCAGATTGTTGCACCGGGCTTACTGGTGGCGGCCACGTTGGGGTTGTGTTACGGACTTTGGGGCTGCTGGCGCAGTTGGAGCAGCGCTGGCGTGAGCGTAAAGTCCGACGCGGAGCTGCCCCGGGCCGTGCGCGCTACCCCACCCCTGCGCCGCAAACAAATCGACCCCACCGATACCGAAGGGCTTGTCGGGCAGATGCTCGAGCAAGGCAGGTACGCCCTGCTGTTGCGGCCGCAACTGGCCGGGCATTTGACGCGGCAGATGTTTCAGCAGGCCCTGAAAGCGCTTACGGAAAACATGGCCTTGGTGCCCGAAGGCGAAGTGTTCCTCGGCCCATCGCCGGCGGAGCTGGAGGAGCTGCCGAGCGTCTCAAGCCCGTTGGGCCGGGTGGTGTTGGTGCAGCCTTTTTTTCTCGATCGTTACCCGGTCACAAACCGCCAATATTACGAGTTTGTGGCAGCCGGCGGCTATCAGCAGGTGGGATTATGGGACGAAGCCATTTGGCCGGCGGTGCTCGATTTCGTCGATAGCACCCAGCAACCCGGCCCACGCTTCTGGCGCGACGGCTGTTATCCGCCCGGCGAAGACGATCACCCTGTCGTAGGCGTCAGTTGGTACGAGGCCTGCGCCTTCGCCCGCTGGGTCGGGAAACGGCTTCCTACCGACGCCGAATGGGTAAAGGCCGGCAGTTGGCCGGTCACCACCGGGGGAGTGTGCGTACAGCGTCGATACCCATGGGGCGACGCCATGGACCGCACCAAGGCGAACCTCTGGGGTTCTGGGCCGGGAAGGACGGTGCCGGTGACCGAGTTCGCCGAAGGCGTAAGCGTGGGCGGGGTGTATCAACTGATCGGCAATGTGTGGGAGTGGACCGCCGGGTGGTATCGGGCAGCCGATCATCCCGCCGGTCCGGTTACGCTGCCGACGCCCCTGCGCAGCATCCGTGGCGGTGCCTTCGACACCTACTTCGACCATCACGCAAGCTGCCAGTTTCAAAGCGGGGAAGACCCATTGCAACGACGACACAATATCGGCTTCCGGTGCGCCATCGGGGTGCATGACCTGCAATTGGCAGCGGGCGATTCGGGCGATGAGCAATGTGCCGACCGGAGCTTGGCTCCGGCTGTTGTGGAGACCGCCCCATGACCCACAAAGGCGTTGTGGTACCGCTAGAATCGATGCGGTTGGCACGATACGCCGTGCCTATCCCCTGCTACATCTGCGAGACCGAAAACACCTGCGACGCCGAGTACTGCACGCACTGCCAGGCACCTATGGCTTTGGCCCATCAGGCACGCACCCAGAATATCCGGCCGCGAATGGTGGCTGTGGTCGGTGCCAGCGCAGTAGGCAAGACCGTTTACCTGGGGATGCTGATGGACATGCTTTCCCGCCAGCCGCAGCGCATGCACCTGCTGGCCCGTGGCGCATTCTCCATAACCCTGCAACAGACCACCATCGCCGCCTTGGCCCGTTGCGAGTTCCCCAAGAAAACCCCCAACGAGCCGGACCGCTGGAACTGGGTGCATTGCCAGGTGCGCCGCCACAACCAAAAACAGCCCCTGGAAATCATCATGCCCGACATGGCCGGCGAAGCCGTGCTGGAAGAAGTCGATCACCCGCACAGTTACCGCGTGGTGCGCTCGTTCCTGCAAAAATGCGACGCGGCGATGATCCTCATCGACGCGCATCAGCTCAAGCAGGGCCGCCGGGAACAAGACTACTTCACCATGAAACTGCTCAGCTACCTAAGCGAACTGACCTGCCACGACAAGAAAACTTGGCAGCGCCGCCCGGTGGCCGTGGTGTTGACCAAAGCCGACCAGGCCGAACAGTGTCGCCACGATCCGCAGGCCTTTGCCGCGCGGCACGCGGTGGGCTTGTGGCAGTACTGCCGGGAGCGGTTCGCCTGCCATCGGTTCTTCGCTGCCAGCGTGGCCGGGACGTGTGCCTATCGGGAGTCGCTGGGGGAAGGCCGGGTAATGGTGCCGCTGCGGATCGAGCCGCACGGGGTTGTCGAGCCGTTCGAGTGGTTGGTGGCTAACATGCCGCAGTAGGAGCACAGCGAAACCGTCCAATCGCGTCCCAAGACGATCGATGTGGGGATGATGATCGAGCAAGCGGTGTTCACCTCTGCACAGACCGAGCGCGCGGTGGGCTATCAGGTGGCCGCCCGCAGCGCCGGCGTTGACGAAGTTGACGCTAAAGACCTGGCAGTGTGGTGCCCGTCGCACGATTCCCTGCTCGACTGCGGCCCGCAAGCCTCGAGCGTCAACTTCCATCCGCTTTCCAGCGGGGCGTACTGCGTTTCGCGTACCATCGCGGCCGGTTGGGAGTACAGCGGTCGGGGAGGACACCGCGTGTACACTCATTGCTTGATCGTCTCCCCGCAAACCCTATGGCAGTTCGCTAACAACCCGTTCTCACTGCTTCGCGCGGCCATGGCGCACGGGGCGATGGCTGTACATGGTGAAGTGCCGCCGTACCTGGAAGGATTTGCGCTGCCCGGCAGTGCCTCGGCCGTCGATTGCGACTTGCTGAGCCGGCTGGCCACCAATCCCGGCCCACTCCGCATGGCCCTGTTGGTTCAGACCGCTTTGGAGAACAAATGCGTAGCGGTGTTTGGGCCGCCCAACGCCGAGAAGCTGATCGCCGGCCTGATAAACTGCTTGCCGCCGGAGTGCCGCACCGAGTTCTCCTTTTCGACCGGGTTGAAGTACTCGTCGCGCAGGCCGTTTCGGCTGGTCGGGGCGTCGGGCGATCCGGCCCAAATGCGCTGGCTTTCGCACCAGCCGAACCTGGTCGTGCTCGACCTTTCCCAGCCGCCCACCTGCCCCGAGGCGGCATTGGAAGGCTGGGCGCGGCTGATCTACCGGTTGCTGTCGGCGCGGCGAATCACGCTGTTGGCGTCTCAGCTTTCCAAGCCGCGTCCCGAGTTGACCAGCGCCGACTTGCCCGCTCTGGCCCTACAGTTGCTCGAGGACTTCGAGGCCCACACCCTGCGCGCTGCCTTCCAGCCCGTGCCGGCTGCTATTGCTTCCACCGCCGCGCCATCGCCCTTGCCCGTTACGCCCCCATCCGACCAGCGGCCAGAGGAAGCTGGGCGCTTGCTTGCCGATGCGGCCCACCACTTTCCCGCATGTGGCGAAGCGGCGGAAGCCGACGCGGCGGTTGCACCGGCCCACCGCTCTGCCGGGGAAACTGGCGATCATGCTAATCAGCGTCTAACCGACGACCAGCCTGTAACTGCTGATCAGCGTGTAACCGTCGTTAAACCTGAAACTGGCGGTAAACGTGAAGGTGCTGATGAGCCTGATAGGCGTGAAACTGATGACAAGCCTGTCAGTGATGATAAGGCTGTCAGTCACGATAAGCCTGTATGTCAGCATAAACCTATCAGTGATGATAAGCGTGCGCGCGATGATAAGCGTCCGTCGCGGGCTTGCGGCACTAAGGCGGCGCACGCTGCCCACCGGAAGTTCGCCAAGACCAGCCAGGCCGAAGGCAGTGGCAGTCCGGCCGACCTTCCTGCCCGAAAACCACGCCCCTCGACCGCTTCCGCCGACAAGTGCGCCGCGGTGCTGGAACAGTTAGAGCATCTCGACGACGTGGTGTTCAACGCCATCGCAGGCAGCCCCGCTGCCATGGAAGAACTGCGCACGTTGTGGCCGCGATTGCTTGCCGATTTGGGCGAAGAACTTCTGGCCGAGTCGCGCCAGCAGTACCTGCGTTGGGGGTTGTCGAACCTGGAAAGTACTCTGGACCCCGAGGTTGATTACGACCCCGACCGTGCTTTGCAGGTAGTCGAGGTCATGTGCCTGCTGTTCGATAACCTATAGCGCGCTGTGCGACTCTGGCCGTATTCCACAACCGAAACGCACGCCGTGGTTTGTGCCTGTGGCTGGGAATGGGGCAATGCCCGGCCGCTGCGGCTGGCCCAGCTAGCGCCGCCAGAATCTTCTCAGGCCGTTTGCCTGTCGGCGTGTGGTAGTTGTTAGCTCAGCCGCGGCCTTGCCGTCTTGTTGCGTCGCGCCGGCAACTGTTCCTATAATACCTCGCGTAATACATCGCTCTTACAATGCGCGGTACAGTCCATTAGTACCAAGTACCGATACGCTGTATAGTCTATTAGTACCGATACGCCGCACAGTCTCTTAGTACCAATACGCCGCACAGTCCATTACAACACCGGCCCTGTGCTACACACAACGATCGTTGCGGCGCAGCAAGAGGCAGAATCGTGCCACGGGCCGATAACCCCGTGCTAACGCCAATAACCCCGTGATAATCCTGTATCCGGCGCTGGGGCAGCGCCGCCTGCCTTTGTAATTTCAGGGAACACGCAAATGGTCCGCACAGCAGTTTTTTCCGATGTTGGCCAACTGTTTCGCGTGCAATCAGTTGGTCGTTTGGCGATACTACTGGCCGCAGCATTGGTGCTGAGCGGCTTAGGGACAAGCAGCGCAGTTGCGGCGGACCAGCCGCGGCCCAACATCCTGTTCATAATGGCCGACGACCATGCCGCGCATGCCATCAGCGCGTACGGGTCGCGGGTAAACAAGACTCCCCACATCGACCGCCTGGCCACAGAGGGGATGCGCTTCGACCGCTGTTTTGTGACCAACTCGATATGCACTCCTAGCCGGGCGGTAATCATGACCGGCAAGTACTCGCACATCAACGGCGTGCCGGTGTTCAACCGTTTCGATGGCAGCCAGCCGCACCTGGTAAAGTACTTGCAAGCGGCCGGTTACTACACGGCCATTGTGGGCAAGTGGCACTTGGGTAGCGATCCGACGGGGTTCGACTACTGGAACATCTTGCCCGGTCAAGGACTGTACTACGACCCGGTGTTCATCGAGATGGGAGTTCGGAAGAAGCATCCCGGCTACTGCACCGATCTGATAATCGACTTCACCTTGAAAGTTTTGGAACAACGTCCCAAGGACAAACCGTTTTTCCTGATGTGTCATCACAAAGCGCCGCATCGGCCGTGGGACCCGGCCGAGCGGCACGCAAAGAAATGGGCCGGGGTCGAAGTTCCCGAACCGCCGACCTTCCACGACGACTACGCCACCCGCAGCGACGCGGCACGCGAAGCCACCATGCGTATCGACCGCGACCTGACGCCGCGCGACGTAAAGCAAAAACCTCCCGAGGGTTTGTCGCCGGAAGCACTGAAGAAGTGGAAATACCAGCGTTACATGCAAGATTACCTGGCGTGCATCGACGCCGTGGACGAAGGCGTCGGGCGGCTGCTGGAATGGCTGGACCGCAACGGGCTGTCCGAAAACACAATCGTGATTTATACATCAGACCAAGGCTTTTTCCTGGGCGACCACAACTGGTACGACAAGCGGTTCATCTATACCGAATCGTTGCGGATGCCTTTTTTGGTGCGCTGGCCGGCGGTAGTCAAGCCGGGAACCGTAAACGGCGACATTATCATCAATGCCGATTTCGCCCCTACGCTCCTGGAAGCCGCCGGCCTGAATGTGCCCGGCGATATGCAAGGCCGCAGTTTCATGCCGCTGTTGCGCGGGCAAAGGCCCCCCGACTGGCGCACAGCGATGTACTACCGCTACTATCACTATCCGGCTCATCACCGCGTACAGCCGCACTACGGCCTGCGCAGTTTGCGCTACACACTGGTGTACTTCGACAAGCTGGACCAATGGGAGTTATTCGACCTTGAAAAAGACCCGCACGAAACGAAGAATGTCTACGACGACCCGGAGTATGCGGACACCGTCAAACAGTTGAAACAGCAGTTGTACCAGCTCAAGAAGGAACTGAAAGACGAGGACCAATTCGCCGACAAACCACCAAAGGACGACGTATGAACTTCGTCTTTGCATGGGGTATGTGTGCGGCTAGTGCGTCGCTGGGCCGAGGTGCCAAGCGGCGATAGCGGGCGGCTGACTGGGAGGGGTGCCGTGCAGGAGTCGTTAGAGGCGGTATTCGGGCGTTTTCAGGGCCGCAGCGAAGAGCTAATTCCCATCTTGCAACAAGTGCAAGAGCACTTCGGGTATTTGCCCAAGGAGGCGCTTCGCGCCGTAGCCGATTTTACCCGTGTGCCCGAAAGCCGCGTGTACGCTGTGGCTACGTTTTACGCGCAGTTCCGCTTTAGACCCATCGGACGCCAACACATCATGGTCTGTCGCGGTACGGCCTGTCATGTACGGGGCGCGCCGCGGATATTGCAAGAGCTGGAAAAGCAACTCGGCATCAAGGAGGGGGAAACCTCGGCCGACCTGGAGTACTCCCTGGAGACGGTAGCGTGCATCGGGGCTTGCGGCTTGTCGCCGTGCGTGATGGTCAATCGCCAAGTGCAAGCCAAGTTCACGCCGCAGAAGGCCGCCCAGCTTGTGCGCCGTTCGGATTCGGCCGCGGCTAGCCAAACGCACTGACCGAGGAGTCGCGCACTACCCGGTATTACGCAATCGCCTGCCGCGAGGTGCACTGATGAATCTCCGCGATTTCGAGACCCTTTGCCAGCAGGCCCGTCAACGCTGGGAAGCCCTGCACCGCAGCCCCAAGCCGCGCATCACCGTCGGCGCTGCTACGTGCGGTCGCTCGGCCGGAGCGCTGGAGGTGATAGAAGCCGCGCAGGCTGCGCTGCACCGACTGAAGAGCGATTGCACTGTGATGGAAGTGGGCTGCTTCGGCCCCTGCTATGCCGAACCGATCGTCACCATCTTCCGCCCTGGCAATCCTGGGATTGTTTATGGCAACGTGACTGCACAGCGAGTGGAGCAGTTGATCCAACAGTGCCTGTCGGACGACAGGCCGCCCAGCGAAGGCGCCCTGGGCGTCTTGGCCGACAGTCCCCTTGGCGACATACCGCCGCTCGATCAGACGCCACTGATGCGCTGGCAGGTGCGCCGGGTGCTGCGCAATTGTGGTCTCATCGACCCGACCAACCTGGAACACTACCTGGCCAACGGCGGTTACACCGGGCTGGTCAAAGCGCTGCGGATGTCGCCCGAGGAGGTGATCGACGAGGTTCGCCGCGCCGGTTTGCGTGGCCGCGGCGGGGCGGGGTTTCCCACTTGGCGCAAATGGCAATTTTGTGCCCAAGCCCCCAGCGAGCAAAAATACGTGGTCTGCAACGCCGACGAAGGCGACCCCGGCGCGTTCATGAACCGTTCGCTCATCGAAGGCGATCCTCACGCTGTGCTGGAAGGGATGCTCATCGCCGCCCGGGCAGTGGGCGCCACGCGAGGCTATATCTACTGCCGAGCGGAATATCCGCTGGCCCTGGAAAGGCTCCGCACGGCAATTCAGCAAGCCGAGCAGCATGGCTTGTTGGGTGAAGACATCTTCGGCTCCGGCTTCAGCTTCTGCATCAGCATTATGGAAGGCGCCGGAGCGTTCGTCTGCGGAGAGGAAACGGCGCTGCTGGCTTCGATCGAAGGCCGACGCGGTACCCCACGCCCACGGCCGCCGTTTCCCGCCGTGTCGGGGTTGTGGGGCAAACCGACCGTCATCAACAATGTGGAGACTTTGGCCTCGGCCGCACTGATCATGCAAAACGGCGCCGACTGGTTCGCGCAATACGGTACCGAGGCCAGCAAAGGCACTAAAACCTTTTCGCTGGTAGGCAAAGTAAAACGTACCGGACTGGTCGAAGTACCGCTGGGTACCACGCTGCGGCGGATAATTTTCGACATCGGCGGCGGCATCATCGACGACAGACCTTTCAAAGCGGTACAAACCGGCGGACCCTCGGGCGGATGCGTTCCCGCATCCCTCCTGGACATCCCCATCGACTATGACTCGCTGCAAGCCGCGGGCACGATCATGGGCTCCGGCGGCTTGGTGGTCATGGATGACCGCACTTGCATGGTCGATGTGGCACGCTATTTCATCGACTTCGCACAAAAGGAATCGTGCGGCGCGTGTGTGCCCTGTCGGCTCGGCACAAGACAGTTGCTCGATATTCTCCGCGACGTCACCAGCGGCAACAGCCAGCCGGAAGACATCGAGCTGCTTGAAGAGCTGGCACTGGCAATCAAGGCGGGTTCGCTATGCGGGTTGGGCCAGACGGCCCCTAATCCGGTGCTCACCACGCTGCGCTACTTCCGGCACGAGTACGAGGCCCACGTGCGCCGCAAACGCTGCCCGGCGGTGGTCTGCCGGGAATTGGTCTCCTCGCCCTGCCAACACATCTGCCCTATCGGGACCGAGGCGCCGGTGTATATCGCCCTGATCGCCCAGGGCCGGTATCGCGAAGCCTACGAAGCCATTGTGCGCGACAACCCGCTGCCCTCTGTCTGCGCGCGCGTCTGCCACCAACCGTGCGAAGCCAATTGCCAGGCGGGCCAGTGGGGCAGTCCTATCGCCGTTCGGGCGCTGAAACGCTTTGTAATGGACCGGGCCCTTGCCGAAGGATGGCACCCAGGCTCAACCCCCAGTAGTCCGCCGGCCCCACCCAGCGGCAAGAAAGTGGCTGTGGTCGGAGCTGGTCCGGCTGGCCTGATGGCCGGCTACCGGCTGGCGCGACTGGGGCACAAAGTGATAATATTCGATGCCCTGAGCACGCCGGGCGGTGCACTGGCGGCTTGCATCCCCGACTATCGCCTGCCCAAACAGGTGCTCCAAGCCGACATCCAATTCATTCAAAACGCCGGGGTGGAGTTTCGCACCAGCGTATACGTCGGGCGCGATGTGTCTTGGGATGACCTGTGCGATCAGTTCGACGCGGTCTTCGTAGCCGCCGGAGCACACAAGTCGCGCAAGCTCGGTCTGCCCAACGAGGATGCGGTCGGCGTTATCGACGCTCTGGAGTTCCTCAAACAAATCAAACTGGGAGGAGCAGTCGAGATCGGCCCGCATGTGGGCGTTGTCGGCGGAGGAAATACGGCCATCGACGCCGCACGAACGGCACGGCGCATGCCCCAATGCACAAAAGTGACGCTCATCTATCGCCGCACCCGCCAGGAAATGCCAGCCTTCGCCGAGGAAATAGAGGACGCTTTGGCCGAAGGGGTGGAAATGCTCTTCCTGGCGGCTCCGCAGCGCATATTGGTCGCCGACGGCAAATTGTGCGGCCTGGAATGCGTGCGCACCACCATGGGCGAGCCAGACGAGAGCGGACGCCGCCGTCCTATCGCCGTGGAAGGCTCCCAGTTCACCATACCGCTGGATACGCTGCTGGTAGCCGTGGGCGAAGAGCCGGACATCAGCTTGATCGGTCGGGGGCATCGGCTCACCCTGTCCGCCAGAGGCAAAACCCCTATTTGCCAGGATACGCTGGCTACAGATATTCCCGGCGTTTTCGCCGGAGGTGATGCGGTAACCGGCCCCGGCACCGTACTGGATGCCATGGCGGCTGGCAAACTGGCGGCGGAGATGATCGACAAGTACTTGCGCGGGCAACCGCTGGAGCGGAAGCATCAGCCGACACGTCCCTCGACGTACATCCCGCCTGTACAGTTGACCGAACCAGAGGCCGAGTCCGCCCACCGGCCTGCGCCGCTCGAGCTGCCGCCAGAAGCCCGTATCGCCAGCTTTGCCGAGGTAGAATGGGGCCTGACCGAGGAGCAAGCCGTCGCCGAGGCCCGCCGCTGCCTCAGATGCGACTTGCAAACCCAGGACGCACAAGCCAAGCTGGCCGCCTGGCAAGTGCATCAGGAAGTGGGAGTTTCTGCGCATGGCTGACTTGCGGTTGACGATCGACGGCCGGCAAGTGGTTGTTGCCCAGGGTGCGACAATACTGGAAGCCGCACTGGACGCCGGCATCTACATCCCCCACCTGTGCCACCATCCGGACCTCAAGCCGGTCGGCATTTGCCGGCTGTGCATGGTGGAAGTGGCTGGGCGGGGAATGACGCTGGCCTGCCTGGCGCCGGCCGAAGACGGCATGGTGGTAAAGACCGAGAGCCAGCAGATCGACAAAGTTCGTCGCGTGGCCCTGGAGTTGCTGCTGGTCAACCATCCTGGCGATTGCCTGACCTGCGCCAAGAACAACCGCTGCCAATTGCAGCGCATCGCCGCCTACGTGGGCGTATCTCCCCAACGGTTTGCGCGGCTCCGCCGCACCGAAAAAACACTTCCGCCGGACGATTCCAATCCGTTTTTCCTCTTCGACCCCAACCAGTGCGTGTTGTGCGGGATATGCATTCGTACCTGCGACGAGATTGTGGGCGCCAACGCCATCGACTTCGCTTTTCGCGGCTTCCAGACGATGGTGAGCACCCTAAGCGGCCGGTGGGTGGAATCTAGCTGCGTTTCCTGCGGCGAATGCGTGGTTCGTTGCCCGGTGGCCGCGCTGGTTCCCAAGCGCTATCAGCAGCCGCAACACGAAGTGCAGACCGTCTGCCCTTACTGTGGCGTAGGGTGTACGATATATGTGGGGATACGCGGCGGGCGAATCGTGGCCGTCGGCGGCGACCGCCAAAGCCCGGTCAACCAAGGCCGCTTGTGCGTCAAGGGGCGTTTTGGGCACGATTTCGTGCATCACCCCGATCGCCTGACCACCCCGCTGGTGCGCCGCGATGGCCAGCTTGTTCCGGTCGCTTGGGATGAAGCATTGGAACTCGTGGCCCGACAGTTCGACCAGTATCGGGGCGATGCCTTCGCCGCCATGTCCTCGGCCCGCTGCACCAACGAAGAGAACTACTTGATGCAGAAGCTGGTCCGGGCCGTGTTGGGCACAAACAACATAGATCACTGTGCGCGGCTGTGTCATTCGCCTTCGGTGGCCGGTCTGGCGCGGACGCTGGGCAGCGGGGCGATGACCAATACCATCCAAGATATCGCCCAGTCGCGGTGCATATTCGCCATCGGCACCAACACCACTGCCGCTCATCCCGTGCTGGCCCTGAAAGTGGTCGAGGCCGTCCGCCGCGGTGCCAAACTGATCGTGGCCAATCCCAAGCACATCGACCTTGACCGGCACGCCACCCTGCGGCTGCAACATCAACCCGGCAGCGACGTGGCGCTGTTGATGGGCATGGCGCGGGTGATCGCCGAAGAAAGGCTGTACGACGCGGAGTTCATCGCCCGGCGGACAGTCGATTTCGACGCCTTCCGCGCTTCGCTGGAGCGCTTCCCGCTGGAGTTCGTCGAGCAAGCCACCGGCGTGCCGCGGCAGCACATCGTCGAAGCCGCCCGTATGTTCGCCAATCACAAACCGGCCAGCATCTTGTACGCCATGGGCATTACCCAGCATACCCACGGCACCGATAACGTGCTGGCCATCAGCAACCTGGCGCTATTGACTGGCAATTTGGGGATTCCTGGCGGCGGCATAAATCCGCTGCGCGGCCAAGGCAACGTGCAAGGGGCCTGCGACATGGGCGCGCTGCCCAACGTGCTGCCCGGCTATCAGCGCGTCGACGACCCCCAAATACGCAGCAAGTTCGAAGCCGTTTGGGGCTGCACTTTGCCGCCGGGGCCCGGACTGGCTCTGACCGAGATGTTCGACGCTATGTTGCGTGGGCAAATCAAGGCGGTTTACTTGATGGGTGAAAACCCCCTCTTAAGTGAGGCCGACGCCCAGCACGCCGAACGCGCGTTGCGACAGCTCGACTTCCTGGTAGTGCAAGACATCTTCCTGACCGAAACGGCCCGCCTGGCTCACGTGGTGTTGCCGGCAGCCAGTTCGGCTGAGAAAGATGGCACTTTCACCAACACCGAGCGCCGCGTGCAGCGTGTGCGTAAGGCGGTCGATCCGCCGGGAGAGGCCAAGCCCGACTGGTGGATCATCTGCCAGATTGCACAGCGGTTGGGGGCCAGCGGTTTTTCGTTCTCGCATCCGCAGGAAATCATGTCCGAGATCGCTTCGCTGACGCCCATCTACGGCGGCATGGCCTACCAGCGGCTGGAGCCACAAGGTCTGCAATGGCCGTGTCCCAGCATGGACCATCCCGGCACGCCTATCTTGCACACCCAGCGCTTCGCCACACCCGACGGCAAAGCCCGCTTCGTACCACTCGATTACAAGCCTCCGGCCGAACTGCCCGACGATGAATACCCGCTGCTGCTGACCACCGACCGCAGCCTCTATCAGTATCACACCGGCACTATGACCCGCCGCGTGGAAGGCCTCGAGGTGCTCGACGGTCAGGAGCGGCTGTGCATTAATCCACACGATGCCGCTGCAATGCAACTGGCAGACGGTCAGCAGGTGATCGTTCGTTCGCGGCGCGGCCGGGTGATGGTCAGGGTCAAAGTCACCTCGTCGTGTCAGCCAGGTGTGGTTTCTCTTACCTTCCACTTCGCCGAAACGCCCACCAACGTGTTGACTCACGCCGCCTTGGACCCGGTGGCCAAAATACCCGAAACCAAAGTCTGCGCCGTGCGCATCGAACCGCTCGACGGGCCGCCGCAGCCCGGCTTACACCAACAAATCACCGATACGACCTCGTGTGCCGGCCGCTAAGCAATTGCTGCGAGAGCCGCCGGTCTGCCTATCGCGCGGCTTTTGGGGGGACTGGAGTTTACCCAGTGCTGGGCTAACCCGAATAAGTGTGACTGCTGAAAGTGCTTCGACTAGATGTAGTCCGGTGGGCACTGCAAGCGTTGATAGCACCGTTGCGTTTTGGCTATCAGCTTAAACACCTCGACCACTCGCTGGGCGCACCGAAAATTGCCGCAAATCCAAAGCCGGCAACAAATCCTGGCAAAATCGGCACTGGCCAAACTCCATTTGCGAATGGCTGACACTGTCGGTCCGCGGCAGTATCGTCGTCGGTTGGATAGCCGAACACTTCGCCGATGCGGAGTAAGCTCATGGTAGGATCATATAGCGCCGGCAGCGATCAGCCAAAGCCGGTAAACGTGGCCAGCGTACCACACCGCAGCCCCTTCCGCTACCCAGGGGGGGAAAACGTGGCTCGTGCAGTGTGTCCGCGCTTGGATGCACTGTATCGAGCCCAAGCCCCGAGTCTTCGTCTAGCCGTTCGCTGGCGGTGCCATTGTCGGACTAACCGTGGCGGCCGAGCGGCTTGCCGACCGAGTGATCCTCGCGGAACTCGACGCCGCTGTGGCTGCCGTGTGGAAAGTAATCTTAAGCGGCGAGGCGGAGTCCCTGGTGCGACGAATTCTCGATTTCGAGGTTACCCGCGACAACGTGCTTCGGGTGTTACGAAGCAAACCACAAAACGAGCATGAACTGGCGTTTCAAACTATCGTCCGCAATCGGATGCAGCGCGGGGGAATCCTTGCCCGGGGCGCAAGCCTTGTAAAGTGCGGAGAGAACGGCCGCGGGCTGTGCTCCCGATGGTATCCGGCGACGCTGGCCCGGCGCATCCGCGCCATTGCCGAAATGCGCGATCGAATCGAGTTCTTTCACATCGACGCCTTCGCGATTATTCCCCAGTTCGCAAGGCAGAAAACAGCCGCAGTGTTCATCGATCCTCCGTACACCGCGGGGGGAAAGCACGCGGGAAAACGATTGTACACCCATTATGTCGTGGATCATCAGTCGCTTTTCGCTTTCGCCCAGCGCGCCGCCTGCGCCGTGATGATGACCTACGATGAATCGACGGAAGTGCTCGAGCTGGCCCGGCGGTTCCGCTTGTGTGTCAACCGCGTGCCTATGAAGAGCACGCATCACCGAGTAGCCTTCGAGCTTGTGCTGACCAACCGGCCATGGACGCTTGCTCCGGCGTCGTCGTGCACTCGGACTCTGTTCGATTAGCCTTCCGTCGTTCTCAGGCTTGCCGGCGGCACGGATGAGCTTCGCAGTGCTGGGCCATGGTCGGCTACGTCGGGGAACGGGCAGGTTTTTGGGCCTGGTCAGCACGTGGGGCGGCCGTCCAGCTCGGCGGCAAAAAGCGCAGCGCCCAGTGCGCCGACGAACTGCGCGTCTGGCGGCACCAGCGCCGGGGTGCCGAAGGCTTCGGAAGCCAACTGGGCCAGCACGGGATTGTGGGCCACTACGCCGCCGGTGAGCACCAGGGGGCCGTGCAGCGTGTCCATCTCCACTACCCGCTTGACCACCGAATGCAGCGCCGCGCGGACGATGTCCTCGACCTTCTCTCCGGCGCGGATGCGCTCCAAAATCTCCGTGGCGGCGAATACTGTGCAAAAACTGTTCAGGGCGATGTGTTTGGTCGAGCGAGCAGCAAGCTCGTTAAGCTGTTCCAGCCGCAGGTCCAACCGGAGGGCGATTTCTTCCAGAAAAGCGCCTGTGCCGGCGGCGCACTTGCGGTTCATCTTGAAGCCGGTGCGGCGCCCTTGCTCGTCTAGGTGGATGACTTTGCTGTCCTGCGCCCCGATGTCGATGACTGTCATCCGGTGTGGGAAGTAATGGAATGCTCCCCGGCCGTGGCAGGCGATTTCTGTACGCCGCTCGGTCGCCCAGGGCACGTTGTCGCGCCCGTAGCCAGTCGACACAGCAGCCGCCAGTTGAGTGGCGGCCAGTGCGGAGGCAGCCAAGGCTTCTTCCAGACAGCGTTGGGCAGCCAGAGTATAGTCCACCCCCGAGCGGCGAACAGCTTTGGCTACCACCTGGCGCTGCTGGTCGATGATCACCAATTTGGCCGCCGAAGCGCCGATGTCGATTCCGCAGAAGTATCGCATACCGCTTGCGCCTGCCCGATCAGCTTTCGGCCAGTTGCTCCACGAAGGCCTGGATGTTGGTGCGCGTCTGTTCTTCGCTGTACAGCCGCAGGTCGTTCAGGTCGCCGTTGATGATCAGATAGGGTTTACCCAGCCGGTCGCGCAAACGCTGCGGCATGCCGTAACGGTTATTGGAGTTGTTCGGGCAGGTTTTGGCGTCGTGGAAGATAATGCCGTCGATGGAGAACTGCTGGGCCATGTGGGCAATGTAGTCCTCTTTTTCCGGGTCGCTGCGGCAGATGAAGATGCTGGTGTACGCCCGCGCCATGCTTCGAAACGGGTCGGCCGGGTCCAGCGCCTCGAACACCCAACTGTTGCAATAGGTCGAGGCCACCACGCAGGTCTTCAGTTCGATGAACTGTTCGGCCAGCGGTCGGAGTTTTCCCCAGATAGGCATTCCTTCCCAATACAGCCGGAAGCGCTCGCCGGCTACGGCCGCCACCCCGTCGGCGATGCGCTGCCGCAGCTCGTCGAGCAATACTTGGTAATACTCGACCGCTGCCTGCTCGCCGCGCAGCACCACGGCCGGCCCCATCTGAGTTGTACCGTCGAAGAACGTTATCGGAGATGGTCTTTGGGCAGCGGTTTCCAGCACCGCTTTCCACAGCACCGTACACTGCCGCGACAGTTCGATCACCTCGGAAAGCCGCCCGGGGTCCAGCCTCATCGCGGCGATCTTCTCCAGCGGTTCGACCAGCTCTTCGAGTTGCCGGGCTACGTCGTCGATGATCGACTCGCTGAGCGAGCCGATGGCCCGCGGCGTAAATACGCCAAGGCAGGGCACCTCGAAGTAGCGCGAATAAAACTGGAACCAGTCTTGCACGTCGCGGCACTGGTTGGTGTTGAACACTAGCACATCTGGCCTGGGCGGGCCGCTAAGCCCCAGCTTCTTCAGCGGCGTTTCCCCTTTGATGAACGACCCGATGTCGCTGGTCAGATAGGAGCATATATCGGGCGAGAACCCGCGCGCGTTGGCCAGCGGAATCAGCTCGGTGGCCATCCGCGTCGCGCCGAGCATCGCCCCATGGTTTTCCGGAAAATAGACCAAAAATCCCAGCGCGCGCAGCAATTCGGCCGGGCCGACGCTGGTACACCAGGCGACTTTCTGGCCTTGCTGAGCGGCTTGGCCCAACTGGGCGAAATACTGGCCCATCACGCTCCGCAGCTTCTTGGAGGATTCGAACTCTTTTCGTTCAGGCGCTGTTGACATAGGCAATGAACCTTCAGTTGCACGGATGGCGCGCTCGGCTGGCCAACGCGGCCTCGACCACCGCGGCGCTCAAGCACAGCAAGAAAGCATCTCTGCAATCCCCGATCAGCGGCCCAAACGCTCCTGCCGGTTTTCACTCCGCCGACCATTGCCCACAAGGCGCAAAGCGCTCTCCATTAGTTTCAGCGAGCTTTTGCAAGCGCCGGGCGACGCTGGCCAGCCCCAGGCTGCGGGCGTATCGCATTGGGCCCCCGCGAAAATCTGGAAATCCCACCCCCTGTACCATCGCCACGTCGAGGTCCGACTCGTGTTGCGCCACGCCTTCTGCGAGCACCCAAGTGGCTTCGGCGATCATACGGAACACCAGCCGCTCGGCGATTTCCGGGGCGTCGATGGTGCGCGTCGAGCAGCCTGAAGTTTGGCGCGCCTCGGCCAGCACTTGGCTGATTGTAGGATTGTGCCTGGGAGTGTAATCGCCCGGCCGGTAACTGTAAACGCCCCTGCCGGTCTTTTGCCCCAGTTGTCGCAATTGTACCAATTTGCTGACCGAAAGCGGCACCGGGCCGTGCCGCGGATAGGCCTCGCCGAGCACCTGCGCGGTGCTGGCCAGCACGTCCAGCCCGGCCATGTCGGCCAGTTGCAGCGGCCCCATGGGAAACCCGAACTCTTGGGCCACGGCATCGACATCGGCTCCCTCGGCCCCTTCTTCCAGCAGCCGGAAGGCTTCCAGCAGGTACGGCACGAACAAGCGATTTACCAGGAAGCCGGGGCGGTCGGCGACCACCACGGCCGTCTTTCGCAGGGCCTTGGCGATGGCCAGCACGCTGGCAAGCACCTCAGATGACGTGTGCTGCGAGGGTATCACCTCGACCAGCGGCATGTGATGTGCGGGGTTGAAAAAGTGCATTCCGATCAGGCGGTGGGGATGGGCCATTCCCGCGGCCAGCGTTCCCAGCGGAATGGTTGATGTGTTCGAGGCGATGATAGTCCGCCGCCCGCAAACTGCTTCCAAACGCCCCAGCACATCCCGCTTGACCGACGGCTCCTCGAACACGGCCTCTACCACCAGTTCCGCCGAAGCAAGCTGCTCGATGGCAGTAGCTTCCGACAGTTTCTGGAGCATCTGAGCGACCTGTTGGCGGGTGAGCTTGCCTTCCGTGGCGCGACGCTCCAGAGAGGCTTCGATCCGCTGGCGCGCTCGGGCCAGTGCCGCTTGCTCGACGTCGTACAACATCACCTCTATGCCCGCCTGTACCAGCGCTTGGGCGATGCCGCCGCCCATATTGCCGGCCCCTACCACAGCAGCTTTTTTCGGCAGCTCGCTGTTTTTTTGGGGTGTGGCCAGCTCGTCAGTGCCGCTGCGGAGCGCCGGCGGCTTGCCCGCCTGTCGGACGGCGAAAAACAGGTAGATTTTGTTGCGCGTCGCCAAGGTCTGCATGCACTCGGCGAACGATTGTTGCTCCTGTTGCAATCCGCACTGGAACGACTTGTCCAAGCCAACCTTCACACAGCGGAGTATTTCGCGTGGGGCGATGACCTCGGGCCGCACGGTGGCCAAGAACTTCTCGGCCCAACTCCAGACGGCATCCGAAACGCCGGGCGGCGATGCGTACCTCGTCGCCGCCGCAGTTGCGCAAAGCTTTGCGGCTAGCTCCAGCGCCTCGTCGTAGCAGCAAATCGCGTCCAACAAGCCTTGTTCCAAGGCCTCTTGGGCATTCCACGGTTTACCGGTCAGCATCAATTGCAGCGCCGACTGTACGCCCACCAGCCGCGGCAGACGCTGCGTACCGCCGGCGCCGGGGTTGATGCCCAGAGTCACCTCCGGCATCACGAAGCTGGTCTGCGGCGTGGCGATGCGCACCCGGCAGGCAGCCGCCAGCTCAACCGCCGCGCCGGCAACGCGGCCCGACAGCACCGCGGCCACAGGGATGCGGCTGTCGGCTATCTGTTGGAAAGTCTCCTGGAACGTGCGGGAAGTGCGCAGGCAATCCTCCGGCGATTGCAATTGCCGAAAGATGTGCACGTCGGCCCCGGCGCTAAAGTGTTCCGGCCCGCCGGTTATCACCACCGCTGCCACGTCCGGTTCACTGTGCGCCCGCTGCACCGCCGCGCGAAGTGCGTCGAGCATAGCGAATCCGATGGCATTCAACGGGCGGTCATCGAGCCGCAACACCGCCAGACGCTCGGTTACCTGATAGTCGATCATGTAGTGTAGGCGCAGGTTCAGTTCTTGGACCGAGCTGGTGCGGGGTTGTCGGTCGCTGCTTGCTTCGGCCCGGCAGCGGCCTGCAAACGTCTGTCCAGCAACAGCCGCCATCCCCACGAGCCGTCCCAAGTGCGCTGCGGTTTGCCGTCAGGGCCTTTGGCAACCTTCTGAAGTTTGCAGCGGTAGCCCAACCGCATCCGGTTGTCAGTGATCTGGACGACGAAGAAGCCATTTTCCGTCTGTCCGGTGTTGATCACGTCTAAGTCTTTCCAGCGGTAAACGTCGGTGCCGGTATGGCCATGGAACACTGCTACGACGTTGTATGGCTTGACGGCCTGGCGATACTCGTGACGCTGCTGGTCGTGCCACCAATCGGTTCCCTGCAAGTCGTAGTGGTGCGCCAGCACGACTGGTCGTCCGCTGCGGCCCACGTGCTGCTGGAGGTCTTCGCGCAAGAAACTTAGCGCTCCCTGGGGATCGTGGTAAACGGGGGAGTACTTGACTTCTGGGTGCGGTTTGTCGGCCGGATACAGGTTAAGCTGCACGAAGTGTACGCCGTCCCAATCCCACGAGTAGTGCAACCCGTTAGCAGAAACGTTCTGGATTAACCCTTTCTGTCGGCGCAACTGGTTGCGCGACCTCAGCTCGGCCTGCATGGAAAAGCCGTGTCGCTGGCGGCCGGGCGGAGGGCCATCGTGGTTGCCCCAGCCTTCGAAGACCGGATATTTCAGCAAGCCGTCGGTGCCGTCGAGGCCGAAATCGGCTACAAAATACTTCCACTGCAAAGCGCCTTGGTTTTTGCCGTCCAGCAGTCGGTCGCCATCGTCGATCACGTCGCCCAGCACCAACACGCCGCGCGGCCGGTCGATGGGGTCGGCGCCCAACTGCTCGGGCCAGCGGACGGTCGATATGCGGTTCATCTCCTCGAGCGTTTCGCGGTTGCGCTGGTTGCGGTCCTCGTTCTCTAGCGCGTCGTAGTGGCAATCGGATGTGACCAGGAAGGTCACGTCGGCCGATAGGGCCGAGCAGGTAACAGCCACCACCAACACCAACGCCGAACATACCCGCAACACGCACCTGCCTTCGCACACAAGGCGCAACGCCAACAGTCTACTGGCAATCATGGGCTTATGCTCTGACCGGGGCTAGCTGGCAGGAAGCACGATCCGTCGTGATCGAGGGCGCAAGCCGCTCGACGGGCATCGCCCGAAGGTAGTCTACTTCAACAAACAATCCAGTTGCAGTTCGCCCGAAATTGTACACGTCCGCCTACCACAACGCCACGATCGGCCGCACCGCATCGCTGCAACGCAAGCGGCTCACATCCCCAGTCAGAACCGCAAAGCCCACAAACCCGATGCACATAGGCGGCGGTGAGAAGATGCAGATACGCGGCAGTGCGAACGCGGTGAGAAGCGGAAAGATAGAAATACAGCGGAAAGATAGAAAGATATACGATATACAAATGAACAACGTAGCAAGCAGGAACTGTGCCGCGGCGTATCGGTTGCACACCTAGCGCGGTGCAGGCCCGACACCCTGTGCGACGGTCAGCTTGTTATCGACCTGCCATACCCCTGGTTCAAGCCGCAACAGATTGGCCACCAACGTCCGCTGATACTGGCTGCCGACAGTGCCCTGCACAATGGCAGTCGTGCCCAGCATGGTGACTTCGATACCGCTGGGCGATTGCACGCCGCCGGCGCGAGCAAGCCGCGTGATCTTGGCCGACAGTTCCGGTGCGGGCTGGGGCTTCAGGCCAGTTGCCGGAACGCTTGATGCTCGGTTGTCTGGCTGGCCAGAAGTCGTCCAATCGCTCAGTACCCGACGCACAACCAGCGGCGCTGCACCAGACGTGGCGGCGGCAGTGCCTTCTGCGCCGGGCGCGACTTCTGCCGCTCCAAATCCTGCTGCACCAGGCGATCCGCTAAAAGCCCCATTACCGGCGATGGGAGTAAGCGTACCTTCCGCAGTCGGGCCGGTGGGCTGCTGCACAGGCTGCACATCCTGCGGAAGCTGGCCGTACTGAAGCGTCTGACCGGTCTGCGGCGGCACAGCGGGAGCCGCCAGCGGCTGAGTCTGCGTACTCGATGCGGTATTTAGCGCGGGTTCAGGCTGCCAGGACTGCACCGGCGTGCCCCAGAGCATTTGGAGCGAGGCCGACTCCCCGCGCCGCCACGGTGTGGCGAACATCGTGCCGGCAGCAGCGCCGGTTTGGGTCGGCGCCCCCAGTAGGCCCCGCTGGTCGATTGTATTGAAACGAGTACTGGCTTTAGGTTGCAGCGGCTGGCCAAGTACTCGATCGCCAAACAGGCCGCGCACGGTCGGCCGTTGTATTTCCTGGGCCGTGGCCGGGGCCGCCTGGACGAGAAAACACCCAGCAGTGACGGCCACCGCCGCCAGAACAGCCGCCAGCAGCAGTCCGATGCGCATCGGCAGGCTCCTGAAAATAAGAGGCTCTAACGAAACGGAACCCCATAAACGTCTTGCTGACAACTTGCTAAGAGTACAGCGCGGGAAAGATCGTTTTGCTAGAGGCTCCAAATCGATCGCACATAGCAATAGTATCCCATTACTGTTAGTCGACAAGCGCTGATAGTCCGTGTTAGCGGGGTATTGCAACAGCATCCGTCTGTAGGGTTCGCAGGCGAAATACCGGGCAAAAATGTTTACGTTTGGCGGTGCTTCATATACCCTAAACTGTATACGCTGTAACCTGCGCAAATCATCCCACCCCGCCCCTTGCGCCAGGAGCAACGGTATGAACCGCCTCTGGCTGACCTTTTTGCGATTGCGGCTTCTGCCGCGCAAGTTGTTGTGGTTTATGACTCTGCGAAACCTTTCGCCGGTTGCCCGTGTACCAAATCTGTGGTGCGCGGGGGCTGGAACGCTATTGCTAGTACTGCTGTTGCTCACCGGAGCGATAGCAGTAGAAGCTCGTATGGAATATGGGTCCGATACTTCGGCGGGAGACGGAAAATCGACCAACTCGGCCGCCGCAGAGCCGGGGCAGGCTGCCCCAGACAGTCAGACGTCGCCTTTACCTGGGCAAACCAAGTCCCTGCCTGCACAGACCGAGCCTGCGGCTGCAAAAGCCGACTCTGCACCTCCACAAAGCAATCCTGCCGAACAACCATCCCCGGACGGTCCGCTCCAAGGCCCACCCCCCGCCCCGGCACCATCACAAGGGCAACCATCACAAGGG
>CALLPE010000003.1 GCA_938015445.1 uncultured Pirellulales bacterium
TGCCGTCACCATTGCGTAAGATTGTGGTGTTCGTAAGATTGTGGTGTTTGTAAGATTGTGGTGTTTGTAAGATTGTCGCGGCCGCAGCAGCCAGAATCGCACAACGTTATTTATGCCACAGAGAATCACTACTGATGGCACAACATGGAACTTCTAAGCCGGATCAAGTCGTGCACGGGATGGTAGCGAGATTCGCCGTCCGCATAGCGGGCGATGATCTGGTTTTCAGCGCGGCCCATTTCTTGGCCATTGCTCCCGACCAATGCGAACCCCTGCACGGGCACAACTATCGAGTGTCTGCCGAACTGTTCGGTGCATTGGGACAGGAACAATATGTTGTCGACTTTGCGGTCGCCAAGGACGCCTTGCGCAGCATAATTCTCGAACTGGACCATCGGGTGTTGCTGCCCGCTGAAAACTCCGCATTGATCGTCAACCGGTGGCAAAAGGAAATCGAGGTTTCCTTTGCCGGCCGCCGTTGGGTCTTTCCCGCCGACGATTGCCTGCTGCTGCCGTTGTCCAGTACCACAGCGGAGTTGTTGGCACGCTACATCGGCTCCCGATTGGTACAGGCTCTGGTCAATCAGTGCCGGGTTGTCTTTTCCCATGCTCGAGTGACTGTAGAAGAATCCCCCGGACTTACGGCCGTGTGCGTGTTAGAACCGTCATGAACGGTAAAATCGGCCGCCCGCTCCAGCAACCGATTTTCGACTAAGTGGAGAAGGTGTCGGTATCGCTCGGCTTACTGCGTTAACAAAAGCTATCTATTGGGTGCGAGTCGACCCGCGGCCACAGTGGCAATGCGATGTCATGAGCACGCATGGTTTATACCACGTGTGCCGTTGAATGCCCGGTGTGCCGTTGGCTGCGCGTGGGGCTGGGGGAAACATGGGTCCATGCGGCAGCAATCGGTCGGCCCAGCTCCTTGCGCTGGTGTGCAGGCAAATCGCTTGTGCTGGTGCGCAAACAGCCCGCGCCGGCGCAATTAGCTGAATCCGGTGGTTGCGTGTATGGCCAGTAAGTATCCCCTTTTTGTATCAACGACGATTAGGCCGGGCTTGAACCATGCGCGTTGAATACATCAATCCGTTCATCGCGTCGCTGACCAACGCCTTTCGCACGATGCTAAATTGCGAGGTGAAACGCAATGCCGTTTTTCTTAAGAGCAATAATGCGCCAAAATACGATCCCCCGCATGAAGTCAGCGGCGTAATTGGCTTGTCGGGCACGGCAGTAGGCACGGTAGTGCTGAGCCTGTCGCGCAACGTGGCTCTTCAGGCGGCTTCGGTCATGCTGGCGTCCGAGGTCGACGAGGTCAACGCCGATGTAATCGACGCCGTGGGCGAGCTGACCAACGTGGTGGCCGGAGCCGCCAAGGCCCAACTGGAGCAGCACAAGTTGATGGTCAGCCTGCCCAGCGTGATCACCGGCACGGGGCACGAGGTGCGTTTCCCCTCCGATGTAACACCCATTTGCGTGCAGTTCGAGACGCCTTGGGGGCCGCTGGCGCTGGAGGTGGGGCTGACTCCGGTCAAAAGCGAGCTGCCTGCGGCATGTGCGACTTGACAGCCGGGGCTTGTATCGGTGCGAATCACCAACAAACAGTGTAAAGCAAGCGGCGATAATCGGCGTTAACCAGCATGGCGCTATCGGAAGTTCGCAAAGCGGCGATTCTGCTGATGAGCCTCCCGGAGGACGTGGCGGCTCAATTGCTAGCCCGCCTGGAGCCCAAACAGGTCGAAGCCGTCTCGATCGAGATCGCCAAAATTACTAATGTCACCGGCGAAGAGCAGGAATCGGTAATCCAGGAGTTTGCCAACGCCAATCCTAACGCGCTGACGGGTCGCTCCGGGGGGCTCGATCTGGCCAAGGCCTTGGTCACGCAGGCGCTGGGAAAGGGCGCTAATGCCACCCTAGAGACCGTCCGGCAGTCGATCGAAGCCCTGCCTTTCGGCTTCCTCCAAAAGGTCGATAGTCAGAACCTGCTAACCTTCATCATCGACGAACACCCGCAGACCATCGCCTTGGTGCTGTGCCATGTTCCACCTGCTCAGGCGGCCGCCATCATCGCTGGTTTGCCGCCCGACAGGCAATTGGCAGTGATTCGCCGCATTGCCAACATGGGGCAAACCAGCCCGGAAATAATCAAGGAGGTGGAAAAAGGGTTGGAAAGCCGCATGTCGAGCGTGATGAGCCAGCAGTTCGAGAACGCCGGTGGCGTGGAGTCGGTGGCCGAGATACTCAACGTCATCGACCGCGCAACCGAGCGAAACATCCTCGAAAACCTCGCCCAGGAAGCGCCGGACCTGGTGGAGGAAATCCGCCGGCTGATGTTCGTCTTCGAGGATATCGCCAAGCTCACCGACCGCGACATCCAAACACTGCTCAAGAACGTGGAAAGTTCGCAATGGGCTATGGCCCTCAAGGGGGCCAGCGAGGAACTGAAGGAGAAGATTTTCAAGAATATGTCCAAGCGGGCCGCCGATCTGCTGCGCGAGGAAATGGAGTACCTGGGAGCGGTGCGGCTGTCAAACGTCGAGCAGACGCAGCAGCAGATCGTGGACATCGTGCGCCGCTTGGAAGATGCCGGCGAAATCACTACTCATTCCAACGAAGAAGAAGAACAGTTCGTCCAGTAGTTCGGTGTGATTTGGTGCGTTATTCTCTTCGCCCGCGCCCTCCAGCGCCTTGATCTGATCACGAAACGGCTCCCTTGCATTGCCTTGGCTTGTTGTCCTACTAGCAAGCAGCAAACGCGCCGCCGACGTTCGCCTGCGTGCCGCCTGTTGCAGCGGAAGATGCGGGGGTGTACGATTGCCACGAAGCATTGGACTAACAGCATGTAACTAGCAGCTTGCGCGCGGCTGACGTTTTCCCGCCGGCTTCGGTGTCCTTCCTATCGGCATTTCCGCAGCTTGTTGGTGTGTGGTGCTTGGTAGCATTGTGATTGTGCGATTGTTAGCTTTGCCACAAGACGCTCTTATGCGATGATAGCTGTGCCGCCAGAGGCTCAATCGAAGGAATTCCCAACCATGCGAAGAACGCTATTCTCTGTGCGCTCGGGGATGGTTTGCTTATTGGTGGTGGCCACTGCGACTTGTCAAGCTTCGGCCCAATGGCCCGGCTGGCGCGGCCCCAACCGCGATGGCAAATCGCTCGATACCGGGCTTCTAAAACAATGGCCGGAGGGTGGCCCCCGATTGCTGTGGAAGGCCGAGGACATTGGGGCAGGCTTTTCTAGCGTCGCGGTAGCCGACGGCAAGGTCTTCATTTCCGGCGACCAAGATGGGAAGCTGATGATCTTCGCTTTCGATCTGGACGGCAAGCGGCTGTGGAAAGTCGAGCACGGCCAGGCCCGCGGTGGACCAGAAGGTTCCCGCTCTTCCCCGGTCATTGACGACGGCAAACTGTATCTGGTCAACGGCCACGGACTGATCGGCTGTTTCGACGCCGCTACAGGACAACTCAAGTGGTCGCACTCGGCCAAGGAGTTCGGCGGCTCACCGGGCGGTTGGGGCTATGCAGAATCCGTGTTGATCTACAAGAACATGGCTATCTACAAGCCCGGCCGCAAAAACTGCATCGTGGCCTTCGACAAAAACACCGGCGAGGTGATTTGGAAAAGCACAGGCTTCGAGGCCGGGCCCGAGTACAGCTCCTGCATCCTGGTGGAATTCGAAGGGCAACCAATGGTCGTCACCGGTACAAATCGGGGCATAGTGGCCGTGGATGCCCACACCGGGAATCTGCTGTGGTCCAACGATTGGTCGGCCGGTAATGTGGCCAACTGTCCCACACCTGTGTACGCCGATGGCTACATATTCTGGTCTAACGGCTACGGCAAAGGTGGCATCTGTTTGAAGCTGAAGAAGACCGATGGCAAAATCACCGCCGAGACGGCCTGGACCACCAAGGAGCTGGTTTGCCACCACGGCGGATACATCGTCCATGAAGGACACATCTACGGCAACCACGATGGCGGCTGGGCCTGCCTGGAACTGAAGACCGGCCAGCGAAAGTGGTTCGAGCGGGCCGTGGGCAAAGGTTCGCTGTGCTTCGCCGACGGAATGCTGTACCTGTACGGCGAACGCGGTGGCGTTTGCGCATTGGCAACTTGTTCTCCCGATGGCCTGGAAATCAAAGGCCAGGTTAAGGTGGAAGGCAAAGGGCCGAGTTGGGCGCATCCGGTTGTTGCCGGCGGCAGATTATATCTTCGTTATGATACCAACCTGTATTGCTTCGACGTTGAAAATTCGCCGTAGCTTCGAGGCTTGCAGCCTCTGAGCCCCAAGAGCGGCCCGGAGTCGCCACGCCCGACCGAGGCCGCCGCAGCGTGTCGCCGTCGTGCAGCCTACGCCCTATACTATCGCCCGGCATGTAATACAGCAAATGCCTTGGTTTTGTCCGATATGGCCGGCCACAATTCCATCCGCGATCGGCTTTCCTGCAATCTTGCCGCAGTGCGCCAGCAAATTGCCGAGGCGGCTTTACGTTGCCAACGGCGTCCGGAAGAAATCACGTTGGTAGCGGTCACCAAGTACGTCGGCTCGGAAGTGATACGGCATTTGGTGGCCGTCGGTTGCCACGATCTGGGCGAAAGCCGTCCCCAAGACCTGTGGCAGAAGGCTGCGGATATGACCGACTTGCCTGTCCGCTGGCATCTGGTCGGTCATTTGCAGCGGAACAAGGTGCGTCGCACTTTGCCGCTGATCGCCCTGCTCCATTCGCTGGACAGCCTCCGCCTGGCCGAAGAAATCGACAAGCACTCTGCCGCCCTCCGACGCCGCACCGCGGTGCTGCTAGAGGTTAACATCTCGGGCGAGCCAGCCAAGCACGGCTTCGCTCCCCGAGAAATGCCGGAACTTCTGCCCCGGCTGGCAGCCCTGGAAAACATCGAAATCCGCGGACTGATGTGCATGGCTGCTCTGGAAGGAGGGCCCCAAGCCGCCCGCGCCAATTTTGCTGCCCTACGGGAGCTGCGCGACCGGCTACAGGCAGTTTGTCCGCCGGGCGTGCGTCTGGATGAGCTATCGATGGGCATGAGCGGCGACTTCCAGGCGGCCATCGCCGAGGGAGCAACCATCGTGCGCATCGGCTCGGCGCTATTCGAGGGGATCGCACAATGAGGGTGCGCTGTTCGGAACAAAACCTTTTACAAGGCGCCGGCTGCGCGATCGGAAACCGATTCAGTTCAATGTTGTCGCAACATAGAGGCTGAATGGGGGTCCAAATAAATGGTGGCCGCAGGGTGTTGTTGGAGCACCGAGGCAGGCACATCCGGGGTAACCGGACCGGTTAGGGCAGCCGCCACGGCCTTAGCTTTTCGCAGTTCTGGCACGCTGCAAATTATGTTGCGCGACTTCATAATCTGGCGGATGGACATTGAGATGGCCTGCTTCGGCACATCATCGATGCTGGCGTACCAGCCCTCGCCCACCTGTTGGCGGCGGCAAGCCTCGTCGAGCTGCACGACGATGTACGCCTGCTCGGTTTGGAAGTCTGCTGGCGGGTCGTTGAAGGCCAAGTGGCCATTCTCGCCGATACCGATGAACGCCACGTCGATCGGATGCCGGGCGATCAACTCGCCTAGCCGCTGGCATTCGGCCTGAGGATCAGCTTCTCCGTCGACCAAATGGAAGGCTGCCAGCGGCTGAGAAAGCCGGGCCACGAAACGTTCTTTGAGGAAGCGGCGAAAGGAACCGGGATGGGTTTCGGGCAAGCCGATGTACTCATCCAGATGGAAGGCTACCACCCGCCCCCAGTCGATGTCGGTCTTAGCCGTCAGCTCGGCGAGCATCTCTAATTGCGACGCGCCTGTGGCCAGCACGATATTGGCCCCACCGCGGGCTCCGATCGCCTGCCGGATGATCTGCGCGCCATCGGTCGCCGCGCGCCGCCCCAATTCCTCTTTGCTGTTGCAGATTACTACTTGCATCGTGGCTTGACCCTTTCGACTAGAACTGCTGACGTACACACGTAGCCAAGAGCGTCTGCTTTTTATCCCCGAAACGACCAACTGTGCTGCGAAGCGCGTTGCACCGCAGCTTTTTTGCAAAAACTTCACAGAACAGCGATGCGCCGGCCTTCGACATGGCTGCGCCGGGCTTGTTGGACAATGTGCAATGCACGGCACAGGTCGTCCAAGTCGCTGGAGTGGGCCTTGCCCTCGACCACCGCCCGATGGAACTCGGCCAGTAACAGCTCGCCAAGCGGACGTTCGCTCTCCAGCGATTCCTGGTGCCGTCCGGCTTCATCGAACCAAACTACGCTCGATGGCAAATCGGCAAAGGCTACACCCCGCTGGCACGAAACCTGTAAGGCCGCAGCGGCCCGATAACTGATGGCCTCGTGCCAATGAGCCGGAATATAACGGCTGCAACTGATTTGTGCCAATTGGCCTGTGCCCGGCGCAGCAGGCTCCGAAAAGTCGAGACTGATCATGTAGTAGTCTTCGTCGCTGGTACGGCCACCATCGGCCGGACTGGTATGAATCAGCCCCATAACCGCGCTGGGTTGTTTGCCCACCAAATAACAGCACCAGTCGATCGCCTCGACCATTTCTCGCAAGGCAGAGTATTCGGCAAGGCGGTTGGCAGGGCACACTGTGGCCGCTCGGCTAGATGCGCACTGGTGGCACAGCAATAGCCGCGGTTGGCCCAACTGCGCAGCGATCAATTGCTTAAGCCTGACGGTAGCCGGGGCTTTTCGGCGCGGAAACTCCACCCGGAAAACCACGCCCGACTGCTCCACCCAGCGCTTGATCTGCTCGGCCTCTTCCGGCTGGAGTTCTACGCCGGCCGTGCAATAGACGGCCTTGCCTCCCTCGGCGGCTACCATCAGCGGCAAGGCACCGAACCACTGATGGGCCAACACCAGCACTGCGTCGATGTCCTCGCGGCGCGCCACAGTGCGAAAGCTCTCGACGGCCGATGCGTCAAACTCGGCGGCGGCCTGTTCGGCCCGATGCCCCACTTGCTCGCAAATCGCGCGAACCTCGAACCGGTCAGCCAAGGCGCGCAAGGCTGGGGCGTGCCGCTGCTGCCAGGCGTCCCCCAGTCCGATCACTCCGACTCGCAACCTTATCACTACCGCCTCGCTCTCTCGCTCAAAATCGCCGAGATTATATCGGAACCCTCCGCCGCACAAAAGCCTGCCTAAGCGGGCGAACCCCGATTGAGGCTGGTGCCGGCCTCACGCCCCGTGCGGCGACTGAGCCACCCTGGCGCTGCGGAACTTTTCCTTGCCACCAAAAACAGGAAATGGCTAGCTTTGTCCGTAACCCTACGGTACATCAAGGTGTCGCCCAGCGATGATAGTCGCGTCAGTTCGTCCCGCACGTCTTGTGTACTTCAGTTCACACAATGTCACAGTGGCCAAGGGGACGAACTGGGGTCTTGGACAAACAGGGGCCTCCTCAACTGCCCGGCGAGCGGTTGCTTGGCCCGAACCTGGCACAACTAGATAGGCGTCTTGGGCAGGAGCAATCGGTGGCCGACGAAGGCCTGGCTGAATGCTCCGTAGCCATCTTCGCCCCGCAGCATGCGACACAACAACCCCGACGCCCCAAGCATTTCACAACAATTTAGGATAGTTTAGGGGAACCAAGCCTATAGAACGATCGATAAGCCTAAACTACGGCAAGTGACAATACATAAGGGTAGTTGTGGGCAGGACAAGCCTAGATAATGTTATACAAAAGCCAGACGCCGGCAGGCGACGGTAGATACGGGTAGATGTAGATACGGGTAGATAAGGACAGAGGTGGCTAATAGATAAGGACAGATGTTACTAAATGAGGTAGTTGAGGCCGCCGATGTGCCACCAATCGTGAAACGAGAACCGTTCCCGACGACACTGCTATTTCCATGCCCATGTTGTGCCTTCCACCTCTAGTTACGGCCGACTGCCCGCACGAACAATGCTCCCGATAGACCAGCCCGCCGTGGCTGAACGGTTACCAACAGCCTCTACCAACAGCCTTGGAAGATTGCACCCTGTGTCCCAAAAAAGAATACCGACGCAACCGCCTGTTGCGGAGCTTAGGAAAGGGACGCTATTGCCCTGTATTTCCACGTGTCAAGTCATTAACTTCCTGGAGTTTACCCAGTGTCGAGTCGGCCACGATTTGTCAGTGGCTTTGGATTTGCGGCAATTTACGGTGCGCCGAGCCACTGGTCGAGGTGTTTAAGCTGATAGCCAAAACGCAATGGTGCTATCAACGCTTGCAGTGCCCACCGAAGCACACGGACTCGAAGTACTTTCAGCAGTAACACTTATTCGTGGTAGCGCGACACTGGGTAAACCTCAGATTAACTTCGAAGTACGTCCACGCGTTAGGGCATTAATGCGCCGTCGGCGTTGGCGGTCGAGCTAAGCCTGCCGCACCGGGTATGCCAACTTCTACAACCTGCGACGGTATTCTAACGTAAAAAGGATTGCCTCGCGCAATTTACCGCGTGGCACCGTCGGGGCTTGCCTTCTGGGGATTTCCCTAACTTCAAGGAATCGGAGGCAGTGTTTGGCCTCTTGTGACAACAACCGTCTGCGCATGCCAGATGTTCTGGCAAATTAGCGAAACCATTATTTCCCTCTTGGTTCGCAACTAGAGATGGGCGAGCTGCACCGCGTCGCAACACGCTGCACATGCCGGTGTCCGCGCCGCAAACCAAAATGCCGCGCAAGAACCGACGCTATCAAACACCGACCTTCAGCAAGCGGGTGTGGAATTTGTTGAAGCGTTTCGCTTTGTATAGGCTATTCTGCGTCATAACCCCTTTTACTGTAAGTACTTAATGGAGCCGAGCGGACTCGAACCGCCGACACCCTGGTTGCAAACCAGGTGCTCTCCCAACTGAGCTACGGCCCCGCTTAAAGGCGACTTGTACCGAGCCGCGACATCACAATGCACTGTCAAGCAGCCGTTGTGAAGGCATATTTAAAACACTATCGGCACGGATCGCCCCTCCATGTCGTTAAGCTTATAAGATTTTAGGATGCCGGGAAATCCATTCTTGCGGTGTTGCCATATTCTCGGCAAGCGTGCAAGGTTGCTCACCGGATGGGTGAACGGTAGCTTCGCCGTGGTTCTGCTGCTTTCTGGTTTATCGATGCCTGGTGCTGATGTCGGCTTAACTGTAACCTGCCGGTATTTACGCTGTGTTCTCGGTGCCTACAGGAATAAAACCGACCGGCCAGACGACGCAATACCGCAACATCTAAGCTCAATTGACTTTACGCAATTGATGGTACAACAAGGCGTTTATCAACTCCTTCGCGGGTTTCGGCTTGGTTGCGATACGCAAAACCAGGTGAGCATTTGCCGGAATGCCGCGCTGCCCGCTATTCAAAAAAGTATTCTATTTCCTTGCCCACTTCCTGCAAGCCCGGTCGTAAGTGGCTAAACCGAAGCAGTACGCAGAACGGTTGGTACGGTGCTGTAAATCGGCCTCTTGCGCAAAGCCGTAAGAACCGTGATTATCGTCAGCTAAGTTAAGCGCCGGGCCAACCAGCGCCATCCTGGCGGTATCAACGCAGTACTGGGTTAGGGCCATTTTCAAACCCTTTACGCGAAGAATCTAGCTTTGCTGTTGTGAGGGTAGCTCCAGGAGAGTTTTTTGCCTGCCTGCCAATCGGATGCTAGCGTTCAGAAGAGGGAAGGATGCGATTCCACAGCAGGAGCTTTGTTATCGGATGCCGGGGCGCCCCAGGCGGCCCGAACTGAACTTTGGTCACCGTGTTTCGCTATGGCCCAGCAAACTAAACCTGAAGCTCCGCAAGAACCGGCCGGTAGCCGCGACTCGACCGACAGTCTGGTGCGCACCGTCGCCTCGAAGCTGTTTCATTTTCAGCTTCAGCGCGAGCGGCGCCGCACTTCGAGAGAGATCGTGCTAATTGTGGCAGGGGTGTTATTGGTCGCAATGGTTGTTGCGGCGGTGTGGTACAACTGGTCGGCTATCGTGTCGCTGCTAGATACGGTCATCGCGCCTTCAAGTTCTCCCGGCATTTGACGATTGTCGGGGCGTTGGGTTCCCTGGGTTTGGGACGGTTGGGCCGAACCGGGCCGAAGATCATAGGCTTTCCCCGGATTGCCCGGCACTAGCCTTGCCTACTTTTCTCGGATGACTTGTCTGCTTATGGCAGAAAGAAAAGGGCCGGGCTTGGCATAGCACACCGATAGGACGAGGCAACGGTTACGAAAGCCTCGATCATCTGTCTTCCCGTGCCTGTGGCCGGGGGTTAAAAAAGCCCATCGTGCTGCGTTTGCGCTAGCCGGACGACGAGAATTTTCTGCTGCGGCGGCCCATTGCAAATAGTGAAGAAGTGATGGCCGAGGCTGCCGGGTTTATTGGGCAGATGACCCACGACCAACATTTCGCCAGGCGCCAGCTTTGCGGCGATGGCCATCTCGTCGAATGCTTTTTTCGGGCGGCACGATTCCAGCCTCAATACCCCTTGGTCGCCGACCCAGCGCTGTCGAGGCATATCGTGGTGCAGCTCCGGGGTGAGTTCCAACCTCACCGAGCCGTCGGGCTGAGCCAGCCCCACCACTGCGAACACAGCTTGTGCTTGCCAATATGTTTGACCGCACAGGTCGCCAGGGCGGCTGATGAGCACCGACAGTTCGGGATATACCTCGGAGGCCACTATTTCCCCACGTACTGCATTGCGTAGCGGCATGTGGCGGCGCTGGACGCGCGGCTCGGCTGCCATTTGCCCCAATTCCACTGTAGTGGTGCCATCCCCAGGCGGTGGCCGTTCGTTCAGTTCGAGCAATTGCGACAGCACAACCGGAATCTGGTTGCCTACCTTGCCGGCGCGAAAGCCGTTCAGCGCCAGCATTCGGCGGACGTCGGCCGGGATGTGCTGTTCGTCGATCTCGGCCCAAAGTTTTTCGTTAGCTTCCGGGGCGCCAAGCGGACATCGCACCGTGAACACATCGAGGACGATCGTGTCGGGCGAGAGCTGCGGACGCACCAGTGGTGAACGGGTCTTAGTCTGAAGCGGCGCGGTGCAGCCGACTGCTGCTAGCAGTGCTAGCAACATGGCAGCCTGGCGCGGAGGCGAGCTTTTTCCGCACGCAGCAAGGCGAAATTGCCGCATTGTTGCCTGCATTGCCAGACACGGCGAGTACCCTCGCCGCGATTGACCTTGTGGCGAAACATGTGCCCCTGTGGCGACACACAACCAGCCGAGAGGCTACCGGTATGGTCGTAGCCAGTCAAGGGAAATTGCCCAAGGGAGCTTTTTTGCCTTTTTGCCGCCCAGGCGCGGCACGCTACGCCGCGGGGCGAAACTGCGGCTGTTTGCGGCCCCATTCGACATCACGGGGCAATTGCCGGACTGTGGCTGGAACAGCAGGCCATCCGGATGACTGTTGATTCGGAAACCTTTACCCGGCTTTGATACCGTCTCATTGTCACACTGCCGCCAGCGCACCGGTCCACCGGGCCACCGGTAGATCAGGCTTGGTAAGAGAACTGGACCAGTGAATCAGGGCTTTTTTGGAAAGCTTACCCAGTCGGCGCTATCGGGCCGGAGCTTGCAGGACACCTTCCGGCCATCGTCCAGGGAAAAAATCGTCCAGGGAAGAAAGTGACCGAGGCGGGCTGGATGCCGGTCGGGTCGGTCAGAAACTTGTCGGCCGGAAGATAGGCGAAGATGTAGCAGTTTCCGTCGGCAAGACGGGCGCGCCAGCAAACGCGTGGATCGGAGACGGATTTGACGAGCGGCGGTGCTTCCGGGGCGAGCAGCGCCGGTTCCAGCGCCTGAAGCTGCTTTGTTGCTTTGGCCAGTCGTTGCCAGGACCAGTCGTTGCCAGTACTGTTCTTGCTGCTGGGGGGCGCCGACGGACATCAGCCCGCGATTGCCGAAACTCCAGTAGAACGATCCCCGCGGACCCTCGACGATTGCCATCAGAGTTATTGTCCGCAGGTCCTCTGCTGTGGGCCAGCGGTCGGTGCTCCATCTCTGAAAGAACTGGATGAAGGCCCACACCGGGCGGCTGCCGTGGGTTAGGCTGGGCGGCTACTCAATCGGCTGCACGACCAGTTGTCGGGCCGCTTCGTCGAGTATTTGCACGCTACGGTGGACGGCCTGGGTTTCGGCTTCGTCCAATACGGGATGCAAGGTGGCTTCGACACCTTTGCTGCCCAACACGCGCGGCAGCGAAAAGCACACGTCTTTCCAATCGGAGTATCCGTAGGGCCTGGCGGAGATGGTCATTACGGCGTGGGCGTCGTCGCGGATGACGCGAATCATGTGTGCGATTCCCGCCCCGATCCCGTGATACGTTGCCCCCTTACCTTCGATGATCCGATACGCGGCATTGCGCACGCCATCGTCGATCCGCGCGCGGACTTCGGGCGTGAGCGGATGGCCCGTCTGCTGGGCGAAATCTTCCAGCGGCACGCCACCTACGGTGGCACTTGACCACACGAGCACTTCCGAATCGCCGTGCTCGCCCAACACGTAGGCATGAACCGAATGCGGCGCCACGCCTACGTGTTCGCCCAGCAGCGTGCGGAATCGGGCGGTGTCCAGGATGGTGCCCGTACCCACCACGTGGCCTGGCGGCACGTCGGCCAGGCGCGTGACCACTTCGGTCATGATGTCGACGGGGTTGGAGGTCACTACCAGAATGGCATCAGGGGCGTACTTGACCACCTGCGGCACGACCTCGGCAAACACAGCCGCATTGCGCCCCAGCAATTGCAATCGCGATTCGCCAGGCCGCTGGTTTACGCCGCAAGCCAGTACCACTGCCCGAGCACCTGAAAGTTGCTCGTAGTCGCCGGCGCTGATCCGGACCATGGCGGCAAACGGAGTGGCATGAAGGATGTCCTCGGCATGAGCACGTGCCAGTTTGTGGTTCAGGTCGATGAGCACTAGCTCGCTGGCCGCGCCACTCATTACTATCGCGTATGCGGCGCTGCTGCCGACAAGTCCGCTGCCTACTATCCCTACTTTCATGGGCAACCTTTCTGATATTCACGTGCCAGGAATGCTTGTTTTCCAATCAGTCGTAAACCGTATTTCAGACCTGTGCTTGTTGTACGTGTGCCGCGAAGTTTGTTAACATGCCGCGAAGTGACTGGCCACATCGAACGCGCGCCAACTTCGCTTTGCGCAATCCTACGACAATCGCCCGATGGGGGAAAGGTACTGCCCAGCCTGCTTTCACACCAAACCCTTGTTTGGCGCAAACGGCCTGCGTATGCTTTTGGTAAGATTTTTCGCAATATCGAAAGTCGATGACCCAAGCAGCTTGGGCTTACTTGTGGAGCATTGTTGCGGGTAACGTATTCGGTAGGTAACTAGAATGCAGCAGGCAACAGCGCGACAGGGAATCTCGGCGGAGCTGGCAGAAAAACGCGACCGATTGCTGGAGCTGTTGCGCAGCTTCGGAAGCTGCGTGGTGGCTTTCTCGGGCGGACTGGATAGCACGGTGCTAGCCAAGGCGGCTCACCTGGCTTTGGGCGATCGGGCGGTGGCCGTCACAGGCGTCAGCGAGAGCCTGGCGGCAGGCGAATTGGACGAGGCCGCTGAGCTGGCTCGCCTGATAGGTATTCGCTACGAGGTGATCCGCACCGAAGAGCTGGCTGATCCGCGCTATCGGGCGAATGTCGGCGACCGCTGCTTCTTCTGCAAGACGGAACTTTTCGTGAAAGTGGAACAACTTGCCCAGCGGCTCGGGGTAGCTGTGGTCTGCGACGGCAGCAACCGGGATGACCAAAGCGATTATCGGCCCGGGCTGGAAGCGGCTCGCCAGCGCAAAGTCCGCAGCCCACTTGCAGAGTGCGAGCTGGGCAAGGCAGAGCTGCGCGAGCTGGCGCGGTATTGGGGCCTGCCAGTGCACGACAAACCAGCCACCCCCTGCCTTAGCAGCCGCATCGCGTACGGCGAACAGGTCACGCCGGAGCGTTTGGCGATGATCGACCAAGCCGAAAGATTCTTGAGGGAGGCAGGTTTCCAGCCATTGCGGGTACGGTATCACCGGGGCGACGTGGCCCGAATCGAAGTCGATCCACACCAAATAGCCCGTTTTGCCGACGTCGATTTCCGCCGCTCGGTGGTCGCCGCGCTGAAGGCGGCGGGCTTCAAGTTCGTATCGCTGGACTTAGAAGGCTTTCGCAGCGGCAGCCTCAACGCAATGCTGGGCCAGCAAGTGGTTCAACTATCGGGCGGCGATGGCAAAACGCACAATGACCAGCAATAAGCCCGCTGGCGCCGAAACGTCTTCCGGCGCAAAATAAGCGCTGCTGACCACAGCGCTAAACAACCGCTGCTGACCACAGCCCTCGGGGCAGCGATGGGTTTTCTTCAGGCGGTCGGTGCGGGGTGCGCGGCAGCGGGTTGTTACTTGGCGGCCTTGGGTTTGGGTGTAGCATCGGCCTTCAGGTCGCCCAGCACGAATTGCAGACCGGCGACCATGTGCTGCAAGACGGCTGGGTTGCGGAAGGCCCGCTCGTCGTGCCCGAAAGCGCAATAGAACGTACGGCCCTTGCCATAGGTTTTGATCCACGACAAGCCATAGTCGTTATCGGCGCGGGGGCCTTTGGCGATGTTGGACTTCTGGATATTGACGCTCAGCAGCACGCGGTTGACATCTCGGCTGTAAGCGTCCCACTTGAGCACTCGCGACGGGCCGAAGGTGTAAATCTCGTCGGTTATCTGGAAATCCTGGCCGCCGAAAGCGGCGTTGATCGGGTGGGTCGGATCATCGTTGGTAACCCAAATGGTCGCCCAAGGGTGCCCGATGAAGTAGCCGCCGATCATCTCGCCCCATTCTCGCCATCCGTAGGAGCAGTCCGCTGCGCCGTGGTTGCCCATGATCCCCTTGCCGCCCTTAACGAACTCGACCAGGTTGCTGCGGAGCCGGGCGGTGATGGCGGCCTGTTCCTCCTTGGGAGGCACCGTGGCGCATTTGTCGAACGCCTTGCCGGTGAAAAGCTCGCCGGTGGTGTTGTTGAAATAGATGGCATCGAACTGGTCGATGGCCGGTTTCTCGAAATTGGCCAGATCGTCGCTGATGACGCACTCGAAAGCGCCGGTCTTCTTGCCGATGGCCGTAAAGGCCGCTTTGGCCGCTTCGATCCCCTGACCGTGTACGAACCCGTTGCAGTGGCTGTAGATCAGTACTTTGCGCGCCTTTGCGGGCTTGACGGTCTTGAACTCGGTTTTTTCCACTGCTTCCTGAACCGAGGCGGCCAGGGCGGGTTTCTGCTTGGCTTTCGACTCGGATTCGGCTGCGTCGGCGGAAATCGCAGCAGTTAGGAACAGAGTAGTCGAAACAACGCCGCTGATGCACAACTTGCTAAACATGGTGGGACCCTTTCAAAACAGGTGTGACTCATTACGTCAGAAGCTGTTGTTCGGCATGTTCACAGACGGCGGCAGGTGCTGCCCAGCGTCAATGGCACCGATTACATCGCACGACCATTGTGCCGGTACAAGTACCGCGTAAATTGCGCTGATAAATATATCCGGCCAATTGTGCTTGAAAACATATGGCGCCAAGTGCGCTGATGGGCATTTGACGCCAATTGCGCTTGTAAGCATATCGCGACCCTGAGGGCATAGCAACAATTTTCAAGCGCTGGGCAAATGGACACAGCGGCTGCTCGCCAGGCGGCTGCGTTGCAGGTGCCAGAGCCGAGCGGAGCGGGGTGTCCTACCGGAGCGGGGGGCCTCCCGGAGAGCCGGTTGCGTTGCAGGCGGAAGAAGGCGGGGGAGGCAAGGGGGTAGGAGTTGCGTAGCAAGGGCGGGACCAACTTTCCTCCAGCCGTCGGATGTAAGACGACCCCGGCCGCGCCTGCGCAGCCCGGCCAGTTTGATTGCCCGCTGCGATGGCTTACAATTGTTTAGGTGTATATCCAGAGACTCGTCCGGCCTTTGCGAGGCCCGTTATGCCGCAAGCCATCGTCGATCCCGAGGAACTCCGCCGCTTCGCCCAGAACCTCAAGAAATTCAGCAGCGACGTGCGGCAGAGAATCACCATGCTCAGTGGCCAGATGGCCGCCTTGGGGAAAACTTGGCGCGACCAGGAACATCAGAAGTTCGCCGAGCAGTTCGAGCAGCAGATGAAGCTCATTCTGCGCTTCCTAGAGGTAAGCGATCAGCATGTGCCTTATCTGGTTCGCAAGGCCGAGATCATCGAAGAATACCTGCACCAGAGATAGCGATGGCCCGACAAGCCCGCGTCATCTCCATCGACGCCCTGACGATGATGCAAGCCGCCCTGGCGCGGTTCGAGCGCGATTTGCGGGCTGCGCTGGACGACCTGGAGATGGAAGTCCGCCGGGCACTGGAGTGGATTCAACACGATGCCCCGCAGTACTGGGAACATGAAGTGCGTGTAGGCTGGGAGCGGGTGTCGGAGGCCAGGGTGCAGCTTCAGCAAGCCATGACCATGCGCCGCGTGGCCGAGCACGATCCGTCTTGCGTGGAAGAAAAAAAGGCTCTGGAAAAGGCTCGCCGGCGGCTGCAACTGGCCCAGGAGAAAGCCGAAGCCGTGAGGCAGTGGCGGCACGCAGTGGAGAAGGCAGTCAACGATTACCTGGCCGCGCGGGGCCAAATGACTGGTTGGCTCGAAGCGGACCTTCCCCAGGCGCGCACCGCGCTGAAGCACATGCTGGCGGCACTGGAAACTTACGTGGCCATCGAAACGCCCGCCGACGCACAGGCGCCGCCGGCCGGGGGCGAAGCGGCCGCTGGGCACCAACAGCAGGTTCCGCTGGGCAGTACCGAACCCAGCCAGAGCACAATTGCGGTTAAGCAGGGTGGTGATTCCATCGCGCAAGACCCGCCGGATGCCGCGGGGCAGCAATCTCAGGATGTGGCTCATAGCCGCGCTACAAGCCGAGAGGATGTAGCGCATGTGCGCACTGCCAGCGGAACTGCCCCGCAGCAATTGCCCCTCGGCGGTACAAGTGAGGAGTCGGCACGATGAGGCCCTGGGACCTTGCCGGCGGAATGGCCAGGATCGACTTGGCCCTTAAGACGTTGACAGCCGAGACGGCCACGGTGTCGCAACTGTGGAGCGACGATGCCAACCGGGCATTTGTGGACAAGTACGTGAAGGCTGCGCAGATGCGAGTGCGCAACCTGTTGGATGCCTTGCGGCGGCTCAGCGAAGTGCTGGCCGAGGCGGAAAGAAATTGCGGCCAGATGTGATATTGCGGCCAAATATGAGCGATACGACAAGCAGCGAAACGGCCCGCTACGACAAGTCCTCTCAACTGCTGACCGAACTGTGTCTGTTGGTGCGCGAACGAGCCGAGTCCGAGGCGGCCATCAAACAGCAGGCCGCGGCGGCCAGCCAGCAGGCCGAGCAAAGCTACCAGCAACGCCGGCGCGAGCTGGAGAACTGGTATCAGCACGAAAAGCAAGCGGCGCAACAAGGGTACATTTCAGCCCGCGAGAAGTCGCTAGCCGAATTTCAAAGCCAGTACGAGGCGACCCTTCGACAGTACGAAGCCGAGCTGGCCGCCGCCCAGGAAGAGTTCGACTCCCAGCGCGAGGCCGCCAAAACCGCCTACGAAGAAGCCCGCTGGGAAATAACAGCTATGTCCGAGGCCGCCCGGGGCGGCTCGAACCTGGAACTGAAAGACATCCTGGCTGGTTTGGAAGCTCGGTGGGAAGAATTGCATCAGATACATAGCCGGGCGACCGAGCTGCTTCAGCAGTGGGGGCAGTGGTACGACATTCCCCCTGCTGAACCGGTGCAAACGCTGCTGGAGCAACATCCGGCGCATCGGTTCGAGCGCGCCGTGGACACGGCACGGAAGCAGATGTTATCGCTTTCGGGGCTGATGTTGCCCCGGCTTACGCAGGGTCTGCGCCCGCTGATGGCGCTGGCCGGCGCACTGGCGATCCTCATATACCCAGTCGGCAGTGCCATTGGCTGGCATAACTGGCCGTGGCTGGCCGGTGGCGTGGTGGTGGTGCTGGGGATCTATTTGGTAGTGATCTCCTGGCTGAATCGGCTGGCCCGGCAGCAGGCCATCGAGGGCTACGTGGCGCTGCGCCGCACGCTGCTCGAGGCAGGCTTCGACAAGCCGGCAGTGCTTCAGCACGCCAAGTTGCAGTGCGAGAAGTTGTATCAGGGGATTTACGAGCGGCAGAATGCCGAGTCGCAGCGGGCGCTGGAGAAATTCACCGCGACGATGAAGCGGCTCAAGCGCCGCTACGAGCAGCGGGTGCAGGATGCCGAAAAGACCTTTCCCCCCCGCTTGAAAGAGCTGGAAGCTCAGCGCGATCGACTATTGGCGGAGCTGGACGCAGGGTATCCGCAGCGCGTTGAGCAGCTCGAGCAAACTTACCGCGCACGAAGCCAGGAGCTGTCTGAAGCGCACGAGCAAGCCTGCCGGCAGAACCAGTTGCGTTTCGAGCGCCAGTGGCAGGAGATGGCCGAGCGATGGCGCCGCGGAATGGAGCGCTTCGACCAGCAAGTGGCCGAACTTGCCGAGTCTTGCCGACAATGGTGCCCAAATTTTCAATCGCTCGAAGAACACCATCTCGCCGGTCGGCGGGAATTACCGCCGGTGGTCAGTTTCGGGCAAGCTACCATCCGGCTGGCGGATATTCCCAACGGTGTGCCGGAAGACGAGCGTCTGATGCCGCCGCGACAGGAGTACTCCTTGCCGCTGGTGTTGCCGTTTCCGCAACGGTCTTTGGTGCTGTTCAAGGTAGATGGGCCCGGCCGCAACAAGGCCATCGAGGCGATGCAGGCGGTAATGCTCCGCTTGCTGGTGGCGGCGCCGCCAGGAAGAATCCGCTTGACGGTGATCGACCCGGTGGGGCTTGGGGAGGATTTTTCCACCTTTATGCACTTGGCCGACTACGACGAGCAGCTCATCGCCAGCCGCATTTGGACCGAGTCGACGCACATCGAGCAGCGCCTGGCCGACATCACCAAGCACATGGAGGACGTGATCCAGGTCTATCTGCGCAAGGAGTTCTCCTCTATTGCCGAGTACAACGCATTTGCCGGCGAAATGGCCGAGCCGTACCGGGTGTTGGCGGTGGCGAACTTCCCCACTAATTTCTCCGAGGCGGCCGCCAACCGGCTGAAGAGCATCGTGGCCAGCGGCGCCCGCTGCGGTGTGTTCGCACTGGTAAGTGTCGACGTCAATATGCCCATGCCCCCGCACTTCCACCTGCCGGATGTGGAACAAGAGGCTTTGGTGCTGCGTTGGAAGGGGGAGGGGTTCGTGTGGGAGCATCCGTTGTACGGGCAGGCGGCGGTAAGTTTGGAACAGCCGCCGCCGACCGAACGCTTTCGCGAGCTGGTGCGGGCCGTGGGCAGCCAGGCGAAGGATGTGGGCCGGGTAGAAGTGCCTTTCGCTTGCACGGTGCCCCCGTCGCAGCAATGGTGGACTGCCGACAGCACTAACGGCATCGACGTGCCTCTGGGGCGCGTCGGGGCGATGAAGCTCCAGCATCTGGACCTGGGCAAGGGAACATCGCAGCACGTGCTGGTGGCCGGAAAGACCGGTTCCGGAAAATCTACCCTGTTGCACGTGCTGATCACTAACCTGTCGATCCGCTACAGTCCCGACCAGGTGGAACTATATCTAGTCGACTTCAAGAAGGGTGTGGAATTCAAAGCCTACTCGCGTTACCAGTTGCCTCACGCGCGGGTAGTGGCCATCGAAAGCGAGCGCGAGTTCGGGCTAAGTGTGTTGCAGCGACTCGACGGCGAGCTGCGTCAACGCGGCGACCTGTTCCGCAAACACGGTGTGCAGGATATCCGCGCGTTCCGCGCTGCCCAACCGCAAACCCGAATGCCACGCATTCTTCTGATCATCGACGAGTTCCAGGAGTTCTTCGTCGAAGACGACCGCATCGCGCAGGAAGCCGCTTTGCTGCTGGATCGCTTGGTTCGCCAGGGCCGGGCGTTCGGGATTCACGTGCTGCTGGGATCACAGACTTTGGGCGGGGCGTACACGCTGGCACGCAGCACCATCGGACAAATGGCTGTGCGGATCGCGCTACAATGCAGTGAGTCGGACGCCCATCTGATCCTCAGCGAAGACAACACCGCCGCCCGATTGCTCACGCGCCCTGGCGAGGCGATCTACAACGACGCCAACGGGCTGTACGAGGGGAACCATCCGTTCCAGGTGGTTTGGCTGCCGGACCACGAGCGCGACGAGTATCTGCAACAGATTTTGCACTTGGCCACCGAGCGCGGCGTGGCGGCGCCGAAGCAGATCGTCTTCGAGGGCAACGCCTTGGCCGACCTGCACGATAATCCGGCTCTGCAAGAGTTATTGGAGCTGCCCGCTTGGCCGTCGGCTTGTACGACGCCGCAAGCGTGGTTGGGGGCGGCAGTGGCTATCAAGGAACCGACGGCTGCCGGGTTTGTGCGCCACAACGGCAGCAATCTGCTGGTGGTAGGCCATCGAGACGAAAGCGCGCTGGGCGTGCTGGCCGCCAGTCTGCTGAGCTTAGCGCTACAGCATCCGGCCGATGGAAACTCCGTCGGTCAGCCTGGCGCGAGGTTCTACCTGCTGGACGGCACGCGCCCCGACGCCCCGGAAGTCGGCTATCTGAACCGCTTGGCGGCAGCGGTCCCCCACGAAACCAAGATTTGCGGTCCGCGCGGTGCTTCTGCACTGGTGGCCGAAGTCGCTGCGGAACTAGAGCGCAGGCAAACGGCCGGCCAGGAAGCCGAGTTCCCGGTGTATCTGTTCATCTACAATCTTGGCCGCTTCCGCGATTTGCGGAAAGAAGACAGCTTCGGGTTTTCCGGCTACGACGATTCGCAGTCGAACAGCCCCGCGGCGCAGTTTTCCCGCATCCTCCGCGACGGCCCTGCCCACGGCATCCACACCATCGCTTGGTGCGATACGTACGTGAATCTTCAGCGGATGGTGGACCGGCAGGGCCTTCAGGAGTTCGAGATGCGCGTGCTGTTCCAGATGAACGCCACCGACTCCAGTTGCCTGATGGACTCGCCGGATGCCAGCCGGCTGGGCGTATACCGAGCGATTTTCGTGGAAGAAGGGCAAGGGCGAATCGAGAAGTTCCGGCCCTATGCTCCGCCAGGCGCCGATTTCCTGGCGCTAGTGCGCCAGAAACTTCATTCGCGTCTGCCTGCCCGAAAAGCTTGAGCCGCCGCCCTCAACCAAGTAAAACACTCTGGTGTTCGGCAGTATTCGGTTGGTGCGGCGGGCGGAAGCCGCTGGCTGTTGCCGCCGCTGCGGAAGCGCAGGTTGTGTCGTGCTAACAAGCCTGCCTTGGGAGGGTCATGCTATGTACCATGCGCGTCGCACGCTGTGGGCCTTGCACTTTGGCGGTTTATCTTTTTTTGCCGGTTCATCGTGCAATGCGGCCTCGATTCCAGCAAGGCTCATCGCCGGATTGCTATTGCTGGTGATTGCAAGCTTCGCCGGGATTGTACCGGCAGGCGAGCCAGCCGGCGATTTGGTGCCGGTCGGTGTGGCCATAGTCGATATCACCCCGCAGATTCCCGTGCGGATGTACGGCTACGGCGCACGCACGGGAGAGTCGGAAGGCATAGCCGGGCCGTTGAGGGCTGCGGCGTTGGCCATCGGAGACGACTCGGGCGAGGGACCGGCGGTGCTGGTGACGGTCGATTGCGGTGCCATCCCGGCGGAATTGCGCGACGAGTTGCTCGGCCGCTTGAAGTCGAAGCTCAACTTGCGTGCCGAAAGATTCGTGCTCTCGCATTCGCACTGCCACTCTGGCCCGGACGTCAAGCACATGCGCTTCTTCAGTGGCCAGCAGCGCCAGCATCTGGAGCAGTACGCCCGACTGTTGGTTGATCGCTTGGAGAAAGTCGTCGTCGACGCCCTGGCTGCCCGGCGTCCCGGCCGGCTGGCCTGGACGTGCGGTGCAGTGGGCTTTGCCGCCAACCGCCGGGTGCTGAAGGAGGGCAAATGGTCAGGTTTCGGATCGGTTCCCGGCGCGCCGGTCGATCACACGCTTCCGCTGCTGCGCGCCACCGATCAAGAAGGGAAACTGCTGGCGGTGTTGATCAACTACGCCTGCCATGCCACCACACTGCGTGGAAACTTCAAACAGATACACGGCGACTGGCCCGCCAGCGCCAAGGAGTATATCGAGGCCGACCATCCCGGTGTTGTGGCTATGGTGACCATCGGGTGCGGGGCCGACGCTGACCCCAGCCCGCACGGCACTGTCGAGTTGTGCCAGCGCCACGGCCGCGCTGTAGCCGACGAGGTCAAACGTCTGCTGGCCGGCCAGCTCAAGCCGGTCTCCGGACACATCGCGGCGCAAGCGAAGGTGTTGCGCATCCCATACAATCCGCTACCCCCGATGGACGAGTTGCGCAAGCTGGCCCAGGGTTCCTATCCGGCCGCAGCGCTGCTCAAGCGGATAGAAGCCGGCGAAAAACCGCCAGAAGCGAAAGACTATCAAGCGACCGTGTGGGCGTTCGGCGAAGATCTGGCGATGGTCTTTCTGGCCGATGAAGTGGTGGTCGATTATGCCCTGCGGATGAAGCGCCAGTTCGATGGCGAGCGTCTGTGGATCAGCGCCTATTGCCACGACGTATCGCATTACATCGTCTCCAAGCGACTGATACGCGAAGGCGGCTACGAGGTAAACAACTCGCTAAGTGCGGCCATCTCTTACGGCCAGCCGCAAACCGTTGATCCCCCGGTGGAAGACCGCATAATCGATCACATCGCACAGTTGTTGCCCGAGCGCTTTCGCACTCCGCCGCGCGTTGCATCTTCTGGCCCACCGCTGCCCACTGCACAACCGCCCTTTACGACTGTTGACTTGAAGCTGGGCGAGGCGCAGCAGGTCGAGCTTCCGGGCAAGCGCGTGACCGTCAGGTTGCTGGAAATGCAACACCAGCGATGTTCGCTGCGCGACGCGATTCGTCAGGCGCGGGTGCGGGTTGAAGTCGACGGACAGCAGTTGTGGCTGACCGCGGCCAATTACCATCTTCCCGTCACCGTGGGCGACGTGCAGATCGACTGCCCGATTACCAAAGAGTATCTGACTAACAGTAGCCGCGACGCCTGGGGGCTGGAGGCCGACGCCCGGTTGAGGTTGTGGCCTGCCGGCTCGTCATGGTTCGGACCGGAGCAAATGACCTATCCTATCCGCCAGCGATGGTTCGCCAGTTCCAGCCAGATGGCTAACGAACCGTGCTACGTCGATGCCGGCGAACGCCCGCAAAACCGGAAGATTTATTATCACTGGGGACTGGACTTCGGCGGCTGCGAAGCCCTGGACGAAGTAGTGGCTGCTACCGATGGTTTGGTGGTTTCCGCTGGGACTGAACGTCTGCCGGGCTACGAAGGCACGCCAGTCAGCCCACGCTACGACGTGGTGTACATCCTGGACCGCCGCGGCTGGTATTACCGCTACAGTCATTTGTACGTGATCGATGCAGCAGTGCGGCCGGGCAAACAGGTGCGCGCGGGGCAGCGCATCGGGCTGCTGGGCAAAGAGGGCGGAAGCGGCGGATGGACCCACCTGCACTTCGACATAACCTCGCGTCAGCCGTCGGGCAAATGGGGGTGCCAGGAAGCGTACGCCTTCGCTTGGGAAGCATATCTGCGCCAGTACAAACCCAAGGTATTGGCCATCGCCCGACCCCACCATGTGGCCTACTTGGGCGAGCAAGTCACGCTCGACGGCAGTCGTTCCTACAGCGCCGTTGGTAAGATCGCGCAGTACCAGTGGACGTTCTGCGACGGCTCGACAGCCCAAGGCGCGAAGCAGCAGCGAAGCTACGACAAGCCGGGCTACTATAGCGAAGTGCTAAAGGTTGTCGATGAGGCCGGGAACGTGGACTACGATTTTGCCATCGTCCATGTTCACGACCGCCAGCAGCCGGATCGCTTCCCGCCGACCATACACGTGGCGTACCATCCAACTTTTGGCGTGAAGCCTGGCGACGAGGTGACGTTCAAAGCGCGCACGTTCGCTACCACCGACGGCGAAGAAACCTGGGACTTCGGCGACGGCAGCCCACCGGCTACCACCCGCTCCGACGGAAATGTGGTCGCGCTTGCCCGCGATGGTTACGCGATTATCAAGCACCGCTACCAGAAACCGGGCCATTACTTGGTGCGAGTGGAGCGCAGCGATCGGTTCGGCCACCGGGCTGTCGGCCATGTGCACGTTCGCGTCGGTCAGGACGATTAGCCCGGCCGAGCGTGGCCCCTGCTCGCCTGGCACCAACAATACGCGGCGATAAGGAAGAGACTTGTTTGCCTCGGCTTGGGCTGCATGGCGCCTTGTTAACCTATCAGCTCCAACGTAGCCCAAAGGCTCGGGTCTTCCTGATACGGCAAGGGGCTGCCCACCGAAAACGTCTGCTCCCCCAATTCGCGGTCAAGCACAGCGTAAGTGAAACCTAGTCGGGGATGCTCCGCCGGGTCGTAGCCGGTCATAGTTTTGGCCGGAAGAAAGCATTCCAGTAGGTATCCGTCGCTTCGCACCTGGCTGCGCACGCCCAGATGGCGCGGATCGATATGCTTAGGGTGCTCCCTGGCGCGATTTATCGCCAGCAACTCGGCATGAGGAGCGTTGAGTAACCCTCCTAGTCCCGTCGGCAAAAAAACGAATCGGTGGCAAAACCGGCTGGCGCGGTGCGAGTTGTGGACATCGCGGGTATCGATCCACAGGTGAAGGCCGTCGCTTTCTTCCGGCTGCCCCGTGCGGCACCACAACGAACGCCGTTTGCCGGTCACCTGCACCCTGAAAGCCAGTCCCTGCTCGCTCCAGCCTGCGTACACTTCGGCGAACAGCGGTCTGCCCTCCAGTTCTGCCAAGCCGACCAGCCGATGCTGGTCCGACAGACCCGTTCCCTGGGCGGTCCACAACTGCTCGCACCGGTAGCACGGCACGGCAAAACGGAACAACAACCGTTGTGGTACAAGCTGTTCGCTCATCGACTCAAATGTGTGGCGCCGCTGGGGAAGGCCTGGATTTCGAATCGGAATGGCAAGCAGAGCAACACTCTCAATCTAGCAGCCGGCGAAGCGGACCGACAAGTGGACTGAGCGGTTGTGCTTCAAAAACCGACGGGCGCCACGGGGGATTTGATTTCCGCCGTGCATGGCCGATGGTATCGGTAGCAGCGATTTACGCGGCCAGCGACTCGGGCCGGTCCTCGAAAGTGATGGTGTATAACCGCCGATAGAAGTCGCAGCGGGCCAGCAGCTCGGCGTGGGTGCCCATGTCCAGTATGCGTCCGTCGCGCATCACCACTAGCCAGTCGGCAAGCGCCAGCGTGGCGACGCGATGCGTGACAATGATCGCCGTGCGATTGCGGACAAACTGCTCCAGGGCCTGTTGGATGGCTTGTTCGCTCTCCAGGTCTACCTGGCTGGTGGCTTCGTCGAGCAGGATTATAGCCGGGTCGCGCAGTATCGCCCGGGCCAAAGCGATCCGCTGCCGCTGACCGCCCGACAGCCGACTGCCCAATGGCCCGACGACGGTCTGGTAGCCGTCGGGTAGTTCTTCGGTAATGAAGCGATGGGCGTGGGCCTGCTGGGCGGCGCGGATCACCTCTTCGCGAGTAGCGTCGGGACGGCCAAAACGGATGTTGTTCAGCACCGTGTCGTCGAACAGCACGGTCTCTTGCGTGACTAGTCCGATCTGCCCGCGCAGGTCCCGCAAGCGTATTTCGGTCAACGGCACCCCATCGAGCAGAATGCGGCCTGAGGTAGGATCGTAAAACCGCGGCACCATGCTGATCAGCGTGCTCTTGCCGCATCCGTTGGGACCGACAATGGCCACCGTTTGCCCGAAAGGGATTCGCAAATTGATGTCTTCTAGCACGGGCTGTCCGGGTCGATAGGCGAAATGGACGTGCTCGAACACCAATTCCCGACAGTGCCTGCCGATGTTCGCCGGACGGGCCGGGTCGCGCACCATCGGCTCGCGGTCCAGCCGGTCGAAAATCCGATCGGCAGCCGCCATTGCCCGTTGCAACCGGCTGAAGACATCGGAAAACTTCCGCAGCGGATCGGCCGTGCCGGCCAGCAGCCCGTAGAACAACAGCAGCGACGAAAGCCCCATCGACCGTTCGCACATACGGATTCCCAGCAGGTGCGTCTGCCCTTTAAGCACCAGATAAGCTCCGGCCAGCAGCGCGAGCGAAATCGCCAGGATGCCCAGAATTTCGGTCATCGGATGGACTAGCGCATCGTAGCGGGCGATTTTCATCGCCCGGCGATAGTACGCCTTACTGCCATCGTGAAAACGCTTACGATGGTGCCGCTCGCTGGTGAAGGCTTTTACGATTTTGATGCCGCGGAACGTTTCCTCCAGCACGCCGTATAGCCGGGCCATTTCCTCCATCGCCTTGCGATTGGCCCGCTTGAGCATCTTCGCCAACCAATGCACCGCGTAGCCGGCCACCGGTGCAATCAGCAGCGACAACACCAGCAGTCGCCAGGAGATCAGCGCAGCGCCGATCAGACACACGAACATCTTCAGTGGCTCGCGGACCATTTTGCCGAACAATACCGCCAAGCCGTTGGCCACGTTTTCCATGTCGTGCGTGAAGCGGCTCATCAGGTCCGCGGTGCCTTGATCGTCGAAGCCGGCCAAATCCATCCGCAGGGTGCGCCGGTAGAACAGCTTTCGCAACTCGAGTGTCGAAAGCTGCGCAAGCCGTTCCACCAGCACATTGTGGGTCACAAGGAAAACCGCCTTCAGCAATGTGCCGGCCAACAGCAACGCGGTTATCAGCAGTACTGTTTGGAACGGATCGTCCGGCAGGTAACGGTCGATGTACGGTTGCACCCAGCGGAAACGCTGGCAGGCTTTCTGGTCGGCGGCGACACGCGAACGGGCCAACTCGATCCTGGCGGCGATGGGCGGCCGATCGTCCGCCGCGGCCGTTTGCAAAAGCCGTTCCAAGTGGGCAATCTCGGCCTGCCCCTGAGCGGCAGCTTGTTCCGACCTGGCGATCTCGGCGCGCACCCACTGCTGCAACGATGCATTCTTGAACACTACTTCCACGAACGGGTAAACCGTGCCGATGTTCGCTCCCCACAGCACGGCTACTACCATGGCGCTGACGGCCGAGAAGACGAACGTCCAGCGGTAGCGCAATGCTAGCCGCAATACCCTGCCGAAGTTTCTCATTGCTTGCTGGGCCTCGGATGTTGCTGGTGCGATGTGGAGCGACTTTTAGCACATTCCCGGCAGCAGTCCAATACCGGAATCATTGCGCGGCCTGATGCTGACGCGCCGTGTGCAGACGTTGGCTATTGAATATGGGCAATATAGGCAATCAGAGAACACCGCATATTCTGCGTGGTGGGCGCAACTAAGATAACTTAGCAATTGTGCGTCGCTTGGGCGGCTCGATATAGCGCACCGGGTACTTGACCAACGCCGCTTCCCAGCGCAGTATGAGGCCACTGCTAGCAGGCGGCCGCATGGTGACAAACGCCAGACGCACTGACCGCACCGTCCTACGTCGGCAATAGCTCAACTTTGCGACCGAGTAAACGACTGGTGCGGAGGCAGCAATTCGGCCCGATGCCGCTCGGCAGAATCCAGCAAACCATTTCAGCCAAAGTTACAGAAAGGTTCTCGGCAACATGGCACAGCGCGCGTACTTGGCCATCGACATAGGTGCTTCCAGCGGCCGTCATTTGTTGGGACTATTGGACGGCCAGCGGCTGGCGTTGGAAGAACTGTATCGCTTCGACAACGGCGGCATCGAGATGGCGGGCCGGTTGTACTGGGATTTGCCCCGGCTGTTCTGGCATGTGAAGGAGGGTTTGCGGGCGGCTGGTGCGGCCACCGACGGGCAGCTCGTCAGCGTGGGTGTGGATACCTGGGGTGTGGACTTCGGACTGCTCGGCCGCGGCGACGAACTGCTCGGCAATCCGTACCATTATCGCGACGCACGTACCAACGGCATGATGGAGCGGGCCTTCCAGATCGTCCCCCGCGACCAAATCTTCCGCCATAGCGGCCTGCAATTCATGCAGTTCAATACCCTGTATCAATTGCTGGCGATGAAGCTTGGCGGATCGCCACTGCTGGACGTGGCCCAGTCGCTGCTGATGATGCCCGACCTGTTCCACTGGCTGCTGACCGGTGTAAAGTGCAACGAAATGACCGACGCCAGCACTACCCAGTTCTATAATCCCCTCAAGGGAGACTGGGCCGTGGAGCTGCTGGAGCGGTTGGAGTTACCCACGCACATTTTGGGTAAAATCGTCCAGCCAGGCACAGTGCTGGGACCGCTGCGGCCAACGATCGGCGCCGAGTGCAATCTGCCGCGCACGCGCGTGGTATTGCCTGGTACACACGATACAGCCAGCGCCGTGCTAGCCGTGCCGGCTCACAGCAATCCCGGAGCACAGCCCGAGTGGTGCTACATTAGCCTGGGCACCTGGGCGCTGATGGGCATCGAAGCGCCTCAGCCAGTGGTCACCGAGCAGGTGTTGCGGCTGAACTTCACCAATGAGGGCGGGGTGGGAAATACGATCCGGCTGCTGAAGAACATTTGCGGGCTGTGGCTGGTGCAGGAGTGCCGACGAGTGTGGAGCTTGGCCGGACGGAACTACACTTGGGAGGACTTGAACAAACTGGCCGCGGCCGCAGAGCCGTTGCGGGCGCTAATTGACCCAGACGCACCCGAGTTCCTGGCCCCAGACGACATGCCCGAGGCCATCCGCTCCTTCTGTCGCCGCACGGGCCAACCGGTGCCGGACAATGAGGGCCAGGTGATCCGCTGCGCCTTGGACAGCATCGCCCTGAAGTTCCGACATGTGCTAGGCATGTGCGAGCAATTGGCCGGCGGTCGGATCGAAGTGATCCACATCGTGGGCGGGGGCACGCAAAACAAGCAGCTTTGTCAGGCGGCCGCCGACGCTTGCGCGCGACGCGTCCTGGCCGGCCCGGTGGAAGCTACGGCCACTGGCAACGTAATGATGCAGGCGATTGCCGCTGGCGACGTTGGCTCGATCGCCGAGGCGCGCGAAGTGGTTCGCCGCAGCTTTGCTGTGGAAGAATACTTTCCCCGCAACACGGCCGCCTGGGACGAAGCGTATGGGCGGTTCGTCGCTTTGCTTGGCTAAGTGATGATCTGCGGAAATTGCCAGAAATTGAAGGCCACATTTTCCTATGTTCCCAGCTTGCTCGCATAGGCAGAACGGCGCAGCCAAAGGGCACCATGCCATCGCAACCAAGGGTACCAAAAGACGCAGGTAGGATGCTTCGATTCCCAAGCAGCCTCGGCTAACTGTCAGTACGGTTGTGCATCGTTGGGGAGATTGTGTCGTCAGCCCGGCTAGCCGCAGCACTGCCGATTGACTGCTGTGCGTGCCGGCTGGAAACAACAATCGCCGCAGAACCTGGAAAGCACCACATCCATTTTCGCCACAAGGAGAACCAAAGATGATTCGCGTGGGCATTGCCGGCATTGGCTTCATGGGGATGATCCACTACTTGGCGTACCAGAAGGTCCAGGGCGCGAAAGTGGTGGCCATGTGCGAGAAAGACCCTGTGCGTCTTTCGGGCGATTGGCGGTCGATCAAGGGGAACTTCGGGCCGCGGGGAGAAGTGATGGACCTTACCGGCATCGCCAAGTATTCCGAACTGGCCGATCTGGCGGCCGACCCCAACGTGGACCTGATCGACGTGTGTCTGCCCCCCTCGCTGCACGCGCCGGCGACTATCGACGCGCTGAACCACGGCAAACACGTGTTTTGCGAGAAGCCTATTACCCTGAAGGTCGCCGACGCCGAGAAGATGGTCGATACTGCCACTAGCGCCGGCAAGCTGCTGATGATTGGGCACGTGCTGCCGTTCTTTCCCGAGTATCAGTTCGCCTACAAAACGATCGTCGAGGGTCGGTATGGCCGCATGTTAGGCGGACACTTCAAGCGGATCATATCCGACCCTCTGTGGCTGCCCGACTTCTACGACCCCGAGAAAGTCGGCGGCCCGATGATCGACCTGCACGTTCACGACGCCCATTTCATCCGTCTGCTGTGCGGCATGCCCAAGCTGGTACACAGCGTGGGCCGGATGCGCGGCGAGGTAGTCGAGCAGTTCTCTACCCAGTTCGTTTTCGACGACCCCACGTTGGTTGTCACTGCCGCCAGTGGCGTGATTTACCAACAGGGGCGCGAGTTCACGCACGGCTTCGAGATTTATCTAGAGAAGGCTACGCTGCTATACGATTTTTCGGTGCTGGGCGGACAGGGTGTTCTTTCCATGCCTCTGACGGTGTTGACCGCCGACGGACAGGTGGAGCGTCCGACGCTGGGCAGCGGCGATCCGGTCGATGCCTTCGTGGCCGAGTTGCAGGAGGTGGTGGCCGCGGTAAGCCAGAACCGTCCTTCAGCCCTGCTCGATGGCAAACTGGCCCGCGACGCTTTGATCCTTTGTCACCGACAGACCGAATCGGTCCGCCAGCGGCGCGCTGTGCAAGTGTGACCGGTGGGCGTCTTGGGGATTAACCGCGGATTCAGCCACTGAGGAAGCGGCAACCGGTAGTTGGCAGCGCGGATCGGGCGCCCCAGCGGAAAGCCGTGGCGTCCCGGCGAACAGTCCCGCGTTTCTGCTTTTCCGCTTTTGCGCGTTTCCGCGTTTCCGCGTTGGCTGGCTGTGGCGGTCATAGCGGCCGCGGCGTTATCGTACCGGCTGCGGGGCTGCGGCCAGCCGCTTTGCCGCCTAGCTACAGCGCTGCCGATTCTCCTGCCGCACGACCGCTAGTATCGCCAAAAGAAATACTCTTGCCACTATCGGTCTTCAGGCGCAAAAACGGAGCGCTACTGTTCGGTTTCTACGGGTTTCTCCAGCAGTAGCGGAGAGAATTTGCGCCGAGTTTTTGACGCGCTAGAAAACGTAATCTATGTTTTCTGGGCCAATGGTGCAGACCGAGGGCGGCGGCTCGACGACCGGCCGGCAGGCTGCTAGGGCTGGAAGTCTGGCCACGGCAAGCCGCCCATGCGAATCGAAGCACCTGTCAGGGCAGCCTTCCGCGCGCCGGACAAAATTGCCCCAGACAAGATTTGTCCGGCTCGCCGCCCGAGGACCCCTGCAACCATCCCAGGAACAATGGATTACACCATGGGTAGCGGTCATCTGAGACGGGCTGCGGCAACGGTCGGGGCGATCATAATTGCGGGTTTGCTGAGCGTTTCGTCGCCTGCGCAGAACGGGGTGACGATTGTTTTTCCCAACCGGCCCCCAGAACTGCTGGAACTGCTTGATCGCGGCCGGCAGATGGAATTGCGGCAGCGCTGGGGAGACGCCCTGTCGCACTACGAAGACGCCCTGCGGCTGTTCCCCGACGACAGAGCGCTGCAACAACGCTTCGCCGTGGCTCGGGCACATTACGACTTGGCCCGCCGTTATGCCGACGCGAGCTTTCACCGCTCGGTAGAGCAACTCTCCGCCGCGCAGGCGCTAGACTTGTACGCCCAGGTGCTGCTGAAAATCCAGACGCACTACGTGGATTCTCCTGAGTGGAAAACTTTGGTCGACTCGGGAACGGCTAACCTTGAGATCGCTCTTAACGCCCCGGTTTTTGTACAACGGAACGTGCCCGATTCTCGCATCGCAACCATCGATGGGTTCCTGACAGAGTTGCGGCGCACCATGGCCGGCCTGGCTGTTACTAATCGCGGCGAAGCCCGGCAGGCTGTGGCCGTCGCCGCCCGACTGGCCCAGGAAAAATTGGCGATCGTCCCCACGGCGGTGGTGTTCGAGTATTTGTGTGGGGCCACCAACGCGCTTGACCCCTACTCGGCCTACCTGACGCCCGATCAGCTCAACGAGGTATACGCCCAGATCGAAGGCAATTTCGTCGGTCTGGGGGTGGAATTGAAAGCGCACAACTCAGCCCTGCGTATCGTGCGTGTAATACCGGGCAGTCCTGCCGAACAGTCGGGCATAAAGGCCGGCGACCTGATCGTGGCCGTCGATGGTCGCCCGCTCCAGCCGCTGAGCACCGAAGAAGCTGCCAACCTGCTGCGTGGCGAAGAAGGCACCCTGGTGCAGGTAAGCGTGGTCACACCCGGCCAAAAGCCGCGCGAGGTAATCGTCCGCCGCCGTCGCGTGGAAGTGCCCAGCATCGACCAAGCCAGCATCATCGACCCGCAACATGGCATAGCTTACCTGCGGCTGGTGTGTTTCCAAAAGGGCACGGGGCGCGATTTGGACGCCGCACTGTGGCGATTGCACCGCGCCGGCATGAGAATACTGATTGTGGACGTGCGCAACAATCCCGGCGGTGTGCTTACCAGCGCCGTGGAGGCCGCCGATCGATTCATCGACCGAGGGCTCATCGTCTCCACACGCGGACGCAGTCTACAGGAAGACTACACGTACTCGGCGCACAGCGAGGGCACATGGCGCGTGCCCCTGGTGGTGCTCATCGACCAGAACAGCGCCAGCGCGGCGGAAATCTTCGCCGGAGCCATTCGGGACCATCGCCGCGGAACAGTCGTGGGAGTGCGCAGCTTCGGCAAAGGCTCGGTGCAGGGTATTTTCCCGTTGGAAGGTTGCGCTGCGGGCCTGCGACTGACCACGGCCAAGTTCTACTCGCCAAGCGGCCGTCCGTACAGCGGGTCGGGCGTCGAGCCAGACATCGCGGTTCACTTTGCCGCCAAGCCGTCCCAGGCAGCAATCGAACCAACGGGCGATGCGGATGCCATTCTGGCGGCTGGTCTACAGGCCGCTCGCAGCCAACTTCAGCTCGGCCGACGCTAGCGTCGATATCGAACTTTTGCGCCCGGCGCCAACGCGGCCGGTAAATCGCTTGCCGGCGGCGGCAGGTTCGTCAAAACGGTTAGCTTCGTACCCACCGTAGGTTAGATTTCCTAAAAACCCAAGGCTACTACTGCGCGAAGCCGAGCTATTTGGCGCTATTTTTGGGTATCAGCAGTGGATGAATTTTTGGCCATCAGCAGAGGATGAACACGCGGTGCTTGTTGTCGTTGAGGTGAGCGTGCAAGTTTGAAGACGGCGCGATGCGGTGTTTGCGGTTGACTAGCCACTTCCTCGACGCTTGTTTGCCCTTTGGTTTGTCATTTGCGCTCCGCAGCACGCTACACTCCGCAGCGCGCTAAAGATTTTGGGATAACGATGCTTAGCGCTATGATCCGGGTGTTGCTGATTTGCGGCAACCCTTCCGAGCGGGTTGCCATCTTCGACGCACTGAAGCAATATCAGCCACTTTACGAACTACACGAGGTCCGGCACTTGGCCGAAGCTAGAAGTTTTCTGTCCCAGCAGCAGGTGGATCTTGTGATCCTGACCGAACAATGGGAGTCGTCCGAAGGTCACGCCTTGCTGCACCATTTAGGCGATGTGCCGGCTATAGTTTTGGTCGAGGAAGGCAAAGAGCAATCGGCGCTAGAAGCCATGCAGCATGGCGCGTATTGCTGTTACTTGAAGGATGGTGAAAACCGCTGGTTGACGTTGTTGCCCGCGGCTTTAGAGTCGGCGGCAAGATACCGGCGCACCGAACGTGCGCTCCAGCAGCAGATTATAGCGCTGCGGCAGGCCAACGACAAACTGCGTGCCGCTTCGCTGGAGCTGGAGGAATCGGCCCGGCGCAAGGCCGAGTGTTTAGCCCACATGAGCCATGAGATTCGCACGCCGCTGACGGCGATCGTGGGCTTTGCCGAAACGCTGTTGACCGAGGGAGATATTTCTCGCGCTCCGCCGGCTCGGTTAGAAGCCATCGACGCCATCCTGCGCAATAGCAGCCATCTGTTGCGGATCATCGACGACGTGCTCGATCTGTCGCGGATCGAGGCAGGCAAACTGAAGATCGAAAGATTGCGCTTCTCACCCGCGCAAGCAGTGGCGGAAGTGCAGCGCTTGATGCAGCCACAAGCCAATCTCAAGCGGCTGGCACTAGAAGTCCAGTACTACACTGCGGTGCCGGAAACCATTTGCAGCGACCCGACTCGCCTGCGCCAGATTCTCCTGAACCTGGTCGGCAACGCCATCAAGTTCACCGATCGCGGTTCGGTGCGGCTGACAGTGAGGTTGCTGGCCGAGCAGCCTGAGCCGGCATTGCAGTTCGAGGTCATCGACACCGGCGTGGGCATTCCACCGGAACAGATCGAGCGCATTTTCCATCCGTTCGTACAAGGCGAGGCCTCGACCACGCGCCGGTTTGGCGGCACCGGGTTGGGACTGACCATCAGCCGCAGACTGGCGGAATTGCTGGGGGGCTCGATTAGCGTAGAAAGTCAACCTGGGCAAGGCAGCACGTTCCGGGTCACAATCGCCACGGGCCCGCTGGAGGGAGTACCCTTGATGGTCCCTTCGGCAAGCACGGCGTTGGTTTCAGCCGGTTCGAGCCAGCCGGTTTGCGCCGCGGGCAGCGCGCTATCAGTGTCGTATAGAATGTCGTATAGGATACTGCTGGCTGAGGACGCGCCGGACATCCAGCGCCTGATAAAACGGATGCTGGAGAATGTCGGGGCAGAAGTCACGGTCGCGGAAAACGGGGCGGAAGCCGTCGAGGCAGCCGTGGCAGCCCTGCAAGCTGGCCGGCCGTTCGACCTGGTCCTCATGGACATTCAAATGCCGATGTTGAATGGGTATCAAGCTACCCGCGCGCTACGCGCCAACAACTACCGTGGCCCAATAATCGCGTTGACCGCCGAAGCCCTTGTTGGCCAGCGGGAGCGCTGCCTCGAGGCCGGCTGTGACGACTACGTCTCCAAGCCGGTCCGACGGGACGCGCTGTTGCAGGCCATCGACAGGGCCGTAAAAGCCTGCGCCACACAGAAAGTCGATGCGCGCACGAGCTAATTGTACAGGTCGGTCATCGCCAGCGGTGGTGATGCTCAAGGTTGCCCAGGCGGGCGGCGTGCGATGTAACTGCGAACCACAGGGTCGCCGTTTGTTGCGGCCGCGCCTTCGAGTGTCAAGAGTTGCTCGACGAGCAATTGGGCGTCGTCGGCTGCGTTGGCCAGCCGCAGAAGCCACACCGAGCTGAACAGGCTGTTGGAGTCGAGCAGTTCGGGGGGAAAGCAAGCCAGGATCGAGGCGGCGAGCTGCTGATTCAGATCGGCATTGGGCGCTACAAGACTGAGACTTTGGCCAAACGCCGAGCGCAACGAGGCTATCAATACGGCCCAGCGTCCGTCCCCGGCCGCGCCGCTGCGACGCTGTTGGAACGTGGCCGCGAAGTCTTTGGCCCGCGACGGATCGATGGCCCACTGGCTCACATCGGTTACGGTGCAAAGCGGCCCTAGCAGTAAGTCTGTCCAACGCTCGCTTTTTCGGCGAAGGCAGTCAATCTCAAAGGCCTCTTGCGGCGAGAAGCCCGTGCCGCTGGTCAGCAATGTCAGCACGCGGCGACGGGCTTCCAAGTGTCCGACGAGCACGCTCCGGGCAATGGGTTCGGCTTGGTCGTCGTTGTGATAACGGTCGAAGGCGCACAGCACGGCTGTCCACACCCGGGTGAGTATCTCCCCAGTAAGAATTTCCTCCAGCACGCCCCGGAAGTTGCCGCGCGGCGTAATACGACCTGCGGAACTACCCGCCGTGTGTCGATCCGAAAACCACTTGATGCCTCGTTGCCAGCGGTCCAGGCGGCATTTCGAGGCCGTCCAATACTGCTCTAGGGCCGTGGGCGAGAGCTGGGAGCGGCTGTGTATCAGCCCAGGGCCATAGGCGGATACGACGGCGGCCAGTTCGACCAGCTCTCTGGCGTGCATCGCTTCGCCTTCGCAAAACTTGTCGGATTCGTACAACGTGCAACGGCTTCGGCCGGCGATCGGCACCGAATGCCCCATTCGACACCGGCCGTTGGAGGTTCCCGCTCGATAGCGGTGCTCATCGAGCTGTTACTGCAAATGCCGCGCCGGAGCGACGCACGCCGGCACCACGCTTCGCCCAAACCGTTGGGAAACCCTTTTATTAGCCAAGCTGCACCTTTTTATCCGTCGAGCTGCGCCTCCTAGGTTTGCCGCCGGAAATGTTCTCGTGGTAAACACCGCACGTTGTTTATTGGCAACAGGTGTAAATTTACCGCATCTTGGCAGGGCTGCCGGTGGTTAGGTGAAGGTGGTTTTGCGGTACTCGGCCTAGCGCCGTGCGGGTGATTGTCGGGGGGCGTACAATTTGCAGTAGCCAAAATGTTCGGTTCAAGCTGACGGGATATTGCCGTCGGACGCCTGATCCTCATCCGCAGCATGCTACCACTGCCCGACCACCCCCCACCAACCCACGAAAGCCCTGTCGGCCTGTTGCTGAGCGGCGGGCTGGACAGTGCCATATTGCTTGACCACTTACTGCGACAAGGGCGTCGGGTGCAGCCGTTGTACGTCGATTGCAGTTTGGTTTGGCAAGAAGCAGAACTGCGCTGCGCCCGCCGCTTCGCTGCGGCTGTGGCCACACCCAAGCTGTTGCCGATCAAAGTCTTTACCATGCCGCTGGCCGATGTGTACGAGGAGCACTGGAGCATTACCGGTCGAAACGTCCCCGACGCCGCCAGCGCAGACGAGGCCGTTTACTTGCCCGGCCGAAACCTCCTGCTGTTGGTCAAACCGGCGCTGTGGTGCCAGTCGAACGGAATCGTGGAGCTGGCGCTGGCGGTGCTGAGATCGAATCCTTTCGCCGATGCCACCGAGCAGTTCTTTGCACAATTGGAAAGCGTCTTGAACGGTGCAACCGGGCAAGCGGTCCGCATCGTGGCGCCGTTTCGGCATCTGGACAAAAAAGAAGTGATGGCCTTGGGAGCGGATTTGCCGCTGGAACTGACTTTTTCCTGCATCGCACCTGCGCACGACGGCCGACATTGCGGCCTGTGCAACAAGTGCGCTGAACGAAAGAACGCATTCCGGCACTCCGGAATAGAGGATCGAACTAACTATGCAGCGTAGAAGAGCGGCGGATGCGGAACAACGAATGCTGCGCGTGGGCAAACGCGCTGCGTGCATTTATTGCCGCTGAAAAAACTCACACGATAGGTAATTGCCATCTAGCTCTGGAAAACTCTCCATCTAGCTCTGGAAAACTCTTTAGGATTCCCCATGTTCACCATCTCACGTCAAATCGACTTCTGTTACGGTCACCGGCTGATTGGCTATGCGGGCAAATGCCGCCATCTGCACGGGCATAACGGTCGGGTGGTAATAACGCTTGCCGCCCAATCGCTCGACCACCGCGGCATGGTGGTCGACTTCGGCGACATCAAGCACATCGTCAGTTCCTGGATCGACCAACACCTAGACCATCGCATGATACTTCACCAAGACGATCCGGCTGTGCCGTATCTGAAACAACTTGGCGAACCGCTGGTGCTGTTGGATGTAAATCCGACGGCCGAAAACATAGCGATTCTTATCGCCCAGTATGCGCAATCCAAGGGGCTACCGGTTCGCCAAGTCCAGTTGTGGGAAACGCCGCACTGCGTGGCCAGTTACTGCCCTGGCGACAAACCCATCGAGACGATAAACATGCTCGAGGTCAACCGCGCCGACGGCGCGCCGAGCAAGTAGCGCACCTTTCCGGTTCCGACACCGCAATGGTTTGCACCCCAGCCGCGGAACAAACCCGGTGCTATTGCAGTGGCATGCCTTGTCAATCGTGGGCAAACATGTTCTCATAGTGGTTCAATTCCGGCTGGGGAAGGTGACCGGCCGGGTATGAGCACCGATAAACTTGGGGTGTCTGATGGACCATCACAAACAGCGGCTCGACCGCGTCCGCCTAGCGTTGAAGAAGGCGGAAGTAGATGCCTTGCTGGTGACCGATTTCACAAATGTCACTTATCTGACAGGATTCACCGGCGACGATAGTTACCTACTTGTGCGCCGCCAGGGCGAAGTGCTGCTGAGCGACCCGCGCTACACCACCCAGTTGGAAGAGGAATGTCCGGGTCTCGAATTGCACATCCGGCGTCCCGGCGTTCCCATGTGGCAAGCAGTCGTCAAAGTGCTGCGGCAATCGAAGGTGGTCCGGCTGGGTGTGGAGTCGGACTCGATGACTGTAGGGTTGCAGGAAAAGATATTGCAGCGGGTGAAGAATCTACAGATCGCTTTGCTCAACGGTACGGTAGAGGAACTACGTCAGATCAAAGACAAGCACGAGATAGCCGCGATACGGCGTGCAGCGTGGGAAGCCGAAAAAGCGTTTGCAGCGATTCGCGCCACCCTGCGGCCAGATAAGACCGAGAAACAAATCGCCGACGAATTGGAATACCAAATGCGGGTCTTTGGGGCGCGCAGGGCGGCGTTTCCCAGTATCGTAGGCGTGGGACCGCGTGCCGCACTGCCGCATGCTACTCCCGGCCAGAACCGCATCGCCGAAAGCGACTTCGTGTTGATTGACTGGGGGGCGTACAGCGGGCTGTACAATAGCGACTTGACGCGGGTGCTGGTCACCGGTAGAATCACGCCCAAGTTCGAGCGGGTGTACCGGGTGGTGTTGCGCGCCCAAACCAGCGCCATTGCGGCCATACGTCCGGGGGTAACGTGCCACGACGTGGACGCGGTGGCACGCAAGATCATCGCCGACGCCGGCTACAACAAGTACTTTGGCCACGGTCTGGGGCATGGTCTGGGCATGGCAGTCCACGAATCGCCCCGTCTGGCTGTCAAAAGTACCGCGGTGCTTCGGCCCGGCATGGTGGTGACGGTCGAACCGGGGATATATCTGCCGGGCTGGGGCGGCGTGAGGCTCGAGGACGACGTGCTTGTCACCCGCAACGGCCACGAAGTATTGACCAGCGTCCCTAAACAGTTGGAAGACGTGGTCGTGCAATAGCCCGCGCTTTAGCACCTTCCCACCGCCTGGGAGTGCTTCCCTTGGCAATGTGTCGCCCGGCAGTGTTTAAGCCGCCGGTACGGTTGGAGGATGGGCATGGTCGGCAATGGCCCTGGTAGCGAGAAAGAAGTTTTCGATGTGCGCAAGATCCGCCGCCTGGTGGAGCTGATGAAGGAACACGACCTGGGCGAGATCGACCTCCGCCAAGGAGACACCCGGATCAAACTTCGCCGCATCGGATCGGCTGCCCCCACCGAGCTGCCCGCCTTAGTCACTCCCACCACGCCCGCCGTGGGCCAAAACTCGCCGCCGCCGGTGCCGTCGCCTGTGGCCGAGTCGCTGTCAGCAGAGAAAGTCGAGGCCGACGACGCCAATATCGTTGTCATTCGCAGCCCGATGGTCGGGACTTTCTACGCCGCTCCCGACCCGGATTCACCCCCGTATGTCAAGGTCGGCGACCATGTGGGGCCGGAAACCACAGTGTGCATCATCGAGGCCATGAAGGTGTTCAATCAGATACCAGCCGAAGCATCCGGCAAAATCGTGGCGGTGTTGGTCGATAACGGCGAACCGGTGGAATACGGCCAGCCACTGTTCAAGCTGGATACGCGGAGGTGAAACGGTGTTCAAACGCGTGCTGGTTGCCAACCGGGGCGAAATAGCGCTGCGCGTAATCAGGGCGTGCAAAGAGCTGGGCATTGAGACGGTTGCCATCTACAGCGAAGCCGACCGAGGGGCCGCCTACTTGCGACTTGCCGACGAGGCGTATTGCATCGGGCCGGCCCGCGCCGCCGATAGTTACCTGCGGATCGACCGGGTCATCAGCGCCGCCGAGATCGGCAACGTGCAGGCCATCCATCCCGGCTACGGATTCTTGTCCGAGAATCCCCAGTTTGCCGATGTGTGCCGAAGCTGCAACATCGAATTCATCGGCCCCAGCCATGAAGCGATGGCCTTGGTGGGCGACAAGAACGCCGCCCGCAAATTAGCTAAGCAAATCGGCGTGCCCACGGTGCCCGGCAGCGACGATGTCATCCAGAGCGAAGCCCACGCTCTGAATTTGGCCCGGCAAATCGGCTTTCCGGTGCTAATCAAAGCGGCTGCTGGGGGTGGTGGTAGGGGTATGCGGGTGGCGGTCAACGAACTGGCGTTGCGGTCCGGGCTTCAGCAGGCCCAAGCCGAGGCCGAGGCCGCTTTCGGCTCTCCCGACGTGTACCTAGAAAAATACATCGAACATCCCCGACATGTGGAAGTGCAGGTACTGGCCGATCTGCACGGGAACGTAGTGCATTTGTGGGAGCGCGACTGCACTTTGCAGCGCCGGCATCAAAAACTGGTCGAGGAAAGCCCAGCCCCTAACCTCGACCCGGCTACTCGCCAGGACCTATGCCAAGCCGCAGTGAAATTGGTAAAAGCGGCAAACTACACCAACGCCGGGACGGTGGAGTTCGTATTGGACCGGCAAGGACATTTCTACTTCATCGAGGTCAACGCCCGCATCCAGGTCGAGCACCCTGTGACCGAAATGGTTACCGGCATCGACCTGATAAAGGCACAGATTCGCGTTGCGGCGGGCGAACCGCTGCCGTTCCGACAAGAGGACATTTCGCAGCGCGGGGTAGCCATCGAGTGCCGCATCAATGCCGAAGACCCCGAGAAAAACTTTCGCCCCACCCCGGGCGAAATCACTCAACTGTTCACGCCGGGCGGTTTCGGCGTGCGGTTCGACTCCCACATCCACCAAGGGTACGTGGTCTCTCCGTACTACGACTCGCTGATCGGCAAGCTGATAGTCCATCAGCCTACACGCAGCGAAGCTATCGCCTGTATGCAGCGGGCGCTGGCCGAGTTGCGCATCGAGGGCATCAAGACCACGGTACCGCTGCATCAGAAGATTTTAAGCCATTCGGCCTTCGCCGAAGGGCGAGTGGATACCACTTTCATCGAACGTACATGGCCGAGTTGAAATCGGCGCCGAGATTGTTGATAAAATAAATCGATTGGGCCAATGGCGCAGCGCCGACCGGGCCAGGCGGTAGTGCATCGCCGGGTCGTGATGCGGCCTGCTGCGGTCTTGTCGCCCGTCGGTGCGATCGTGTAGCAATTGGATTGAGCTTTTGATTACTGGAGTGACAGGATTGAAGCTGAAGGCACAGCTAGCAATGTGAGATGCCACTGGTTCGTATTGGAGTGACCTATGAGTAATACTCTTGCCCGACCCCCGCAGGTGCCGTCGCACATCCGGCGTGTGGGGATACTTTTTGCTGGCGGACCGGCGCCGGCCGCCAACGCGGTAATATCCACGGCCGCCGTGTCTTTTTTGCGTAACAACATCGAGGTGATTGGGATTCTTTACGGATACAGCGGGCTGGTGAAGTACTCGCCGGAGAATCCCTTGGTAGAAGGCCGCGACTACATCCACATTACCCACAAAATTCTCAAGCGCACCCGCAATAGCCAAGGCATTTTGATCGGCACCGCGCGCACCAACCCCGGCAAGGACATCTCCGAGCCGGCGCACTTGAAGGACCCCCAGCGTACTGCGCCGTTGCGGGCGGTTTACGATGGTCTGCGCTCTATCGGGGTAGACGCCCTGATTTCCATCGGCGGCGACGATACGCTAAAGACCGCCAACAAGTTCAAGCTCTTTCAGGAGGAACTTCCCGAGGGCAGCCCGCGCATCCCTGTGGTCCACTTGCCGAAGACCATCGACAACGACTACATGGGTATCGATTTCACCTTCGGTTACTTCACGGCCGTGGACACCATGGCCGAAGAAATACGCAATCTGCTAGCCGACGCCGAGGCTAACCGGTCGTACTTTATTGTAGAGTCTATGGGCCGCAGCGCTGGCTGGTTGGCATATGGTGCGGCGATTGCCGGCGAGGCCAGCTTGGTCATCAGCGTCGAAGACATCCACGGCAAGTACGAGACCAGCGAAGAGTTCGTCAATCCCAAGACCGGCAAGAGGGAGCTGCGCCGCATTATGGACCTTCAGCAGGTCGTAAACCGTATCGTGGCCACCATGCGCGTCCGCGAAGAGGCCGAAGGAAAAGAGTTCGGCGTGATCGTGCTGGCTGAAGGTCTGGCCGAGTATCTGCCGTACTCGCACATCGAAGGGGTGCCGCGAGACGAGCATGGCCACATCGCTATCTCGCAACTGAATCTCGCCCGCACCTTCGCCACTCTGGTGGGCAACGAATACACCAGGCAAACCGGCAAAAAGAAGAAGATCACCGGCTTGCAGCTCGGATACGAGACCCGCTGCGCCCGGCCGCAAGCCTTCGATGTGATGCTGGGAAGCCAGTTGGGCGTCGGGGCCTATCGGGCGCTAGTCGAAAGGCGGCTGGATGGGGTAATGGTGTCCGTTTCAGGACAACTGGAACTCAACTACGTGCCGTTCAGCCAGTTGGTCGATCCGCAAACGCTGGTCACGGTGGTGCGGTATATCGAGCCGGGCAGCGACTTCCACCGCCTGGCACGATTCCTGGAAACTTACGTCAACGAATGACGTGCCGGCAGCAGCGCTCGGGCGTTGGCGTTATTGCTCAAATGGGAGCAGGAATGCGTACTACAGCCGTTTGCTCACGCGGTACGAAACTCGGATCGCCAGAGGCCGACGCCTGGGGCCTGTGGTATTGCGCTGCTGGTGTGATAGCGGCGCTGCTGGTCGCGACAGTCGGACAGCCGGCCGCTGCCGCCCAAGCAACCGCTGTTGCCGAGAAGCCCAATTTCCTGTTGATAGTAGCCGACGACTTGGGCTGGGCCGACGTGGGATTCCACGGCGCAAAGATTCGTACCCCAAATCTGGACCAGCTTGCCCGCGAAGGCGTCCGCCTAGACCAGCACTACGTGCAACCGGTATGTACGCCTACGCGAGCGGCACTGCTGACTGGCCGGTATCCCAGCCGCTTTGGACCCCACGTGCTAGCGCCGAGCAATCTGCGCGCGCTGCCAAAGGGCACGCTCACGTTGGCTTCGGCGCTGAAGTCGGTAGGGTACAGTACGTATTTGTCGGGCAAGTGGCACTTAGGCTCGCGGCCTGAATGGGGGCCGAACCATTATGGTTTCGATCATAGCTATGGCTCGCTCGCCGGGGCGGCAGACCCATGGACCCATCAGTATCGTCCTGGCCCCTACGCCAAGACGTGGCACCGCGACGGCCAGCCGCTAGAGGAGGAAGGCAACGCCACCGAACTTGTCGCCCGCCAGGCGGTGGAGTGGATTCGCCAGAAGCGCCAACCCTGGCTGATTTACGTTCCTTTCCAAGCAGTGCACATTCCCATCGATGCGCCGGACGAGTACAAGAAGGCTTATCAAGACTTGACGTTGTTCAAAGACCCAGTCAAAGACGAATCCTATCGCCGGTTTGCAGCGTTCGTTACACAAATGGATGCCAAGATTGGCGAACTTATTGCTGCCCTTGAACAAACCGGCCAGCGCGACAACACGCTGGTGATCTTCTTCAGCGATAACGGCGGCCTGCCCGGCGGAAAGAACCCTTACATCAGCACCGTGCCCGACACTCCTGTGCTCAGCAGCAATCTGCCATTGCGGGGCCACAAGGGGCAATTGTACGAGGGAGGCGTCCGCGTAGTGGCTCTGGTAAACTGGCCGGGCAAACTGCGGCCCGGCGTGATGACCGCTCCTATTCACGCCGTCGATTGGATGCCTACGCTGGCCGCTTTGGCGGGCTTTAAACCCACGGATGACCCCCGTTGGGACGGCCATAATATCTGGCCACTGCTGACCGGTCAGGCGAAGCAGACCGAGCCGCGGACGCTGTACATCCCGCTGCGCAACGGTTCTGCCATCCGCCACGGCGATTGGAAGCTGATAATTACGCCCAAAGGGGTGCGCGAGCTGTACAACTTGAGCAACGATCCTTACGAAAAAAACAACTTGGCCGAAAAGGAGCCGCAGCGCGTCGAACAGCTCGAAAAGCTCCTGGCGCAATTCCAGAAGTACGACGTAACCACTTTGCCTGCGGATTTGAAAGACCTGGCACCGTAAAGCAGTTTTCCGCTCTGCGGCCCTGAGCTTTGCGTTGGATTGCGTGAGCCTGCGCAGTGCGGGCCATAGACGACGCACTTCGGACCATGTAAGCGGTGGCGGGCCCCTTCGGCTAAGCTCTGGGTTGGACTGCCTGAGCCGACGCGCGGTCGCCTGTTGCAGATGTGTGTTTACAGCATGCCTTTGGTACTGGGCACACCGCCGATGCGTGGGTCCGGCTCGACGGCCATCCGTAGCGCGCGGGCGACGGCTTTGAAAATCCCTTCGGCAATGTGGTGGCTGTTTCGCCCGTAATGCACAATCACGTGCAGGTTGCACAGCGCGTTGTTGGCCACGGCGTGCCAGAACTCGGCCACAAGTTCGCTATCGAACTGACCGATTTTCGGGCTGGGAAAATCCGCCTGGAATACTACGTGGGGCCGCCCGCTTAAATCTATTGCGGCGCTGACCAGCGTTTCTTCCATCGGCAGCAAGAAGTGGCCGTAACGACGGATGCCCGCCCGGTCGCCCAGCGCTTCGGCAATCGCCTTGCCCAAGCAAATTCCAGCGTCTTCGACCGTGTGATGCTGATCCACCTGCAAGTCGCCTTGGGCCTGAAGCATCAGGTCCACTGCGGCGTGCTTGGCCAACAGCTCTAACATGTGGTTCAGGAAGCCCACGCCGCTGTCTACCCGTGCCTGACCGGAACCGTCCAGCGACAGTTCCAGCACGATATGGGTTTCGCCAGTTTGTCGTTCGATGCGAGCGGTTCTCGTCATGCCAGCAACCTTGTGGCCTTTGAAATGCTGGGGCATGCCAGTTTGGTTGTCGCCGTGTGCGGTGGGGCGCCGCAAAATCCTTTTCCCCGCTACACGCTGTTGCGCCGCTACATAATTCTGCGCAGTACGTCCAACAGCGTGTCGATTTGCTCGTCGCTGCCGACGGTGATACGCAGGCCGTCGCCCCAGCCCGGATAGTCCATGTATCGGACCAGGATGCGCCGACGTTTGAGTTCCTCATACAGCGGCCTCACTGGCCGGTGCGGATGTGTGCTCCAGACGAAGTTTGCCTGCGAATCGACCGTTACAAATCCTAAGGCCCTCATCCCCGCTACAAGCCGCCCCCGCGTAGCCAGAATCTTTGCCCTGGTGTCGCGCAGCCACTGCTGATCGTCAATCGCCGCAGTAGCGGCGGCAATCGATAGCGTGTCGCAGTTGTACGAATCTTTGACCTTTATCATCTGTTCGATCAACGGCGGTTGGGCCACCAGGTAGCCAAACCGCAGACCCGCCAAAGCATACGACTTGCTCAGCGAACGGGAAACCATCACCTTTTCGTTTTCCGTTACCAAACCGAGGCAATTGGTTTCCGCAAAATCCACGTATGCCTCATCGACCAGCAACGGGCATGGCAACTGCTGGGCCAACTCGGCCACCTTCGCCGGTGGAACCACCGTGCCCGAGGGACTATTCGGATTGGCCAAGAAAACCAGCTTCAGGTCGCCAGTGGCAGAGGCGAATTGCTCCGGAAGAGTCCAATCTGGTTGAAAAAAAACCTCTTCCCAATGTGCGCCTTGCAACTCGGCCAATGTGCGATAGAGGATGTAGCTGGGATAAGGCAGACGCAAAGTCTGTCCTGCTGCCACTAGTGCGCGGGTGACGATCGTCAGAATATCGTCGCTGCCGTTTCCGCACAGAATCCAATTCGGCTCGACCGAGAGCACCTCGGCCGCCTTGAGCCGAAACTGCGTAGCCAGCGGATCGGGATACTTCGGCAGTCGGGCGATGGCAGCGCTGATGGCTTCGGCCACGGCCGGCGATGGAGGATACGGATTCTCGTTGGTGTTGAGCTTTATGTACCCGCCGTCTTGCGGTTGCTCGCCCGGTGTATACCCGGTCATGCGCACAATTTCTGGACGAAAGTACTGGCTAACCATGGTCGACTTGCTCGTTGGTAGTGCCCACGGCACGGGCATGACTGTCTCTGCAACCGAGTTTTCATCTGCTCGGCCGCCGTCGGTGCGCTTCAGCCACATGCACGCACGGCAGCCTACGTAGCTTGGCAGGGCGACCTCACTTTTGGCAGCGTATCTCTACGCTGCGTCGATGGGCCGTCAGCCCTTCTTTCGAGGCCAGCAGGGCCACATCGTCGGCCAGTTGTCGCAGCCCTTCCTCCGCGAAGCAGATGATGCTTCCAGCCCGAAGAAAATCGTTCGCGCTTAGCCCGCTTGCCCAGCGTGCCGTGCCGCTGGTGGGCAACACGTGCGATGGTCCGGCAGCATAGTCCCCCAATGCCACAGGAGTAAAGTTGCCCAGAAAAATTGCCCCGGCACAGCGTATTTTCTGGCTTAACTGCTCAGCGTTTTCGGTAGCGATGTGCAGGTGTTCCGGTGCTATGTAGTCGGTTATTGCGCACGCTTCCTGGGGATCGCACACCAGGATGGCTGCGCCAAACTGTTCCAGGCTTTCGCGGGCAAGAGTGCCCCGCTCCAGATCGGCCAGTTGCTTCGCCGCTTCGGCCAGTGTGGCGTCGATCGCCTGTTGGCTCCAGCTTATCAGGATGCTGGCACCGGGAGCGTGCTCGGCCTGGGCCAGCAAATCGGCGGCAGTGAAGTCCGCCCGTGTAGAGTCATCGACGAGCACCACCACTTCGCTGGGGCCGGCGATCGAGTCGATATCGACCGTACCATAAACGTGCTTTTTCGCCAGGGCCACGAACAGGTTGCCCGGCCCGACGATCTTATCCACCGGCGCAATACCCTCGGCTCCATAAGCCAAGGCGGCGACCGCTTGCGCACCGCCGATGCGGTAGACCTCGGTCACGCCCAACTCGTAGCAGGTGGCCAACAGATCCGCATTGTAAGCCCCGAACCGAGTGGGTGGAGCGACTAAGGCCAACTGTTCAACACCGGCAACTTGTGCCGGCACTACGGTCATCAGCACCGTCGAAGGGTACGCCGCTGCACCTCCCGGCACGCAAATGCCGACCCGACGCAATGGCGTGTACCGCTGCACCAGGTATCCCCCCGGTCGCTCCACACGCACGTCGCGATGCAAAATAGCTTGCTGAAACGAGCAGATGTTCTGACGGACGCGGCGTACGGCGTCCAGGAACCCCGGCTGGGCTGAAGCATGCGCCCGGCGCAGCTCTTCCAGCGGCACACGGACCGAGTGGGCGTCTAGCTGCACCTTGTCGATTCGAGCCGTGTAATCCAGTACGGCGGTCAAACCTTTCTCGGCCACATCCCTACAGATGCGCTCCACCACCTGCTGCGGCGCAAGCGGCTGGCCGAAGACCTCCACCGTGCGTTGGCGTCCCGCCTCGGTCACAACGTCGCCCTGGATGCCAAGCCGCCGCCGCAACTGGTCGAGAGCAGCTTGAACGTCGTGTCGGCTAGTATCAATGCGCAGTATGTTTATTGATTCGGTCGTCATTGTGGTCCCTCGCTCCGAATACAAACAGCATACATTACACGCCGACGGAGACAAAGGGAGCCGTTACGGCGCAAACGGGGACAAAGGGAACGGTGACGGCGCAAACGGCCAGGTGAGCAAAATCCCACCAAGCAGGTTCTCTTGTCAGTGGTGGTGAGACCTTCGACAGCAACGCTTTGCCGACGCCGAGTGTGCTCGTGGCTTGTCCCGTGGCATGCTGGCTTGGTGCCGGAGTATCGTGGGCAGGGGCCGCCCGGGACGAACAGCGGGCACCGACACTCAGCGCAACCGGCCTGAGCGCGGCGTGAGTCGGTTGCATTCAGATTTACCCCGCCATTCGCCTGCGCAAAGCTAGCATGGCCAATAGTGCCGTCCCGGCCAGCAACAGGGCGGAGGGCTCTGGCACCGCAGCCGTTGGAGCGAGCTGCTCGGCCAGCAGCGACAGAGCCGCCCCGGCGCCAGGGGGCGCGGCGGATGATAAGAAAACGACCTTGCCGCCGGGTGCCACGTACACGTGTTGCTGTGCGATGCTGATTGCGCGCAATTCCGCTTCCTCTCCCACCAACAAACCGCCGCTGCCGGTAACACTGCCGAAGTACACCTCCAGCGTGCCTGGGCCGGTGTCGACCGAGCCGTCGTTCACCACGTCGTTCCAGAAGGTCAGCGGCTGGCCGCCGGCAGCGAAGATGCGCGCCCCAGGGCGATTTGTCACGTGGCCGAAGAAATCGGCTCCGCCGCTGAAATCCATCCGACCTTCGTTGACGATGCCTTTTGCAGCCACTGTGCCGGCTTGCAGAATGCCGTGCCCCATCACGCGGGCGGCGGACTTGAAGTTCATGCCGTTGGGCGCTGCCAGTTTGCCGCCATAGAGAACAACCGTTCCGGAAATGTCGGCCTTGTCGGCATCGCGAAGCGTGACGCTGTTGGCGCCGACGTGCAGCTCGCCCGCCAGCGACACGCCGGCAGTACTGTCGGCCCGGCCGAGGCTCAACTCGCCGGTAGGACTGATGACCGAGCCGGGCGCTGCCGCGACTTCGGCTTCAACCGCACCGGCCCCTGTGAACCTTCCGGTGGAGGAGAAGGCGATCCTCGAACCGCTGACTGTGCCGCCCACATTGCGAAGCAATCCGGCAAACGTCAAAGTGCCGTCCACGGCTTCTATGCGACCTTTGTTGAGGACCTCGCATTTCAGCTCGCCGAAGCCGCGGAGTTCCCCATAAAACCAAGGCTCATAGCTTTGTAAGTCCAGGCGGACAGCCGTGATAGAGCCACCACGCAATTGCAACGGAGCCCAGATGACAATCGCCGGCGCCGACGAAAAGACGGTCACTGCATCCGCGCCGACGTCTAATCCCTCGAGATACACACTCGTCGCGGCGGGAGCGCGGGCTGCCGCCGTCACGTCGCCCACGAGTATGCCGTAACCGGAAAGCGTCCCATGCACGTGCAGAGCACCGCCCTCGGCCCGGAGAGTACCTTCGGCCAACGCCACGTCACTACGGATTTCGCCGAAGCCGGCGATTGTTCGGTCGAACCCTACTTTCAGTCCATTGGCTGCCACGATGGTGCCGCCGGCCAGCGTCGTTCGCGTGCCCAATATGCCTGGTCCCGCTGAGTAAACTGTCGCGGTCCGATTGCCGACATCGATGCCTTCTGAAAGCCATACGGTGCCGGTCGGCTTGGTCAGTTCGTTGACCCAGGCCTGTACATTGCCGATGGTCACTCCGTAGCCAAACAATCGGCCGGCGACCAACAACGGCGCCTCGGAGTTCTCGCCGTGCAACACTGCGTTCTGTAGCTCGACATCTCCGACGACCGTGCCATGCCCCGCGCATACATCCCCATCGGCCAGGCGTACGCCGTGAGGCGCAAAAAGCGTGCCGCCGAAAATCTCGGTAAGCGTTCCGAGGTCGGCCGCCCCGTCGCTATACACACGGGCAACCGAGGGACCCACTCGAAGCGATTGCGTCATTTGCACCCTGCCTGTGGGGGCTGCGACGGCGTGATTGACTGGACCGACGACGATTCCGTAGCCGGCCAGTCCGGGCGACGCCCCGTCGATTTGCAGACCGTTTCTGGCGACAAGGACGCCGTTTTCCAAGCGGACGGTGTGGTTCCACACAAAGGCCAAGTCTTGGTCGAACAATTCGAGCGTGGCGTCGCTTTCGACCTTAACAGGACCTTCGAAGCGGAAGCCATCTGGAGAATCGGGCGTGCCCAGTCGCAACTTCCCGCCTCGGGCGACGATTCCTTCTCCCAGCGGCGCAGAGCCTGCCACTTTGCCTTGCACCGTTCCGTAGCCGACTAGCGAGGCCCGCGCCTGCTCGGGTGCGTGGCTCACCAGGTCAAGTTCTCCGGCCAAGCAGATCGTGGCGTCGGCGAGTTCGATGCGGCTGTTGTCATACACCCAAAGCCAGCCCTCGCCGGGCAGTTCCAGACGGCCGCCGTCGCGTATCTCCAGCTTGCCGTTGTTGACGGCCATGCTTCCCAGGTCTACCCGATAAACCGATTCCATACCCGTCACGGTCAGCCGGCCGAATGATGTTCGTGTTTCGCCTAGTGTTACGCTCCACGGAGAAGTGATCAGCCCTCCGTCGCTAACCTTCACCGATCCGTTCCCAGCCCCGCCGATTATCATGCCGCCGTCAACCGACATTGAGGACTGACTGCCGGTTACGGTGACTTCGCCCACGGCGCTGGAATGCTCGTCGGCCAAGCGCATCGACTGACATTGGACTTGACCGCCGTCGGTAACCAGCAGTTTTCCTTTGCCTCCGCTAGAAAGTCCCACCTGCAAGCCGGTGGCCGAAAGGAGCGAGCCGGCGCCGCTAACCAGCACCGTGTTGTTTTGGTTTGACGATCGGCCGACTCGCAAATCGTCGGCGCTCAGCCGTCCGCCGGCGGTGATTCTCACCGAGCCGGCAGCGCCATTATTCATGCCGACCATCATCGAAGGGGTATTCAAGCGGGAACCACTGCCCTCGATGCGCAGTTGGCCGATGCCGCCCGCGTAGCAACCAACAATAAAACAATAATGTGATTTGTCGCCTCGACTTGCCCACCGCCGGCGATCGTCATCGTCCCGTGCCCGCTGGCCCCAATTCGCATCGAGTGTAGTGCGGTCAACTGCGACCCGGTGCCGGCGACAAGTGCTGTGCCCATCGAGCCGATTTCGGCGCCTACCGTGATATGGTCCGACGTAATGCCGGCGCCGTTCTGAACAGTCAGCATGCCGCAGCCGTGTTGGCCGACCCAAATATCGCGGAGATTCGCAATCGTACTGCCAGTGCCGGTGATGACCATCTGGCCAGCACCGGTGCTGGAGCCGCCCACAACTACATGCCCTCCATCGCTAAGCTCCACGGTGCCGCCGTCGGCGATCGTCAGCACGCCTGCGCCGTTTTCACCGACGCCGAGTGCGCCGCCAGCAACTGTCAAACGCGAACCAGGACCTTCAACCAACACGGTACCCCGGCCGAGATACCACTGTGCGATCGCCAGACCAGCCGTTTCCACTTGCCCGCCTGCGAAAATGTTTAACGTCCCCGTCCCGCTGGCGCCGACCCAGATTGGAGAATTGCTACTCCACTGTGTGCCCGCTCCCGATACGTTCGCGGTGCCGAAACTTCCGAGATTGAAGCCCAGTTGCGTAATTGGCTCCGTATGCAGTCTGCCGCCGTCGGCAAGGTTGATCGTTCCCGTTCCGTCGTAGCCTGCTATGAGGTTGCCTCCGGGGGATATCAGCATCGTCGAAGAAGCGCCCACTATGTTTATCGTGCCGTCACCCCCTGGCGCACGGCCCAATACTGTTGCTTTGGCCGTCACCCGTCCGCCTTGAACATTCAACGTGCCGCGGCCATAGTTGGCCACAGTAAGGGGGCCTTCCAGGGACAATAGACCGCCGGACCGGACGCTTATCGTACCAATAGCCCCTGCTTCCTCCCCGATGACGCAATAGCCAGCCGGATCGATTCCGTGTACCAAGCCGCCGGATGGGTGCGTGCTGCTGAGCGTCAGCGTGGCATGCTCACCAGGGGCATTAGCCACGTACATGTCCACCACGTCATATATCTTGTCATTCAGCTCGAACACTTGGCTGGTAGAAACGACCAGCAAGCGGCTGCTGGCCGAAACGTCGAAGACAATTGGAGCAGTCGTAGCGCGGTTGAAGAAAGCAGCGTCGTTAGACCCCGGCGGGCCGGACGGGGACCAATTGCCGGGGACGCTGAATTGCCCGCCGGCGGGATTGTTCCATTCGTACGGGATTCCATTGGCCGATGACGTAATACATGTGGCAATTATTGGGGTTGAGTCGGCCGGCAATCACGACTGCGCAAGCCAGCTGAGACCACAATGCCATAACAACCAACTGGAACGCGCCCAGAATCGGCGCCCAGAACAAGCGAGACTGGTATGTTTGAGACGACCACATAACGCCCCCCGGTTGCGAAAAGATTTCCACAGGCCGCTCCGTGCGGTGCCTGGCACGCCACGAACGGCGGCAAAACTTTGCGCGCTAAGTTTAAGCACGGTCGAAGGGAAACGCAATCACTTCGGCCAGTGTGTGTGCGCCGGTGGCCAGCATCACAAGCCGGTCGAAACCCAGGGCAACGCCGGCCGTTTCCGGCAAACCGGCCTGCATGGCCTCCAGCAGACGGCTATCTTCCGGCAGCGGCGGTTTGCCCTCTGCGCGGCGCTGCGCGTTGACTGCGGCCATCCGCTGCCGCAGTTGTTCGGCGTCGCAAAGCTCTTGGTATCCGTTGGCCAGTTCTATGCCGGACACGTACAGTTCGAAGCGTTCGGCCACCGCCGGGTCGTCATGGCGGATTTTCGCCAGCGCTGCCTGGCTGGCCGGGTAGTGGTACAGCAACACCGGTCGCTCAATTCCGAGCTGGGGCGACACACAGCAGCTTAGCAGCAAATCAAGCCATCCGTCGCGGTCTTCGGCGGAGAGGCTCTCCGGTGCGGGCACGCCCAATTCCGCCGCGCGTCGTGCCAGCTCTGCCACGCTTGCCCTATGCGGGTCGATCCCCACGTACTGCCGGAAGGCCTCGGCGTATGAGATTGCCGCGGCCGGAGCGCCTCCCAAAATCGCCTGGCAAAGCTCGCTGGTCAGTTGCATGGCTTGGAACAGGTCGTCGCCAGGCTGGTACCATTCGACGATGGTGAACTCTGGGTTGTGCAACGGCCCGAACTCATCCTGCCGAAAGGCGCGGGTCACCTGAAAGATCGCCCCACTGCCGGCGGCCAACAGACGCTTCATGCAGAACTCGGGCGAGGTTTGCAGCCACATTCTGCGTGGGGGTTTGCCGGGACCAAGGGGGACATCGACCGCAAATGGCTCCAGGTGGCGATCGACGACCGTATCGGCCGAAAGCAGGGGCGTCTCGACCTCCAGGAAACCGCGCGCGTGAAAGAACTCGCGCACTGCGCGCAGCAATTCCGCCCGCAACCGCAGACGCTCGATGCTGGCCGCTGGGCCAAAATCTTTTGCCATGTGCCCGGTGGTCGTCTGGCCGCTGCGCCGGTCGGGATATGTTAAATTGTCCCGCATGATTGCAGGCTAGTTCATCGAACAGGCAAAAGTACTGCGAAACCGACTATGGCCACTGGCCGGACACATTCTGCCTGAATGGCACGAGTTCCCAATTGGGATACGGCTCCGGCTGGCTGTAAAATGCGATAGGTCCGCGCGCCCGCTGGGTTTCATCGCTCAAGTGCGGTTCAGCCACAGTAGGTTCTGCCACCGGCAGCGGCAGTAGGGCATGTCACTCCTTTATACGTTCGATGTACTCGCCGGTACGCGTGTCGATGCGAATCAGATCGCCGATTTCGACGAACACAGGGCATTCGAATTGGGCGCCGGTTTCCACCGTGACCGGCTTGGTCACATTGGTGGCCGTGTTGCCTCTGGCGCCCGGCTCGCAGTATTCCACGCGCAGCACGACGTGGTTGGGCGGCGTGACCGAGATCGGCTGGTTGTTGAACAGAATCATGCTACAAACCATGCCTTCCTTGAGATACTTCCAGGCTTCGTCCACCTGTTGTTTCGACAGTTCGTATTGCTCGAAAGTCTCGTTGCACATGAAGACGAAGTTGTCGCCTTGGCGATAGAGGAACTGGGCCTGGATTTCTTCGATCTCGGCGGCTTCGATGGAGTCGCCGCTTTTGTAGGTGCGGTCGATTACAGTGCCGCGTAGCAGGTTCCGCAGCTTGCACTTGTAAAGCGCCTGCCCCTTGCCCGGCTTGACGAAGTTGCACTCGATCATCAGGTACGGATCGCCGTCGATCTGCACCTTCAACCCCTTGCGAAACTCGCTAGTGTTGTAGCTGGCCACGTTGAGTATCCTTGCTGAACTTTATGGAACTGACATCTTGTGTTACCATGCGGTTATGCTGAACCGCGATAGCATGCCACTCAGCTCCCCGCGCGCCGACGACTGGCTAGCTCACTGCGCCGACTCGATTACCGATCCGGCGGAGCTTTGCCGCCTGCTGCGGCTAGGCCCCGAGTTAGCTCAAGCAGCCGAGCAACCGGCGGCGGAATATCCCATGCTTGTACCCCGGGCGTACGCCCAGCGCATACAACGGGCCGACCCCGACGATCCACTGCTGCGCCAAGTTCTCCCCCGGCCGGAAGAGTTGGCGCCTGCGCCGGGTTTTTCGGCCGATCCGCTAGGAGAGGCGGCCGCGGGAAGTTGTCCGCGCTTATTGCGAAAATATTACGGCAGATCACTTATCCTAGCAACCAGCGCCTGTGCCGTCCACTGCCGGTTCTGCTTTCGCAGGCATCTTCTCCGCGCCGCCAATTACAGGGCTGAAGGCGACGCGGCCTCTCTGCTGGCCGAAGCGCTGGATCGGTTAGCGGCGGATAATAGCGTTGCGGAAGTCATCCTCAGCGGCGGGGACCCATTGTTTCTTTCCGATGCACAACTCGCCGAGCTGCTGGCCAGAATGGAATCGATACCGCATGTGCGCCGTCTGCGTATTCATAGCCGGATGCCAATCGTGGTGCCGCAAAGGATAACCGGCGAACTGATGGAGTTGTTGCAAGGCACCCGCCTGCGGACCATAGTGGTGGTACACGTGAACCACCCGGCCGAGATCGACGGAGCGGTGGAAAGAGCGATTGGCCGGTTCGTCGATGCTGGGATTCCGGTTCTTAGCCAGACGGTGCTTCTTAGGGGGGTAAACGACAACATCGAAGCGCTTGGCGAGCTGTACGAACTACTGGCCGACTTGCGCGTGGGAGTTTACTATCTGCATCAATTAGACCGCGTGGCCGGCGCGGCCCACTTCGAGGTGCCAATACAGGTCGGTATCAAACTGGTGGCCGAGCTGCGTAATAGACTGCCCGGCTACGCCGTACCCCGGTACGTCCGCGAAATACCCGGGGCTACTAGCAAACAGCTTCTGGCTTGAAGGGGTCGGCACGCTCCAGAGGCTGAGTCAAAGCGGGAGGTGCAAATAAAGGTGGAGGTACAAACATGCACAATGCCAAAATCGATCGCTGACCACAATCGGCTGTAGACAGCGATAGCTGACAGCCGCTGGCCGGTGCGCTGCCAATGCCACCTGCCCTCAGATGGTAGCGCAAACGTCCCCAGCGGTGCCGATTGGTCAACAGGGGGTTACGGAGCCGACTTGCGCCTCAGTTCGGCATTGTGCTCGGCGATGAACTGCCGGATGCTATCGCCGAACTCCAGTAACCGCTCCCATTGTTCGGCGTACAAGGTTACCGGCATCCGCTGCAATCCGTACACGCTGACGGCTCCCTTGTTGCTGACTTTGCAGTACAATTTGTTGGGTTTCGCTCCCTCCAATTGGGATAGCATTTGGTCGGCTTGCTCCACCGTTATCTCCCCTGCGGCTAGCTTCTTGAGAATTTCCGAGCGCGTCACTGCATAGTCTCCCGCGTTGTGTACTTTCGGCCCCCTTAATAGGATAGCTCATGGGCCGTGGTTTTCCAATGGACATTGTGGTTGGGTATACTTCATATTTCGCTGCTAGGCAAACTTTTGCGACGCGACTGCGTTGTTAAAAGGCGGGGGTGTTAAAAGGCGGGGGTGACGGATGTACGGGATTTGTCGTTGAGAGGTCGGTTGCTTTGGCCGGGCCAGCCTACCAGAACCGGACATACCCCGTTAGGAGCCAGTTGCGTTGTGGGCGCTGGAGCCGAGCAGGTCGGATGACCCGTTAGGAGGCGTTTGCGTTGCAAATTTTGGCGACCGCCCGAGGTGGCATAATGCAAAATAGGCAAGGCGGACAGGCACCCGTTAGGCCCACCGCTTGCAAACAAAAGTTGCGCGGGTATAGTTGTTACGCCAGAGCACAGGCCGAATCCGCCTCAGGTGGTGGCTGATTATCCGCCACTAGGCGACCAGGGCCACCTTCATGCGACACATACTTTTCGAGTGGCACCTGCACCCGACCACGTGGGTCTATCTGTCTTCGCTGATGACCATAGGCATCTACTTGAAGTTCAACCGCCTATGGAGTGTGCGAAATGTGGACCTGCTGGGGCTGATCGCCTTCGCCCCAGGGCTGCTGTTGATCGAACACCGCCAGTACCAATTGGGTTTTAGCTGGCTGTTTGCGGTTGGGGGCTTCTTTCTGGTCCGGTTGCTGTTGGACGCCGTGATGGTTCGCCGGCCCCTGCTGGAACCGAATCTTTCTTCTGGTGGTCTGACCTTTACACTAGTTTGCCTGTTACTTTTCCTGATGGGCAATGTGGTCGCCTACCAGCCGAGCGAAGACGATGTAGCCGGTCCACGCCGTCTGGAATGCATGTTGGCACGCCAGCAGCCACCAATCGGACAGGAAGACCTGTTGCAACATGGGCCGGGATACCCGCTGTTCTTTATCTTCGCCAGCTTTGCCAATCGGGCCTTTATATCGTGGGATGGGGCTGACGCCGAGCAGGCATCCCGGGCGGCATTGGAAGACGCTGCTGCTAAGATCACGGCCATCTTGGGGCACCTGGCCTTGATCGCAGGAATGGTGGTGATCGGATACAAGCACTTCGATAACCTACAGACTGGCTTTGCCGCTTCTGCCCTGTACTTGCTATTGCCCTATACCGCCCAAATGACCGGCCGTCTGGACCACATATTGCCGGCGGCCTTGCTGGTTTGGACTGTAGCCGCGTACCGGCGGCCGCTTATCGCCGGAGTGCTGCTGGGGCTGGCCGCCGGGGCAATCTATTATCCGCTTTTTCTGCTGCCGTTGTGGTGCAGTTTTTATTGGCGGCGGGGCTTGGTAAGGTTCTGTTTGGGCATAGCATCGGCCCTGATTGCCCTGGTAGCCACGCTGGCGCTGACGGCCACCAGCCTGCCATCGTTCCTCGACCAGTTGCGTCAAATGTTCGGTATCCTTAACCCGCTGCAAGCGAACGTGGCCGGTTTTTGGGAGTATCACGAACCGGCTTATCGGCTGCCAGTGATTGCCGCTTTTGTGGCCATGTGTCTGAGCATGGCCTTGTGGCCGGCGCAGAAGAACCTCGGCACCCTGCTGAGCTGCTCGGCAGCGGTTATGCTGGGGGTGCAGTTCTGGCACGCACGCTTTGGGGGTATTTACATGGCTTGGTATCTGCCCCTGCTGGTGCTGACGGTCTTCCGCCCAAATCTCGAAGACCGAGTCGCTTACACAGCCGTATTTGATTTCCCCATGCGCTGGCGGCGGTGGTGGGCCAAGAGACCCAATAGTTAGGGAAACACAATTAAAAGGCACCCTGCCGGGCGCTGTACTTGTGCGCGGTTATCTGGGTAGTTCTTCCGGCGAAGCTCGGTTTATCCAGCGCCGCTTGGCCCATCTACCACTGCTTGTCACCGCCAGCGACGGCCGACCTCTCCAGCAAAGCTCGAACCTTCCAACGATGATACGCCATGTCGAGTGGAACCGCCCGGTGGCGGAGGCGCGCTAGAAATATCAACGGGCGGTGACAATGAGAGGGGCGAAAACCGCGTTCTCAGCAATCGCCAAAGTGTCCAGTGGCTAGGCTGAAGGTCCCGACCAAACTCTGTAAGTGTTGTGCCGGTAACTACATACGATTTCCGCACTGTTTGTCTCAGTGCGGTTGTAAAGCGTTTTTTCGACTACAGGAGTTGTCAAAATGTTGCAGCAAGCGAAAATTGTAATGCATCGCCGCTAATTACAGTCGGCGATGTGGGGAATACGCCGGTTCTCTGTTTCCGCGCGTTGTTCCCCAAGTTGCCACTGCTCCCCCGGTAGCTGCTGTACCCCGGCACGAGGCCGGGGTACGGCGTTTCTTGGCACCCGCTGTTTTATCTGGCGTTTCCTCGGCCCCCGCTGTTATCCAGCGGTTGTGCGACCCGCTTTTATCTGCCGGATTGAAAACTGCTGCTTCGCCTTTTCGGGACGTGGTCTATCTCGGGCTATCTCGGCGGCTGAGCACCGGCTAGTTGTCGGAACCGTTGCCGGAACCTCGCTTCGACAGTCACCCAAGCGCGAGTTGTCGGAACCGTTACTGGAACCTCGCTTCGACGGTCACCCAAGCATAAGGGCCTATTTCCACCTCCAGCCGATCACCCTCGACTGTTAACTCCACCGGCGGCGTTTCTCCCGGAAGCAACCGCTCGGCGCTGCGGAGCGGACGCACCGCGCGCAGTCCCAGTTTGGCGCGCTTGCCTTCGGTCTCTAGCAACCGGACGCGAAACCCCTCCAGTTGTTGGCCCTTGAGCAACGGTTCCCAACTGGTAGCCAGTACGCTGGGCACGTCCAAGTGAAACAGCCAACCGCAATCCGCCCTCGGCGGCGACACATCTTCCAAAACACACGGCGGCGACAACAGGGCGATGGCCTCGTGCAACGGATGACGCAGGTCTATGCCAATGCCCAGCCGAAACCGCCGAGCGCTTTCCCCGCGTACGACCAACAGCGTGTCAATCTTCCGCAATCCCAGGCGACGGTGGAATGGCAATCCGCCGGTCAACAGCGTGGTGCGTGCCTTGCCGCTGCGGATTTCGATGAAATGCGGGGCTTCTAAGCGGTCCACGTCGGTGGGCACTGCCGCCATACTGACGCTGCGGTACAAGTTGGCCGTCTCGTCGTTCCAGGCGAAGCGCGCGGCGTAATACGACCGCCAGGGGTTTTCGCCGGGCGGATGATCGATGTCGAGCGATATGTCTAGCTCCACCACCCGGCTGCCCCGGCAAACACGCACCGTCTGTTCGAAGCCCGACAGCCGTCGACCTTTGCGGTCTAGCAGGCGGCCGCTCGAAAGGATTTCCGCTACCACCGGACCGGAGCTACGAACCGTTATTTGTTCGCAGACCATTCGGGAGTAGTGCGAGTCGTCGGCCGGGTCCGACTCGTCGCCTCCCGGCAGACGCATGGCCAGTTGCTGCGCCAATCGTGGCCCGCGCGTGTTGTAGGCCACAATCGAGCGGATGCCACCGGTGCGCTCGTCTATACGGACGGCGAAGAACTCGTTGCGAAGGGTATTTTCTTCGACCATCGGCGGCTGTTGCGCGGTGGTGTTGCGGCGGAAAAACCATCCGCGACGCTGCGGTTCGGGCGGCGACGGCTCGGCCGACCCGGGGCCTATCCAGGCAAAGCCCATGGCGGGCAGGTCCACGACGGCTGCGGCGCCCTCGTGGTGTGCACCGGCTTCACGTACCACGCCGGCGACTTCCGGCGGGGCCGGGAATCGCGGCAACTCCACCACCCGCCGCTGGGTGAAACTCCAGGGATTAAGCAGCAACTGGCCTTGTGGCTGATGGCCGTCTTGGCTGCCCAACGCTGTGGCAAAAGCAGTGGTAGCCTCGGCGAGCGATTTATCCAATTGAGTGTCCAGAGCGTCATCTTTATCTGAAGCAGCACAAAGCAGTTGGTCTGCTGCGGCAAACATGTGGTCGTCGTCTGAACCTGCTTTCCAGCAATGATTTACAGCTCCGCAGGCCAGGGCCAATAGCCATAAATTGGCGGCCGCCTCAAGCCGCGCCCGCCGCATGTAATAGCGGACCCAGCGCGAAATGGGGTCCCGTTGCCCGCCAGCTACCGCCTGTGTTAAGTAGGGCGACCGGTACTGGTCGGCGGTATATCGGTTGCGCTGCCCGGAATAGCTCGTCCGCTGGAAATACTCGGCAATGGTGGTAAACGTGCCGGTGACGGTGGTGTACTTCGAGGTGCGACGAAGCAGTTCGTACCAGGGGCTGAATTGCCCGGGCCAGTGCGCTAGCACCACCGTTGCGGCGTAATCCACGTCCATGAAGCTCCCTAGCCGTTCCGGAAGGCGCAGAAATGCGTCGGCGCTGGAGATGTCGATGGGGACGCGCGCGAGGCTTTCGATCACCGTGCCGTCTAGCCCTTCCCATTGGATGCGGCTTTGGTTGCCGGTGGGAAAACGCCCGTCGTCCAATGTGCTGTGCATTGCGGCACTGAAGCCGGTGATTTGCAATATTTGGGGCAACACCGGCGTCAGCCCGAAGCGCCGCCGAGCGTAAACCGTCGGCCGAGCACCCAAAAGCTGCTCGTATACGCGTATGCCCCGAAGCAACCGGGTGCGAATGGCCTCCGGTGGGAGCAACGGCAGCGGTCCTTCGTCCAGCTCTCCGCCGATGATCGTCGCGGAACCTTTTTCCACCGCCAGTCTCAGGGTGGCAAGCGCCTGCGGGTCGGCGGCAGCCATCTGCTGGAGCGTGCGGCCATCGACCAAATAATTGCACGGCCAGCGACCGGCCAACTGCTGGCGCAATGGCTCCCCCAGCGTGGTGGGCGCAAGCAGAGTCAGGTCGATCAGATGGGCTTCGACCGGATAGTAGTATTCCCGCGAATCCCGCAGCCGATCGAATGCTGATTGCAGATTATCGCGTGCCGCCTCGGCATTGCCTTCCACCGCTGCCGTCGCCGCGCGCAACGCCGACGCCCGAAACGACGCTTCGTCCAGGCTGCTCATGTAGCGCAATTGCCGCGTGAGCATCTCTACCATGAAATGGCAGAATCCCAACGCCAGAAAATCCCACACCAGGTCCTGATCGAGCGCGTCGGGCCGCTGCGCATCTGCGGCGCTTACGCAGGCCTCGACCGCTTGCTGCAAACCGGCTGGGCGACGCACGATAGCTGCCCCGCACTGCTGGGCTTGCTGGAACCAATCGGGCGGGACCAACGGCTCGGATATGCCCGGGCAAGCGATCAGATGTTCGGCAGGCTCTGCCGGCGGTTCATCGGCGGGCACGAATTGAGGGATTTCCTGAGCGACGTGCAACAGCAACGGATGCCACAGCGCACACAGGCAACTGAGGAACTCTTCAGCCTCCGACGCACTGCGCTGAAGCGAAAAGTCGTCCAAACTCTTGCACGGAATCAGAACGGCTAAGCGAGTAAGCTTCATTTGAACCGAACGTCGACCCAAACTGCGGGGCAAACCGGGAACATCGGCCTTTCGCCCGGCGCCGAACAACTAGGCACGAGGGCAGAACGACGCCGCAACGCATCAATTTAATCGGTCGGGCTGGCGATGGCGAGCCGCTGAAAGGCGCAGTAACCATTAACACATATAGACCGCAAAGCTGCGACACTCAGTGGCTCGAATAAAAGGTCTTGGACGCTCGGATGCTCTAACAAACGATCTTTGCTGGTACTATGCGTTCGGAAAAAGGGGCTGGCTGAATCTTTGGGGTGCTATTGGGTGTTAGGGCGTCTTACAGATTTCCCTATTTAATGGCACTGCCGGCTTTTGCGACGGTGTCGTTATTATCTGAGCTATGTAGCTTACCGCCGACCAATTAGCCAATTAGATGCACGGCTGAACAAGCTAGCCATGCCACCGTGTTGACATCGTAACGGCGCTGTTATTGGAGCGGCCTTCAGAATGCGATCGCGCTTGACGACCAGCTAGTCGCTGGCCGCTTCAATCGATCTGCTCTTCGACCAAATATATCTTGTCTTGCTTGACACCCAGGTAGCGGAAGGTCTTGCGGTCTTCAAACATCAGCCGGGCCTCGGGCACGGTCCAGATCGAATCGTAGCGATGCATACCCTGTTGCTGGTTTACTACCGTCAGCGCGCGGCCCTCAGCGATGGCCGCATAGACGTAATTGCGGCTGTCGGGACTGAAAGTCAGGTAGCCAACCATGTCGTAGCGGGGATTGCGTTTGCCGTCGACTACCACAAAGCTGGCCCGGCCTACCCGCGCTACGTAACCTAAGCGCGAGCTGTCTGGACTGAAGGCCAGCGTGCCGTCGCCGATGCGGTCGAAAATACGTTGCGGACGCTGATCGAGGATGACCATTTCGGCCGATGCGTCACGGGCCACATACGCCAGGTGCTTACCGTTAGGGCTGAAGGCGATTTGGCCTATGCTGTCGAAACCGCGTCCCGGCTGACCATCGGCAACGACCATCCACTTGCCTTCTTTTTGGGCCACATAGACCAACCGTTCGCCTTTGGGGCTGAACAACAGTGTCCCTTCGCCGATGGCGTCGTAAGCCTCGTGCGGTTTGCCGTCCACGATCACCCGCCACTTGCCGCCATCCTGGGCGGAGTAGGCTATCCGTTTGCCGTCGGCGCTGAAAGCCACCTCGCCGATGTTGTCGTGCGCTTGTTGCGGCTTTCCGTCGACCACCACACGCCATTTATTGTCCATTAGCGCGGCGTAGGCCAGCCGTGCTCCGTCCGGGCTGAACTGTATCCCCGTGGCCGAACCAAGGAAATCATATAGCGGCGACTCCTGGCCGTCGACCACTACCAGCCATTTGTCTTGTTGGCGGGCGCCGTATGCCAACCGGGAGCCGTCGGGGCTGAAAACCAGCCGGCCCTCGAAAATCCGTTCGTATTGTTTGCCCGGGCCGCCGGGAAGTTCAATCACGCAGACGTGTTCCCCGTCGGGCATCAGCGCGGTATAGGCCAGTCGTTTGCTGTTTGGGCTGAAAATAGGCGGGCCCAGGCGCAACTGTGGCGGCTGCGCGCGCCCGTTGACCACGATCGACCACTGCTTGCCGTCCCGAGCGGCGTATGCCCGATGGCGGCTGTCTGGGCTGAATGTCAACTCGGCAACTTGGTCGAAGGGCTGCTCGCGCTGGCCGTCGAACACCGCCGCTTGCTTGTTATCGACCGTCTCGATATAGCCGATCCGTCGGCAGTCGGGGCTGATTACCACCGAGTCGCGCACCGCGGCCGGAAACGGCGCCAGCAGTTTCTCGGAGTACTTACGATTGACTTGAGTTTGGGCGGTCGCTTGTCCGACTAGGCCGATAAGCGTGCCACCCAATGCAAGTCCGGCAGCCAACAACCTACCGGCAATCGCCCGCCTCCGACCACGATGGGCAGCGCAACACGGCTGGCGTGAAGCCCAGTGGAAGTCAGTTTCCGCCATAGCGATTAAACCATGCCCGCTGCTCGAACGGCAGCCTTTCTTTTTGCGCAACCTTTACCGCCGGCACGCCTACCGGCAGCACCACTCGTACTTGCTTGCCTTGGGGAATTCCCAGCAATTGGGCGATCCGCTGCGCGCGGTTCTCGAAGCGCAGCACACCGTCCATCCATACGCTGGCATATCCCAGGGCCGTGATAGCCAGCAGCATGTTTTCCACAGCCGCCGCGCAATCTTCCGCAGCGAAGGAAATGTCTTCCAGCACCGGTCGGGGATCGACCACGCAAACGATCATCGCCTTGGCGGTGTTGCAGACCGGCCGGTCGATGATCTGTTTGAGTTGCTCCAGCAGCAGCGGATCATCCACAATGACAAACGACACCACCTGCTCGTTCTTGGCCGACGGCGCGCGGATGCCCGCTTCGACTATTTTGCGCAAGTCATCCCGGCTCACCGGGGCGTCGGTGAAACCTTCTCGATAGCTGTGACGCTTTTCAATCGCCTCGAACAGTTCCATAGTGTTGCCTCCGCTGCCGATTGGTAACGTTGCCCCTGGAAGTCTGACCGGGAACGGGCGGTGTGCGATGTCTGCCGGATTAGCTCTATCACGGGCGGGCGACTACTGAATGACGGCCATGATCTCGCTTTCGTCGAGGATTAGCAGTTTCTGGCCATCCACGACGACTTCGGTGCCGGCCCAGCGGCTGTACAGCACCTTGTCGCCTTCGCTGACCTGGTGAGCCGCCCGAGTGCCGTCGGCCAGCAACCGCCCGTCGCCCACCGACAGTACACGCCCTTGCTGGGGTCTGTCTTGGGCTACGTCCGGCAGGACGATACCGCCGGCGGTGACGCTCTCCGACTCCAAGGGCTTGACCACCACCTTGTCGCCGATGGGAACAAGTTTCATCATGCTCTCCTACTGCCGCCCAAGACTCGGGTTGAACGAGCCACCCCACTGTAATGGGGTAAACGGCGGACAACATCAAGATTTTCCCGCGCGGCGCTGCAAAAGGCAAGCATTGGCCGGAAAATGGTGCGACTACTGCAACTGACGGCCTTACGAGCAGTCACTGCCTTACTGCATGCGATTTTAGACGAGGCAAAAAACTGGGGATAAGTCAGCCGGCTCTCCCGCGCCACCCAAGCACGCCATCGAATCTCATCCGCAGCCTCCTTCCCAGCCCGAGCCGGCACCGCCGCGCTGTGGCAGCGTTTGTGTCGCTTGTTGCACCTGGTTTGTGTCGCTTGTTGCACCTGCGCCGGCTGTGGGCTTATCATGTTAGCCAAGGTGGTCCTACTGTGGATGTCAAACTTGTTTTAGCAAACGGCGATAGATGGTCCGTTATGTACGAGCTTTGTTGCCTTGCTGCGATCTTGATCGGCGCCGCTGGCCCTGTGATTGCTTCCCAGCGATGCGCGCCGACGGAGGGGAAATACGCTGATTCCGAAGAAATCAGGGCAGCTCGAGGAACCGCGGCAGCTCGGGCCGAGCACAGCCCGCCTCCGGCATTCGCCAAACGTCTGCATTTTTCCGGCATCTATCCGCACTTGGCCACGTTCAACGACGCGGGCGAATGCGGCACTGGGGCGATTGTGCCTTGGGCAGGACGGCTTTGGGTAATCACCTACGGCCAGCACTATCCACGCGGTTCGGCGGACAAACTGTACGAAATCGACGACGAACTGAATGTAACCATCCGACCCGAAAGCATCGGCGGCACCCCCGCCAACCGCATGATACATCGGGAATCGGCCCAGTTATTCATCGGACCTTACGCGATCGACCAGCAGCGCCGGGTGCGTGCGATTCCCTACTCGGTGATGCCCGGACGCCACACCGCTACTATGCGCCATCTAACTGATCCGGCCAACCGCGTGTATTACGCTACCATGGAGGAAGGTTTTTACGAGGTGGATGTGCGCAGTTTGGCGGTCAAGGTGCTGTATCCCGACGCCAATGCCGATAAAGGCGGTCACGCCGGTTCGTTGCTGCCCGGCTATCACGGCAAAGGTGCATACACGGGCCAAGGTGTGGTGGTGTACGCCAACAACGGGGAATACGGAGCGGCCAACAAACCGCTCGACACCCCATCCGGCTGCCTGGCCGAGTGGGACGGACAACAATGGACCGTAGTCCGCCGCAACCAGTTTTGCGAGGTGACCGGGCCTGGAGGAATCTACGGCAACAGCAATTCCGATGATCCCATCTGGAGCATCGGCTGGGACCACCGCTCGCTGATACTGATGCTGCGCGACGGCGGCAAGTGGTACTCATTCCGTTTGCCCAAAGCATCGCACACCTACGACGGCACACACGGCTGGTACACCGAGTGGCCGCGCATCCGCGACATCGGCCCCGACGGCGCTGCGGAGTTGCTGATGACCATGCACGGAATGTTTTGGCGTTTTCCGCAGAGTTTTTCCGCTGCTGCCACGGCGGGCATCAGGCCACGGTCGAGTTACTTGAAAATCATCGGCGATTTTTGCCGGTGGCACGGGCTGGTGGTTTTCGGGTGCGACGACGCCGCACGCTCCGAGTTCCAGAACGTTCGCAAACTCAAAGGCGGCGCGGCGGCAGCCGGCCAGTCGCAATCCAACCTGTGGTTCCTAGCACCAGACCAAATCGATCGTCTCGGCCCGGTATTGGGGCGCGGCGCAGTGTGGGTCCGCGAATCGGTCAAAGCAGGCCAGCCCTCCGAGCCGTACCTGTTTGCCGGCTTCCAGCGCCGGGCGGCACATCTGCTGCATAGCGAAAACATGCCCGTCACCTTTTTGTTCGAGGTCGACCGCGCCGGCAATGGCCGTTGGGAGCCGTTGCGCAAAGAGGTTGTCGGAGCGGACGGATACGCGTGGATCGAGTTTCCCCCAACAGACCAAGGCGAGTGGATTCGTGTAGCGACCGATCGCGATTGCCAACGAGCAACCGTCCAATTTCACTATTCCAACGTGGACGACCGGCCAACGGTGCCGGACCGAATGTTCGACGGCCTAGCTCGACCCGGACAACCAGGGGCGCTAGGCGGCTTGGTGCGCTGCTTGGGCGACAACAAGCGCACGCTAGGATTAGCCGCCACGCGGATCAAAGGGCAACAGATAGAAGAGGTGGGCTACTACGAACTGGATGAACAGATCCAGTTGCGCCGCGTCGATGACCCACAGGCCCACGCCGCGCTGAAACAAGCCGTGCCCATACCTAAAGGGTTTCTTACGGTCGACGAAGCATCGGCCATATGCGTGGACGACGCCGGCCGGCGCTGGCGGTTTCCCAAAGGCGACCCGGCGCTGGACGAGCTGACCGGCATCGGCCTGATGCGCATCTCCCGCGAAGTCGTCACCGAACGTGATCTGTTCAATTGCCACGGGACGCTGTACGAGCTGCCGGCAGAAAACGCCGGCGGAATGGCTCGTGTGCGACCTATCGCCACCCACAACCGGCTAATCGTGGACTACTGCTCGTATCGAGGTTTGGTGATACTGACGGGCATCGAAACCGCGCCGACTTCGAGCAACACGGCTGCTTTACACAACAGGGCCTCTGCGGAGAATAGGACATCTTTAGACAACAAGGTGCCCTCGGATAGTAGCGCATCTTCAGGAAACAGGCACGTCATCCGCTCGGCCGACGGCGCAGCGGCAGTGTGGGTAGGAGTGGTTGACGATCTGTGGAAGTTGGGTAAGCCAGTCGGGCGCGGAGGCCCGTGGAAGGATACTGTCGTCAAAGCCGGCACGGCTTCCGACCCATACTTGATGACCGGTTACGACCGAAAGACACTTGAACTGTCGCACCGGGCCGACAAACCTGTGAACATCACCGTGGAAGTGGATATTCACGGCGACGGTCTGTGGGCCAAATACCGCAGTTTCCAGGTCGAGCCGGGGCAAGCGCTCCGCTACGAGTTTCCCGCCGCGTTCCAGGCGTACTGGATTCGCTTCATCTGCGATGCCGATTGCACCGCTACCGCGCAGTTAACTTACCAGTGAAGAGGCCAGAGGCTGTTGCGCGCAACCCGCGCATTTTGAGGACAACCGTAAAAGCCGGAAGCGTAAGCCAGGCAACAGGCTATTTCAGCAGCCGTTGGACGCTTTCGATCAGTCGGTCCATCGCGAATGGCTTGCGGATGTAGTCGTCCACACCTAGCATTTCGGCGTATGCCTTGTGGCGGCTGCCCTCGTTGGCGGTAATCATGATTATCCGGGTAGGAATCGGCCGGGTGCGGCGCAACCTTTCCAGTACCAGAAAGCCGCTCCGCTTGGGCATCATCATGTCGAGTATGACCAGGTCTGGGTCTTCGCGCTCTGCCATAACCAGCCCCTGGTTGCCGTCGCGAGCCACAAGTATTTCGTAGCCCAGCGCTTCCAGCGCAATTCGCATCGACTCGACGATTTCCCGGTCGTCGTCGACCAGTAGAATCCGCTTGCCTTTAGATGGCGGCTGTGCCGGCGGTACCGTCGGCTGTGGAGCGTTTGACTGCGACATTCTTCTATTCCCTGCTGGCGCGACCGAGCGACACGACGTCGGGGCGAAACCGGTAACCGATGTAGCCACCGCATGCGGTATGGACAGCTCGTGCTTACTTTTCTGTCTAACGCAAAAACCGTTGATTTGCAAGGCCGATGCCCTCGGAGCCAGCCGACTTCTGAGCACGCCGACATTCATGAGCTGTTACATGCCTTACACGACTGCTGGCGGCCAGCCGCTGCAATCGGCCGAGTGCCTTCAGGCGTCCACGATCCTGCCTGCTTCCAGTCGTACTGTCCGATCGGCGAAGTCGGCCGCCCATTGCTGGTGGGTAACCAACAGCACTGTGCCGCCCGCACGATTAAATTCGGCCAGCAGCTTAAGTACTTCTTCGCCGCTGGGTTGATCGAGGTTGCCGGTAGGCTCGTCGGCCAATATCAACTGCGGATTGTTGATCATCGCCCGAGCTATGGCCACCCGTTGCCGTTCGCCGGCGCTGAGTTCGGCCGGGTAGTGTTTGAGCCGTTCTGCCAGCCCGCATTGTTCCAACAGATGCGCGGCCCGCTGCCGGGCAGTAGCGGCTTGGCTGCACGGCATCGCGGCCAACACGTTTTCCAGCACCGTCAGATAAGGCATCAAATGGAACATTTGAAAGACGAAGCCGATAGTGGTCGCCCGGTACTCCGCCAGCTCGGCTGCGGTGGCGGATGACACCTCTTTTCCGCCGACTATCACACGTCCGTGGGTAGGCCGACCCAATCCGCCGACGAGCATCAACAACGTAGATTTGCCGCTGCCGCTGGGGCCGCGTACAACCACAAACTCGCCTTGGGCGATCTTCAGGCTCACGTCGTCCAAAGCGCGCACCGGACCGTCCGCCCTATGGTAGATCTTGCTCACGCGTTCCAATTCGATGAATGCGGCGGAAGGCATGATTCGACCCAAGCGGATGGGCCAGTTCACAGCCCAGGCAGCGTGCCTGGAGCGGTGGTGGGCATACCTCACGACGGACGGCGCAACAACGCCGTACCCAACAGCACAACTGCCGCTGCGGCTCCGGCCAGAACCAAGCCAGCGGTAAGCCATAGCCGACTCTGGAATGAGCCGGCCTGACCGTAACAACATGCAGCCGGCGGGATTCTCCGGTCGCTAAACTCGCTAGATTCATTGCCGCTGCTTGCCATCGGCGCGGCGCTGTCCTGGCAACAGGGAGGCAGTCGACCGTTGACGGTGTTAGTAGTCGTCGTTCCCGTGGCTGCCGAGTGCGGCAGTTGGCCCAGGCCGGGTTCGGCGCCGGGAACCTCGGTGGATGGTTTACCTTGCGCCGAATCGATTTCCATGTAGGCTGCTTCAAGGCGGCGGAAGTCTTCTCGCTCGGCGGCGGCCAATGCGTCGGCAGTCGTTTCCCAGTCCCATCGCATCAACAGGTCGAAGCCTGGATTCTCGTCCTTCACCTGACACGAGCACGGCCCGGCTACGTATGCCAGACAATCGGTGAGATTCTCGGCGGTAATCCCCTTCCCCACAAAAGGCAGCAGCACCCGAGCGCGTCCGAAAACCGGAAATACCATCGGCTCCTTCTGATATTTGCTCAAATCTGGCTCTACAGCCAAGAGTGTGCGCACCAGCCAGGTCTCCTCCGCATCGTCACGATTAACCCGCAGTACTGCTGCTTTTAGCCGAGGGCGGGCATCGGCGGGAAGGCCGGTCGATGTCGGCCCAGCGGCTCCCGCTTGCTGCCTTGCGACCTCCGCTGGCAGGGTTGGGGGGTCGGGTAGTTTGGCTGCGGCTGCCGACTGCTTAACTAATGGCTCGCGAGGCGATGGTTCCTGGCTGCCGGTGGAAGGCAGCGGCTCAGGCTCGCCCCGTACTGGCTGACCTAAAGTCGGCTCCTCGTACTCGTTCAACAAGTCTGCCAGAATTTTTCCCGCTGCAACTGCTTGGGCCACCTCCTGGGCGAGTTTTTCCGCTGCGTCGGCCGCCTGCACATCGCTGCCAGAAAGCACGATCCACACGCACGCATGGCCTTGATGCAACAGTTCGCCTAAACGCTGCCGAGCAGGCGAGTCGAACATCGATTGCACGGTCTTGGCATCGAGCTGTCCGGCCAGAAGCCGACTTCCCCACGGAGTATAGACCAAATACAGCGGCGATTTTCCGTCGGTGTGCTGGCGGAAATGTTCAGCCACCACCTTGGGAACCTGCTTAAGACCAGCTTCATCAGAGGCGTCGATGGCCTGGAAGACAACGTTGGCGGCTTGTTTTTCGCCTACCATTGTCTGGATCGACTTATTGAGCTGCTCGTCCTCCGGCCGCTGTTGGCCGTAGTGAAAGTAAAATATGTAGCCTGGGGCGGCAGGCCAGTTGTACATCGCATAGCGATACACTGGGGTGCGGCACGCCCAGCCGTCGGCCGGTGCCGTCAGCAGCGCGGCCCCAAAGACCAGTGCCCAAGCGCGTGCTCCGCCGCCGATCCACCGTGTTCCACGCAACAGGGTATCCATAGTTGTTCGCCTTTTATCGATACTTCTGGGCTTATTTTTCAATGATAGCGGCGTGCCTTTTTTGGTAATCCGGTAATCGGCTTTCTACTACAACCGTAGTATATCGCTTGGGCATCGCGCGGCAACAGCACAATTGACAGATTGTACATTGCCGCGCTTGACATCCCCCAGCGTCGCTGCGCTAATAGCTATGATGTAACTACCGCGTTTCTTCCACTTTTTCGACCCACCATGGTTCTTGTTTGGAGGAGTTGCCTCATGTTGTGCTGCTTAGATGGTCTTTTTGCGCGTGTGGCAGCAATGTGGATTTGCGTCGGTTTGTTGGCGGCTTGTGTCGCCCCTGCCCCAGCAGGCGAGTCGGCCGGCAAGTTCGTCGAGCTTTTCTCGGGCAAGGATTTCGAAGGCTGGCAGAACGCCGCCGGTGGACAACCGGGTGCAGGTTGGGTGATCGAGGACGGCGCGATGGTCCGCAAGAAACCGGCGGGCGACATCTGGACCAAACAGCGTTTCGGCAATTTCGTGCTCGAACTGGAGTACAAGACCAAAGGCAACAGCGGGGTGTTCATCCGCACCGACAACCCCCGCGACAACGTGCAAACCGGTATCGAAATCCAAATCGAACGCCCGACCAAGAATCCCAGTAAGCACAGCGTGGGCGCGATCTACGATTGCTTGGCTCCCACCAAAGACCCCAGCAAGCCCGACGAGTGGAACCGGCTGGTGATTACTGCCATCGACAATCGCATCACTGTGGAACTAAACGGCGAGAAAATCATCGACATGGACTTGGACAAATGGGATCAGCCGGGCAAGAATCCCGATGGCACCAACAACAAGTTCCGCAACGCGCTGAAGAATTTCAAACGCGAAGGTCACATCGGCTTTCAGGATCACGGGGCCGAAGTCGCTTATCGGAACGTGAGGATCAAACAGTTGTAAGCCGTTGGGCGCCAGAATTGAGCCGGCGGGACCTGTGGCGCAGCTTTACCTGTGACGGAGGTCGGCCGACTCGTAGGCGACGTTTGCCGTAGGCGCCGCCGTACCAACCGTCGTCGAATTGGGCGATCGGCAGAACGTCTCGGTCGGCGTGGGGGTGGCTTGTATCTTAGTGCTTCACTGTAGCGATGGCGTGTATACGTGTACAGTATTGCTTTGCTAGTGGCCAAGGAGACATGAGAATGAAAGTTTTGTTCGCGTTACTGGCGCTCGCGGCCGTTGCTTTTAGCAGCGGGCTGGTATGCGCCGAGCCGGTGCAAGATATCAAGGTGCTGAACGATCGGGCGCCGGATTGCTCTTCGCTTCAAGCGATCTTCCAGTCGGTCACCCGCGGGTGCAACACCGACGACGAAAGGATGATCGCCATCTACAACCATCAGCGATATTTGTACTATCACTACGCTTATCCTACCGAAGAAGGTGGCATTTCCTCGCTGAAACTGATTCACGCTTACGGCTGGGGATTGTGTGGCGGCTTGCACACCGTCATGGCTTCGATTTGGGATGCCGCCGGCTACAAGTATCGCTACCGGGGCTGGAGCAGCCCTGGTCATACTACCGTGGAGGTGTTCTACGGCGACCGCTGGCACTGGCTGGATACGTTCTTGAAGTTCTACTGCTGGGTGCCGGACCCGAAAGCACCGGGCGGACGGACGATCGCCTCGCAAGAGGACATCCGCGCCAATCCGGCCCTGGTGACAGAGCAGTTCGTGATGGACCAGACGCGCAAGGTTTGCTATCTCAAGGACGATCAACTGGCTTACATCGGCGACAAGGTGAATTGGACCGCCATGCCGTTTTTGGTCTGCGGCGACGACATTCCCGGTGTACTCTCCGGAGTCCGCAGCAGCAACAACGCCGGCAGCCCGCGCGGGTGGGGCGCTATCAAGTTCGATGATCCGAACTATTCCACCGCGGTAAACCTCGCGCCGGGCTACAGTCTGACGCTCGATTGGGCTCGTGTGCCTGATGCCTGGTATCATCGCGGCGCGAAACAGCATCCGCGCCACACCTGTGGCGACAAGGACATCCGCAACTGCCCGGTGATTGGGCCGCTACTGGAGCCGTATCTGAACCAAGGGCCGCGCTCTTGGGAGAACGGCACGTTTAGTTTCCGGCCTGATATGCGCAACGACGCCTTCCTGCGCAGTTTCAAGCAGGCCGAAAACGTAGTTTGGGAAGGCGGCAAGCTCAAGGCGCAAGACCCATCGAAGCCCGCTGTAGTCGTGGTGGAGATGTCCTCCCCGTACGTCGCCGTGATCACTAAGGCCGAGGCCGAAGGCGAAGACGTGAAGATCGAGTACTCCAACGACCAGAAGACCTGGAAGGCTGCTCAGATGGGAGCGAATATCGAGGAGCTGAAAGGCAAATATACTTATTGGGTACGGTTTACTTTCACCAAGCCGGTATCCCAGCTTAGCGTTACGAGCATCGTGCAGCACAATCAAGAGGCGCTGCCGTACCTGGCACCTGGCAAGAACTCCATCACCATAACGGCGGCCAACCCAGAGGCCCTCGGCAACAACCGGCTGGTGGTCACGTACGCTTATTGTCCCGGCTGGCGCAACGCCACACCCGAGCAGCTATTCGATCGCGGGGCCGAGGTGGCTCGCGCCCACAGCGCCGAGTGGTCTTCGCAGCCGGTGGTGGTGCAAAAGGTCATCGACAAGCTGCCGTGCACGTTCGATATAGTGGTGCCTACACCAAAGGGAAAGCAGCCGGTGTATCCACGGATGCTTTTCTTACGGCGCGAAGTACTTGGGCCGGGTCAAGAGCCGCTGCCGGTGCCAGCGCCGCCATCGGTTCCCACGGTAGGCCCAAACGAGGAACTGGCCACGCTGCCCAATCCGTGGACCATCGGTGCTCGGCCAGCGCCCAAGCTACCACCGCGTGGGACCACAAACATCACGTTCGCGCCGGCGAAAGTCGGCTACGTGAGCAAGCAGGGACAGACGTTCTCGCACCAGTTCGTCAAGTGGCTGAAGGACAATTCTGACGCCTGGATTATGCTGGTGGCCTTCGATGTGAAGCAACTTGCGGATCCGAAGCAACTGGCCTCGGCCAAACTGGTCATCTACGTTCACGAGGCGCACGACAAGGCCCCCATGCAAGTGGCGGCGGTGATGCTCGATGCGCCGTTCGAGCCGGGTACGCCGTACGACTTCGCCAATTTGGGACGGATGCTGGGCAGCACCATCGTCGACAAGGGTGATCCCAACAAACCATTCGATCCGCCAAAGCGCTACGAACTGGACGTGACTCAGGCTGTGCGGGCGTGGGCAGGCGGGCAGCCCAACCACGGTCTGGCGGTGCGAATCGTCCCCAATCGCAGCGTGGACGATGGCTGGACAGTGCGCTTCACCCCGAGCCGCCAAAAGCCGGCCGAGCTTTATATCGAGGTCTTCGAAAAATAGTCATAGCGCCGCCGCACAGTAAGGCATACTATGGCGCGGTGACAGTCGGTCGGACGGCTACGCTGCTGGGTTCGTACTCGACTGCGCAGTGGCAGTACCATCGTCGGCAGAAAGCCCCGCTTGCAACTGCCGGCCTTCGTGTGTGCCGGTAAGCTGCATGAATACGTCTTGCAGCGTGGGCTGTACTTGGGCGAAGTGCTGGACGCGCGCTCCGGACCGGATCAGCGTCTCCAGCAACTGGCAAACCGCCGCATCGTCGCCGCTCAATTCCACGGAGACCTGAACGCCGTCGGCGTTTACGCACCGCACATCCGGGCGACTGCGCAGGATGGACAACCCTAGTTGTTGATTTTCCGCAAAACGAATTTCAATGCGCCGATTCCGCCCGATGCAGCGATAGACTTCCACAATCGGCCCGTGAATGACTAGCCTGCCGCCGTGGATGATTCCGATCGAGGTGCAGCAATCGGCTAGTTCGGCCAGCACGTGGCTGGAGATCAGGATGGTCTTTCCTTGTCGGGCCAGCCGCTTGAGCACTTCCTTCAGCTCGATCCGCGCCCAAGGGTCAAGCGCGGTCGAAGGCTCGTCGAGTATGAGCACCGGCGGGTCATGAACCAGTGTTTTGGCAAGGCACAGACGCTGTTTCATCCCCCGCGACAGCGTCGCCGTGCGCCAGTCCCGGTGGGAAGCTAAACCGAGCATCGCTATCAGTTCATCCACTCGTTGCCGGGCAGCGCGGCGCGGCAGGCCGTAAGCCCGGGCAAAGAACTCCAAGAATTGCCATACAGTCAAGTTGCCATACACGCCGAAGCCGTCGGGCATGTAGCCGATGTTTCGACGAACCTGTAGCGGCTGGCGAGTGACGCTGAAACCGTTGATCCGCCCTTCGCCGGAGGTGGCCTTGAGCAACGTGGCTAGAAAACGGATCGTAGTGGTTTTGCCGGCTCCATTCGGCCCAATGAACCCGAACAACTCGCCCTGGGGAATGGTCAGATTCAGTCGGTCCACGGCCAGCACGTTGCGGTAGCGCTTTGTGAAATCTAACAGTTCGATCATCGCTTGGTGCTAGAGCATACCGTTGGAAGGATTCGGTGGTCCAGCAGGAGTTGCCATCGGGCTTTGAAGCACAGTGCTTCAGGCCCCCCCTGCCCCGGAAGCCTGAGTATCCGGCGTTCGCACATCATCACACCCAGAGCGTTAGCGCCCCCAGGGCCAGAACCGTAATCGCTAGCCACGGCCCACGGTCGCAATCGTCCTGAGTCGCAACTTGTCAGGATGCACTATTTCCATTAGAACGTGATAGAGGTCGTTTTGCATAGTCTTGCATTTTTGTCGGCGCGGCGTCTGCGCAGCACGGCTTGGCGATGGCAGCTCGAGGGCGTTCCATGTCCCCACCTGCGGACCAACCGACTTTGCCGGGCTTTGAGCCGGAGGAGCCGCCGCCGCATCACCGGCATCCGATTGAACCGCCGCCGCTGCTGCCGGTTACTTCTGGCAGTCCGCCGCCGGAGAGCTTGGCCGGCCAATCTGTGTGGGTCATCGATGCCCATTCCTTGATTCACCAGGTATTCCACGCCATGCCGGCAATGAGCGGCCCGCGCGGCGAGCCGATCGGGGCCGTCTTCGGCTTCACCCGCGACGTGCTTCACATCCTTCAGGACAAGAAGCCCGATTATCTGTTTTGCGCCTTCGACATGCCGGGCAAGACTTTCCGGCACGAAATATACGACGACTACAAGAAGCAGCGCCCGCCGATGGACATCGATCTGGTGCCGCAGATGCCATACATTTATCGGGTGATCGAGGCGCTGGGAATACCCGCCCTGGGCTGCCCCGGCTACGAGGCCGACGACATCCTAGCCACGGTGGCGCGTACCACCGAACAACTCGGCGGCAAGTGTTTTTTGGTCACCGCCGACAAAGACTGCCGGCAACTGATCTCCGACCGGGTGAAGCTGTACAACATCCGCAAGGATACCGTGTTCGATCGCAAGGCGTTGGCCGAGGAGTGGGGGATCGCCCCGCGGCAAGTGGTGGATTTTCAAGCGTTGGTGGGCGACGCGGTAGACGGCGTCCCCGGCGTGCCTTCTATCGGCCCGAAAACAGCCCAACAGTTGATCCAACGTTTCGGCAGCCTCGACGTACTGCTGGAACGGCTGGCCGACGTGGAACCGCCGAAACGCCAAGAGTTGTTGAGGAAGTACCAGCAACAGGCCTTGCTCAGCCGAGAACTAGTGAAGCTCAAGGATGATGTGCCGGTGGCAATCGACTGGCGGGCAGGCAAAGCCGCACAGATCGACATCCGCAAAGCGCTGGATGTGTTCCGCGAGCTGGGTTTCCGCAAGTTCGCCCAACAAGTGCAATCGTTGGCGAAGAGCATCACGGCGGCTTCCGGCACACACATGCAGCCTGTTGCGCCGACCGGTTCCGAAGTCGCGCGGCACATTGTGGACACTCCCGAAGCCCTGGCAGACTTCTTGTCGCAGTTGGGCAGGCAGAAGTGCATTTCGGTCGATACCGAGACTACGCATCTGTGGCCGCGCTGGGCAGAACTGGTCGGGATTAGCTTTGCGTGGGACGGCGGACAATCGTGGTACATCCCCTTGCGCGCCCCGGAAGGCCAACGCTGCCTCCCACCGCAGTTGGTGCTGGAAGCTCTAAAGCCGATCCTGGAGAACTCGCAAATCGAAAAAATCGGCCAGAACCTCAAGTACGACATGATAGTGTTTCGTTCTGCCGGCGACGTGCGCCTGTCTGGCGTGGCCTTCGACACCATGGTTGCCAGCTACTTGCTCGAAGCCGGCCAACGTACCCACAGCCTCGACGAGCTGGCCAAACGCTATCTTGATCGGCCGACCATCAGGATCGAAGAGCTTATCGGCAGCGGCAAAAAGCAAAAAAGCATGGACCAGGTGCCCGTCGAAAGGATTGCCCAGTATGCAGGCGATCATGCGCTGCTCCCGTTGCAGTTGCGGCCGATACTCAGCAAGCGTATCCACGAGCAGGAGCTGCACGAGTTGCTAGTAGAGCTGGAACTGCCGCTGGTAGAAGTCCTGGCGGAGATGGAATACAATGGTGTGCGGATCGACGTCGAGTTTCTGTCGCAGCTCAGCCGGCGATACGCCGAAAAAATGCAGGCCCTGGAAGCCGAAATCCATCAACTGGCCGGCCGGCATTTCAACATCGCTTCGCCCAAGCAACTTCAAGAGGTGCTGTTCGACCAGTTGAAGTTGCACGTGGTAAAACGCACCGCCAAGACCGGGCCTAGCACCGACGCCGAAGTGCTGGAAGTCCTCGCGCAGAAACATCCCTTGCCCGCGAAAATCCTTCAGTACCGCCAGTACGCCAAACTCAAGGGCACTTACGTCGATGCACTTCCCCAGATGGTGCATCCGCGGACAGGTCGGGTACACGCTTCGTTCCATCAGGCGGTTACCGCCACCGGGCGGCTGAGCAGCAGCGATCCAAATCTTCAGAACATTCCGGTTCGCACTGAAGAGGGACGGGAGATACGCGCGGCGTTCGTGCCGGGTGAGGCAGGTTGGCTACTGCTATCGGCCGACTATTCGCAGATCGAATTGCGGATACTGGCACACCTGTCGGGCGACGAAGGGCTTTGCGAGGCGTTCATGCGCGACGAGGACATTCACGCGCGCGTAGCCGCTCAAGTCAACGGCGTGCCGCTGGAACAAGTGACCCCGCAGATGAGAAGAGTGGCAAAAACGATAAACTTTGGCATAATTTACGGACAAACCCCTGCTGGGTTGGCCAAGGTTTTGGGGATCGAAAAACAGGCCGCCGCTGGGTTTATCGAGAGCTACTTTGCCGGGTATCCCCGCATCGAGCAGTTCCTGGTCGAGGTGTTAAACGATTGTCGCGAAAAAGGTTATGTATCTACATTGTTGGGCCGCCGCAGGGCTATCCGCGGCATCCGCCCAGAGCCTACACGCCAGCGGAACCTTCCCGAACGCACCGCCGTAAATACAGTTGTACAGGGGTCCGCAGCCGATCTGATAAAAAAGGCGATGGTGGCAATCCATCGTCGCTTGCAGCAGGAACGCTTGCAGGCGCGCCTGTTGCTGCAAATACACGACGAACTGGTCTTCGAAGTCGCCGCCGAGCATCTGGGCGATTTGGCTCGCTTGGTGCGGGACGAGATGACCGGGGTCTATCCGCTGCGCGTCCCTTTGAAGGTGGACCTCAGCGCCGGGCCGAACTGGGCCCAAACCAGCGAAATCGCCGTGTAGGCGTATACTCATAGGGTGTTTCCCCCTTTTAGTAGCCCCTCGGTAAACATGACAACCTATCATTAAGCGACCAATAAGTCGGTGCCCCAAAAGCGGTGGAGCATTTCGGTAAGTCCCTGGGGCCAGGCCGTCCGCCGTGGGGCAACCGTCGAATTAAGGCAGTTTGATGCACACGCTTGGTTGGTGCCGACGCTTAATTCGCTGGTGCCGACGCTTAAATGTTGAATGAAGATAAATGTAGAAAGTTTGGTGCAGACCGTTCGCCAGGGGCGACGTTTAAATGAAAATAATCGGGTTGCTCGGTGGAATCGCCAGCGGCAAGAGCCTTGTGGCGCGGTTGCTTGCCGGGATGGGGGCGGGGCTGTTGGACGCCGACCGAGCGGGACATCAGGTTTTGCGGTTACCACACATCGCCGCCGCGGCACGCCAACGTTGGGGTGACGCTGTATTTGGGCCCGATGGCGCACTAGACCGCTGCAAAATCGCCCGCATCGTCTTCGCCCCTGGCGAGCACGGCGACAAAGAAAGGAAGTTCCTACAAGAACTCACACACCCGGAGATCGGTCGGCTGCTTTCGGAGCAAGCTTGCCAGTACGCAAACGCGGGAAAAAAAGCGGCAGTGCTCGATGCCGCGTTGCTTTTGGAAGCCGGATGGGATAAGCTATGTAAGATGCTGGTGTTTGTCGACGCGCCGTTGGAGTTGCGGCACGACCGTGCGCTACAGCGGGGATGGACCACCCAGGACTTCATCGCACGCGAAGCCGCGCAACTGCCTATCGAGCAGAAGCGCGCCCGGGCCGACCTAATCATCGATAACTCCGCTACCGTCGAGTACACCCAAGCCCAAGTCGAGCGCTTATGGCAGTCGCTGGGCGACTGAGCGTCGCTTGTCAGCTTGCTTATTGGCCGTTCGGGAACAGGTTTCTCTTTTCCGCATTAGTCAGCTTCAACCGTTTGTACTACCCGCCGCCGACGCCTTCCGAGCGTCGGCCGAGAGTTTCCTATCAGCATGGGGGACGTTCGTCATGGCACGTACCAGAGAGTCGAGAACTTCTGCTGAAAACCGCAAAGAAAAACAACCGACAACCTGTGCGGCGAAGCAGCCCGGCGAAGAGCTGCGCCAGTCGGTTATGCCTCAGCAACCAGGCGAAACTGCCTCGGCGGCAACCCAGGGCGTGGCGGCAGAGTCGCTCGCCAACCAGACCGATTACGAGCTGGAGGACGAGCCGCTCTCGCTGGCCGAAGAGATAGTTGCCCAGGAAGCCGCCGGCATTAAGGACGAAATCGACGCCCGTTACGAGCAGATCAAAGCCTCCGGCGATACCCATATCGCGCAATTGCAGCGGATGAGCATGGCCGAGCTGATCGAAGAGGCCCGCAAAGAGAATCTCTCCGACTACGCCGGCATGAAGCGGCAAGACTTGATATTCAGGATTCTCAAAGAGCGGGTGAAGATGAACGGGCTGATGTACGGCGAAGGCACGCTGGAGGTGCTGCCCGATGGTTTCGGTTTCCTCCGCAGCCCGGAATACCATTACCTGTCGTGTCCTGATGACATCTATGTCTCGCCGAGTCAGATTCGTCGCTTTGCGTTGAAGACTGGGGACACGGTGTCCGGGCAGATTCGGCCGCCCAAGGAGAACGAGCGCTATTTCGCTTTGTTGCGGGTGGAAGCGGTCAATTACGAAGACCCGAACCTGGCAGCGTCAAAAATCCCTTTCGATGACCTGACGCCCCTGCATCCCGATACCCGCATCCGCTTGGAAACCACGCCCGATGAACTATCCATGCGGGTGGTGGATTTGATTGTGCCGGTGGGATTCGGTCAGCGGGGATTGATCGTCAGTCCACCACGGGCAGGCAAGACCATCTTGCTGCAAAAGATGGCGAAGGCGGCTTTGACCAATTATCCGGATATCTACGTCTTCATGCTCCTGATCGACGAGCGGCCCGAGGAAGTCACCGACATGGAACGCCAAGTCAAGGGCCGCAACTGCGAGGTGATCAGCTCCACCTTCGACGAACCGGCCTCGCGCCACATTCAGGTTTCCGAGATGGTGCTGGCCAAGGCCAAGCGGATGGTGGAATACGGACGGGACGTGATAATCTTCCTGGATTCAATCACCCGGCTGGCCCGGGCATGGAATGCCGAGTGCCCCAATTCCGGCAAGACCCTCTCGGGCGGCGTGGACGCCAACGCCTTGCAGCGGCCCAAGCGGTTCTTCGGCTCGGCGCGGAAGGTGGAAGAAGGCGGATCGCTGACGATCATCGCCACTGCGCTGATCGATACCGGCAGCCGCATGGACGAGGTGATCTTCGAGGAGTTCAAAGGCACCGGCAACCTAGAAATCGTGCTCGACCGGCAGCTTGTGGATCGGCGCATCTGGCCGGCCATCGACATCAACCGCAGCGGCACCCGCCGGGAAGAAATGCTCATGGACCCGGAGGAACATCGCCGCGTGTGCATCCTGCGCCGCGTGCTCAGTGGGATGAATCCCCCGGAAGCAATGGAACTGCTGCTCAGCCGACTGCAAAAGACCAGGACCAACGCCGAGTTCCTCATGTCGCTGAACATGAAGGCCATGTAGTTTCGCGGCGTGCTACGGTGTGCCATCAGGGCTCATGAGGCGTATAGTGTCAATCTGCCGAGCCAAGCGGCCAATAGTTACCCGGTTCGTCCACTTCGAGTTTTCGCCATGCCGATTGTGTACCAAGTAGATTTGATTGGGCCGGACACACCCGCAGCAAGCAGCGACTCGACAAGCAGCGCTCCAGAAGCATCGGCGACCCGCCCGGCGGACATGTTGCCCACATCATCCACGACGACGTCGTTTGGCCGGTTCGCCATCGTGGTGTCGCGCTTTAACGAGTCGATCACCCGGCGGTTGTTACAGGGGGCGGTCGATACTTTGCTCGCCCACGGCGTGCCGGACGACAACATCGAAATCGCCTGGGTGCCCGGCGCTTTTGAAATCCCCACTGTGGCCGAGCGGATGGCCGCTAGCCGTCGTTACGCGGCAGTGATCTGCCTGGGGGCGGTGATCCGCGGCGAGACCACCCACGATCAGCATATCAACCGGGCCGTCAGCACCGCGTTGTGCCAAATCGGCGTGCATCACGGCCTGCCGGTGATCTTCGGGGTACTGACTTGCAACACGCTGGAGCAGGCCATTGCCCGATCCGGCGGACAGTCGGCAACCACCGGCAAAGACCAGCCCGACGCACGATTGGGCAACAAAGGGGTCGATGCCGCCAAGGCCGCACTAGAGATGGTGGGCCTGATGCGCAAGCTTCCGCCGCCGTCGTAATCTTACCACCGGCGCTGCCGGTATAGCCGCTATGTGCTGTCGCTGCTGAGGGACTGGGTTCGCTGGCCGCTCTGGCTGGTTTGGCCGCTGCCACTGGGCTGTTCTCGGCAGCCGGATTGACAGCGGGACAAGCCTACAACATCATCACGGTTTGTTATGCCAGATCAAAGCGATTGGCAATCGTCATGGGACGTCGCAGCAAAGCCAGAGAAGTTGTATTGCAGGTGCTGTATCAGGACGACCTGAATCCACCTGGAGGCGCGGACGATCGCGACCAGTTGCTCCGCTGGCGACTGCGCAAGCCCCACGCCTTGCAATTCGCCATGCAACTGCTGGCCGGCGTACGGCAGCATCGGGCCGAGATCGATCAGCGCTTGCAGCAGATCGCCGCAAATTGGAGTCTGCACCGGATGTCGCCCACGGACCGTAACATCTTGCGACTGGGTGCGTATGAAATTCTCTTCGGCGTCACGCCCGGCGAAGTGGCCATCGACGAAGCCGTGGAGCTGGCCAAGCGATTCGGCACGGCGCAGTCGCCCCAGTTTGTCAACGGCATACTGGACCGCTTGATGCACACCGCCGGGCAACAGGATCCCGAGCCGATCAAACCCAGTGGATAAACACCCATCTACCATGGAAACGCCACCGAGCACAAACGCCAAGATTGTCTCGGCCGCGATTGCCGCTTTGAACCGCCGGGCGCGTCTTCGTCCGCTGCTGATCATCTTTTTGCGCCGGCTTCGTGTCTTGGCATCTTGGTGGTTAGAGCGGTTTTCAGTCAGCAGTTAACGATTGGCGTATCAACATGGGCTTGCTCGAAAAACTAAAACAAGGACTGAAGAAGACCACCCAATTGCTGAACACCGACATCCGCGACCTATTCAAGACTCGCGGGCGTTTGGTCGACGATGAGTTTCTGCGCGAGCTGTTCGAAATGCTGGTGAAGACCGATATGGGAGTAGAAGCCGCCCAGGAAATCACCGACGAAGTTGCCGTGGCCTTCCGCGCGCGCGTGGTGGAAATGGCGGAGGTGCTGGAGCAGATCAAGCAAAAACTTAAGCAACTGCTGGCCCAACCGGCTGCGCCGATAGCCATGGCCGCCACCGGGCCGACGGTGATTATGGTCGCCGGAGTAAACGGCTGCGGCAAGACCACATCTATCGCCAAGCTCACTCACATGTTCCAGTGCCAAGGCAAGCGCGTGGTGCTGGGAGCGGCCGATACATTCCGGGCAGCGGCGGTCGAGCAGTTGACCGTCTGGGCGAACAGACTGGGAGCCGAGATAGTCACCGGCCCTTCAGGCAGCGATCCGGCCAGTGTGGCCCATCGCACTGTCGCCCGGGCGTTGGAAACACAGGCCGACGTGTGCATCGTCGATACCGCCGGCCGGCTGCAAACCCAGCAGACGCTAATGCAGCAGCTCAGCAAGATTCACCGCGTGCTAGGCAAGCAAATACCCGAGGCACCCCACGAGGTGCTCTTGGTGCTGGACGCGACCACCGGGCAGAACGGCATCAGCCAGGCCAAGCATTTTACCGACGCCGTGCGCTGCACCGGCATCGTGCTGGCCAAGCTGGACGGCACGGCCAAAGGCGGCGTGGTGGTGGCCATCCGCAAGCAGGTGGGCCTGCCGGTGAAGCTGGTCGGCATCGGCGAGAAACCGGAAGACTTGGCCGTGTTCGAGCCAGGTCCGTTCGTCGATGCCATGTTCGCCGAGATGAGCTGAATCGCAACCGAGACGTAAACTCAGCAAATCCGGGTAAACAATCGCAGCCCACTTCACCGCGGTATTGCGGGGCGGCCCATCCAGCCAGAACATCGGCGTGTTCACCAAAAGGCGTAACGGTATGCTGGCCGGAACCGACGACTGATACCAGTTGCGCTACCGCCGATTCGGATCGCCGGAAGGAACGCCTAATTTGCCTAATTGGCCCGATAACCACTAGGCAAGTAGGCTCGGCTGGGTTGCGGGCCGGGTTGCAGCCGGGCAGAATCTACTTGCCGACTCGGCTTTTCGCGTTGCCCGGGAAGTCTTCAAGGTTGAGGGCTATGCTTCCCGCCAGCACAGCACATAAGCTCTGAGCATCCTGAATACGCTTTCAGACTACAGAGTGTTCGGCAGCGATAGGGAACTAATAGTCGAATCGGCGCACGCAAATACCACGATCACTAGGGAAATGTACTTGCCCGGAGTTCGCGCCCTTCCTCAACGAAAAGTTGGGCGCCCCGCATCGTACAAAAGGGCTGTTTGTCCATACGCCCGCTGCTCCTTCCCACCGGCTGTATAACGCGGTACAGCACAAGCAGGACGCCGGCTAAGTTCCCGCGCTGCATAGCTATACTTAAGAACAAACATCACCCCTCGAGCTTGCTTGTGCACATGTTGTTGTAAATTCCCACGCACAGCGGATTGTCGTCGAGGAACAACCTTTGGTGCCCCTGGTGCTGTGCCAAAACACTTTTGAACGGAAGCGGCATGGCGCCCAAGTCCTGTTGGCATTTCACCAGCAGGACCAGGCGTTGCTGTTTCATTGAGCGCTTTGCGTAACTCCATTGGCCAGGCGGGCAGATTCCACGGTCAGCAACTCGCCGGGACGAAGCAGTTGCTCACGCAGCGATGCTCGTTGTTCCTCGGCGAGCGAGCCGATGCGGGTCTCCAGGTCTATTAGGTCAACCACCCGAATCTCCTCGTCCGAAAAATTATCTAGTAGCACGGGACTGTGCGTGGTGAGCAGAACCTGTCCGAGTCGGGCCTCAGGGGCCGCTCTGAACTCCTGCGCCAGAAGCTCCAAGGCGGCAGGATAGATCCCATTTTCCGGCTCCTCGAACACCAGCGTCTGCTTGGGCGGCCTCTGGTTGAGGGCCAGCAGGTGAGCGTACAACCTGCGAAAACCGTCCGACTCTTGAGCTAAGTATAACGTTAGAATTTTGTCGCCGAAGCGATGCCCAACAATCACGTTCTGTGGGTTCTGAATCGAATCAAGCTCGACGCTGACAACGGTCGGATTAAGCTTCTGAAGTGTGGCAACTATCGCCTTTCGCACATCAATGCATTCCAGGTTGGTAACAAGCTGACGCAGGACCGTCAAATAGTTTTCCCCCCGGTCGGCAAGCCCAAACCCAGCGGCGTCTTGCTTTCTCAGAAGCACATCATGTGGGAAGTTGTACACTCCAATCCCAGCCGTAAGCGCTGTATGTGCCAACACCACCTCTTCCATACCTGGCAGCCTGCCCAAAGCGGCCAAACCAGGTTCGGGGGAGTAAATTAACCGGGGCACCGTTTCCCATTGAGGCTCGCCCCACTGCACTGGCCTTCTTGTTGCCTCTTCTACCACTGTAACCCGCCGCACCTGGCAATAAACCGTCTTCGCGCCAACGGTCAACCGCTCCAAAATCGGCGGTTCATTCCATGCCGGGGCTAGGCGCAAGGTATAACTGAACGGCATCGGGATAGTGGGAAGTGTAAATTCAACACAGAACTCGGTCGGCTCATAAGGATTGGTAGCGCACCTCCAAGTCTCGTGATGTTTCGCATAATCGGGAACTCTTCCGGCAAGAAGGTAATCGCGCAAGAACCGGATCGCCGAAACGAAGTTCGTCTTTCCTGTGCCGCTCCTGCCGATAAATACAGTAACCGGCGAAAGCTCTACCGTAACGTCTCGAAGACTCTTAAAATTCTGTATCCTGATGCGGTAAATCATATCGCTCCTCCGCAAGCCTCGCTGGCCCACATAGAGGAAACTTCCGACTGTGTATGCGCATTTTTTAACACTCGCCCAACACGGTCAAGCTAGTCAAAGATCGGAATCTTTACTATCAGTCAATCGATGGCACGCCGTTACGTGAAAGCAGACGCAAATCGAGGAAGGATGGTCCTTCACTTTCTGGCCTATTTCCCGCCAGTCTTAAGGAGGGCGAACAATTAATCTTGGCAAACTCTCGCGTGCCTTAGCTCCGTAATCGGGTCTTTCATGTACAGAATGACAGTTCGCCGGCTGAGCTGAGCTTTGCGTGAACGCTGGTCTTATCTCCCCGAAATGCTTAAGGAATCGGTCGGCCGCGAGAGAACCATCGCAGTGAGTTGACCAAGCGTTAAAGTGAAACATCGGCTTTTCGCCCCCGAGATTCCCGTGCTAGGTTCTCCTGCTGCCGTGGCCCCGGCGCAACCCGGCGCGGTCGGCCCTACGGCGCGAGGTGACGGGACATCCGCGCCACGCGACTTCCGCCTCAGCGGACTTCGGCCCGCAGCATCCGCACTCCGAACACTCCGCCGGCCCATTTGCCGGGATGGGCTTGAAAACGAACCGTGACTTTCGACTTGCCGCGTGTCAGCTCGGGCGGAATCGGATACACGACGTCGAAAAAGCGGTTGGGGGCGTTCTGCTCGAGTTTCTGCGTGGCGATGCGTGTGCCGTCCACCAGCACGTCGAACTGGCGGAAGCCGCCGCCGTCGCTGCCCCAGTAGGTACACAGCAGCTCCATGCGCTGCTCCGGATCAACGCGCATCTGGAAGGCGAACCAGCCGCCGTTGGTGGCATGACGCCATTTGCGGCCGAACGCTTCGCCCGCGGCGGTCCGCTCGCCCCGCAGGTCGTGTTCGCGCTCTGGCTGCATTTCGCCGATGCGGAGCACGTCCAGCGTGCGTGCCGCCAGTTTGGCTTCCCGCTCCTGCTCGGCGCGAATGTCGGCTTGGCGCTTGTCCCACTCGGCCGCGGTAAACAGGTCCAGATACACGGTGTAGCGGCGGTCGTGCAGGCTGAAAAATGGCTTGAGTTCCACGTCGCGCGGTCGGCCCACACCCTCGGTCTTGAAAGTCAGGTCGGTCAACGACACCTGTTTGACCCATTCAGAGACCGGTCGCTTTTCCGTCACCAGCACCGGGACGTAGCCGGGCTTGTCGGCCCGAGGATCATCTACCGGCCCCAAATCAGCGGCCAACAAGGTCGGACCGTAAAAGATGCCGATGCGGTTTGGATTGTCGGGCATCGACTCGGTACGCAGCGACATGGGTATATGTACTTCCACCCGGTCGCCATCACGCCACATACGTCTCAGCTCCAAATACCCTGGCACCTGCTCAGCCCCACGGCCAATGGAGCTCACGCCGTATTGCCGCGCGGTAGCAGCGCTGTCTTCGGGCTGGGTGGACTGGCCGGGATGCACAGTGGCCGTCATGCCCTGGCGCGCCCAGTGCGGGTAGCGCAGACGCAGGGTAAACTCCTGCGGCTGTTGGCAGCGGATGCTAAGCGTGGCGGTGTCGGCGTAGGGCCACCGGGTGTCCAGCCGTATGGTAACGGCGCGCGCCTGCCAGTTCAGCTCGGAAGGCAGATATAGGTTCACCCACAGACCGCCGTCGTCGTGAAAGTAAATGGCCTCGCCATAGCGGACGTGGTTCTCCATGCCAGTGCCCATGCAACAGGTCCAAGCGTCGCGCAGTGGCTGGTACTGTTTGTGATGGCCGGGCTTGAGCGACAGATTGTAAATCACCCGACCGTCTGGGTGCTGCGTGGCGCGAATGTGGTTCAACAAGGCGCGCTCGTAGAAATCGGCCACCCGAGCGTCGGGATTCCAACCAAATATGTGCCGCGTGAGCTTGAGCATGTTGTAGACGTTGCAGGTCTCGCTGGTCGCCGGGCTGAGGCGATCGTTGAGCCGACCCGGCGGCCCGAAGTGCTCGTGATCGCCGTTGCCCCCGGTAATATAACTGTGGTGGTTAACGACGCGCTCCCAAAAAAACTCCGCCGCAGCCCGGTCCTGCGGGTCGCCGGCCAGTTCGTAACGGGTAGCTAAGCCTATGAGCTTGGGAATCTGGGTATTCGCATGCTTGCCAGCCAGGATGTCTTTGCCGCGCGCCAGCGGTTCCAGGATGGCACGGTGATGGAAGCGGCGGGAAAGACGCAAATAGCGCTCCTCGCCTGTGTCGGCGTACAGGTCGGCGAAGGTTTCGTTGATGCCTCCGTGTTCGCAGGCCAGCACCTTTTGCATCTGTTCCTCGGTAAGATTGGCATGGGTGCGCTCGAACCAGTCGGCCAAGCCACGAGCTACCTCGAGCGCCTGAGTGTTGCCGGTCAAACGGTATGCGTCCCGCAATCCGGCCAGCAACTTGTGCAATGTGTAATTCGGCGCCCACAGGCCGTTCAGATCGAAGCCGCTGGAACGGATGTTTCCGGCGGCAATCTCGGCATACGCCTTTCGGCCCCCCGGAATGGCGGCCACATAGCCGTCGCCGCCAGCGCGCTGGCACTCGGTCAACTCGGCCACGATGTAGTTGACACGGCGGCGAAACTCGTCGTTGCCCGTGGCCGCCCAGGCCAACGCACAAGCGCTCAGGTAATGCCCCGCCGAGTGACCAGAAATCGTTTGCCGCTCCCAGCCTCCGTAGTGCTCTGCCCGCGCAGCCAACCCGGCCTGGGTGCGGAAATTGGCCAGAAACCGGTCCGGTTCTAGGCTAAGCAGCCAGGCCACGGCAATATCTTGGCCCTGCTTGAACGGGCCGTCGATCAGGCGGACGTCGTGTAGGCTGAACGGCCGGGCCCGCGGCGGAGCGACAGGCTTGACCTTCGCCGGTGCGCGGCTGGCATCCAGCGGCTCGGCTTGTAGCGCAGCACTCCACAAGATTACAACCAGAAAGCCGAGCACTGCGCCGACGGTTTTCATCGACCTATCCTATTTGAGTAATGCGTCTATATCTGCTGTGGCATTGTGGCCCCACAGTAGCTTACGAAAATCGACGGCAACAGTAAGTGGTTAGCCGATAACGAAAGTCGGACAGTTACAATGCTAGTATGGTTGTCCAACGGTGGCAACCGGCACTATGTCAATCCCCCAGTGACAACCAGGAGAGTCACGGACGACCAGTTTGGCGGTTCCGCAGTAAGGGCCCGACGCAACGAGGTATCAGCCCCTGGAATGCTCAGCCCTCATATTCCCTGGCTGCTTCCAGAATGTCGTTGAGGATGAAGTCGGGCGGGAGTTTGGCGTTGAACTGGGCGAGCACTGTCTTGTATTGCTTTACCACGTCCATTATGTCGTCTACGAAGGTGCGTTCCTGTTTGATCGCCGGAAACTCATCGACGACCTTTCTCCACAGTTCGATCGCCCGCTCGCACAGTTCCCTGGCGGTGAGAATCTCGCCGCGCTTGTAAGCGGTCTGGGCTTCGTAGGCGGCCTGTCGGGCGGCAATGGCATCGGCAGTTTGTTCCACTTCGGCTTTCAGCCGCCAGTAGTTGAAGTTCACCGTCATGCGATTCGAGCGGATGATGCGAATCATGTCCTCGCACTGTTTCGCGTTGTCGGCCAATTGCAGGGCTTTACGGCGCGCTGGGCCGGTGACGGTGCGGGCCACCTCGTCGTAGCTGACTTTCAGTTCCTCTTCGGCCCGGGCGGCCAGATCAGCTTGCTTGGGGGATCGCTTTTGGGGATGTGTCTCCAGGGCCTGTCGCATTTCCCGGCTCAGACCTTCCAGCTTCCGCTGAAATATCTTCTCCCGTGCTCCCGGAGCCATCTGGTCTATTTCCTCCGTGAGGCGGCGCAGGCTCTCCTCGAACATCTCCTGGTCGTTAAGACGATAGATGGTGCCGTCGCTGGTAGTCATGTCGAACTGTCCGTAGTGATACCAGTCCAGGGCAGCCTGTTTCCAGGCCCGATGAGCCACCTCGCCGAAGGTGCCCTCTTTCTCCAGCGTGTCGGCGTAGTACATTTGGCAAAGGGGGGCGTGCGAGCGGAACAGTAGCGGCCCGCTTTTGACCTTGTCGCCGCGATCGACCATCGCCTCCGCTTCGCGGAACCATTCTTTGCCGACCAGCCAACTGTCGCGCAGTGGCAGCGGACGGGGACCGTGGAAATCGTCGTCTTCGCGGAACAAACGGCGGAACTGCTTGTGTTCGTCCGATTTACCTATCTTCTGCGAAATGAACCATCCTACATCCCACACCAAAATCGGTTCATGCTTGTTGTACGTGATTCCTTTCTTCAGATGCTCTATACCCTTCATCACCCAGCGATAGCGGTCGCGGTAATCGTCGAACTCCACCGAACAGTTGTACGAGAGGTTCCAGCACTGGAAGCGCCACACCGAGATGAAGTGCGGCTGCACCTTGGCCAACTGTTCCAGTGTGGCCGAGAGCTTGAACCAGTTCTTGCGCATCTTGTGGTCGTTGGCTTTTTCCCACAGAAGCATGGCCGCCACGCCCCGCAGCCCCAGCGTGGCCAGTTTGATGGTCTCGCTGGCGGGGTCAAGCTCGCCGATGTGGGTCTGTGTCAGGCCTTCGCGTTGGCGCATCTGGGTAAGCACTCCGCCAGCGGCTCCAGGTTGCGACTCGGAAGGCGGCGCGCCGGGTTGTCCCAGCCAGAACAACACCCCTAGCAAGGGCACCATCAACGCCAGATATATCACTTTGCGCAGGAGGGAGCGTTGTGCGCTCATCACGGCAACTCCCGGTTCTTCAGGAACAGGTAGCCCAATACGAACAAGGGCACCAAGAACCCCAGCACGCTCAAACTACATTTGGCCAGCATATCCCCAGAGACGTTCAGCCCGTGTGCCACGTAGTCGGCGAAGTGGTACTTTCCCAGGTCGGGCAGCATGGCGGCCACAATGCGCAGGAAGAACTCCAGCGCCGTATCGGTCATTTGCGCCAGGGTGGTGCGCAGCCCCGGCTCCATTTCGCTGGTGACGTTCTGTTGTCGAACCATGCGTATGAAAGCCTCGACCGGTCCCCCGCCGTACAGCTCGTGCCGGGCGACCCGGCCGATTTCTTCCGCATACATCCCACCGACCAGCGTAGCGGCTGTGGCCAGCATGGCGATCGGGCCGCTCAAAAAAGTGCTGAACATCACGCCGAAGGCCGCGATCACCAGCATTTGCAGCCAGATGCCCAAGTAGCCTTTGGCGAAGTTCAGCCAGAATGGGGCGTCGTGTGCTCGGATGTATAAATCGGCCTGCGCCACCCCGAAATACTGATTGGGGTCCTCGCACCGCAGCCAGATTTCCAGACGGCCTTGGTCGGCCAGGTCGGTGAACAGGTCCCGCATCCGTCCTTGCTTATCGCGCAGTTTACGGGGGATAAACTGCGTATCGACGGCGAACTCCTTGGCCGGAAACATCGATACCAATACCGTTTCCCCGGTGCGCGGATTGCCCACCGAAAGACTTCCCAACACCCCTTTCTCTATGTCGCCCTTATGAGAGCGGAACACGCTGATGGTCATTTCCACGGGCAGTCCTTGGGGATACCTTTCTTCGGGATAGTTATCCTCGGTGATCCCCTCGAAGGTCCAGATGGCCGCGGCTGCGGTGCCTCCGTGTATATAACTGCGATAGGTCCATTCCTCGCCCACGCTGATGCCGCGATCGGCATCCTTGCCTGCACGGTCCTTAAACCGCAAAGTGCCGAATACAGGCGCCCGGGCCTGAAACACGCCTTCCTCGCGACCGACGGTACAGGTCAGCCGGGCGCGGCCGTCCGGCCCACGTTGGAACCGGTATTCGAAGGAGTGCCAGTGGCCGGCCTCCATTTCGGTGCTTATACTGCCTTCTGCTGGGTATTCCGAGCGGACTTTACCTTCTGCGGCCGGCTTCGCCACCGGCTCGATGTAAATGAAGTGCCTATGCCCGTGCACGCGCGTGGTTCGTAGCCTCAGCGGCGGCCGCGGCGTGGCTGCCTCCCAGGGTTCGCTCCAAGTCTTTTCGGCCAGTTCCAGGTCTGCCGGCTCGATCTGGTGGTGATGCATCAGCCCACGCAGCACAAACACGTAACTGACCGCCCCCATTAGGCACAGCAATACTGTGCCCACGATGGTGAAGCCAGCTATCCGTCCCAGCACGATTTCGCTTTTCCTCACCGGCTTAGTCACCACGGTGTGCAGGGTGCGGCTGCGGATGTCGGCCGGAAGGCTCAGCGTGCTGAGGAACAGCACCATCAGCAGCACTAGATAGCACGTGGCAGTCAAAACCGTATCCAAATACAGTTTGGCCGGGTCCACGCTAGCCGGGTCCAGATACCACGCACCGAAAAGCAATAAAAGAATGAACACCGCGAAAACGATCACCACTTTTCGGCGGATGGATTCCTTTATAGTCAGCAGGCCGACGGCCCACGCTCGCCGAGGCGAAAGGCGCGCCACATCCAGCAGTGCCTCGCGCAGACCCCAGACCACGCTTATTACCGCCGCCTTGGGCCCGGCTCGCAGCAACGCAAATAGCCCGCCCAGCACCAACACGGCAGCAAACAGCCCGACTATGGTTATCAGCCCGTTGATCGGGCCGACCCGCAACCACTCGTCAAAGCTTTTCAGATACCAGTCGGTTATTTCCATTGTTGGTAGTACTCGGCTGTTACAATCGTGGGCGTTGTCAGTTTTGATCGGGCAGATAAGGAAGTCTGAGCTGGGTACGCAGACCCGCCACTAAGCAGTGCGCTGTGCATCGCCGGCATGGCCATTTCCCGATTCGTCGGCTTCGTGCTGGTCCGCGCGTATGCGCCGGCCCGGATGGGCTTCGCTCTCGCGGATTATCTTGACGAACAGTTCCTCCAAAGTGGCGGTTGGATTGCCGATGGACAGCACCTGGCCTCCGTGGCGTTCGATAACCTGCTTTACCTCTTCGCAAGCCTGGGTGCTCAAACGAGTGGCATGGATTTCGGTCACGTCGCGGACTTTCAACAGAGCGTCGACGCGTCCCAACTCTTTCAGCTCGCCTTGATGCAAGATGGCGATCCGGTCGCAAACGTCCTGTACATCATCCAGTCGGTGGCTGCACATCAGAATGGTCTTGCCCTGCTTGCGCAAGTCGAGAATCAAGTCTTTCATTTCCCTGATGCCGATCGGATCCAACCCTGTGGTAGGCTCATCCAACAGAAGCAATTCAGGATCGTTTATCAATGCTTGCGCCAAACCTATGCGGCGCGTCATGCCTTTACTGTACTCTTTTAATTGCCGACGCTTTGCCCAGCCCAGCTTGACCTGCTCGATCAGGTCGTATGTTCGTTGCCTGCGTAGTTGGCGGGGCATGTTAAACAACCGGCCGTAGAAGTCGAGCGTTTCTTCGGCATTTAGAAAACGATAAAGATATGATTCCTCGGGCAGATAGCCGATGCGCTGATTCTTGCTGACGTCTGTGGCATCTCGACCCAGCACCATTGCCTGCCCACTTGTGGGGAATAGCAGACCGAGCAGTAGCTTTATCGTGGTGGTCTTTCCCGAGCCGTTCGGGCCTAAAAGCCCGAAAATCTCGCCCCGGCGAACGTCCAGATCTAAGGCGTTTAATGCCCTGACCTTCTGCCTACCCCAGAAATCTCGATAAACTTTAGTAAGATTGCGAGTTTCGATTACGATTTCTGCCATGAGTCTTCTCGCGGATCAACAAGTACCGGCAACGTTTCTACGCTTTTGGTGGGCGCAGAGTTCGGCAAGCCTACGCCCTAAGCCTATTAGTGATAACAGATTTCGGCTATTGGCTAAAACCAACTTCTAACAAACGGTTGCGGCTTGGCACCCCGCTGGGCCTAGATACTCATCAGCAACGCTTGCCCGGGGTTTTGGACATGCGATCTAATCCGAAAGGCTGACCAAGTGCCGTTGACTGACCGTGTTTTCCCGAACAGTGCCGTTATTGCGAAGACTTCGAGCCACTAACCACTATCCACGCCAACTCAGATTCTACCGCGCATCGGCAATTCAGTCTTACGGCCTGCGCTCAATCACACCGCCTCCGAGCAACCAAAGCCGATCCGCGGACTCGACACACAAGCGCCGAAGGCATTGATCTTTCCTAGATCACTTGGCCCACCTCTCCACGCCAGCAACCAGTCATCCACACTACGTACCGCTACGAAGCAGTTCGTCTAGCCGGCGATTCTTCCCCCAAAACATTTTTTAAAGTTTCGCGCCAAGAGCAATCGTCCTCACGGCGCTTCCCGACGGCCACTTGGTGAAGGCCCAATCGTTCCAATCGGCAACCAACGAGTCGCTTTACAACCTGCAAGCAATTTACAACCTACAGGCAACACTGCGCACTACCAATCTACAGCCAACAAGTCGCGCTGGCGCGTTGCCACCACTGTCAACCAGGTTATGTTTTCATTGCGTCAATTGTTGCACATCCCAGCACAATTATGTAAGAATTAGTTGCCGACCGGGGGCTGGTCGGCGATAGACCATCCATCACATTATCCTCCCATTTGCTGCGATGGGTCTTGTAACGTCCGGTCGCCGCGTGGTTTGTGGCATACGACCGAGTGGCGTTGACCAATTAGGGACATCTCTCGCAGTGTTTCGTCCATCCAGCGGAGGAAGCCTATGAATATCGTGTCGCGTTTGCTGGCTACGTGCCTGGTCTTGAGCGTAATCGGATCGGGCAGGTTTTCACACCCAAATCCTTCATACTCCGGTTCATATTCGAGTTCGCATTCAGCCGCGTTTGCGGGCGAGGACAACGGGCAGATGCTATATAACGGGATTCGCTTGCCGGCGGTGTGGCCCCCGCGCCAGCAATCGCTGGGGGCGGAACCTATGGCGGTGCCCTATTTGCAGCAACCGCCGGAGGTCGTGCCGATCGATGTCGGCCGGCAACTGCTGGTCGACGACTTCCTGATCGAGCGTACTACCCTGCGCCGCACGTTTCACCGTCCGGTCTATCACAGCGCAAACCCCATCCTTAAGGCGGACAAACCGTGGGAAAAGCGAGGACGCAGCTCGGCCGCCATGGTGTTCAGCGACGGGGTGTGGTGGGACCAAAGAGACCAGAAGTTCAAGATGTGGTACATGGGCGGTATGATGCAGGCGACTTGCTACGCCGAGTCGCGCGACGGTGTGAACTGGGACAAGCCGGCGCTAGACGTAGAACCAGGCACCAACATCGTGCTTAAAGGCCACCGCGACTCGAGCACCGTGTGGCTGGACCACAGCGAAAGCGATCCGCAGAAGCGCTTCAAGCTGCTTTACGCCACAGTGCATCCTGAGAAACGCTTCTGGCAAGTGGTGTTGCGCACTTCGCCCGACGGAATCCATTGGTCCGACCCAGTGGCTGCTTCGCCACGCTGCGGCGACCGGAGTACGTTTTTCTACAATCCGTTTCGCAAGGTGTGGGTGCTGAGTCTGCGCAACGGGGGAATCCCTCGCGCCCGCAACTACCGCGAGCATTCGGATTTGCTCAAGGCGTTTCAATGGGAAGAGATGGAAGTGGTGCCTTGGGTAGGGGCCGACCGGCTCGATCCACGCAATCCCGATCCACGTTTCAGCGACATCTCCCCGCAGCTTTACAACCTCGACGCAGTGGCCTACGAATCGATAATTCTGGGGCTGTTTTCCGTGTGGCAAGGGCCAGAAAATCCCATCTGCGCCAAGCTGGGCATACAGAAGCGCAACGAGGTGCTGCTGGGCTACAGCCGCGATGGGTTCCACTGGCATCGGCCCGACCGCAAGCCCTTCATCGCCGTCAACCCAGTCGAAGGCGCCTGGAACTGGGGGAACGTGCAGTCTTGCGGTGGCGGATGTCTGGTGGTCGGCGACAAGCTGTACTTCTACTTCAGCGGCCGTGCCCTGAACGACCAATTCTGGGACGGCGCCGCCAGCACCGGCCTGGCTGTTTTGCGACGCGATGGTTTCTGCTCGCTCGACGCCGAAGCGGAGCCAGGCGAACTGGTCACACGCCCGGTGGTCTTCAAAGGCAAACATCTGTTCGTTAACGTGGCTGCGGCCAATGGCGAGCTAAAAGCCGAACTGCTCGACACACAATACGAACCGATCGAACCGTTTACACTGGCCAACTGCGAGCCGGTCCGCGCCGATAAGACATTGGTGGAAGTCAAGTTTCGCGGGGCCAGCGACCTCTCGGCAGTCGCTGGGCGACGGGTGCGACTGCGATTCCAGTTGCGCAACGGCGGACTGTATTCCTTCTGGGTAAGTCCAGAGTCATCGGGAGCGAGTTATGGCTACGTGGCCGCTGGCGGGCCAGGATTTGCTGGCGACAAAGACAGCGTGGGAGAAAGTGCTTACGCCGCCGCCGCGAAGATCGGAAAATAAGCGGCTCTAACAAAACGACCTTTTCTGCCACGCTGCGCCCAGAAAAACGACGGGTTCAACATTTTGGTTATTGTTTGGTGTTATAGCCGGGTACATATTTTCCGGTTCGGTTGGACTGCGGGCTTGTCCGGCGGTGCTGTTAACCCCTAATACAGTTCACCCCCGGCAACTGAAGAGCACGGCTGGGGAAACCAGTCGTGCCACCCGACACTGGACAAGCTCGCCCCGGTCCTCTGCCAGCTACAAAGACGCACGGCTGGGCAAGGCAGCCGTGTCAACCTGCGGCTTACGTTGCGAGTGCTTGGCGTGTTGCCGATTTTATGGTCGATTCAATGCTTCCCTGCAAAACTTGAGAGGAAAGACTCATGAGCGATTGTCAATCCAAAAGCGTGGCTGGGGCGCGAGGCTGTTCGCGGCGCGATTTTCTGCGGCGGGGCCGCAACGTGGCCGCTGCTACGACATTGGCTGGCGCTATCATCCCGGCGGTTCACGCCGCCGAAGACAACACCATCCGCCTGGCGCTGATCGGCTGTGGCGGCCGGGGCAGCGGAGCTGTGGCTAACGCTCTGGAAGCGCCCGGCGGACCGGTGAAACTTGTGGCCATGGCCGATCTATTCGAGCAGCGGCTTGCCAGTTCGTACAAGAACCTTAGCCGCCAGTACGGCGATCGGATCGACGTGCCGCCGGAGCGTCGCTTCGTGGGCTTCGACGCATATCGCAAGGCGATCGACTGCTTGCGCCCCGGCGACGTGGCCCTGCTAACGACCTATCCAGCCTTCCGTGTCGTTCATCTAGACTACGCGGTGGAGAAGGGCGTCCATGTGTTCATGGAAAAATCGTTTGCTACCGATCCGCCGGGTGTGCGGCGGATCATCCAGGCCGGCAAGAAAGCGCAGCAAAAGAACTTGAAGATTGCCGCCGGGCTGATGTGTCGGCACTCGCGCAACCGTCAAGAGCTGATTCGGCGCATCCGCGAGGGCGAGTTAGGCCAGATACTGTTTGTGCGAGCTTATCGGATGGAGACCGTCGGCCCGCTTGGCCCGCGTCCCCCGCAGGAAAACGAACTGTTGTGGCAAATTCGCAATTCCCCTCGGTTCTTATGGGTGTCGGGCGGATTGTTCGCCGAGATGGACATCCACCAAGTGGACGAAATCTGCTGGCTGATGGATGCCTGGCCGGTGTCGGCGCACGGAGTTGGCGGCCGGGCCGCTAACAGCACCGATTGTAGCCAGACCCTCGACAGCTTCTCGGTCGAATGGACCTTCCCCGACGGCTGCAAAGGGTACGACGTGGTCCGCTATCTGCCCAACTGCCACACCGAGTTTGCCACTTACGTTCACGGCACCAAGCGTGCAGCGCAATTCTCCGGATCTGTGCACGCGGGCACAGTGCGCATTTACAAAGACCAGCGTATCGCCGCGGACAACATCCTTTGGGAGGCCGAAAAGGAAGCGATCACCCCTTGGCAGGCCGAATGGAACGTGCTGCTGGACGCCATCCGCAACGACAAACCGCACAACGAGGCCCAGCGCGCTGCGCTGGCCAACTTAGCGACGATCATCGGTCGGGCGGCAGTGCATTCGGGCAAGATCATCGGCTGGGAGGAAGCAATGGCCTCGAACTTCCAGTGGTGCAAGGATATCGACAATCTTAGCGCCGATAGCCCACCGCCGGTCAAGGCCGACCAGAACGGGCGATACCCAGTTCCCATCCCCGGCCAGTGGACGGAAATCTGACAGCCGGACATCCGAGGCCGAGTCATCACGGCGCTTTGCGCGCGCCGGCAGTTTCGGCGGTCTGCGCCGGCGCGAACCGCGCTATGTATTTTGGAACGATCGATGGTAGCAAATCTGCAACGAGGCCTGCGCAGCCGATTTGCGCAACAAGGCCGATTTGCGCAACAAGCTCGGGGGCCACCGGCGCGGCTGCGCACCGAACCTAGCATCCGGGCTGGGGTCGGGCTCGAAATGGTGCGGGATCGAAATAACGTGTGTCTTTTCGATCTGGAATGCCGGCGCGATCGCCGACTGGGACCAGCCTGGGCACCGAGGGCTGAGTTGGTCGAATCGCCCCGCTTTAGTGTTTGCCCGCTTTCTTCTTGCGTTCGGCCTGCTCGCGCTTGGCTTGCCATGACTCTTGGAGGGTTTTAGCGCGGGCTTTGGCATCGGCGCGGGTTTGGGGTTCTTCGCTACCGATGGGCTTGGGCTTGGGAAGGACCAGCCGTTCGCCCATCCCCCACAAACTCGATGCAATGAAGTAGATGCACAATCCGCTGGCCACTTTGAAGAACAAAATGCCCATGAAGACCATCATGTATCGCATGATCTTCATTTGCAGGGCAGCTTGCTCGTCGGCCGGAGGAGGCATCAACACCTTTTGTTGCCAAATGAAGATAGCCACCGTCAGCACCGGCAGCAGATTGAAGTACGGCCCCAGCACATACCAGCTTGTGCCGTGAGTGAGCATCTGCGGCAACAGCCACGTCCAATCGAAGAGCATGTCGGGGGCTGCCAGGTTCGAGCACCAGCGCACGCTCTCGGAAATCAGCGGCGCTTGCCGGAGCTCCACGTCCACCATCAGTGCCCGATACAGCCCGATGAATATCGGCAATTGAATGAATATCACCAAGCAACCACGGAGCGGATGGTAGTTGTGCTTCTTGAATAGTTCCTGTTGGGCTTTGGTGCGTGCTTGCAAATCGTTCTTATATTTTTCCTGAATTTTCTTCAATTCGGGCTGCAATTCCTGCATTTTTAACGCGCTGAGGACTTGTTTGCGGCTCAGCGGAAACATGCAGCCGCGCACCAACACCGTCAATAGGATGATCGCCACGCCCCAATTCGGCGCAACAGCATGCAACACGTGCAACACCTGCACCAACGGCTTGGCGAACAAAGCGAATATCCCCAGCCCGTAATAAACCACCTCTTGCAATCCGTAGTGGGCCAGGAGCTTGGGTTTCTTTGGGCCGGCGTAAATGGTGAAGCTGTGAACCACGGATTGCTCCTGCGCGAGTTCCAACGGCACACTGACCAGCCGGCACGAGGTATTGGCCAAGGTCTTGAATTTGGGGTCCACCGGGCCGACTAGCAACGGATTGACCTGCGCGAAGCGAATCTCGCGCTGCTCGCGCTTGGGGAGCATCATCACGGCGAAATACTGGGTGTCGATGCCCACGTAAGCCAACAGATTGGCTTCGTCTTCGGGCCATTTTCGGGCCGAAGAGCCGCCCTCGGCGATTGCTGGGCAGTTGACCATCGCCGGCTCGCCGTGCCCCCAGTCGACCACGAAATCGCGCAGTCCAGCCTGTCCGCTAGCGCGGCTGACCTTCGTGGCATACCACCATCCTTCTGTGGGGAGTCCCGTGGGGCCATCCAGTTGATAAGCCACTTTGCGGGCCACAGCGCCAGAGTTGCGGATGGCCACTTCCAGTTCCAGGTGGTAAGCGGGAAAGACAGCGTTGGCGAGCTTATCCGGTGGCACCTGAGCCAGACGATACGTTTTGGTCAGTTCCAACGAGCTGTTGACCAACCGGCGGCGGAAAACCGCTTCGGTCTGACTGGCCGAAACCAGCTCCCAATTGGTGCTCCACAGATTCAGCCCCGCGATTTCTTCCCCCACTTCGACCACCTTTTGTGGTTCAGGCGCTATGTGCTCGTCCAGGCGCTGGAGCGTCAAGCGGAAAGAAAGCGGGTCTTGGCCTTCGGGCCGGATGATTTCCAGAGGCCGGCGCCGCAGGGTGGCGTGCAAATCAAGCTCCTCGTCGCCGCGGAGCACTCTCAGCCGGATGGTCTGACCGGGTTTGGTGCGTCTGAGCGCCTCGCGCAACGCCTGCGGCCCGCTAATCGAGTTGCCGTCGATGGCCCGAATGAAATCTCCCGGCCGCAAACCGGCGGCAGCAGCCGGCGTGCCAGCGCCGACGACTTGCACAGGGCAACCGCTACCTGCGATGCCCTCTTCGACCACGATATGACCCAGATAACCGCTGCGGTCTTCCAGATCGTGATACCGGGGACTACTTAGCTCGATGCGCAGCACCGCCGCACCACGCGATGTGAGCGTCACTAGCATCCTGTATGGGTCGTCGGGATCGGCTGAACCGAGCGTTACCCAGCGCTGGGGCAGTTCCGAATCTGGTTCGGGCAACAACGCGCCGGCCTGTCCACCCTCTGCCGGCTCTTGTCGCTGTGGGGGAGGAAGGTCATCTGGCTTGATGTGCTGGCCGAGTTGATTGTCGGGCTTTTTGGCATCCAGGGCTGCCTGGGCGTCTTTTGCCTGCGCGTGGGGAGCCACTGGCGCTTTGTCTTGTCGGCCGGCCGGTCGCTTCGGTGGCGCAACCAGCGCCATGTGCACAAATAGCACCAAAGTGGACAAAATCAAAAACAGCGCGAAACGTTTTTCCATATTCTTGCGATCGTGCCCCGGCAAAGCAGATGCGGGGTTTATCGGTTTATCTATCGCACGCTCCACCGCCCGAGCCGGTGCGTTTCGTTATGAGTTTATAGATGATACCCAACAAACACGTATTCTGCATCGCAGACGTGCGACAGCTCCAGAACGCAAACCCACGACCGAGCGGCCAACGCGGGCCACCGACCGGCCGACGTGCTTTTTGGCCGGCGCGTGCGCCCTTACCGACCGTCCCGTAGACGATCGCCCAAGTAGTTATCCAGTTCCGGCACTTCGTAGATCTTGGCGATTGTCCGCTCGAAAGGATATTCCACCCGGTGAAAACGCACCAAGCCGTCCTCTAGCGTGACATAACAGGCCCGTGGATCTCCGTCGCGGGGCTGTCCCACCGAACCGACGTTGATCATTGCCTTCTGGCTGCCCAATCGGTATTGGAAATCAATTTCCTCCGGGCTAAAGAAGTTTAGGTCTTCGGTGAAAACTCCGGGCACGTGGGTATGGCCTTGGAAAGACCAATGGGTAATAAGCGAGAATATTTTTTCCATCTTGCGGCGATTGTAGATGTCTTCCGGGAAGACGTATTCGTTCAAGGGGTTTCGGGCGGAACCGTGTACGAACAGCATCTCGCCCTCCTGGTAATTGCGCGGCAATTCGCCTAAGAACTCCCACCGGCGTTCCCGTTGAGCCGGACCGCCGCTGCCGTTATCCAATTGGGTGCGCGTCCAGTAGATTGCCCGTTCTGCCCCAGTGTTGAACCCTTCCGGATCGAACAGCGCCCCCTGGTCGTGATTGCCCAACAGGCAGACCTTGCAGTTCATCAGCAGGTCGATGCATTCGCAGGGGTTGGGGCCGTACCCCACGATGTCTCCCAGGCAAAAGATTTCTTGGATACCCTGGGCGCGGATGTCGGCCAAGACGGCCTGGAGTCCTTCGAGGTTGCTATGAATATCGCTGATAATGGCCCGTTTCACGGTCTGTAGCTTCCACAAAATTCCCGCAGCGCCGCCCTTGCTCTGCGCAGCGCCAGATCGGATCTGCGTCCCCTTGTTTCCCAAAGTGTATTGCGGGAAAACTTTACGGTCAAGACAGCCCCAGTCCGACCGCCGCAAATCGAGCAGCAGACCACCTACGCGGTCGGTTGCAGCGCTGGCAAATCCCTGTGGGCGGATTGTGTTGCGGCCCGCGGAAGCCTTCACTGCCTCAGCAGCAATTGAGCGATTTGCACCGCGTTGGTCGCGGCTCCTTTGCGCAGGTTGTCGCTGACGCACCAGAATGCCAGCCCGTTAGGCGAAGATATGTCTTCCCGGATGCGACCGATGAAAGTCTCGTGTTTGCGGTCGGCGGTAATAGGCATCGGATAAAGCTTCTTCTCCAAATCATCGACCACCACCAGCCCTGGCGTGGCCGCGAATAGCGCGCGGGCTTCCTCGACGCTAATCTTGCGCTCTGTTTCTACCACAATGCTTTCGCTGTGGCAGTTCATCACCGGCACGCGGACGCAGGTGGCGCAAACCTGGATCGTTTCGTCATCCAGTATCTTCCGCGTCTCGTACACCATCTTCATCTCTTCCGAGGTATACCCCTTGTACTTGGGCGAGCCGATCTGGGGGATCAAGTTGAACGCGATACGGTGCGGGAACAGCTCCTGCTGATATTCCTGTCCGGCTAACAGCGCCCGGGTACCATTCTCCAGATCACGACTGCCGGCGACCCCCGCTCCACTGGTAGCCTGATATGTGCTGACCACCACGCGGCGCACCCGACCGGCGTCGTGCAGCGGCTTCAGCGCCTGCACCATCTGGGTAGTGGAGCAATTGGGGCTGGAGATGATTCCCTGATGCTTGCGAATCGCCTCTGGATTTACTTCTGGAATTATCAGCGGAACCTTGGGGTCCATCCGCCAATAGCCGCTTTCGTCGATCACAATGCAGCCGCGGCGAACGGCTTCGGGGATGAAATCGCGTGCCACCTCGTCGGGCGTTGAGGCGATGGCCAACTGTACTCCGTCGAAGGCTTCGGGCCGAAGTTCCTCCACAGTGTATTGCTGGCCCTTGAATATCAATTGCTTTCCCGCCGAACGCGCCGAAGCCAGAAACTTGATAGTGCGGAAGGGAAAGTCCCACTCCTCCAATAGCTCGCGGATTATCGAGCCGACCGCACCGGTCGCCCCCACCACTGCAATGTTGTCGAACATCAGCAATACCTCCTATCGCGCAATGCCACGCTTCGGGGCTGCCGGATGGGGTGAGGATTTTTCGCCCCCGGAAAGCTTGATTCGGCCCCCTCTCGATTCAGAGCTGTTCCCCGGCAGCCGAGCAAAACTCTACCAAAATACCAATATGTACCGGCAGCCGCTCGATCGACTTCAGTGCCCTCACCGCGAACCACAAGAACAGATGAAAACTTGCCGGTCAAACGACCTACTGCCTGCTGCGGCCTCCGACGTTCTTATTGGTCATTACTCCGACAGCTCAGACCGGTCGATGCAGGCACTCGGCTAATAATTCTGAAACGCAATATTATGGCTTTTAATCAAGCGGCGCTCAAGGGGCGCCGTGACCATGCTCGGCCAACCGGGAGGGCAGTCTCACAGCCGGCGCACAAACACATCTAGCCAAAAAACATCAGAATGTTTAACTTTGACAAGTACTTATAAAATTGACGCACCGCAGCCCAGGCCCCTGGGGGACGGCTTCAAGGTGCTACGGTTCCGGCTTGGCTGCGAAACTGGTCTTCGCACTTCTGCCACAAATCGGCCAAGCGCTTGACGACATCGGGGTGTTTTTGGGCCAAGTCCACTGTTTCCGCCCGATCGGCTGCCAAGTCGTAAAGCTCCCAATCCCCGTAACTTCCTTTCCTGCCCGCGGATACCAGTTTCCAGTTATCGACCCGAATCGCCCGATGCGTCATGTGGTGCCAGTACAAATATTCCCGCCGGATCACCACGTCTTGCTCGAAAGATGGCACAAGGCTGCGGCCAGGCAGTGGGGGCGGGTTGTGGGCGTTGCCCTTTTCCGGCGGTTCGACGCCGGCCAACTCCAGCACGGTCGGCAGCAAGTCGATAAAATGGGCCGGCGTGTGCCGTAGTGAGCCGCGCTGACGCAGGCCCGCCGGCCAGGAAACGATAAACGGCGAGGCGATTCCCCCTTCGTGTACCCAATGCTTGTGCAACCGGAACGGTGCGTTGCTGGCCGTCGACCAGCCCGGGCCAAGGCACAAGAAAGTACTTGCCGAGCCGGGCGGCGCGGCCGGATCGTGTCCGTCGCCGCGGATGATCTGCTCGGCGCTGGCGCCGTTGTCGGATACGAACATTATCACCGTGTTGTCTTCCGCCCGCATCGCCCGAAGCTGTTCCAGCACTCGACCGATCTGACGATCCATCGCATCTACCATCGCCGCGTGGATAGCCATCTTGACCGCTTGGAACTCCTGTTGCTGGCGGGTCAGTTTTTCCCAGGCGACAGCCTGTGCTGCTTCGCCCGGCCCAATGCGCTTGGTCAATTCGGCGGCTGGCAGGTTCCAACTCGGCACCACATCCGTATCCGGCGGAGGCAGCCGACAGTTGATGATCCCCATCTGCCGCATCCGCTCCCAGCGCTGTTGTCGAATCACGTCCCAGCCGACTTCATAACGGCGCCGATACTTGTCGATGTCCGCCTGTGGTGCGTGCAGCGGGAAGTGGGGCGCGGTGAACGCCAAATACAGAAAGAACGGCTGCCCGCCGTGCTCGGCTGTGTGCTGCTTGAGGAAATCAATGGCGTAATCGGCAATGGCGCGGGTAACGTAGAAGTCGGTTCCCGGCTCTACCGCCGGTAACGGCTGGTCGTCGAGCAGGTGCCGCCGAGGTCCAAAAAACCGGTCGTGATCCTCAACCGAGTAGGAACGGTCGAATCCCGCGTCGCCGATCCGCTTCGGCGCGCCGTGAAGATGCCATTTGCCCGAATGATAGCTGCGATACCCTAGCGGCTTCAAATAGTGGGGCAACACCCGTGCCCACTCCGGCAAGCGGCCCCTGGGTGGGTCCATTCTCACCTGCTGAGCGTAATAGCCGGTCAATAGGCACGCTCGCGAGGGCCAACATCGGCCCGTGGAGTACATCTGCGTATAACGCAACCCGTTGTTGGCCAGCCGGTCGAGATTCGGCGTTTCGATCTCCCCGCCGTAACATCCGGCGTCGGAAAAGCCCATGTCGTCAGCCACAATGATTACAAAGTTCGGCTTGGAAGCAGGCTTTTCTGACTGGGCCGCCAGCGTGGCAGCGGCCGCGAGCCAACCTCCTAGTATGCCAAAGACAATCACCGACGACCGCAAACAGCAACACCGGTGCGCAGTTCTGGCGGACATTTTATGTTCCCAGTAGCAGGAGGGACGCAACGGGCAGTATAACGCAACGGGCAGTATAACCCGGTCAATAGACATACACGCAGTACAACCCGATCGACGTAAACGGATACTCAGCCAGGCCTCCGCCGCGATTGCAGGCAACAATACCACAAGCGGTGTCCGCTGGCGATATCCCAGCCGCCGGGGGTGACTAAGCAGTTACCCCCCTGCTGCCAGCGCCGCGGCTGCCTGTGCGAACAGGAGTGATGCTTAATCTAAAGGTTGGTCTTTATCCTACTGGAAAGCTGACCGCGCATCCCACCGGCGCAAGCCGGGGTTTAGTCAGTGACCATAGTCCTAAGCTGCTGAGACATAAGCGGTTAGTGAGGCTGTCGGGACTCGAACCCGAGACCTACGGATTAAAAGTCCGTTGCTCTACCTACTGAGCTACAGCCCCAACCGACGAGCGGGCCACGCAGTGGCGGCGCCGTGTTTTGAAGCCGTTATATGGCCGACACCAGCGATACTCGCCAGTAACAAGCCATGCTTCACAGTAACACAAGTGCCCCCATTGGCAAGCAACGGGGGCACCGGCAAACACCTTGCGGCTTTGTCGACCAACGCGCTTGTTGTGTATGGTTATCTATGCAATTTTACCGCGCCCGCCGGTCTCCACAAGCGGTAAACCGGCGCAGCAGCACCATCGCCCCGCGCGGTTGTCGTGCCGGAAAAGCATCGGCGGTGTTGCGGGCATGGTGGCGGGGTTCCGCTTGACAGTTAACCGGGTCTCATAAGCGGGCGCCGGTCAGCCAGCAGGCTCGGCTTGGCGGCCTCCCTCGCAGGATTGCATCCCTAGCGAGATACAAATCGACCAACGACACTGCGCCCGATGGCAACCCCTATGCCGCTTGCAAACCGGGCTGGGGGAACCGCAACGCAGCGTAAATCGTAAGTATTCCCAGCTTCACCAGCAACGGGGGGCCGGATCGCGGCCCAATCGGCTATGGCTTATTTCACTTCGTCGAGTTTCACAGGTCGGCGCTCGGCGGCCGAGATCATCGCCGCTTCCAACACCCGTTGGGTTTGATAGGCGTCCTCGAAATCCGGGAGCGGCACCGTCGGTTCTTCGCCGGCGATGGCTTTGAGGATGTCGTAAGCTTGGTTGGTGAAACCGTGTTCGTAACCGATGATGTGGGCGTCGGGCCACCAGTTGGCCACATAAGGATGATCGCCGCCATGGGTGCACATGATAGTGCTCCAGCCCTGTACGGCGCGGGGGAGCGTGGCGTCGTACCACTGAAGTTCGTTCATCCGCTCGAAGTCGAACTTCAGCGCCCCTTTAGTGCCATTGATCTCGAAGCCATTGCGGTTCTGGTTGCCGGTGGCCTGGCGAGCAGCCTCGAAGCTGGCAACTGCGCCGTTGGAGAAGCGGGCCAGAAACAGCACCGTATCGTCCACTGTGACATCGCCCATTTGCTCGCCTGCCTTGCCTGCTCCGAGCGTCTCTCCGGCGGCACCGACGGGCAGTTTACGCTTGCGGATGAAGGTCTCGGCAATGGCGCCGGCCACCTCGACGATCTCTGCCCCGGTGACGAACCGAGTCATGTCGATGATGTGGGCGTTCAAATCACCGTGGGCGCCCGAACCGGCCAGGCTTTTGTCGAACCGCCACAATAGTGGGACGGCCTCGCTGGCCCAATCCTGCAAGTACACGGCACGCACGTGTCGTATCTCTCCTAGCTTGCCCTGTTTAACCAATTGATGGGCCAGTGCCACTGCCGGGCAACGCCGATAGTTGAACCACACGAAGGTCTTGCCGTTTGCTTTGCGCGCCGCCTCGGCCATTGCCCGAGCGTCAGACAGCGTGCCTGCCAACGGTTTCTCGCAGGCCACGTGTTTTCCCGCTGCGAGCGCTTCTATAGCCACCGGGGCGTGTATGTAGTTGGGCGTAACCACGTCGACCAAACCGATCTCAGGCGAGCGCACCACCTGTTGCCAATCGGTCGAGGCGTTCTTCCAACCCCAATTGGCGGCAAAGGCGGGTGGGTTTTCTTCGGGCTGGCCGAAAACGGTGTGCATCACCGGCGTAATCGGCGGTTTGAAGAACTTGGCCACCTGCCCCCAAGCGTTCGAATGCGAACGGCCCATGAAACCTTGCCCAATCAAAGCTACATTGATCGTCGCCATGGCGTCCTCCGAATCGAGTCAACTGTGCTGTAAGGTCAGAAAACGGGCAAACCTACCCGAAAACGTCAACCCAATGCCTTTGCTGCCAGCCCGTTTATAGATGCCCGATAGCACGTTGACAAGGGGAGGCAGCGCCCAGTGTGTCGCACACTAAACCAGCCGGCCGGAGGCTGTTTTCACAAACACCTAACGTGCACTGTTTGGTCGGGGGTATGGCAATCGGCCTGTCAAACCCATATACTTGCTACGGTTATCATGATGCAGTCGCAGCGCCGCAGGTTCGTTTATTCAGCGGTGCAAAGGTGGATCAACCGAAGGGCGACCAGTCTGATGCCCGTCTTATTTGGCGGCAGGTCGCCGTGTACTGCACAGGAGGACCGTCGCCGGTGAGCCGACCGGATATGCAGCGGCGGGAAGTGTATTACTCGGGCAGCGTGCAGGGGGTGGGGTTTCGGTACACCGCTCGGGCGCTGGCCAAGGGATTTCGCGTAGCCGGATTCGTGCGCAACTTGCCGGACGGGCGGGTGGAGCTTGTCGTAGAAGGAGCGCCGGAGGAAATCGACCGGTTTTTGTCGGCCATCTATAGGCAGATGGGGCATTACATCCGCGATGTGCAGCAATGCACTTTGCCGGCCACCAGCGCTTTCAAAGGGTTCGAGATACGGTTTTGATGCGTGAAGATTAAGCGCTGCCACAGATGGTCTGCGAGACGGAAAACCGGTGCGGCGCGGCGGCTAAACAACCGCATCTTGGGGAAGATACATCCATGCAATCGGCTTTCGTTTTTTCTCCCGTAATTGCCGTCACGATAACTACTTGGCTAAAGCCCTTGTGGATGGTCGTGGTGGGCGCAGTGGTGGTGGCAGCCTTGCTGGTGTTGGTCAGCCAATTGATTCGTTTGACATTTCCCCGCGTACACGCTGTGGCGCGGACCACCACTAAAGAAGCCCTTTCTCAGCCGCTATTTTGGGTGCTGCTGTCGCTGGGTGCGGCGCTGATCGTGTTGTTTCCGTTTGTGCCCTATTTCACTCTGGGCGAGGACATCAAGTTCGTCAAGGAATGCGGACTTCAGTTGATGATGGTGCTGTCGATAATAATGGCCGTGTGGACGGCAAGCGTGTCGGTGGCCGAAGAAATCGAAGGGCAAATAGCTTTGACGCTCTTGTCCAAGCCGATCGGTCGGCGCGAGTTCGTCGTGGGGAAATTCCTGGGGATTCTCGGCCCGGTGGCGCTGATGTTCTTGGTGCTCGGCCCGTTGTTCTTGGGCAGCGTATCGTTCAAAGTGGTTTATGATGCGCGCGAAATGGCCATGCCGGACCCCACCTGGGAGGCTTGTCGCGACGAGGTGGTGCAGATCGCACCCGGTTTGGCCCTGGCTTTCATGGAAGCAGTGGTGCTCAGTTCGGTCGGCGTTGCGCTTTCGACGCGCCTGCCGCTGGCACCAAACTTGGTCATCTGCGCGGCCGTGTACGTGCTGGGACACTTGATGCCGACGCTGGTGGCCGCGGCAGCCAAACAGTTCGCCATCCCTTACTTCGTCGCTCAGTTGCTGGCTACCATTTTGCCCTCGCTAGAGAATTTCAACATTTCTACGGCTGTGTCGATGGGCAAGGAGGTTCCGCTTGCGTATGTAGCGGTGGCGGCGGTGTACTGCGTAGTGTACACACTGCTGGCCATGCTTCTGGCTTTGCTGCTGTTTGAAGATCGGGACCTGGGATGACAAGGGCGGTGTGAACGCGCTGTTTCTGCTCGCACCGCTCATTGCTGCTCTGCGCCAACATACGTCACAATGGGGGCGTGAACTAGCTGTTTCTGTTCGGGCCAACTGCGTAGTGGACGCAACCAGCTTGATTCCAGAGCTTAACGGCGCAATCAATGCTTGACGAATCATCTGGCTGCGTGTAATCGGACGGTCGCCAATAACGCAGGCCAGTGAAAACTGGCGCAAGCCGGTGAACAGTAGCGCAAGCCCGGAAGAAATAGCATAATTCCCTAAACAGTTACCGGCAGGCCGGCTCAATCTCGGCGGAAGAAGCCGGCGAAAAATATCGTAATTGCGTGAACCATTAGCCGGGGAACCATATCCCAGCCTGTGGTACGCGGTTGCCAAGGCATTCCAGCCCCTCTAGAATCGGATAAACATCGGCACAGCGCCCGGTAGTTGGCACGCGGCGGGTTTGGGCAGGTGTGCCGCAGAGCATCAGTACCGGTGCCAAAGGCGGCTCCCCGGTCTGACAGAAAGAAGATTCGATGAGTGTGCCTTTGCGAACTTACGGCGTGTTGCCTGGACAGGTCTTCCCGTTGCAGCGGGACGCAACCATTGTGGGCCGGCATCGCGACTGCCACATAGTGCTCGACTCGCTGGCTGTCAGTCGGCAGCACGCGCGGATCGTGTGCATCGAAGGGCGCCATTACATCGAAGACCTTCACAGCCGCAACGGGACTTTCGTCAACGGCCAGCAGGTGACTCAACCGCGGTTGCTGAAAGACGGCGACCGCATCGGCGTGTGCGACGTGTGTTTCGTGTTTCACGCCGACCCGCCCCGCCTGCGAGTGCCCAAAGCAGAAGAAACTGCCGAGATTCACACCGAAGCTTTGGTGGCCGACGACGAGCGTCCGCCGGGCGGTTCCAGCGTGATGTCCAGGTTGGACTTATCTTCCGGGCCTTCTGCTTTGCAATTGCACGTCAATGCGGAAGCGAAGCTCAAGGCGCTGGTGGAGATCGGGCAGAGTCTGGGTAAGGCATTGGGGTTGGACGAGGAGCTGGCCCGGCTGCTTGACAGCCTGTTCAAAGTGTTCCCGCAAGCCGATCGCGGCTTCATCATCCTTCGCGACCAGCAAACCGGGAAGCTTGTCCCGCGCGCGGTGAAGTACCGTGGAACCCAACCCGACGCGCCGATGCGCATCAGCCGCACAGTGATCAACAGCGTTATGGCATCCAAGGAGGCGATTTTGTCGGCCGACGCAGCTTGCGACGCGCGCTTTGAGCTGTCGGAAAGCATCGTCGGATTCCAGCTTCGCTCGCTGATGTGCGCGCCGCTGGTGGGCAGCGAGGGCAACGCGCTAGGGGTGATTCAGATCGACACGGCCAGTGCCCGAAACCGCTTCAGTCGCGACGACCTCGACGTGCTGGCGGTGGTGGCCTGTCAGGCGGCCTTTGCGGTCGAGAATGCCCAATTGCAGGAGGCAGCGCTCGAAAAGCGGCTGCTGGACCAAGAGCTGGCCGTGGCCCACGAAGTGCAACGCAGCCTGTTGCCGCCGCGGTCTCCGAAAATTCCCGGCTATGAGTTTTTCGAATATTACGAGCCTGCGCGAGAGCTGGGGGGCGATTACTACGATTACGTTCTTTTGCCCGACGGCCGGCTGGCGATCGTCGTGGCCGACGTGGCCGGCAAAGGCGTGTCGGCGGCGCTGCTGATGGCCCGGCTGTCGGCCGAAACCCGCTTCTGCCTGGCGTGCGAACCTAGCCCGGCCAAAGCCGTGGAAACGCTCAACCGGTTGTTTCACGAGGGCGGCTGGGACGACCGCTTCGTGACTCTGGTGTTGGTGGTGCTTGATCCGCGCAGTCATCAGGCGGCGATTGTCAACGCCGGCCATTGGCCGCCGCTGTTCCGCAGCCGCACGGGCACAGTGCAACCGTTGGCCGAGGCAGAAACGCGGCTGCCGCTGGGCGTGGAACGGCACGTCGATTATCCAGAGTGCGTCATCCAGTTTGCGCCTGGCGAATGTTTGGTGTTGTACACCGACGGTATTACCGAATCCTTGAACGCGGCTGAAAAACCCTACGGCCAGCAGCGGTTGATCGCTCAATTGCAACAGCCCTGCGAATCGGTCGGCGCGCTGGGACGCCGCTTGCTGGATGACCTGAAAAGCTTCTGCGGCAATGTCCGCCAAAGCGACGACATTTGCCTGAACTGCTTCGGGCGGGTCAGTTGAACAAGGCTACAATACGCAGCACATACATCACAAACCAAACGCGCGACCGGTTGGAACAGCAATCCCGGCGAGGGTGTTCTCGGCGCTGGCCGCTTTCAACCGGCGCGCTTATTTCGATAGACGTGGGCTGACCGTTTCATCCGCATGAACCAAGCATCTGTGGGCGCAGCACCTTTGGATGTGATGGCCGTGGGCGCACATCCGGACGACGTGGAAATCGCCTGCGGCGGAGTGTTGGCGCTATTGGCACGGCAGGGCTACCGCGTAGGAATCGTGGACCTGACCGACGGCGAACCGACCCCAAACAGCACGGGACCGGAGATGCGCCTGGCCGAGGCAGCCGAGGCAGCTAAAGTCCTTGGAGCAACGGTGCGCGTGACGCTCGATCTGCCGAACCGGCGGCTGTTCGACAGCTTCGAGGCCCGCCTGGCCCTGGCCAAACAAATACGCATTCATCGTCCTCGGCTGGTCATCGGTCTCGACGGACGCACTCCCATGGGTTCGCCGGACCACTATCAGGCCGGACTGATAACCGAGGCCGCCGTCTTCTACGCCCGCTTGACCAAATGGGAACAGTACTTCGACGGGCTGCCGGTCCACTCGGTGGCAGTGCTGCTGAACTGCTTTTTGAGCCTGCGGAGCCTCCGCCCCACGGTGCCGGGAGCGTTCGTTGTTGACATCAGCGACACACTGGAGGCGAAGCTGGAGGCCATCAATTGCTATCGCAGCCAATTCTCTGGCGACAAATCGAATTATCTTGATCGGTTCCGTGCCTTGGCTCGCCAACTGGGGATGGCCGCCGGTTTCTTCGCCGGCGAGCTGCTTGCTAGTCCGACTGCGCTGGGCACTCGCGACCTGATGGGCATGCTCTTCGGCCCGCGCTCGGGCTGAAAAACGCCCAGACACAGTAACCGCTTGGCCGGATAAAATCTTATACAGCTTGCCCGGCGGCGCCGCCGACCAGCGGCAGCGATTCTGTCGTCCGATATTCTCGCTTCCTATCAAGCGAAGTGTTTCTGCCGGAATCCAACGCCGGCCAAATCCACTGGCGGACAAGCTATAATTGCTTATAGGCCAAGACGATAGGCATCCCGCTCGCGTTCGCCGTACGGCGAAGCGCCGCGACAGGCACGGGTGTCGCGCGGTGCTACGCCACCGCGCCGTTCGTGCTGTGAAGTTGTATGCGTGGCGATAGCGTGTCGTCGGGCGACGCGACCAACAATCGAGTCCCACAATCCGTCACGAGATTTCTTGGTGGACGACTGCTCAACCGCTGCTGGCTCGGCTACCATCCAGCCGCTGGCCGTTGCGCCAGCGCAGCCCACGGCACAGTCGTGCACCCCTAGCGGCACGAGCAATCGTCGGCCCTCGGCCGGCCAGTTGAGTCCGGCCGCGCAGCAGCGGTTATTCAGTTGGCTGGCGAGTCTGCTAGTGCACTTCTGCGCCGTCATGGCGATGGCCCTGATCGCCGAGCAGTTGCAACCGGTGGGCAGCCCGCTGGGAATAATAGCCGTTTGGGACGATGAACTGCTGCCGATTGAAGAAGAGCTGTTGCCGTCCCAGTGGCTCGCGCAGGCCGAGGCGAAGCACGCCGATGCCGCCGACAGCATGTGGACTGACCGGCAGAGCGAAAACCACTCCGGCGCGATTGCCGCAGAAGCGCAATCGGCGACGCTTCAACGGCAACGACCGCTGGCCGACCACCCGCTACTGGCCCAGCGCGATGCCACGCAATTGATGCAATCCTTGGAACGACCGACAGGCGGTGGATTGGAAGGCCGTAACCCGGCAGCGCGCGCCGCGCTCGTGCGTCGCCGTGGAGGTACCGATCAAAGCGAAGCGGCTGTGGAGCGCGGATTGCGCTGGCTGGCAGCGCATCAACTGGGCAACGGGAGTTGGTCGTTCGACCATAACCGCAGCCTATGCCGCGGGGCGTGCCGCAATGCGGGCAAACATCCCAGTTCTGTGGCGGCTACGGCCTTGGCAGTTTTGCCGTTTCTGGGCGCAGGGTACACACACCGCCAGGGACAGTATCAAGAGCAGCTCGACCGTGCGCTGTACTACCTGAAGCTCAAAGGAGTCAAACATCCGCGGGGTCTGGATTTCCATGACGGCACCATGTACGCCCACGCCCTGGCGACTATCGCCCTTTGCGAAGCGTACGCCATGACCAGCGATGCGGAGCTGAAGGACTTGGCCCAGCAAGCCATCAACTTTATTGTTTACTCCCAGGACCTCAAAGGTGGCGGTTGGCGTTACACGCCAGGGGAGCCGGGCGATACCACAGTCACCGGCTGGATGCTGATGGCCTTGAAAAGTGGCCAGATGGCAGGCTTGGAGGTTCCCTCGCCCACGATCTTCGCCGCCGTGCGCTTTCTCGACAGCGTACAATGCGACGACGGCGCGCAGTACGGATATCAGACGCCGCAGCCGCGGCAGACCACCACCGCCATCGGCCTGCTGATGCGGATGTACACCGGCTGGGGAAGGCGCCACCCGGCCCTGAAGCGAGGCGTGGAACTGCTAGACGCCTGGGGAATCCAGTACGACAACATGTACTACAACTACTACGCGGCGCAAGTGATGGCTCACTTCGACGGCCCGACCTGGCCCCGTTGGAACGCCCTGATGCGGGACCATCTGATCGCCACCCAAGCCACCCATGGCCATGAAGCGGGAAGTTGGTACTTTGCCGGCGGCTACGGCGATGTAGGCGGTAGAGTGTACAATACCGCTATGGCTGTCATGACGCTGGAAGTGTATTACCGCTACATGCCGCTATATCGTCCGGCGGCGGTGGAGACGGGTTTTTGATTTTGAGTCTCTGGGACCGCCCAAGCACTCCGCATACCATCGAAACGCGGTCATACGCGTGAGCTGCTAAGTTCGGCATCGCACGGGCCGACCACCATGCCGGACCAACTCGGAGCATCTCCGCCGATGTATCGCCTGGAAGATACGATTGCAGCTATTGCTTCGCCGCCGGGGGGTGCAGCGCGGGGAATAGTGCGCCTCAGCGGGCCGGACGTTCTGCAATGCTTACGGCAAACGTTCGTCCGCGCCGATTGCCTCCCTTTGTCTGCTGCGCAACACCCATCGGCTGCGGCCGGTTGGTTACGTATTTCCGGTTGGCACAGCGCCCCGCCGTGTTATTTGTATCTGTGGCCACCGGGACGCAGTTACACCGGTCAGCATGCGGCCGAGTTGCACACCCTTGGCTCGCCGCCACTATTGGAGGCGGCGGTCCGCACATTGTGTGACGCCGGGGCGCGCCCGGCTGGGCCGGGTGAGTTCACGTTGCGGGCTTTTCTGGCCGGGCGCATCGAACTGACTCAGGCCGAAGCGGTGCTGGGGGTCGTCGATGCTGCCAATCGCCGACAACTGGAAGTGGCCCTGCGGCAGTTGGCCGGCGGGTTGGCCGACCCACTGCGACGCCTTCGTCAGACGTTGCTGGATTTGCTTGTGCATTTGGAGGCGAGCCTCGATTTCGCCGAAGAAGACATCGAGATTATTGTGCCCGAGCAACTCCGGCGCGAACTGGCCGCCGCGGCCCAGCAGATCGACTCGATTGCGCAGCAGATGCGCAGCCGGGCGCAGACCGGCGGGGCGCTTCGGGCAGTGTTGACCGGCCGGCCCAATGCCGGAAAAAGCAGCCTGTTCAACGCTTTGGTAGGGCATCAGGCGGCGATCGTCTCCGCCCAGCCCGGCACTACACGCGACTACCTGACGGCCGAGCTGACGCTCGACGGCGTGCGGTGCCAGCTTGTCGATACCGCAGGCTGGATCAGCACGCCGGAACAGGCCGATGGTGTCCAAAGCGCCGGCGGACCACAGACCGATCAAGCGGACGTAGACGACAAACAGCCGCAGCCCGAGCTGTCCGTCGCCAATACGACGCAGTCTGTCGGCAGTACGGCACCGCCTGCGGGCAATACGACACTGCGTTTCGGCATCACGACGGCTTTCTGCCTTGGCAGCGCGCCTCCGAACATGCAGTCGGGCACGTACCCCGACATCCATCCGGATATTCAACAGGCAGCGCAACGACAGACCGCCGACCAACTTCGTATGGCCGACGTCCGCATACTGTGCATCGACGCCACCCGACCGCTCGAGCCCTGGGACGCCTGGCAAATCGCCCAAGCGCAGCCAGACAAGTGCATCGTAGTTTTGACGAAGCGCGATCTGGCCCCGTCTGTGCCTTCGAGTCAAAATCTGGCCTCGTCTGTGCCGGCGCTTCAAAACGCAGTTGTTACTAGCGCTGTCACCGGCTACGGTTTGGACGAGCTGCGCCGAACATTGCGGGAAACGGCTTTGCGGGCTTTACAGACCGAAGCCGAGGTAGTCAGTTCCACTGCCTTGCGCTGTCGGCATGCACTGCAAACGGCTGCCGCTTGTGTGCGTAGGGCACAAGAACTTGGCTCTCAAGCAGGCTGCGAAGAGCTTATCGCCGCCGAGCTACGCGAGGCCATCGACCAACTTGGCACAGTACTCGGCGCAGTGTACACCGAAGACCTGCTGGACCGCATCTTCAGCCGATTCTGCATCGGCAAATAGCAAAAATTGTAGTCGCGGTAGTACCAAAGTTGTTTGCAGCTATACAACTGGTCTGTGGGCAAAAAATAGCAGAACGTGCATTACAACTTGCTATTATTTGTCGCAGGTCGGAAACAACTTGCGTTTGCCGCATCCCATAACGAAAGCCAACAAGAACTTGTATTTACCGCAGGCCAGAAACCGGTTATAGCCGGGGCGAAAACATCGCGGCGGCCCATTGCTGCTGCGGAGGTCAATCGAGCGGCGGCTCGGCGGCCGACGACGTCCGAGCGCGCCACGCCGCCGGAACGTATGCGCAGTCCGGGTCGGTTTCTAGCGGATCACCGGTCAGCGCGTAAGCGCGGGCACGGCTGCCGCCACAAACGTGCCGATATTCGCACACGCCGCACTTGCCTTTGAAGCGGTCGGGGTCGCGCAACGCGCGGAACGTGGGGTGGTTCTGATAGACGTCGACCACCGAATCGACTGGAAACTTGCCACACCGCAGCGGCAGGAAGCCGGCAGGATAGATTTCGCCGGTGTGACTGACGAACATGATCCCCTTGCCGTCGCCCACACCCAGTGGCGCGCGATGGGTAGCTCGAACCCCACCCCCTGCCCCCACCCCCGGTGCTGGTGGCTCTATCTCATGCGCTGCGGCGCCCGACCCGCGTGCTACTCCCTCCGACGCGCGTGTTGCCTCGCCCGAGGCGCGTGCTGCCGCTCCCGACGCGGCGTCGCAACCGGTGTGGGCCGACTGAAGGCGTTCCGATTCCCTGTCGATATGTGCAGGTCCGGCCAGCGGGTCACCGCCCTGTTGTAGCACGAAGCGACGGTAATGCGGCGCTTCGGTGGTCTTGACCGAGTACGGCTTGGTGCGGGCGTGATGCCACAATCGGGCGAAGGCCTCCTCGTATTGTTGCGGGCTGATGCGTGCCTCTTGCAATCCCCGGCCCACCGGTACCAAGAAAAACACCGACCACATGAAAACCTCTTTCTCCGATAGCAGCTCGGCGATGGCGTCGATTTGATGCAGGTTACGGGCAGTGATGGTGGTGTTGACTTGGACGGGAAGCTGCAATTGTCGTGCGTTGTCGAGCATTTCCAGCGTCCGCTGGAAACTACCCTGCCAGCCGCGAAAGGCGTCGTGCGTTTCAGCGTCCGCCCCGTCGAGGCTGATTCCCAAGGCGGAAATCCCGGCCTGCTTGGCCCGCGCGAAAGCCTCGCGCGTGGCCAGCGGCGTGGCCGAGGGCGTCAGCGCAACGGCCAATCCCAGCGAGCAGGCATGTTCGATCAGCGCGAACAAATCGGGCCGTTTGAGGGGATCGCCGCCGGTGAGCACCACGTTGGGTGGCCGAGGGAAAGTTGCTGCCTGAGATAACAAGGCTTTCGATTGCTGGCCGTCAAGCTCTTCCGGATGCGGCTCCGCCTGCGCAGAGGCCCGGCAGTGCTTGCAAACCAGGTCGCAGGCTAGCGTTACTTCGTAGTAAAACATCAGCGGACTGGAATCAAAGTCCGCGCGGGTGTACGGGGTCGGATTCATCGCCTGGGCGCCTGCACGGTTGACCTCTCCTAGGAACAGTTATCCTTATTGTACGGAGAAGCGTTCGATTCATTGTACCGACGAACATTCAACAGAGAGGATCTATCCGCATTGACACACGCGCAGTCTGTTTGACTGCGCCGCACTGCTCCGGCAGCTTGCCTGTCTGGTGCCTTGCAAGGCGGAAGCAACTAGCGAACAGGTAGTCGCCCACCAGAAAAACAGCTAGTCGCCCACCAGAAAACAGTTGCGCGCCACAACGCAGTTGTGACCTAGTTGCAGTACTCGGCACACCAAGTGCACTTTGCTTGCGGCGGACGGGGGCGAATAATGACTTCCGGACGGAGAGTTTCGGACAATCGGCGCGGAACGCGCTCGGCAACAATCCGGCACAACAGCCGAAGAAGCCTATACCGGCAGCGCCCGAGAAGCAAGTAGGGTTGCTGTTCGAGGTTTCGACGTTGGATGTGTCATTGGGGCGATCTTTGAGGGGGTGCGGCCATGAAAGCTACGGCGGCTTGTGGCGCGATGGTGGTTTTGGCGGCGTTGGTCTGGCTGGGACAGCTTCATCCAGCGGCAGCACAGGTCGCCAGCGATCCCCGACCGGTGCTCGTCATACCGTACTATGTGCCGTATGAGTACTGGTACGGGCCGCCGTATTGGTACCCGTATTACCCATACCGATACTATCCGCCGGTGTTCGTGCCGGCAGAGACGCTTTACGGTCCCGGGCCGGTGATGCGGATGATGGGCGTCGGCCACTGGTTCCAGTCGGGCGGTTCGAGTACGTCTGGCAGTGGGGGTTCCGGGATGTTGCGCGAGCGGCCGGCACCTGCTCCGCGCGAAGTGGTTCCCCGTCAGGCGGCGAAGCCCGTTGGGCCACCGCTTGCACCAGAAAGTGCTGTAATCCAAGCCTGGAAGTACATCGGCAATGGCGACGCAGCGTTTGCTGCGGCGGACTACCACCGGGCCAATCAGCGCTACGCCCAGGCTATCAAGGCGGCTCCGACGGTTGTCGAAGCGTGGTTGCGTCAGGGATTGGCTCAGACGGCGTTGGGCAATTACGAACTGGCAGTGGCTGCCATCCGCGAGAGTTTGGAGCTAAAGCCCGATCTTCCTAAAGGCCGGTTCCGCATCTGGGAATTGTTCAACGACGATCAGCAGGCTGCCAGGCGTTACGTGGAGGCACTGGTCAAGAAGGCCGAAGAAAATCCTAAAGATGCAAATCTGGCGTTCCTGGCCGGTGTGCATTTGTACTTCGACGAACAACCGAAGCAGGCCGAGCGGTACATCAACCGGGCGATCGAAGCCGGGCTAGCCGATCGGCCGTTCGTAAGAGCTTTTTTGCCTCTTAAACAACCAGAAGCAGATAATCCGCGTGGGCACGAGTTCTGATCGGAACCGCCCACCCGGAACGTTTTCCCCATAGGCCCAGTGTCGACACTCGATGATGAGATGTTGCCGCTTGATGATTGGGTGTTAGCGATTGATGATCCCGTGTGGGCGCTTAATAATTGGGCGTTGGCGATTGATGATGCCGTGTCGGTGCCTGATGATCCGGTCTTGGCGCTCGATGATGGCGCATGGTTTTAGGGTTCAGGATCGGTTGCTGAGTGTTGGCGTCGAGAATTGCTGCTGAACTTTAGCGCCCAGCTTCCCTGTTAGTCTTCAGCGCCCAGCTTTGCGGCTGAAGTTCAGCGTTCAGATTCGTTGCTGAGCTTTAGGGCCAACAGGTCCAACTGGCTTTTCAGATCGGTCAGCAGCAAGCTGGGGCTAGCCCCTTCGGCAAAATGTGCGTAAAAGGCACCTGGTGTGCCGTGCCCAGTGCCTAGCAAGGTGGTGGTCTGCTTGAGTTCGCGCAACTTGTTGTCTACCTGCTCGAGCTTGGCCGACGCTTTGCGGCTGTCGAGCCACAAGCGATCCAGTTGCAGCACCAGTCCCAGCAGCAAAACGAATTGACCGCCCAGCGCGATGGGAACCCCTAGCCCCCACAGGTCGGCGCGTCCGCCGAGGATCGACCATCCGGCCAGCACTCCGCCGCAGACCAGCGCCATGATACCCAGAGATATGGCCGTCCAACTGAAAACCCAGACTACCGCGGCGGATCGGGGGAGGTTGGTCCGTTTAGGTTGTGGCGGGGATTGTTGGTTGTGCCAGCCTGAGGCTGTCTGATGTGCAGGATCTAGCCGTGGCTGCCGCTTAGAATAGCGCGGTTTGGGCTGGTTAAGTTGGCTGACTCTAAGAGCTTGGGCGATTTCCAGAAGTTCATCCTCTTGCGCCCAATCGGTTGCGCCACTGCCGCCGAGGCCGCCGGCGCGCGCCACGTAATGGGGCTGAGCGCCGCATGTATCTTGGCCGGCTGTTTTCCGCTGTCGCCCGGTTTGCTCGGCTGAACATTCGACGCTTTCAGCGCTGGGCTGTCCAATTTGGTGGCAAGGTCCTATGCCAGCTTGCTGCGCAGGGGTCTTCGAGGTGGAGGCGAGAGCCGCCGATGCTTTCTCGGCCGTAAATCCAAAATCGGTGGGCAGTTCTGGAGACAGCGCGGTACCGCAGCGCGGGCAGGCGTATTTGTCCTCGCCGGCGCAGTAGGAGCCTGGGACGTCTTGCCGACACTGTTTGCACCACATGGCAATGAGATAATCGACCCATCCGGTTGTCAAACTGTAGCGGTTTCGTAGATTTTGCGGCCCAGCTAGTGTTTGACGGCGCGAATGTGGGCCGAAATAAAATATTTATAACAATCACAATTGTCACAAAGACCTTGGACGGGTATTATTAACAACGAGAGGTTTATAAAACCCGGAAATCAACAGCCTACGGCTAAAAACCAAGCACGCTATCGCAGCTAGCCGACTGGCAAATCTATTGGTGTGCTGTGAAATCGGTCGTTGCAAAGTAACCACTGATAGAAAAAGGGGATAGCCAAATTGAGCCTCCAGTGTCCAGCTTCTGATAACGACTTTTTGGATTTATTGCGGATTGCCGGGCCGTTGTCGGTTATCGAGATGGCCCAGGCCATGGAGGTCACTCCCACGGCCGTTCGACAGCGGCTAGGACGCATCATGGCCGAGGGGTTGGTCGAGCGCAGCGCGGTGCGGGGTGGAAGAGGAAGGCCCCGACACTATTACCGGCTGACTGAAAAGGGGTTGCGACAAACCGGCTCGAACTTCGCCGACTTGGCCATGGCCTTGTGGGAACAGTTCCGCGCTATCGGCGATCCACAGGTGCAGCGCGAGATGCTCCGCGCAGTCGCCAAGACCCTGGCGGCTAGTTATAGCAGTCAGATTCAAGGGCGTACCGTAGCCGAGAGGCTAAGGGGCGTCAAGGAGCTGCTCGCGCAGCGGCGTATCCCGGCAACAATCGAGCAAGACCACCAACGCTTGGTGCTTAAGGCCCATGCTTGCCCGTACCCAAAGCTGGCCGAAAGCGATCCGCGCGTTTGCGACATGGAGCAGATGATGTTTTCGGAACTTGTGGGGCAGGAAGTGTGCTTGACCCACTGCCGACGCAACGGCGGTGTGGAATGCCGGTTCGAGGTCAGATAAACCGCTGCGCGACCGCGCGATCCACGTGCAATCGGTCCTCCGGCCGCCGCTTGCGAATTATACTGCTGCAAGGGTAATTTATCAGGGCGGAAACAAGCGGCATCTGGAGAGCTGCAATTTCAAACACCTGCGGCAAACCATTTCGGAACTGTATAATGGCCCAATCGTGCATCGAAAACACGTCAGGCGTGACAGTGGTAAAGGGGACGCTAGAGGAATTGCTCAACTGGGCGAAGGCGTCGAGCCTCTGGCCGCTGACCTTCGGCACCGCTTGTTGCGCGATCGAGATGATGTGTGCCGGGGCGGGCCGATTCGACTTGGATCGGTTCGGGGCTGGGGCGTTTCGGGCCAGTCCACGCCAGGCCGACGTGATGATCGTCGCCGGAACGGTCAACTACAAGATGGCTAGCCGTGTCCGTCGGCTATACGAAATGATGGCAGAACCGAAATACGTGATTGCCATGGGCGCTTGTGCGATCGGGGGCGGGCCTTACTGCGAGCATGCTTACAACGTGGTGCGTGGCGTGGACTTGCTCATACCAGTGGACGTTTACGTGCCCGGATGCCCGCCGCGCCCTGAAGCCCTTTTGGAAGGACTGATGCGCCTGCAAGACAAGATACAACTTGGTCGTGTTAGAGTGGACGAAACTGGACAGCAGCAGCGGCAAGCCGGCGGGTCCGCCGCGGCCGGTTCTGACCCCCGAATGCACGGTCTGCCGTTGCCGCACCAGACTGGCTACGTACAGGTAGAGGAAAAACCGCTCGTGTTCCGGCATCAACAGTACAAATGAGACGCCGAACGATGTTCCCCAGTGCCCCAGCCTCGGGTCTAGCATGGGGCGTATACGCCTGTTGGGCGGCGGTTTTCATTTCGGTGTAGCAAGTCGTATTGGGCCGCCCGACCACAGTAACGGCATCGTGCGACATTGATTTTGGGTCGACACATTACAGCAATAAGGACAGAGAAAAATGACCGATGCTTTGGTGATAGACGATCTGCACGTCAGCGTGTCGGGCAAGCCGATCCTGCGGGGAGTAAGTCTGACGATCCGCCGCGGGGAGATTCACGCGCTGATGGGCCCCAACGGCTCCGGCAAGAGCACGCTGGGCTTCGCCGTGATGGGACATCCCGGCTACGAAGTTACCCGGGGCAGCATCTTTCTGGATGGCGCGGACCTGCTGGCGATGGAGCCGCACGAGCGCGCCAGGGCGGGGGTGTTTCTGGCCTTTCAGCGCCCGGTGGCCATACCCGGCGTCAAGTTGGCCGATTTCCTGCGGCACGCTGCCAGCAATATCCGTCGCCCTGAGCGGAAGGAAGGCGAAGAGCTGATCCCCATGCGCCAGTTCCGCAAAGAACTCCAGGAGCAGATGGACACACTGCGAATCGACCGGGAGTTCGCCCGGCGGTACGTCAACGACGGTTTTTCCGGTGGGGAGATGAAACGCGCCGAGATCCTGCAAATGGCCATTCTGCGGCCGAAGTACGCGATTCTGGATGAGACCGACAGCGGGCTGGACGTGGATGCCGTTCGCTTGGCCAGCCAGAGTATCGCCCAAATCGGCCACCGCCAGATGGGCATTTTGATCATCACGCACCACGAGCAACTGCTGGAGCACAACCAGCCGGACTTCACGCACGTGATGTTGGCTGGGCGGATCGTGGAAAGCGGAGGCCCGGAGCTGGCGCGCCGACTGCACAAGGAAGGATACGACCACATTCGTGCCGCACATCCCGAGGTCGCCGCCGACGAGCAAGCAATGCTTTCTGCGGCGAAGTGACCCACGACGCTGCGTTGGTACGGCTGCGTCGGTACGTGGCCACGTAGCCAGGTGGTGGTGCAGTCGCAGCGGTGGGGCAGCCGCAGCGGTGGGGCGGCCGGCACGCACGGTGTAAACCGGAGGCAGTGGTATGGCCCAAAACAGCAAGCCCAGGTAAGCGCCGAAACACTTGCAGCGGCGGTTACGAAAACTGCTCCAGTACAAAGTCAAACCCTAGAATCAAGGAACTGACCATCATGGCAACTGATATCCGTGGCAAGCCCAGCGACCGGCACGATCCCATCGGCGAGATCAACAAGTACGATTTCCACACCGAAGAGCGCTATGTTTACAGAGCCCGAAAGGGTCTGGACGCCGATATAGTGCGCGAGATATCCGAGCTGAAGGGCGAACCGGACTGGATGCGCAAGTTTCGCTTGGACAGCTTGGAGATATTCCAATCGAAGCCCATGCCGCGCTGGGGTGGGGAAATCAAGGTCGATTTCGACGAAATCTACTACTACGTCAAACCTACCGACCGACAAGCCGCTTCCTGGGATGAAGTGCCTCCGGAGATCAAGACCACTTTCGATCGGCTGGGCATCCCCGAGGCGGAAAAGAAGTTTCTGGCCGGAGTGAAGGCCCAATTCGAAAGCGAAGTGGTTTACGGCTCCTTGCGCGAGGAGCTTTCGCGGCTGGGCGTGATTTTCACCGATACCGACACCGCGGTGCGCCAGCACGGTGAGCTGCTGCGGCGTTACTTCGGCACGATCGTCCCGCCCAGCGATAACAAGTTCGCCGCGCTCAACTCGGCTGTGTGGTCCGGCGGCTCGTTTGTGTACGTGCCGCCGGGCGTGAAAGTCGAGTTCCCCTTGCAAGCCTACTTTCGCATCAACGCTGCCCAGATCGGCCAGTTCGAGCGAACTTTGATCATCGTCGATGAAGGGGCACAGGTGCATTACGTCGAAGGCTGCACCGCACCAATGTATTGTACCGAAAGCCTCCACTCTGCTGTGGTGGAAGTCATCGCCATGCGAGGCTCCCGGGTGCGCTACACGACCATCCAGAACTGGGCCAACAACATCTACACCCTGGTGACCAAACGAGCGGTGGCTTACCAGGACGCCTTGGTCGAATGGGTAGATGGCAACCTGGGCAGCCGACTGACAATGAAGTATCCGGCCATCTATCTGTTGGAGCCGGGCGCACGGGGCGAGGTCCTTTCGGTGGCCTTCGCTACTGGTGGTCAGCATCAGGACGCCGGCGCGAAGGCCATCCACTGCGCGCCGAACACTTCCAGCCGCATCGTCTCCAAATCCATTTCCAAGGGCGGCGGACGCACCAGCTACCGGGGGCTGGTCAAGATCCACAAAGGAGCCAAACAATGCCGGGCCAACGTGGTCTGCGACGCCTTGATACTGGACGAGTGGAGCCGCAGCGACACTTATCCGTACATCGAAATCGAGGAACAAGACGTCATGGTCGGACACGAGGCCAGCGTGTCGCGAATCGGCGAGGAACAACTGTTCTACCTGATGAGCCGCGGACTGACCGAACACGAAGCGGCCACCATGATCGTCAACGGCTTCATCGAACCGTTGGTCCGCGAGCTGCCCATGGAATACGCTATAGAAATGAACCGCCTGATCGCACTACAGATGGAAGGCACCGTGGGATGAACTAGCAGGGGAAACCCTGGGCCGCCGCCGAGCAGCACGCGTCCTGTGCCAAGCAATGAGCTTGGCTACAAGCGCCGCGTTCGCGCGGACGAGCGGTTCGGCCCACGTCGTTTTCCTGCAAGCACAACATCGCTTGGCGCAGCAATTCGATAATACACAGTATTTCGTAGATATAAAGCAGTACGTTTCGTCGATATAAAGCAGTACGTTATGACAAAAACGCTCACGCCCTCAGCAGCACTTCAGCAGGGTTTTACCGACGAGGCATTTGCTGCCTTCATCGCCGAACGCAGCGAGCCTGCGTGGCTTACCCAATTGCGCCGGGAGGCTTGGAAGACGTTCCAGCAGACGCCGCTGCCCGACCGTTCGCAAGAGGAGTGGAACCGAACCGACATCCGCGCTTTGCGCCTGGAAGACTTCGGTTTGGCACCTGCCGGAGAGCATCCTGGGGACTTAACGCCGCCGCTATTGGGCGATAGTTTGCAGCCCTGCGGCGAATTGGCCTTAGTCGATTCCGCCTCTGCGATTATCCGCTGGGACGATCAACTGCAACAACAGGGCGTCTTGTTCGGCACGTTGCAAAAGCTGGTATCGGCGCACGCGGAGTTGCTGCGCCCATATCTGACGAATCCGCTGGTGGACCCGGCAACCGACAAGTTCGCCGCGCTGTCGGCCGCTTGCTGGTCCGACGGATGCTTGCTGTACGTGCCTCGCAATGTGAAGCTTTCGCGACCGGTCCACATCCGCTCGGTGCTAGCCGGCGGCGGTTGCCTGCTGGACCGTGTACTAATCGTGCTGGATGAGGGGGCGGAAGCCACGGTTTTGGCCGAAGCTGCCAGCGCCGATCCGCAGGCACCTGCCTTGCAATGCGGCACGGTGGAGATTTTCCTCGGGCCGAGAGCGAACCTGCGGTACGTGGGCGTGCAGGACTGGGGAAAGGGCGTTTGGCATTTCGCACACCACAAGGCCCGGCTGGGCCGGGAAGCGTCGCTGCGGTGGACCGTTGCTGCGTTGGGCAGTCGGCTGGCCAAGGTCAATCAGCACGTGGTGCTGGCCGAGCCTGGCGCCAGCGCACAAGTGGATGGCGTGATGTTCGCCGAAGATTCTCAGCATCTGTCGTATCACACGCTTCAGCATCACATGGCCGGCGGCTGTACCAGCGACCTGCTATATAAGGGAGCCTTGCAGGATCGGGCGCGGATCGTATGGCGCGGGATGATCCGCGTTGACCCCGACGCCCAGAAGACCGATGGCTACCAGCGCAACGACAACCTGATGCTCTCTGAGCAAGCGCGCAGCGACTCGATCCCAGGACTGGAAATCATGGCCGACGACGTGAAGTGCTCGCACGGCGCAACCACCGGCCGCGTGGACGAGGAGATGATTTTTTACGCTGCCGCCCGGGGATTGACGCGCAAAGAAGCCACACGGCTGATCGTCGCCGGATTCTTCCAACAGGTGTTCGACCGCATTACAATCGACCAAGTGCGGACGGCGCTGGCGCAAACCATAGCGCGACGGGTGCAGGAGTTTCGCAGCGCTTGAAGTGGCTCCGAATACCCCGAAAGTGACCGAGCATAGCCCAGCAGATTTCCGCACTGGTCGGATAACCGCCTTGTCTGGTTTAACGACCGACGACTTCTGCCCACCGCCGCGCCGATCGAATGGAGCACTGTGACATGTGGGTGTGTACCACCTGCGGCAACCGGATCGATCATAGCCAGACGATATGCGACAACTGCGGGACGAATCAGGCTGGCGAGCGCCAGGCGGATGTAATCCCGGCGGTGCTGGGTCGGCATGTGCATCCACGGCGCGGCTTGGCCTACTTCATCCTCACGGTGGCGGCTACGCTTTCGGGTGCCGGCTGCGTAGGCTCGGTGTTCATGGCACTGGGGGCACTGATTGCCACCAATTGGCCGGTGGCCCTCGTGCTGGCGCCATTGTGTTTTGTGGTTTCGGCGGCCATGACGATAGTGTTCCTACGGGTGCGCGATTGGCGGCCGCCAGAAGAGACGGCTCGCCCACCGTCGAGGTGGAAACAAACCGGTCGGGCGTTTGTGGCTTAGAAAATGCCACTGGCGATCTCCGCGGCGAGTTGATTGGAGGGGCTCATCAATGTCAGCTTGCTGCCGGTATTGATACTGCGATGTTCGGTGACAACCGATCGATGCTGGCCGCTGACAAACGCATTCTGGAGTTCAGCGAAGTCTATGGTGTGAGGTTAACGAGCATGGACCAGTACGTGCAAGTGTGTCGTACGACCGATATTCCCGACCCCGGGAAGCAGGTCTTCGAGGTCGCAGGCCGATTCGTGGTGGTTTTCCGCGTCGAAGGTCAGTTCTACGCACTGGAGGACGCTTGCAGCCACGACGGCAACCCGTTGGGCGACGGGCGGCTGCATGGCTTCGAAATCGTCTGTCCGCGCCACGGGGCACGATTCGACATTCGCACCGGCCAGGCATTGTGCATGCCTGCCGTGCGTCCGACGCCGGCATACGACGTTAAAGTCGAAAACGACCATGTGTTTGTTTCCACGAAGCCGAAACAATAATCCGAACGCTCGTGCAGGCGTATAACGCAAGTGCTCTGCTGCAAAGTCGGCTGTCGATGGTCTGGCGTAAAGTTTGTTGTGCGTGGTCCGGTGTAAAGCTTGTTGTCGGTGCTCTGCTGCAAAGTTTTCGTGTAGAGAAAGCGGCAGATTTGCGAGTCGGGGACTTTCGACTGGTCGCACCTGTGTATTCGGGGAAGTCATCCACCTGTCCTTTGGGAAAAAGCCAACTTTTTAGCGGTTCTACCAAAGCGAAATCGTCTGGTACTCCTTGCCGAGGAAGAAGGCCAGTTTAGCCTTTTGGCGTCTATTTTTTGTTAGAACGTTTTTGCGGCAAAGTCTGCCGACGTTTGGAGTTCCCATGCCTATTGCCGAAGAAAATATTTTGGCCGCACTGCGCCAGGTTGTGGACCCGGAACTGCGGGTAAACGTCGTCGACCTGGGGTTAATCTACGGCGTCGGCGTGGATGAGGCCGATGGCAAGACGAACATCCACGTACTGATGACCATGACTTCGCCAGCCTGTCCCTATGCACCGGAACTGATGGCGGAGGTCAAGCAGGTGCTTAGCGCACTGTCGGGCGTTGGCGAAGTGGCCGTGCAACTGACCCTCAGCCCGCCGTGGACACCCGATCGCATGACCGAGGAAGCCCGAGACGAATTGGGATTTTTCTGACCGTGCGGTCCCTACGTGTCATGCAAGCCGTGCGTGCCGTCGGAGGGGCACCCTGACGGAACTCGTCGGCCCGAGCAAAAGACCAAACCCGAAGGAAATCGCCAACCCGAACCATAACGCCTTGCGCGCGAGGGCTACCCTTCAGCCGTAGGCCGATTGCGTCTTGCAAGCCCGGTTGCGGCGTCTGGCGGGCTTTTTTCCGCTGGGATGTTTCTTGGTGGGTAAATCGTTCGCTTTGCAGCCGCGGGGCGGGTAGTCGATCTCCACTGATTCTTGGTAGGTGTCGTAATCGGTGTTCACCGCCCACAGATCGTGGCCACGGTCGTGCAAAATGTTTTCGGCCGCCAGTAAGCCCATCAAGATGCTGTGATCCTGGTTATTGTATTTGAACGACCCGTAGCGGCCGATCGGAGTCAGTCCGCGAAACGTCCGCAGGAAGTCGATCACCGGGGCCAGATGCTCTTTGTAGCCTTTGCTGTACACGGGATAGGAGCGGTGCAGGCGGACGACCTTTCCGCCCAGCAGGGGCGCGTAAGGGATCAAGCGGATGGAACGAATCTCGCGCACGGCGCGCTCCAGTAGCGCGGCATCTGGCTCGCGCCACATTGGGTCGTGGTCGTAACACCAGTATTCCAGGGCGATGATGGTACTTTGCGCCGCGCCATACAATTCCGGCACCCAATTGCGGAAGTTGGTAATCCGTCCGGCCAGCAAATCCGGCGAGTGGACGTACAGCCACTGATCGGCAAACAGCTCTGTTCCGGCCACGTGCAGGTAAACTAGGATCGTGTTTCGGTATCTAAGGTTTTCCAAAGCCTGGGCGACGGTGGGGGGCAAATCGCCCAGTCCTTGAACCAGCAAGCTCAGCGGCATAGTCGAGATTACGTGGTCGAACTGTCTTCGGCCGCCGCCGGCCAGTTCCACGCCGTAAGTTCGCTTTCGGTCGTGCAATACTCGCCGTACCGGGCAGTTCAAATGTATCCGACCGCCGCGCCGGCGCACGGCCCGGGCCATCCGCTCGTACACCATCCCTGCGCCGCCGGTGGGATAAAAGAAGCGGTCCACCAGCGTGGTATGCTGTCGTTTGCTTGTGCCCAGGGCAGCGCGTATCGCCTCGCTAAGACTGAAGCCTTTGATCCGCTGGGCAGCGAAGTCGGCATCCAACTGTTCGCAGGGGATGCCCCACAGTTTCTCCGTGTATGTCTTGAAGAAGATTTCGTACAGCCTGCGCCCGAAGCGACTTTGCACCCAGGCTTGCATCGTTTGGTTGTCGGGCGACGCGCCGGCCTGATGCAATCGCTGGATGCAATAGCTGGCCAGGCAGCGGGCCGCTTCCCAGGCACCGAGTTTCCACAGCGCTTCGGCCGGGCGCAACGGGTAGTGGAAGAACCGCTGGCGGTAGTAGATGCGCGTCAGCCGATCGACCAGCCGGTATCGCTCTGCCAGCGGGCGCATCCACAGGTCGCACACGCGCCGGTCGCGGCTGAAAAAGCGATGCGGACCCAAGTCCACTTTCTGGCCCCACAGTTCGATCGTCCGCGACAGCCCGCCCACACCGTCGGAGGCCTCGAACACCTCCACTGTTGTTCCCGCTTGAGACAACACATACGCGGCGGTGATTCCCGCTGGACCGGCCCCGATGATCCCTACACGCATCTGGGGTGCCTCCCTGCTTGTTTTTGAAACTGCGTGCTGGCTAACAGTTGCTTGCGCGGGTGGTGTTGCCGGCCGAGGTTTCCTTTAGCGGATCGTTTCCGCAGTTTTGCTGGCCGATCGCTCCTTCCCAGCCGACTGCCGCGGCACGAACTCGTAAACCTCTATGGTGTCGATGAACCGCAACTCCGTTTCCCATTTGTTGTAGAACGGGAAGGGAAAGCTTTGTCTGCCCACAAGCCGGTAGCGTTGCTGCATCTGCTCTAGCCAACGGACGATGGCCTGATCGTCGCGTTGCACCTCTGGCGAGCGGAATTGCACGCAGCGCAGCGGCCAATGCTCGCTGACAGCTTCCCACTGCGGCGGCCGGCCCTGGGCGTGACGAGGAGAATATATCCGCTGGTTGCACAAATAAACCGCCGAGCGACCCACTCGGAAAACGGCCGGTTCCAAATCGACGCCCAGGTCGCTGTGCAGACACACCAGCTCGCCGCTATGGGGCATGTTGAACCAGAACCAACAGGCAAAGCTCTTGGCCCGTAAATCGTTGGCCGATTTGTACGGCCAGCAAAAGTCGCGCACTATGGAAACCACTGCAATACCGGCCAACCCCGCCAGGGTCAGATGCAATCCAACCGTAGCCGGCCGGCGCCGGTTGAAGAGCTGAAGTATCGTCAGCCACCCGACGGCGGTGAGGATGCAGAACATCGGCGCCAGATACAGCGCCATCCGCATGTGTTCTCCGTAGGGATAACGTTTCATTGCCGCCGCCACGAAGTGCAGCACCAGCGGACCGAGCGTGAGTCCTAGTAGCAGGACGTGCTGTCTTTTCCATAGCACAACAATCGCCGCCAGCACGCACAGTAGCGTTAGCGTACTGCCGTATCCGGGACCTCCCACCGGATACGCCAACATGCTGCCGGCGTGAACGTTCAGCAGCCAGCCGGGCAGTTTCCACGGTTCGCCGATGGGGGGGAAGGCCTCTTGCCAGTACACGCGCATCGTGCCCAGTTGGCCTTGGAGCATGGGGCGCATGGAAACCCAGTACACCACTGCGAACCCAACGGCCACCGCCACGTTGTATCCCGCCCAAGCCAGCCACGCGCGGTGCTGGCGGCTGCGCCAAATCGACCATGCCAGCAAGGGGCTGACCGCTCCGGCGACGAACACCGCTGGGTAAGAGAAGCCGATGCTGATCGGCGCCCAGAGGGCGAGCAACCACAGCCAAAGCTGCTGGTGCGGCCGGTGCCAGTAGTGTACCAGCAGGGTCATCGAGACCAATGCCACCATCAGGTCGCTGCCGTACTGCTTGGCCTCGGCCACGTACCGGACAATCGGATAGGAAACTGCAAACAGTCCGACCGCCAGTACCAGTGTGTGTCCGCTTGTTATTTTGCGGGCCAGGTGAACGAACAACAGCAGGCTGATCAGACTGCACAACAGCGGAAACAACCGCAGCGAGTACTCGTGGAAGCCCAGCAGCCGTACCGCGGTCACTTCCACCCAGGAAAATAGCATCGGGCAGACGGTGTCGTACTTCAGCGGCCCCAGCACGCTCAGATAATCGGCGTCCAAGTAGTTGGCCACTAGGTTGCACTCATCCTCCCACAGCGGGAATCGCAGCGCATAGCGCACCAGCCTAGCCACTATACCGAGGATCAACAGCGCCCAGAGCCATTGTTTGTGTCGTGCCGGGCTGAGCCATTGCTCGGACTCGCTTAGCCGGACGCCACAGGACTGCGGTGCGGCTGGTGGAGGGACTTCAGCGGTGTTGTGCAGCGTGGCTATCATCTGCGTTGCTCCTCGCCGACAACTGAAACCGATCGTCGCCGGCCCGGAACTCGTATACTTCCAACCATTGATACCCTAATAGCTGGCGGTCCTTGTGATGAACAGGAAAGGCATGCACTTCCTGGGCTGCCAGTTGCCAGCGAGATTGCATCTGCTGGAGCCATTGGCGGAAATCTTCTTCCGGGTAAGGCAACGGAGAAGACCTCCACCGGACGCAGCGCAGCGGCCTGTCGGCACGTGGCCCTTCCCGCAGCGCCTCACCCGAAGCGCGCCGCGGCGAGTATATCTGCCGGTTACATAGATACAGCGCCATTCCTGGAGAGCGCCGCGCGGCAAAGAACTCCGGCCCAAAGTCGGTCTCCATGCAGATCAGCTCTGCGTCGTAACCCTTGGTGAACCAGAACCAGCGGGCGAAATCGCGTTCCCGCAAAGCGTCGAGAGTCTTATATGGGCGGATGAAATCACGGGCCACCGAAGCGACGGGAATGAGCGCCAGTAGCACTATGAGCGCCAGCGCAGGCGCTGGGCCGCGGCTGCGCCCGCGCTCGTCCATGCTCGCCACGATCGCCGCTCCCAGTCCGAACATTAAGCAGATGATCGGCGCTAGGTATAGCGAGAAGCGTATCTCGCCCGCGTAAGGATACCGCTGCATACATGCGGCGATGAAGTTCAGCCCGGCCGGCGCTAAACACAAGGCCATCAGCCAATATTGGCGGCGACGCGCCAGGACAATCAGCGCGATTAGGCAACACAGGGCGGTCAGGATGCTGGCCCCACGCGCCCCGCCCAGCGGATATGCCAGCAATTCGCTAGTATGTGTTACCGCCAGCCAGCCGAGCAGTTTCCAGGGTTTGTCTAGCGGCGGGAATATGTGCCGCCAGTATTGGCGCATGTTCTCCAGTTCGGCGGTCACCTGATTGGCAGTCGATAATGCATAGAAAAGGCCGAAACCACTTAGCACCGCCAGACAGTACACCACCCAAACGGTCCAATCGCGCCGGTCGCCATAGCGCAACAATCGCAAACCCACTGCTGCGCCTATTCCGCCGGCGACGAACACGCTGGGATAGGACAGTCCCACGGCGATCGGCGCTGCTATCGCAAGCAGCCACAGCCAACGGCGGCCGCTTTGCGAAGAACTCGTGAAGTAGCGCACCGTCAGCCACAACAGGGCGACGGCAACCAACACGTCGCTGCTGTAGGGCTTTGCATCGCACGAGTAGCGAATCAAGGCATACGCGCCGGCAAAGCATCCTACGGCCAACAGCAAGGGTAGACCCTTGAGGAGTCGTCGGGCCAGATCGGCGAACAGCAGCAGACTGCCGATGCCGCACACCAGCGGAAACAGCCGCAGCGTGTATTCCGAAAAGCCCAATAGCTTGACCACCGTAAGCTGCGTCCACAGGAATAGCAGCGGCGCGACCTGATGATTGTCCAGCCCTGCAAGCAGCCCCAGGTAGTCACGGTCGAGAAAATTCGTCGCCAGGTAGGCTTCGTCGGGCCAAAGGGGAAAACGCAACAGGTATCGCACCAATCGAGCCGACAGGCCCAACAGCACAAAAGTCCACAGCAGCCGGTTGGACCACGTGCTATTCAGCCACCGCGGCCAGGCGGCCGCCGAGGCCAGCAGCTCCGGGCCGTCGCGGGAATCTTGCTGCTCTTGGCGTATCGGTGTCCAGTGCATCGGTGTCCAGTGCATCGGCGTCCAGTGCATCTTGCTGCCGCAAGCTGTTTCAGGGGCCGTCACCAGCGGGTTTCAAAAGCTGCCGCCGGCGGTTTCAGAAGTCGTACCACAGACCTATGCCGACCTGGTCTTCGTGTGTTCTGAAGAATTGGTGCTGGTCGCTCAGTCCGTTGAAGTAATGACAACCGACGCGGAACAGGTGCCCGGTACGGCTCCGCCACGCCCAGCCTGCTTGTATCGTGAAATTCCCGCTGAAATCCACCTCTTGCCGCAGATGGCCGTCGACGGCAAAGAAGGGCGAACCGCGCAGCGATCTGGGTTCGGCAGGTACGAACTCGCCGCCGAATTGGAACTCCCACGGCTCTGCGCCGCCGTCGGTATGTACGCTGTAGCCGATCTCGGTGTACAAACGCAACGGTCGCCAGGGCCGCAAGGCTAGTCCAAGCATCAGGCCATTACGGACGTAATTGATTCTGGTGTTCAGCGCGTCTGGGTTGAGGATCAGGTATTCATCGGCCAGATGCGAGCAAACGTGGTAGTAGCCGAACTTGAACTCGAAGATGCCGCGGCGATAGGTCAAGGGGACAGCCAGCCGATAATCCACTTCGCGGACGTCCAAGTCGCGATCCATATCTTGCCTGGTAAAGGCGGCGCCGGCGAAGTCGATCTGCCATCCTTCGGGCCAGGGTCCATCTTCGCTGCCATATCGGATAAGCCCAACTTGCCCACCCAGCGCAGAATCCCACAACCACCCATCTCCCCGCCTGTAAAGCCACAAACTGGCGAATCTGGGTTCTCTGCCGCCTGCCAGATAAGCTGGGTACATTAGGCCGTCTGGTAAAAATTGCCATCGCCACTCGTCCCAAACAACCTCGGCCGGTACAGCAGGTTCGGTAGCTATGCTTGGCTCGCGCTGGACTGGGGCTTCGGGACTGAAGGTGCTTTCGATCAAACTGCCTGCCCGGTCCGGTGCTTGTGTGCTTGCTGGGCCAGGCAACTGGTTACGCGGTACCAGTTGCGGCACCCCACCAACAGCCCCCGACGCTGCTGGCGCGCCCATTATCGGCTCTGCACCCAGCAACGGCTCGCTTGGGATCCCGGCGGCTGGGATGTCAAAGGCCTGTGCCCAGGCCGAACCCGCCCACACGACAATCGCCCCACACCACAGCACCACGCAATGCGTTGCACGTCCGTAGTTTGACATTTCGGCACACCTCCGCCGAAGACCAGGGCCATTCAAACCGGAGATTAGGGTTATTCAAAGGGAGCGGAAGTGTACCGGGCAGCGGCTTGGTTGGGCAAGGGAAGTTTCGCAGTGCCTCGCCGCGCTGTGGTAGGTACTCAATCCCCCTTGTCGATGGCAAACGCGCCAAAATCGGCAATCGCAGCTTCTCGAAAGGCGACAAAAACACCAAGCCACAAACTGTTACATGCCGTCTCACGTGTCCAGCCGGAGAGCCGAGAACCGAAAAGCCGTAAATCGCTTATAACTGTGCCCACGCGCCGGCCAGCTATTTGTGGCTTTGGGTGTTGCTTGTCGGGGCCCTTTTTGATGTGTCGCTGTTTGGCGACCTTTTTGTGTGTAGTTTGTCGGCGATGTGTTACCCGCTGCTGGCCGCTGCCCTTTATTGCCCTCCTGATCGAATACTATTGGACTTTTTCTACGTTATTTCCTATCGGGTGTGGTACGGTCTTGCTCACCGACTGTGCTAAAGTCTTTGCTTATTGGGTGTGCTGCGGCTCGGCGGGGGCTAAAATTGTTGTGTGCCCACTTGGGCGCAAGTATGCCGTTATAACTTGTGGATTGAGCTGACGGCGCGAAAACCGACGACAAGACAGGAACGATGCGATGATCGTCTTGGACCTGAGCATTTTCCCGTTGGATAAAGGCGAAAGCCTCAGCCCCTATGTCGCCCGGTGCGTGGACATCATCGACCGCAGCGGACTGGATTACCGCTGCCACGCGATGGGCACTACCATCGAGGGTGAGTTCGACGAACTGATGGACGTAGTGCGTCAGTGCTTTCAGGCCTTGGCGGCCGACTGCGATCGGATCATTTGCTCGATAAAGTTCGATTATCGCAAAGGGCGCAAGGGGGGCATCGAAAGCAAGTTACAAAGTGTCGAAGCCCGACTGGGGCGCCCAGTGCGAAAACAGTAGCCTTTTTCGGGTTCTAGCGTTTGGGGAAAACGTGCCTTAGCGGTATATGCGTTTGTTTACCGATTCAGCCGTATTTGCATTGTTTAGCAATTCAGCTTGACTTTGCCGACTTTCATAAGTTCTTTCTTTTCCGATATTTACGCAGACCACTACGTTTGTCCATATAATTTCGTAACCGTCTAATTTCGTAACGGCAATATCCAACCAGTAAGTAGATCCCATCTTCGAGGTAGCAGCAAAATTGGCATAATTCACGAATAGTGGCGGCACCCGTTTAGTGGTAGCACAGTAAGCGGGTTGTTGGTGGCGGAGGGCGTTGAGAGTTTCGACCGGCAGTTCTGAGAAAAGCTCGCGCAGCGGTCTAGTGTGATGTTCAGCGACCAAGTGGTGATATACGTCGGCACAGAGTTGCGCGAGGCTTATTTGCTGCGAGACCTTCTGGCCAACGAGGGAATTGCGGCGGTGGTGGTAAGCCAGGGGATGTCGAACCGATTGGGGCTGGCCGTCAGCCGCGCCCAAGCCGATGTTCGCGTGTTGGTATCGCAGGCCGACGCCCCGCGCGCCCGGCAACTAGCGGTACGTTTCCAGGGGCGGCGCGCCATAGAATTCCAAGCGAAGATGTCGCAGGACGTAAATGACCAACGAGATGACCTACCGGCCGAGAACCCTGACGGCAGCGGCGCCTCGCTTAGCGGCTGGCCCCGCTGTCCGGAATGTCACCGGCCGCGGACCACTCGTTGTCCGTTCTGCGGGACGGCCGGCAGCGATTTTCCTCCAGCCGATCCGCCAGAAGAACTCGCCGCAAGTGGGCAGGCCTGCGGCGGCGCAACTGCGACTTTGTGTTCTTCGGCTAGGTGCGGCCTCAGTCATCCTCCGGTTTCGGACGCCTCGGAGGGCGTGACGTCCGGCAGTACGTGCGGCCAGCCCGATGCCAACACAGCGCAGGCGGCCGAGGGCGAGCAACTTTCCCCCGAGTACATTTGCCCGACGTGCGACGAGCCGTTTAGGCCGCTGTACCATCGCCGCTGCCAATGGTGCGATTACGAGTTTCCCGACGGAGAAGATTACCCATTGCCCGTTGCCGGTTCCAGTGACCTGAACATCGCCGCCATGGCCGCCATTGTAGCGTTGATGGCCATAGCTTTGGGAATAAGCGCGTATTTGCTGTTTCTGTTTTGAGCAATCTCGATTTTCCGAGGCGACTGGGAAACTTGCTGCCAATTTGTTTGCCATTGGTTGGCGCCTAACCAGTCGTGGCAGTCGATTACGGAGGCCAATTACATGTCGCGGAAGCGAGTACTGATCGTAGGCGGGGTGGCCGGCGGGGCGTCGTGTGCCGCCCGGCTGCGCCGCCTGGACGAACAGGCCGAAATATTCCTCTTCGAACGCGGACCGGAGATTTCCTACGCTACCTGCGGTTTGCCGTACTACGTCGGCGGGGTCATACCGCAACGTCAGCATTTGCTGGTGGCTACGCCGGAGCGGTTTCGGGACTATTTCCGGGTGGAAGTGCGAACGCGTCGGGAAGTGCGCAGCATCGACCGGCAGGCCAAAACCATCGAAGTAGAAAACGTCGAGACAGGAGAAGTGGAGCTCCAACGGTACGACGTGTTGGTGCTGGCGCCCGGCGCCGTGCCAGTGTGCCCTCCGCTGCCCGGCATCGATCTGCCCGGAGTGTTCACGCTGCGCACCATCCAAGACGCCGACCGGATAAACGCCTGGGCGAAGCAGCGTCGGGCCAGCCATGCGGTAGTAGTAGGCGGCGGATATATCGGCCTGGAGATGGTCGAGAACCTTGCCCGACGGCAAATCGGTGTCACGCTGATCGAAAAACTCGAACAGCTCATGCCAGTCATGGACCCGGAAATGGTCTCGCCGCTGGTCGAGGAACTGCGCCGCCAAGGGGTCGAGGTTCGTCTGCGTTGCGGAGCAAAAGCCTTCGAAGCCAATGACGACGATTCGATAACGGTGATCACCGACGGCAACAACCGCCTTCGCGCCGACCTGGTGGTTCTGGCCCTGGGCGTCAAGCCCGACGTCCGCTTGGCCCAACAGGCCGGACTGGAGATCGGCATTACGGGTGGCATCCGTGTGGACGAGCAGATGCGGACCAGCGATCCTCACATTTTCGCGGTGGGCGACGCCGTGGAAACAATTGACTTCGTCACCAAACGGCCGCGATTGACGGCGCTGGCCGGCCCGGCCAGCCGGCAAGGCCGTGTGGTTGCCGATGTTATCTGCGGTCGTCCTACCAAGTATCGCGGCACGCAGGCCACCGCCGTGGTCAGCGTCTTCGATTCGACGCTCGCCATGACCGGTGCCAGCGAAAAAACGCTCGTGCAAGAGGGAATCGCTTATCAGAAGTCGTACACCCACTCCCTGCATCATGCCGGTTACTATCCTGGCGCGCAGTCGATGACCATCAAACTGCTGTTCGAGCCGGACAACGGCCGGCTATTGGGGGCGCAGATCGTTGGCCGGGCTGGCGTCGATAAGCGCATCGACGTGTTGGCCATGGCCATTCAGATGAACGCTACGGTTTACGATCTGGAAGAGGCCGAGCTGGCCTACGCTCCGCAATACGGGTCGGCACGCGATCCGGTCAACATCGCCGGAATGGCGGCGGCCAACATCGCGCGCGGCGATGTGGACGTAGCGCACTGGGCGCAACTGGCGCAATTGAAGGATGACGAACAACCGCTGCCGATGGTGTTAGATGTGCGCGAACCGGCGGAAGTCGCCGCTGGGCCAGTACCCGAGGCTGTGAATATTCCCCTCGGCGAACTCCGCAGCCGGCTCGGCCAGTTGCCTACGGATAAACAAATCTGGACTTACTGCGCCGGCGGACAGCGCTCGTATTACGCTGTGCGAGTGTTGAAACAGCATGGGTTGCAGGCGCGCAATCTTTCGGGCGGATACAGATTGCGAAAGATGCGGCATGCGCCGGCAGCCGACGGCTGACAAACAACCCGGTTTTGCCGGGCAGTGCCCACGTGGAGCGGCTGGCGATTTGCGCTTTTGCGAGTACCGCAACACTGCCTAGCGCGTGCTATGAGCTGTGCCGAGCCACGGAGCAACGCTGGCCTATCAGCGCCGGGGAAGTTAAACTGATCTGGGTTGATCGGGAGGTGCGTCATGCTCGAGACAACCGGGGCGCAGCACGAAGCCGCCACCCTGGAACAACTTGCCTCCGACCCTTATCAACTGCCCTACCGGCCGCGCAATCCACAGCGTTACCGTCCGCAGATCGGGCTGATAGGCTGCGGAGACATCACCAAGGAGCATCTGACGGCATATCGGGGGGCCGGTTACCAGGTGACGGCGCTGTGCGATGTGTCGGTGGAGCGGGCCCGAAAACGCAAGACCGAGTTCTACCCGCGCGCCCGCGTGTACCGCGACTACCGCGAGCTGCTCCGCCGCCCGGAGATCGAAGTGGTCGACGTGGCCACCCACACCGCCGAGCGGGCGGCGATCATCGAAGACGCCCTGCTGGCCGGCAAGCACGTCCTGAGCCAAAAGCCTTTCGTGTTGGACCTGGATGTGGGCCAGCGATTGGCCGATCTGGCCGATCGGCAAGGGGTAAAGCTGGCCGTCAATCAAAATGCCCGCTGGGCACCCCACTTCAGCTACCTGTTACAGGCCTCGGGGGCGGGGCTGCTGGGACAAATCACGGCCGCTCATTTCGCCGTCCATTGGGACCACAATTGGGTACAAGGCTCGCGGTTCGAAGACATGAAACACTTGGTGTTGTTCGATTTCGGCATTCATTGGTTCGACATGCTCACATGCTTGATGGGCCAGACCAATCCGCGGCGGGTGTACGCCACCGTCACGCGCAGCCCAGGACAAACAGTGCGGCCGCCGCTGCTGGCGCAGGTATCGGTGCAGTACGAAGGCGCCCAAGCGTCGTTGGTTTTCGACGCTGACACGCGGTTCGCGCCACTAAGTACCACATACGTCACAGGCACGGGAGGAACGTTTACCAGTCAAGGTCCGAGCTTTACAGCGCAGACCGTGGAGATTACTACCAAAGACGGACGATTCCGGCCAGTGCTGGAAGGCCGCTGGTTTCCCGACGGCTTTCACGGCACTATGGCAGAGCTGCTTTGTGCGATCGAGCAGAACCGCCCGCCGAGCATTAGCGCGCGCGATAACCTGCGCAGCCTAGCGCTGTGCTTCGCGGCGGTGGCAAGCGCCGAGCGTGGCGTGCCGGTCGAGCCGGGCAGTGTGCGCCAGTTGCCGGAATGAGCCACGGCGTCGGCGCTTAACCAGGGCGCGGCTGCGGCCCTTAATGTTTTGGTGCGCAAAGTCTTCAAGTACGTGTATTGGAAGGCGTATCAGACGAGGCTTCCGATGACTAGCCACCGCCAGAAGTCGGCAATGAAAGCCGCCCATCCTTGCTTCGTCTCCTACAATGTGCTGGGCGCTACTCCGGTATTCTCCCATCCTGAACCGTGCCAGAAAGTCACTGACATCTGGCGCCAGATGCAGCAGCAAAAGGGGCTAACAATCTACGGCTTTTTGTTGTTGGAAGACCTGGTGTATTTGCTCGGCGCCGGAGACGATTTCGCCCTGTTGATGCGACACTTCCGCGAAGAATCGGCCCGACAGGTCCTCCAATGCTTGGAGCAGCTCGACGACCAAGGGCTGCTTAAACGCTTGCGGCGCTTCCAGGACAAACAGCAGTCCGATCCGGCAGCTCAGTTGTGGCAGCCTGCCGGTCCGATCGAGCCAGTGCTCAGGCAAGAAATGATGCGCGCCAAACTGGAGATGATCCACCAAACGCCGGTGAAGCGCGGGTACGTGACCGATCCGGTTTTGTACCGATACTGTAGTGCCCGGAATTATGCAGGGCAGCCGGGACTATTGCAGATAACCACCGATTGGTAGTTGTGCAGGCGATAGGCCGAAAGGTAGTTTCCCGGCCTCAGGCTAAGGCCGACGACTCGGCACACGGCGACCATCTGCTCGGCAGGCCCGGCCCGCCCGGCACGATGCCAGAGCGGCTTTGCTCGCCCCTTCACTCCAGCTTGCGTACCACGCCGACTACCACGCCCAGCACCCGGGCGTCCTGGACGTAAATAGGCTTCATGGCTGAGTTGGCCGGTTCCAAGCGGATACGGTTTTTTTCGGGGAACCAGCGTTTAAGCGTGGCTTCGCCCTCGTCGGTAATCGCCACCACGATCTGCCCTTTTTGAGCTGTGCGCTGGCGCCGGACGATCACGTAATCGCCATCGGCGATTTGATCCTCGATCATCGAGTCTCCGCGGACCTGAAGCACGAACAAGTCAGGGTCGTCGGGATCGAATAGGTTGGCGAAATCCACTCGTTCGCGCTGCTCGATGGCCTCGTGCAGCACTCCGGCGGCGATCTGTCCGACCAGCGGCAGTCCACGCGAGCGATCCAGCGAACCGCTGAGGCTGATGGCGCGCGACTTGTGACCCTCGCGGACGATCAGCCCTTTCTTTTCCAGCGCTTTCAAATGGCAGACGACTCCGTTAGGCGAAGCGATGCCGAAATGAGCCGCCAGTTCGCGCACCGTGGGTCCGTAACCCCGGCTGCGAATCTTCTGCCGGATGAACTCGTACACCGCCCGTTGCTTTTCGGTCAGGTTTGCGACGGAATCCATAATTTAGCCCTTTATTTCATCCTTCACCGGCCGATGTGCCGCAAGCCCGTGTACACGCCAAAGCATAGCACAGGCTGGATGGAAACGACCTACTTCTGAACAAGTGTATAATATACAAGCGTTCACAGTCAAGGGCTGCGCGGGGAATTCCGCCTATGACCCAACCGGCGCGGCGGAAGACTCGATTACCGGTACAGCATCGGCTGCTTTTTGTCCGCAAGGCAACCGGCTGGGTAAACCTTTCCGGCAGCCGATCAGGCTGCCACGCTACAAAACTTAAGCTTCGCTCGCAACCGCAGGTACGAACCTGCGTAACGTGTCGCGTTGGGTGCTGCTGCCGGAATGTCCGCCGCACCGGTCATCTTGTTTGAACGGTCAGGCGGCCCGGGCACAACACAACTCCAGCGGCGATTCAGCTTTGTTGCCATCTTGTGTGGCGATTTTTCCGCGTCTGGTGTGCTGGGAAAAGTTGGCTGGGAACAATTGCTCGAGCGGCTGCTACACGACAGGCTGCGAACACGGCCGGCCTTCCAAGGGAGATTATCGGGCCGGCTCTTTCGCCACACAGTGGCAGCAGCTAATATCAATGTGCTCGGCTTCATCTGCAACCCCAGTGTCCGTTTACCGCCGGAAGCTGCCTCCCATGCGACATCAAACCAAGCTGACGCATACCGTGAAACAACCGTCTTATCAGCAAATCATGGTAATTAATCCTGTTGTGCCGTCTCCGGCGGCGGCGCATCTTGCCTCCGCGGTTGCGCTGGTGCTCGTATTGTCGGCGCCGAGAGGAGCGCCGGCAGAAGACCGGCCGCAGTGGGGCGAGCGCTTTTCGCGCAATATGGTCTCCACCGAAACCAATTTGCCAGAAACTTTCGACCCGCGAACCGGTGCGAATGTCAAGTGGGTGACCGAGCTGGGCACAGAGTGCTACTCAACCCCGGTGGTAGCTAATGGCCGAGTTCTCATCGGCACCAACAATTCCAAGCCGCGCGACCGGCGGCATCGCGGCGATCGTGGCGTGATGATGTGCTTCAGCGAGGCCGACGGCTCGCTGCTGTGGCAATTGGTCGTGCCCAAGCTCGAAGGCGACATCTATCTGGATTGGCCCCAGGCCGGCATCTGCTCGCCCGCCACTGTGGAAGGCAATCGGGTTTACACCGTAACCAATCGGGCCGAAGTGGTTTGCCTGGACCTTCATGGGCTGAGTAACGGGAACGAGGGGCCATTTCTGGCAGAAGCCCAGCACGCCACGCCGCATGGTCAGCCGCTGGTCGAATTGGGACCGCTGGACGCCGACATCATTTGGCTGCTCGACTTGCGCGCTGTGGCCGACGTGCGACCGCATGATTCCTCTCATTGTTCCATCCTTCTGGACGACCAATACCTTTACGTCAACACCAGCAACGGGCTGACCAGCCGACACGACGCAGTGGATAAACCCCACGCCCCTAGCCTGGTCGTGGTCGATAAGAATACCGGCCGCCTTGTGGCCCAAGAGCGCGAAGGCATCAGCCAGCGAATCTTTCACAGCACTTGGTCGTCGCCGGCTTTGGGGGTGGTCAATGGAAAACGGCTCGTGTTTTTCGGCGGCGGCGATGGTGTGGTTTACGCCTTCGAGGCGCTGCGGCCCTCCGAGCCTCCGCCGGATGTCATGCCGCTGCGCCGCGTGTGGCGATTCGATTGCGACCCTACGGCCCCCAAAGAAAACATCCACAGCTACATCCGCAACCGGCAGGTCAGTCCCAGCATCATCAAAGGTATGCCGGTGTTTTACAACAACCGCATCTACGTGGCCGTAGGGGGCGATATTTGGTGGGGAAAGCGCGAGGCCTGGCTACAGTGCATCGACGCCACCAAAACCGGCGACGTCACCCAAACTGCACTATTGTGGTCTTATCCGCTCGACCGCCACTGCTGTTCCACGCCCTCGATCCACGACGGATTGGTGTATATCTCCGACTGCGGTGGAAAGGTTCATTGTGTCGACGCCGAAACCGGCAAACCCTACTGGGTTCACAACGCGGGGGGAGAAATGTGGGCTTCCACCCTGGTGGCCGACGGCAAAGTCTATGTCGGCACCCGACGCGGCATGTTCTGGACACTGGCTGCGGGAAAGCAATTGCGGATAATCCACTCCGTCCGGCTGGAAGACGCCGTGATTAGCACGCCCGTCGCAGCAAACGGAGTGCTCTACGTGGGCACGATGAGCAAATTGTATGCCCTTCAACAAGGTGCCAACTCGCCCCCAGCCAGCCATTGACATAAGCCCTACGTCCCAGCGTCCCGGCCGACAGCGGACGGCGCTTGCAGGTTTTGAAAAGTGTAGGCAACATGCCGGCCGATAACGCCCCGTAACGCTCAGCGACACGCGAGGCACGCCGCTTTGCTCGATTATTGGTTGCCGTCTTCGCTGTTGTTCCGCCGAGCCACTACCAAGACACCACTTTGTACCGTCTTCGGAGCGTCTCAGCATCGGTCGATAGCTTGTGGGGGGCGCGTGATTGAAAATCGGGCACACTGTTCGGACTCAAAGCAGTTGCATCGTGCTGTCCCTCCGGGCCGGTCGGCGCCTGGGGCCTGGCATCTCAGCCCCCGTGTGCGCCACATCGCTAAGTTGTTTGCAAGGTCAGAGCAGTAATGCGTATCGAAAACCAGTTGACGCAGAAAACCCGATTTTCTTTACCATCGCGTTACAAGAAGTTGCCATGTGTCGCTGTCGTATTCGCCTGGCGACCACTTGCTGAGTTACTTTAATTGGTGGTAGAATTGTGTTGATGGCTGTGTGGGGCCATGCCACAAGTGTGATGGTGTAGCGCTAGTGGCATGGTTGCTTCATCGTGCGCAGTCGCTTTGAAATCCGGGGGCGAATTGGATTCGACCGGGCAGTTCGAAGCGCAAGTTGCGTGCCGTGGTTGGTCAGCAGGCCACGTTAAAAGCCGACCAAACCTAAAATGCCGAGCCTACGCTCGCACTTGCTGCTTAATAGTTAGCAGCACCGGCTGCGGGACTTAGCCGAAGAGGCCCAAAAGCCGGCCGCAAAATTCGGCCTCGCCCGGGTCAACGCTGGGTACGCCCGTGGCGCAGTACCTGTGCCCGGCTAGCCGGCGATGCACCCTGTCGGTTGGGGGCACGACGGCGAAAATCAATAAATCGACTACGCACGTAGTAGGCTTGCGCTGTCGATGTCGCGGGACGCGGGTTCGATTCCCGCCGCCTCCAACAAGTCCTTACGCAGCAACAAGTTACGTCATGCACCACGCGGCATAATGCGGAAGTTTGTAATGGGTTACGAAGCAAGTTTCTCTATCTTGCCGCTTGTTGCGGGAACATGCTGCACCGCTTTTTGCACACTTCGTGCACGCTCCTGTGCACCACCTTTTCCAGGCCTTGTTCGTTGTTCGTTGTGCTCTCGGCTTACGTCCTTGGGGTCCCCCTCGGCATGAGCGTTTGTGTGCGCGCGGCGGCTGCGGGCAGTTTATGGGAGCGTTGACGGTTTTTTCACCCCCCTACCCCCAAAGGTTGGGTTCTTCGGTCAGCAGCCGTTTGTTCAGCTCCTTTTGCTCTTGCTCAAGCTCAGCTAATCGCGCTGCGAGCGTTTTGCCTTGCTC
>CALLPE010000004.1 GCA_938015445.1 uncultured Pirellulales bacterium
GCTGTGCATCAAGCATTGCTGGCCCGGCCTGGGGTGCAGCAACCATCGCCATCGACGAAGCATTACCCGGCAGTCGTGTGGCGCAGCACGTATCGCCCGGGAGGCCTTGCGGGCTGTTTTGCATCGGGCGAAAAACGGTTCTACGACTGCACCGGGCGAAAAACGGTTCGACGACTGCAACCGACGGCCTTCCAAGCACTTTCCGCCTTGACGCAAGCGATTCTAGCCGGGGCAAAAAACCGGGGATGAGTCAGGCACCAAGGATGTTGACATTCTTCGACCGGCCGATTTGACTCGAGCGGATTGCAAGCCGGTGAAGGCCGCCAAGACTGGCGTAAAAAGGCGGCTGGTGCTTGTGGGGAATCCTTGTTGCGAAAGGACTCGATGCGGGAAAGAGGACTTGAACCTCCACGGCCTTGCGGCCACCAGGCCCTCAACCTGGCGCGTCTGCCAATTCCGCCATTCCCGCAGTATCCGGCGCACCGCTTAGGGTGCCGTAACGCCGTTATTAATGCTTTTAATGTGAATTTACCTGTTGGCGTCGGGCAGTCAAGCGCCGGGCTGGGGTGAGCCAGACCGCCAGACCGGCTGTACCGATGACGTCCGGCAGCGTGTGTCGGATTGCGGCGCGTGGCTGGTATGCCCAATCGCCGATAGGCTGGGCCACTCGTCGCCGTTGCGGCGGCTAGGGTCCGGTCGGTTACTGCTGAGGGTTGGTCGCAGGGGTCCCGCCGCCGGTGATGCGAATCCAGGCTTCCCAATGGGTGCGGATTTTTTCGATGGCCTGTTGCCGTCGTTCGGGCGGGTCGTCGGCGCGGTAATAGAAGTCGGCGTTGAGTATCGTCGCCACGGCCGCACCGGCCCGACCCCGCACCAAGGGGTCGGGGTCTTCCAGCGCCGCCAACAGGGCCGACATGGTTTGCGGATCGCGCAGTGCGGTTTCGGGATCAGCCGCGAAGGCCGCTGCGGCCGCTGCCCGGACTTGCGGCGGGTTGTCCTGGCTCAACGCGGCGCGCAACTGCTGGGGCGACTTGACCGGCGCCGAGCGCGGCGGGCGCGCGGCCCGGCAGGTCAATGTAGCCAGCGCCGCGCAGCCGCAGACTATCAGTACGTAAGCCGCAATGCGTTGCATCAGCCCCGCCCGCGCAAAGTCAACAGCCAACCTGGGCCGTTATGGATTGTCGCTGGGGGCTGTGCAGGGGTCAAGCGGGCCGGTGGCTGAGGGGAGCGGTTGCCGGTTGGAGCAGCCGTCGCCATCGTCGGGTGGAACTGCCTGCTTGTACCACGGCGGCGCTGCCTGCACGGCTGGGGAAGGCAGTGCTGCCACGCCATGCTGGTTCCCCCGGCAAGATTGTGGTGACGGCGGCGAGCCGATTGCATATAATAGGGGCATAAAGAAAACACCGTCGCACTCCGCCACTATGTCCTGCCGGACTGGCCTTGCAACCGCTTGGGCGTGGGCCGTCGGTGCCCAAACGTAGCACCGTGCAGACGAGGGGGAGCTACCGCATGACGCCTTCCAAGTCGACACCTGCCCGGCGCTGGGGTATATCGTACCGCGGCTTGGTTATTGCGCTTGTGGTAATGACCGCTGTGCCAGCGGTGGCCTGGGCGCTTTGGCCGAGCCTGGCCCGCAAGTCGTCGGAAACCACCGCCATGCTTTATACGGTGGAACGGGGCGAGTTCGTACACGAGATCGTCGATCGCGGTACGGTGGAAAGCGCCAACAACGTCGAGGTGAAGTGCGAGGTCAAGTCGAAGAACCTTTCGGGGACGCAAATCCTGTGGGTAGTGCCGGAAGGCAAGATGGTCGAACCGAATGAGAAGCTGGTGGAGCTGGACAAATCGGCCCTAGAGAACGAGGAAAACGCGCAGTTGATCGCTTATTACAAAAGCGAGGCGGAGGTGATCCAGGCTCGGGCGGCGCTAGACGCGGCGCTGATAGCGCTGAAAGAGTATGATCCGGTCGCCTATCGCGATTATTTGCAAAAGCACGGTCTGCCGGATGTCGATTCCGAAGGGCGTTCCGAGGTTAGCAGGACGGCCGCCAACGGCTCGTCGGCAGCGCAGGGGCAATCGCTGGCCGGCGGCGGGAACGGCATGGTGCTCGACACGGGGCCTTCGCCCGGCGAAGCCGCGCAGCCGTCCAACGGTGTGGCCGTGGCCAACGAAGGCGGCGCATACCGGCAACAGGAGCTTACGATCCGCAACGAAATCGCCGTGGCGCAGGAGAACCGCAATCGGGCGAAGAACTACTACGAATCGAGTTACGGGCTGTTCAAGAAGGGATACTTGAACAAGTTGCAACTGGAAGGCGACGCTTTCGCTCTGCTGAAAGCGGAAAACGACCTGGAGATCGCCAACACGAAGCTGCAAGTGCTGGAGAAGTTTACCCGCGCCAAGGAATTGCGTCGTCTGCAATGCGACATCGAATCGGCGCAGGCCAAACTCAAGGCCGCCGAAGCCAGCCACAAAGTCAACGAGGCCTTGCTGGAGTCGATTCGCACGCAGATCAACCTATGCACCATCCGCGCGCCGTGCGCTGGGCAGGTGGTGTACGCCAACGTCACCGGATACCGCGGCAATAAGGAGGTGCTGATAGCGCCGGGCGAAATGGCCCGCGAAAGGCAGGTGCTCATCCGCCTGCCCGATCCCACGCAAATGCAGGTGCTGGCGCGGATCAGCGAGGCGAAGATCGCCATGGTGGTGCCGGGGATGACGGCTAAGATTCGCTTGGACGCCTTTCCGGACCTGCAACTGGAAGGCACGGTAATCAAGGTGGATGAGTTTCCGGCGCCCAGCAGTTGGTTCGGGTCGATCGTCAAAGAGTACGAGACCACGGTATGGATTCACGACACACCGCCAGGACTGCGGCCGGGTCTGACGGCCGAGGTGCGCATTCTGATCGAGCGGGCATCCGATGTACTGCAAGTGCCGGTGCAAGCGGTATTCGAGCATTTGGGCGCGTTTTACTGTTTGGTGCCTGATGGTCGGCAGTTCCGCGCGGTGCCGGTCGGTCTTGGGGCTAGCAACGACAAGTACGTGATCGTGGAGTCTGGTCTGGAGGAAGGCCAGCAGATTGTGCTCAACGCTTCGGCTTACCGCGACAAGGCCACGGGGCTGCCCGAAGCTGGTAGCAGCTTGCGCCCCAATAGGCGCGGCGTAGCACGTGTTCCGCGCCGGCTGGACGACGAGAACGGTCTGCGGAAGGGGCCTAGTCCGTTGGAAATCGCCAAGCAGCTCATTCAGCAGTTCGACGCCAATCGCGACAACCGACTGGATTTGGAGGAAGCTCCCGAGCCGTGGAAGTCGCACTTCGAGCAGTGCGACATCAATAACGACGCCAAGCTGGACGTGGCGGAATTGATTCGCGCCATCGCCCGGGGGCAGACGCGCATCAAGCACGAGTCACTGCCTGCCGAACCGGCGGCGCAACCGGAATTATGAACGCTCCCGCCGTAATCGTGGATAACGTGGTGAAAGAATATGTACTGGACGGGGAGACGGTACATGCGCTGCGTGGTGTCAGCTTTACGATTCCCCAGGGGCAATACGTGGCGATCATGGGGCCGTCGGGGTCGGGCAAAAGCACGTTGTTGAACTTGTTGGGGTGTCTGGACCGACCCACCGCGGGCAGAATTTTGCTGGGCGGCGAGGATGTAACCCGGGCCAGCGACGACAGGCTGTCGGAAATCCGCGCCTCGCACATCGGATTCATCTTCCAGTCGTTCAACCTCATTCCCCAATTGACGGTGCTAGAGAATATCGAAGTTCCCCTATATTACCAGGGACGACTGGGAGCTTCCGACAGGCGTCGCTGCCGGGAACTGGCAGCGATGGTAGGACTGGGCGAAAGGCTGCGACATCGGCCCACCCAACTTTCCGGCGGACAACAGCAGCGTGTGGCCATCGCTCGCAGCCTGGTAAACGACCCGTATTTCATCCTGGCCGACGAGCCTACCGGCAATCTCGACTCGGTGACTACCGAGGACATCCTTCAGGTGCTCGACGACCTGAACCGCCGCGGGAAGACGATCCTACTGGTGACACACGAACCGGATGTGGCCCAGCGCGCACAACGCATCATCCGCCTGCGCGACGGGCGCGTATGTTCCGATGAGATGATTGCTTAGTAGAATTTCGCGCTGGCTTTGCCAAGGTTTTCGCAAGCAGCTATGTCTTTCGTCTGGTTACGCACGTGGCAGTTGGGGGTCAAGAACCTGTGGATGCACCCCCTGCGCTCGCTGCTGACAGTGCTGGGCATATTCATCGGCGTGGCCAGCGTGATCTGGCTGTTGGCCATCGGCGAGGGGATCAGCCGCAAGGCCCAGGAACAGATCGAAAGCCTGGGCGCGACCAACATCATGATCCGCTCGATAAAACCGCCTGCCGACGCCCTGGATAACACCGGCAGCACACACCGGGTAATTCCCTACGGTCTGACGCGCCAAGACTATGAACGGTTGGTGGACACCATTCCCACGATCGAAGAGGCCCTGCCGATAAGGGAAATCCGTTACCGGTTCATGTACGGACCGCGGAAGATGGAAGGACGTCTGGTCGGCTGTACGCCGGAGTACCTGGAGGTCAATCGGCTGGAGGTGGACCGGGGTCGCTTCCTGACCGACACCGATCTGCGCGAAAAGAAGAACTACTGCGTCTTGGGTCACAATGTGGCCAAGGAGCTTTTCCCCTACGAAGACCCCACCAATCAAAAGGCTATCCGCATTGAGGAGAACTACTATTTGGTCGTGGGAGTGATGAAATCGCGCACGCCCACCGCCGGCATCGGCGGCTCGCTGGCCGCCCAAGAATTCAATAACGACGTGTACATTCCCATTTCTACCCTGTGGAGCCGCATCGGCGACTTCGTATTCATCCGCCGCCCCGGGGTGATGGAAGGCGAATACCTGGAACTGAGCCAGATCACGCTGCGAGTGGATTCGGTCAAGAACGTGATGCCTACCGCCGACCTGGTCAAAGAGACCCTGGCCCGGCATCATCGCAAGGAAGATTGGGCAGTGGTGGTGCCGCTGGAGTTGCTCGAACAGGCCAGAACCACCCGCATGATGTTCATCATCTTCATGGGCCTTATCGCCGCCGTGTCGCTGGTGGTCGGCGGTATTGGAATCATGAACATCATGCTGGCCACGGTCACCGAGCGCACGCGGGAAATCGGCATCCGCCGGGCGCTGGGCGCCAAACGCAGCGACATCACCCGGCAGTTCCTCATCGAAACCGTGGTGCTATCAATCGTGGGCGGGATAACCGGGATATTCGGTGGGTTGACATGCGGGCCGGTACTGCGCTTTCTCCGCGGCCGGTTGGAGGACGCCCTGCCCGATATCTTCGAACAGCTTCCGCCGGTAATCCGCGCCGTAGAACCGATTCTGGTACCGTGGTCGATACCATTGGCGTTCGGAATATCGGTGGTCATCGGCGTGATCTTCGGTCTTTATCCGGCGATGCGCGCCGCGCGGATGGACCCCATCGAAGCCCTGCGCCACGAATAGCAACCGCGCCGAGCAGCACCTCAAGCCAGCCGCGTCGGGAACCTCAGGCGCAGCGTGGCATCAAGCGCTGGTTTTCAAGAAAGCAAACAAGCCGCCGCGCGCAAAGGCTCGACGGCTTGCTGCTTCTTCGGTTCGAGTGCCCAGGTGTGCTTGCTTAGTTGCCTTGACCGCCGGGGCGTCGCCCACCGGGTTTGCGCTCGCCGGGCTTGCGCTCCCCCATCCGCTTCTTCATCCAGGCTTGGAACTCTTCGAAGGTGGCTACGTTGTCATCCCCGGCCATCTCAGCAAAGTTCTTCTTGGCCTGCTCGGGGTCACGCTGCGCCATGCGGCTCTTCAAGTATTCATCCTGGCTGAGCTTCCCATCCTTGTTCTCATCCATTCGATCGAAGATTGTCTTCAGATCGAATTTCGGCTTTTCCTTGGGTTGCTCACCTTCGGCCGCAAAAGCAGTACCCACCCCCAGTGCCAACACCGCCAAAAACACCAACGCGAACCTGAACATACTGCGACTCCTCTTACACAATGTACCCTCACAACGGCCGGGGTGCCGCACCTGCCGGGCACTCCTGCTGTCCGGCCGCGCTTCACCCATGTTAAACACCGCGGTTGTGCTGAGGTTCCGTTACGGTTTTCGGCATTTCGGCGGGTTTGCAACGGCCCCGCGCGCAAGTTCCGCCGAGCGCCCCCCACAGCAGCCCGGGGACGGGACGCCGGGCCGAGTCGGCACCGGCTCAGCGGTGTGCGGTTAGCCGCCCCGGTGCGATCGTGTGCTTGGCGGACTATTGCCGCGCACTGGCTCCCCTGGTAAGCTGCACAGGGTGGACTGTCCCATCTGAACTGCTTGCGGTAATGGAACTTATGCGCGCTGAAGACCGCCAAAGCGATCAACTCCGGCCGGTGTCGATTACCCGACGATTTACTACTGCCGCACCGGGAAGCGTATTGATTCAGGCTGGCCGAACAATGGTCTTCTGCACCGCCAGCGTGGAGCCGACCGTGCCCAGTTGGCTTGCCGGGCAGGGCCGCGGCTGGATCACCGCCGAGTACAGCATGTTGCCCGGCAGCACGAATCCTCGCAAACAGCGCGAGCGTGCCGGTCGGGTGGATGGACGCACAAGCGAAATCCAAAGGCTGATCGGGCGTAGCCTGCGGGCGGTGTGCGACCTGCACGCCTTGGGGGAGCGCAGCATTGTGGTCGATTGCGACGTGTTACAAGCCGACGGCGGCACCCGCACGCTGGCGATTACTGGGGCCTTCGTCGCCCTGGTCGATGCACTGGACTGCATCCGCCCCGACTTGCCCAATCCCCACCTATACCCGCTACAGGATATAGTTGCTGCCGTCAGTGTGGGGATCGTGGAGGGCCAACCGCTGCTGGACCTGGATTACGGCGAAGACGCGCGGGCTACGGTGGATATGAACGTGGTGATGACCGGCGGCGGTCGGTTGGTAGAAGTCCAAGCCAGCGGCGAGATGGCTAGCTTCACCGAGGCCGAGTTGCAGGCCCTGCTCAGTCTGGCCCGCCAAGGAATCCAGCAGTTGACCGCCACCCAACGGCAAGTTCTTGGCCAGCAGTGGCCTCTGGGTTGAATTGCAGCGGGAGGGCGTGGGAAGGGGCGCGAATTTGCGCCGCGGGCTACTCCCGACCACCGCGGCGGTCTGGTAAAATGCGGCCCCATGATTACCGTTGAACAAATTGCTGGTTTCTTGCAACGCTTAGCGCCCCCGCGCTTGGCAGAAGAGTGGGACAACGTTGGTCTGCTGGTCGGCGACCGCGAGAGTCAAGTCCAGCGGGTGATGATCTGCCTGACGGCTACGCCTGCCACGGTGGCCGAAGCCATCCAGCGCAAAGCCGACCTGATCATCTCTCACCATCCACTGCCGTTGAAGCCCTTGAGGCGCATCACCGCCGATACCACAGCAGGCCGCCTGTTGTTGGAGTTGATCGCGGCGCGGATCGCCCTGTACAGCATGCACACCGCCTTCGATTCGGCGCGCGATGGGATCAACCAGCGCATTGCTGCCGGTTTGAGTCTCCGCGGGATCACGCCGCTGAGGCCGCACCCAGAAGGGCTAGGCGCCGGGCGGTTCGGCTGGCTGGAGGAAGCGATCACGCTAGCCGACATGGTTCAGCGGGTAAAATCGCTGCTGTCGGTCGAATATGTGCAGTACGTCGGCGCGCCCCAGCAGGCAGTGCGCACCGTAGGCGTGGCCTGCGGTGCTGCCGACGACTTCGTACAACTGGCCCGCGACGCCGGATGCGATTGCCTGGTGGTCGGCGAGTCGCGCTATCACACCGCCTTGGAGGCCGAGGCGGCCGGCATGGGGCTGATTTTGGCGGGCCACTTCGCCAGCGAGCGGTTCGGAGTTCGCCTGCTGGCCGCCATGCTGGCTAAGCAGTTCCCGCAACTAGAAATCTGGGCGGCGCAAAACGAGCGCGACCCAATACGCCGCGGATAGCGCCCGGCGACTGACCAGTGGCCGCTCAGATGCACCGCCTGGACAAGCCAGCCGTGGTACCCTGATACCGACTGGTGCAGTGTTCGCCCGGCGCGACAATCGCCGCTGTCGGAGGGTTTGCTTGCCGCCGAATCTTGTCTGCCTCTTACAGCTTCGCCACGCGCTCCATCAAGTCGGCAGTACGGACGCTATAGCCCCACTCGTTGTCGTACCAGGCGATGACCTTCAGCATGTTATCGCCCATGACCATCGTCTGGTCGGCGGCAAAGATGGCGCTGTGCGGATCGCCGATCACGTCGCTAGAGACGATCGCGTCTTCGGTGTACTTGAGGATGCCTTTCAGTGCGCCTTCGGCGGCCTCTTTCATCGCGGCGTTGACGGCCTCCTTGGTCACCGGCTTGGCCATCTCGGCCACCAGGTCCACCACGCTGCCGGTGGGCGTGGGCACGCGCAAGGCGATGCCGGTGAGCTTGCCTTTCAGACCGGGGACAACTAGTCCCACCGCCTTGGCCGCACCAGTGCTGGTGGGGATGATGTTCAGTGCCGCCGCCCGGGCCCGATACAAATCCTTGTGCGGCAGGTCCAGCACTCGCTGGTCGTTGGTGTAAGCATGTACGGTGGTCATCAGTCCTTTGACGATGCCGAACTTCTCGTGCAACACCTTAGCCACCGGCGCCAGGCAGTTAGTGGTGCAACTGGCGTTGGAAACCAGCTTATGCTCCGGACGGAGTTGATCCTCGTTGACCCCCAGCACGCAGGTCAAGTCGGGCTCGTCTTTGGCCGGTGCGCTGAGGACCACTTTCTTGGCCCCCGCCTCCAGATGGCTGGCGTAGCCGGGTTTGCCGCTTCCGCCGCGAGAGGTGAACGCGCCGGTGCTTTCCAGCACCAGTTCGGCGCCCAATTTGGCCCAGGGCAAGGTAGCCGGGTCCTTGATGGCCATGACGGGGATTTTCTGGCCGTCGACGATCAAGTTCTCGGCGTCGTACTCTACCGTGCCCGGATAGCGGCGGTGTATGCTGTCGTATTTCAGCAGGTAGGCCAGGGTCTTGGTATCGGTGATGTCGTTGATACCCACCACCTGGAATACCCCGCGCCGTTCCATCATCACCCGAAACACTAACCGTCCAATGCGCCCAAAACCATTGATGCCCACTCGAATAGCCACAGCAAGTCTCCTTTACACAGCGATAATTCGTTTACCCAAATCGGATATACAGCGATGATCCATTTACCCAAATCGGACTACATACCGACCACCAAGGCGCACAGCCGCAAGGCTTCGGCCAATAACCACTGGCCAGCGCGCCGTAGGCCGCCTACCAATCCGGCCGCAAGCGACATCCCACTGCTGGCCACTTGATGACTTTTAGTTTTCGAGCCTCTAACAAAACCCTCTTTCCTGGCGATGCATCCCTGGTAGATGAATTAGTTAGAACTGTTGGAAGGTCTGTTTTGTCATAGCCCTCTTAGTCTTGGTGGAACCACAGCCGGACACCGGCCATGCGCCGGCTTTGGCAACGCGCACCGCCAGGCAGGCGGCAATCCAGGTCCCGTCAGCGGCGCTCCGGCGTGTATTAAAGAGAGCAATTATACAGACGCGTTCCGCTCGTAACAACCACCCCCTGTGGCGTTCGTCAGGGCGGATGACCAGCGATCATCCGGGCGACGATGAGGAATCGCGACGACAAGAAAGCTGCCGCCGGGCCAGTCGAGCGGCGCGGCGCAACCTTGAAATCGGCGGAAGCCAGTTTCCGATGGCGGGCGCCGACCAGCGCCTCTGCCTGGCCACCAAGGCGGCTTCCGCCGTCCCGGCGTCGGGCGCGATTTGCAACCCCTGGTTGTGTCATCTTGGGGCAAGCTATAATCGACTTCTGGCGCTGCATTGTGTGCCTTGTGTACAGGCTGCGCTGGTGAGCAATGTTTGTTTGGAAATTGTTTGCGAGGATGTCGTCATGCCCGTCGCAATCGAGCTAACGCGCATAATCACCAAGGACCTCGACGCGGAGCAGGTGATCTACCTGAAAGAAGTCGGCGGCACCCGCGGTTTTCCCATGCTGATTGGCGAGTTCGAGGCCAAGACCATCGAACGCCGCGTCAAGGGTTTCGTGCCTCCTCGTCCTATGACGCACGATCTGATCGTGAGCATCGTCGAACACTTGGGAGGCGAGTTGCAAGACGTGGTCATTACCGAACTGAAAGACCAAACCTATTATGCCCGGCTGCGCATCCGCCATAATGGGGAGTTGATTGCCGTAGATTGCCGGCCCTCAGACGCTATTGCTGTGTCGCTGTGCTGCAATCCCCGGCTGCCGCTTTACATAGAAGAAGACGTGCTGAACGACGTGATGCGCTATCAGCAGTAGCTGGAGCTGAGCGCAGCCGGACAGGGCTAAGCAGCCACCGCTGTAAGCTACCCATAGGCGGCGGATGCACCTGAGCGGCAAGCCAGGCGCAAGCCATGGGCCGGCGTCAGCCGAGCGGGTCTGCTGCGGGCTGAGGTTTGAAAAAGCCACGGCCTAGCGGCAGCGTTTTGCGAAGTGGCGATTTTACGGTAGGCTACACCAGCACGTCGGCGAACTCCTTTTCCAGTGCTTCCAAGGCTTTTTGTCCGTGGCGGCCGTCGACAACCACGTTCACGCGCACTTCGCTGGTGCTGATCATATCGACGTTGATTCCCGCCGCAGCCAACGCCTGGAACATACGGCTGGAAAGACTGGTGTGGCTTTTCATCCCCACGCCGAACACCGACAGTTTAGCCACTTGCGGTGCACTGTCCGGCGGGGGACAGCCCAGCGACTGGGCCACTCTGCGGACGGTAGCTAAACAGGGGTCCAACGATCCGCTGGGGATGGTGAAAGAAATGTCGGCTTTGCCGTCGCGTCCTACGCTCTGTACGATCATGTCCACCACCACCCCGGCGGCAGCGATCTGTTCGAACAATTGGGCGGCCAAGCCTGGTCGGTCGGGTACGTCGCTGACGGTCACGCGGGCTTGCGTCTGGTCCAGCGCAATCCCTTCGATCATCAATTCTTCCATGCACTCCATCTGGGCAACCAATTCGGCGGTGCGGTTCGGTCGCGAAACGCCCGTAGCCGCCGAAACCGGCGGAGCGTCGCACACCGGCGGCGGCTGGTGCAACTGGAAAGCCTCGTGGACGGTGCGCAAGGCCTCGTGAGCGTGCTGGCGCGAAACAAGCACCGAGATCTTGATCTCGCTGGTGGTGATCATCAGGATGTTGATCCCCTTCTCGCCCAGGGCGCGGAACATCCTTTCGGCCACGCCTGTCTGCGTCGCCATGCCCAAGCCCACGATCGACACCTTCGCCACGTTATCGTCGTAGGTTACCCCTTCAGCGCCTACCTGCTGGGCGGCCTCTTTCAAAGCCGACAGCGCACCGGGCAACTCGTCGCGCGGCACGGTAAACGACAGATCGGCCAGGCCTTTGGCGGCCACGTTCTGCACGATCATGTCGATGCCGATGTTTCGGGCGGCCAAAGCATTGAAAATGGTCATGGCCACCCCGGGACGATCGGGAAGTCCCTGGACGGTCACCCGCGCCTCGTTCTTGGCCAGCGCTGCTCCGCACACCGGCTGAGCGTAAGACTCAGGCTGTACGCTGATCAGCGTGCCCGGCACGTCGCTGAAACTACTGCGCACGTGTATCGGCACACCGAACTTCTTGCCGAACTCGATAGAGCGGTTGTGCATCACCGCCGCGCCGGCGCTGGCCAGCTCCAGCATTTCGCTGTAACTGATGCGGGATAGCTTGCGGGCCTCGGCCACCAGACGCGGATCGGTGGTGTATACTCCATCGACATCGGTGTAAATCTCGCACACCTCCGCGTGCAGCACAGCCGCCAACGCTACTGCGGTGGTATCGCTGCCGCCACGGCCCAAAGTAGTGATGTTGAACCTTTCGTCGATCCCCTGAAATCCGGCGGCGATGACGATCTTCCCCTCCTCCAAGGCCTGTTGCATCCGGTCGGTGGAAATGCGGCGGATGCGGGCCTTGGTATGCACGCTATCGGTTACGATCCCGATCTGCGCGCCGGTCATGCTCACCGCCTCGTGTCCCAACGCGTGAATGGCCATCGCCATCAACGCCACGCTCACCTGCTCGCCGGTCGATAGCAACATATCCATTTCTCGAGCAGGCGGGTTTTCCGAAATCTGCCGCGCCAGGGCGATTAATTCGTCGGTGGTGTGGCCCATCGCGCTGACCACCACGACCACCTTGTTGCCTTGCTGCTTGGCGCGAATTGCCTTGCGTGCCGCTGCCAGAATCTTGCCACTGTCGGCGACGCTTGTGCCGCCGAATTTTTGCACAATTATCGGCATATTCCACCAAACCCTTGTCCGCTGATGCTTAATACGTCGGCCAAACACCAGGAAGCCATGGCACAACTGGCGCCGGTGTCCTGCGCCCAGTCGGCAGGTAATCAACAGATGCCACGGATCACCACCGCTCCAGTAGCTGGCCTGTTGCACACGACGCTGCGGGAAAACCCAGGGCGACCAGAAGCTGCCGCTGGCTTGCTGCGCTGGGCAACCCCCCGGCCACGATGGCGTGCCACCATGTAGCCCGACACCAATCGGTCCTGGGCCGGTTGTTTCTATTATGTTATCTGCTATTGGTCAATAGCAACTCTTAGATTTACTTATGTCGACGATAACCGCTTTGCTAAGTCAATCTTTCCCGCAGGGAAAGCTCGCGCCACACTAAATTGCCCGAAATCCTCGAGAAACCACCGCTACAGCACTTTCGCATTTACGTCGCATTCAAGTACAGTTGGCTCGGCCGGTTGGCAGCGCTGGCTTGCCCCGGCGACGTCCCCCCGACTACCACTGGCAGCAACATCCAATGCAACGACGGCGGATGATCTCGCGCCAACATTGCGCCGTCGGCCACGAACCTTCCTGCGTGGGCCACGACTGCTACTGGTATCACCACGGCTACTGCAAGAAGTAGCTCATCAATTGCCAGCCCTTGTCGAAAACCAGTTTACTGCCGGCTGCCGATATGTCGTCGTAAGATGCGATTTTGTCCGGCTCGATCCCTGTGCCTGCCAAAGCAAACGGTACGTAGCCGTGCGCGTGCGTCTTGGTGCGCAGCGGCGTAGGGTGGTCGGGGGTGATCAGCAAGCGGTACCTGCCGTAGCGTTGCAGATACTCTAGCAGCGGCGCCACGATGTGCCGGTCGATCGACTCCAGCGACTCGACTTTCGCCGCTGCGTCGCCCTGGTGCGAGGCCTCGTCGGGGGCTTCGACGTGTACGCACACCAAATCGAACTGCGAAAGGGCCTCCACAGCAAAGCGCCCCTTGGCCGCATAATCGGTATCCAGGTATCCGGTGGCGCCGGGCACGTCGATCCGCTGCCAGCCCATCAGGGCTGCCAGGCCGCGCAGCAAGTCCACGGCGGTGATCATCGCCCCACGCTTTCCGTAGCGCTCGAAAAACCGCGGCAAGCGCGGCGCGCCGCCCTGCCCCCACAGCCAGATATTCGTGGCAGGCGGCTTGCCTTGTTGGCGCCGCGCGATATTGACCGGGTGATTAGCGAACAGCTCGATGCTGTCTCTCATAAGCTGGTTGAGCAGGTCGCTTCCCGGCCCGCGCGGATAGGCGTCGATCACCAGTTTGTCGGTCAGGTCGTGGGGAGGCGTGGTATGTGTGTCGCGCGAGAACGGCTCCCGGCCAGCCGACCCACGAACCACCAATAAATTGCGATAGCTCACCCCGGCGTAAAACTCGATCTCCGCATTCCCCAGGTGTTGCTGGAGCGTGCGGATCAATTCTGCCGCTTCGGCCGTAGAAATATGCCCGGCGGTAAAATCACGCATTTGCTGCTCTTCGACGGTCACCAGATTGCAGCGTACCGCCCAATCATGTGGCCCAAGTTCTATCGCTTGGGCCGCGGCCTCCAGCGGCGCCCGTCCGGTGTAATGCTCCAGCGGATCGTAGCCCAACAGGCTTAGATTAGCGGTGTCGGAGCCGGGCGGTAGTTCGGTTGGGGTGTGATTGGCCAATCCCACCACGCCGGCGGAAGCCACAGCGTCCATCGCCGGCACGCGGGCGGCTTGAAGCGGCGTCAGCCCGCCCAGCGACTCTTGCGGCTCGTCGGCGCAACCATCGGGTATGACAATCGCGTATTTCAAGGCAGTGCTAGTTTTCAAACAGAATCGGGTTATTCGCCAAGTGGCCGTTTATGTCACCAGCCCATAGGTTGTCGCCGGCAACATCGCCAAGCTTGGCCCGCCGTCGGATGTCACTCAATCACGCACTCGCATGCGCACGCTGGGCGGACGAACCGAGGGCAGGCGGTCAATGATGCTCATCGCCTCGGCCATCGCCCCTTCTGACGCGGTGTGCGTCATAAACACCAGCGGCACTACGTCGGTGGCGTCTTCGGCCGTCTCGTGCTGGATCACCGAAGAGATCGAGATCGACTTACGCCCCAAAACGCCCGCAATCTCGGCGATCACCCCCGGCCGGTCGGCCACGTTGAACCGCAAATAGAATCTGCCCGGCACTTGGGCCGGATCGCGCGGCATTACTCGTGCTGCCGTTTGGTCGGACCACAGCTTCAACATATTGAATGTGATTGGTGTGCGTCCGACCAGCGTGCCGATCAGGTCGGCCACCACCGCCGAGGCCGTGGGCATTTGCCCAGCCCCCAGCCCTTGGAAAAACAACCTTCCCACCGCGTCGCCCACCAGCCGGATGGCATTGTACGCCCCGCGAACCTCGGCCAGTGGCGTGCCGCGTCGTACCAGGGTGGGCGAAACATGCAACTCCAACCCTTCGGGCACAAGGTTGGCCACCGCCAGCAGTTTGATCGCGTAGCCCAGTTCGCGGGCGTAACGCATATCGGCCACATCGACCGTGTCGATGCCAGTACGCGGAATTTCGCGCCAGTTGACCCTCGCCCCGAATGCCAAATGCGCCAAAATCGCCAGCTTCTGCGCCGAGTCGCTCCCGTCGACGTCCATCGTCGGATTGGCCTCCGCATATCCGCGCCGCTGCGCCTCGGCCAAGGCTTCGGCGTACGAGGCGTTCTCTTCTTCCATCTGCGTAAGGATAAAGTTGCTTGTGCCATTGAGAATGGCGTGGATCGACTCGATCTGGTTGGCCGCCAGCGACTCGCTCATCGCAGCGATGATCGGTATCCCCCCGGCAACTGCCGCCTCGAAAGCAATCGATCGGCCCAGCCGGCGCGCAGCGTCGAACAGCTCTGGGCCGTGCTCGGCCAGCAGCGCCTTGTTGGCCGTGATCACGTCCTTGCCGCTCTCCAAAACCCGCAGCATGATCGTCCGCTCAGGCTCGATCCCGCCGACGAGTTGTACCACCGCGACCACTTCGGGATCGTTCAACACCCGGTCCAGGTCGCTGGTCAGCACGCCCGGCGGAAGCGTGATGTTGCGCGGCCGCGTCAGGTCCACATCGACCACATGGGCCAGCTCCACGCGACGGCCCACGTGCCGGGCAATCCGCTCGCCGTGTTCCAGCAACAACCGCGCTACGCCCGAGCCGACGGTCCCGAATCCGATTATCGCTACCTTCACGCTTCCCATAGCGAGCAACTTCCTGCAGGTACCAAGGAACGGCCTATCTTAGGTCGGCTTAGCCAGCGCAGTCAAGCCGTGACCCCACATAGCGGCGGTATTGCTCCACCATCGGCTAGCCGGCGCGACTCCTTTCGCCCACTGCCGCGCCGGTGCGCGCGGCATGGCAGTTGCCTGACCAGCGATGCAGGTGGACGCCCAGTGCAGCCGTTGAGTTCCTTGCCCGGTACGCATCGGCCGTAAGCCGGGCAGTCGATAGCCAAAACGCCCATCGCGGCAACCGTCGAAGCGTCGGACGTCATACCCCGCACCGCCACACACCGCCTTTGCAGTTGGTCGCTCGGCAGCCAACCAAGCCGACCGCAGCAACCCCCTTGGCCAATTGTTACTGCCACCCAGCTACCCCGCTCGGACGGCCGGACGCTCGGCATGCGCCGGGGACCGGAAACCAGGCTTGCCAAATCCATGGCGAAGCCGTTCCATTTACGTCGAACTTCTTGCCGCAATCATTTGCCGGTCATCCCTGACCTCCTTTCGCTGTTGGTTGCTTGACTGTAAGTTTTAGCGAAAGGAGGTTTTATTTTTCTTCATCTATCAAGACCAACACTGGGTAAACTCCAGTGCTATACTGCTTGCCGCCGGTTGCGTCGGTTGGCACCGAGTTGCACGGAAACGGCGGGCCAACATCGGCAGAGCGTTAGCTTGCGCGACCGACGCAACTGGCGACGGGGGCTAGAGTTCTGGCCGGAAGGCAAGGCGCGGCAAGGGGTTGGGCCTTTCGGTGTGAAGGGTTGCGGTGGCGTAACGGCGTGAAGGCTTGCGGCCGCGTAATGCTCCCCGCGTCCGGCTTACGGCAAGCCGCTGTCAAGCGCGAGCTTGTTTTTCAGCAGCGACATTCCGCGCCTTGTTGAGGCGCATTGGGTTACAGGATGCGCCTGGTAGCGCGCCCGGAGGGACTCGAACCCCCAACCCTCGGTTCCGAAG
>CALLPE010000005.1 GCA_938015445.1 uncultured Pirellulales bacterium
CAGTGCCTCGTACATCCACGGCTGCACCTGCCCATGACGCAGAGCGGCTTCGATCAGGGCGATAACATGGGCCCGCTTCCACGGCTGTCGGTCCGACTCGTTCATCAGTTTGCGGACCGCTTCGCGCACCGCCTGTGGGGAGGGATTGTGGGCAGCGAAGTACTGCTGCCACACGGCGCTAGGATCGTCCTTTTCGGCAACCGCTACCTGGATAGAATCTTGCCGAATACCATCTTGAGGCGCCGAGGCGGCTGGCTGGCTTTGATCGGCCAGACAATCCGCGGCGATGGCCATCGCCAGCGTTGTCGCGACGGCCACGATGATGACTGTACTGACTGGCCACAGGGAAAACCGATTGACACAGCTCATTTGTTGGCCTCCCGAGAAAGCGGCCCTTTCCTACTGAGCAATAACCGCCCGAAGCCCAGGCGCAGCTATCTTCTCTTTCGGCATGAAATTACGTACATCAGTCCTATTATACACACGCTGCGTGGCTCGTTAGTTATGCAGGTCCGAAGCGCAAACCACGACCTGGAGGGCCGGCGGAAACGCTTTTGGACAGATATTGGACGACTTTCCGCGCGCGTTGGTTCCCGACACAGATGGCACCGCGGGCGGGTCAACTTTGAGGGCGGCTCTCCCCAGGCTGGGGGTATTTCCAGGCCAAAGCCCCGGTTGGGCAGGCGCTGACGCACTTAGCGGCTGCTTTTCGCAGTGCTTCAGCCAGCGACTTGTTCAGCGGCGCGGCGACCCGGATGTCGAAACCGCGGCCGACGAAGGTCAACCCTATCCGCTCGCCATCGGCTTTGGCGATTTCGATGCACAATCCGCAAGCGATGCATTTTCCCGGCTCGAAGACCACTTCTGGGTGGTCGGTATAGCGTTCGAATGGGCGCCTTTGACCGGCGAAATGTCGCGGCTGCGCGTTGTAAATGATCGAGTACTTCCGCAGTTTGCAACTGCCCAGCGCGCGACAATCGCAGTGCAGGCAGCGGCGAGCCTGTTGGATGGCTTCGGTGGGGGAATAGCCGGCGCCTAGCCCACTGCTCGGCTCCGCTCGCGGCGCTGGCGATGCATCGGACATGAGCAACGCCAGTTCGTTTTTGTCCATCTTCCCTATTCGGGTGGTAAAGGTAGATGGTAGCTTGGCCGCGTTACCTACGGCCTTCTGGGAGTGGGAAACCTTGTTGGGATGCGGCCCTGTAGCAGAGTGCGGAGAATGGGAAGTCTCGGATGTATCGGGTGTATGCGACACATAGCCAGACTCCCGTTCGCCCCGGGCAAGATACTGGCCGATGGCCACGGCTACTTGCCGGCCATCGGCGGCACTGCGAATGGCGATCGCCTTGCCGCGCGCGGCGCAACCGGCGGCGAACACTCCGGGCAGATTTGTGGTAAACTCTCCCCGGGCAACAGCTACTGCGTTGGCGCCAGTTTGCAGCCCCCAGCCGGCGGCATACTCGCGCGCTGCGGCGCCGCAGGCGATCAGCACGGCGTCGAATTGGCGTCGCAAAGCGGCCAGGCAAAGCGAGTTCCCTGGCATAGATAGTCCGTTCGCAGCGCACTCAGCGGCAGGGAGTTCTTCCGCGAGTCGGCCCGGCAAGCCGCTCGCTTCACCGCTGGCTTCGATTTGCGGATGGACTGTAGCTTCATCCGGGCCGATGCGGACTGCCAGCCGCACTGCAATCCCCGGCAATAGCAATGTGGCGATCTCGGCCTGGAGAACTTCCGCCGGCAATCGGCCGGTGGCCACATCCTGCCACAGCCGTCCGCCCAGTCGGTCGGACTGCTCAAAAATCGTGCATTTGTGCCCTTGCTGAGCCAGATAGTACGCCGCGGCCAGTCCGGTCGGCCCACCACCGACGATCGCCACGTGCTTGCCAGTGTCGGGCGCTTGCGGCGGTGTATACGCAGAGCCGGAAGCCAAGTCCACGTCGGCTACGAATCTTTTGAGCAGGCAGATGGCCACCGGCTGGTCCACGTCTGCGCGGCGGCACACGTTCTCGCAGGGGGCGGGACAAATACGGCCTAGCACAGCCGGCAAAGCAATCTCGCTTTTGACTGTGGCGATCGCCCCGCGGAAGTCTTCCGCCGCAATCTGACGTAGCATCAACGGAATATCCATGTGCGCGGGACATCCGAACCAACACGGCGCCAGGCAGTCGCCCAGGTGATCGCTCAAAAGCAGTTCCAAGGCGGTGCGGCGCATTTGATGGACTTCGGGGGTTTCGCTATGTACTTCCATGCCGTCCTCGGCCAGCGTGGCACAGGAGGGCACGAAGCGGTCGTTCCTGGCCAGTTTGACTACGCACACCAGGCAGGAGGTGGAAGCTGGGTAGCCTTCCAGATAACACAGTGTAGGGATGTCGATGCCGAGCTGCCGGGCAGCGGCGAGCACGGTCGTGCCCGGTGGAACATCGATCTCGTGCTGGTCGATCCGCAATCGTGGCATGGTCTTTCAAGCGTGGTCTTCGGGTTGGCTTGTCCTGCCGACGTTGAACAAGCGTCGACTAGTATGGCGTCCCGGTAACCCATATCGGCGCCTGCATCGGCTGCCGGATTTTGCCGGCGATGCGCGCTGGCGGCGTGGCCGATCGGGGTTTTATTCGTGCCCGTCGCTGCGCGGCGAGCGGATCACAATTGCTTCGCGCGGGCATACCTGCCGGCAAGTATCGCAACGGGTGCATTGGTCGTCGTCGATGCGGTGGCGCACATAGGGAGTCATGGGGATGGCCCCCACCGGACAGTGCTGCGCGCACAGCGTGCAGCCAATGCAATCCGTCGTCACGTAGTAGCTAATTAGGGCTTTGCACTTTTTTGCCGGGCAACGGCCTTCCAGATGGGCTTGGTATTCCTCGCGGAAGTACTTCAACGTGGAGAGCACGGGATTTGGGGCCGTGCGTCCCAGTCCGCAGATGCTGCCGGCGCTAACGGCGCGGGCGAGCTGTTCCAACTGGTCAAGTTCCTTGGCCTGGCCCTGGCCGGAGGCGATGCGGTCGAGCATTTCCAGCATCCGGCGGGTACCCACACGACACAAGGTGCATTTGCCGCAAGACTGATTCTGGGTGAAGCGGAGAAAGTAGCGGGCCACATCGACCATGCAGTCGCTGTCGTCTAAGACGATCAGCCCGCCGGAACCCATGATTGCCCCCACGCTGGTGAGGGCCTCGAAATCCACGGGCGTGTCGGCCAGTTCTGCCGGTACGCATCCACCCGAGGGACCCCCTACCTGCACGGCCTTGAGTTTGCGTCCGCCGGCCACACCGCCGCCGATCTGTTCGACGATCTGACGCAGTGTGATGCCCATGGGGACTTCGATCAGTCCGCCCCGCTGCACTTTGCCGGCCAGCGCGAACACCTTGGTTCCCTTGCTGGTTGCAGTGCCCACCGCAGCGAAACGCTCCGCTCCGTTGCGGATGATCCAGGGCACCAGGGCGAATGTTTGCACGTTGTTTACCAGCGTTGGTTTGTCCCACAGTCCTTGCTGGGCGGGAAACGGGGGCCGCAGCCGAGGCATGCCGCAACGCCCTTCGACAGAAGCGATGAGGGCCGTTTCTTCCCCGCATACGAACGCCCCGGCGCCTTGCACCACCGATAGTTGCAAGCAGAAATCGGTTCCCAATATACGCTTGCCCAGCAACCCTTCTTGCTGGCATCGCCGCAGGGCCTCGGTTATTCGTTGCACAGCCAGCGGATACTCGGCGCGGATGTATAACATTCCCTCTTCTGCGCCGACGGCGCGAGCGGCAATAGCCATCCCCTCGATTACCCGGTAGGGGAACGACTCCAGCAGCATGCGGTCCATGAACGCGCCGGGATCGCCCTCGTCGCCGTTGCAGATGATGTACTTCGGTGCACCCTGGGCCGCACGCACCGTTGCCCATTTGACGCCGGTGGGAAACCCCGCTCCTCCCCGGCCGCGCAGTCCACTGCGGGAAATTTCGTTGATGATCTGCTCGGGCGAAAGTTCCCGCACAGCGCGGCTCAATGCGGCAAATCCGCCATGGCGGCGATACTCGTCTAGATCGGTCGGTTCCAATTGCCCGCAGTACTCCGTGGCGATGCGCAACTGCGGGCCGAGAAAAGCGCACACCGGTGGATCGCGCAGGGTGACCGGCTTTCCGCTTTCGTCGCTTTCAGGTCGGTCGCTGTACAGCCGGTCGAGCCATTGCGAAAGCCGATAACTCAGCCGGCGCACCAATCCCCGCGGCCTGAAGTGCTCCAGGACGATCTGTGGTACGTCCTCGGGGCGGACTTTGGTGAACAGCCGCATATCGGACTGTTGGCCCGCTTGCGTGGAGCAGCGCTGCGGTTGGGCGGTTTCGCGTCTTCCGTCGGAATTACCTGATCGGACAACTCTTTCGGCGGTCGATGGGCCTATGGCGACGATCTCCACTAGCGGCGTGTTATGGCACATCCCCACACAACCGACCGGCTTTACCGTTGCCGGTGCGCCGGTGCGCTCCAGGACGCGCAATATTTCCTCGTGCACTTGCGCACTGCCTTGCGCTTGGCAACACGAACCCAGCCCGACGCGGATTTCGCCGACCGCTGCCCCTACGGGTTTTGGCTGCCGCTGCGGCTGCCGTGCTGCCCGGCGTCGGCGGCGCAGAAAATCGGCGATGATACGGTCGATCTTGGTCGGGTTCACCCGGCCGTAGGTCACTCCGTCGATCTGGATGACCGGGGCCAGCGTGCAACAGCCCAGGCAAGCCACCGTCTCCAGCGTGAACAGGCCTTGCGGATCGGTGTCGGCGCCTTCGGCAATCCGCAAACGGCGCTGAAGGGCCTCGTGCACCAACCCGGCGCCTTTGACGTGACAAGCCGTACCTTGGCAGATGCTAACGACGTACTGTCCGACTGGCCGGTGGCGGAACTGTGTGTAAAAGGTGGATACCGAGGTGATGTCGGCGGGAGTGATTTCGGTGAGCTGACACACCCGCTCCAGCGCCTCCGGAGGCAGCCAGCGATAGTGTTCCTGGATGGCCTGCAAGATGGGGATGACCATCTGCCGACCGCGACCAAGACGTTCGACGGTTTGATCGACGAAGCTAATGTCTAGTTGCCGCATACGTGGATGATTGATTATATGTACACGCCGGGCGAGAGTTTAGTGTTTGCGGGAAAAAGCCCTTCGGAGCGACTGCGGCGGGGTTTACGACGTAGGCTGATAGGCGAAAGCTTTTTTCGTCGTTGGGCCAATATCATCTGGGCAAATATGATCTTCAGCGGCTCAATACTTATCATTTCATTTTACAGGTTGGGTACCGGGCTGCGCACCGGCGGGCGATTACTTGCTTCGCGCTGCGATAGTTGCTTTTCTGGGCGGTGCAAAATGCGGCCATTCGTCGTCGGCTGGGCCAAGCAAGCGGGCGATTAGTTGCTTTTCTCTGCGATGCAAAACAGGTGTTTCTGGCCGCGCAGGTAGATGCGGCCATCCTGGAAGGCCGGGCTTGTGACGCATTCTTCCCCCAGGTTACCTTCGGCGACGATTTTGCAACCTTCTCGCGTCGGCTCGACCACGAAGGATTTTCCCTCTTTCGAGACCAAGTAAACCAACTTGCCTGCCAGTCCCGGTGACGAACTGAACGGCAAGCCGTCGAAATCGTGCTCCCAAAGCTTCTCGCCAGTTTTGGCGTCGTAGCAAGTCAGCAGCCCGTCGGAAGTTAACAGGAACACAAACTGCTTGGTAGCCAAGGGGCTGCAAGTATCCGGCAGGCCGTCTTCGGCGGTAAAGACCACGTGGGATGTGGTAACATCGCCGGCGCCGTCGGGCTTGATGGCCGAAAGATATGGATACTGGTTGGCCACATATATCAAACCGTCGGCCAGCGTGGGCGATGGCCCCACGTCTTGCTTTAAAACCTTCGCCCGCCATATCTCCTGCCCATTGGCGGGATTGTAGGAGATCACCCAGGGATCGGCACAGGTTATCAGTTGGTCGCGTCCAGCGGCACGGACCACTATCGGCGACGACCACGAGTTTGGCACTTCGCGGGCCGTTTGCCAGACGATCTTGCCCGTGGTCGTCTCCAGGCCATATAGTCGCGACTTGCCTTCCTTGGCCGTGCCCTGATCGAACTGCACGATCAGCAGGCCCTTGTACAGTTCCAGGGAAGAAGCGTGGCCGTAGCTATTGTCGGGAATCCCCAGGCTCAGGTTCCAGACCAGCTTGCCCTGCATGTCGAAGGCGGCCAGATCGCCGTTGGCGAAAATGGCATACACGCGCTGACCGTCGGTCGCAGCCGTGGGGGCGGCAAAACCGGTATCGGGCATGACCTTGGGCACGCGGGCGGTGCTTTCCGGCGTGCCAGGGACATCGGCCGACCAGAGCAACTGCCCACTGTCGGCGTCGAAGCAGTACACTTGCCGGCGTTTTTCATCTGCCCCGGTGACGAATACTCGTTTTTCCCAAACTATCGGCGAGTTGACGCCGGGCAACGGTACTGGCGACTTCCAAAGGATGTTTTCTCCGGTCTCGGCGTTCCAGCTTACCGGCAGAGTGGTGTATACCGATACCCCCAGCCCGCCCGGACCGCGAAAACGCGGCCAATAGCGGGCGGCTTCTGGCCAGAGCGGCAGAGAAGTATCACCGAGCTGATCGGGGAGTTTTGTGGCTACAGCATCTTGCGGCAACGATTGCCTTGAGGAGGTTCCTTGCTCGGTCTGCCCAGCGGGGCCTGCGGTGGGCAGCCGGTGGCCTTCGGTTGGCAGCAGGGCGGTCGGCAGGGGAGTGCTTTTCAGCAGCGTGAAGCTAAGACCCAACGCACCGGCAATCAGTACCAAGCCCAGCCCGGCTACCGCCCAACGTCCCCACAGCATGGCCGGCGATTCTTCGTCTGCCAGCAACTCGGGCGGCGATGGCATGGGGAGTTTGCGGCGCAACCTCAGCGCCAGTCGCAGGCACGCCAGAAACACGGCCACGCCTGATAAAAGCAACACCGCTCCGGTGGCGGCGAAAGTGCGCTGGCGGAAGTACTGCTGACGCAGGCGTAGGTCAACGACTCGGATATGGTGTTTGAGTTGTTCGTTGTCGGGCTGAACGGCCAGGGCCGCCTTCAGCGCCTGATACGTTTCGTCCTGGAACGGATCGGTCAAACGACGTTGGCTGTAGTCGTACCACATCAAGGCGGCAACTACGATGCTGAACACCGCTGCGGCCAGGGCCACACCCAGCGCAGCCCTGTAGGCGGTTTCCACCGCAACCACGCTGGAGGGGGCGTCGGTTCTGTTGTTGCTGTCGCTCATAGCTGTCGAGGTTTATCGCCGCCCGGTGAGGGCGATTGCGCCGCGCGCCGGTAGGCATCCAAATCGACATCGCGGATCAGTCCCAGCCGGGCCTGCTCCACGGGACAATACCAGTAACACCTTCCGCAACTGACGCAATTGCCTTTGTGCGGCTCGTACTGTTTTCGGAACGGGTAAACGGCCAAGCTCACCAGTTTCACGCCGAAGACTAGCCCCACCCAAGCGCCGAAAAACACGCTGCCCGGGATGAAGCGGCGGCGGATCTGTTCGGCTTCGGCGTACAGTTCTTCTACAGGTCTGCCGGTGCGGCGGAAGCTGTCGCTGGCCTCGGTAGTGCCGATGCTAGGGTCGGCCAACTCGGCCTGCATGCGTACCGCAAGGCTGACGCTGGGATGCAACCGGGCCAGCGGCCAGTGAAGCTGGTATCCCGCGAAAGCGAACACCCCCACTATAACCGGCAGCGACAAAAGCAACAGTCCCAGCCGAAGCCGTCCCCAATTGCGGTCCGGCGGCGGAGTGGTGGTGGACTCTAGTATCGCCCCGTAAGGGCAGGCTTCTTCGCACATCCGGCAGTTGATGCATTCGTCGGGCGTGATGCGGACGTGCCAACGGGCAAGCGGCGACAAAAGCGACAACAGCGCACCATACGGACACAGGTAGCGGCAATATGGGCGTCCGACCATCAGGCCCAGCAACAGCATTCCCCCGCCGAACAGCAGCATGCCCGCACTGCCGCCCAAGCGAAACAGGTTGACGAACGGATCGTACCGGCAGATCACAAAAGCCGTGCCTGTGGCAGCCAGCACGACTGCCGCCCCCAGATAAACATGTGGCAGTAATCCCAAAGCGTGGTCGAGCCAGCGGGGAACTTTCAGCGGTCGGACGGCCACCAATTCCTGGACCGCGCCCAACGGACACACGGCCGCGCAAAAAACCCGGCCGAAAAACAAGGTGAACACCAGCGGTAACAGGAAGATCGCTATCACCAACGGCGGGATGGCATAGCTGGGATCGCCGATGGCCAGTGCGACATTCTGGATCGCGCCGACCGCACACACGCAGCCCTTGCGCCAAAACCCAAGCCAGATGACCGATACCACAGCCAGACCCAGCAATCCGGCCCGCCACCGCAACACCAACGCAAAGTACGCCGCCAACGCCAGGGCCACGACCAAGTAGGCCAAGTCTGCATAATGACGCCACATGGGCCGCGGCGGCGGATGCAGGGCGTCGGGCACCTGGTAGCCGCTGGTGAACTCCGGTAGCGGATAGACGGGCTCTCCGGCAATTAGCGTAGCTGCCACAAAAAGCCAGACCACGACTGCCGCCAGCACTACCAGCATGGAACACAGGCTGCCGCGCCGCAAAGTGGCAACGCTATACAAGCGGACAGCCCGGCGCTGCGCTTCAGGCGCTGCGTTCGGTTCGTCTGCCGCCTGGCAGTTCTCGGCGGGCGGTCCTGTGCGTCTGCGTCTTCCGATCATAAACAGGCAAGTCGTTTTCGATATTGATAAACAGGCAAGTCGTATTCGTAATGGATAAACAGGCAAGTCGTATGCGATATTGACGCTGGGGAAAACTATTGCCTCCGTTCCGGGATGACCGCCGGGCGGGGCAGCCGAGAGCCTAACCGCGTTAAGTCGACGCCCCGCCGGCAGCTTGTCGGCGACGCTCCAGCGCGGCTATGGCAGTTTTCATATTCTTGCCCAGCAGATACGGCTCGGTGGCGGGCACCCGACGGAAAGCCTGCGCCGGACAAGCCACGGCTATAGCGCACTCGTTGCAATTGACGCATCGGTCGTGGCGCACCTGCAAGTACAGCGAGCCATTCATCAGCCGGCAACCGGCCACACACTTGCCGCAGCCGATGCACTTCTGTTCGTCGATGGTGTACTCGAAGAACCGTTCGTCGCCGTGGCGCTCCACAAACCGGCGGTTTATCGCCCCGGTGGGACACAGGTGGTTCTCGGCGCCGGTTTCCAGCACGTAACCTTGGGTGGGAAAGTATCCGGTGCACACGTCGCAGTATCCGCACAGGGCGAAGCACTGCACGGCCTTGACCGCCGAGACGTCCAGCACGCAGTACTTCTGGCAGCCGTCGCAGGCAACGCACCGGTCGGGGTCTATCTGCCACACATAACTGCCGGGACGCCGAGGCAGCGGCTGCAACGGTTCGGCCGCGGGCGATTTCCCGCCTGCGCTTGTTTGGGGCGACTGGCCCTGGGGGCCGCTGCCAGCGCGCAGCGTCAGCCACAACCCGGCGCAGCACATGCCCCCGGCGCCCAGCACCCGAAACACGTCGCCCAGGAAGGCCCGGCGGGTCGGTATGTTGTCGATTGCCACGTTCGGATCACTCCGCAGTGTTAAGTCAGACTCATACTTGTCGGCGCTGCACTCAGCGGCAATGCCAAGTTGGCAAAGCCGTGATTCATTGTAACATTGAGCCATCGGCACGGCGCCGGTGTTCCGAGCCGCTGGTGGCATCTGGCTAGCCGAAGCCTTGCCTCTGCTGGTTGTTTGTCAAATTGCTGCGCCGGGGACACAGCCGATCGATACTGGCCAGCCGCAGCACGCATCGCTGCCGCGTTACTGTCGTTTGTCGCTATCTGACACGTCCTGCGAGTTTTTGGGGGCAAAAATGCGCACGCGCTTGGCGGCGGCATCGAGCACCAACACGTTGTTATCTTCATCGACCGTCAGGTCGGCCGCCGGCGCGGCAAGCTCCGCCGGGCCGGCCACCACGCCCTCGAATTCCCCCTGGCGCGAGAAAATCTTGACCCACGGGAATCCCTTCTCGGCGGTGGCGAACCGGCCGTCGGCAAATACTGCGATGTGTATGGGATTGCAGCAGCCGAAGAACCCATCAAGCTGCGGCGAACCGCGTCCCCAATGACGGACGGGAACTTGCTGCTCGGGGTTGGTGTAGTCGAACCCTTCGATCCGCAGCAAGCGCGGATTTACCGCATAAAGCAGACCATCGTTGCTGGCTGCTACGTCGAAGTAGCGGGTGGTGATTACGAAGCCTGGGTAGCCGCGGCTTTTAACGGGTGTGCCGAAGCTGCCCAAAAGCCGCCCTTCTGTGTCGTACCGCCATACCAGACGGTTTGAGATGTCGGCGACAAACACGTCGCGCTGTGCGACGGCAATCGATAGCAAGTCGGCGTTGTCGCGCGGCGGCTGCCAAACGGCGATCAGATCGCCGGCCGTATCGAACACTTTTACGTGATTGCGGAAGCCGACGTAGATTCTCTGTGGATATAGGTGGTGCGAGCTGCCGGCGGCCACGCATTGCGGTGGCTCGGACAAGGCGATGCGCTTCAACACTGTGCCGTCGCGCCGATAGATCAGCAGTACCTGATCGCCGGCAACAACTACTCGCTGTTCGTCGAGCAGCGCCAATGCCCGCGGCTCCTCCAGCGCTACCGCCAATTCGGCCGCTTGCCGATACAGTTGCAGTGCAGGATCGATTTGCTGCGGCTGTGGCTGGGAAGGCACGTCAGCAACTCGTCGGTCACTGCTCAGCAACAGCCCTACGACAGTCGCCGTTATCGCTGCGACGGCCAACAACGCCGAAACGCCTGCTATGGCCGAGAGTTTGTGCGTGGACGCCGTCATGCATTTATCGTCCTTGGGGCTGTTCCCTCAGGTCGACGCATACCATCTGCTTCAGATCGCGGACGATCAGCCTGCCGTCGACCAGCGCCATCGGGCCCCAGCTTTGCACGCCGTTTTCGATGACCTGCGCCCGGGCAAGCGGGCGGTAGGCTTCTGGCGTGGCCTCGGCGATGGTCAACAGGCCCTGGTCGTCCAGTGCCAGGATCAGGCCATCGGCAATCATGTACGGGGCCGAGCCGAACTTATCGCGCCCGCTGGCCCACATCTGCTTGCCCTGCGGGTCGAGGCACACAAGCTGCCCGTCGCGTTGACGCACCCCATACAGGTACCCGCCGTACAGCACAGGCGTTTGTTGCTCGGAGCCGAACAGTTTGGGCGATTCGTGGTAAACAACTCGAGGGGCGAATTGTCCGTGGGCCGAAGAATACTCGATCGCCAGCATCATGCAGCCGGAGTTGTACCCGCCCGACAGGAACACCCGACCGTCGTCGAAGACCACCGGCGAAGGACAAGTGGCCATGCTCACTTGCCATTGGGTGGTTTCCCAGAGTATCGTGCCGTCGTCTGCCGACACCCCAGCCACACCGCCCTTGCCGCAATACACGTACATCCGCCGGCCGGCCAGTTCCATAGGCATGATCGACGAATGGGTCATCGTCCAGCCGCGCGGATTCGGACTGCGCCAGATTATCTCGCCGGTGCGGTAGTCCACAGCCATCAGCAATGCCGAGCCGCCGACGGCCAACACCAGCCGACCGGTCTTCTCATCGACCAGCGGACACTGGCCGGCGTACCACTCGGGCACCGTTGCGCCGTGGTCGCGCACCAGGTCGATAAGCCAGTAGGGCTTGCCCGTCTCGGCGTCCCAACAGGCCACGTGACATTTGGGGCCGAAGGAGATGACGTAGTTGTCCACCACAGCCGGGACGGTCCGCGTGATGCCATGATGGGGTTTGATCTGGACCGGATAGCCGTTCCGCCAGATTTCCCGACCGTCGTCCAACGACAGACAGCGCATCAAGTCGCCGGAGCGATCTATCAAGTCGATTTGCCCCGACCGCAGGGCCAACAGCAGACGGCTGCGCCCTTGCTGAAGCAACTGCGAAAGCTCGGAGCACAGTAGCTCGACCTCGGCCGCCGATAGCCCGGTTTGGCCGGCGCGGCCCGAATCCCGGCTTTCCCCACCGCCGGTTGTGGCAGAGTCGTGCCGAGCCGCCAGCGCCGCAGCGACTGCCCCACGTACCGCTGCGGGGTCGTCGGGGGCTGTCTCCAGCCCATCGGCCAATGCCTGCCGAACGGCAGGCGCTAGTCGCCGCAAAAGCGCCGCCGCTTGGTCGTGCCAATAGTCCAGCACATAAACCCGACCGCCGGCCACAGCCGCCGCTGCGTAACCTTCGGCCATGTCGACCGACCACAGTCGCGGAGGTCCGCCCGGAGGCCAGCTCCGCGCAAGTCGAGGGCCGACGGTGCAGACCGCATCGCGGTTGGGGCCACGAAACCATGGCCAAGCGGCAGCGATGGTGGAAGCTCGCCCAGGGCCGACAGTCGGGCGGCCAGGCAGCGGCGGACCACTGGCCAGCGCACCCAGGATCAGACCTGTGGATGCTGCGCTTCGAGCAGGGGCTTCGATCGCGTCCACCAGCGGCCAGCCTACGCCCAGCGCAGCGGCCGCTGCACCACCGGCTGTCAAAAAGCCCGGCGCATCCTGCAAAGCGGTCATGGCGGCCGGTTCGGGCGGGGGCACGTCGTCCATGCCGGGAATGCGCATCGGCAGCTCCGGCGGCGGGGTGACCGTCCAAGCCAGCACAACCATCAGGCCGATCAAAGCGACCACCACCGACGGTGCGAAGCTGGCCAACTGTCTTGCAACCATTCCCTTCATGCCAAGGCAAGCCGCTTCAAAAGGCCACGTACGATAGCAGAAACTGCGCAGTGCGATCGTCTGCCGCGTATTTCCAAGCTCAACTGCGCGTCTATTTCTACTGTTAATAATGACACCGCCGCCTATCCATCCTTCTTAGCCCTCTTGCCGTCGGGTGTCAACACCCGCGCGGTTCGATGCACAATCTTTGCCTTCCCTGATTGCTCTTTGGCATCCCGGATTGCTCTTTGGCATCCCAGTTCGATCTCGCCGGCTTGTGCCCGGAGTCGAAGCAGCAAAATGGGTATCGAGACGAGGTAGCTCGGAAAACCGCCTTGCTTTTCCATTTTACCGGCAGCCGCCGGTGAGGTGCCGTCGGGCAAAAGCTTTGCCATGTTAGCCACCGGGCGCTGATCGAGGTTCACCGCGTCGGGGTCTTGTAGCATACCGGCCCCCTGTGCGAAACTGTTGAATTCAATTTTTGCGAAACTGTTGGATTCAATTTTTAAGTCTCGGCTTGAAGTCGCGCCCTCTGTGCCCTGGGGCATAAGATTAACCATCGGGCCAGTGCCAGCGCGCAAACGGCTTTGCCGCCCGTAAGCCGGCCAGACGTTGCGCAACAAACCATCCAACTTCGTTAACAAACGTCGATGACAAATATGAACGATTTGCAACGCTTCGCCGAAATCTGCCAAGAGGCGGTGCGTCGGGCCGGGACGGAGATCCTCGGCTGGATCGGCCGATTCGAGGTCCACAAAAAAGGGCCTTCCGACTTGGTTACGCAGGCCGACTTGGCGGCCCAGGATGTCGTCCGCCGAATCGTGCTCGAAGCCTTTCCCGATCACGGCTTTGTCGGCGAGGAAGGCCCGCCCGGCGGCGCGGACGCTCCTGCCGGTTATCGCTGGATCGTCGACCCGCTCGACGGCACGACCAACTACGCCCACGGCGTGCCACATTTCGCCGTGTCGCTGGCGTTAGAGCGGCAAGGCACGATACTGGTGGGGGCTGTGTTCGATCCGAACCGGGACGAGTGCTACATGGCTGTCCGCGGCCAGGGCGCCACGCTCAACGGCAGACCGCTGCGCACTAGCGGCGTGGTAGATTTGTCCGAGGCTATCGGGGCGGTGGGCTTCCCCTACGACCTGCGCGCCGATTCGCCCGATTTGCTGGTATTCAACAAGGCGGTGTTCCGCTGCCAGTCGGTGCGACGGACCGGATGCACATCGCTGAACCTGGCGTATCTGGCCGCCGGACGGTTCGACGTTTACTGGGCCTACAGCACCCACCCCTGGGACGTGGCCGCCGGCGTGCTGCTGATCAGCGAGGCCGGCGGAGTAGTTACTGCCCCGGATGGCGGGCCGTTCGACCTGCAAAAAGCCCGACTACTGGCTGCCGCCACCGAGCCGCTCCATAAACAGCTCCGGCAAATGGCTGCCGAGGCGCTCGCTGGCCGATAAAGGGCCTGTCGCCCTGCCGTATCCGAACAGCCAGGGCGCAACCTCGAGGCGCGCTGTGTGTGAATCACGGGACACTAAGACACCAGAAATAGGATGTGTGTGTAGCACCGGGACACTAAGACACCAAAAAATAGCAAGACAACAAACCACCAGGGTATAAAGACACAAAGCCAGAAAGACACAAGACAAAGAAACACAAAGCCAGAGACACATAAAGCCACAAAGCCACAAAGCCACAAAGACAGGAAAAAGACAGAAAAGCGCCGAGCATTCTGAAGGCTTTTATGCGTGCAGTCTGGCCGCGCTGCTAGTCCGATAGTTGATGATTTGCCCACGGCAAAAGGTGGATGCCTGATGTCGGCAAGACTGGTCGGCGTCGGTAGAGCGGATCGTCCCGGGTGGGCGACGGGGCTATAACATCAAGTGATCGACTAACACTTTAGCGCCAATGGCCAACAGCACGCAACCGCCGACGGCCTCGGCCGTGCGGCCCCAGCGCTTCCCCAGTCGGCTACCGCCCAGGATTCCCGCCGTTGTAAAGGCTGCTGCAACCAAGCCGATCACCAAAGCTGGCGCCCAGATAGACACTTCCAGCAGAGCCATGCTAAGTCCCACGGCCAGGGCGTCGATACTGGTGGCGATCGAGAGAGTGACGAGCATCCAGCCGCGCGTCGGATCGCTGGCTGCTGCGGGTTTGTCGCTTCGTGCCTCCCAAAGCATTTTCACACCGACGTATCCCAGCAGTCCGAAGACCACCCAGTGGTCCAAAGCTTGTATGTGCCCGACGATACGACTCCCGGCCAGCCAGCCCAACAGCGGCATTAGGGCCTGAAACAGCCCGAAGTGGAACGCCAGCCGGAACGTCTGTCTTTTGGTGACCGGCGCAAGTTTGATGCCCGCGGCGATGGCCACAGCGAAAGCGTCCATCGCCAGCCCTACCGCAATGCCCGCAATATACCACCAGGGCAACGCCGCACTCCGCTAAATCCGATAAGCAATACCATCCTGCCGAATCGTTTTCCTGACGACACGGCGTTGGTTAGAATATCAGCCGAGGGCGTTTCTGGCAAAGCGCGTTTTAGTTTTGGACGGTGCGGTCCGGACAAGCACAGTATTTTAGCCATTGGGGGCCGAACATGTCTAATAACGCAGCATGTCCACGGGGATGTTCTGTTTGTCGTGCCATCAGCCGGCGGCGTTTCGTAACAGCAGCAGCAGGTGCGATTGCTGCGGCCCCGCTGCTTGCCCGACTGACACATGCAACCCAGGAGCAACCGCAGCGCATCGTGCAGCACGGGCCGGCCTCTAAATGTGTGCCTAGCATCCGCGCGTGTTTTGTGCGCCGCAAGGGCGAGTACGGGATGCGCTGGCCGGGTCAGATTTACGACGGCCACGCTGCCCGCGAAAAATACACCGCCCAGATTATCGAAACCGCCAAACAGTTGGGCGTCAAACTGGAGCTGCGCGGAGAGCCGATCTACAGCGACGCCGAGGCCGATCAGTGGCTGGAGGCCGCCGAAAAAGACCGTCCAGACGGTCTGCTGCTGGTCCTGCTGGACCGGCAAGAGCACGCCTGGCCCACGGCGGGCAAGGCGATCGGTTCGGGCATCCCTACGGTGGTCTTCTCGCCTGTGGGCAGTTCGTTTACCACCAACACTGCGCCGCTGGCGCGCAAGGTGGGCGGTTTCATCGCCTCGACCGACGACTTCGCGCAGGTCCGTTACGGAATGAAGATGTTGGCCGCCGGGGCGAAGATGCGGGCCACGCGCTGTCTGGTCATCGCTGGCAGTAAGGAGCACGAGGCCGAAGTGCCACACCTGGGCATATCGCTGCGCTACATTCCCGCCAAGTGGTTCCTGGAAGAGTACGAGAAGACACCCACTACCCCGGAAGTGCTCGGCATGGCCAATGCTCTGATTGGCGGCGCAACCAAACTGACCGGCGCGACCGAGCAGGACGTCATCAACGGCATCAAGAGCTACGTAGTCGCCCGCACATTGCTGGAAAGGCATCAATGCGATGCCATTACGATGGACTGCCTTGGCGCGCTGGGGCGGTCGAAGGTCAGTCTGCCGTGCATCGCTTGGTCGAAGATGAATGACGACGGCGTGCCGGCGGCCTGCGAGGCCGACATCGGCGCAGTGGCCACCCACGTCATCACCCAGTACCTGTTCGATCGCCCCGGCTTCCAGCAAGACCCGGTGGCCGAGACGGCCCGCGAGGCGCTGATCGGCGCCCATTGCTCCTGCCCCACCCGGCTAGGCGGATTCGGCACGCCGCCCGAACCGTACGACATCACGCATCATCACGGCCTGCGCGACGCCACGGCCCGGCCAGTGTGGAAGATTGGGCAGCGCGTTACCTGCTGCGACGTGCTGACGGCTGGCGAGAGCACGCCGCCACGGATGATCATCTCGGCTGGCAGTGTGCTGGAGAACGTTTCAGTGCCGCCGGCCGGCGGATGCGTCGTCTCGGTGATGGTAAAGCTCGACGGCGTAACCGAAATGCTCGATTATCCCGGCTTCCATCAGCTTTTCCTGTACGGTGATTTCAAACGCCAGTTGGCGCAGTTCTGCCAGTTGTTCGGCATCAAGCCGGAACTGGTTTGACCGGTCCGTGCTGCTGCATCAGGGCGAACGTAGTCCGCACGCCGCCGGTCGCTGCTTGCCGATGCTGGCCGGGGCCTCGGTGAAGACGGCACAATCGGCCGCGGTTCTCAGGGGCCGATGCTGCGCGGGTTCTTGGCCAGGAAATCGCGCGGGCCGCGCACCGTGTAGTACGGATAGGTTACCGCGCCGACTGCTGGCCCAGGGTCTTTAACTGCCGGTCCCCGATCGCGGCAATGCGGACAACCGCGCCCGTGGCTCGGCCGGCCCGGGTCGACTGCGCGCTTGGCCACCACGGCCGGATCGCGCCAGGCTGCTTGGCCGCAATCGGCGCACGAGGCGCACGTCTCCGGCGCCTGCTGGCAACTGCCGCGAATCAAACCTGTGCATTGACGTCCCGGGGTCGTGCATCCCACCACTGCCGCAAGCAAAGCGGCGCCGCAAACAAACAGAATGGGTCGCTTCATCGCAGAGGTATCCTTTCGCTAGTATCTTGCGGGAACTGCATCGCGCGAGGCTCCCGCTGCCGCACATAGCAGGCTTTGTGTCAAAGGGAAAGCCGTGCGGAAACGATGTTGTGTCGGTTCCAGCGACGACCGCAGGAGCGGCGCTGAGCGGGCCTCTTGAGAAGCTAATCGGCCCGGAAAACCGGCACAGTCCAGAAAATCGGCAAATCCGCTCTGTGCGCAAAATGCGTTGCTTTTGGCAAGTCGCGCCGGTTTGGGACGACCTGTAAAGCCAGCAAAACGGGGCTGACCTTGTTGGCCGAAAGGCTTGCCCAGTCCAACTCGTTTGCCGCCGGTTCGCCGCGAAAAGCTACCCAACGACGCCATAACTCGAAGACGCCGTGACCCGATGACGTCATGACAGCCTTCGGCAGACTCGGCCTTTTCGGTCGTGCGCGCCGATTTCCGCGGCTCAGCTTTCCTCGCGGCCGGCAGAACGATAAGCCCGATCGGTCAGCTCGGCGATGTACAGGGCGTTTTCGGGGCCGTTAAGCTCCGGCTGGCGGCCTTCCAGCACACACTGGGCGAAGTACTGGCACTCGGCCGTGTAAGGGTTGACCGCCTTGAACGGCAAGCGGCGGAAACGGCGTTCGACATCCTTCGACTGCGTAGGATCGTATGGCGCGTCGCCCAGGCCGAAAACTCCCTCCACTTTCCCCCGACTGCCCTGCCCGATGGTTCCCTCGGTCAGAACCGCCCCTTGCGAGCCGTAGATTTCCAGGCGCGTGCGGCTGGCCTCGTCTGGTATGCAGTAGAAGCAATCCACCGTAGCCTGCGCGCCGGAAGCAAATTGCAGCAAAGTGGTGGAGGCGTCCTCAGAGCGGTAATTGTGAACCAGATTGCCGCAGCGGGCGGTGATGTCGACTACCGGACCGGCGAAGTAGCTCAGAAGGTCATACAGATGGGTGGCCATATCGATAAGCGCTCCACCGCCGCCGGTGCTGGGGTCTTGTCGCCAAGCGCCGGGAATGGGCGGATACCAGCAAGAAAGCTGGGCGCGCATATAGACGATCTTGCCCAGCCGCCCCTGGTCGATAAGTTGCTTGATCAATTGATGCGCGCCGTGGAACTTCATCATATATCCCTCTTGGAGGAACACATTGTGGCGACGACAGGTTTCCACCGCGGCCCGTGTACTGGCCAGATCGATCGTCAGCGGCTTTTCGCACAGGATGTGTTTGCCGGCCGCAGCGGCCATCTCGATTTGCTTGGCGTGGCAATACACCGGCGAGGCGATGTAAACTGCCTGCACATTCGGATCGGCCAGCAGTTGTTCTTCAGTCGTATAAGCCGCGCCCACGCCGAACTCGGCCGCCACTTGCTCCACGCCTACCGGGTCCATCACTGCCACCAGCCGGCAATTGCGGGCGCGCAACATGCCGGAGATGGTGCGGCGTCGGGCGATGCCCCCGGCGCCAATGACACCGATGTTCAGTTTGCCTCTAGCCATATCGGATGCTCCCACCCTGCGGCCACCGCTTGATGCAAACTGGCGACTGTATATCGCCCATATTGCCCAAAGCGTACCGACTCCTCACGGCAAGCAGATTGCACCAACATTTCGCCATTGCGGCATGTTCCTACCGCTGCTATCAGAGTGCCCAAAAATCGCTGGCCGCCGCAGGCCGTACGTCAGCTATACGCTTTGATAACCTTCACCAATCCGGCGGCTATTTGTCTCATGTCGTCTTCGGTGTAAGTAGGAAACGCAAAGCAAGTGAAGGTGTGAGTCTCGTGCCAGAGGGCGTTGGGGACCTCCACCCGGCTGTAATCGACGCTTTCCGGATCGGTGTATTCCTTCGACTTGAACGGGAAGCCGGTCCGCCCGAAACCGTTGTGTTCCCTGTACGCCCGTTCGGTGTGGCACTGCGGCCAAAAGACTTTCCAGCAGGGGCAGCCCTCGGCGGTGGCGGCGGCCACGAATTGGGCGATGTCGCACCCCATGTTCTCGATGTCCAGTGAAAAAGCGCACACGTACCAGCCGTTTTGGCGCTCCGGAGTATCGATGGGCAAGTACTTGACCTGCGGCAACTTGCTCAGCTCGTCGATCAGGATGTGGGCGTTGCGGCGGCGATTGGGCAGGTTCCAGGTGTCCATCCGCTCCAGTTCCATCAGTCCGATGGCCGATTGCATCTCGGTCATTCGATAGTTCCAACCCAGCCGGTTGTGGATGTACGGCAGTTTCTGTTCCAGGGCCAACAGGTTTAGCCGCTCGCGGACGTCGTAGCCGTGGTCGCGGAAGCTGCGGGCCTCCCAGGCCAGGTCTTCGTCGTCGGTAGTGACCATGCCGCCTTCGCCCCCGGTGGTAAAGGTCTTGTTCTGGCAGAAGCTGCACGCGGCCATGTGTCCGATGGTGCCCGTCTTCCGCCCCTTGTACACCCCACCGAAGGCCTCGGCGTTGTCCTCGATCACATACAGATTGTGCCGCCGAGCGAAGTCCATGATGGGGTCCATGTCGCACACGTTTCCGTACAGATGCACGGGAATGATAGCCTTAGTGCGGTGGTTTACCAGCTTTTCGGCCGAAGCCACGCTGATGCAGTGGTCCTCGATGTTTACATCGGCAAAGCGTGGAATGGCCCCTGCCTGCAACACCGCGAAACTGGTGGCGATGAACGTGTAGCTGGGGACGATCACCTCGTCGCCCGGACCGATCCCCAGAGCCGATAGCGCCACGTGCAGCGCCGCCGTGCCGGTAGCCACGCTGATGGCATACTTGCTGCCTTGCCACTCGGCGAAGCGTTTTTCGAACTCCATTCCTTTCGGACCCGTCCAATAGTTCACCTTTCCGGAGCGAAGCACATCGACCACTGCCTGGATGGCCCGCTCGTCGAACTGCGGCCAGCCGATCAATTTGTTTGTGACTGCCTTCGGACCGCCATGGATAGCTAGCTTTTGCGATACAATCGATTGCGACGCCATTACCGTCCTCCATCACCCCGCCCCAAAAAAGTCATTTGGCAACGATGCGATTGCATCTCGGAACGGCCACAGTATGACGGCTGCTAGATTGGCCGTCAACTGAGGGGAAACTTTGGGGCGTCCGACGAATCTCCTTTGCCGTGACGCGGTGATAGGCCACTGGCACACAGGTTTATAGCGATTTGTTGGCCGGTTGCGAACTGCCTCTGGTTTGCCACCACAAACTTTCACAGCGCAGTGGAACGAACCCAAATGCGATCGGCAGGTCTACGTCCGAAACAGGGCGCTTCGCGCGCCACACAATCCTTGGTGCGGAACAAGGCGCGCAGATGCTACAACCTATCGATCTTCGCAAAACGAAGATACCTGGACGCGCAGCAAAACTCTGAAGATCAGGGTCACTACGCCTTGCGTTCATCGCAAAGACTTTAACGGCGCAGCAGGCAGCAGCGGGCTTTGCTCGACGAACTGACGACAGTTCATGGTTGTTTGTTTTCTGCTTCGGCGCCGAGGTGGCCGAAGTACTCGAAGAACACTTCCCGTAGTCCGCGGCCGAATTGTTCCCACGCAGCGCCGGAAGGATACTGCTTCAGCCCAGCGATCCAATTGCAATTCAGCTCCATGATGCAGGCGTCGATGCCGAAGCGTTCCAGCAGTCCTTCGCCCAGGGTGCCAGGGTTGCGGAAACCTGGGCCGGAACTGCCCTCGGTGAACCAGGTGTGCTTGCGGAGCAGCTCCTCGAAGAGCTTCATGCGGTCCAGGTATCGCTGAAGATGTTCTACCGGTGGGCGGGCAAGGTGCAGTCCGCCGCTTTCGTCGTTGTGGAGGTCTATCGCCAGTTGGGGTTGTTTCCCAGCGGCGATCATCCTCTTCAGCCACGTTTCCAGGGCGTGGTTTTCCGGTGCAAGCTGGGGATCAGCCGGCTGGTCCCAATTGCGGTTCAGGTCGCGGCCCTGCATGTTGAAGCGGGTTAGTCCCCGGGCAACGCCGTCCTTGTTGGCCATGGGCATCACGTACAGGCAGTACCGTTTCAGACAGCGGCGCGATACTTCGTCGTCTTCCAGCAATGCGCGGATCAATCCCTGCACTACCCAATTGCCGCCCGGTTCCCAGGAGTGAGAGCGGGCACGCAGCAGCACGCCGAAGGCAGCCTCGGGATTTCCCACGCGAATCATCTCCAACGGTCGGCCTTCGACTGTTCGTCCGATGTCGGCTATTTCGACCAGCTTGTGGCCGCGAATTTCCTCCAGGAGCTTTTCCAGGTCGGAGATGCGGTACGGTTCCAGTCGGGCCAGATACAGCGTGCCGCTTTCCAGCTTTACCCGCAACCGCAGCCGATTGCCCTCGAGAAACTCCATCGGCACGGCGCGCCACCGTCGGCCGTCCTCGGAAAGGAAGCAGATACTGTTTTTCGACACCGGCACGCCGGGGCGCCGGTTGTAGATGTTCTCGAAGTTGTGGAACATCAGGGTCAGTTCTGCACCGGGTCGGCCCTGGAGCTGGAAGTGCCAGTGGCCGGCGGCACGGTTGGGCGAGTTGCGCTCATAGTCGTACAGCAGGCGGATGTTGAGCACGCCCTCGGCATCGACATCCCATTGCAGCGGCGAGGCGTTTTCGAAACCCCAGTTTACGAACGATAACCCCACTTTTTCGGCCGCCGTAGGCTGCGGCTGTTGTTGCGCGGACGACTGCTGCTGGGGCTTGTTGGCCGGGGCAGCCTGGCCCGCCGGAGCCGCGTTGGAAGCCCAAACAAGCAATGCTAAGGCAACGGCGCCGCACGACGCGCGCACGCCCGCTGCTGCGAAGATGCTCGCGTTCATCTTCTCCCCCCTCTTGCTGCCGCGCGCAGCCCGACACAGGCTGGCGCTATGTCAACCGTTTGAGGAAAAGCTCAGGCGTACTTAGCCGGTTCCGGATGCACCCAAGGCTCTCGATACGGCCGGCGCAGCAGCCGGTTGGCCTCTTCGTCGCCGACGACTTGCCACTTGACCGGGTCCCAGCTCAGGGTACGCCCCAGTTGCGCGGCGATGTTCCCCAGGATGCAACAGGCCGTGGAGATCGCCCCTTCTTCTACGTCGGCCACGGGACGGCCGCGCTTTTCGATAGCCGCCAACCAGTCCAGCATGTGGCGGCGGATGGCCGGGGCGACGTGGCGCTCGAGCCGCGGCTCGGTCTTGTCCTCGGGATACTGCTCCAGCTCGTATTCCACGTCCTTGTGTACCGGCTCGCCTTTGCCTTGCGGAATGAAGTCGTAGCTCATCACGCTGGCCTTCAGCGTGCCGCGATCGCCGTAGAAAGTCGCGCCCCAGGGGTACTTCGGGTCGGGCGGTGCGCCCCAACTGCGATGCTGCCACACCACCGTTAGGTCGTCGTAGTCGAAGGTCACCGTCTGCGTGTCGGATGTGTTGGCCTTGCTTTGCTTGTCGACAAAAATGCCGCCGGAGGAGGAAATCCGCTTCGGCCACCCTAGCCCCATCATCCACCGCACCATGTCCAGCATGTGGATGCACATGTCGCCCACGATGCCGTTGCTGAACTCCATCAGTGCCCGCCAGGGCATTTCGCAATACGGGCGCATTGGCGCCGGGCCGACGTACATATCCCAGTCCAAGTATTCGGGCGGGTCTTTGTCGGGCGGATTGCCCCGGAAACGCATGTGGTAGTAGCAGTAGATTTCCACCAGGGCGATCTTGCCTAACTTGCCTTCGCGGATGAACCTGTCGCGGGCTTCGGCCAGATGCGGAGTGCTGCGGCGCTGGGTGCCGATCTGCACCACCCGGCCCAGCTTACGCGCCGCCGCCAGTATGGCCTGCGATTCCACCACATCCACGCTAATCGGCTTCTGGAGATACAAATCGGCGCCGGCCTCCATCGCCTCAATGGCCGGCAGCGCGTGCCAGTGGTCGGGCGTGGCGATCAGCACGAGGTCCAGGTCTTTTTCGGCCAGCATCCTCCGATAGTCTTTGTAGGTGCGTGGCTTTTTCTTGGAAGCCTGCCGGCTGGCCACGATGTCTGCCCCTTCTTCCAAGTTTTTGGCGTTCACGTCGCACAGCGAAACCACTTCTACCGGTGCCACTTGAATCAAACGCAGCAAGTCGCACTTGCCGTACCAGCCTGTGCCGATCAAACCCACGCGCTTGGGCTTGGTTTGTTCTGCCGCATGAGCATGACGGGCCACCGAGACCACCGCCGCACCGGCTGCTGTGGACAAGAAAGTTCGTCGGTCCATAGTTGTGCTCCTGTAGCGTAGTTGTGCTCCTAAAGACCTGTAGAATACCTGAAGACCTGGAGAATACCTGTACCGTAGTTGTGCTCCTAAAGACTTGTACATTAGCTGCAGACCTGGAGAATAGATGTACTCCCGTGGACGCTAAGGGCCGATTTGCTCCTGTAGCGAGCATCTGCGCATACTGGCCGCATTTTAGGCAGCCGCTGCACAGATGTCAAAACACGGCGGATTCCGCCAGCATCGGTAAAACGGAGCCGATGAGCGGTGCGGCACTACCGACGGCGCCGCAGATGGCCAGCGCTTGACTGAAAGTAACGCTGCCGGCGCGAGCGAGTCGTCTCGACAGACTCCGATTGCGCCCGCTGGAGGTCCGTCAGATTCGCCCGGCAGTATCGGCAGCCCACCAATTCCAGATGAAACCGGATGTACTCGGCCACTGCTTCCGGCAGCGCGCCAAGCAGAAAGCTGCCGAGCTGCTCGCGCGTCGGGCAGCTCAGCCGGTAGCGACGCCAGATCGCGCCGACCGAGTGTATCCCGGCGTTGCGCCGGGCAAGCACTTCCGCCAACCGCTCCAATAGGTTCTTGTCGCTGCGCAGGGCCTTTTCGATGCGGGCCATTTCCTCGGCGGGCAGGGCCTCGTCCAGGTACGCTTCAAGCTCGGCTTGGCTGAAAGTGTTCGCCATCCCACCACGGTCGCCGGAAAAAGCCGGGATACACAGTGCCCCTTCCCACACAGGGCCGGTGCGCCGCTGGAGGCGCTATATTTGTTGGTACAATTCGGGGAACACGTCCTCGGGCACTCCCAGTTTGCGGATCGCCCCGCGCATCTTGGCAATGAACTCGAACTTGTAGTTGGCCACCGTCTGCTCGGAGATTCCCAGTCGGGCGGCCACTTCCTTGTTGGCCCAACCGCGTACAAACAACAATTCGGCGCAGCACAGCTTCGTCCACTGATCCGTAGTGCGCCAGTGCTCGATCAACTCGCCCAGCGCCGTAGCCACCGACTCTTCCTCCAGTTTGCGGCGTTCGCGGCTGCGGGCGATGGTGCTGGCCGGCCGTTGCGGCGACTGCGGTTCCCAATCGCTTTGTTCGGCCTCGGCGGCGGCCAGCGACAACTCGGGCCGGCGATGCTGGCGACGCAGATAGTCGGTCAGCTTGTGGGCAGCGATGGAGAACAGGTAACCTTCCAGCGAGCGACGCCGGTCGTAATTGGGCAGACTAGTCAGAAAGCCGAGGAACGTTTCTTGCACGATGTCCTCAGCCGCCGAACGGTCGTGCGTGCGGCTTTCCGCAAAAGCCAGCAGACGTCCTTCGTAGCGCGCGATCAACTCGCTCCATGCCTCGGCATGGCCTTCCTGAATGCGGCGAACCAACACGCTGTCGGACTGGTTGAGGTTTGACATTGGGCATTGCAGTACTGCCAGGCATTGGCCCTGCGGTGCGCAGAACGCCCCCTTGGCAAAATTTACGAACCGTGCGCCAGTTGCCGCAGCAACCACACCGTGCCGGCGCTAGCGGTTCCTGCCACTAGCAGGCACATAGTCACCATCAGCAAGCGGAAGCGGCCGGCCAGCCGCTCGTCGGTCCGCAGTCCAACGTACGCTATCCCCAACAGCAAAAGCGTACAACCCAGGATAGCTCCGACCGACTTCAACCGCCGCTCGATCACCGCTTGTCGGTAAGCTTCTTTGATCAAAACTCCCGCCCGCCGGTCGAACTCCACCAACACATGCAACCAGACAGTAGGCCCCACCGAAGTCTCGATCGTCTCTTCCCAGGTGTCGCGTACCAGGGTGGTTTGCAACACTTCCGGCTCCAGACGAATGCTGTCGGCCGAATCCAGTTGCAGGTGCTCTCGGGCGAATTGATTTACGGCCTTTTGCAGCTCGTCGGGCAGGCTTCTGCGGCATTCGTCGCTGCTGAAGCATGGCCCGACCTTCAGCGCCAGTCGATGCCCGTCGGGTGTGCGCTCCAGCGGTGTATCGACCCAAGCGGGTCGCTGCCGGGGTGCAGCCGGTTTGAGTTCGTCGTTGGCTTTGGGCAGTGCTTGGGCGTTTTCGGAAGACTGGGTGTTTGCGGCAGAATTCGTAGCCGTAGCAGATTGGGTGTTTTCGGGAGAGTGGGAGGCTGTGGCAACGGGGCCGTTTTTGATAAGAGAATCGGAGGTTGTGGCACCAGGGCCGTTTTTGATAACAGTGGTGGCTTCGCCCGAAGCTCCTGCGGTCGAGACTCCGGCGGATTTATCCTCTGGCCGCTTACCGGCTTGCGTAGTTTGCGTTGCCTTCTGATTTGCAGTCGGGGACGTATCGCCGGAGCCATGTTCCTGTTCGTTGCTTTTCTCCAGCGCGCCTTCTTTGGCCAGGAAGTCTAGCGCTGCTTTGATTCCTCTGGCCATTGCGCGCGACAGAAGATCGGCCGATTCTGCGTTTACATCGTCGCTGGGAGTCTTCGACTGGGCCTTGCCGGTACTGCCTGATTCGGCTAGAGCCCCGGCTTCCCCTGCCGGCGGCAATTTTTGCGCGCCGCTGTTATTGACGTTCGCCTGGGGGTTGCTCGTGGCGGGAGCTGGCGGCCCGCTCTGCTGCTGGGTACCAGGCCCCGTCGGCTGCGGATCGGCCTGGCTTACCAAGGGTGGTTGGTCCGCCGGGGAAGGTATCACAGAGGACTCGGGCCGCCCGGTTTGTCCGCCCGACTGATTGCTGGTTCTCCCATCGGCAGCTCGGTCGTCCTGAATGTGTCCGTCAAGGCGATCACGCTTCGGTTGTTTGTCGGTTGGCATGGGCCGGTCGGGCGGCGGACGCAAAACCGAAACCCGCTGCCAGCTTTGCGGCGAGGGGCGCGACCAGTAAGCGAAAGGAAGCCCCAGCATCACCATCATCGAAAACAGCATTACGCCCACGGCCAGCAGCGCGCATCCCAGGGCCATGCTCGGTTCGGCTCGACGGCGGAAAACAACTCCCCACATGGCGATAAAGCCCATCGACAGGAACAGCCCCAAGGCGGTACACACACCAGTCAAGACAGCCGTAAAAGTCATTCCACTAGCCCTTCAACAGCACGCGCTGCCACAGTGACCAGCACCATATTCGTGTGCTGGGGGTATCGTTCACCCGTGCCTCAGCATCCTCTTGTGCCGCTTATCGAATTCGACCCACGGGCTAGCCATTTGTACGGCGATCGAGACCGATCCGACAACCATTGGCACCCACAATTGCGGAAAATGCCATAAAGCTCCTACTGCCGCACCGACCAACACCGTACAGATTACCGACCATAAGCTGAGTCTGGTGTGGCGCAAGGGATCGGTCTGTTTCCACCAACGGAGCAACAGGAACACGGTAGCGAAGCTGGCTACGTAAGCCAGTGGCATCGCCGTTCCATCGGGCCCGTAAAACGCTGGAAGCTGATACTTGTGCAAATCTCCCAGGTCGGCCCGCGGCAGCGATACCAGCAGCACGTCGGCAATAAACCACGCGAAAAGCCCGATTCCCGCGCCGACGACCATCATCGTAAAGCGACGCAGTGCGGGGTCACCCTGACGGTGTTCCCAGAACTTCGCCGGCACAAGCACGGCCCAGGTGCCTGCTATAGCCGCCAGCACCAGCCAAGCCGCATGTTCGATTTTGGGCACGACGCCGCCGTAAGAGCTTATCAGCAGCATCATGCCGGCAGCCACGGTGGCGACCAGAGAGCCGAATAGCAGCGAGCCGAGCAATTCGGTCAAACGCTGCCGAAACGACTTCACAACATACGGCGCTGCATGTTCGTCCCCGTAGCGCCCGTTGCGCATCGCGCTGGCTGCCGCAGGAACCGGCTGGGCCATCGCCGCCCTGACTACTGGCGGCTGCCGCGCGGCCGGCTCGGCCCTGGCCGCTGCTGGAGGCATTGCCGGATGCGCTACCGGCTGAACGGTCCGCTGTGGGTCTTTGATGGCCAAGACTATTTCCCGTATCAGCCGATAGCCACCATACGAAATGCAAGCGACGATCGCCAAGCCGATTACCAATGGCCCGTGCTGCGCCAGCAAGAAAACAAGCGCTACAATTAGCAAAATCTTTATCGGCAACGGAAGGTTCGATTGCTTCCATGCGCGGCGCAGTTTTCCGCAGTTCTCCCGCACTGCGCATAGGATTGGCTCATCATCGGCCGCGTCGGCGCGAACAACCGCTTCGGTCCCCTCGGCGACGCCTGGCGATGCACTCCCGCTTGCCGGAGCGCCGACGGCGACTCCCCACCCCGCTGTCGCACCAGCCGACGCCGGACGCGGCAAGGCGGCTGCCATTTCGGCCACGCTGGCGAAACGTCTGTTCGGGTCTTTTTCCAACGCCCGGCCGACAACGCTGCGGAAAGGCTCCGCCAATTGGGACAGGTCTGGTCGGGCGGTCAGGTGCTTCATCAGCACCTCGCCGACGCTCTCCCCCTCGAAGGGCACCCGACCGGTCAGCATCTCGTACAAAATCACTCCTAACGCATAAATGTCGATCGCTTTGCCGTAGCGGCCGTTGGCTACCTCGGGCGCCATGTAGTGTACGGTGCCGATGCTCTCGGTGTGTCCGCTGCGGCGGCTGCACGAAATGAACTTCGACAGACCGTAGTCGCCCACCTTTACCAGCCCTTCGCAGGAGAAGATGTTGGCCGGCTTCAGATCGCGGTGGACAATCCCTCGGTCGTGCAAGTAGGACACTCCGGCGGCTATGCCGTGAAACCAGGCCAGCGCCTGCTGCATCGGCAGGCCGTTGGGATTGGCTGCCAAAGCATCCTCCAACGACAGGCCGGGCACGTATTCCATTATCACCCAGGTGTCGCCGTGGGCGTCTTGGCGGATGTCGTACAGATCGACCAGATTGGGGTGCTTGACGTTCAAACACTGGCGGATGCCGCGCAATTCGACTTGAAGGTTGCGGCGCACTAGCTTCAGGGCTACTTCCTTGCCCGCGTCGCTGACGGCGTAATATATCTCGCCGAAACCTCCCTGGCCTATGCCACGTTTGATAGTGTATCCGTCCAGCGGCCGCGCGCCGGTAGTATAGGTGAACCGCTGGGCGGTCGGGTGGGCGTCCGGTGCGTCGGCGGCCCCGGGAAACTGCGCCTGTTGCTTAAGTTGCGTTTCCACGGCAATCACCTTCTGCCCAATGGTTCCAAACGGCTGGTAAAAAAGTTAGTCGCTTGCGGCTCAAATCGCGCTTGCCAGCAACCCGACTCGCCACACGAGCGAGTCACCGGCTGAGTTTTTGCTGTTTTCATTGTAACGCGCTTGCCCGAAAAGGCACGCAAACCATGCCGACAGCCGGCGGCCCCATCGACAGCCCTCGGCTTCGCTAGGCCGCCCCACTGGTAGCGCAACTGGCATTCCCCGGCCGCCCATACTGCTCGGCTGCACCGGCTCCGATACAACCGACTCAAGGTGTACCGGCCGCCACGAACCGAGTAGATTCCGGCGAAAATGTACCCTGCGCGTCTGGTTTACCCCCCGGTTTATTGTGGCTATTGATTGTGGCTATTGATTGCCGGCGTTGACTGTCGCTATTGACTGTCGCTGCTGTCGCTGGGGGCTGTTGATTGTTATTGTTGACTGTCATTTTGACTGTCACTGTCCGAACGATTCCAGCGAGAAGGACAATCCTTCTGCTTGTACGTGCGAGTTCAAGCTCAGCGGTCCGCGGTGGCTGGGCTGCGCTCCGTCGATCGACAGCGCCGCGGTGCTGCGGCAGTACAACTGGCCACGATGGCGATAAAGCACCACCTCGTGCGGCCAGTGGCGGCATATTACGTGGCTGTGCCGTTGCGGCCCCAGTACGCACGATTCGGCCATGAGCAGCACTGCGTCGCAGGCCGGTTGGCTGCGGTGAAAACTGGCGAACTCCAACCGCGCCGTACCGCTCAGTGGATGCGGCCGGCGGAAGCGCAGGCGGACGTTTTCGCCCAACTGGAGTATGCTGCCATCGGTCAAATAAGCCACCGCGGTCACCAGGGTGCCGTTAACGCGCAGGGGGCGCAGGGCCTCGATGGTGTAGCCCTCGGCGTCGCGGCGGATCTGGGCGTGCCGCGTGGAAATATCGGCCAATATGGCTATATGCCCCGGTTCGGCGCAGGTGGGCTGTCCGAGAGTTACCGTATCTGCTAGGCAGACCCAGAACCCGCCCACGGCGTCGATCCAAAGCATGAAGCTGTCGTTTGCTGGCGCCCCGAGGCCGTGCATTGGCGAACTTCCCCAACGTGTGTCGGCCCATCTGATCATCTTACTTCCGCTGCATGAAGTTGCACCAGCGATTGCCGCAAACAACCCGTCGCTTCCCCTGGCTCCACATCTGCCGGCTGGCGGCTTGGCGTAATATTGCGGCGGCAGTGGCCAATTATTCCAGCGCCGGCCGCCGTGAACATCCGGCCGCACTCAGTTCCGCAAGTCGCTTGCCAGCGGCTGGTCTTTTTCCGCCCGAAAGTACTCGGCCACTTCCTCGACGATGTTTTCCGGGGCTGGGCTATCCAGTTGGATCTCGCCGTTGTAGGTGTTCTCGGCCGCCAGTAACCGCTCGGCCACATCTAGCCGTGTGCGCAGGTTGGCCACCAACTCCTTCACGCGGCCCAACTGGCTATCGTCGAACTGATAAGCACTGGTGGTCTTGGCGGCGTTGAGCATTTGCAGCCGGGCTTCCAGGTTCTCCACCTCGACGGCCAGTTGCCGCTTTTGGGCCAACATGCCTTCGAGCTTTTGCCGGGCGGCCTCCAGGCTCTTCATCCGTGCGGCATGCATCTGCTGCAAGCTGGCCAAGGTGGCTTCGCCGGTCTTGTAACGCTCGAAGCGGCTGGCCAGGTCCTGTTTGACTTGTTCGGCAGTGTAACTGCGGCCGGCATAGCGGAACAGCGTTCCGCCGCTGGACAGGTCGGCCTGCAAACGCAGCAACTGCTCCTTTTCTTTGGCCAAGCGATTCTGCGTCTGCTCGATCTGTTCTTCCAGCCGCTTTACCTCCACTTCTTCTTTGGCGATGACCATCATGTTCTTGCGGACTTCGGGCACAAGGTCTCGTAGCATACCGCGTGCCCGGTCGATCTGGAATTCGATCGGCACGCTTTCCTGTACGGCTTCCGAAACATACCCAGCCGAAGTGCGAACATAACTGATGGCACTGGTGCCGAACAGCAGCAAAGCCCCTGCCACAACCAACACCGACGCAATGATCAGCTTCTTCAGCATCGCTCTGTCCTCCACAAAAAGTAATCCCGATTACGCGGAACGCTTGTACCGCCGATGTTCTTGACAACCCACCAGTGTTCTCGCAATCCGACTGGTGTTCCCGAAAACCGACTGGTGCTCTTGAAAACCAATTGGTTTCCTCGAAAACCAAGTGGACAGGTCGGCATGTGCCTGCCGCCGTCCCCAAGGTAATTCGCCACCGGCCAGAAAATATTGGGGCCGAAAGCCGATAAACTAGGCTGCCGACCCTCGATGTCTCCCGCCTACCAACCCAAGGCGTTTGCCAACCGCCACTTCAGCGATGCTCCGCCGATGCTGCGTCGCGCCACTGACACAGTCGGCAAGCCACCGGCGAACACAGTCGGCAAGCGACCGGCGAACATCAACGGCAAGCCACCGGCTAGTATCGACGGTAAAGCACCAGCTAGTATTTACGGGAAGCCACTGGCCACGCTCGTGTCGTTGACACGCTCAAGTCATTCAGACGGGTCTCAGTCGACCAGTTCTGTGTCTTCGTGCTCGTAGCCGGGAGCGCAGCAGCAAAGGAACTTCAGCGTGTCGGTGCCGGTGTTGGTGATCTGATGAACGGCCCCAGGCGGAATGGCGATTGCGTCGCCGGCGGCAACGTCGCGCAATTGGTTTTCGATCCTCATGCGGCCTTGTCCCGAGAGGATGTAATAAATCTCTTCGCTGCGGATATGCCTGTGGGCCAGTGTGGTTTTGCCAGGCGGCACGCGGGCTTCGGCTAGCGTCTGGTTGCGGATGCACGAGTTTCGCCACGCCAGCAGTTCGCGAATCTCCGAGCCGTCTTTGGTTATGAAAGCTGGTACGCGGTCGATGTTCTGGATGTCCATTCGGCGGTACTCCTGTTGCCGAGAACAGTTTGCCGGTTGCCTGCACTGACGGTTTAGTATTGGTCAATCGCACACTGTTTCATTGTTGGTTTCAGTATTGGTCAATCGCACACCGTTGCCTAAACTCCCGGCCTCCTCCTGCGCCGCCCGCTTGATGTAAACACCTATAAACGCTGGTGGATAAGCTCTGATATCCCAGTGCTGGAAGTCGGGCAACCGGCGATACTCGAACCGTTTGTCCCATTCGGCTACGAAGACGCTTTCGCCGGGAGCGGCTTCTATCAAGCCCTGAAGCAGACCGAGCATCTCGTCCCGACGATCGAGGAAATACTCCCAGGGCGGCGAGCAAAACACAAGCCACGGCGTGGCAGTATCCTTAGGCGATTGCCGCGCGCTACAAGCCCGTTGTGCCCAGGCTATGGCGCTGCCGACGACCACCTCGGCCTGCTCCAGCAGTCCCAGTTCGGCCAGGTTTTGACGGATCGTTTCGGCCGTGGGCACATGCTGCTCGATGAGCGTGGCGCGGCAAGCGCCGCGACTTAGGGCTTCGATTCCCAGCGCCCCGGTGCCGGCAAACAGATCGATCGCCCACTTGTCCACTACGTCCTGCCCCAGAATGTTGAATACGGCCTGACGAACGCGATCCTTCATCGGTCGGGTAAGCCACTGGCCTGTATAGCGGATTTTGCGGCCCCGGAGTCGGCCACCGATGATGCGCACTCCAACGGGCCTACGGACGGCAGCCGGTTGCTTTTTCGGCGGCTTTGGCGAACTGCGGCGACGTTTGCTCAACGCCATTCCCCTTTGATGCTGGCACACCATGTGGTATTGTATGCTATTCTTGCAGCCACTGGACTGCTCGGCTGGGCCGTCGCAAGACAAAGCCACCAAAAATGTTAACTGAATTGCTAAAGTCGAGCGGTTTGAACAACAAATGACAGACCGATGACGAGCGGAGGTGTGGCGATGCTTACACGGTTTTCAACCTGGGTGCTGGTGATTGTTGTCGGATGTTCACTAGGATGTGCCGTTTGGGCAGGCGAGCCACCACAGGCTAACCAGTCCGCCCAAGAGCCGACTGCAAACGCCCAAGATCAGCGGGCCGACAAATCGGCCGTTGAAAAACCTGCCGCACAACCCGCGGAGAATCCTGCTCAACAGCCTGCGGAAACACCGGCTGGAAAAGCTCCGGCAGAGTCGGGGGAAAAGCCTTCGGAGCAGCCTGCCGCAAAACCCAGCGAGAAGCCCGAAGCCCAGCCGACCGAAGGCCCCGCCACAGCCGAGTACAAGAAGGTGTTGGCCGAGTTCCGGCAATTGCTGACGGAGCTTGGGGTGCTCAAAGAGAAGTATCGGGCGGCCAAAGAGGACCAGCGGACAGAACTCCGCAGCCAATGGGACGCCTTAATCGAAAAAGGAGAAGCCATGCAAGCACAGTTGATCGCAGCGGCTGAAAAGGCATTCCTCGAAGCGCCCAACGCCGATCGGGAACTGACCAACCTGCTAGTGGGCCTTCTGTCGGGCCACGTTCGCGCCGACCGTTACGACGAGGGCTTTCGTTTAGGAAAACTGCTGGTGGATAACAACTGCGCCGATGCGCGGGCCGACGATCTGGCGGGCCAAGCCGCATACGCGGTGCAGGAGTTCGATGCGGCCGAAAAGTATCTTCAACAAGCGAAAGAGAAAAAATCGTTGAGCGAGAATGGAAAACGGTTTTTGGCCGACATTCCCGAGCGAAAAGCCGCCTGGCTCAAAGAGCAGCAGATTCGCCAAGCCGAGCAGAAGAGCGACGATCTGCCGCGCGTGCTGCTGAAGACCACTAAAGGCGACATCGAAATCGAGCTGTTCGAGAACGAAGCTCCCAACACGGTGGCCAATTTCATCTCGCTGGTGGACAAGAAGTTCTACGATGGTCTGACGTTCCATCGCGTGTTGGCAGGATTTATGGCGCAAGGGGGATGCCCCAAGGGGGATGGCACGGGTGGTCCCGGCTACCGCATCGCCGACGAATGCCGCCAAGAAAACGCACGTCGCCACTTCCGCGGCAGTTTGAGCATGGCCAACAGCGGCCCGGACACCAACGGCTCGCAGTTCTTTATTACTTTCCTCCCCACCAGCCATTTGGACGGCAGACATACAGTGTTTGGCAGGGTGATCCAGGGTTTCGATGTGCTGGCCAAGTTGCAGCGCCGCGATCCGCAACAGCCTGATCAGCCCGACCCCGACAAAATCATCGAAGCCCGCGTGCTGCGCAAGCGCGACCACCAATACAAACCGGTCACGCTGCCGGAGTAGGCTATTTGCGGGCCGGAAGCCGAAGCGGCGGAGTACATCGCGGCGATTGCCGACGATTGTGGACCAAGGGCGCTGGGGCGCTGGCTGCCCCGAGCGGCGGCGTTGTCTTGTGGAACAAATCCATCGGCGGAGGTGGGCATTGTGAACCCGTTGGCCGATAGAACGCAGTATCTGGATTCTTCGGGGATTCGCAAGGTCTTCGAGCTGGGGGCGAAATTGACCGATCCGATCGACATGTCCATCGGTCAGCCCCACTTCGATGTGCCCGCCGAAGTCCGCCAGGCGGCTATCGAAGCCATTCAAAGCGGTAAGAACGGATACTCGCTTACTCAAGGAATACCCCTGCTGCGGCAAAAGCTCCAAGAGAGGATCCAACGTCAATACGGCCACGACGACCGCGAGGTGCTGGTCACCTGCGGCACCAGCGGTGGACTGGTGCTGGCGCTGCTTGTGCTGGTCAACCCCGGCGACGAGGTGATCGTCTTCGATCCGTACTTCGTGATGTACGATTCGCTCTCGGCTGTAGTGGGCGGCAGGGTGGTTTACGTCGACACTTATCCGCAGTTCCGGATCGATGCGGAACGGGTAGAAAAGGCTATAACGCCCCGTACTAAGGCCATCATATTCAACAGTCCCGGCAATCCGACCGGGGTGGTGGCCGGCGAAGAAGAGGTGCGGGCGCTGGCCGAATTGGCCGCCCGACGCGGCGTGGTGCTCATCAGCGACGAGGTGTATTCATCCTTCTGTTACGGGCGGCAGTTCGTATCGCCGGCACGATTCAACCCAGACACCTTGGTGCTGGATGGCTTCAGCAAGACGTATGGGATGCCCGGCTGGAGATTGGGCTTCGCGCACGGGCCGAGAACCATCATCCAGCAGATGATCAAGTTCCAGCAATACAGCTTCGTATGCGCTCCACATCCGTTGCAATGGGCCGCCGCGACGGCGCTGGACGTTGATGCCAGCGGCTACGTGGCCGATTACTGGCGGAAGCGAGACATGGTGCTGGAAGCGCTGGCGGAACACTACGAAGTGGTCACGCCGGAAGGGGCCTTTTACATCTTCCCCAAGGCTCCGTGGGGCACGGCCAGCGAGTTTGTAGCTCGGGCGATTGAAGAGCAACAATTGCTCGTAATTCCGGGCAAAGTGTTCAGCCGCCGCGATACGCACTTTCGCATTTCCTACGCGGCCGACGAGCGCACCTTGCTCCGCGGCATCGAGGCACTGCGAAAACTAGCCCGGCAGTAGCACATCGCCCTATTAGGCCGGCGTTGTTTTCCGGCGGGCACTTATGGCGCGTGTTCGGCGCGGCCGTCGGTGTGGTCGCTTCGTATTCGGCTGTGCCACCGGTAAGCCCAATGGCGGCCCCGGTTTGCTGTCATTTCTCCGCGGCTTTGTAGCCCAGTAGCAACAAGGCAGGATTGACCGCGGCGACTTTGCTATCGGCCGCTGGATTGGCCGACGGGCCGGTCGCCGGGCTGGACTCGCCCAGCGTGCGCAGCGGCGGCGGCAACGGCGCAGCAACCGATGGCATACTAGTGGGCTGATTGTACACCAGTTGGCCCCGGACTGGTCTTCGGCCAAGGTGCGCCACTGCGCCCGACTGCCCTACGCCATGGCCTTGCCCAGCTACCGGGACTAGTGACCCTGGCGACTCCCGTAGACGCGTTTGGGCGGCTTGCTGCGCGAGGCGTTCGGAGAGCGTGGGCAAGTTTGGATTGCGTTCGGCCGGGCCGGCGGCGGTTTTGCCCTCGGTCGCGCTGATCGCCGCTGTAGGACCGGCTGCCGAGCGCTGAGCAGAACTTGCCTGGACGCCGTTAGCACTTATCCCAGATGTTTTGCTCTTGGTGGTGGCGACGACCCTGGACGAAGCCGCTTGCACATCGTGCCCCTTCGCACTGTCGGCGCCGTGTGCGCTGGGCTTTGGCTGCGCCACGTTCTGTAGCAGTGCTTTGTCCGGGGCGGAACTGGCCGCGCGGTCGTGAGCACTGCGGGAATCGGTTTGGCCAGGTGGCGAAGACGGACGTGCAGCGTCCTTAGTTTGCGCTACCAAGGCACTGGTGGCACTGGGGTTGCCTAGGGTTAGCCGAACGGCGATGTCGGTCGCGCCCCGCTGGGCCGACTGCCGGATGGCCCCAGCATTTGCGCCAGTGTTGTAGGTTGCCGCGGTGGTAAGCTGGGTGATGTCAACGGCGGCATTTCCGGTTCGTGCTTGCACACCGTGGCTGACCGTTGGGCCTTGCGATGACGTTACGTTCCCGGCCATTCCGCTTGTCGTCGCCAAGCCGTCGCTTGCGCCTCTGGCTCGCGGCCGGCTTTGGTCCAGCGTTTGCGGCGTCGGCGGTTTGGGTGGGATAGGTTCTTCGCGGGAAGGCGACGGTGACGGTTGCCCGCTCGGTTTTTCGGGTTCGCTCGGTATGTTAGAGTCGGTCGGCTTGCCGGGTTTGGTAGATGTGTCGGGGTGGAACGGCTTGTCGGGTGTAACCTTCTGGGGCAGTCCGTTTCGCTGCGACTGACCGGCGGAAGAGTCTTTGCCGTTATGTTTCTGCTGCGGTTTGTCAGCGCCGTTCAAGCCGTTCAAAGGGATGGGAGATGGCGGCGCGCCTAACGGCCCGGGCTGAGTCGAAGGCATCGGCTCAGGAGGCAGTGGGGCAGGTTCGGACGATTTTTTGCTCTTGGCGGGCGAAGGCGGTGCGGGTATCGCATCGTATGGCGCAGTGGGCAGCGTTGGCAGGGGTACACTTTCGGGCGGGCGTTCCGGAGCGATTTGAGGTTGTAGGTCGTCGGGCAAACTGTCGGGCGGAGGACACAACGGACAGGTGTCCGGCCATGTCATCCAGCGAGTCGGCTGGTATCCGTAGCAAACCGGGTCCAGCACTTGCCGACGGTGCGTGCAGACCGGCGGTTGACCAGTCGGGCTGGGCACGCTGCGCGGTCCGCCGCCAAACGGCCCCCACGAGTATTGAATGGCGCAGCCACCAGTGCCCGCGACCACCCCCAAGGCAAGTCCGAATACAACCAGCACACTGGGTCTGGATTTCCTAGTGGTAGCCATGATCACGATTATTAACTCCGGCACAAGATCGGCGGGAACGGGTTGCACAGGCTGCGGCCCGTGCCATAGCGGCCGAACCGAATCTTGCCCGGTTTGCCCCCCACCGTCATTACTATGTTTAGTAGCTCACTTAAGTTTTCTGCGTCCGATAGGACCCTTTCACCTCGCCATCACCCCAACAATCCATTGCGGCTTGGCGAGTGCCGCATTGTAACTAGGCGGCTATCGCCGAGCTGTGGCTCGAGCCGCTAGAAGTTCGAGCCAGGATTGCCGCCGCCGCGCAGCACATTACCCGAGAATCGCGTTGTCGTTCCCACCCCCAACAGCGAGAATCCCATGATCCGCTCCAAGGGTGCGGTAAGCTTGGCCAGCTTGTTGTCGAAGGCCACCAAGCGGTCTTCGGCGATGAACACGCGATCGCCAGGCATAAGCTGGTAATTGGTGCTGGCGGATGCCTGGGCGGTGATTTCTTCCCACTTTACGGGTAGGATTTGCATTTGACCGGGGACGTCGGTGGGGCGGGCAACCCAGATGCGCGTCGATGACACGGCGCCCAGCCCGTTGATCTCCGAAATAGCGTCCAACACCGTCTCGTTGCCCTTGATGGGGAAGCGGTAAACCCCGTCGCCCAGTCCGGCCCCCTGTGTAACTACGTAATACACCTTGCTGTTGTAGGCGTACACGTTCAGCGAGATTTCCGGATCTTCGAGGAACTGGGACAGGTGCCGCTCGATGGCCTGCTTTGCTTGGGCGATGGTCATGCCCACCACCATCACGCTGCCATAACTTCCCAGCGTGACCGTGCCATCGGGAGCAACCAAGTGTTCGCCAGCAATTTGCTGCATGCCGGCGAAACCGGCCAGACTGACCGAGACTATCGGCTCGCGCAGATAGTTCTTCAAGTGTTTGGCAATTTCCTCTTGGGCCTGCTCGACCGTCAGACCGGCGACGCGCACTGCTCCGTACGGATGACCCAGTCGCACTACTCCGCCCAGCTCGACCGGATACACCTGCGAGATGGGCGCCTCGGTCAAGGTCCCCTCGACGTGTATGAACAGCGCGTCGTTGGTCCTCAGCCGGTACGGTTGTTTAGGCACCAGGTGTACCGCCTCGATAACCAGCACGTCTGGCGGTTCGATGACGTACGGGGGCAACACGGTTTTGTACAATTCACGGGGTATTGTGTTGGGGGCAGGCATCATGGTCACTGGCTTGCGCGCCTGTGGGCCAGAAAGCTGAGCGCCGGTCTGTACCACGCCGGCCACTGCGTCTGGCGCAGGCGGATTGGCCGTGTGGCAGCCGCTTGATATAGCCATGACCGCCAAACTCAACGCTGCGTACATCACGCTGAAGGTATTACGAGTAGTCATAGCGACTTGCAATCCCGCTCGATTGAGACCACCAAGTATCGTGCCGCTGAGGCTGGCAACACACTTCTTGCCAGTTGCGCCAACGATAAACCTGCCAACAATCACCGCAATACAAGCCCTTGCTCCCGCAAGGCCGAAAAACAACACTTTGCACCGGCCCGGCCCTGCCGCAGCCGCAGCGCACAAGCTATCGAGCACAGAACCGGCCGCTGGTTTTGGGCACGAGGCCGCCTGTGCGAAAAACCTGATGCGACATCACCCCCACGTTCAGGTGGAATGCGTATCATCAGTTGCTATATACCCGACGACGCGAATACGGCGTTCTTCCCATACTTTCGTCACAAAGATTGCAAGTCATTCAGTCAGAAACACCAGGGAACCCCAACTTGCTTTGTTTCGTGCCCGCAACCGGGGGAGTGACGATGGATAGGTCGGTTGCGGGGCTATGTGGCAACAGGGCAAAAGGAATCGGCCGGACAAGATGGGAAGAGTTTTTCGGGCCGCCAAGCCGGTTGTAAGGGGGTACTCAGCTCGGCCGTCTGCTCATGCTGCGCGCCGGCAGGACTGTGGCGTTGGCTGCTGTTGTGGAAGTGTTTCAGCGGTAGTCTGCACGGCACCCCGGTGGCTGACAAATCGACCCCATAGCAGCAAAATGCTCGGCAACACCAGCGAACTTATCAGACAGCAGCCCATGGCCAGTGTCATCGTTCGCCCCAGACTTTGCAGCCCGCGGTGCGTAGCAATCATCAGTGTGGCAAAGCCGACCATAGTAGTCAGCGTGTTGACGACGATCGAGAGCGACGTCGATGGGCTGACCCGTTTGTACTGGGCGGCTTGATCGCGGAAGTCGTGCACCAGATGCACTCCGCATTCTACGCTGATGCCGATGAAAAACGGCAACAAGAGCATGTTGGCCGGGTTGAGCGGAATATCCAGCAGTCCCATCAAACCGAACAGTTGCAACATGCCTAATCCGGTGGGAACCAGAGCCAGCAGCGTGTGGCTGACGCTTCGGTAGTCCAGGAAAACTAGCGGCAGAATCGCCACCAGGGCCAGCACAGCGGCTAGTTCGTAGCTTTGCTTCATCTGCCGCGAGGCTTCGTAAATTTGCAGCGGATTGCCTGTGGCCTCCGGGTCCACCGAGCGCACCTGCTCGACGAACTGCCGCATGGCTCCCATGTCCCAGATGCTTCCCCGGGCGTAAACCTTCTGGAGCAATCGCCCACCGTGGCCGACGAAACGCACGACCACTGCTGCGGGCATATCGCCCGGGTGCGGTGGCTGCGGGTTCGAGGCTTCGTAAAGCATGCGTAGGCGCGCCAACAGTTCCTCGATTGCCCGGTGTTGGAACTCGGTAAGGCGGCGCTGGCATTCGGCCGGCGGGATGCGCGCGATCGCCTCGCGCAGCGCTGCCAATCGAGTGGCCAAATGGCCGCTGCGGTCCGCTTGGGCCAAGAGCATCGCGCCACCGAAGAGTTTTTCCAGGTCGGCCAGCGCCACGGCGGGCAGTTGCAATGGCCTGTCGGGCAGTGCCGCCAGTTGGCGGCGGATGTCCTCGATCAACGGCTGTTTCTGCGATACGTGTTCCGGAAACAGCATCGCCAAATCTTCCACCCGTTCCACTGAGGGCAAGGCAAGGAACTGCTCTTGCCGGGCGCGAAGCTGTTCGGGCGAGTCGGCCATCGACAGTGCGTAGTAGGCACTGCGGCTGAGCTGCTGACAGAGGCGCTGCTCCAATTCCACGCTCTCCAGGCCAACCGGCTGCATTTTCAGCAGATTGTGGTCGTACCACAGGCTGGGCAATCCCAGGGCCAACACCCCAGTGCCGGCCAAAACGACCGCCAAGGTGGCACGAGGCCTGTTGAACACCGGCGAGAACCAGTCGCTCAGGTCCAACAAGGCAGGAATGGTCTTCAGCGGCCAGCGGCGGTCGGCCAGTTGGATCATGGCTGGCAGCGTTATCACCTGAGCGGCCCAACACAGCAGTATGCCGCAGCCGGCGATGATGCCCAACTGCGCAACGCCGGAGAACTCCGTCAGTCCCGCCGCGAAAAACGCCAGCGCCGAAGTGATCGCCCCGGTCGTCAGCGCCGGCGCAAGGCTGCGCACGGTTTGCAACAGTGCATCGCGGGCGGTGTCGCAGTGCTGACGTGTTTGAAGGTACCTCGAGACGTAGTATACGCCGTAGTCGATCCCCAAGCCGAACAGCACCGAGCCGAAGGCGATGCTCAGTATCGTCACGTAGCCGATCACCAGTGTCACGCAGGCGCACGCCCAGATCATGCCCACCAGCAAAGCCAGCATGGCCATGGTCGAATGCCGCCAGGCGCCGAAGGCGATGACCATCACCGCCAGCACACCCAAAAACGAAAGCACCGTGGCGACCGACATGGAGCGTTCGCTGGCGCGCATTTCGTCGTTTTCGATGATCGGCAGCCCGGTCAGTCCGATCTTCACTTCCGGCCGTGCAGCCTTGATTGGCTCCAGAAGTGCTCTTAGGGCGTCGATAGAAGCGGAGTTGCGAGCGAAGCTGCTTTCGTCCCGTTCGGCCAACCGCAAGAGCACGAAGCCCAGCCGGCCCTCGTTCTCCAGCAGATAGGTGGATTGGATGTCTGCCAAGCCGTTGTGCTGGGGGCCGATCGCCGGCCAGGGAGAAACGTACTGGGGCGGTTCCTGGAACACAGCCGCTAGGCTGGCGCTGAAACGGTCCATCTGCGCCAGCATATTCGTGATAAGCTGCTGTTGCTCGGCCGGCGGTGCGCCGTGCGTCGGCGTCAGCATCGCGTTACCGATGGTTGCCAATCCCAGCGGCCCCCACTCGCCTCGGAGCAGCGGCTCAAGTTGTGCAAGCTGGGCGCGGATGGCCGACAGCTCCTCGACGCTCAGGTAGTACAGTCCCTTGGAGCGGATGCCGGTGAAGTCTATCTTCCCCAGCACGGCTTCAAACAGATCGGGACGCTGCGACAAAGCGTTCAAAACGTCCTCTATGGCCGGGAGGACCTGCTGCGGCCCGGGACCTTCGACCACGATTACCACATCTTCTTTGTCGCCGAAGTGTTTTGTGTACTCTATCCACCGGCGGTTGAAGTCGCTGCGCGGGTTGAGCAGCTCGGCGCGGCTGGTACGGAACTGGAGTTTGGCGGCCGTCAGGGCGATTGCCCCCAAGGCCGTTACCCCCACCAGCGCCAGCGTGGCAACAGGAAAGCGGGTAATCAAGTCGGTCAGCCACACCAGGGGCCGGACCACTGGCGACGGGTTCTCATGTGGCATCCACTGCCCGCTCATAGCGTTCCTCGCAACTGCCGGGCCGGTTCACAGATGCCCGAGCTTAGCTTCCATCGCCTCCCGAAACATGACGGCTGGTAATGTAGGCAAAACAAAAAGTCTGGCGAAAGGCAGATGGGTGATTACGCGAACGGCTGGGCATTCTATCTGCATCCGCCGGTACCGCCAATATCAATCCACCGGAAGTTGCGGCTAGTCTTCCAGCCGCCGGCCTTGCTCGTCGTGTTCGTAGTTGAACCCCCAGGCAGCGAAGCTACGCTTGCTGCCTTGCAGCACGAAGCACTTTCCATCATCCGATACGCCTACCCACGCATCCGCCCAACGGTTTGCTGGCCGGATGCCGCCAGAGGTTGCGCGGTGGGTGCGGCCTTCGCGCTGCCGACGACAAGCGGCGTGGCAAGCAAGCAGCGAATATTTGCTGCCGGGAGAGTTATTAAACAACATTGACGCCGGCAAGGGCTTGCGGTTACCATCTTGCGGCTTCGTCAGCACATGGCTGCGGTCGTTTCGTGCCTGCCAAGACGATCTGAATGCGAACCCCGAAAATGAATCCCAGTCAAATTCTACCGGGTTTGTTCGTGGGCGCATGTCCGATGCGCACCGACGACATCGATCATCTAAAAGCCGACTATGGCATCAACGCCATCTTGAACGTACAGACCGATCACGACTTCGATTATCTGGACCTGGACTTCACTCGGCTTGAAGCCCGGTGCAAGCAATTGGGCATCGAATTGCGTCGGGTACCGGTCCGCGATTTCGACGGTCTGGACCTTCAGCAGAAATTGCCCCAGTGCGTCGAAGTGCTCAACGCGCTGCTTTCTGCCGGACGCACCGTGTACGTGCATTGCAACCTGGGGATGGGCCGATCGCCCAGCGTGGTCGTTGCCTATTTGGTGTGGAAGCGTGGGTGGGATCTCGACGAGGCCGTCGATCACGTAACGCGCTGCCGCTCTTGCTCGCCCAACATCGAGGCCATCGTACTGGCCAGTCAGAACCGGGCGGCGGCATAACGATGGTCGCGTTCTGCTCGGCGGCGGTCGTCGCGCCCCATGCTTTTACATCCGGTGTTCCATTGGATTCGGCGAGAGCTATCGCGGCGCAGCGTCTGGCCGCATAGCACACCGCTCGGCTTGAAAAAAACAGCCTGAAGCGATCGTCCCGCGGATGTGCTCCGCACTGCGGCCCCAGAGAGCCGATGCCCCGCAATGTTCGTGCTGCCGTGTTTGCCGCTGGATTATCTGGCGATCGTGCCGAACCGCTACGAATTCGGGCAATCCTAGTCCGTACGACCAAACCACATTCGCCAGCACTTGATGTATACTAGATAGACTGCTTTCCTCGCTGTTGAGCGGCGCCGAATGGCCGCCGACGCTGTTATCGGGCAGCGTCCGCGCACAGACAACGATGCAATGGCTAACATCACCAAAGAAGACGTTTACGAAGCGGGCGTGGTTGGGGCTGGCGGGGCGGGTTTCCCTACCCACGTAAAACTATCCGGCCGGGCCGACTCCCTGCTGCTGAACGCCGCCGAATGCGAGCCACTGCTGCACAAAGACAAGGAAGTTTTGCGCCATTACGCCGACCTGGTTGTCGAAGGCATGACTGCCGCAATGCGCTTGGTAGGCGCTTCTACCGGGCGCATCGGGATCAAAGACAAATATCACGACGTAATCGATCTGCTCCGCCGCAATCTTCCCGCTGCCATCGACGTGGTGCCCCTGCGCGACACTTATCCGGCAGGCGACGAGTTCATTTTGGTTTACGATTGTTTGGGGCGAGTGGTGCCCCCAGGGGCCATCCCGCTGGCTGTTGGCGCAGTGGTGATCAACGTAGAAACGGCGATGAACGTGGCCCTGGCCGCCCGGCAGCCGGTGACGGAAAAGTATCTGACCATCGCCGGCGCAGTTGCCGAGCCGGTGACGTTACGCGTTCCCGTGGGAGTTACCCTGGCCGAGTGCGTAGCTGCCGCCGGCGGAGCGACCACGCCGGAGCCGCAATACATGGTCGGCGGCGTAATGATGGGCTACTTGGAAGAGAACCACAACGCCCTGGTCGATAAAACCACCGGCGGAGTCGTGGTGCTGCCGGCCGAGCACGTGGTGGTGCGACGTCGCCGACAGGACTGGCAGCAGATCGTCCGTATCGGCCGCAGCGCCTGCGATCAGTGCAGCTATTGCACCGAGCTTTGTCCGCGCTGGCTGCTGGGGCATCCGATCGAGCCGCATCGGGCCATGCGCAGCCTGGGGTTCAACTTGGTAGGCGAGGCCAACGTGGTTGGTACGGCCTTTTGTTGCGAGTGCAATCTGTGCAGCCTCTATTCTTGCCCGGAAGACCTGGATCCAAAGAACGTCTGCACGCAGAACAAGCGGCGTTTGGCGGCCGAAAAGCGCCGCTGGGAAAACCCTCCCTTCAGTCCCCAGCGCGCCGATGCGCATTTAGAAAACCGCAAAGCCCCCATGGCGCGGCTGATGCACAAGCTGGGCCTGAGTGGTTTTCGCAACCTCGGGCCGCTGCGGGAGCAGACGCTGAAGGCTGCTAGAGTGGGCGTCAAGCTCAAACAACACATCGGCTCGCCTTGCCAGCCGGTAGTGGAACCAGGCCAACGCGTGACCAAAGGGCAAGTCGTGGGCCGACCGCCCATCAGCGACGGAAAGCCGGCCCTTGGCGCGCCGGTACATGCTTCCATCGATGGTGTGGTGAAATCGGTGGCCGATGGCGTAGTGTGGATCGAAGCAGCCGGGTGAAAGCCGGCATGTCGCCGCCGCCCCACCCGGCTGGCTGCTGCAAAATCAACCCTTAGCAAAACAGCCCAGGAGACCGTTGCGGCATGAGCAGTCCAAAGTCAGTCGGGGCCATCGAACTTTCGAGCATCGGCATCGGTTACCGCATCGAAGACGAGATGCTCAAAGCGGCGAAGGTGGAGCTGCTGGTAGCGCGGACGATTTGCTCGGGCAAGTACCTGATCATCGTCGGCGGTAGCGTCAGCGACGTAGAGGCGGCAATCCGCGTCGGATTGCAAACCGCCGGCGAGGCGATCATCGATCATCTGGTGGTACCCAATGTTCACGAATCGGTGTTCCCGGCGCTTGGACAGTCGGTGGTGCTCGACGGCCCGCTTCCTGGCGCGCTGGGCGTGGTAGAAACCTTCAGCGGTGTGAGCGTGGTGGCGGCTGCCGACTGCGCGGCCAAAGCGGCGCGGGTCACGCTGCTGCGCATTCATGTGGCCATGGCCCTGGGCGGAAAAGGATTATGCCTGATGACCGGCAGCGTGGCCGACGTTCAGGCCGGCGTTCGGGCCGCAGCCGAAGAAGCCCGGCGGCGGGGCTTGCTGGTATCGGAAGTGGTAATTGCCCGTCCCAGTCGGGAACTGCTGGAAGAGTACCTGTAGGCTGCAAACGCTTATCCGGAGCATCGCCAGCGCGCAACGCTTGACCTGTATTTCGCACTGGTTATCATTCCCGGTAGTGCCTGGCGAAAGGGCCGTCCGTGCCGACTCCCTCCCTCCGCAGTGAACGGTTCTTAGGTGGTTCTCTGGTACGGTAGCGCAATACGCGACAACGTAGCTCCATTGCTGCAACAAGTTCCTGCACCGCCCGAGAAAAACAGGTAATTTCCCGAGGCGAGGCGTGCAGCGGAGAGTCGTGGAGGTACGGGAACATCGTAGCGCGGTTTGCCACGAACCAGTCCAACAGCCGCTAGCTATCGCCAGCGCCTACTAAACCGTGCCTGGTAAACGGGGCGGCAACAGGTCGATGGCGATTGCAAAAGGAACAAAAGACGATGAGTACTATTCTTCCGGTCGGTTTGTGTCGCACAGCGGCGCTGCGGGCCGCGGCCGTCGCGGTCTGGGTGGTGGTTGTGCTTGCGGGCGGTTCAGCCTGGGCCGCCAAGAATGTGATCCTGATGATCTCCGACGGCGCAGGCTTTAACGTCTGGATAGCCGCCAGCATGTATCAGGGAAAACTAGGCAAGCAGCTTTACGACGGCCCAGAGTGGGTCACCCTGGGCGTTTCCACCCATCCGCTCAACCTTTCCAGCAAACCCAAGCGCAGCGGCGTGCAGGACGCCAGCCTGGTGTACGACCCACTGAAGGCCTGGGACACAGCCGAGGCGATCGAGCATCCACGTGCCCCCGACCCCGACAACGACGAAGAAGACCCGGGGCCGAAAACCCCTACCAAGACCTTTGCCGGGTACATCTATCTGAAGCGCGGCGCTACCGATTCCGCTGCGGCCGGCACGGCGATGGCCACCGGGATAAAAAGCTTCAACAGTGCCATCAACTGGAGCGATGACGACAAACCGCTTGCCGGCAAGACCATTGCCGAGCTGGCCCACGCTGCCGGCAAACGGGTGGGCGTAGTGACCAGCGTTCAATGGAGCCACGCCACGCCGGCTGCCCTGGGCGGGGCGCACAACGTCACCCGCCGCGACTATGCCGGCATCGCCAACGAGATGCTCGATTCCACTTGGCTCGATGTGATCATGGGCGCCGGACATCCAGAATATCTGCCCACCGGAAAACGCAATCCGCTGCCGCTGCTGACCAACTACCGGTACGTCGGCGGAGTAGCCTCCTGGGCCAAATTGCGATTTGGTTCGCATCCCGGCGGGTGGACGCTTATCCAAACTCCAGCCGAGTTCCAGGCCCTCCGCACCGGCCCGACCCCAGAACGTGTGCTGGGAACGGCACAAGTTCATGGCACGTTGCAGCAGCAGCGGAGCCTCGTAAAGCCGGTGCCGGCCGACAAACCTTATCCCTACTCCCCTTTCGACGTGCCGCTTAACGAAGACGTTCCCAAGCTGGCCGTAATGGTCGAAGCGGCGCTGAACTGCCTGGACGACGACCCCGATGGGATGTTCCTCATGGTCGAGGGCGGCGCCGTCGATTGGGCCTGCCACGCCAACCAAGGCCATCGGATGATCGAAGAGCAGCTCGACTTCCTGGCCGCAGTGGAGAGCGTGATCAAGTGGATCGAGAAAAACAGCACCTGGGAACAAACGCTGCTGATTCTCACTGCCGATCACGAGACCGGCCTACTCTGGGGACCGCAATCCGACACGATTCCCTTCCAGCCGTTGGAAGACCGCGGGCCGGGAAACCTGCCAGGCATGCGCTTCAACTCCGGTAATCATACCAACAGCCTCGTGCCGCTTTACGCCCGGGGAGCCGGAAGCCAACGCTTCCTGGCCGAGGTGGTGGGCACCGACAAGACCGCCGCCGAGAAGTGGCGCTTCAGCGGCCGGTATGTGGACAACACGGCTATTTTCCGGGTAATGAAGGCGGAAATCGAAGCGCAAGCCGGTAAGAGCCAACAGACACCACAACCGGCGCCGCAAGCGCCGGCAACGTCACCGGCTGCGACGGCGCCGGTCCCCACGCCGCCGTCAGCTCCGACGGCCGCGTCAACTCCCGCAGCGCCTACGCCGCCTGCGGCGCCCGACCCCGCCGCAGCACCTGCGCCGGCGCCTGCCCCCGCGCCGTAGCTTCGCTTCAACTCGCTTTGGCGGCCACCGTACATGCCACAGGTCGTTTTCCAGGAATATCGTCGAGGCGAGCCGCCGCTGTGGACGAGCTGCACCGGGCTGCGCCGGGTGATCGAAACCCGGGACCTTCAGGCCGTGCCCGCCACGCTGGAGCAAGTGTGGCACGAGGCGTCCACGGGCCTAGTAGTCGCCGGCTTCGTGTGTTACGAGGCAGCCCCGGCCATGGACGAGGCGCTGGCCGCCCATCCTCCCGACTGGCTGCCGCTGGTGTGGTTCGGCGTCTTCGATAGCTGTGTCGAAAGTTCACAGCCCCCCGCAGACGACGGTCTCCCACCACATATCGGCCCGTGGCAGCCGGCGGTCGGCCGGGAACAGTACCTCGGCAGCGTCCAGCAGATCAAGCAGTATATTGCTGCCGGAGACACTTATCAGGTCAATTACACCTTTCCACTGCGGGCGGAGATTATCGGGAAACCGTGGCCGCTGTTTTTGCGCATGTGCCGGGCGCAACAGGCTCGGTACTGCGCCTACATCGAGACCGATGAGTTTGCCCTATGCTCGGCCTCCCCGGAGCTGTTCTTCCAGCTCGACGACCGCCGCATCATCTCCCGACCGATGAAAGGCACCTCTCGCCGCGGACGCTCCTCCGAAGAAGACCGCGCCCTGCGCATCGCCCTGCAAAATTGTCGGAAGAACCGGGCCGAAAACGCGATGATCGTCGATATGGTGCGCAACGACCTGGGACGCATTGCCGCCCGGCGCAGCGTGCAGGTCTGCTCGGCCTTCGACGTGGAACTATATCCCACCGTGTTGCAGATGACCTCTACCGTGGCTGCCCAGACGGAGGCCTCGCTGCTGGATATTTTCCGTGCGTTGTTTCCCCCGGCCTCGGTCACCGGCGCGCCGAAGGTCCGTACCACCCAAATCATTCGCCAGTTGGAACCTTTTCCCCGGGGAGTGTACACCGGCTGCATCGGCCGGGTCGGACCCAGCCGCCAAGCCCGCTTCAGCGTGGCTATCCGCACACTGGCAATCGACAAACCGCGCAGTGTGGGCGTTTACGGCGTGGGCAGCGGAATAGTTTGGGATTCGCGGCCCGAAGACGAGTACCAAGAATGTCTGGCCAAGGCCAAGGTGCTTTCGGCCGACTGCCCGAACTTTCAACTGCTGGAGACGATGCTCTACGACGGCCGGGAAGTGTTCCTGCTGGAAGAACACCTGCAACGGCTTGCACAATCGGCCGAGTATTTCGGCTTCGCCTTCGAGCGGCAGTCGGTTGCCGAGCGGCTCGAGGCGCAAATCTCGGCGCTGGGCGCTGGCCCGCACCGCATACGATTGCTGCTGGCCCGCGACGGGCAAATCGACTTGGAAGCGTCGCCGCTCGAACCGCCCGTGTTCCGCGGCCCGTTGCGGTTGCGGCTGGCCGCCAAACCGGTCGACCCCCAGAACGTCTTTCTTTACCACAAGACTACCCGGCGCGAGGTTTACCAGTCGGCCAAGGCCGACGGCCAGTGCGACGACGTGATACTGTGGAACCCCCGCGGCGAGGTGACCGAAACCACCATCGCCAACCTGGTGGTGGAACTGGACGGGCAATTGGTTACACCGCCGATACACTGCGGGCTGCTGCCAGGGGCCTTCCGCCGACATCTGCTGGAAACCGGCCAGATCGTCGAACGGGTCGTGTACGTGGAACAGTTGCGCCTAGCCAGCCGCGTGTTCGCCGTAAACTCCGTCCGCTGCTGGATGCCCGCCGTGCTCGTCTAGCGGTGCCCCAGGCACAGGTGGGTGGCGAAAACGGCGATGCAGGCTGGGCGTAAAAGTGCCGCCAGTGCTGCGTGCCTAATCGTGGACCGAATAAGGCCAGAGGGAGGCAACTTGTGGGCGCTCCCTCGTCGAGACAAGTTTTTGGTCACGTCCAACGTTCGTGTTGGATGTCCTCTTTGGTGGGCCAGTAGATATCCGCGCCGATGGGTGTGGGGTTCGCGCGGAGGATAACTACTACTGCGCAAGTTGGAAAACTGGGTGCGGTTTGGGTGACGTAAGTCCTTTGCCGAACGGGGCGCCTTCTTGCCTATTTTGCCAGCCTGCGCCGTGATTTTATTCGGTGCGGAAGATAGCGGAAATCAATAGAAAGCTCGAACTTAGAGTGACGAACGTGCTTGTCGCCGCCATGCTGTGACTAATAGCTACTGGTTCAATTGGTGACGACCGCGGTTCGTGGGCTAGTAGCGTTCGGCACGCGCATTTGCCAAAAGTCTTTGCCACTGGGGCGATAGCGGCCAATGCGCAACTGCCTAAACCCAAGTTTGCGGCCAATTGTAAAGCGACGGACCGGCTGGCTATAATGTGACGTTCCATAATGTCACTTTCATGTTGTTGGCACGTGCGGTGCCTGGTGGTGCAATCGGGGTTTGTGGTTTGCTCCGCAGGATTGGCAACTAGTTCGGCAAATCAGGTGGTAGGAGAGTTTTCTGTGTCGAACGAGAGTTTTCTGTTCACCAGCGAATCGGTAAGTATGGGCCATCCGGACAAGCTGGCCGACCAAATATCTGATGGCATTCTCGACGCTTTATTGAGCGAAGACCCCTTCAGCCGCGTGGCGTGCGAAACGCTGGTGGCCACCGGCATGGCGATCGTGGCTGGGGAAATCACCACCAAGGCACGCATCGACTATACCGACGTGGTGCGCCAGGTCATCCGCGAGGTAGGCTACACCAGCGACGAAATGGGATACAACGCCGACACCTGCTCGGTGATGATCTCGCTGCGGCGACAAAGTCCTGACATCGCTTTGGGCGTGGATGAGGACCCGCAGAAGGGAAAACAACTCGGCGCCGGCGACCAGGGGATGATGTTCGGTTACGCTTGCCGGCAGACGCCGGACCTGATGCCCCTGCCCATCTCGCTGGCGCACCGCATCCTCAACCGCCTGACGCAACTGCGCCGGAAGGGCAAAGTCGATTGGCTGCGGCCCGACGGAAAAAGCCAGGTGACCATCGAATACGTTGGCGGCAAGCCTGTGCGGGTAGATACTGTGGTGGTCTCGACGCAACACGCGCCGCACGTCAAACAAAAGCAGATCCGCGAGTTCGTCATCGACGAGGTCGTCAAACCGCTGCTGCCGAAGAACATGGCGCGGGGCAAAATAACGTACCACGTCAATCCCACCGGACGGTTCGTCACCGGCGGACCGCACGGCGACACGGGGGTCACCGGGCGGAAGATCATCGTCGATACCTACGGCGGCTGGGCACATCACGGCGGAGGGGCCTTTAGTGGCAAAGACCCCACCAAAGTCGATCGCAGCGCGGCGTACATGGCCCGGCACATCGCCAAGAATATCGTGGCCGCCGGGTTGGCCGACGCCTGCGAAGTGCAACTGGCTTACGCCATCGGCGTTTCGGACCCGGTGAGCATCCGCGTCGATACCGAGGGCACCGGCAAGGTTCCCGACCAGCGCCTGTGCCAGATCATCCGCGAGCTGTTTCCGCTTACGCCGGGCGGAATGATCGACTACCTTGATCTGCGGCGCCCCATCTATCGACTTACTGCTGCCGGTGGGCACTTCGGTCGTAACGAGCCGGAGTTCACGTGGGAAAAAACACACCGGGTAAAGGAATTGCAGGAAGCGGCAGGCAAGTGAGCCAGGCCTGCCAGACAGCCGAATCCTTCCGGCTTGGCGACGCCAATCGCTTGCAGAGGCTATCAGTGGGCTGGATGCTGCGCAATGGCAAGCCGTCAGGTGATTTCGCTTTTTGCCTTTCGGCCGGCGCAGGCGGCGCAGGTTGCCGCTCCGGTGATGTCGGCCGTGTTGACGTTGCTGGCCGTGGTGCTGTTGTGGCGGCGCGCAGCCGGCGCGCTCTGCGAGCCACTGACCCCGGCAGGAATGCTGGCCGCTGGGGCGACGCTGGCCGTACTGGCCGCACTGGTGCGACTGGCCTGGCGTGCCAGCAACTTGATTGACAACCAGTTGGCAAAGCGTCGGCCTGTAGTCGGTGTGTTGGGGGACGGCATCTTGTCGGTGTTGCTGGCGATTAGCGCGGCTTCGATCAGTCTGCCGGGCAGCACCACGGGGGGGCTGCTGTTGTTGTGGGGGTCGGTGCTCGTGGGAGAGTGCATTGGGTGGACCCTGGGCCGTATCGGTTGGCCCGCGCGGCGCAACAACGGCAGCCCACCGTCCGCCAGGCTGCACACGAGCGCATCCGTTGCCGCCGGCAACGGCTTGTGCAACGAAACTGCCGTAGCAGCTTCGCAACAGGTCGTGCAGCACATGGTGCGCACCCGCTCCGCCGACGGCCGCGAGACAGTAAGTGGTTGGCTGCGGCTGGATTTCGCGGCGGGCCAGCGGACAGCAGTAGCACATCTGGCCTTTTGCCCGCCGCTAGAGGGTTCGCCGACATTGACAGTGCGCCAGCGCTCCGGCCCGGACTGCCGAGTGAAAAACGCACACGTGTTGCCATACGGGGCGCGAGTAGAGCTGCGGTTGGTGCGGGAACCTGAGCAGGGCCAACAAGTGATGCTGGAGTTCGAGGCCCACAACTGAGCGGCTATGGCGGCAAGCGATGCATCTGTGGCAAACAGCCGACGCTGGAGGCGGCACAACGATGACCGACATCTACGAACATTACGACAATCCGCTGTTGACGCGCTACGCCTCGGCCGAGATGAGTCGCATCTGGTCGCCGCGGCGGAAATTCACCACCTGGCGGCGGATGTGGGTAGCGCTGGCCGAAGCCCAGGCCGAGCTGGGCCTGCCGATCACCGCCGAGCAAATCGCCCAGATGCGCCAACACGTGGACGATATCGACTTTGCTGCCGCGGAACGCTACGAGCGCCGTTTGCGGCACGATGTGATGGCCCACGTACATGCCTATGGCGACGTCTGTCCAGCGGCCCGGCCCATCATCCATCTGGGCGCCACGAGTTGCTACGTGACCGACAACACCGACTTGCTGCTAATCCGCGATTCGCTGGAACTGGTGTGTCGCCGACTGGCGGCGGTCATCGACAGCTTGGGGCGCTTCGCCTCCCGATACCGCGATCTGCCTTGCCTGGCATTTACGCATTTCCAACCTGCCCAGCCGACGACGGTGGGCAAACGGGCGTGTCTGTGGGCATACGATTTCGTGCTCGATCTGGAGGAGCTGGAACATCGGCGGCAACGGCTGCTGGCATTAGGTTCGAAGGGAGCCACTGGCACGCAAGCCAGCTTTCTGGAGCTGTTTCAGGGCGACCATGCCAAGGTGCGCAGGTTGGAAGAACTGATCTGCCAAAAGATCGGCTTTCCGGCCGGTTATCCAGTGACCGGACAGACGTACCCGCGCAAGGTCGATTCCCAGGTACTTGGCGCACTGTCGGGAGTAGCCCAAAGCGCGCACAAGATGGCCACTGACCTGCGATTGCTGGCGCACCGAAAAGAGATCGAAGAACCGTTCGAGCAGGATCAGGTCGGCTCGTCGGCCATGCCCTACAAGCGCAATCCCATGCGCAGCGAACGCATCTGCTCGTTGGCCCGATTCGTGATGAATCTGGAAGCCAACGCCGCACAAACCGCCGCCGTGCAGTGGCTGGAGCGAACGCTGGACGACTCGGCAAACCGCCGGCTGACGTTGCCGCAGGCGTTCCTCGGGGTGGACGCCGTGCTGATGCTTTGCCAGAACGTAACGGCCGGGCTGGTGGTTTATCCGGAAGTGATCGCCGTCAATCTCAGGGCGGAATTGCCTTTCATGGCTACCGAAAACGTGTTGATGGCTGCTGTGGCCGCCGGGGGCGACCGGCAGACGCTGCACGAGCGGATTCGCCAGCACAGTCAGGCCGCCGCAGCGGTGGTGAAACAGCAGGGCGGTGGCAATGACCTGCTGGAGCGTTTGGCCGCCGACCCGATGTTTGCAGCGGTAGACCTGGCCGCGGCGCTAGAGCCGCGGTTGTACGTGGGCCGTGCCCCGCAACAGGTCGACGAGTTTCTGGCCGAAGTGGTCGAGCCGATCCGTGCCCGCTACGCCGACAGTCTTGCCATTTCCGCCGAGATCAAGGTGTGAGCGCACCTTCTGCCCCGCTTAACGCCCCGACAGCGCCTTGTGCTGCTGCCCGCTTGCCTTGCAGTGCGATGTTCGGACGACAAAACGCCCTGACGTGGCTGTGGAGCCACACCAGAGCTGTGGTTTGGCGTTTTGCGTGTCGGGAGCAAGTGTTTGCGTGACGGTCTTGTTCGGGGCTAAACAGGCAAGTTGCGCCACCGGACCGCTGGACTACGATTTGGGCGCTCGCGCTCGGCTCCGGGTGCGCCGGGAGGGGGGCGCTGTGGTCCAATCTTTGGTGAGCGTCTCGAACACTTCCGGCGATTCGTAACGAATTATGTTCTTGCCTTCTGGGATGGGACCAATCAGGCCGCGAAACACTGGCAGACCCCGCAACCCAAGGTCGGTGCTACAATCGTCCACGCCGATCTGGATGTGGCGTTTCAGCAGGGCTTCTGGGTTGTCGTAGTCGCGAATGCGGATTTGCCCGTCGGCACCTCGTGTAACTACGCGGAAGGTGTCTTTGCCCATAGTTGTTTCCTCGCCAACGCCAGGGGGAGTCGGCTATCTGGAGCAGCGCCCGGGGCAGCGCAAGCGATGCGCCACGGTGCGGGTGAGTAAATCGGAGCCGCGAAGGCGGAAAGCTCGCTGCAAAAACCGCGACTTTCAGCACTGCAACAAGCGCTGCCTCCAGAAGGTTGCCGGTACGACGAACTCCTCGCCATGCAATTCTCTACAGCGCGTATCGGCTGGAAAAGGGTGCGTGGCAAAGGCTTTTGGCTGCGGTTGACACAGGGCCGAGATTCGCACCAATCCGCAAAGAAGGCGTGACAGCCACTGCCCGCGCCACGCGAACCAAGGAGCACGTCGGCTCGTTCAGGCAAGAGCGGTTGTGCAGATTCGGGCAGGGACCGGGCGATAATTTCCTGGTGCAATAGCGACGGTTCTTCCCGCCATGGAGAACCTATTCGATACGGGCAGCGTCCTGCCGGTCCTTGCAATGGTGACGGTTTTTCCCGTCGTGCACAACAGACCTGTTTGCGCAAGCGTATCGGCCAAACCAACAACGGCAGAGGCATTAGCGGCGGCGCGCAGCGGTCGCTCAGCCGATTTTGGCCTTCAGTTCGTTAAGCAGCCGGATGCCGCGCCCGATTTCTTCCTTCTGCCGCACCGGTTCCTGGGGGATTTCGCGTTCGATGGTCAGCGGCCCGGTGTAGCCCACCTCGTCCAGCGTGCGCAGGAAGTTCTCCATGCCCACGTCGCCTTCGCCCAAGGGGACTTCGGCGCCCCATTCTTGTCCTGGCCGGGCGGCCCATTTGCCGTCCTTGCAGTGAACGCTGCGGACGAACTTGCCTACCTTGCGCAACGCGGCGATCGGCTCCCCGGAGCCGTAGAGAATCATGTTGGCCGGGTCGAAGTTCACAAATAGGTTGTCGCGGTCCACTTCGGCGATGAACTCTAGCAGCACATCCGCCGTCTCTTGGCCGGTTTCCAAGTGCAGTCGCTGGTTGTTGCCCTTGAGGTAATCGCACACCTCGCGGGTGACTTGCACCAACTGGCTGCGCTGCGGGCCGGGTTCGTGGGCGATGAATCCGATGTGCAGCCCGACTGCATCGACGCCCAGCAGCCGGGCGAAGTCGGCAATCTCCTTCAGTTCCTGGACGCGTTCCGCCCGGCTGTCCGGGGGAACTAACCCCACGGTGCGGATGCAGGTGGGAATGTCGGCGTAGCTCTCGCCCGGAAAACCCGCAAACACCACCGTGATGCGAATGCCCATTTCTTTCAGACGGTTGAGAAAGCGCTCGGCGTTTTCCGGCGTGCGCGACTGTTTGTGGGGCGTGTGCAGATGTATCGTCGGTACGCCCAACTCGTGGGCCACTTCTAACTTCACACCCAGTCCGGCGTCAATGCTTGCGAATACACCCAGGGGCCATTTTTCCACGTCGCCCTCCTGCACATTCGGTGCGTTAGACTAGCGCAAAAATGATCCAATTGTTGAATGGTCCGTTTATTGACGGTAACAATCTACTTGTCCAGGGAGATGACCCACTTGTTGACGGTGAACTGTCGGGCAGGTGTAGTTCCCTGCTCTGCATGGAACTGCCGACATCATGAGCGCCGATCATTCGTAACGGCCAAGGTCTGGTTTGATTCCTTCGGGCGTCTCGTCGCTGTCGATGTCGAACCATTCGTCTTTGAAGACGATTCTCTCGCCGCGGCGGGCAGCGATGTTGGTCGTCAGCGCCACTACGGCGTCGGAAAGGGCGACTTCCGGACCGCAGCGCGGCTGATTTTCGGGCGCAGGATTGCGAATGCACCACGCCCAGTGCTCGATCTGTTCGGTGTATCCTCGTTTGGCCGGCATCAACCCCAACTGGCCGATGGCTGCCGATTCCGGGTCGCCGCCGTCGGCGCGGGCCAGCACTGGGGGGCGCTTGCCCTGGGCGTCGGCGGGGCCCAGTTGCACACGTAATTTCTGCGTAGTGTTGGCGCCCAGGAACAGCATCACGTCGCGCTCGGTTTCCAGCACGAGCGTGCCTTTGTCGCCGAAGATCGTCTCGCCATAGCCCCCGAACCCGCTGCCGTTTATCGAAGAGTATTGCATGCCGATGGTCTTCTTGGCGGCGTCTGGATCGCTGGGGTCGTAGCCTTCGCCGGGAAACTCGTAAATGCAGAATACGTGGTCTTCGATGTCGCGGTCCAGCGGAAACACCGGCCGGTTGGCGGCCGCAGCCACGGCGATGGGATGTGGCTTCTTGGATTTGTCCTTGTGCATCGCCGACACGAAGATGCTGGCCGCATCGAGCTGATGGCTGCCCAACTCGGCCATCAAACCGCCGCCGGTGCGGTCCCACAATCGCCAGCGAAGCAGTTCTTCGATCGCCGGGCGGCGATAGACGTTGCCGGCCGCATCGCGCAACTGGTAATCCTGGTAACCGAACTGTTTGGCCAGATCGACGATCGCCTTGTCTTCTATCTGTGCTAATTTCTGTTTGACGCGCTGCTCGGTCGTCTGGCGGTTTCTGGTAAGCTCTTCGATGCGGCGTTTGTCCGTCTCCTTCTTGAGCCGCTCGTCGATCTCCGCCAAAGACTTCCGATACTGTTCCAGTTCGCGCAACAAGCGGTCGGCCTGGGGGTCCTCGGGTCGGGCTTCGCGGGGCATCGGTTGCTGCCAGCTATCGTTGCCCGGCAAGTTGCCCCGATGCCACTGCGCCCGGATGTAATGCACCTTGCCGATCAATCCTAGCCTGACCACTTCTACGGCGTTATTGTACAGGATGCTGTAGTGCCGCTGATGTCCGACGGCCAGGTACAGTCCGGTGTTGCCGCCAGTCCAAGTTTGGCGGGCGAGGCGGGCCATTTCTTTGCACTCCGCGACGTTGTGGGCCATCAGCTTCTCGGTCAGTACGTGCAGGCCCGCCTTCATCGCCTTGATGGACGCCACAGCATGCAAGTGCAGAGGCAGGGCGATGATCACCGCTTCCACACCGTCCTGCTTGGCGTTGGCGATGAGGGCCTCGTAACCGCCGTTTTGGTGGTCGTACACTTTGACGTGCTTGCGGGCCTCTTCTTCGCTTTTCCAGCCGAAGACCTTCAACAGCCCTGGCCGGGCCTCTACGCCTACCTCGCCGTGAAATGCGCGATAGATGCTGTACGGGCGGATGTCGGCGATAGCGCGGACTTCGACGAACTTGGGGTTCATCGCACCGATTAACACGCATCCTTCATCGCCGGTGCCGATTACGCCCACCCGCACCGGCTCGCTTACGTCGCCGTAGCCGAAATAAAGCTGTCCCAGCCCTTTGCCCGAAGCCACCTCGGCCTTTATCCCCTTCATCAGCAGGTCGCGCCGCACGTAGCGGCTGCCGATGGCCGCACAGAAGTTCTCTTTGCCGATGGCCTTTTCCTCAGGAGTCAAGTACATTTTTCGCTTTCTCCGGTTGTAACAGCAGGCCGCCGCTGGCGGTCGCCGGCCGCTCGATTGTCGATTGTCGCAAGTCGCCCGACGCTTCAGCGCCGCGGTGGGCTGCGGTTTGCCAAATTGCCGATTACGCCTCCTGGTTCTGGTGCTGTTGCACTGGCTGTTGCTGGTGTTCTCGCAGTCGCTGGGTTGTAGGACGCCATCAACGGCAGCTCGCTAAAGCCGGCTGCGCCCTAGCTGCGCCGCACTGCCGGGCGGCTGCCGCCGGCCAGTCGCTTCACACCCCGTAACGTTTCAGCTCCTCTTCGCTATCGTCGGGCGTTTGGTTGCTGTCGATATCGAACCATTCTTTCTTGAAATCGATACGTCTGCCTTCCCGTGCCGCTTTGTTGGCCGTCAGGGCGATTACGGCATCGGCCAGGGCCACTTCGGGATGGCAGCGGGGCATATTTTCCCTGGAACGGTTGCGAATGCACCATGCCCAGTGCTCCAATTCTTCCCGGTACCCCCGGCTTACCGGGCCAGCCGTGGCGCCGGCTACTGCCACTGCGGCGCTGGCTTGGGTGTCTAAAGTCGGGCCGACGGAGGCCGGGCCGGCACTGACGGTTCCCTGCACTTCCGCCCCTTTGAACGGGCTGAGCGTCTGTTCCCGCTCCAATACGAAGCCGCCGTTGGTGCCGTGGACGATCTCTCCGTATCCCCCAAAACCGTTGCCGTTGATGGAACTATACTGCACACCGATCTTTTTCTTGGCTCCGTGGGCCGGATCGCGGGGATCGTATCCTGGGGCGGGAAACTCGAAGATGCAATAGACGTGGTCTTCCACGTCGCGGTCCGCAGGGAAAATCGAGCGGCTGGCCGCGGCCGCCACGTTCAGCGGATATTGCTTCTTCCCGTCGTGTGCCGCGGCGATGAAGATGCTGGCCGCGTCGAGCTGGTGGCTACCCAACTCGGCCATCAAACCCGCCCCTGTGCGATCCCACAACCGCCAGCGGATCAATTCCTCGGCCGGCGGACGGGGCAGAGGCTTGCCCTGGGCGTCCTTGATCTCCTTGTACGTGTAGCCGTACTGCTCGGCCTTGTCCTTGATCAGGGCGTCGTTGATCTGCGCCTGGCGCAAGGCCACTTTGGCCATGGCGGTTTCGATCTCCTTGGCCGTTTGGGCGGCCTGTAGCTCGCGCTTGGCGGCCTCGAGCAACTCCAGCAACCGTTTGGCCTGCGGGTCTTCGGGCTTGATTTCCTTGGGCATCGGCTGCTGCCAGCTATCGGTGCCGGGGATGTTCCCGCGGTGCCATTGCGCTTGGATGAAGTGCACCTGGCCGATCTTGCCGCTGCGGATCATTTCCACGGCCTCGAAGTAACGGATGTTGTAGTGCCGCTGGTGGCCGGTGGCTAAATACAGTCCCTTGCCATGCTCCCAGGTGCGATTAGCCACTCGGGCCATCGCCTTGCAAGCGCCCACGGTATGCCCCATCAGCTTCTCGGTCATCACGTGCAGTCCGGCGTTCATGGCCATAATGGCTGCCGGGGCGTGCAAGTGCAGCGGCAGGGCGATGATCACCGCCTCGATGCCGTCCTGTCTCGCTTGGCGGATGAGCTCTTCGTAACCGCCGTTGTCGTGGTCGTACACTTTGACGTGTTTGCGGGCCTCGTGTTCGCTCTTCCAGCCGTAAACTCTCATTAGCCCTGGCCGCGCGTCTACACCCACCTCGCCGTGGAAAGCTCGGTAGATACTGAATGGGCGGATGTCGGCGATCGAGCGGACTTCGATGAAATCGGGATTGATGGCCCCGATCAGCACGCAACCTTCATCGCCGGTGCCTAGCACACCCACGCGGACCGGTTTGTTCAGCGACGCGCTATAGCCGAAGTAGAAAGCCCCCAGGCTGCCGCCGGCAACTGCACCGGCCGCCACCGTACCTTTGATGAAATCGCGGCGCGTCAAATCGTTTGCTGAGCCGAATTGCTGCGGATTGCTCATGACTTGCTCGTCCTCGAAAGCGACTGCTGCTTCACGTGCGGTTGGTGTTCTATACTGGGTTCTATACTGGGACGCACAGCATCGTGCCTCGCACCCACTATGCCCAACGGTACCGGTCTGGTCTGGCCAGCGGCCACCGACTGCCAGCGCCTACGCAGTCGGCGGCGACACCAGCCGGCTTGTAAAATCCAGCCGGTTGTATAATTCAGCGGGGCGCGCCGCCGGTCTTGTTGACCCGCTTTGACAAAAACGGATCGACTATCAGGTGATGCACCAGGTAATCCAGACCACCCCAACGGCCCGCCGCGCTAGTGGCAATCACCAACAGCGCCACCATCTCGATGAAATCTTTATTCACTAGCAGTGCGTGTCCCACGATGGGCGGATCGGGGGGGAAGATCGTAGGCCATGCCGGCTGGGTCATCACCACAAATAACATGAACAAGGCCCCGCCCAAGGCCGCCAAGCGCGTAAACAGCCCCAACAATAAGCACAAGCCGATTGCCGTCAGTCCGTAGGTCACCGCGAAGTTGATCTGTTCGATGCGGTTCCATCGCAGCGGATTGCGGCTGTGGGGCGGCGGGCCTTTTTCCAAGGCCCAGGATGGCGGCAGGCACTCTTGCAGCGCGGTCTTCAGCACAGCCTCGCGACCTTCCAGCTCTGCGATCCACTCCGACGCCTGCGCTCGCAATTGCATCATCTGGTTCCAGCGCCGCTGCTTTTGGAACGGAGCGCCTTGATGGGCTTCTTTGTCGCGCTGGAAACGCTCCAAAGCGCCGAAGTACGCCTCGATGTCCTCCACTTGGCTGTTCAAGTAGGCGGCGGCCAGGTCGCAGTGCTTGTCCAGCACGCGCTGGGTGTCCTTCTTGAGGTTTTCGTACGCATTCTGAGCGTTCTCGTCCGCACCGCGACCCGGCTGGTAGAACCGTAAAAACTCTTCTCGGTACTGCTCCCAACGTTTTCGCAGCGGCTCGATGTCGAATTGTTTTACCTTTTTGCCTTGTTGCTCGACCTCGATGATCCGCAGCCGCTCGCGGCCGTAAATGTCCGGCACCATGGCGTAGAACAACTCCGCCAACGGCCCCTTAGCCTGAGTCAGAAACGGCTCGGCCGAGAACGCGTCGCTGTTCTTGATCTTCCACACGCCTTCATACAGGAAGTGGCATCCCAGGCAAAGCCGCAGCACGACAAGCATTACTACGGTTGCCAAACCGATGGTGAACTTGTTGCTGTTCAGGGCAGGTTCTCCTATGGCTGGCTTTGAGCTCGCCGACGGCGAGGCAAAGATACAATTGATGCTACTAGTACTGAGCGGGATGAACCATTGGCGCAGCGCTTGCCCGCGCCAGCAATGTCCGACGGTGCAACAGCCTTTTGCTCACCCCCCGCCCGGCAATAGCGCGGTGTAATGCGATGGCTCTTGCACGTCCCAGCAAACCGCCGAACCGGCTGCGCCCCGGTCGTCGGTGCCCGGCAGGCCAACGCGGCTTCCTTTTGCATTTATTCTAACGGCTTCCTTTTGCATTCATTCTAACTGTCAGCAAACAGACGTGCTAGTGGTGCAGTGGGCAAGTGTCAGCCAGCAAGAGTACTCCCGCTCCGCCTGGTTCCCCCGCCTACAACGCGACCGGCTGGGCCAATAAGACGAGGATCGGTAACGTGTCGCACGGCGATTCGATGCGCCGGGCGAGCCGTAGGATTTACCTCGATCGCCCTACGGCACAGCTTCCGCTCGTTGAACGACGTGTACCTGCCCCGCCAGTGGAGCATGTAGCGGTTTATCTCTCGAAGGAAGTCCAATTTCGACCGAAACTATCAGCCCGGGTATTAAAGCCCTCCGACATTGCCGTACCGATACAAACCTCCTGGCGAATTGTTCGGTCCGGTGTTCGGGTTGCACTTTGCTGTGAAGGGAAATTAGACTGAGCGGGTGAATCATCGCCGCAGAGACTTGGCAGCCATGAACAAACCTCGAATCGTACTGTGTTATCCGGTGGAAGCGAAGCACATCGCACAAATCGCCGACGCCGCCCCTTGGGCCGAGATAGTCGACGCCGGCCAGGAGCGCATCGCCGAGCAAATCTTTACAGCCGACATCTTCTGCGGCCATGCCAAAGTACCCATCGACTGGGATGCCGTGGTGCGGCAAGGCCGCTTGCAGTGGATACAGTCTTCCGCCGCCGGCATGGACCACTGTCTGGTGCCTTCGGTGATCGAGTCGCCTATCGTGGTGACCAGTGCATCGGGCGTGTTGGCCGATCAAGTGGCCGAGCACACTGTGGCGCTGCTGACGGCCTGGACGCGCAGCCTGCCAGTGTTCTTCGAGGCCCAGCGAAGACGCCAGTTCATCCGCCGCCCGACAAGAGACCTGACGCGCAGCACGGTGGGCATCGTGGGCTTCGGGGGCGTGGGACGTCGGGTGGCGAAGCTGCTGGCGGCTTTCGACACGCGCATCCTGGCCACCGACATGTTCCCGCTCGAAAAGCCCGATTACGTACAAATGCTCCTGCCGGCCGATCGGCTCGATGAAATTCTTCCCCAAGTCGACTTTCTGGTGCTGGCACTGCCGCTGAACGACTCGACCCGTAACATGGTCGATCGCCGATTCCTGGCACGCATGAAACGCGGCAGCGTGCTGGCCAACGTGGCCCGTGGCGCACTGGTGGTGGAAGACGACTTGGTCGAAGCGCTCGCCAGCGGTCACTTGGCCGGCGCGGTAATGGATGTAACCGAACCGGAGCCGCTGCCGCCGCAAAGCAAACTGTGGGATTTGCCGGGCGTGATCATCACCCCGCACGTGGGCGGACAAGCGGCCTGGCGCATCGACCGGATGACCGAGCTTTTCTGCCAGAACCTGCGGCGATGGCGGGAAGGACTACCGCTGATCAATTACCTGCCCGACAAACGTTTGGGATTCCCGATCCGTGGTGCAGGGTATCCCATCTGGGGATCGTAGCCAATAGGCGAGATGCGGTTGCGGCTGGGTGAGCGGGTTGCCCTTTTCCACCGTATTCCCCGAACACGCACCGTTCACTGCTCGGCGCTTATCTTGATCCCGCACAACAACGGCTGGCCCACCTGCGGAATGAACTTCACCTCCAAGGTGGCGGGTCGGTCGTTTTGGTGTGGTGGGACCTGCACTTGGCGGACATCGCGCACCAGGCTGCGCCAAGGCCCGCCGGACTGACCTACGATGTCCAGTTGCTGGATGACCTTCCGCCCGGCAATCTCCACGTCGAAGACTCGTTGGCCTGCCGCAGTGGATTGCGGATCCAGGAAGATCAAACGAACCGTGGTGCGGGCGTTGGGCGGGATGCCTTCCAACGGCACGTGCACGCTGCTCAAACCCTCTACTCCGGAGGCCGCTACCCAGGGCAAAGCATCGCCGCCTTGGACCCGGCAGCTATGATGGTAGAAATAGCGTGCCGTGTGGGGCTTTACTGGGGCCAGGAGGCGGGAAACCATTTTCAGATCGGCTTGTGCAGGAGTGGCGCGCCACAGCGTGCCGTCGGCGGCGCGGCGGTCGCCTGGCGCCCCGAAGTTCAGCGCCACCGTGCCGGGAGGGGCAACTGCCCCAAATGTCCAGTATTCCACCTCGGGCATGTGGACCAGGCCCAGCGAGGCGCGGTTCTGATAGGCGCAGGTACAGGTGCGGGTATAATCGGGGGCGGTGAGCACGCCGTTGGCGATAATCAGGTTAGGGGTGCACCCGGAGCGGAATCCGCCCAAGTTCCCCGTGCCGCCGTCGTGCTTCAGATCGTAGTAGCCGGCGTCGCCAGAACGGAAAGTAATCAGGTGCTCGCCGGCCGCCTTCGGTGCGCAGCCATAGGCTTTCTGGTATCGCCAGGGAACCTCTTTTCCCTGGGAGGAAAGCACGGTGCGCTGCCGGCCCGTAAGCAGGTTGTATGCCGCGGCGCTCTGGGTAAAAATCCACTGGCCGCTCACCAGCGGTCCCCACTTGCCTTCCCAGATCGCCTGGGCGGCGGCAGGGTCTTGCCAAATCACACTCCCGTCTACGCCCCGCAGCGCAGCCTGGGAAAGCAGAATGTCGTGCTCGGCCACATAGACCAGTTGCTGGCCTACGTGGCGGCTGGTTTGCCAAAGAAGTTTGCCGGAGCGGGCCTCCAGGGCAAGTAATTGCGGGTTTTCCTTGACTTTTTCTCCCCGTCGCGCAGCCTGTTGGACCGCTTCGGTCGAGGCCCGGTCGATGCAGAATATCTTCCCCGACCCCGCACAAACGCCGTAATGGCGGAAACTATCGGCGGCGTCGCGCGTCCACAGTACCTTCCCGCTGTGGCGATCGAACGCCACAAGCCGTTTGCTGGAAGTGGGACTGTACATCACCGCGCCCTTAAGGAACTGCGATTGATCCACGACCGGGTAAGCGCCGGCAATTAGCACGTCCTCATACACCAGCAAGAACTGCCACTCGGAGGGTTCTTCGTCGCCGGGGAGCATCGGCAAGCGGAGTTGCTTTCGGGTATGGCCGGTCGCCGGGTCCAGCTCGTGGCACACTTGGCCGTAGGCCACGTAAACGGCATCGGCCACGGCGAAAAAATTGCTGCCGATCGAGTGCGCCCCCGGCTGATGCCTGGTGGAATTGTAGAGTTTTCCCACGCCGGGGAAACGGCGCGTCCACAGCAAGCGTCCGGTGTACACGTCGACGGCGCTAAGCTCGTCCGGGCCTTCGACGAACATCCGGCCCGCTACGACTTGCTGCACCGGTCCTTCTCCGTGACGCGGCAGAATCAAACTGTTGGAAAGCGCGTTGCCAAACCACAGCACCCCCAGCGGCGCCATCACCAGCCGGTCGCGGCTGAAGCGCGTGTTGCCGGCGTCGCCGTTCTGGCCGCACCAATCGGCCGCTCCGGCCAGCGCTCCGGGCCGAGAGAGAATAGACCAATTTCCTTGCCGTTTCAGTTCCGCGCCAGTTAGTTCAGCTTCGTTAACCCAGCGGACTAGATGTGAGTGCTGCTCGGGCGTGAGGGCCAAACAGGCCACACCGCCGTATGGGCGCAGCGGCCAGAACAATTTGCGGACGAAGTCCACTGCACGGTTGAAGCCGCCTCTGTCTACGTCCTCGCTGACGATCAAGCTGGCCATATAGGGTGCAAGCGACAACGTGCACGGCTCCGCGACAATGGCGGCCGCGCGGGTGCCGTAAAGCCCTAATTCGTCCAAACGCCGTCGCAATGACTCGACCTTGTGCGCAGTTGCGTCCACGGCGATCACATGCAACCGGCTGCGGAGGACCAACTGCTCGACCAGGCCGCCGTCGGCGATTCCGAAGACCAGACAGTAACCCTCGCGGATGCCAGTCAGCCTGAGAATCTCTTCGGCCCGAGCCGACCAATCTTCCGCCGGACGGGCGGCACCAGTCCGATGGCCGGCCTCGGCTGACAGCGGCCCAGCAGCGTCGCGTGCCACAGCCGCTGCATCTTCGGCGGCTGGGATGCAGGGGCAGCTTTGCATCGAGTGCGGCGCATGGTCAGCGTCGGGCGCGTGATTCGCCTCCTGCTTCACCGGCGCATAGCACAGCACTTCGCCTTCGATGGTAACGATGATCAGCCGCCCTTGGGCGGGCACAACGCTGGAAACCGTGCCTTCGACAGTCTGTTGCCACAGCGGCGCACCACAAGCGTCGCTCTCGTCGAACACTTGGACTACGTTGCCGTTTACACCGATCCAGTGCGGCCCGGTTTTCGCCCACGCCGTCCCTTTGAAGGCCGGTCGCACCTGCGCCCGACCGCGAAGCACGGTACGGGCCACCGTAGGAGCATCTTTGGAGGAAGACTGTTTTACTGTTACGGTCTCGGCAGCGACGGTCAGTTGTCTTGGGTCGATCAGCCCGGCCTGTGTGGCCCAGACCTCGTCGGCCAGCACCACTTGGCCAAGCGTGCCGATGCCCCGCAGTTGCACTTTGCGGCCTGAATGCAGCTCGACAAGTTCCCCGCCAGCAATCGCGTACCGGCCTGCGGCGGCGACTTCCGGCCCAAGAGCCTCGGCGTAAAAGAGGAAGCGGCCATCGTGACGGTCGAAGACAGCGGCCTGATACCGGCTGCCGGGCACGATGAGATATTGCTCGGCTACTGCCAGATGCCCTTGGGGCGAGAGGCCGCTGAAGCCCATCGCACCGGCGTGAGGTAGCAGCCGCCAGGTGAAACTCGTGCTGTCGTTAGTCCACAGGGGCGTTCCGGTAGCCATGTCCACGGCATAGACAAACGTTCCCATGAAAGGCCATACCCCGAAGGCAGCGTAAACAATGCCGTCGGCAACGACCGGTCCGCCGCGGGCAGGCCAGGTCGAAATCAGCCGTTGGTTGCCGATCAGCCGCCGGTCGGATGGTCCGCCGCGAAAGCGCCATCGCAAGCTGCCGTCGTGCGCCGCCAGGCAATACAGGCAACCATCGTCCGATGCCGCCACCACTGCATCCTGCCAGGCGGCCGGCGCGGTGCGGATCGGACCCTCGGTATAGAATCGCCACTTCAACCGGCCCGAGCCCAGATCGTAAGCCGACAGCGAGTCGTTGATCGTCGAACCGATGAACACCAACTGGCCGAGCACGACCGGCTGGTAGCTACGATCGAACTTCATCGATTCTTCGTCTTTCCAGGCGGTATCTTGAGGCGGCAAGCGGATTGACCACTGGAGATGGAGCGGCAGCTCCAGCGGCTGCTCAGCGACGGAGCTTCGTGCGGCGTCGCAACGCCATTGCGGCCAATTGGCGGCCTGCGCGTACAATGCCCTCGTGGTCCAAACGGCCGAACACAGCACAACACACAATGCGGCGCGCGCCGCGATGAGCCAAAAGTTTGAAACACCCATGTGGGACTCGGGCAGACAGTAAGCGCGGTATCGACGTAGGCCCAGCGGGCAGGCAATTATCACCGTTGGGCGATGACAGTCGCCATCGGCCACCGCAAGTATAAGCCGACTGCGAGGCGTCCGCCACCCGAACAACCTTACCGGCGGCGCTGTTGGAAGCGACGGCTAGCCGACTCCAGGAACCGACGTTCCCTACGTGTAAGGCTTGCCTCGCCTTGGCGATAGATTTTTTCCAGGATGCGATCCACTTCGGCCGACAGCGCGTCGAGATCCTCGTCGGTTGGCTCTTCGGGTTCTGGACGGTATAAGCGAAATTGCCGTCGTCGGCGTACACGGCTCCGCAGCCAGCCGAGCGGGTCAAGTTGTCCCAGATTCCAGCGGCGGAAGTAGTACAGTGCGGCCAACCCTGCGCCGGTCAGGTGAACCAAGTAAGCGACGTTGGTATCGCGCGCCCAGCCGGTGGCGCCCAGCAAGTCGCCGACCACTAGCAGCACCCCAAGCACCCAGGCGGGAATGGGAAACAAGAACATCAGCAACACGGTACGTCTGGGGAAGTGCAGCGCATACAGGACGATCATGCCCACCACCGCCCCCGACGCGCCGTAAAGACTGCTTGGCACGGCGCCGTCGTCGCGATTCAGCCAACCGGCGGCGTGCGCGCTAATGGCCCACAACAGCCCGCCGAGTACTATCATCAAAAAGTAAAGCCGCAGGAACTCTTTGCGCCCGTAAAGGGCCTCGATCTCGCTGGCAAAGAACCATAGCCCCAGCATGTTGAATACCAGATGACCGAAATTATGCGGGCTATGCGCGAAACCATATGCGAGCAGTTGCCACCACAGCCAGGGATGAGTAAGCGTATCGGGCCAGTGCCCTGCGGGGCCGACGTGGACCGCCAAGGCATCGCTGAGCCAGCGACCGCCGCGTGTCGCAGGCAGGAAGGCGTCCACCAGGTAAACAGCTACGCAGATAGCAATGATGACGACGACCGCCGAGCGCGACGTGCCGAGGCTAGTACGATACTCTCTCTCCCGACGATAATAATCGCGATCGTAAATGCCCATCTCACCGCCCGGCGGAAATCAAACCCGCTTGAAACACTTCATCCCCACACAGCCCGGCTTGGGCTGGATAGTGAATTATAAGACATGGCGCTTTAATTGCCACTACGGTTTAATTGCCAGTACCCTACGGTTTAATTGCCACTACCCTACCCCGGCCGGCCTGCCGAGAACAACATCAGGCGTGCCGGATCGAACCACAGCCTTAAGCTGCCAGAAGACGCAAAGGCATTCGCTCCGCCCTGCGCAACGACCGTCACCCACAGGACCGGGTACCTCGGCTGGCTCGTCCGGCCGTGAACCACCAACAGTACGGCGCGGCTGGCTGGCTCAGCCGTGCATCTGGATGGCCAGTGGTAAGCCATGCATCTGGATGGCCAATGGTACTCTTGCGGGCAAATTACAAAAGCACTGGTGGACAAGCCGGCAATGGTAACCAATCGGGAGCTGGAAGCATCGGCGACAGCACAATCGACTTGGGCTGGCATCGCTCGGGCGGCGAAAGTTCGTTGGTTGCTTTCACCGGCTAGTACCGCTGGAGCGAGAAATCGCTTAGACCCTAGGCGCAGGCAACAATCGATGCATCCTGAGCAACAATCGGTGGATCGTTATTCATTCGGATCGGTAAACTCCAGTGGATAATTGTTTCGGATCGCCAAACTCCGGCGATTGGCGAACAGGAGCGCGACGGGTGCAGCGGGTCGCCGCCGGCGCGCCTGTCGAGACGACAGGCCCAGACCTAACATATCGGCGCCATGCGGCGCGGGGATGCAGATGGAGCCGGATGGCAGTTCAGCAGACGCTTGTCGCGGGCAGCGCGGTCAATTTCCGCCGCTGGCCGATTGAGCCATTGCCCGGGTTTGCTCTTCGATGATTCGCGCCGCCCGGATTTGGATGGCGGCGATTGCGGCGGCCATCTTCTTGTTTTCCGCCAGCAGATAATCGATGCCTGCGCTGATCGCCGCAGCAGTGTCGGAGAGCCTCTTAAAATGTTCCGCCAACGCCGAGCGTTCGGCCCCGACCTTGGCCGATTCCGTCTTGAGTGCGTTGATGGTTTGGTCGTAGAAAACGACGTCCTGTTTTGCGTTGGCGGCGGCGAAGGCGGCCATTTGCGCGTCGGTGTTCACAGAGGCCAGACGGTCGGCCAGCAATGTCCGCTGGATATCGAATTGATAAAACAGGTCCTGGTAATCGCGCAAGTTCCGCCAATAGGTGCCTTTTGCGCCTGTGATGGGCTGGCCCCGGTCGTCGATCAGCGGCACGCCCGATTGGTCGACTATCATCCCGCTGAGGTTCTCCGCCTCGAGTTGTTCCCAAGTGGCCTCCTGGCCGTGCTTGATGTATTCGGCAGCGGTTTCGGCGGGCAGGATGTTTTTCTTTTCTTCGTCGGTAAGTTGGGCGAAGAATTCGTGGCTGTCGAAGGGCATTTTTTCGTACAGCACCCAAACCGACCGACCGGCCCCAGCCGCCGCCCGCTGCCAGCTATTGGCCGTGGCCAAACGGGTGGCCCGCAAGACGACGGTCGGTCCATTGATTTGCTGAACCTGGAATTGGCCCAGATAACGCCCGCCCTCCCTAACATCTTCGTCCTCGAATACGTGCAACACCAGAGTGTTTGTGATGCCGTGCGGGTCGGGCGCCTCAACTTTGACCGCGATCTCGCGGCTCTGCTGGTCGGCCCGTTCGGGCTTGCAATCGTACCATACCCGACCGCGATCGTTGACCAGCTTGATAATCTCGTTGTAAGTGGCCCGATTCCAAGCGACCAGCTCGCTAAGCTGTTTGTCGGTGTCGGCAAGGCGTTGCTGAAAGCGTATCGCCTTCTCCCGCCAATGCTGGTGCGTTTTCAGCGTACGCGCGGCGGTGTAAAAAAACACCAGTCCGGCCACTGCGATTAGCCCGAGGAAGACTTTGTTCCAGATGCTCATACCCTGATGATATTTAGAGCCTTTGCCAGCGTCAAGCATTTGTCAAAATCGCCGCTGGCAAGCCCCCTGGCGGACGACAAGTGGTTCTAACAAGCACACAAACCTCAACAACATGTAACTAGCCCATCTGGCTGGTATCCGGTGTCAGGAAAGCCGGTTTTGCCCGGGCGCTAATTGCCGGGCAGGTTGTGCAACATTCTTCTGCGTTGTTTATGGTGGCGTTGTTTATGGTGGCGCAATCTTTATGGTGGTACGGCAGTGCACCTCAATCGTGGTAGCGGTGCAGAGCCGATGTTGCCTTTTTTGCACACTGACTCGGGATGCTTTAGCATATCGGCGGTCGTGGCGGGGTCTGCCGCGTCGGCCATAGGGTCATACATGCATCAGCAGTTGTTTGCCTTCAGGTATTTTGGCGGTTAGCTACAATGTGTGTTTTCGAGTTGGATAAAAACCAACAGGAAGCCCAAGCAATGTCATTGCGTCTGACCATATGGTTGGCTGCGGCCGTGTTGGCGGTACCGATGTTTAGCCGGTCCATCCGGGGGGCAGAACCGGCGGATGCCGCGCGCCGGGCCGCCGAAGCCATCTGCCGGGAAGCGCTGGCCCCTGCCAATGGTTCCGCCGGCCGGCCGCTGCCGCTGGTCAGCCACTGGAACATGGGCGGGCAGGGGCGCGGCTGGACCCCGCAGTATCAAGTCGAGTTGCTCAATCGGGGCCATCACATTCTCCCCTGGATGGCCTGGCCCGAAGGCGACCCCGAAAAAGACGAAAAGTCCGCCGCCCGTTTTCAGGCTTATTATGGCGAGTTGTTGGCTTTATGCCGAGCGTTGGGGCTGCCGATTTCGCTGCGCGCGACGCAATGGGAAGCCATGCTAGTGCGCAAAGAGTATCGGGCTTTGCCGGCCGCAGAGTGCCCAGCCGTGGTCACACCCGAAGGAGAGGCGATCCCTAAGCTATGCCCGTTCGGCCCGGTGGACAAGTGGCGAGATCCGGCCAAGCAGTACGTGGATACCCCGGGGATGAAGAAGCTTCAGGCGCTTTATCCCGACCCGCCGCTAGTACTGTTCGTCTCGAACAACGAGGCGCCCGACCTGCGCTGGCACGAGGTAGAGAAGCTTTCGAAGCGCTACCTGGACAAGTACGGCAAGGGGCGCTCCGACGAATTCAAGCGCAAGGTAGTAGCCCAAGGATGGATGGAGCGATATCCCGTCATGTTCCAGGCCATGCGAGACGCTTTGGTGGCTGCGGCGTGGAAGAAGAATGTGCGCTTTGTGGGGTATGGGGCGTTCGGCCCGTCGCACTTTGGCCGCTGGCCGCAGTGGAAACAATACTCGCTGATCACCGAACAATGGACAAGTCCCGACTGGTACATTTGGGATGGCGGCAGCCCTTCGTACTACACACACAACTGGTGCGACATCCGCGACCACTGGGTATGGTCCACGCAGGTCGAGTCGATGAACTGGATTTTCCAGCTCGAAGAGGCCTGGAAAGTCAAACCCGACTTCTGGCTGGAAATCTCGACCTGGGACGGCAACAACACCTGGGTGCCCGGCGACCCTTACGACGCGCAACTGCTGGCCAAGTCGAAAGCCTGCCAATACATCAAAGACGGACAAACCTATACGCCGGACCGTTTCGAGGGTTGGATTCAATTCGGAATGTGGTTACTGCGTCCGCGTGTAGTCCGGGAGTTTCGCGGAAGCACCGCGCCGCTGGAGCCGTGGCGCGAGTACTTCGAGCGACTGTTGGCCGCAGTAGACCGCGTTCACGCCGATCGAAACTTGGCCCAGTTCTGGCGGCATGGGCGTCTGGTTCCCAACACCGCTCATCAACACCCTTACCAAGACGACATTCCCGAAAAGTACCGCCACGTTCTCCGCTGGTACTTATTGGATACCGACCTGGATCCGGTCCGGCCCTGGCAAATGAACACCAATATCCCGGTGTTCAGCCTGGCGCTTTCGCTAGGCCAGGAAGGCAAGTACCGCTGGTTGCTTTTCGCCCACTCGCCGCTGGAGGATCGGAGCAACGTGAAGATCAAGGTGCCGGGCTATGGGACCGTAACTGTGGACGTTCCCCGGCGTGGAGCGTTCTACATAATCGACCAGGCCAGCCGACACGCCGCGCCCCTGACGCCGCCCAGCGCCGCCAGCAAGTACTAGCTGTTTCGTGCCGCCAAGGGCCGCCCTTGACCTATTACCGCCAGTTGAGCTTTTCGTGCAGGAACTCGAAGGTTCCCACGCCGTGGATGGTGTGCGGTCCGACGAACCATTCGATCCGGCAGCGATCGCCGATGCCCAGCCGTGCCTGATACAAATGACGCACCTTGGCGAACTCGTAGGCGACGGTTTCGTCGGGGGCCACGCCGTCGAAATGTCCGCGTTCGACCATGAAGGGCCGGGGGGCGATAAGTGCGGCCATCTCCGCGTAATTAAAGGTATTACCCAGATCGAACTCGAATATCTCGTATTCGCCCGTCCACACGTAGCTGTATGGCGCTCGGGTGGAAACGTTTTTCCAAATCCAGTCGTTGAAATCCGCCGAGCAAATCGACAAACAGTAGTTCTTCACTAGCGGCGGGACGCGCATCGCCGTCTTGCCTCCATACGACAGCCCGTAAAATGCGATCCGTTGCGGGTCGACCTGCGGCAGCGACGCCAGCCAATCGACAATCTGCTGATGCTGGGGCACAATGACCGAAAACAGCGTCCGTTTCAGCGGATTGGCCTTTCGCTGCAAGCTGCGGAAACGGTCGCCGAAGATGTACGGGTTTTGCGGGGCGAAGGTGATGAAACCTCGCTCGGCCAGCTTGGCGGCGAAGTCGTGGTACGAGCGGTGCCCGCCAGAAACCACCTGTTGCGGCCGTCCCTCCAGCCCGTGCTGGCAGACAACTACCGGACGACGCTCGCCCGGCTTGATGTCCTTCGGCAACAGCAGAATGCCATAGGCGATCACTTCCGGAAATACGTCCAGCACCACTTCGTAGCCGGTCCATTTGGGGGTATCGTATGCCTTTCGGCTGCGAGGATTTGGCGGCAACAAAGGCCGGTCGAACCGGCCGATCACCTCCTCGCGGAAATATTCTCGATACGGCTCGATGGTCTGCAAAAACTTCTCCAGCGAACTGCGGTCGAGCTTTTTGAAGAACTCTTCGCGGATGTAAGGGCTCTCGGCCAGCAACCATTGCGTGTGGCGGTCCAATTGATGCAGCAATCGTCCGTGACGTGCGGCCGAGAGGCGGGCAATCTCTTCGGCGCTGCGATACAGCTTCAGTGGTTGGCTCGGCTCGCCCAGCGCCGCCGCCGGAGCGATTGTCTTGCAAAACGCTTTCAGCGCGGCGGCAGAGGCGAAGTGTCCGGTTCCCTCCGGTGTTTCCACCAACTGCCACAGCGGCGCAGGCTGCAACTGGGCGACCAACTGCTGCGCCCGGTTGAACTCGTCCCGCACCCTTTGCAACGGGGGCGTGATCAGCCGCCCGGGGCCGCCGCCTGTGCCGGGCGGTACGGTGATTTCGGGGCCGCGGCAGGCTTCGACCACCAGCCCGCGCGGAGCGATCATCGAGGCCACTTCGGCGTCGCCGAACTGCTCCAGCAGTCCGAAGACGTTGCGATCCAGCGGTTCCTGCCACAGGTCTTGACGCGAGTCGAAGTAGCCGCTGGTGCACACCGCCTCGATGCGCGGCTCCAGCGCGCCGGCGTACAAGGCAAGCAGTCCGCCTTCGCCCCAGCCGATCACGCCGATCTTTAGCCGGACGTCAGCGCCGGTCTGGCCGGTTGCCGGTGCGGCGGCAGCGGCCGGAACTCTTGCCCCCGCCGAGGCCATCCAGTCGACCAATGCCAGTACTTGCTGCAACTGGTAACCGATGACGTGCCGGCCCATCTCGAAAGCCGGCCGGTACACCCATTCGCGGTTGGTCAGCCGCACATTGCGTCGCTTTTCCACCTGGCGGTTGACCAGCGCAGGTACGACCACGCGACAGCCGCTTTCGGCCAATCGCCGGGCATATTGCGACTGCGGCGGCACACCGGGCACCAGTCCGGCGATCATCTCCGGAGTGTGATCGGCATCGGGGATTGCCACCACGTTGGCCAGCGGCGCTTTGGTCGGCTCGAGCAACAGCCCTTCGCCGCAAACATCGCCGAACGCCGGCCAGCGGACGGCGTACACGCGGACGTGCTCGTTTGCAGCAATCGCGCCCGGCGCTTCTGCCGGCCCGAATTGCCCCGCTGCCAGAAGGTCGGTGTCGGCGAGCAGTTCCAGAACATCGGGCCGATGCAGCGGGTCGCGCACTCCGAGGATAAACGCCAGCCGGCGGCGGTTCGGCTCGATCGAGTTCTGATACGCCTCGGCCGAAGAGAAATCCCGCCGCCAGTACTTGGCTCGCTGCTGCGGCGCCCGGGCCGTCTCGGCAAGCAGGAACCGATCGATGCCTTCGACCATCTGAGACGCGATATCGCCGGCGAGCGTCAAGGGCGCCGTACCAGGCAGCGGCACGACATCTTCGTCCGCTGCGGTGACCGTCGCTGTAGTGCCCGCCATACCCAGCCAGCACACCACTGCCCACAAATGCGCACAAGAACTCTGCCAGGCCGACCGCTGCATGGTACGCCTCCTCATTCCAGACCTGTGTGCGAATGTAGTTTAAATGCCTCTAACAAAACCATTTTTCCTGACGCCCTATCCCCAGTAGAGCACTCGTCAGAGTTTTCGAGGGTTTCGTTTTGTTGAAGCCTCTAAGTGCCCTCGGCAAAGGTGATATGATTCCAGAGCCGTCGGCAAATGTACCGTATTCCGCCGCAGGTTTGCTATAGGACAGGGTGCCAAGACTGGCTTGCACAGCCGTGCACATAGCCGGGAAGCCAGGTAACTCCAACACGACCAGCACTGGAGGACAAACCTTTTATTGTCACCCAAGCTGCTAATCTGCAACAACGACCGGGTGAACACGGCTGGCTTGTCCGGCCGTGCATCTGATTGGCCGGGGTTGGTCTGTAATAAATGCCGGCAGTGGTCTGTAAGACCATAGATGATAGCAGCGTTGCCAGACAAGCTGGCAGCGATCGTAGCCGGTGTAATGGTCATTCGGGCAGAGTAACAGCGGCCCGGGAAGTAGCGTGCCGTCAGATCGTGGCTGCGGCAAGCTGTTCGTGGCAAGTGGCGGCGCGGTTTTCGGCACGGGTGGTGTCGAGGGTCAACTGCATGGTGACGGCCCAGCGCGGGCCACCCTCGGCCTTTACCATCCAGTGCGGCACCACGGCTACCGATTGATGAACCAGCTCGAATCCGCCTTCGGACTGGCTGACCGTTTCCACCGGGAAGACCCATAGTCCGGTCGGCCGCGAAATCTTCAAGCTTGCTTCCACGCCCAGCCACTCGTCAACCAGAGCCAGGCCGTGGAGGGCCTGGATGTCCAAGTGCGTTCCCAAGTGGCCCAGCCGGCGGCCTTCGGCATCGAGGAAGTACCGATCGTCGCAGCCGGCCGGCAGGGCAAAGTTCAGCTCCACGGCGAAGTGCAGCGTGCGGTCGGTGGGTAGTCCTTCCAGCAGATAGGCGATGGTAAGCGTCGGGCTGCCCGCGTCTAAAGTCACTCCCTTGGTGATCTTCACCGCCAGGTCATCGACGCGGCCTTCGCGGAAGAGCATCACTTGGATGCGTTCGGGGTTGCGGCGGATGCGGGCTTCGTACTGGCCGGCGACGAAGTCCCCGCGCTGCCTGGCTCGACAGGCGGCCACTGCTTCGAGCGTCACATCGTGATCGTAGAACAGGTCCACCAGCGCCTTGCGGGGATGGTCGTCGTAGCACAGCCGTTTATCCAGATCGGCCTGCTTGAACACCACCCGGTCGTGGATGCTGGCGCACTGCCCGTTGTCGCGACTGGCCCCGGCGAGCACCTTGCGATGATATGCTTCGGGCTGTCGGGTAATGGTGGCCAGTAAGTTGTGGCATATCTGTCGCACGTCTAGTTCCACCATTTGGCCGCCGCGACCGGGGGCCAGGATGCTCACCAAGCGGTCGTTGGCCAGGCGGATTTCCTGCCGGGCATCGAAATTGTAATCTTCGGCGACGGCTTGGACCCACGGGCCGGTGCGGCCGGTGGCACGCTCCAGCAGATTGTCGGCGGTAATCAAGTGCTGATAAACGGCGTTACGCAGGTGCGGCAGATAGATGCCCCCGAAAGCCCCATGCCAGTATCCGCAGTTGCACTGGCCCCGGTATAGTTCCTGGCGGGCTTGTTCCACACGCCGATCGACTGCACCGGCCTGCACCATTTCATCCAGCCGGCGGCTGACGAGCATCATGCGGGCGTACATTTCGTCGGCTTCCGGGTACTTGGCCTTGAAGTTCCGCCAGAAGCCGCCACGCACAAAACCCCACAGGCCGGCAAGCTGCGGATTGTCGCGCACCTGGTGTTGCAACTGCTCGTACTGAAGCTGCTGCTGGACGGGCAAGGCCCACTCGGTCATTTCGCGGTAGCTGCCGTCGGGCAGATAGATTTTTCCCAGCGGGGGGACTTGATCCAGCGCCTCGCCGAGCGTGGTCACCTGAAGCCAGTCCTGGTTGGCGACCAGCGCATCGAAAAAGCGCCGTAGCCAGCCGTCGGTGTAGCAGTGCTTGTGCGTCTCCGGCCAGGTACCGAACTTCTCGCCGTCGTCGCCAAAAACGATCACCGCGTTACCGTGCTTGCCGGCGATTTGGGCCAGGTAGTCGATCGTCTGCTGCGGGTCGGCGAAGGGGATGGTATAGCGCAGGCGTTCGCTGCCGGGAAACACCGCTAACACACGGCCTTCGTCTTCCGTTACGTAGTAGCCGGTAAGCTGTTCTTCGGTCAAGCCGGCGTTCTTGAAGTGGAAGTCGTCGAGGATGGTGTACTCGATGCCGGCATCGACCAAATCGCGCGTGAAGCTTTGTTCCCAGACGCGCTCCGGTATCCACATACCCCGTACCGTGGCTCCCAGCCGGTCGTGCAGCCAGTGCGCATAACTGCGAATCTGGCCAATGCGGTCTCGCGCGGGAATCATCGCCAATATCGGCTCGTAAAATGCGCCGCCGATGATCTCCACGCGGCCTTGCTGCACCAGCCGGGCGAGGCGGTCGAGATACTCTGGGTGTTTGGCGTCGAGCCATTCGGCCAGCGAGCCGCTGATGTGCAGCGATATCCTGAGCGGCTGATAGTCGGTAAACAGGTCTAAGAAGGGCAGATAACTGTCTGTATAGGCCGACTCGATGACCTGGTCGAAGTTGCCGATGGGCTGATGGTTGTGCAGAGCCAGAGCTAATCGGATGCGGTTGGCCATAGGTCTGCTGGTTGGGCAGAATGTAAGCTTCTTGCTGTGCAGTCGGACGAAGAAGGCTGTGCAATCGGATCACGAAGACGGCGCCGTCGGACCGGCAACGGCCTGCCAGCCGGCGGCACGCTGCCAGCAGCCGCGGCGCGGGTGGCCGCGACAATTCTCTAATCGGCAACAGCACCCGAGATTATCCAGTTTGCCTCAGCGAAATACTTTGCGGCTCTTGCGCCTCCAACTCAACTTCACGGAGGAACGCGGCCGCATCCTCCGGCGGGACCGGATTGATGTAAAAACCCGTCCCCCACTCAAAGCCCGCTGCCTTCGTCAAACTCGGCATAATCTCTATATGCCAGTGATAATGGCTCAGCTCTTGGGTGTCAAAGGGGGCCGTGTGGATGATGTAATTGTATGCCGGTTGGCCGAGGGCGGCCTCGATCTTGGCGATCACCTGCCGCAAAACGCCGGAAAGATCGTCAACCCCGTTCTTCTGAATATTCTCGAAATGGCTAGAATGCGACTTGGGCAGCACCCAGGTCTCGAACGGAAAGCGGCTGGCGAACGGGCAGAAGGCCAAGAACAGCGGAGTATCGAGTACCACACGTTTTTCGGTGGCCAATTCCTGCTGGATCATGTCGCAGTAGATGCACCGGCCCCGATAATTGTAAAACTCCAGCGAACCGGTCATCTCTTCCCAGACGTTAATCGGCACAATCGGCGTGACGATCAACTGGCTGTGGGTGTGCTCCAGCGACGCGCCGGCGGCCGCTCCCACATTCTTAAAGACCATTCCGTAAACCAGCCGCCGGTCGCGCTTCAGGTCCACCAGCCGATCGCGGTACACCCACAGCACTTCGCGCAGTTGCTCCTCGGACAGTTCCGAGGTGCTGATAAGATGCTGGGGGCATTCGATGATCACCTCATGAGCGCCGACGCCGCGCATCATGTCGTAGATGCCTTCGCCCCGTTTGTTCAGATCGCCTTCGATTTCCAGCGCCGGGTACTTGTTCGGCACCACTCGCACTCGCCACCCGGGCCGGTTCGGGACGCTGCCGGGACGGCGATAGGCGATGATCTCGTTGGGTGTTTTGTCTTCGTTGCCTTCGCAAAAAGGGCAAAAACGGCCTTTTTGGCGCTGTGGGGTGGTGTCGAAGTCGTGCGGCCGCTTGGCCCGACTGGTAGCGATGATTACCCAGCGGCCCACGATCGGGTCTTTTCGCAAATCTGGCATATCTGCAACCTGTCAACCAAGTGGGTCATCGTTGCCGGCGCCGACCACCGTACAACTGACCGGCAAGTCGGGGGCCGAGCGAATGGCGGCTCGCGGCTGCGCAAGATTTTCACTGGCGGATACGCAGCACGCCGGCGGTCTTTATAGGGTTTGTGCGTGCAGCAAGCAAGTATGGCGGCAGATTGACGCGACCCGGCTGCCCGAAAACAATGGCCCCACGCCGGCACTGCCGGCGCTGTGCCGATGCCCTGTCAGGTTGTTTAGCCGGGGTGAACCGTCGGGCTAGGTGGCCCGGATCGAGTATTCCGCATGGAACCTCCCACCGAGTCACCGGTTTGAGATTTTTTCTAGATCTCTGATTTACATCTTTTTTTCTACATATTTTCAGAGTCAGCGGGGCAAGTGAGCCGGACCGTTAGGCCACGGAATCGCTGTCCGGGTAGGCCGTTGAATGCGCTGTCCGCATGCACTGTGCGAAGAAGCCGTCCGGATGCGCTGTCCAGACGCGACGCCGGGCGTTGTGTACCTGCGTACTAACGTGCCATTTCGACGAAGCGCGTTTCGCGCAGCACAGTGACCTTGATTTCGCCAGGATAGGTCAACTGCTCCTCGAAGGCGCGGACGATGTCGTGACAGATACGGGCGGCGGTTTCGTCGGTGGTGTCTTTGGCGCTGACGATCACTCGCAACTCCCGCCCCGCCTGAATCGCGTACGCCTGTTCCACGCCGGGGAAGCTGCCGGCGATCGCCTCCAATTCCTCCATGCGTTTGATGTATCGCTCCAAGGTTTCGCGGCGTGCGCCGGGTCGGGCAGCGCTACAGGCGTCGGCCGTAGCGACCAGCACCGTGTAAGGATTTTCCACGCGAAGATCGTCGTGGTGGCCGGCGGCAGCATGAATCACTTCCGGCCGTTCGTTGTAGCGCTTCAGCAGTTCGGCGCCGATCTGGGGGTGTCCGCCCTCCGCTTCGTGGTCGGCCGCCTTGCCGATGTCGTGCAGCAGACCGCAGCGGCGGGCCAACTGGCCGTCGTATTTCAGCTCCTCGGCTAGCATACCTGCCAGGAATGCCACTTCGATGCTGTGTCGCAACACGTTCTGACTGTAACTGGTGCGGAAGTGCAAGCGTCCCAGCAAGTTCACCAGCCGCTCGTGCAGGCCGCGAACGCCTACCTCCAGGCACGCCTCTTCGCCGAGCTTCTGGATATGGCGTTCCAGTTCTTCCTGGGTAGCGGCGACGATTTCCTCGATTCGCGCGGGATGGATCCGTCCGTCGGCGATCAGCTTGGTCAAGGCAATGCGAGCCACTTCCCGGCGGATAGTGTCGAACGCGCTGACCACCACCACGCCCGGCGTGTCGTCGATGATTACGTCTACGCCGGTGGCTTTCTCGAAGGCCCGAATGTTGCGGCCCTCGCGGCCGATGATCCGCCCTTTCATCTCGTCGTTGGGTATGCCCACGGTGCTGGTGGTAGTCTCGGCCGTATGCGCGGCCGCGTACCGTTGCAGGGCCGTGAGCAGTATCTCGCGCGATTTTTCTTCCGCCGTTTCGGCCAGGTTTTTCTGATAGCGGAGTATCAGCGCGCCGGTTTCGCGCTGCAACTCTTCCTCCAGCATGCCCAATAGCTTTTTGGTGGCTTCCTCGCGGCTCAGGCCCGAAAGCTCGTGGAGCGTTTGCCGTTGGAGGTCGATCAGTTTGGTCAGTTCTTCCTTGCGGCGGTTGACGTCCTGGATTTTTTCGGTGAGCTTTCGCTGGGTGTTTTCTACGATCTTCTCTTGGCGGCGCAACTGTTCGGCCTGTTCTTCCAAGGCGCTTTGGCGTTTATCGAGCAATCGTTCTCGCTCGTGCAGCTCGCCACGGATACGCCGAAACTCCTTCTCGCTTTCGGCTTGGGCCTGGAGGATAAGTTCTTTGGCCTGAAGCTCCGCCTCGCGGCGGCGGCTATCGGCTTCCTGCTCGGCTTTGTGGACGATCTCGCGTGCTTCAGATTCGGCGTCGCGACGGCGCAGGCGGTCCAACAGCCGGATGAGCACGAAACTGAGGCAGAACGAGACCACAGCCGTAATGACGATGCCCAACGCCTGCCAAACTGTCATCACAACCCCCGAAGTAACTCGCTAGCGCCGCGCTGGCGTCCGCGTCTGCGTCCAACAACGCCCAACCAGTCTTCCTGCTATGTGCTACCAACGGCCACGCTTGGGCGGCCGGGCAACGTGCGGGCTGACAGGAGTTCGTGCAGGCCCTACGGCCAATGTGATCGGGCCGCTTGTGTCGGCTTTGGCCGCGACCGCTCGCGCAGCGATTACGCAGAATCGGCAATAAACCCGAACTCAGAGGCAGACCTCTCACGTAAACCGGTACGATCGCCGCGGGCGTCCGGCTCCGACAGAGCTTTACCGAGAAGTGCCGCGAAGTGCCGCGCCGCCCATTAGGCGGCGCAGACCGCTGTGGTCTACAGAACGGCAGGTTCGCAGAACCGTCGCTGGGCAGAAGGGGCATCTAGCCATATCTGGTGGTACAATGTACCACCACCTGCCGGCGCAGGCGCGTAGTATGCACGTTCCCCCGCAGTTGATGAACCTCGCCGCGCAACCACCCGAATGGGAATCTTTAGCCACCGTTTAGTCGGAAATACACCGGCATTGTTCCGATAGCTCGACCACGGTTCTGCTGTGGACAAGCCGAGCGCACAGCGGCCCCCAACCGCCATCCGAAGGCCGATCAAACTCAGTGTTGCAAGAACAAAATAAACCGCTAGCGTGTCCACGCTGTAGAAGTTCCCGACGTCACGTGGCTTTGACTGCCCAATACACGACAATTTCGGTTGTCATTCTCGGTTACAGCTCCCCTGAGGAAGCCGAACGCACGCACCAAACTCACTAAAAATATGTTAGCAATTGGCCCTGCCGTTGAGAAGCACAACCAGCCCAGAATTCCACTTGGGGGGTTATTGACGCCGTCGGCCAACGCACCATTTGGCAGATTAAGGGCCAGTTCGGCCAGCACGTCTGATCCGCGTCGCAAACGCGCCGCACATGGCCGGCCACCGGGACATAACCGGCCATCGGAACCTGCCCGGCCATTGGGGCATAGCCAGCCATCGGGCAGGGCCCGGCGTGGTCATCGTCACCAATTTGCAACAGCCGCACAGCCGTGTCGGCCTGCCAGCTTGACAGCCTGTGCCGTCCGGGGAAGTTGTCGGGTTCATCGCCTCGCCGGTTACTTGATGAGGCGCTGGCTATCTAACCGCCCGGCGGAGAAAACGGCTACAATGCCGTGCTGAGCCAGTGTTAGCGCCTTCTGAAGCCGTTAAAACGCATCACCCTTCTAAGTCACCGCGATGCATCCGGTAGAAGAGCAGCTCTGTCGTGCATGGGCGCCGCAGCGTTGGGCCGACGTAACCGTGCTGGCGGCTGTTTCTGGCGGGCCGGACAGCGTAGCAATGCTGCGCGCTATGACGGCAGTCCGTCGGCCAGGCCCCGGACGGATAGTGGTGGCCCATCTGAACCACGGGCTTCGCGGCCGGGAATCGGAGGCGGACGCAGCGTTCGTGGCCGAGTTGTGCCGGCAGATGGATGTTGAGTGCCGCATCGCAGCAGTGGATGTTCGCCGGCAGGTGCGCGGAGGCGAGGGTTTGGAAGCCGCTGCCCGACGCGCCCGCTATCAATTCTTGGCCGCCACCGCCGCCACCGTGGGCGCCCGTTACGTGGTCACCGCCCATACGGCCGACGACCAAGTAGAGACCATTCTGCACCGCATTATCCGCGGGACGGGCATCGGCGGCTTGGCGGGGATGCCGCAAGCCAGACCTCTGATGCTGCCGCTGGTGACGCCGCAACCGGCCGAATCTACCCAGTCCGACCTGACCTGTAGCCCACTACCGGACCCAAAAGAGACAGCCGCGTGGGACCAGCAAGCCACCGATTGCGACGACTGGCCCGACGGGCTGTTCGGTGATCTGCGCGAGCAGGCAGCGCATCCTAGTGCCACACTGATCCGCCCGTTGCTTGCTGTGTGGCGGAGGCAGATCATCGAGTACCTGGCTTGGCTACAGCAGCCCTATCGGCAGGACCAGACCAATCTGGAACTGAATTACGCGCGGAACAAAATCCGCCAGAAGTTGTTGCCGTGGCTTGCGGCCGATTTTCACCCGGCGGTCGCCCAATCGCTGTTGCGGCTGGGCAAGTTGGCCGGCGAAGTGCAGGCGGTCGTGGAGCCGATCGTCGAAAAGCTCTTCAGCCAAGCCGTGCGGGTGGATGACTGCCGCCGGGCATCGATCGACCGTTGCGCGCTGCTGGCCCAACCGCGCTACCTGGTGCGTGAAGTGCTGATCGCCGTGTGGCGTGCGCAGCGATGGCCGATGCAAGCCATGGGCTTCGAGCAGTGGGATGCCCTTGCCGACATGTTGTTGGCCGGTCCGTCGGCCGCGACCCCTTCCAGCCGCACTTTTCCCGGCAATGTCCAGGCCGAAGTCGCAGCCGATCAACTACGGTTGGAAAGACTGGCGGACCGATAGCCGCTGTAAGAACCGCTGCTGGTGGCTCCGTTGGCCCGAGAGCAACACAGGCTCTTACCGCCGTGCTTATACGTGCTCCAGATATGCCCGTTTGATCTTTTCCAGGAACTCCTGCTGATCCATGGCCCAATAGCGGTTGGAGAAGATTTCCACTTCGACGAAGCCGTTGAAGCCTTGCGCCTCGACCCAGCCGCGGATTTGTCGCAGCGGTATGCACCCCTCGCCCATCAGTCCGCGATCGTTGAGCAGGTCTTCTGTGGGCGTGCGCCAGTCGGAAACGTGGAAGGCCAACAGCCGCCCGGCACGCCCGCAGCGCTGGATTTGAGCTTCCAGCTCCGGGTCCCACCACAGATGGTAAACATCCACCACAACGCCCACCTGGGGGTCGCTTAATCGGTCGCACATGTCGTTGGCTTGCCGGAGGGTGTTGATGGCCGAGCGGGTGTCGGCGTACATCGGATGCAGCGGCTCGATACCCAGCTTCACGCCCGCCGCCCGGGCATGATCCACCACCGCCCGGATGCCCTCGGCTATCTGTTGCCGCGACGTTTCCAGCGGTTGTCGCGGGTCGGCGCCGCAGACCAGCACCAGCAGCGGGGCGCCCAACGCGGCAGCTTCGTCTATGGCGCGCAGGTTGTCGTCGATGGCCGCTTGCCGCGCTGCTGGATCGGCCGAAGGAAAGAACCCACCGCGGCACAGGGAAACCACCGCCAGCCCGCTGTCGGCCAGCAAGCGGCGCACGTCACCGATGTTGCGGCCTTCGAGCCATTGGCGCCAGACGGTCACGCCCCGCACCCCTGCTGCCGAGTAGCGCTTGGCGGCCTCTTCAATCGGCCAGGGTTTGGTGGTGATGGTGTGTATGCACAGACGGGAGAAATCCGTTAGCGGTACGATGCTCATCGGCTAAACTCCTGGGGCTGGCCGCAAGCTGTTGGCTATGTGCGCAATTGCAGCAGCTCGGGCTAGCCAATCTCCAGACGCCTTGGGCGGCGGGAATGTCGCACGGGTGCCAAAGCCTCGAGCTGTTGGTTCTCAGCACGCAAGCGCAATCCACTGGATGGTGTTGCCCAGCGGCTCGTTGCGGCCGGATGCCGGTTGCGGCGCGCCTTCCAGGTTGACTTCCAATTCCAGCGTTTTGCCTTCGCGGCGGACGACCGCGCGCACTTTCTGACCGGCCTTGCACTGTTCCAGTGCATTTTCCAGATCGGCCAGTCCGCCGATCTTTTGGCCAGCGAATTCGATGATTGTGTCGCCGGTTTTCATGCCGGCCCGATCGGCAGGTCCGCCGACAACAACGCCCGAAACGATTACGCCTTCGCCTTGGCGGTCGGGATCGGGCACGACGCCCAGAATGGGGCGTCCGCCGCCCACTGCTGGTCGCCCGGCAGCGCCGCTGCCGACAAACTTCGGCCTCTGCGGCGCGTTGGCGATTTCCACGATTACGTCGGCCACGAAGTTTACCACTTGCCGCATTCCGACGATATTCAGTCGCTCGAACGTGTCGCTAGTGCGGTGATAATCGGGGTGCATGCCGGTAGTGAAGAACATCACGGGAATACCCTGCCGAAAGAAGGGCAAGTGGTCGCTTCCGCCGGGGGAACGAGGCGACTTGGTGAGCTTGAGCTTGTGTTTCTCGTTGATCCGGTCCAACAAGTCGCCGAACGTGTCGCCGGAACTGTACCCCATCACCGAAAGCTTTTCGCCCGACATCCGTCCGATCATGTCCAGATTTATCATGGCTACAGTCTTGTCGAGCGGAAAGGGTGGATTCTGTACGTAGTGGGTGCTGCCGATCAGGCCGGACTCTTCGGCCGTGAAGGCCACGAACACGACGCGGCGCTTGAGCTTCGGTTCGTGCCCAGCCAGCAGGTGAGCCAAGGCTATCAGGCCGGCCGTGCCCGAGGCATTGTCGTCCGCTCCGGGATGAATCTCCTTGGTGCCGCTGAGCGAGCCGAAACTGCCGCGTCCCAAATGGTCGTAGTGTGCGCCAACGACGATAGTTTCCTCGGCGGTGGGACCTTCGCCTTCCAGCACGGCGATCACATTGGACAGCTCGACCTGTTGTGAAACGATATCAATTTTGCCGCTGATGCGCCATCCTTCCAAATGACGGCTTTGCGGCTTGAGGGTCTCGTCGATGAACCGCTCCAGTTCGCTGAGGTCTGTGCCTAGCGATGCGCGAATCGCCCTGTCGATCACTTCCCGGCGACAGTGGACCACGAACACGTCCTTCGAGGCGCTGGGGCCGCCGGCCCGAAAGGCCATAAGCGTATCGCGGCTTTCTTCTAGCCGCTTTCCCCATTTGGCAACCTCTTGTGTCAGTTCTTCGATTTGTTTTGCATGGGCTTGGAGTTGTGGCAGCGTAGGTTTGGCGACCTTTTTGAACTTTTCGTGTTCGGCAGTCAGCTTGTCCAGCGCTTCTTCCCATCGGCGGCGGTCGGCAGCGTAACTGCGCAGCAAGTCGAACTCGTCGGTCACCAGGACCACCGCAGCGGCCTTTTGGTCCCGGGCGACGTTTATTTTCCGCGTCAGCAAAGCGTGGCGGGAGTCGCGAGTGCCGTCGAAGGGACTGTTGGGATCGTCCTGGCGCGGTTCACGCCGCAACACCACCACCGCCTTGCCGGCTACGTCGATGCCTGCGTAGTCATCGTATCCTTCCTGTTCTGCCTTGATTCCGTAGCCGACGAAGACCAGCGGAAGGTCGAACTCGCCGGTTTTGCTGAGGCTCAACGGAGTGAAATCCGCACCCAGTTTTAACTCCAATCGCTGAGCGTCGTTAGGGTGTTGCGAATCTCCTTGTTCAGCAGCACTTTGGTACAGCGCCAGCTTGTTGTCCTTGCCCAGCGTAGCGGCTGCCGTCAGGCTGAAGTTCTGAAAAGGCCGTCCGTCGGCCAGATCGGTCTTCAAACCGGCGGTGGCGAACTGCTGCGCGATGTACTGGGCGGCCAGTTTGATGCCCTTGGAGCCAATTCCGCGTCCTTCGCACTCTTCGGACGCCAGGTACTTGGCGGCCTCGGCCAGCCGGGCTTCAACGGCCTGGTTGTCGGCGCAGGCGACGGCTAAGGACAACCAATGGGCCAGCAACAAAGCAATTGCCACCGCCGCGAACTTCGCCGCGGCACTATACTTCCGGTGGCGGTCGGCCAACAAGCCATTCATGCGATGTCTCCCAAGGTATGCAAGGAATTCCAACAGGTGCAACGACTTGCAACAGAGGCAGCGACTTCCAAGATGTTCAATGACTTCAAGATGTTTAATGAGTTCCGGGATATGCAGCGCCTTACAGACTATGCCATGACTTCCGGGATGTGTGACGACTTTCAGAATGTGTAATTAAGCCGGCCGATAAAATTAACCTGCCCGATACAAAGCCCCGGCTCCAGCGAAGAACCACCCGCTGCGGCAAAGCCGTGCGAGGCACAAACGCATTTGCAAAACTACTGATGCAACAACTTCCGCAATTATAAGCCGATTGCTTTCCATACTCCACCAAACATGTCCGTCTGCGTGTAAATGTTGCCGCGCGCGTTGGAATCTTGCCGCGCGTATCGGACTTTGCCCGTCGGCCTCGAATCCGTCCGGTTTAGGCCTGTCACGGCCAGAAACCAGAACTCGCTTCGGCAGCCTTGCGTAAGGGGTAAATAGGGGTGGGCGGGAATCATAAGATCAAAGTGGGAGGAGCTGTCGGGCGCGGCCAGCCGGAGGAGCGTCAAAGCGTACTGCCTTCAAGAATACAGCCCCGAGTTACTACTGAAGATTGCCTGCCGGTGACGATACATATACGCAACACGTGGCCAAACCGCGCTTAGCAGCCCGGCTGAATGGCAGCACGGGGTTTCGCCGGCTGGCCGCACTGCCTTCCGCTTAATCGCTGTGTTGACTCCGATTGGGTGGTGATATTGGCTCCCACTGAGTGGTCGCAGAGGATGCAATCACCGCATGGGCGGTGAGCCGGTGGTCGGCGAACGCGTGCGGCGCCGCCACAGCCTGCCGGCCAAAGCAGCATCCGGTTACCACAACAGAGGGGAGCTGGGTAGAACCTGGGGCTTGCTGGGCAGTGCGGCTACGGCAAGCGGGGAATTAAGTTGCCGCCTAATATGGTATGGCCCGAGTGCGGTCTTTGCAGGTTTGTTAAAGTCCGTATCGCACAACTGTGATACTCAATCTCGGAATCTCGGAAAGCACAATTACAGACCTTGCACTCAGGCGGCACTCGGATTATAAGAGAACTCCCGTGTAGGAACTTTCGGCGCTGGGTGTGAGGGCTGTGGCTGAGCGCAAGGGATTGAGCTAGATTTTTATAGTGGGGTGCTCGCCGCAGTGGTAGTCGCCCGAGCCGCCAAGGCTCGACAATCCGCTTTCCGACAGTTCTTTCCCCACCAATTTCCCCGGAACAGATCCAGAACGTCGCCCCAATGAGGTAACACCTGTGAATTCGTTGCGCAGGGACCTGCGCTGCATATATGCCGATGGAGTGGCAGCCAGCCTGATGGTCGGTGTGGGCGAGATTTACTTGCCCGCATTCGTCTTGGTGCTGACCGCCAATCACCTGGCCAGCGGACTAGCCGCCACTTTGCCGATGCTCATCGGCGCTGCGTTGCAACTTAACGGGCCGCGGCTGCTGGAACGATTCGGGTCGTATCGCCGCTGGGTGGTTTTCTGCGCGCTGGTGCAGTCTGCTGCGTTCGTCCCGCTGGTTATCGCGGCTTTGCTGGGTGCGATGCCCTTGGCCGCGGTGTACTTGACCATCGCCGTGTATTGGGCGGCCGGCATGGCCGGCGGCGCAGCCTGGAGCAGTTGGGTCGATACGCTTGTGCCCGGCAGTATTCACGCCAACTATTTCGCGCGCCGCAACCGGGCAGGGCAAATAGGCATGGTGGTCGGATTCGCCGCTGGGGGCTTACTGCTGCAACTGGGAAGCCGCTACCAGGAGCCGCTGGTACTGTTCGCCGTGCTGTTTGGGGTGGCTGGACTGAGCCGCTTGGTGTCCGGTGGGCTACTGGCCGCACAAGGAGAACCTGCGCCCCCGCGGTCGACTCGTATGCCCACCTGGCAGGAGCTGCTGACCGACTGCCGGCAGGGTTCCGGGCGAACGTTGCTATATCTGCTAGGAGTGCAGGCGGCGGTGCAGATTTCCGGCCCGTACTTCACGCCATACATGCTGGGAAAGCTGGAGTTTTCCTATTTCCAATACATGGTGCTGATCTGCGCTTCATACGTGGCGAAGATCGTTTTCCTGCCCATGCTCGGCCGAATCGCCGAGCGCTACGGTCCGCAAAGGTTACTGTGGCTGGGCGGAGCGGCCATCGCCCCTATCGCCGCTCTGTGGTGCGTCAGCGATTCGATGGCCTATTTGATGGCAGTGCAAATATTCTCGGGAGCGGCTTGGGCTGCCTACGAACTGGCTGTGCTACTGATCTTCATCGACAACATTTCCCCAACACGCCGGGTAGGAATCCTTACACTGTTCAACTTCGCCAATGCTACAGTATTCTTTGCCGGTTCGGCGCTGGGCGGCCTGTTGCTGAGCTTGGGCGGAGCAGATAAATCGGCCTACATGGTGCTGTTTCTGGCCTCCTCGCTTGCCCGAGCAGTAGTGCTGGTATGGTTCGCCCTAAAGCCGAGCCAAGCGGCCGCAGCACTGCCCGTCAGCCAACACATAGCAGCCACAGTAGCCAAACCAGCCGCAAGCCCGGTGTTGCGTCCTGCTGCGAATGCCGCGCGGTCCCGGGACAGCGTTCCGGCAGAGGTGGCCGCAATATCCAGCATCACGGCGGCAATCCCGGCACCTCCGTCCGGTCCCGCGGCGGTACCTTCCACCGCTGCTGGAACGGTCCGAGGTATGTCAGAGGGCGTACCACAGACTGCCACCGCCGCTGCATGAGCGCGCCGGCGGAAGGAGTCGCTGGGCTTTGGCACGACAATTTTGGGTCATCTGATGGCCGTGCGGTAGTCCGCCCCCGGACGCCTAAAGCGGCCACTCATTTTACGGCTTCCAGGGGTTCCACTGCTCGATCATCGTGTTACGGCTTCCAGGAGTTCCATTGCTCGATCATCGTGAGGATGCGCTGCCGATCGAAGTTATTCGGCGGCGGATAGTCCTGATCGGCTTCGAGTTCTTCCAGCGTGGGACGTTTCGAGGGCACCCCGCCCGGCGGAACCTCCAAGCCGGCCGTCCACACGATGCCATTAAGCACCACCGTGCGGAAGCTGTCGCACGCCCAACTCCAGTGCCAGTGGCCGCCGGTAAAGCCGAAGCCTCGCCCGCCGTCAGGCCGCTGGCGGACCCAGCAAACGTGTTCCGGCATCCCCTTACGCGCCCGCACCGTAGGATTGCCGCTATGGGGGCCGTCGGGGCGCTGGCGTGTGCTATCGGGCGGAACCGCGGTTAGTATGGGCGTCACCCCGTCCATGTTGTCTATGAAGCGCATGTGATAGTACCACTCGTCGTCCATGAAGAACGGTTTTACGCCGTTGGCCACCGGATGTTTGGGAAACTCGGTGAACTCGGCCCTCCAGTGCGGATTGACCGACCAGTGCGTCTCGAAGTACCCTCCGATCCATTGTTTGAGCTTATCGCCCGCTTCCCCCTTGGGCACTTCGACCGCGTAGTGGATGCACGCCAGGCCGACCCCTTTATTCATCAGCTCTTCGACTTTCTTCAGGTGTGGCAGCATCGGATGGCCTCCGCCACCGTCAGAAAAAATGACGATCGTCGCTGCTCCATCCAGCGCGTCTGGTTCCTTGGGCCAACCGTTCTTGTAAACCACGGCTTCGACCGGCAAACCGCTTTCGTTGAGCCACTTGGCCAGCAGCGTGCAGCCGGCGTTGTGCTCGTGGCTGGCGTATCCGTGACTAGGCCGGCCGGCAATAAGCACGATTTTTTTCTTGGCCTGCTTCTTGTCTGCCACCAGTGCCAGCCTGGCCTGTGGCACATCTGGAGCGCCCAACTGGGCAGAAGTCCACGCCTGGCCATCGGCTTCGCAGCCGCCCTGTTGCTCGCACACAGCCGATAAGGGGACGGCCGGCTGTGTAGCAGCGGCGCTGCCCGACGGTTTCAGCTCCTTCAGCCGGATGTTGCGGAACATCACTTTCATCGGCGGCCCGGCATGAAGCTGCAAGGCAATCAGGCCCTTGCTGCGGCGTTGCTGGGCGTCTTCGTCGGTCACTTCGCACATCAGTTTGCCGTTGATCCACTGTTGGATGTGGTATCCTTCGGCTTTGATGTGATACTCGTTCCAGTCGCCCATGCGGATGGCCTTGAAGAGCTCGTTCGGGTCACCCACTTTGCCGACTACCTTCGGTTTGTGGTCGTTGCCGATGACGGTCTTTTCGCCCCGGTTGGCGAGGATACCGCGGTAGCGTTCGCCGTAAAGGATGCCGCAGAATTGGTTGTCGGCGATGTCGGCCTGGTATCCGCCGATTACCCATTTACCCCATTTTTCTGGTTCTTCCCAACTGCGGAACTGGATGCCGGAGTTGCCGTTGATGAGTTTCCACTCGACTTTTAGTTCGAAGTCGGCCGGTTCGCCGCCTCGCCAGATAAGGAACGTGTTGCCTTTGGTGGGATTTTCTTTGGTGGTCTGCCCGACGATTGCCCCGTCCTCGACGCGCCAAAACTTCGGATCGCCGTCCCAACCGGTCAGAGTCTTGCCGTCGAAGATTTCGCGGAAGCCCTCTTCGGCGGAGAGGGATTGCCCGACGGCAAAAGCCGCCGCGCAGCACAATAACATCAGGCAGGCAGCATGTGACGCCAAACGATTCATGGTGGGTTCTCCTGTGTACTAAGCAAACGACTGCACCTCGAGCGGAGATACATTGCGGCGATTATAGCACGTGCGCTGCGGCAGAGCAAAAAACCGGCGCGGTGTTCGGCTTCTGGTTAACGTTAAAGTCGTTCTTACTGTTGTTGTCGTGCCCGGCGGTCCACCAACAGCAGGCAGACAGTCGTCATATCAGGCCGGGCGCGTTATCAAAGCGGGCGCGAACAATCTAAGCGCAAGCGACTGCCCGCTGCTGCCTTGGGTATTGCTCGCCGCCGCTGCTGCCGTCGCTTTCCGCTGTTGCCGCGATCTGCGACTGCTGCCGTGGTTTGCAACTGCTGCACCGAGGCTAATTTAGCGATTCTCACTACAGCGGCCCTTCAGGAGCAAGCAGCTCCACGGCATTGCCGGAAGGGTCTTGGATGTACACCGAGCGCGTGCCGTCGCGATGGGGTTTAAGCCTGCCGAAGTTTTCGGCGTCGGCCACCACGAATCCCAAATGCGGAGGATGCTGGTTCTGGGAAACGAAGGCCAGCCGGATGTTGGCGAACTGAAGCATCGCCCAGGTTGCATCCTGATACACCACACGGCATCGGAACCGCTCGGTGTACCACCGGACCGACTCGGCCACATCGCCGACGGAAATGGCCACGTGGTGCATAGCGTCCAGCGCCTCGCTTTGCGACATTTTGATTTACTCCTTGATACAGCGCACAGCTTGATACCGCGCACACCTTGGCAGATGGGCAGAACAATGGCTGTTTCAGGCAAAGGCCGGGTGTGTTCGAGTATGCTTTTCCCGTGTAAGGAATTCTACCCTACCGAGCGGCGCAGCCCACTGCTTGTGCTGCCGACAGCCGCACACGGCCGTATAACCCGCACCACTGGCAACCGAAGACACTTCTGGGCAACGGATAGCAAGATTCACTGCCGTATGGGACTTTGTGCCACTTTCAGTGGGCGACAGTTTCAGGCTAGCGCTTGGGGCGGAATATGTCCGTGGCGATGCCCAATGCTGCCTCGGCCGCGATGCCCAGCGATTCGCTCAGTGTGGGATGGGGGTGGATCGTTTCGGCTAAATCGCGCAAGTGGCACCCCAGCTCGATGGCCAGCACTGCCTCGGCGATCAGCTCGCCCGCCCCAGCCCCCACTATGCCGCAGCCCAGTACCCGCTGGCTCTCCGGGTCGAAGAGCCATTTTGTCATCCCTTCGGTGCGTCCGGCGGCCTGTGCCCGGCCGCTGGCTGCCCAGGGAAACATGGCTGTATCTATCTTGCGTCCTTGCTGTTTGGCTTGGGTTTCGGTCAAACCAGCCCAGGCGATTTCCGGGTCGGTGAACACCACCGCTGGAACGGCCCGCGGCCGGAAAGCGACAGGGTGACCGGCCAGCGCTTCGACGGCTGCTTTGCCTTCGTGGGTGGCCTTGTGGGCCAGCATTGGCTCGCCGGCCACATCGCCGATAGCCAGGATGTGCGGATCGGCGGTGCGGCGCTGGGCATCGACTTGCACGAATCCCTTGGCGTCCAGCTTGACACCGGTGTTTTCCAGCCCCAGCTCGGCCGAGTTGGGCCGCCGGCCCACCGCCACGAGCACGCGGCTGAAGCGTTGGGTTCTCGGCTCAGCCGGACCTTCGAACAGCGCCTCGACTGCATCGCCTAAATCTTTCAGCGCCGTCACTTTGGTGTTCAGATAGATGGCCGAAAAACGAGATTCGAGCCTCTTGTGCAACGGACGAACCAGGTCGCGGTCAACGCCCGGCAGCAATCCGTCGGTCATTTCCACCACCGTCACCCGGCTGCCAAGCGCCGCGTACACTGTGCCCAGCTCCAAACCGATATACCCGCCGCCAACCACCAGCAGCGACTCGGGCACATCGGGCAATTCCAGTGCGGCGGTGGAGTCCATCAGGCGCGGGCTGTCCAGTTCCAGCGTAGGAATTCGTGTGGGAACAGAGCCACTGGCTAAGATGCAGTGTTGAAAAGTCAGGCGCTCTGCAGCCGGCGGCTGGCCGTCAGCCCCTTGAAGCCGCAACGTCTGCGAGCTTTCAAAAATCGCCCTGGCGCGGATCAGCTCCACTTTTCGCTTGGCGGCAAGTTGCTTCAACCCACTGGTCAGCGTGTCGATTACCTTCGCCTTGCGCGCCCGCATCGTCGCCAGGTCGATCTGCGGCCGATCGAAGCGCACACCCCAGTCGGCCAAATGTTCGGCTTCGGCCATCCCTTTGGCGACATGGAGCAGGGCCTTTGAGGGGATGCAGCCGCGCAGCAGACACGTGCCGCCCAGCCGGGCGTCCTGCTCGACCAGAACCACCTTCATGCCCAAATCGGCGGCCAAAAACGCAGCGGCATATCCACCCGGGCCGCCGCCAAGCACCACTAGTTCGGTGTCCATTTCAGATCGATGACAATACGGGTCAGTGTGCCGCTTCAACCTTGTCGAGGGTCGTTGGCCCGCGCGCCAACACCGCTGTTCAGGGCATGTGCTAAAACATTTGATTATCTGCGCAGTGCGGGCTAGTGCAAACCGGGGGATGGCGATTTGCTGGCAGACCCTTAACTCGCCACCCGCCCCTGGGAAGAGCGGTATGTGCTACTTCCAGGGCCGGTGGCCTTGCCGGCGGGCCCGACAAGCAGTCGCGGACGTGCGGCGCCTAGGGCCGGTCTGAGCCTCACTTTACTTTTCTAAGCGGTTACAAATCCAGCACGCTGCATAAGGCGGCGCAGAGGGCGGCAGCGGCTGATTGTGAGCAATCGGCAAAAGTCATACAATGAATATGGTTGAGGACCGGGTGGACGCGCAGCATCCGCTTGCGAGTTGTTGGACCGCGCAACAAGTGCCACAGAGCGACATTTCGCCCGACACAGCTCCGCAACGCCGCAGCCGTGCGATGGTGGCGCTGTGACGCTGCCCGACAACTGCTTGCGTTATCGGCGCCGTTGTGCAGTATCGGCCCGTGGCACGTGGGGGTGGCGGTATTGGCGGGTCGGCGGACGGGGCACGAGTCGTATTGGGGGATGCGCGCCCGGATGGCCCACCTGTATCAACGAGGCATCTGAAAGCCCATGGACGAACTACACGAAGAATGTGGCGTAGCGGCGATATATCATCTGCCCGGCAGACCCAGCCGGCTTTGTCCGGCCCAAGGCCCGGACGAAGTTTCCCGGCTGATGCCCCGAATGCTCCTGGACGTGCAGAACCGGGGTCAGCTTTCGGCGGGCATGACGACATATAATCCCAATCGGAATCAGCTCATCGATACTTATAAGTCGCTGGGCACGGTAACCGAGGTGTTCCGGCTCAACCACGGAGGGAAGTTCGAGAGCCTGATGCGGGAGTACGCGGGCCGGGCGGCCATCGGCCATGTTCGCTACGCCACTTGTGGTACCGATCAGCGCAGTTACGCCCAACCTTTCGAGCGCCATCATATCCGCAAGCACAAGTGGTTCAGCTTCGCTTTCAACGGCCAGTTGGCCAACTACGTGCAACTGCGCCAAGAGTTGCTGAGCGACGAAAACATTTATTTGGCGCGGGATACCGACACCGAAATCTTCATGCAACAGATCAGCCAGGCACTGTCCGCAAACAGCCCTGTGCCGCTGGTCGAGGTGTTTCGGCAATTGGCCGCCAAGTTCGACGGAGCTTACTCGCTGGTGTTTGTCGACGCTTTAGGACAGATGGCCGTGGTGCGCGACCCGTTGGGCATCAAGCCGTTGAGTTACGCCGTTGAAGACAACCTGTTCGCCGCTGCCAGCGAGAGCGTGGCCTTGCTGAACCTGGGTTTTGCGGCCGAAAGCATCAAAGCCGTGCCGCCTGGCCATGCGATCATCATTTCTGGCGGTCGTTTGCAGGTGACGCAATTTGCTCCTTCCCCGCGTCATGCCCATTGCTTCTTCGAGTGGATCTACTTCGCCAACGTGGCCAGCACGTTGGACGGCCGTGGGGTGTATCTGGCCCGCAAGGCGCTGGGCGAAGAACTCGCCCGGCTAGAAACTCTGCCGCTGGACGACAGTACCATAGTCGTCCCCGTGCCCGACACCAGCAAAGCAGCCGCCGACGCCATGGCCTACAAACTGCGGGTGCCGTGCGTGGAAGGGTTGATACGCAATCGTTATACGGGCCGGACGTTCATCGAGGGCAAAGACGATCGTCGCCGCAAGGCGGAGATCAAGTACACGCCGCTGCGCGAAGTGCTCGAAGGCAAACGCGTGTTGCTGGTCGAAGATTCGATCGTCCGTTCCACCACCATGAAGGTGCTGCTGGAGCGCATCCGTCGGCTGGGGCAGCCGCGCGAAATCCACGTCCGCGTGGCCTGCCCGCCCATCATCTCGCCCTGCTTTTACGGGATCGACATGTCCACCGTCAGCGAGCTGTTTGCCCCGCCATTCTTGCAGGGCGGACCGCTCACGCCGGAAATCGAAACCCAAATGGCCTTGCAACTTGGCGCCGATTCGCTGCGCTATCTGCCGGTGGAGGCGGTAGCGCGGGCGATCGGCTTGCCGGCGGACCACTTGTGCCAGGCCTGCATTACCGGGGTCTATCCCACCCCGTGCGGATCGCAGTTGGCCGCGCTGGCCCAGGAGAACTATCGAAAAAGCATCGACCGCCGCACGTACGAGTTTGTTGCGCCCCAGCCGACCAAATGCAAGCGCTCGACGCAAGCCGCAGACCAGTCAGCCCCATCCGAACCGCGCGCACAGAGAGTCTGAACCGGGCGGAACCCGCTGCGGTAATAGGGCGCCACCAATCCCATGGCCGATACCAACGCCACCTTTTTTGTCACTGTGTCCCTAGTAGCTGGGCCGTCCCTGGTAGCTGGGCCAGCGGAACCCATTGAAGGTTCTCACTTGTAATTGCCCCTGAACCTCTTGGGCGACGGCACCTTTAAGCGACGCCACTTTTGGCCCAAGACACAGTTAGCTGCCGGGCGCTGAGCGAACGGTTGAAGGAGCACCGATCTGATCGCAGAGGGGTAAACCTTGTCCTTCAAGGTCCTTCAAGCCGACTGTGGTCGTGGTTGGTCATCGAACCGCTTGTGGTCGTCGTTCAAATGGTCGTCGTTCAAATAGTTGACGTTCAAATGGCTGACGTTGAAATGATTGATGTTGAAATGGTTGACGTTCAAATGGTTGACGTTCAAATGGTTGACAGGCCGCCAAAGCGGCGTTGCCTTGCGGCGTATGCACGGATAGCTGCGTGCAGTTGCGCCTCGTCGAAATCAGGCCAACATAAGTCCGTCACCCAGATTTCGGCGTAACTAATCTGCCAGAGCAGGAAATTGCTTACCCGCAACTCGCCAGCGGTGCGAATAAGCAAATCTGGGTCGGGCATACCCGCCGTGTACAGATTGTCTGAGATCGTCTGCTCGTTGATTTCTTCGGGTTCGAGTTTACCCAGTTTGATTTGCTGGGCAATTCCTCTTACGGCGTCTACCAGTTCTGCCCGGCCCCCGTAGTTTATCGCCAGACACAGCACAAGGCCGGTGTTATTGCGGCTCATGGCGACGGTCTGGTCGGTTTCGCGGAGGACCTGTTCGGGCAGTCCTTCCCGCCGGCCGATCACCCGCACACGGATGTTATGCTCCATCACCCGCTGGCGCTGCTCGATCATGTATTGCTGCAACATTTGCAACAGGAAATCGAGTTCCTCGCGGGGGCGTTTCCAATTCTCGCTGGAAAGGCAGTACAGGGTGAGTTGTTCGATACCCAGCCGAGCGCACTGCTCGGTAACGCGGCGGACGCTCTCGGCTCCGCGTCGGTGGCCTTCGATCCGGGGCAGGCCGCGCTGTTGTGCCCAGCGGCCGTTTCCGTCCATGATGACGGCGATATGGCGCGGCAACTTCTCCGGCGGAATGCCCAGCAGCTCCCGAACCTGTGCTGTTGCTATCTCGGCCATTGGCTAACTGATAAACAACCGAAAAGTCATCCGAGCGGCTGCCGGCGCGCAGACCCGGTCTCACACGAAAATCGTTTCTTCCCGGTCCGGACCGACGGAGACCATCTCCACCGGTCGGCCCAAAAGCTGGCTGATTCGCTCTAGATACCGCCGGGCGTTGACGGGCAGATCGGCCATGCGGCGGACCTGGCAAATATCTTCTTGCCAGCCGGGAAGGGTTTCATAGATGGGCGTTACGCGCCGCAGGTCGTCCATCTGACTGGGGAAGTTGATCGTCCGCCGTCCGTCAAGCTCGTAGGCCACGCATATCTTCAACTCTGGCAGTTCGCTGAGCACGTCCAACAACATCACCGCCAGCGAGTCGACGCCGCTGAGCCGAGTGGTATATCGGGCGGCCACTGCGTCGAACCACCCGCAGCGCCGCGGACGCCGCGTGACCGTCCCGTATTCGTTCCCCCGGTCGCGAATGTGTTGTCCGATTTCGTTGGCCTGCTCGGTGGGGAACGGCCCGCCGCCAACGCGGGTGTTGTACGCCTTTACGATGCCCAGCACTTTGGTGACGTATCGGCCCGGCACCCCAGAACCAGCCGACACGCCCACCCCAGAACTGTTGCTACTGGTCACGTACGGAAACGTTCCGTGGTCAACGTCCAGCAGTGCCCCTTGGGCGCCTTCGAACAACAATCGTTTGCCGGCTTCGACCGAATCGAGCAGATACGTAGTCGTATCGCCTACGAACTCCTCCAGCCGCTCGGCGTACTGCGTGTACTCGGCGAAGATTTCCGCCGGGTCGAGCGAGATGGTCGTCTGCCCGTCCATGCTTTGTAAAATCCGCTGTTTGATTCGCGCGATATGCTCGATCCGCTCACGCAGCCCCGGCCGATACAAGTCGCCCAAGCGGATGGCGTGCGCCCGACCAACCTTATCGCGGTAACAGGGACCGATGCCGCGCTGGGTGGTGCCGATAGCCTCGCCGCCGCATTGCTGATCCAGCAAGCGGTCTTCCTCGATGTGCCAGGGAAAAATCACGTGCGCCCGGTCGCTGATAAGCAGATTCTTGCCCACCGTTACGCCGCGCTGGCGCAGATCGTCGATTTCTTTTACCAATGTGGCTGGGTTGATCACCACCCCGTTGGCGATAACGCATTGCACCTCGGGGCGGAAGATTCCGCTGGGAACCAGCGACAGCTTGAACTTCTGCCCGCCAGTTACCACTGTGTGCCCAGCATTCGAGCCGCCTTGATAGCGGACCACGATGTCGAAATGCTCGGTCAGCAAATCGACGATCTTCCCCTTGGCTTCGTCACCCCACTGCAAGCCCACAATGCAAGTTACAGGCACTGCAACAGCCCTCGCCGTGCAACGGTAGCGATAGTTAGCTTATCCCCAAACAATGCAATTTACTAAACCTGCATTTGCCTGGTCAAGCGCGGGAGGACCAGTCCGGCTTTCGCGCCGCCCAAATGGGGGCTCCCAGTAGTGACCGTGTCCGGCACAGTGCCACGCCTAACTTGCCAAGCTGTGCGTTCGGGGCGATGCTTGCAAGCTGTAAGTCAGAATGTCAACAGCACTGGCGGACGAAGCGGTCGTGTTGCCCCGCGAGAAACGAACCGGCGGTTAATGGACAGCCGTGGCCTGTCAAAAGCCGCTGCCCGTCCGATTGTGCAACACACAGAATTGACGTAGCATAATGCCGTGCCCAATGTCTGCTGCTGGATGTTGCTGTGCCGCTGGCTGGTCGGCGCCGGCGGAGTCTAACCGATAATGAGAATCAGAATACTTGTCGTCTCGCGGCGCAAATCAGGTCGGGTTCATGGTGCCGGCGTGGGCCGGGGAGGATAGCGCTCAGATGCAAAGACGGATCGGGTTTATCGGGGCGGGTCAGATGGCCACCGCGCTTGCCAGCGGGCTGATCCGCGCCGGGCTGGCCACCACGCAAACTATTCTGGCTTCCGACGTACTGCCCACTGCCCGGCAACGCTTCGTCCAAGTTACCGGCGCGGCAGCCACCGACGAAAACTTGCAAGTGCTCCAGCAAAGCCACGTGGTCTTTCTGGCAGTCAAGCCGCAGCAACTGCCCGAGGTGTGCAAGCAATTACGCGGCCACCTCACCCCGGAAAAACTTGTCGTGTCCATCGCCGCAGGCATCGGCCTCGCCTCGCTGAGCGACTGGCTGGGCGGCCACAGCCGGTTGGTGCGCGTGATGCCTAATACGCCGTGCCTGATCGGTCATGGGGCAAGCGCCTTCGCCGTGGGGAAACAAGCGTCTGCCGAAGACGCACAATTGGTTCAGTCGTTGCTGTCGGCAGTCGGGCTGGCCTGCCAGGTGGAGGAAAAACTGATAGATGCCGTCACCGGATTGTCCGGCTCTGGTCCGGCCTTCGTGTACGTGATGATCGAAGCGCTGGGCGACGCGGGCGTTCGCGCAGGATTGCCGCGCGAACTGGCCAGCAAGCTGGCTGCGCAGACCGTCCGCGGAGCGGCCGAGATGGTGCTGGCTACCGGCGAGCATCCGGCGGTGCTTAAAGACCGCGTGGCCAGTCCGGGAGGAACGACAATCGAGGGTTTGGCCGCTTTGGAGGCGGGTGGTCTGCGCGCGACAATCATGGCGGCGGTGGAGCGGGCCGTGCGCCGGGCAACGGAATTGGGGGCGCAATGGGTGCGCAGCGGCGCCGCCTGAAGCGGGAGGACAGTCGCATGTCGATGTTCGAAGATCGTCGCTATCGCTGGCGCGAAACCTACTTGGTGCTGTTTCGCTCCAGCCGGCGCCCAAAGCTCAAAAAAGTGCAAGAAACCCTTTCCGCCCTAAACAAGAATTATCAGTTGCTGAACCTCGCCGCCGACAAACAAGGACGGCTGGAATCGCTGTCGCTAATCTCGCCCGACGATTTCGCCGCTATGGACATCTGCTACGTCTCCGGGGCGGAAGTGCTCGAGCAGGCGGCTTCGCTCGCCCAGGATTTACGCTTAGCCGGAGGCGATGAGAATCTGCAAGACTACCTAAAGCGGCTGGTGCAGTGCGACGCCCGATTCGACGTGCTCCACTTCGAGCAACTGCCAGATCCGCCGGAAGACGAAGACGAAGAAGAGTTGCTCGATCCCAGCGCGCTACTGTTGGTGCTCGGCGCGCTGGCCAAGTTGACCGACGGCATAGCGGTCGATCCGCAAAGCGGGACGATAATCAACGAGCGGTAAAATTACCGCACTGGTAGTGGTGGCGCTGAGGCTGCTTCATATAACAGCGGCCAAAGTGCAATACTACAGTACCTGCCCGAGCGCCACAGGCTTGGGGGGCTTTTTGGGGTTTCGTTATCGCATGTTTCAGAGGTGGGTATGCTAGCCAAGGACATCAAGCCCGGTCACATCGTAACTTATGATTCTGCCCCGTGCATGATCGAGACGGTGACCGTTCAGACGCCTTCTGCCCGGGGCGCGGCCACGCTGTACAAGTTCCGCGCCCGCAATCTCATCAGTAAACAAAAAGTGGATTTTACGCTGCGCGGCAACGAAGGTTTGCCGGAAGCCGACTTCCAGCGTCGGCCGGTCAAGTACATGTACGCCGACGCCACGCACTTGCACTTCCTCGACCAGAACGATTACAACCAGTACTCGCTTCCTCAGGAAGAACTGGCGGAAGAAGCCAAATACTTGACCGAGGAAACCGAAGGACTCCAGGCGCTGATTTACAACGACCAGTGCGTGGGCATCCAATTGCCGGTGGCTGTTGTGCTGCGGATCGTCCGTTGCGATCCGGCCATCCGCGGAGCCTCGGCTACTGCTCGTGGCAAGCCGGCCACGCTAGAGACCGGCTTGGTAGTGCAAGTGCCCGAGTATCTGAGCGAAGGCGAGCGCATAAAGGTCGATACCCGCACCGGCGAGTTTCTCTCCCGGGCCTGAAGCGGCGTACCAACCGAGCCTGAAACTCTCCCCAGAGGGGACCGAACCCGGCGGGTCGGTTTGGCGGCGCTGCGGCCCCAGGCGCGTCTGTGTGCGCAGGCGTTGCGCCGCTTTGTGTACGGGTCCACTATTCGGCACGTCGGCTGGATTGGTAAAATGCGGCGCTTCACATAGCCAGCCACAGCAGGGTGAGAACATGCGGCGTTTCGAGTGCGTGGCGATTATCGGTGTGGGACTGATAGGCGGCTCGGTGGGGCTGGCCTTGCGGCAGCGCAACTTGGCTGCCAAGGTGGTGGGAGTGGGCCGCCGCCATTCCAGTCTGCGCGTCGCCCGGCGCATCGGCGCAGTGACGACCACCACGATCGATATCGCCCGCGGAGTGGCCGACGCCGAACTGGTGGTGGTGTGTACTCCGGTGGGACAGATCGTCGAGCACGTGCGCCAGGCCGCCGCAAACTGCCCGGCAGGCACCCTGATAACCGACGCCGGCAGCACCAAACAACAGATTTGCCAGCAACTCGACGGCACGCTACCGCGCGGTTGCCGTTTTCTGGGAAGCCATCCTTTGGCCGGCAGCGAAAAATCTGGCCCAGCCCATGCCGCAGCGGACCTGTTTGAAGGTCGCGTGGCAATCGTCACTCCGACGGCCAACACCCGCGCCGAGGATTTCGACCTCATCGAGCAGTTCTGGGAGTCGCTCGGCTCGGTGGTGATTTCGCTCAGTCCGGCGGAGCACGATCGGGCGCTGGCCTTGACCAGCCACCTGCCGCATGTCCTGGCGGCGGCACTTGCGCTGAGTGTGCCGGAGAAGCTATTCCGGCTATGCGGCACGGGCCTGCTGGACACCACCCGGCTGGCCGCCGGCGATCCGCTGCTGTGGCAACAGATATTGGTTTCTAACCGCGACTACATGCTGGCGGCGCTGGAACAACTGGGGCAACAGGTGGAGCGATTCCGCAAAGCGATTCTACAATCCGACGCACAGGAACTGTTGCACTTGCTGACGCAAGCCAAGAGAGCACGCGATGCTTTGGGAAGTTGACATCTATCCGGCCCCCGGACAGTTGGACATCGCTGCCCGGCAAGCAGCCGCGGCCGCGGCGGCAATGGGGCTGGCCGAGAACCTCTCGGCAGCCTCGGTCCGGGGATTCCTCATCCAAGGCGAGTTGGACCGCTCCCAGGTCGAGTTGTTGGCCGCCGAGTTGCTTTCCGACCCGGTGGTGGAACGCACCGTGGTAGCCCCAGTCGGCGACGCCGTGTTGCAGCAATTGCCTGCCGGGATGTCGTGGATAGTCCACGTGCTGCCCAAGCCGGGCGTGATGGACCCAGTAGCGCAAAGCGCTCTGGCGGCCATTGCCGATTTTCGCCTGAAGGCCGAGGCCGTCCGCACGCTAAAAAAGTACTTCGTGGCCGGAGTGGACGAAGACAAACTGGCCGCCTTGTGCTGGAAAGTGTTGGCCAACGAAGCGATCGAGCAAGTGGTGATCGGCCCACTGCGGCTGGAGCGCCTGGAACTCGGCGCGCCCTACACGTTCAAGCTGGTGACGATTCCCATCCGGCAGATGGACGACGCCCAACTCGAGCAGCTCAGCCGCCAAGGACAGTTGTTCCTGTCGCTGGCTGAGATGCAGACCATCCGCCAGTACTTCCGCGGCTTGGGCCGCGATCCGACCGACGTAGAACTAGAATCGCTCGCCCAAACCTGGAGCGAACACTGTAGCCACAAGACGCTCACCGGGCAGATCGACTACCGCGACCCGGAGGGCCGGCGGCAGTTCGGCAACATGCTGCGGGAAACCATCTTTGCGGCTACTCACGAGGTTCGCCGTCGCTTGGGCGCGGACGATTGGTGCGTGAGCGTCTTCGAGGACAACGCCGGCATAGTGCGCTTCGACGAGCAATTCAACGTGGTCTTCAAGGTCGAAACGCACAATCACCCCTCGGCCTTGGAACCATACGGCGGAGCCAACACCGGCATCGGTGGCGTGATCCGCGACCCCATGGGCACGGGCCTGGGCGCAAAACCGGTGTGCAACACCGATGTGTTCTGCTTTGCCCCGCCAGATACGCCGCTGGACAGCCTGCCGCCGGGCGTGCTCCACCCGCGCCGAATTATGCAAGGCGTAGTGGCCGGAGTGCGCGATTACGGCAACCGCATGGGCATTCCGACGGTGAACGGCGCGGTGTACTTCGATCGCCGCTACCTGGGCAATCCGCTGGTGTATTGCGGGAACGTCGGGCTGATCCCCCGCGATAAGTCCTTCAAACAGCCACAGCCGGGCGATCTGATCGTGGCCGTAGGCGGGCGCACCGGACGCGACGGAATTCACGGTGCCACGTTCAGCTCGGCGGAGCTTACCAGCCAAAGCGAAACCATCTCTGGCGGCGCCGTGCAGATCGGCAATGCCATCACCGAAAAGATGTTGCTGGACGTTCTGCTGGCGGCCCGCGACCGGGGACTGTACAACGCCGTGACCGACTGCGGCGCAGGTGGCTTTTCCAGCGCGGTGGGCGAGATGGGCGAGCACATCGGCGCAGAAGTTTGGTTGGAGCGCGCCCCGGTGAAGTACGAGGGGCTTTCCTACACCGAAATCTGGATCTCCGAATCGCAGGAACGGATGGTGCTGGCCGTTCCGCCCGACAAATGGGAAGAACTGCACCGATTGTGTCGCTCGGAAGATGTGGAGGCCACGGTCATCGGACAGTTCGTGCCCACCGGCCGGTTGGTGCTGAAGTATGACGGCCATCAGGTGGCCGACTTGGCGATGGATTTCCTCCACGACGGCCGACCCACAGTGGTGCGCGAAGCCGTTTACCATCCGGCGCCAATCGTGCCGCTGCACTCGGCGGATGGCACACGCGCCGATGGAGCCGGGCCGGTCGATCATCGGGCGGTGTTGCTGGGCATCCTCGGTTCGCTGAACGTGTGCAGCAAGCACTGGATCATCCGGCAATACGATCACGAGGTTCAAGGCGGCAGTGTTGTCAAACCGCTGGTCGGCCTGTGCAACGACGGCCCCAGCGATGCGGCAGTGCTCCGTCCACGGCTGGATTCGCGGCGCGGGCTGGTAGTGGCCTGCGGGATGAATCCTTGTTACGGCGATTTGGACACGTACTGGATGGCGGCCAGCGCCATCGACGAGGCCGTGCGCAACTGCGTGGCCGTTGGCGCCGACCCGACGCGCATCGCCCTGCTGGACAACTTCTGCTGGGGGGCAACCGACCGGCCCGAAACGCTCGGCTCGCTGGTGCGCGCTGCTTTGGCGTGCCACGATATGGCCGTCGCGTTGGGCACGCCGTTCATCAGCGGCAAGGACAGCCTCAACAACGAGTTCCGCCCAGCCGGTGCAGCCCAACCGATCTCCATCCCCCCTTCGTTGCTCATCAGCGCGCTGGGACAAGTGGATGACGTTTCCCGCTGCGTCACCATGGATTTCAAAGAGCCGGGCAATTTGGTGTACATCGTCGGGCTGACCCGCGACGAGCTGGGCGGATCGCACTATGCCCTGGTCATGGGGCTGAGCGGCGGGCAGGTACCCAAAGTGGAGCCCCAGGCGGCACGCCGCACCTTCGCTGCGGTGCACCGGGCGATAGCGGCAGGGCTTGTCCGCGCGTGCCACGATCTGAGCGAAGGTGGGCTTGCTGTGGCGGCTGCCGAAATGTCGCTGGCCGGCCGTCTTGGCGCGCGGCTGGAGCTAGAAGATGTTCCCCACGATGTCAGTATCTCCGCCGGCCAGTCGGGCAGGCAAACCGGCTCCACTGTGCTTGGCGCCGAACTTGTGACTGTGCTGCTGTTTTCCGAATCGAATACCCGGTTGCTGTGCGAAGTCCGGCCTGCCGACGCCCCTGCCTTCGAACAGTTACTCGAGGGTGTGCCGACGGCGTGCATCGGCCAGGTGACTGCCGAGCCGTTGTTCGAGATATATCATCGCGGAAATCCGCTGCTCCAAGCCAGCGTGGACCAGTTGAAAACAGCGTGGCAATCGCCTTTGGATTGGTAAGGGAAAAAGCACTCCAACGCGTCGCCATGGCAGTTCAGCGCATACAGCTAGCAAACAGCGTCGATCGTTGCCTCGGTCGAATTGAACAGTAGCCGCCAAGGCACAATGAACCAACATATACGGCCCTTTAATGACCTGGCGAAGTTGATATCGCACCAATGGCCCAACCGAGCGTATTAGTGTTGCGTGCTCCGGGCACGAATTGCGATCAGGAGACGGCCTACGCCTTCCAGTTGGCCGGGGCGAAAGCCGAGATTCTGCACATCAACCGCTTGTTAGAATCGCCCGCACAGTTGGAGCGCTTCCAGATTCTGTGTATTCCCGGCGGGTTCAGCTACGGCGACGATCTGGGAGCAGGACGCATCCTGGGCAATCTGATCCGCCATCACCTGGCCGAACAAATCGCCCGATTCAAAACCCACGACAAGCTGATCCTGGGAATTTGCAACGGCTTCCAGGTGTTGTTGAAGACCGACGTGCTGCTGGACTGGGAGCCGCGCAGCGGGCCAAAAGCCACGTTGACCTACAACGATTCGGGCCGGTACGAGGACCGCTGGGTGCGCCTGCGCGTCGAAGGCGACAAGTGCGTGTTTCTCCAGGGCATCGAAACCATGTATCTGCCGGTGGCCCACGCCGAAGGCAAGTTCGTCGCTCGCTCGCCAGCGGTCTTCGAGCAGTTGCAAGCCGCAGGCCAACTGGTGCTGCGCTACGCGCCGCTGGATGGCAGCCCTGGGGCGAACCCGACCGCCCCGCTGCCGTTTCCCGACAATCCTAACGGCTCGATGGGCAACGTAGCCGGCGTGTGCGATTCCACCGGCCGTGTGCTGGGGCTGATGCCGCATCCGGAGCGGCACATCGACCGTACGCACCATCCGCAATGGACACGCATCGCCAGCAGCACGACGGGCGATGGAAGGCAACTGTTCCTCAACGCGGTGAAGTACTTCCGCTGACTGCTGGCAGCCGTTTGGATGGGCGTTGGGCAAACCGCCCATGCGCTCATTTAGCTGGACGCAGCAGGCGGGCCCGCGCAAGGACATCTCACCACAACTGCCGGACGGATCGTTCGCCAGGGCCTCATTCTCGGCTTTCTGGGGCAAGCTGTTCGCCCAGGGCGGCGATGAACTTCGCCAGCCGGTCGGACGCCATTAGCGCCCGCTGATGAAGCTGCCACATGTCCTTCGCGCTGCCCGGTCGGTTCAGGAGCGTGCCCAACGCAGCCCCCAACCGTGCCGCCCCGCTGCGCTGGTGAAGCAAGCGTTCGATGTCTGCCGGCAACGGGTCATCGACGGTGTCGGTGATCGCGCGTACGCCGAGGAAGTGTACATTGTGCCGTCGGCAGACTTCGGCCACCGCAAAGCTTTCCATATCCACGGCCAGCGCCTGGAAACGCCGAGCAAGCTCGCGCTTTTGTTCCGGCGATCGAACCATGCGTTCTACCGTCAGCAGCCGGCCGGCGTGGACGTGGGGGTTTTTCGCCAGCGCCGCGGTGTCCAATTGGATGTCCACTTCGATCTCTGCTCCGGTCGCATCCACCACCCGCTCGACGACGAGCACATCGCCGCGCTGAAGTTTCGCGTCCAACCCGCCGGCGAAACCAGCCGAAATCACCCACAATGGCTTGTGGCCGGCGATCAGGGCTTCGGTCACTTTGGCAGCGTTTGCTTTGCCTGGGCCGGAGCGAGCCACCAGCACGCGGCGGCCTTTCAGTCCGCCTTCGACGAGTGCGAAATTGTGGCCGCGGATGGTTACTGTGCCGGAGAGCAAATCCTCCAGTCCGCCCGCCTCCAATCCTAGCGCGAACACCACCCCCACGTGCGCCCGGCCGATTGACGGCTCGCCTTTGTCGTCTGTTGGGCGTTGCTGTATTGCCGCCGCGCGTGTGTGCTCTGGTGCACAGCCACAAGAGGATTGCTGGGCGGCACGTTGGGCGGCTTCGGTCAACGCCTGCTGCAACCGCCGACGCACAACCGTTTCCACCCAACTTTGCAGCAAGTAGCGAATCACCATCGCTTACCCATCGCAAAATCTCGACTGCTGCGAGCCTCAAGCTGCCGGTCGTATGAGGCCGTGCCGGGTCGCTATTTCAGGCCAGCGGCGCCGAGCGAGCATCATCGCCGCCAGCGCCGCGGCCAGCAGCACCAGTGCGGCCGGCTCTGGTACGGGCGTCCACACCAGGCGGATAGCTTGTGTAGAGCCGTCCGGGCCTTCCACCGAGAATGCACCTAGCGGCCCCGAATAGCCCGTAACGGTGTACTCTCCCCATCCCTGCAAGTCGCCAAAGCCGGTGATCACGGTCCAGCGATGTGGCTCGTACCAGAAGGGGTGCTGCTGCGGCACGGCGTCGGCGGAAAACTCAAGTTCCATACAGAACCGGCCTAGCGACAGCCGTCCGCCGAGAAGTTGCAGTTGATCGAACAGCGTACCGGCGGCCTGGGGCGTGCTGTCGTCGCCCAGATCGGCCAGTTGCCAGCGCAGCGTTCCTTCCAGACGCAGATCGCCGCTGATGGTAAGCACGCCGACGCTGCCGCCCGGCTCCACAATCGCGCCAGTGGCGACGACCGCTTGAGCGGTGGCCAGGGTACCGCCGCCGCGCAAGCTGGCACCGCTGGAGATCGCTACATGCTCGGCGGAAAGCGTGCCTTCGATTGCCAGTGTGCCCTGCTGGATTGTTATTATGCCGTGGTGACTTCCGCCTGCTGCCACCGTCAACCTGCCCGGGCCGGTCTTGATAAGCGGCCCTTTGCCTTCCAGCGGGCCCAGCAGACGCGTGTCGCCCTCGCCGCCGACGGTCAAAAGATTGATATGCGTGTTTAACGGCCCATGAAGTTCCAGCATTTTTTCCGCCGCCACCTGCCACTGCTGCGGAGCGCCGACCAGAAGCGGCGTGCGGATGGTGACGTTTTCGTGGGCGGTAATTCCCCCGGCGGTGATGATCAGCGAGCCGCCTTCGAGTGTGTATAACGCGCCGGCCTCGAAAGTCATCCCATGTACGCTGAGGCCATCGTCAAGCGTCACGGTGTGCCAGGCGCCGGAAGCTTTGAAGACCGCTGCGTCTTCACCGTTGCGCCAGGCTTGCGGCACAAGGCCATCGGCCGACCAGCAGGCCGCCGCAGTGGACCACACCCCGGCGCCCTGCTGAAAACCCGGCTCGCCCGAAACGTCCCACACCACAGTTCGCAACGGAGCGGTGTAGTACACGCTGCCGGTAATGGCGCTGAACACAGTATTGACGGAAAATGGCACCTGCCGCCAGTCGTCCCCCTCGCGCCACGAGTTTTTGACGATCCAATAACCGCCACCGGGCACGGCAGAGTCGTCGCAGTAACCCACCACTACTACGGCGTGCAAAGCGCGGCGCGGGCCGGGGTCGGGCCACCAGTTGTTGTCGGCACTGATGATCGTCGTCAGCGGTCCGTGCTCCTTGAGCAATTGCTTGATCTGGGCCACGGGCAGAAAAATGTCATTGCGATGGCCGGTCATCCGTACCATTTTCGCGCGCCAATCAGGCCGCAGCGGATAATCCTCCTCGCGCACCACGCCGTTGGCGGCGATCCAGTCCAGCGCCTCGTTCGGCCAACCCCCTGTGCGGCTCCCGCCGTGGCCGCCTTCGATAAGTTGCAGCTCGCTCAGGTCCAGGGAGAAGGTGGGGTCGTTGCGGGTGATCTTGTACTTCGCTTCCAGCGCACCAATGGCCGCGTATGCCCAGCATGCTTGGTCGATCTGCTTACGAGTGGGCGTGGTGAAATCGCGGCCATCGACGTTGCGCCAATCGAAGACCTCGGCCTGGCTGCACGCCACCGGCAAAAACCAAAGAACAAGCGCAGCAACGTACGGCACAATCGGGGCGAGCAATCGCCGGGCGCCGCCCGCTTGCCAGCCCTGCCGACAGCGGTCAAGAATAGCCCAATCGCAACGCTGTCGCGCACACATTGCCGCGATGCGGCTGGGAACGCACAACCGTGCAAAAAAGCACATCATACTCTCATTGTACCAGAAAACAGTTCGCATTGGCCGGTTAATTGCGGCCTGACAAGCTGTGTGCTCAGCTTCGGGCCAGATGGCGGTCGCCATGGCTGCGCTATGGGGAATCAGTTAGGACGACCTGTTGGCGCAAAGTGCAACCGTTGACGCCTTGAAACCAAACAGCTACTCTTGCAGCAATGGGTGGCATCGGTACTAGAGTGCGATTCAGGTGCTGGGGGGCAGCCATGAGGATTCTTGTTTCACGGTGGCACGTTTTGTTGGGCAGGATCATTTTGCTGTGTTTGTCGGCTTTTGCGGCCGGAGTCGTTGCGGCGGCAGCGGCCGAGCCGCCCATCTCCCTGCACCCTGAGAATCCGCACTACTTGTTGTGGCGGGGCAAGCCCACGGTGCTGATCACTTCGGGTGAGCATTACGGGGCGGTCTTGAACCTGGATTTCGATTACGTCAAGTATCTCGACGAACTGAAGGCGTGTGGGCTGAACCAGACGCGCACTTTTTCGGGCGTGTACTGCGAGCACGAGAAGTCGTTCAAGATCACTGGCAATCCGCTTGCGCCGGCGCCTGGCAGGCTGATTTGTCCGTTCGCCCGCAGCGACCAGCCCGGCTACGCCCGCGGCGGCAATAAATTCGATCTGACCAAGTGGGACGAGGCCTACTTTGAACGGTTGAGGGATTTCGTGTCCCAAGCGGGCAAGCGTGGCATAGTGGTGGAATTGGTGTTGTTCTGCCCGTTCTATGAGGATTCTCTGTGGGAGATAAGTCCCATGAACGCCCGCAACAACGTCAACGGCATCGGCACAATGCCGCGCACCGAGGTATACACGCTCAAGCATGCCGACATGGTTGCAGTACACGAGGCGGTGACGCGCAAGATCGTGGCGGAGTTGCGGGACTTCGACAACCTGTACTACGAGGTATGCAACGAACCGTACTTCGGCGGAGTGACGCAGGAGTGGCAGGATCGGATCATCGCCACGATCGTCGAGGCCGAGAAGGATTTCCCCCATAAGCACCTGATTGCTCAGAACATCGCCAATCGCACGAAGAAAATCGTCGATCCGAATCCGGCGGTATCGATTTTCAACTTCCACTATGCCTACCCGCCGGTGGCCGTGGCCGAAAATTATCATCTGAACAAGGTCATCGCCAACGACGAGACGGGTTTTCGCGGCAGTGCCGATCTGACATATCGCAGCGAGGGGTGGGATTTCATCATCGCTGGCGGAGCCATTTACAGCAATCTGGATTACTCGTTCACGCCCGCGCACCCCGATGGCACAGCCGTACCCAACGCTCCTGGCGGCGGCGGGCGCACTTTGCGCCGCCAGTTGAAAATTCTGAAGGACTTCATCGAGGGCTTCGACTTTGTGCGGATGCGTCCGGCCAACGAAGTGCTCCGCGGCAAGTTGCCGGGGAAGGTCACCGTCCGGGTATTGGCCGAGCCGGGAAAACAGTACGCCGTCTATGTCCTCGGCGATGGTCTGGATACACTTCAAATAGACCTGCCCGCCGGCGCCTACCGCGTCCAATGGGTGAACACCAAGACCGGCGCGGTCGATAAGGAAGAATCCATCGACCATCCCGGCGGGACAAGGCAACTGGCCGCGGCAAAATACACCGAGGATGTCGCGCTGCGCATCGTAGCACGATGATGGTTCTCGGCTAAACGGCTTCCCGATGCCCTGTGGCAGCAGTGTTGCGCGGGCAGCGGCTATGTAACGCGGGCAAGGGCCAGGCGATGTGCGAACTGTTAGGGCTGTGCTTCAACCGACCGGTTCGTCCTGAAATATCGTTCCGTGGATTTCGCCGCCGGGCTGAAGGAAATCCCGACGGCTGGGGAATAGCCCGATTCGAAGGCGCGGCCTGCCAAGTCTTCAAAGAGCCGGTTCGGGCCGACAGCAGCCCGCTGGCCGAGTTCCTCCGCGATTACCAGCTTCTGGAAAGCACGATCTTCATCGCCCATGTGCGCAAATCCAGCCGCGGTGGTGTAGCTCTGCGCAACACGCATCCTTTCGTGCGCGTGTTCCAACGCAGGGAAGTTGTGCTTGCCCACAACGGCACCCTCAACTTGGAAGATGCAAGCTTAGACGAGAAGTTCCAGGCGGTGGGCGAGACAGACTCGGAACGGTTGCTTTGCTTGTTGCTGTCGGACATGTGGCAGCGATGCATCGGCTTCGATGCTTATCAAGCCATCGAGCAGCTCTTCCAGCAGTACAACCAGTACGGAACCATGAACGTGCTGTTTTCCGAAGGAGAGCATCTTTACGCCTACACCGAGAGCAAGGCATATCGGCCGGCCCACGACGACGAGCAAAAACGCCCGCGCAACGGCCTTCACGTGGTCGGCCGCCAAGCGCCGTTCGGCAAGGTCTCGCTGGCAGACGAGGATTGGGAAATCGATCTGGACGAGCAAGAAGCGACTGGCCAACAGGGCGTGATAGTCGCCACCTGGCCGTTGACCACCGGCGAACACGAAAACTGGCAGCGGCTTCCGCCCGGCAAGCTGACGGTTTTCAAGGCCGGACGACAAGTGTACCCTTCCGGGCCACAAACGTAACCGACCAATTACGCCACAGTATGAATCGCCAACAACTACACCTGCGGCAGCGGCGGCAAAACGTCTGACCGGCGGAAAGAAATCCCGGGCGAACGCCGGCAAACCAAGTCACTCGAGCCCGGTACTGGGATAGGTCGTAGGAATCTCGCTCGGCGCAGCAGTTGCAAGGACGGTGGGCTGCTTCTCGTCCTCGATAGGCGGCAGCCGGCGCACTTGGAAAGCCGAAGTTTCGCTCTCTTCCGATTCGCGCGATACGGGCACAAGCGTACCCGGATGCGAGTCCGGCTGTATGGGCACTGGTCCGAATGCCTCCTGCGCCATGCGACCGAAGCTGGCCACAACGGCCGGCAGCGATGTGCCGCTGGGTGTGGCGTGGGATTGTGCGGCCTGTTCGTCACTCGGCGACACTAGACCGCTTTGCTGCTTGTTCGGCGGTAACCATTGCAGCGGTGGCCCGCCGGCTGCGCGCACTGTGGCAGCGGCGGCGCCGATGCCATCGAGTTGCGGCCTGACGGGACAGCCGTTCTTGCAGTCGGCAGACGGTGTGGGCGCGGCAGCTTCGGCCATGAACGGCTCGGGCGGATAACGCCGCTCGGAGTTCTCGGTCACAACATCGGTGGTGAATCGCCCATCCGGCAATGCGCCCTCAGATGGCTTTTGCTTCACCGCCATGTTAAGCTCCGCGGTCGGCTGTAATGAAGCATCCGCCGAGAATGCCAACACGGGGGTTTGCGGCTTTTCGGGTTCGGCCTGGCCGGTGGAGACGTGCGCTCTAGCGGCCTTCGGCTGCTGGGCGGCATTGCTGTCCGACTGGGGTTTAGGCTGCTCGACTACGATTGCGGAAACGGCGGGTTTCTGCCCATCCTCTTTCGGCGCGAGCATCTGCCAGACCACCGGATGACTGGCAATGTTCCACCACAGCGCCGCGATGACCAACACCAGCCACAACACACTTGCTGCTATCCGTGGCATGAACGATCCTTGTGGGGACCACGCCATGTGGGAACGCTACACTGGCCACCAGGGTCGCGCCATTACGAACAAGGCGGCTTGTCTGGCTCGCCGGCGGTAGCTTCTCTGTACTACAGACGTTTAACTTTCCACCACAAACATTACACCGCAGCGGCGGCCAGGCAATCGGCAAGGCGAAGTGCTACTGGCAAATCTTGGCCGAAGGGATCGGACGGCGCCGGTTGCGAAAACAGTGCCTAGAAAACGCAGCAGAGAAACCGCGCAAGGTTTTCTGAAGCTGCCGCTAGTGAGCCAACCGGCAGACAATAGCACGCCCGCGCGGCGACTTCGCAGCCCGCGCCGCAAATCGGTCTGGCCCGCCCCAGCGTAGCAGGTCCGCACAAGAATGCTGCGTTGCCGAACCGCTGGCTGTCTTGCACGGACTTGTTGAGTGTCTTGCGGTGACTTGTTGCGCGTGGTGAGGTGAGTTGTTGGATGTGGTGGTGTGAGTTGTTGGGTGTCTTCGCGCGACTCATTGGCTGTCTTCCCGGACGCTGAATTCCAGCTTCCAGCGGCCGGGAATGCGGGTGCCCACGCACCACAGCTCCAGCACGCCCAGTTCGGTCAATCGGGCGTGGAAGCGCACGGGCACGCACGGTTCGTCGATCGACTGGTCGGCCGGCAGAACTGCTTCTAGCGAGTCGGTTTCTTGAAGCTCCTCGGGCGACCAATAGGCCAGCAGATCGCCTGGCCGGTCCTGCTTGCGCACCGAAGAGCTGAAGAAGCGGAAGCAGGCCGGCTCGCCGACGACCAGCCCGATTTCGTCCGAAGGCACGTCCGTTTCGGTGCCTTCCTCCATTCCGATGGGCACGACGCACAAGGCGCGCAATGGCCGCTGCGCGCCCGGCACCGCCAGGGCGGCGGTTTCGATGCCCACGTAGTACGCCCGGGCCGTGCCGCCGCGGATGCGCACTCCGCCCCGCTGTTTGCTCCACGCGTAGTAGGCGGCGCCGCGGGCGACGGCATGGTCTAGGTCCATCGAGCCTTCCAGCACGCGCGGAGCCGCCCGCTGGCCGAACCATTCGGCCATTACTTCCAGCAAGCGCTGGCGGAGCACTTCGGCCTTGAACACGCCGCCGTTGAATAGCACGTGTGTAGGACGCACCGGCTGGTTGGAGGCGCTATCGGCTTCGCTCGACTGCCCGCCCCCGTGTGCCTGCAAGAACATCGCCAGATGCCGGGTGATGGCTGTGTCGGTCTCGAACGGCAGGCCGATCTCTTGGAAGCCGGAAACCCTTCGCCGGGCGGGCCGATCGGTGACGCGACAATGCGGGAAGAAGCCTTCCAGTAATAATTGCTCCAGGCTATGCCGCTCGATTTCTACCGACACCGTGCCGCCCACCACTCGTTTGCCGCGTCCCAGGATGGAAACGGGGAATGTTTCTGGTTTGTCAGCCGCAGGGGCCAACAGCGCCTCCTTGGCGTTGCGGCAGGAGTGCCACAGGGCCACCGATTGCCACGGATCGAGCTGGATGCCTTTTTCGGCGAACCGTGCGGCGACGAAATGGGCCGCGGTCAAGTCCATGTTGTCGCCGCCCACCAGCAGATGGTTGCCGACAGCCATCCGCCGTAGCACCAGTTCGCCGTCTTCTTCGGCCACGGCCACCAGGGTCAGGTCGGTGGTGCCGCCACCGACGTCGCACACCAGCAGCACGTCGCCCAGCTTCAGCACCCGCCGCCAGCGCGGCCCTGTCTCGGCCAGCCACGAGTACACGGCTGCCTGCGGTTCTTCCAGCAGCAGAAGGTCCTGGGGCAGTCCGGCGGCCAACGCGGCTTCGCGCGTCAGTTCCCGGGCGCTGGCGTCGAACGAGGCCGGCACGGTCAGCACCACGTGTTGCTGGGTGATTGGGGCGTCGGGAAAGGCATGTTCCCAGGCCGCCGCCAGATGCTCCAGATAACGCTGCGAAGCGGTCACGGGCGACACCTTGGCTACCTCCGCCGGGGCATTCCAGGGCAGAATCGGCTGCCGCCGGTCAACCCGACTGTGACATAGCCACGATTTGGCAGCCCCGACGGTCCGGTGCGGGGCTTCGGCGGCCTTGCGTCGGGCAAGCTCGCCGACGACGAAATCTCGCCCCGCAGCCCACGGCAAGTCGAACACCCCACCGGTACACTCGTGCTCGGGCGCCAGGTACAAGAACGACGGCAGCGTAGTGCGGGATTCGACCACGCCGGGCGCCACCAACTGCGGAATGCCCAGCACAGAAACCTGCGGCTCTTCTGCATCCAAAGACGCATACGCCAGCACGCTGTTGGTGGTACCCAAGTCGATGCCAATCACGTATTTTGCACTCATCGTGCGCTGCTACTCCTTTTGCTGTTTGCTGTTGCTGTCGTTATGGGCGGCCAGGCGATACACAGCAAAGGGCTTGGCCGATCGATCGCAGGCCAATCGAAAGCGCTGCTCCGCCAAGCTTCGTAGCACTGACCGCGCCCGCCAGGTCGCGGAATTCTCGCCACGCGAACCAGCGCGAAGCAAAGCGTAGAACTCTCGTCGCCCGGGACGGGCCGGGAAACACTGTTGCCACCGGCGTCCGGGCAGACATTGGGAAAACAGCCATCGGGAAACTATTGTATTTCCACTTCCACGGGGGCGACGACGCGGGCTGCTGCGGTGCTGCCGGTCCACACCGGCAATTCGCAGCGGGTAGCCTCCCAACCCGGATGCACCACCCGACCGCGAAACGGCGGAACCCCGTCTACGCGACCGGTCAGATGGAACCGGGCGGGATCGAAGCCGGCAGGCACTTCGATCGGCTGGCCTTCCGCCTGCGAACAAGCCGGCCGCAAGGCGAACATCCGTTCCAGCACCTTGCGACACTGGCTATGCACGTCGCGCACCGCCGCCGCAATCTGGGCGTCGGTGTACCCGGTCAGGTCCTCCTGAATGAAGTCTACGAAGCGGGCCTCGCGCTGCAAAGCCGCCAGCAAGGTCAGGGCCTCGCTGCGCACCGGTTTGGCCGGCGGTGCTGGAGCCGGGGTTGATTTCGGCTTTTCTAGCTGCGGCGGGGCTGGCTCGGCCGCAGGCGGCAGCGCGAGAACCTCGTCGATCCGCTGCGCGAAGCCCCCCTTGAACAACGCCAAAAAAAACAGACGGAAGGCCACCCAAATGCGTCTCATGCCACAACCCCGTTGTGAGTGTCTGCCCAGGCCGGTCGGCTAACCACTTCGGTCAGACGTCCGAGCATCGCTTAACCCTGAGCATCGACCAACCCTCTATGCATCGGTGAAGAACCGTATCAAACCACAGAGTTGGCTAGCCTGCAACCGGGTGAACGAACGTGCCTGGCAGGATCGTATGGCGGCGTTGAGTCGGAGACCGGGGGGCAGCCCTTGCAACGCAGTTATTTTAGGACGCACCTTGGCTGCGGCCCGTTTGAAGCGTGCGTAGCCTGTCGCACGTGGGGGCGGCACGCTAAAAGCGTCCGTAGGCTGTCGGTCGTGGCGCCGGCCCGCGATAATATGCCGGTTGTCCGTGCAACAATGAGCAGGCCGAAAGGGATCATGAGCCTGTTGGCTCGCCGGGGCGGAAAGCCATTCCAAACCGCTGCTTATTCGATGAACCGTCGCAGCAGGATGCAGTTCTCCACGTTAAGGTCTTGCCCGCGCTGGAATCCCACCGGGATGCTGCGGTCGATGATGTAGAACGCCCGGTATCGCTGCACCTCGCCGGTGTCGATTCCCAATTCGGGCCCCAGCTCGAAACCGCCGGGCAAATTGGGATTGGGGCGAACTTCGAAATAGCCGACCGTGATCCAAATCGCATACACGTTCGACTGCGTGGTGACCAGGTTCGCCAGCCGCATCAGGTTGCGGTAATAGAAATATGGATTCCGGTCGGTGTTGTCGGCCGGATTGGTCGATTGCCAGCGGAACAATGGCCTGCCGGGATCGTCCGGATCGCTGCGTAACAGGGTGTGGTCGATTTCCCTGGGCGAGCCGAAGCCTGCAAGCCCCAATTCACCGCCAGCGAACGAGCGGAAGGGACGAGCGAAGAAGGTGGGCGCATCGGCACTGACGTCCAAGATACGAGTGCCGGTTCCATACCCGCGGCGGCTGCGCACGAACTTCGACCACAGCCCCGGCACCGCCAGCCGCTGATCGTGCCAGTTCATCAGCCCTATGAACACATCTTCGCTGAAGATGGTGTTCAGGTTGATGCGTCCCGGCTCGCGGTAGCGCGGAATTTTGTTGGCCGGTGGATGGAAGCGGTGATCTCCCCCGGTGGCCGCCTCAGGATCCACTTGTACCTCGCAACCGATGAAACGCGATTGCACCCCCACGTAATTGAGAATCCGATGCCACTGTGGCGAAGCCGACGCGCCGGAAGGGCCCGAGAAGAAGAAGTTCAGCAGGTGAGGGAACGGCACGTTTTCGGGCGTGGTGGCGTCGTATGGATTGGGGGACACATTGGGCTTGATGAAACTGTAGTAAACGTGCGAGCTTTGCTCGCGGCGTGCCAGCAGCTTCGACGACGGCAACGCCGGCACCAGCAGCAGTTCCAGTTCGCTGACAAACGGTCGATTGTTCCACGTCAGCCAGGGGAAGGGGACCATCGGGTAGCCACGGTACAAAGCACTGGGTGTCCCGATGGGCGGCCCGAACGGCTTGTTCAGGTAACCCAAGGTGTGCTCGAATGGCTCGTTGAAATGGTGTTCGGGCACTGCGCCGCCGCCGGGCGAAAAGGCCCCGTTCTTGAACGTCGGCTCCTGCACCCAGAGGTTGTTTATGCCCCCATGGACTCGCTGCTCGGCCTCGCCCCGCTGCCGGGTCTCGAAAAACAACGGGTCCGACTTTGGGTAGTCGCTCGGTGTATGAACGCCGTTGAACGCCGTCAGGTCCACCGACAACGAATCGACCGTGCGATAAGGATTGTACACGGGGTGATACTCGGCCTTCGGGTTGGCCAGCCGTTGCAAGTGCAGGACGCGGAACCGCGCCGTGGTTCCGGTGCGGTTGATCGCCGGCAAGTCTTCGGCATCCTCTTTGCGCATTTTTTCGCTGTCCAAAGGCTCGTCGTAAGGCGTAGGATAGCCTTCGCCTTCCTTGTACGGCTCGCCCATCGGGTCGTTTTCCGGATACCCGTCCCTCGGCTCGGAGATGTTCAACCGCCGGGGCCTGTTGACTACCACGGCCACGGCCGGTTGCACTGGGGCCGGGGGCTGATCGGCCCCGCCAATGACCTTGTTGTTGAGGACCTCGACCTGATTGGACTGGGGGTTGGAATTGGGTGTCAGCACGATCCGCCGGGTTTGGTTGAGGTTCTTGTCCACGCGCTCGCCGATGTAACTGATCCCTGCCCCGCCGGCAGGATTGCCAGGTCCCACCACGCAGTAACGGCCGGGCAGAATGGGCGCAACGTTGTTGGCTATTGTTCCGTCGGGATAAAAAGTCCCTGGTCCGGCCGCCAATCCCGCAGGCGGCGCACTCATATCGACGAAGTAGACGGTGCGGTCGATGTCGGGCCGTTGGACGGGGTCGTCGGGGTCGGGCTGTTCTTCGTCGCCGCCGGCTCGTACCACGATCACGCGCCACACAGGGGCTCCGCCCGGTGCACGTTGATTGAGCTGTACCCCCCGAGGCACCCCCTGAGGCCCAACCGCTCCCGAATACAAATCTCCCTGTGGCGGCGCCAATACACTCTGCGGATTGAACAGCTCGAAGAACAATGCCCCCTGCGGACGCAGCCGCTGGTCGAAGTCTTCGTCGGGTTCTTCGGCGTTCGGGTCTTTGGCCTTGGTGAACTTCTTGCTCGGATCGGTGTCCAGGTCTTCGGTCCTTCGGTCGTGCCACGCTACGGCCTCGGTCAACAGCAGCTCCGGTCGCTCGCAGCCGTACACCACGTGAACTTGGTCCGCTGGATTGGGATTCCAGCCCGATGCGGTAAAGGGGTTCACCACGTACGCAAATCGGGTCATGATCGAGTCGCGATCGTAGAAATCGACCACGTTGACTGCCCACTGGGCGATCATCCGGCAGGTCTGCTGGCGGCTGCCCGTCTGGCGGTCCAAGTAATCCAGATCGGCCAGCAGCAACATCAGCACGTACAGGTAGCGGGCCTGGAGTTCCTGCGGAGTATAAGGCGGGGTGCGGCCGGGTTCGAGCTGCTGTCCGGGACGGCCGTTGTTAAAGTGGTCCATCGGAACAGCCACCGTGGCGCTGGGGCTGACGTACAGGGCAATTTGTTCGCTTGGCGCCTCGTTATCCACCACCCCGTCGCCGTTGTCGTCGCGGCCGTTGCCCAATGCACGGTTCAGATCGAGTTTCCCACCGGCTAGCACTTCCGGCGGCAGCAACTGGGGCCAAACAGCGGGCGGGGCGCCCCGGGCCATAAGTAAATCGGTTATATGATGAGCACGCCGCGCCGGCAGCGCGCTGCGGAGTTGCGGCGGCATGGCCGGTGCCGGCAAGGGGAGCGACCAGCTATCGGTGGTTACCTGATGCCGTCGGGGAACAAGCAGCGAGTAACCCACCTGCTCGCCCGGCGGAACGTACAACGTCAGGTTGTACAACCGGCTGGGCAGCGTAGGGGCGTCTTTGTCGAATGGGCGAAGGATGCGTTCCAGCTCGGCGGGGCTGAAGGGGTTGTCGACGATCGAAGCCATCAGGCTTTCCAGCCCGCGCGGCGCATTACGCGACAAGTCGATTTGATACGGGTTGTCCAATATCGGGAACGGCAGGCCGCCCAGCCGCAGGTTCAAATCCATAAACAGCGGGTGGCCGGCGATGTCCAATCCGACAGCGCCGGAGCCGAGCAAATCCGGCGGCCAAGCGAAGTTATCCAACCGGTACGGCGGGGCACCAGCCAAGGAGGTCAGGAATCCCCAATAATTTCCGCAGTATTGGAAGAACTTGTTGTGAAACAGCGGATGGACCCTGCCCGGCACGCCTGGCCGCGGGTTGCCACCATCGGCAGCGTATCGCCCGGGATATCGCCCGTTACCCAACAATAGGAACCGGTAACGGTCCAGCAGGGTGTTGCCCGGATTGCCCGGCTCGACGAAAAGCGGCACCAGATTTATTTCTGGCGGGCCGTAGCCTTGACCGCGTTGCAGGGGAGCCTCGGGCATTCCGCCGGCGAACGCCACGCCCAGTTGAGCCACCTCGGGCGGAATTTCGGCGGCAGCCGCAGGCGTAGAGCGGTAGTATTCGGCCTGCGTTTGGCTGATCGTACCGTGGGCGTTGACGTTCAGCCGGCCGTCCATGTCCAGGATCAGTGCCGCCACCAAAGGTTTGTATTGGCGGCCGTCCGGTGCACTACGCACCGGCAAGCCCATGTCGATCCACACGCTGTCCGGCACGCCGTCGCCGTCGTTGTCGACATCCCATGGGCCGTCGACTGGATTGAAGCGTGGATTGCTACCAGTGAACGCCGGATGGTCGTACGGCATGGGGCGCAGTATCACCCGACGCAACAAATCCGGATTTGCCCCACCGGCCTGCTTGATCCAGTAGCGGACCAATTCCGGGCGGTGGAACGAGGGGATGATTCCCTCGCCGGGGACGATGGCCGCCAGGGCCATGTGCTGATGATCGACGGCAGTGTAATCGGTATTGGCCCCCCCGACGGGGTTGCGGTTGGCCAAGGCGTTAGGTAGCAGAGCCAACGGTCTGCCGGTATCTGGGTCCGGCGCGTCTAGCCTGCCGGTGGCCGGGTTGTATCCGAAGCCCATCCCGGAAAATGCCGCCCCGTTTATCACACACCAATCGCCGTCGCGGGGAAACCCGTTTTCGAATGCCAACGCTTGCAACCTGCCAGTGCTGCTGACGCCTACGATATGCGTGCTCTGGCCGGCGGCTGGTCCGGTGATCATAGTCAGCACCCGGCCGGTCAGACGGAATGGCGGATGGGCGGTCGGGTTGTTGAACTCGAATATCTGGCCGCCCAACACCACGCCGCTGATGCTGCCTTCCCACTCGTGAGTCCCATAAAGGGTTTCCAGCAGGCTGTGGGCGCCGACGGTGGAGGCGACGTTAAGCGGGTTAGGCCCGCGGAGAATTTGCAGCAATGCCTGGTGGCAGGTTTTTTGCGGCCAGTCGGCGAACTGGTCGATGCGTTGCACGACGCGCGAAGCGCGCTGGGCCTGGCCGGTAAGAACCACGAACGTTACCGCCACCAGCGCGAACATCGCCAGCAGCCCAAGGATCACCAGTAGCAGCACCCCGCGCCGCCCCAGCAGACGGCGTTTGCGGAATATGAATTTCATGTTTCGGGCCTCGCTTGTTGAGATGATTGAACCCGACGCAAGGTTGACCGCTGCGCTTTCGGAGCTGGCCCTTTCCCCGAAGTCGCCTTTCGCGGCGACAAGTGCGACTATACCATTGGGCAGCGGCCCGTAGTTGCAATTGCCCTTATGTTTTTGCTTCCTCGATCAGCCTTGCCAGCCGAAAAAAGGTCTGCAAATGTGTGGATCTGGAGATGCTTGAGTATGCGAATATCCGAATACCGAGTACGCGAAGATCTGAATCCGTCGATACCCCTGAATATCTGATGAATATCTGAATACGCATTGCCAATTCACTAGGGAACCTTGTTCTTGTTCAGCCACAACCCTTGTTACCGTTTGTTCCACAGGGGATTAAAACCGTCGAGTTCCACTGTGGTGGTATAGACGCCGATAACGCTGTCGATGATCACACACAGCGGGTTGGGCGACAGCGCTGTGTTCCAATCGGGGCCGGCCAGGGTCAACAAGTTTGTGGGATTCTCTCCCGCGGCCACCACACGGTACCACTTACACTGTTTCAGTGGGTGGCCGAGCGGCGACGAAGCGTCGTACAGCAGCACCCATTCGTTTTCCCGGACATACACTCGCTTGCTCAACTGGATGCTGCCGCCACCGATGGCGATTGCCCCGCCGGCTGCGTCGAGGAATTGGGCCTGCACGGCGACCTCTCCGGGGCGGTAATCGAACACACCCGGGGTACTTTCCCTAGGCGCGGAAACGTCGAAGTTCCGCTTATAGCAAATGGCCACCGAGACCACGAACTGGGACTTCCAGTGGACCGGCACCGCTGCCTCGGCCGCCGAAGGAGAAACCGTCAGGAACCAGGAAAAGTTCCCTGTGGGGATAATGTCGGCTGCGCCGGACAGCAGGTTGTTTTCTCGGGGGACTTCGGGCCGGAATATGCGATCCTCAGGCAGGCGGAAATCGAAGTCCTCTCGACAACAGCACACCTGCCGTGCCAGGTCGGCGTTGGCGCCGATCCAACCAACAGTCAACCGAGCGATAGGGCTGCCTGCGCCGCCCAAGGGCGTATTGCCCAGCCCCCTGGCCACTCCCAGTGGATCGATGGCGAACGGCGGCAAACTGGTATTGGTAGTGGGATTTGGCACTCCCGGCTGCCAGGTGGTGTAGTCCAACATGCGGCGCACCTGGACGGTGCGCATGATGGCCCGGCCAGCCGAGCCGGATCTGTCGTGCTTGCCGGTTTCTACCATTGCCATCCGCCCGACGGGAATCAAGGCGGCCATTCCCAGCAGTCCCACGGCCAGCACGAACACCGAAATGAGCACTTCCATCAGGCTGACGCCGCCGCGCGTGCGCCGCAGGCTTTGCCTTAAGTGGCGGCGCCTTGCACAATAGGCGACAAATGGTAAGCTGGGTAAGCGGATCATGGTTTATCGTCCCCCGAGGCTGTCGGCTTTTCGGGCGAACTCTCGGGACTGGAACACATCCGCGCCGGCGGCCACTGGTTGAGTAGTGACCAAGCCGGTCTGTGGGTTGACGGTTACCCACAGGTTGTTGCGGTCTTGCCAGTTGTCCAGGCCGTCGGCTGCGCTGCCGGCCGGTACTCGCTCCCTGGCACCGATCAGCAGGTATATCGGCTGCGTGAGCGAAACCACGTTGTTGTCATAATACACCCGTTCCAACGAGCCTTTGGGGGAGAACACAAGCACGATCGGTTGCGTGCCGGTTCCCAAGGCGAACTGTTGCCCTCCAATCTCCCAACCGGAAAACTGCAAGTCGATCACTGCCCCGGCCGGAAGCTGCAACGGCGCCCCGTGAGACTTCAAAGGCCGGCGCATGATCTTGTAGGGCACGGGCATCGAGGGTGAAGGACCCCACGGCACTAACTGGCCGTTGGTTATGTCTAGCCGCAGCGTCAGTTGCGTGTCGCCGACGGTGGTGATCGTGTACCACGGGCCTTGATTGTTCAGTTGGATCAGGTCGCCTGGGGCGACCAGCCGGGTATTGATCGCTGGGCTCAGGGACGCCCGCAACACCGCTTCGCGTCCAATCTGCATGCTGACCAGTTGAACGGTGGCCACTGCGTCCACCGACTCGCCGCAGTATGGCGCAGGCACAGCCACGTGGTCCAGAACCATGCTGCACTGAGGCAGGTTGGCCATGCGCTGGATCATTACCCCGCAGGGCCGACCGGTTTCCAAGGCGTGATTTCGTGCTGCGCCCAGATACACGTTCAGCGCCCGGGCCGCCTCGCGCACCCGGCGCTGGTTAGCCGAGGATTGGATGGCCGGCACTGCGATGCCCATCAGCAGCACGATCACGCCGATGACTACCAGCAATTCCACCAGGGTCATGCCGGCCCGGCCTCCCCGCTGCGCAGGAAAGCCGCTGGATAGCCAGCAGCGCCGGGCGCAGAGCTGCCATCCGTGATTGATTTCCGCCGCTCGGCGGCTGTCGGGCTGGCGACTGTGAACTGACATGCTACCGGGCCTCGATGCGATGGTTGTGGATGTTGTCGCGGTGCGTATTGGAGTATCCGTCCTCGACAATCGGCACACCGATCCGGTTGCCGGCGAAGGGGTTCCCTTGATACACGTAGCCTTGCATCACGTCCAGTCCGGCACGTTTGTCCCGGCCGGCAGAGTAGATCACTGGCACCAGCTTGTAAGCGTTGGGTTCGACTCCCATCGGATCGAACGGGTCGTGGTCGTTTATCGGGTCGCCGGTTTGAATCTGCGACTCGGGAGTAAAGCCCGGCGCCCAGCGGAAAAACATGATGGGCGTTCCCCAGCCGTCGACGAACACCTGGTAGCCGTCTTCGGTGGTGCCGATTTCGCTGTGGGTGAATTGTTCGCGGGCCTCGGGGGTTCCCAGGGTGACGATCAGAAAGAGCATCTTGGCTGTCAGATACTTTTGCGCCACCGGCTGCGTTCCTACCCGTTGCTGGTACAACCTGGAAAGCGCCGGCCGCTGCAACACGAACTGGCGGCCAGCAACGGTGATGGGAATGGGGTCGTTCATGATGTCTTCCAGGCGGTCGGGCATTTCCATCCGCATTAGATCGCGGATGGCGTGCAGCCGCACCCGTGCCGCATCACGTGGCGAAAGCCCCGATAAGTCCAGCGGCACCCGGCGGGTCTGGTACGAGTTGTAACGCTCCATGATGATCCGGTCCAGTTTGGCGATTGTGGCTTTGGTGGCCGAGGCGCGGGCTTCCTCGCGGGCCATGTTCAAGGCGCCCAGTACCAAACCGGCCAGAACCACAATCACCGTCACCGAAATCAGCAGCTCCACCAGGGTGAAACCGGCGGCTGGCCGCAAGCGGTTTCGCACCTGCTTGGTGAGGCGGTGCATATCCGAGAGCCGGTGCATATCCAGGCCTCCACTGCGCTAGCAGGCGATGTCAGGTCACCGACCGTGCAATCAATTGCCGCCTGAAACTTACGGAATATTCTGCTCCAGCGTGCGGCCGCCGCTGAAGTTGGTGATGTCGTCGTACTGGGCTGGGTTGTAGTCGTCGCCGGTCGGGAAACGAATTCCCGGCTGCGGCGACTGCCCGTTCCAGTACTTGCCGTCCAAGCCCGGCGACAGAATCTGAAAAGTCTTAGGATTGACGAAGCCACCGGCAACCGCGTCCTGGTACGGCCTGATGGCTGTTCCTGCCCCGGTCCACTGTCCTACGTACTGGTTATTAGGTCGAGCGCGAAAATACACGTAAGGATCGCTTTGCAGGTTGCCGTTGGGCGGCAGGTAACGGAACAAAGCACCAGCAGCCTGCACGCGCCTTTTGTCGAAGTCGAAGAACGGACCGATGCGGCCGGTGGCGGTGGAGGTCTCGAAGGGATTGCGTTGGTCGGGGCTGAAGCCGATGAAGTTTCCTTGACCGTCCCGCATCCCTCCTAGCCAAAAACACAAGGCCGTGCTGGGGTCGATCGCCGGTGCGGTGAGGTTCACGGCGTATGGGAAGGCTTTGGCTAGATGCATTCTTACGAGGCTGGCGTCGGTGCCGTCGGGCGGATAATCGCCGAACTTTTCCTTATAGGCGTGCAGCGCCTTTTCCAGGTTGTTGATTTCGGCGGCCACCACTGCCCGTTTCGCCGCTCGGTTGACCACCACAGCCGCTCCGGTGATCAGACCGGCCAGCACGCCGATGATCACCACCACCACCAGCATTTCCACCAGCGTGAAGCCCTCGCGGGGCTTGGGTCGCTTGCACATTTTCGGCGCTCCTGCTGAGTGTCAGGAAAGTTTCTGGATCAGCGCAATCAGCGGCATGAACAAGGCGATGACGATGAAGCCCACGATGCCGCCGAGCATGATGATCAAAATGGGTTCCATGAGCCGGGTAAGGCTCTCGGTGAGCACGGCCACTTCTTCGTCGTAGTTGTCGGCGATCTTGTATAGCATGGTGTCCAGCTCGCCGGTTTCTTCGCCCACGTCCACCATGTTGATTACCATCTCGTCCAACACGCTGTCGTTCATGCGCATCAGGTAGATCAGCGCGCCGACCACCGGCGGCATACACAACCAGAAGAATAGTGCCACCGGATGGAACGACAGTTTGGCATTATCGCGCAATGGCCCGGCGATCGCCTCCCCTTCGCGGATCGCCTCGTACACCTTCTGATACAATTGCTCGAACACCGCGTTGCCGGAGGTATCGCGCGCGATGTGGATCGCTTCCAGAATAGGCACACCGCTGGCTACCAGAGTGCCCAACGTGCGCATGGTACGGGCCACAATATTCTTCTCTATCAACTGGCCAAAGATGGGTATTTTGAGAATGTACATGTCCCATCCCATCCGACCGTAAGAAAACTTCCGCACCAGCTTGATGAACAGCCAGACCGATACGGGAACGATGGGAATGAGCATCCACCATCTTCCCAACAGGTTGGAAACGTTGATCAGCGCTTCGGTGATCGGCGGCAGCTTGGCGTCGAAGTCTCGAAAGATCTTGATGAACTGGGGCACTATTTTCAGCATGATGAACACCAGGATGCCCACGGCGAAAGTGATCACGGCCGCCGGATAAACCATGGCCCCTTTCACCTTGCGGCGCAGCGACTGCGAACGTTCCTGGAAATCGGCCAGCCGTTTAAGGATGGCTTCCAGCGCACCGCCTGCCTCGCCGGCTTTGATCATATTGACGTACAGCCGGTCGAATGCGCGGGGCGATTTCGACATCGCCTCGGAAAGCGTAGCCCCGCTCTCGATCTCCTCGCACACGTCGATCAGGCAGTTCTTGAAGGTGCCGGGTTTGGTCTGCGACTCGAGAATCTTCAGGCTCCGCAGCACCGGCAGGCCAGCGTCTTGAAGAATCGCCAACTGTCGGGTAAACGTGGTGAGCGTCTTCTGGCTTACAGGACCGATGGCGAAGGTCTTGCCCTTCTTTTTGGCAGCCTTGCGGTCGGTGCTGATCTTGCGGGCTTTCTTCTCCGTCAGTTTTGTGACGAAGTAGCCCATTTGCCGTATGGTCGCCTGCGCTTCCTCCTGATTGGGCGCCTCGATGACGTCGCGAATCTCCTGGCCGGTGGCATCCATCGCCTCGTATTGATAGATCGGCATGGCTGGGCACTCCTGGGATCGGAAAGCCGCTCGTACTGCATCGGCCGACCGTCCTCAATCACCGGTCAACCGCTGCCCGACAGCAGCTTCTTCCCCTGATGGATGTACTTCTACCTGCTCTGCTCTGGTGTTAGCTACGCTTTGGTAATATCCCGCTATGCTTTGGCAATATTCGCTGTCAATTGCGAACCGAAAAGCCTTGCGCCGCGCTATATCTCCAGAACGGTTTCGCGAATTACCTCTTCCACGGTCGTTATTCCGTCGTACACCTTCTGCAATCCCGAGGCCCGCAAGGGTATCATCCCGGTTTGCATAGCCACGTCGCGTATTTTCTCGGTGGACGCGCCAGAGTTGATCAATTCGCGCAGCCGATCGGTGATGGGCATGAACTCGAACAACCCGGTGCGTCCTTTGAAGCCGGTGTTATTGCAGGCCGGACAACCGCGGCCTTTATAAAACTTCTTGCCGATGACGTCTTCTGGCGTCAGATCGAGCTGGGCCAACGTCTCGGTGCTCGGTTGGGTCGGTTCTCGGCATTCGCGGCAGATCTTCCGCACCAGCCGCTGGGCCAGTACCGCTTCCAACGTAGCGGTGATCAGAAATGGCGGAATGCCCATGTCGCGCAGCCGGGTGACTGTGCTGGGGGCATCGTTGGTGTGCAGCGTGCTGAAGACCAAGTGCCCGGTCAGCGACGCCTGCACAGCGATCTCGGCGGTCTCCAAGTCGCGGATTTCGCCCACCAGGATGATGTCCGGGTCTTGCCGCAAGATCGACCGCAAGCAATGGGCGAATGTATTTCCGATGGCCGGATCGATGGGAATCTGCACGATGCCGTCGATCTCGTACTCCACCGGGTCCTCAGTGGTAATCAGCTTGTCTTCGATGACGTTCAGCTCATTCAGCGCGCCGTACAGCGTGGTAGTCTTTCCCGAACCCGTCGGCCCGGTCACCAGCACTATCCCGTTGGGCTTGCGAATCACCTCGCGGAAGGCCGCCAGGATATTCGGCTCCATGCCGATGGCGTCCAAGTCGAGCATAACCACCGAGCGGTCTAGCACACGCATTACCACGCTTTCGCCGAACATGGTCGGCAGCACGCTGACGCGCAGGTCCACCGGGTGGCCACCGACGGTGAGCCGGATCCGCCCGTCCTGCGGCAGACGCCGCTCGGCGATGTCCAAGTTGGCCATCACCTTGATGCGGGTAGTAATGGCGAATGCCAGGTGCCGGGGCGGCGGCACCATCTCGTACAATACGCCGTCGGAGCGGATGCGAATCTTGAACTCGTTCTCGAACGGCTCGAAGTGCAAGTCGCTGGCGTGGTCCTTGATGGCGATCAGCAACACCATGTTCAGCAGTTTGCGGACCGGCGCGCTGTCGGCCAGGGTTTCGATGCTCGTCAAATCGATGGTGCCCGATTGCTCCAACTTCTTGGCCGCCCGCAACAATTCCTCGTCTTGCTCCATGCCGGCAATGAGGGTTTCCACACTCTCCCCGCCGGCCGAGTAGTAGCGGTCGAGCGCCTTGAGGATTTCCTTCTCCGTGGCCACCATCGCCTTTATCTCGTAACCCAGGAAAGTGCGCAGTTCGTCGATGATCGACAACTTCTGCGGATCGCACATGGCGATCGTCAACACGTTGTCTTGGAAGGAGATGGGAATGATACGGTACAACTGCGCCATGGCTTCGGTGATATGGCGCAACACTTCGGCGGGGATGACCATGTCGCTAAGCGTAACGACCTGCATTCCCATCTGCTCGGCCAGGGCCTGCGCCAACTGCTCATCGGTGATCAAGCCCATGCTCATCGCGATCTGGCCCAGCATCTCCCCAGGCCGCTGCTGCTGTTCCTCCAGCAGCATCTGAAGGTGGTTTTCGGTGATGAAACCCAAGTCGACCAGAATCTGCCCGATACGCCTAATTGCCATCGCCGTTTACCCCCAAATCAGCGTGTCCGGTCCCGGCTGACCATCATAGCCACCGGCAGTAGCAGGCTGTGTCTGCTGCGCTGACCCACTGATCCGTATTGACCTTCCCTAATGTTGCTGTTGATTTTCCCTAATGTTGCTGCCTTGGTGCCTAAGGTTGCTGCCTTTGCTGATGCTGTCGCCCTCGTATTGCGCTGCTGCTGGCTGCCGCGCCAGATGCGCGTCAGGCTTCCTGTTTCTCCAACCGGGCCCGAGGCTGGTCCTCGTCGTCGAAGATTCCGCGTTCGGCCCGGGCTATCTTCGCCGCCAGCTCGTCGGGATTGTTCGATTTCTGCAATGCGTCGCGTTTTTCCACCAGACCGTCGCGCCACAGACGGAACAGATGATCGTCCAGTAGCTGCATTCCCAGCTTGGCGCTGGTCTGAATGATGGAGTTTATGCGGTACGTCTTGGCCTCGCGTATCAGGTTGGAGATAGCCGGGGTGACCACCAGCATCTCGTAAGCCGCCACGCGACCGCCGCCAATTTTCGGCAGCAGCGTTTGCGATAGCACTCCGATAACCGCCACCGACAACTGCGTGCGAATCTGCTCCTGCTGACTTACCGGAAAGACGTCGATGATACGGTTGATGGTCCCCTGCGCCCCGGTGGTGTGCAACGTGCCGAAGACGATGTGGCCGGTTTCCGCCGCCGTGATGGCGGTTTCGATGGTTTCCAAGTCGCGCATTTCGCCGACCATGATCACGTCCGGGTCTTGTCGCAGACCGCGGCGGATAGCCTCGGCGAAACTCGGGACGTCTACGCCCAACTCGCGCTGCGCGATGGTCGATTTCTTGTGCTTATGGTAGAACTCGATCGGGTCTTCGATCGTGATGATGTGGTGATCGAAGTTCTCGTTGATGTAATCGATCATCGCCGCCAGAGTGGTGGTCTTGCCCGAGCCGGTCGGACCGGTAACCAATATCAGGCCACGCGGCCGCTCGCACAATTTGGCCAACACCGGCGGAGTTCCCAACTCTTCAAAAGACATCAGTCTGTTGGGAATCTGCCGCATGGCCAGCGCCACGTAGCCGCGCTCCTTGAAGATGCTAACCCGAAAGCGAGCTTGGTCGCCGAAGGCGAACGCGAAGTCGGCCCCGCCGACCTCTTGCAGTTCCTGCTGGCAGCGTTCCGGAGTAATGGCTTTCATCAAAGCCACGGTGTCTTCCGGTTCGAGAACTTTCGTCTCCAGCCGCTTCAGACGGCCGTCAACCCGGATCACGGGCGGCTGCCCGACGGTCAAATGCAAGTCGCTTGCCTTGCGGTTGACCACAGTTTGCAATAGCTTGTCGATAAGAATAGTAGCCATTACGGTAACTGATTCCTGCTACAGTGGTGAAAAGCTCCAGGAGCTTGGGAACCGCCCAGCGGCGGGCAGGAAAAGCCGACTAGCTCTGTTCCGAAAAGCCCCGCCGCCAACAGATTATTCGCATCACGCCGAAGCCACGCAAGCAACCAGCCCATTTTCGCGGCCAAACTCCAGTTGTTTCGCGTCACGTTCTAAAGTTGTATAGGCCCAAACGCTGAAAACTCTCTATTGATTGCTGCTGCATTGCATGGCATGTCGCCTGCCAGCTTGGATGTTCGCTGCGCTGTGCTCCATATTTTTTTCATCCACGGGCGTGGCATTTTGCTAATCCCTGCGGTTTGAACGCTAATCCTTCCGGTTTGAAGGCTAATCCTTGCGGTTTGAAGTTTGGTCGCCTTTGCGCTTGGGAGCCCCGAGCGGACTGGATATATCTGTTCGATTATTCCGACTCAGATCGCTTGGCGACCCGGAACACTTCTTCCAAAGTGGTTATCCCGCGCAATACTTTCTCAATACCATCTTGGTAAAGCGTTTTCATACCTTCGGCTATTGCGGTACGCCGGATGTCTTCGGTTGGGGCCGAGTGGAATGTCAATTCCCGCAGCTTCGACGACATTATCATCAGTTCGAAGATACCCAGCCGGCCCCGGAACCCGCTGCCCTGGCAACTGCTGCACCCCCGGCCCCTGGTGAAATTGGCCCTGGCGACCTGGTCTGGGGTCAGGCCAGCGGCCTCGATCAGGGCATCGCTGGGTGTGTAAGGCATCTTGCACTTCTGACACACTACGCGCACCAGGCGCTGAGCCATGACGGCGATGACGCTGCTTGCCACCAGGTAGGCGGGCACACCCATGTCGATCAAACGTGTAATAGCACTGGGCGCATCGTTCGTATGTAGTGTACTGAAAACCAAGTGTCCAGTCAAAGATGCCTGGATTCCCATCTGTGCCGTCTCAAGGTCGCGCATTTCGCCGACCAAGATGATGTTCGGCGCTTGCCGCAACATCGCACGGATCACCCTGGCGAAATCCAGACCAATATCATGGCGAATCTCAACTTGGTTCACACCCGGCAGGTAGTATTCCACCGGGTCTTCCGCAGTGATGATCTTGCGGTCCGGCGTGTTCAGCTCGTTCAATGCGGCGTACAACGAGGTGGTTTTGCCCGAACCGGTCGGACCGGTAACCAGGATGATACCGTTGGGCCGCTGGATCAACTGCTTGATTCTTAGGTAGTCTTCCTCGGAAAAGCCCAACTGTCGCAGACCGACCTTGATACTGTCTTTATCCAAAATGCGCATCACGACCGACTGGCCATGGACCGACGGGATGACGCTGACGCGCAAGTCCAGCTCCTTGTCGCCAACCGTCACCTTTATGCGGCCGTCCTGGGGACGGCGGCGCTCGGCAATGTCTAGTTTGGCGAGAATCTTAATGCGGGATAGGATGGCCCCCAACAGTCTTTTCGGTGGGCTGTCGCGCTCTACGAGCAGACCGTCGATGCGGTACCGAACGCGGACCCGATCCTCGAACGGTTCGATGTGTATATCGGAAGCCCTCAGTTGGACGGCCTCGGCGATAATCAGGTGTACCAGTTTGACGATCGGGGCGCTGGCTTCGTCCAGGTCGTCTTGCGCGGCGGCGGTTTCGGCTTCGGTTTCCGTAAAGTCGATGGCCGTATCGGTGAACTCCTGCAACATCGAATCGGCGCTTTCGCCCACCGTTTGGCCGTAATACCGGTTGATCGCCTCGGTTATCGCCTCTTTCGGGGCCAACACAGGGGTGATCCGCCGGTTGAGAATGAAGCGTAGCTTGTCGAGGGTTTCGTAATCCAGCGGATCGTGAACGGCGACCGTCAACTCGCCGTCGGATTCCGCGAGCGGGATGATGACGTTTTCCCGGGCTACCGATTCGGGCACAAGCTCTACGACCGAAGGTGGTATAACCACCTCGGCCAAGTTGACATACTCCAGGCCGTGCTGCTCTGCCAGCGCACGGGCGATATCTTCTCCGCTGGCGTATCCCAGCTTGGCCAAGGCGTCGTGGAGTTTGATATCCTGAGCGTTTGCCAGTTGCTTTGCTTCGGCCAGTTGATCGGGACTGATTACGCCTTGGCGAATCAGAATTTCCGTCCAATCCCCCTTGCGTTTGGCCATGACGAGCTCCAGTAGTGCCCACGGCGGGGAAAAAGAGCATCACAGTTCGGCGCGCCAGCGGCCCGCCGCCCCGCTCCATGTCAAAAGAAATAATAAGACGTAACCCTCTACCTTACTTAGACTACTGCCAGTAGCGGTCATTGTCAACGTGCCGGTTTAATTATGCGGCTTCGATTAAGCGGCTAGACGCCCATGCGGCTAGATGCCGACTGTCTGGCGACTCCGCCGGCCGGCGGCCAACAGCGCCGTCTGGCTGGCAAGTTCAATAGCCCATCACTGCCGGTCGGCACGCGAACCACTGTGTGGTAGGTGCCAACGCGCGTAGGCGGCAAGTCCGCGCACAACGTCGCACGCGATTGCCGATGCTGCAACCCTATGCCGCCGCAAGCTACAATTATCGCAAGGAGCAAGCAGGATTGTGTCGCAGGCCGGTTTGCACAACGGCGGGTGCCGAAAAGCCGGTTTCGCTGCCCGCTGTAGCGAGAATCGAGTTCGTCATGGGCGTTCCTACTGATCCGCCTCCGGCGATGCTGTTAGTGGCCGCGTTTAGCAGGTATCAGGCGGCGCTGGATTGGGCCAGGCAGCGGGTCGAGCAATCCTGGGGGAACGTCGCCCTACAAAGCCCGCTGTTCGATTTCACCGAGACGGCGTACTACGAGTCCGAGATGGGTTCAGGCCTGCGCAAACAGTTCTTGCTAGTGGAAGGCGATTTTGACCCGGCGCAGCTTGTGGAAAAGAAGCTCACTGCCAACGCCTGGGAGGCCGAGTACGCTGCTACGGCCGGACACGCCGAGCCGCGTCCGCTGAATCTCGATCCCGGCTACATCACGCTGGGCAAGCTGGTGCTGGCTTCCACTAAAGAATTCGCACACCGTGTGTACCTGGGCCGAGGGATTTACGCCGAGGTCACTTTGTTCTACAAGCACAATTGTTGGCAGCACCACGCCTTCACCTTCGCCGACTATCGGCGCGCCGACTATCACCAGTTCTTTTCCCGGTGCCGTCAGTTGCTCAAGCAGAGAATCCAAAGTCGCGCATGACCCTGTGGCTCATCATCGGCGCCGTTTTGCCAAGTGCCGCAGTATCCTGGGCGGCCTGCTGGCTAATCCGCGCGATAGCGCCGAGTGCGGGCCTGATGGATAATCCGGGCAAACACAAGACGCACTCGCGCCCAATTGCCACCGGCGGCGGGCTGGCGATCTGGCTCGGTGTGGTGCTGCCGTTGGCGATAGGTCAAGTGGCGCTGTGGGCGGCCCTGGGCAGCACGCCGGCTGGTGCCCCCGCAGCCCACCACACACCCGAAGGCAGCCCCAACGGTAAGATACCCTCGGCTGCGCAGCGCGGCGGGCCGTCGGCACATGGTGTCGGTTCGTCATTCTTCCGGTCCTTCTCGGCGCTGGTGCCTGATGAAATCGCCGTTCATCTGCCGGGTCTTTGGCGGCGCGCGCCGCGGCTGTGGACCATTCTCGCCGCCGGTACGGTTTTGATGCTGCTAGGACTGATCGACGATGTAGTCGGCCTGGATTGGAAGCCGCGCCTTACCGTGCAATTTCTAACGGCCACCGCAATGGTGTTGGCTGGTTGGCGACTGAGCCTGTTTGTCGATGCCCCGTGGCTGACCGGCCCGCTGAGTGTGCTATGGATCGTGTGGCTGGTCAACGCCTTCAACATGCTGGACAACATGGACGGTCTGTCGGCCGGCGTGGCTGTCATTGCAGCAGCAATGTTGGCAACGGTGATGTTTTTGTGCCCTCGGCCCGACAGCGGGCAACCGCAACTGTTCGTGGCCGGTTTCCTGCTGGTGGTCGTCGGCTCGTTGTTAGGATTTCTGTGGCACAACCGGCCGCCTGCCCGGTTGTTCATGGGCGACGCCGGCAGTTACCTTGTCGGGTTCTTGCTGGCCATGGCCACGCTTACAGGCACTTTCGCAAGTGGCGACCTGCCCCGGCACGCCATACTCGCGCCGCTGTGCGTGCTAGCTGTCCCGCTGTACGACACGCTGTCGGTGATATGGATTCGACTGCGCGCCGGACGCAGTCCGTTCGTAGGCGACCGCAGCCACTTTTCGCACCGCTTGGTGGAGCTAGGCATGAGCAGAACCCAGGCTGTGTTGACCATCTATCTGGCCACGGCCACCTGTGGCTTGGCGGCGCTGCTGCTTTATCAGGTGAACACGTTTGGGGCGGTGGTCATCGGCGTGCTGATCGCCTGCGTGCTGACGTTGGTGGCCATACTGGAAACCACTGCCCGGCGACGAAACCGACCGCAAGTGGGTTAGCTTATCGACCAAGTACGGCCGTCGCCTACCAAGGGCGTGCCATACCGCCGGCAAGGCCGTCACGCTTTGCGCGCCGAGCTGCGCCACCGTCAAGGGGCAAAGCGGCACATGGAGGCGTCTAGCGATTGCGGTTGGGCCCAGGTTTGGCGGCACGATAAACCGGCGGTTCCGCCAATAGCGTCTCGGCCAGCCGTTCTTTTTCGGTTTGGGCAGGATTGGTGAAAATCCAATTGGGGGTGGCGGCCGAAATGCTCAGCCGCAGCGGCTCCGGAGCACTGGTGACGCGATCTTCCTTCTGCTGGGATTGTTCTGGCTGGTTGCCTTCGGGATGTGTGATGCTGTCGTCCGTTTCGGCCTGGGGTGGGGCGATCTGAATCTGAATCGGCGGAGCAGAGGGCTGCGAACCAGACATGTCTGCCGACCGCGAAGCTGGCCCACCCCGCCAGTTCGACGGGGCTACCAGCGTCGGCCGTCCGCGCGGCGCGAAAACCGGCTGGGTGGGCACCGGGTGAAACCGCGAGTGTTCCTGCGTGCCAGGGGGCATGGGCGTTGCGGCTAAGGCGGACACAGGCGAATGGACTGCGTGAGCCGCTCGACCACATCGACCCAGCAGCCGAGGTACAATCCCGCACCTGCCCGGCGGCGACTGCGACAGTTCCTCAGGCGTAGGTCCGGCCGAGGGCAACGGCGCTGGGCGCGGTTCGGTCGGCGAAGGAACCGGTTGTCCGTTTTCTGCCGGCGATCGTAACCGACTGCCCGATGAGCACTTGTCTTGGCCATCGGCACCGACCGGGTCGCTGATGAACCATCCATCCGATTGCCCGGCATCGCAATCGCAGACGGTTCGGGCGCTGATCCATGGCACGCGGTTTAGTTCAAGCGACCACTGGCCGCGCAAAATGACTCCGTGGCGCGCCCGCTGGCAGGCGCATCCTAGCAATGTCGCACTGGCCAGCAACAGCAGTCCGAGCAACTTCGCCCCGTTTGACATATTGCGGCGTGAGTTCACAGCTTGCCCCTTAGCGGCAAACAACCGCCCCCCCGCGCAGCCGCGCAACAGCCGGGCCGCCTACGGATTAATCGGAAACCGCGAGCCGAATTATTGGAACAATTGGTAATCTTTGCGCAGACCGCATTTCTTTCGGGCAGGTCGGATTGACAGAAGCGCAAAGTCGGCCGGTTGGCAAAAGTCAACCAGTTGGCATAAGGTGCGACAACCGGCTAAGATAGACAGCCCAGGAAGTCTGCAAACAAGCAAGTTGTATCCGCGGCCCTACAGCTCAGATCAAGCTTTGCACGACGGGGCTAGCTATGACGGCCGACCTGCGGTCAGTCCAATTCCCGGTGAAGAACTAGTCCAATTCCCACACCAGTAGTCCACAGTGGTCCACGTTCAATTCAAGGAGCCGAAGAATGTCCCAGCAGCAATCGTCCTCAGCCAACACCAATCGAGTGACTCGCCGCCGGTTTGTAGCAGGCACAGGTGCTGCTTTGGCCCTTACGGCGGTCTCGGCTGAAGTGGCTCGAGGCTACTCGGCCAACCAAAAGGTAACCATCGGCATCATCGGCTGTGGTGGCCGGGGCGTGTGGATCGGCGATTTGTTCCAGCAGCATGGCGGCTACCAGATCGTCGGGGCGGCCGACTATTTCCAGCAGCGCGTCGATAACCTTGGCAACAAGTTCCAGATCAAGGAGGCCAATCGGTTCACAGGACTTTCCGGTTACAAGCGGCTGCTGGACATGAAGCCCGATGCCGTAGTGATCGAGTCGCCTCCGTACTTCCATCCCGACCAGACTTGGGATGCCGTCGATGCCGGCTGTCATGCCTTCGTGGCCAAGCCGATTGCGGTGGACGTGCCTGGATGTTTGCGGTTCCTGGAGGCAGGCAAAAGGGCCACGGAAAAAAAGCGCTGCGTGTTGGTCGATTTCCAAACCCGGGCCGACGGCCTTTATCAGGAATGCGTCCGCCGGGTACACGCCGGGGACATCGGGCCGATAGTCTCGGCCGAGGCAGTGTACTACACCGGCGGCACCTGGGGCGTGGAGTTCGACCCTTCCGACCCCGAAAAGCGACTATTGCGCTGGGGCCGCGACCGGATTCTTTCGGGCGACATCATTACCGAGCAGAACATCCATGCCCTGGATGTGGCGACCTGGTTTTTGGACCGCGATCCGATCAAGGCTTACGGGATGTGCAACCGTCGCGGCCGGCAAGACCCCGCCGCCGCTCCGGATGTGCTGTGCAACGACGCCTTCGCCTGCGTGTTCCTGTTTCCCGACGATGTTCTGCTGAGCTTTGCCTCGAAGCAGTACGGCACCGGCATCGAGGACATCGGCTGCTGGGTGTTCGGGCCCAAGGGAACCGCCGAGACCCATTATTGGGGCGCGGTGCTGATCCGCGGCGAAAAGTCGTTCAAGGGCGGCAAACTGGCCCATCTATACACCGACGGCGCTGTGGCCAACATCGCTGCTTTCCACAAGGCGATTGTGGAAGGGGAGCACTCGAACCGAACTGTCGCCCCCAGCGTTCGCAGCAACCTGACGACCATCCTTGGGCGCACGGCCGCCTATCGCCGTGCAGAGGTCAGTTGGGACGAAATGCTCAAGGCCGGCGAGAAACTAGAGTTCCCGCTGAAGGGTTTGAAGTCGTGACTACCCACGACCGCGCTGCCAACGACGAGCGGCTCGCAGCAGCACCGGCGCAGAAGCGCGAACCACCAAGACACCAAGGCGGTAAGAAACACCGCAAGTGTTAACAACCGCTTGCGGGATTCAAGTGTTAACAAATGCTTGTCGGATGCAAGAGTTGACAAATGCTTATGGGACGACCGTGCCGCTGTCCGCCTTGATGAGCGAAGCAGTCTTGCCTAAACTATCGGGCTGAAAAAGTCTTGCGGTGGCACGGATGCCGCTGTCGGTGCCGAGTCGATGGTGACCGTTCAACGCTGGCGGCCGGCGGCATATCGTCGTGGTTTTGGCGCCAGAGCGGCCGACCAGCCAGCAATCTGCCAGAAAGCGAGGGATGCCATTAGCCTCACTTCGCTTGCTTTCCAACGATGCATCGCCCCGAAGTGCGGGGCGACGTTCGCTATCGAGCAAATATTGGTGGCCTGCCCACGTTGCGGTCAGTTGCTCGATGTGGCCTACGACTTCGACCGGCTGGAGGTGCCGCGGTCGCTGCACGAGTTCGAGCAGAAGTGGGCCCGCCGCGCCGACCCGCATTGCTTCAGCGGCGTGTGGCGCTTCTACGAGCTGCTGCCGTTTGCGCCCCTGGAAATGTGTGTTACGGTGGGCGAAGGACAAACCCTGCTTCATTGCTCGGACGCGGTGGGCAGGTACGTGGGGCTTAATCCCGGCCGACTGTATTTGCAGTACGAAGGGATGAACCCGTCGGGCAGCTTCAAAGACAACGGCATGTCTGCCGCGTTCACTCATGCCCGATGCGTCGGCGCTACGCGGGCCGCCTGTGCTTCCACGGGCAACACCAGCGCGTCGCTGGCGCTGTATTGTTCGGTTACGCGGTTAATGCGGGCGGTGATTTTCGTCGGCTCGGGAAAGATCGCTTACGGCAAGCTGTCGCAGGCGCTGGACTTCGGCGCGCTGACGATCCAAATCACCGGCGACTTCGACGACGCTATGGCACGCGTCAAGGAAGTCTCCCAGGAACTGGGAATCTATCTGGTCAACAGCGTCAATCCCTTCCGGCTGGAGGGGCAAAAGACCATTATGTACCGAGTGCTGGAGGCCCTGCGCTGGGAGCCACCCGAATGGATCGTCGTCCCCGGCGGAAACCTGGGCAACTCCAGCGCCTTCGGCAAGGCCTTTTGGGAGTTGCACCAGTTGGGGTTGATCCGTCGGGTGCCGCGGCTGGCGGTCATCAACGCCACCGGCGCATCGACGTTGTATGAGCTGTACGAAAAGCACCGCCTGCGCTGGAACGGCGGCAACGTCGATATGCAAACCGCCGACGCTTTTTTCCAACAAATGACCGCTGAAGGGCGCCGTGCCTCGACCATCGCCAGCGCCATCGAAATCAACCGGCCGGTAAACCTGACGAAGTGTCTGCGAGCGCTGGAGATATGCGACGGTGTGGTCCGCGAAGTCAGCGACCAGGAAATACTCGACGCCAAGGCCCAGGTGGGTGCGGGCGGACTGGGGTGCGAACCGGCCAGCGCCGCCAGCGTCGCCGGCGCCAAAGCGCTGGTGGCCGAAGGAGTCATCGGCCGCGACGATCGGGTGGTGTGCGTGCTCACCGGCCACCAACTCAAAGACCCTACGGCAACGGTCGCTTACCACACTACCGACCAAGAGATGTTCAATAAAGTGCTGGGCAGCCGGGGCGTCCGCCGGGCCACCTTCGCCAACCGCGCCGTGGTGGTGCCGAACAATCTTGATGAGATCATCAAAGCCATCAGATTGTATAGCTGACCCGATTCCGGGACCTAGCTGCGATGCATGATAGCTCCAATCGCAGACCAGGCGCTCATCGGAGCCGCGGCGTAGTTTTGGGAGAATCGTCACAACGATGAAACCTATTAGAATAGCCATTCACGGGGCGGCTGGGCGGATGGGAAAACGGCTGATCGCCTTGGGCGCCGCAGACCCGGCACTGCGCATCGTCGCTGCGGTAGATGTGCCAGGTCATCCGCAGCTTGGCCAGGACGTCGGGTTGATGGCCGGTGTGGGCCAAGTCGGCGTGAAGCTGAGCGACACGCTCGCCGAAGGCGCTGAGGTGGTCATCGACTTCTCGCTGCCCGAAGCCGCCGAAAAACTGCTGCGTTTGTGCCGCCAGCGCCATTTGCCGCTGGTTATGGCCACCACGGGACTCAGTCGGCAAGCGATGGATGACCTCAACGCAGCGGCAGCAGAAATACCGCTGGTGTACTCGCCAAACATGAGCCTGGCGGTCAACCTGACCATGAAATTGTGCCAGCTTGCGGCGCGGGCGCTGCGCGACAAAGATGCCGACGTGGAAATCCTCGAACGCCATCATCGCTTCAAGCAGGACGCCCCCAGCGGAACCGCGCTAAAGCTGGGCGAGCTAATCGCCGCCGAGATGGGCCACACCCTTCATCGTCACGGCCGACAGGGAGTGGTGGGGCGTCGACCGCACGAAGAAATCGGGTACCACGCTATCCGCGTGGGCGACAACCCAGGCGAACACACCATCATCTTCGCCATGCTGGGCGAAATGCTGGAGCTGACTGTCCGCGCCTCCAACCGCGATTGCTACGCACAGGGGGCTTTGGCGGCAGCCAAGTTCCTGGCAGGTAAACCGCCGGGAATGTACAGCATGGCCGATGTACTGGGACTGTAAGGGGCTTTCACAACACAGAAGAGGCTTTGACAAAACAGAAGGGGCTTTCACAAAACAGAATTCGCAAAAAAGTTCAACTGGCCCCTGTGCCAGGGATGCACTGCCACGACGGGTGGTTTTGTGAGAGACTCTAAAGTGCTGCGGCCGGTCGGGGCTATCGACCAGCGGCGCGCAAGCACAATCGGCCAGCGCTGTCGTATGTAGTGCGGCTTCGCGTTCAGCACCGCGATTGCAGGTGCTCGATCTGCTGGGCGAACTGTTCGGTCTGCTTGCGAATCTGCCGCACGAAACTATTGTCCTCCGGCGTGCCCAACACGGCCTGCATCTCTTGCGCGTTGCGATAAGTGATGCCGCGGAACGGATTCTGAAAATCCTTCGCCCGGCTCAGGTAAACCTGTTGGCAGACGTGTTGCTGAATGGCCAGTGCTTCGGCCAGCACTTGCTGCCAAAGCTGCGGCGTAAGGCGCTGTGCGCCAAGCAGCTCCAACAGGGTAGCGTAAGCGTGGCGCTGTTTTTCGAGAGGATATCTGGCCCAGAGAAGATCGTAGCGTGCGTGGACCTGTTCCCAGGTGTTCAAGCGAGCCGCGCGGATGTCCGCCATAAGCTCCAACAGGTCTGGCTCGGCGACAAGCTGTCCTCCCAAGTTCACCCAATTGTGCTGACGAGGCCCGGCCAACTGTCGATTCATGCCCTCGAGCGTCTGCTGCGGATTGGCCAACATATAGTCGATGACGTTCTTTGCTCCGTAATAGTAGAGCATTTGCCGGTAAGCGTGATAGGCGCGGTGGGGTTTGCGGATCACCACTTTCCGTCGGCTATTTTCGATGTGCTCGCCGAGGACTTCTACATCGCCCAGTTGCTCTTCCGGGCCGCACAGAAGTCGGCGTCCCAGCTCGGCCAATTGTTCCTCGGAAGGCCCTTCGGCGCACGGGCCGCACTGTGCAGCGGCAGTGTGCAGTTGTTCGGCAGAGGTGGAGCTTGCCGGCTGGGCGGCTGTGACGGGATTGGCCGTTTTCCGCAGAGCGGCCTTGCCGGTCCACACTTCCAGCATATGCATAGCGCGGAAGATCTCCTCGGCAGTATCAGGTGCTAGATAGTCGAACTCGATGTTTTGGGTCTTGGTTTTTCGCTTGTCGCGGTTGATGAACTTCCAGGTGTTACGGGCCAGGGCGTACATGTTGTGCGTCCACCAATAGGCCGGGATGACTAGCAGCCGATCGCGCGCCTCGTCGTTGGCCACCAGGGAGAAAGGCAAAGGAATGTCCAGCTCGGCCGGGTAGTTTCCCTTGGCTACCAGCACGAAAGAGGCGAATCGGCTGGGGTGTTTCAGCGTCACGCACAGGCCGGGCCAAAAACCCCGGCCCGCCTGTAGCTCGCCGTCGTTGGCCCGGCTGTTGTGGTTCGAACCGATTGTCGCCCCGGCCGCCATATTGCTTTGGCCCATCACCACCGAGGCCACCAGGAACGAGTTGTTGTGATGCTGTTCGTGCGCCGGAAAGATCAGATTGTTCAGTATTTCGCAGCAGGAGACCGTGGAGTTGTCGCCCAGGAAGGAGTGTACCAGCCGAGCGCCGTATTTGAGCGTCGAGTTAGGGCCCATCACGAAGCGCACTGCCTTGCAGCCATAGAACACGTGGCACCCGTAGCCGATGATTCCGTTGACCAGTTCCACCCCTTCGCCTATTTGCGTCGGCTCGGCCTGGCTGGAGTTGATCGTCAGGTTCTTGAGTTTGTTGGCCCCTTTGATGTAGCAGTGCGAGCCGATTCTTACGTCCTTGAGAATCTGCGAGTTCTTGATCACGCAGCAATCGCCCACCGTGCCGTAGAAGCCGCGGGAGGTGTCGAATTGCCGCTCGGTTATTTCCCGCAGCCGCTGCTGTAGTAGCGGGTCGTCGCGGTACTTGGCCCAGAGATAGGCGTCGGCGCAGATCATTCCATCGAAGGGGAGCACGGAGCGTCCGCCGCTTTCGTTCATCAAGTCCAGCCAGATGCGCACCGCTTCCGGCTCGCCTTGCTTGACGATTCCGTTGCCGAATTTGGCGTGATTGGTGGTGTTCATCTCGTCGATGTTCAGCAGGATCACCTGATCGCCGATGATGTAGCGCGACAGATAGCGCACGTTGTGTACCGCTACGTTGTCGCCCAGGTCGCAAGAGATAATGGTGCTGTTGGTGATTCCGGCAGGCGTTTGAAGCTCGTGATGCTCCAGCACCACGTTTTCCAGCCGTCCGATGCGCACCAGTCCGTAGAAGCTGGAGTTTTTTATTAGATGCGGGTGGAACGGGTCGGCTACCAACAGGTTGTCCCAATTGGCGCAGGTTACCGCGTTTTTCACTAAGGTTTCGATCTCCTCGGCGCGCAGGCTGCGCCAATAGTCGGGCGGTTTGCCCACCTGCCGGTTCCGCAGATAGTATTCGTCTTCCCCAGGGGGTAAGAACTCGTGCGGTACGAACTGTTTGCCGAACAGCTCTGCGGGAACAAGTTTGATTTCGCGCATTTGGAAGTTCCAAACAAGACAGCATTTACCGCCGGAAGACTCGGCCGCGGAATGGCCCCAATACGCGAACCCACGTTGCCACATCCGGCTGCGGCGGCTGTTATCAACAAGCGTCCTTTATCAACACGCGGCTGTTATGAACATGCGGCTGTCACAACATGCGGCTGTTATCAACATGTGTCCGTTATCAACAATAGGTCAAGAACAAGCCCCTGTGTCAGGCTGAGGCTTCCTAAGGACCGCATATTTATGGTTTTCTTCCGTCCTCGACGTGCCCGAGACACAACTCCGGCTAAAACGATGGATGACCGTTTTGATTTGGCTCAACTATTTGTAGTTTTCGGGCCGAATTGTGCTTAAGAGCCGATCTTCCTATCGAAGCACGCTGGACAACATGACGGCGATCTACCGGAAAGCTCAAACACAGCCCCAGCCGTCAGTTAGTGGCAGCCTGGCAACCGCAGGCGAATACTCGCAGGTGCGCGGTGCATTATGGTTGCCGAATCGCTTGTTCGCGCAGTGTTGTCCCGCCTGGACCGCTGCGCTCGGCTGGCAGCGGTGTTGCGGCGATTGCCGTATTGAGCAGTGGACTTTGCTATCATCATAGTGCCTCAGGAGGACAGCCTTGCCCTTGCGTACCCGCTTGCAGCTTTTCTATCTTCTGCACTTGTGCCAACCAGCGGCGGACCGCGTAGTTTTCCAGGCCATATATCGGGCCAAAGCCCAGCGGATACTTGAACTGGGGTTGACCTCGGCTGCACGCACCTTGCGGATGCTGACTGTGGCCCGACTGGCCACACCGAGCAAGACTCCATATTACATCGGCATCGACTTGTTTGAAGACCGACCGGGGCCTACCCCAGCAGTTTGGTCTTTGCGCGAGGCTTACCGCACCCTCCGTGCCGCCGGCGCACAGGTGCGGTTGGTGCCGGCCGAACCTAGTATGGGACTGATGCAAGTGGCCAACGAGCTGGGCAAGCTCGACTTGATGTTGATATCGGCCGGGGCGATGCCGGCGGAGAACTCCCATCTGTGGCTATTTCTGCCGCGCATGCTGAACCAGCAAGCCGTCGTGCTTTGCCAGCACCTCGGCGGAGGGAACCAAGCGAGTTTCGAGCGGTTGGATTGCGCCGCGTTAGGTCGGCTTGCTGCGCTGACCAAGCACCGCGCTGCCTGAACCGATCCGTCGCGCCCCCGAAGCCTTCCCGAAACACCGCCACACGCCCATCAGGCAAATGTCAGCCAAATCGGCACGTAATCGCCGCTAAGCGTTGTCGTGTCGGCTCGGCTCGGTCTTCCGCCGGTGGTCTGTGTATAATTGTGGTAAATCGGGGGCCATTTGGGAGGGCTGCTGCAATGCCGCAGGTGAAGGTCGGCCTGTATGCTGGGCTGCGACAGTACATCGCCAACGCCCCGTCGGTGGACATAGAAATCGTGCCCGGCCAAACCATCGCTCAAGTGCTACAAAAGCTGGGCGTGCCGCCGGAGAAGGCACACATCGTATTCGTCAACAGTCGCGCTTCAGGCATCGACTGCCCATTGCAGGGCGGCGAGCAGGTAAACATCTTCCCCGCCGTGGGCGGCGGGTGAACACGGTCGAGGCTACACGGTCGAGGCTGCCCGAGTCGATCTGCCGCTGGCCACTGCCCCGGCTCTTGCGTCGCCTGCTAAGCTTGCAGCGCTGGCCGGCCGCGATGAGCATCCTGAGCACAGTTCAGCCGGCGGCGATGCGTTCTTCCTGTTGCTGCTCTTGCTGGCTTTGGGCAGTGTCGAATGCTGCCAGCAGCCGTTGGGCTTTGGATACGGCTGCGAGTAAATCCGCCAGTCGGCTTTCGGCGGATGGGGGCAAAGGACGCGGCAACTGCGCGCCAAGGGCGCGAGCGGACTCAGCGATAGCTTGCACTGCACGGCTAAGGCTTTCCGTGGCGGCCCGCAGCCGAAACTGCTGGTCGAGACTGGACAGCTCGCACTGTTCCAAGCGGTTTTGCAGGGCTTCGAGCAGCCGTTGACGCTCGGCCAGCAGCGTCTTGTGTTCTATAGCTTTGCGGATGGCGATGGCCAGTTGCACTTCGTTGCAGGGCTTGATGAAGAACTGGTACACGCCGCCGGTGTTGATGGCCTCGATGGCCGTGTCGGCCTCGGCGTGCCCGGTTAGCATGATGCGCATCACCTCCGGCCGGTGCTGGGCAACCCAAGCCAACAACTGATTGCCCAACATGCCCGGCATTCGCTGGTCCGACACCACCACGTCTACATCGCGGGTTTTTAGTATCCACAGGGCTTCTTCGCCACCGCGGGCGGTGCATATCTGGTATGGCTGATGGCGCAAAGCGCGCGACAGTCCGGCCAGCAGGTTCGGGTCGTCATCTACCAGCAACACAGTGTGTGACATGGGCGATCGCCAATGAGGTATCAACGACTCATCGTTCTGCTTGTCGCTTTGCAGGGCGGTCATGATACTGCTGCTTCCACAGGCTGCTGGGCCAACGGCAGGCGGACGACGAAGCTGGTGCCGCGGCCTGGTTGGGTGTCGAAAGTGATCGACCCGCCGTGCTTCTTCACCACGATAGCATAGACCAGACTCAGCCCTTGTCCTGACCCTTGCCCGACTTCTCTAGTGGTGAAGAATGGGTCGAAGATCTTGGACTTTATTTCCGGGGGGATGCCTATCCCGGTGTCGGTGACACTCAGCTCCAGCCACGGGCCGTCGCTGCGAGCGGTGATAGTAATGGTTCCCTTCGACTTGCCGTGGCTTGCGCCGGGGACTGCGGCGATGGCCTGGGCGGCGTTGACGACCAACTGGAGTATCACCTGGTTGAAATCGGCCGGATTGCAGGCCACCGGAGGAAGGTCTGGCTCCATGCACAGCACTATTTCTGCCACGTGCGTCCAGCGGCTGCGGCAGATGGAAAGTGTGGTATCGATGGCTCGGCCGATTTCGGTGGTCTGACGGTCGCTGCCGCTAGGCTGGGCGAATTCTTTCAGCGCTTGAACTATCCCCGCCATGTGCATGGCCCCTTCCAACGACTCCTCGGCGGCCACCGGCGCTTGTTCCAGCAAGAAGCGAAGCTGGCTGTCGGCTATCGCGCTGCGCACGGCCGCCAGTTTTTCCGCCCACGACGGATGCTGCTCGTCGCAGTCCAAACTGCGCTCGATCAGATGCAA
>CALLPE010000006.1:0-70000 GCA_938015445.1 uncultured Pirellulales bacterium
CGGTAAAACGGACTACGGTCGAATCGCTGACTACCGGTGCCTGCCGGTCGGCGGCGGCCGAGTGGCGGAAATGGCAGACGCACAGGACTTAAAATCCTGTGGGGAGCGATCCCCGTGCGGGTTCAAGTCCCGCCTCGGCCAGTAGGTCGTTGTGAGCCAGACAGGTGCATTGAACGCTTGCATTGAACGCTGAGAAGTCGACCGCCGAACGCCGCTGCGCATCAGTGACCACGGGAGGGTCACCGATGACCCCGGGAGGGTCACCGTCCCCGATGACCACGGGAGGGTCACCGTCCCCGGCGACCCACAATCCGGACGGCGCGGACGCCGTCCCTCCCATCGCGCCCAACCCGGGAGGGTCATCGTCCCCGATGACCATGGGAGGGTCACCGTCCTCGGCGACCCACAATCCGGACGGCGCGGACGCCGTCCCTCCCAGGCGAAAACACCCGGCGCGAGGGGTGTTCATATCATCGTGGTATCCAACCATTGTGTTCCTGACGGTCTGCACCAAGGACCGGCAACCTTGGCTCGCGCAAGCGCATGTTCACGAAGCCTTGGTCAAACTATGGAAGCAGGCAACCGCGTGGCTTGTTGGCCGGTATGTTCTCATGCCGGACCATCTTCATCTGTTTTGTGCGCCCAATGACCTCAACGTTTCCTTAAATACTTGGGTGGCCTATTGGAAACGGCAATTCAGTTGCTTGCATTTACCTGGCGTTGGAGGATGGCAGCGTGATTGTTGGGACAGGCGATTGCGAACAGGTGAAAGCTACGCGGCTAAGTGGGAATACGTGCGGCAAAATCCAGTACGCGCAGGTTTGTGCGCCAATGCAGATGATTGGCCATATCAAGGAGAATTGAATGTGTTGGAATGGTGAAACGCGAGGGTCGCCGTCCCCGGTGACTCATATTCAGGACGGCGTGGACGCCGTCTTTCCCGTCGCGCCCACCCCGGGAGGGTCATCGTCCCCGATGACCACTGGAGGATCGCCGTCCCCGGTGACCCATATTCCGGACGGCGCGGACGCCGTCCCTCCCTATCGTCTGAATTGCTGGCACCAGAAGATGGTACCCTCGGGAGTGCGAAAAGCAGCCACGCCGATGCGCTTATGGCCGGGGTTGAGGATGTTGGCCCGGTGCCCGGAGGAATTCATCCACGAGCGCACTGCCTCACTGCTGTGCGACTGGCCCATGGCGATGTTCTCGGCCACAGGACGCCAGGTATGGACAAGGCGGCGGACACGTGCCATCCACTCGCAGTGTGCGCGGGCGGATTTCATCAATTCCCAATCGATTTCCAGCGGCTCCAGCCCGTGCTTGGTCCGCTCGTGATTGGTGAATGTGATAATATTCTGCTCGATTGGCAACAGCTCGCCGTCGACCGGCTGCGGCTCCGCTTCGGGTTGACCAGTCATCAGCGCCAGGCCAGCCAAGACCGCGCATGTCAGGTTCACCATAGCTTTCTGCTCCTTTTTGGGCCTTTCGCGTCTCGTAGCCAGTTTTAAAAGACAAAAAGTCTCTGGTTTGCGCTGATCGCCGGCGCTTTCGCCGGGTGATGGGACGCGGCTGGTCGCGGCAAACCAATTACGCGGCGGTAGGTGGACGACCGGGGTCAAACGGCAGTCGTTCACCAGTGTCGTCTTGTAGGCGAACCGAAGGTTGCCCAGTGCCGCCTCAAGCCGTAGGTCTGCTCACCACGGCCCAACAGCCTGGGCAATCTGCGTAAAGTTTGCCGACGAATAGTGCAATAAGATAACCGGCTGTTTCGGCAATGCAAGCACTGATAGCAAAAAATTTGGGCAAGAGGCCGCAAGCAAGGTGGGGCACACTTCCGCCCGTTCGGCGGTGGCATTGGCCCAGAAAGAGCTCTCTGGTCCGAAGCTGTGCTCTACCGACAAGAAATGCGGATCAGTAACTGGACGGAGGGATTTCGGTCGACTGCCGCAAGAGCTTGCAGGGCATGGGGATACGACGGCGTGTCCTGACGACGGCAGTGTCGGGCGGAATGTTTGCCCGCCTAGGGCGCGTTGGCGACTATTTAGACCAGAACCCCAGCTGAACTCCTCGGTCGGCGGCAAGCTCAGACATCGGCTAGCCGACCAACCATCGGCGGCATTCGGCTAAAGCGGCTCCAGCAAGTAGTCCTCGATTTCTACTGAAGCGCCTTGCTTGAGAAAGTCCACTGCGACCAACAATCGGGTGTCGCCGCGTCGGGTGAGGACGGTTCCCTCAAGGCCGGCCAGCGGGCCGTGTTTGACGCGCACAGGCATTCCGGTCGTCAAGCGCGATTCGACCGTAAGCGGTTTCCCGGAGGCTATTAGCCGCTGGAGGTTCGACAAATCGGTGCGGAGCCGCTGGCCGTCGGCGACGGGCAAGGCACGTACTACACGATTAGTAGCCCATGCCTTGGCCAACTCGATCTGGTCAGCAAACAGAAACACGTAATTGGCGAACAAGGGGACGTAGGAAACCATCTTGCGCCCCCGGCACAGCCACCGCTTCTTGACCAACGGCAGATAGAAAGGGATTTCTTGTTCGAGCAGATTGCGGGCGATGGCTTTTTCCTGCCGCGACTTGGTGTACAGAACCCACCAAGCCCGGCCCAAATCCAGCGTCGAAGCGTCTTCTAAAAGACGCTCTGGGAAGACGCTGACTTGCTCAGCTAAGATCGGCATCTTATCCCCCACCGCGGTAACTTGCCGTGGCTCGTCTGGCAGCGTCGCACCCGCATGTCGAGCCAGCCGATGCCCAGGCAAGAGCAATTGGCTATGTTTTGTTTTCTATCGTTAATTCGGCGGGCAACGTTATATATATGATTTTGTCGCCGTCCGATTAATACACACGCTTTACACAAATGGGCTTTATAGCTGGTAATCCTTGCTGTTGCGGCCGATCAAGACCACGTCGACCGAACGCGCTCCGAAATCCTTAAGAATCTGGCACGCTTCCTGGACTTTAGGAGTCTGGCTTACGTCGCGCAGGGCCGTCAGGATGACTGCGTCGACGGTTTGGCTGAGGAAGCGGGTGTCGGCCACGGGCAGTACCGGCGCCGAATCGACCACCACGAACTCGAACCGGGCACGTAGTTCCTTGAATAGCGATTCGGTAGCCCCGTTGGCCAACGCCGCCATGGCCTGCCGGTCCCACCGTCCGGCGGTGAAGATCGACAGGTTCTCGGTTTCAGTAGCCCGGATTATCGAGCTTAGTTCGTTATTGCCGCGCAATGCGTCGCACACGCCAGGGTCCAGCGGCACCTTGAACAACTCGTTGAGGAACGGGCGGCGTAAGTCGAAATCGACCAGCACGGTGCGGCGGCCCCCACGAGCCAGACTGAAGGCCAGTTCTTTGGCCAGTGCTGTTTTGCCTTCGCCAGCCACGGCACTGGTGACCAGCACTACCCGCGACTCGTCGGTCAGCGCCTTGCGGTGAACGCGTGCCGCCACAGTCTCAACAGCTTCGGAGAGGTATCGGTGGCGGGGGTCTTTAGGCGGAGCAGAGTTATCCAGCCGCCATACCACCCGTTCCGGCACCAGCGGCACCGAAGCCACCACTGGCAGCCCCGCCCCGCGAGTAATGTCTTCAGCCGAGCTGACGATCTGAGCGGTCCGGTCGCGTACGATCAGCACGCCCAGCGGAATACACATCGCGGCCAACGAGGCGGCGATGGCCAAAGCGATGCGGATTCCCGGCAACGACTGGGCGGTGGGCATTTCGGGTTGCTGGAAGACGTCGATTCGTCTGGGTGCGCGGCGCTCGGCCGCTAGGCGTTCGCGTTCCTCGGCCACCACCTTGAGCACGGTCTCGGCGTTTTCTATCTCGGTAAGCACCATGTCTAGATCGACCGAGGATGCGCTAAGCCGTTCGGCCTCTTCTTTCTTGCGTTGGACTTCGCGGGCCAGTTCCACCTCCTGTTCCTGGAGCGAAGCCACCTCGGCTTCTTTCTTGAGCATCTCGCGCTCGATCTCGGCAGCTTTAATGCGGCGGACACCTTCGCTCAGCTCGCGGGTCAGCTCCTCGAACTGCGCCTGCACCATAGCGGCGTCGTCGCGTACCCGTTCGATGTACCGGGATTTGCTGCCCGGCTTGATATTCGCTTCGGTGTACGCCCGATCGAGCCGACGCAACGACAGCTCTTCGGCGATGTGCCGATAGAGGGGGTCGTTGCGGGCGTATTGATCCATTTCGAAGCTGGTAAGCGGCATATTGGCGATGGCTTCCAACACGGCCTTGTGGGCGTCTAGTTCGCCTTTGGCACGACGCAGTTCGAACTGCGTGCGCATCAACTGCCGCTGGTACTCGACGAACTGCTCCATGGCCACCTGTTGCTTAAGGGAAATTCCTTTGCGGTCCGAGGTGCCCAAGGTCTCGGCGAGGTTCTTTTGGGTGGTTCGCCTGGCGCGAAGCGTTTCGGTGGCGTTCCGGTACAGGTCGTCTAGTTCGGTCAGGCGCTGTTTTCGCCGGGTGTCGTCGACGGTGACCACGTTCCGCTCGTAGCTTTCCACCACTGCTTTGACCAAGTGGTAGGCCTCCGCAGGATCGCGCCGCACGATGCTCACCCGCATCAGCTCGCCATCGCCCGGGAACGAGACCTTCAATTCATCCTGGAGCCAGGCGACCGGGTTGCGTTTTCGCTTGTCCAGCTCGAAGCGGAGCACATCACGCGAACGCAGGGCGTCCATCAGCACCACCTGGCTGCGGATGGCCTGTTGTTGGGTGCTGCGGAACACGTCGTACTCGTTTCGTCCGGGGATAGGTTCGTAGCCCCTTTGCAGCCCGGGGACTATCTTGTCCTGAAGCATGGAAATCTTGATCAGGGCCACGCATTCGTAGCGCGGTCCGTAGGCGTACCAGACGATGGGAAAAGTGATTCCGGCGGCCAACGCGCCGAGGATCATCGCCACCACCCAGTGCCGCCGCAGGGCATGATAGTAACCGGCCAGCACCGAGGCCGTCGAAGTGGGCGAAATGGAAGCCGGCACTACCGGCACACCCCATTCGTCGGTCTGTTCCAGCACCGCGCCGGAACGCAACGCCAGCGGTTGAACCAGGGTAGTGTCACCAGGATTGCTGTTCTGGTTGCTCGACATGGTCGCTTCTCAGGTTCCAGAAAAATGAAATCAGTGCCGATGGGATCGCGGCACAAGCCCGTTACGGATCACCCCACAGACGCCAAGGTAGCAATTGGCAAACCGTATGCCGTTTTCTCGTGGCGGCGGGAAACCAGTCGCACCGCCCAGGAAAAGTCGTTAGCACCGCTACCTTCAATTTGACCGGCTGCTACGTAAAAGTCAATCGCTCGACTATTTGCCTCCCCCGGCTTCTTCCGCCTGCAACGCAACCGGCTCCGATTTGCCGGCGGCACTTCGTCTGCGGCATGCCAGCGGCAGTTTCCAGCTTGCCGACAGGCTGGCGGTCCCGCGACGAAGCTGGCTAAACCGGCCGCCGAACATGGCTGCGCCAACCCGCTGGAAATACCAACCGAAAACCCGGATCAAGGTGAATCAGCCAGCGGGAAAAGCGGTCAGCGGAAAGCTGGAGCAAACGTCGTGCCACGGCGCTGACAACTGCCCGCTACCGCCCCAGCCAAGCACCGCAGTCAATCGTCAAGCAGCGTTTTCCAATATCAGTTTCCCATCTCAAACGGTTTCGACCGCAGAGCCTACTGGCGCTGGCCGAGCGAAGGGAAACAACAAACTGTTGCCAGCGGTCATCAGTTGGTTGAAAAACGCCAACCGCGCCCCAACAGCGCGGTTTGCACACGGCTAGCACTTGATGGCCCAAAAGGAAGCAGGCGTGCAGCTACTGGAGGAGGTCTTTGATGGCCGCTTTGAGAAGTGCTTCGCTGTGTGGGGCAACGTGCGCGGCACTTGGCTCGTAACCTCCTTCAGCAAAAGCTTTTTCGGTACAGATATAGCCGGGTCCCAGATCGCCGTAGGCGGCCACGGCCACAAAGTCAGCGGACCTTGTTTGCTGGGCAAATAGCTGGAATTCCAGCATGCACTCGCCAGGCAAAAACAGCATCCACACTTCGCCCAACCGCAGGCAAGCCGCTTCCAGCGGCTCATCGGCCCGCCGGACGAAGGCGGCCAGAGTAGCTGCCCGCACCCGGTCGACCTGATTGCGCTTCTCGTCTGCCAGTCGGGCCATTGCATCTTCGAGCGTGTAGCCGCGGTCCTGACGCACAGGCAGCTTCAGCCGCACGCTGCGCCACTGGAGCTGACCGGCCGAACGAAACTTGGTCGCTGAAGCAGCGGCCTGCATTGCTTGGTAGAGCCGATCGGTCAGTTCGTCGCGGGCCTGGGGCGTACCGTCGTTATACTTGCCCATCGCCACGTCGCCGGCGCAGCCGGTAAAGTAAATCTGAAACACACCCTCTTTTGCCTCGAGGCGCTGTCGCGCGAGACCGGGCACGTCGGCCGATACCCGGGCGTCGCCGTAGAAACTCTGCGGATGAGTCGCGTAAAAATGCAATCTCACCAGCGGCCGCGCGCCGACGGCCAATGTGACGGTTTTGAGCATCGGGTCGATCTGTCCCTCGGGCAATGCCCACAGCACGGCATCTTTGGCGGAACTCATGCGCATGTGGAGCTTGCCATCGACCATGATGCGCCGACTGGAGGCCACCTGCTCGACCTTGGTCTGGCTCGCCCCGACTGTGTCGAATGGCTGCAACCGCTCGACCGACTGGCGAACCGCTTCGGCCAGCCGTTGAGCCAGTTGGTCGATGAACTGCTGATCCACATAACGGGGCGGGGCTTTGGTCTGGTCGAGCAGCTTCTGGGCGTCGCCGTCGGTGTAAGGGGCGGTGTGCTGGTGAACCGTGTGCAAGGCCACCTGCGAGGGCTGCGTGCCTGCCGCTTGGGCAATCGTGTGGCGAAGCTGCCGATACGTGCCGTTGCACAGCCCGCACCAGTCCATGGCACACAGCACGTAGCGCTGTTTGCCGTGCTCGATTATCACGCCTTTTGCCAACAGCGGATCTTCGATAGTCGTCGCCGGGGTGATCCAGATCAACGGATGTCCGCCCAGCGGCGGCGTGACGTCACAGCTAAACGTCGCCAAACGCAAATGCGGACGGGCTTCTGCCCCCAGACTGGTCGCGGGCCAACATTTCGCCATCACAGCAGCAGAAGCAATCAACAGCGCTTTGGCCAACACACCGACCAGTATAAAAGTTCTACCGGCTGCAATCGCCATGATCGCTGCGACCTCATTCGAGTTTCCATTTTCTGTGGCGCGGGTGCGCCCCGCAGATGAGACAATCTACTACAAATGCCACGGGGCGCGCATCGGTATATCGACGAACCGCTGCGCCTCGTCGTCGCCGATGATTCGCTCGGTCACCGGGTCCCAGTGGAGCTTGCGCCCCAGCCGAATGGCGATGTTGGCCAAGTTCAACGCCGTGGAGGTGCGGTGCGACGACTCGGCATTGCCCCCGGCCTGCTGGCGGGTCTTGACCGCCTCGGCAAACTGCACCAGCGGCGGCGGATCGGGCAGTGCATCCAGTTTCTGGCGGTCCTGGGGGCTGAGGTCCTCTTTGCGCACCGTGCGAGTTCCAGCAATCTCCGGCTTATTGCCCGGATGCACCACGATCCTCAGCCCATCGGCGTAGGTCAGCACCACGTAGCGGAAGACGCCTACAGCGTCGGGGTGTTGGGGCCACTCGGCAAACGGTTCGATCTCTACCGGCCCGGTGTCGTCTTTGGCGTACTTGTATTGAAGAGGATCGTAACTGTGGAAGCCGAAGTTCGTGAGATCGCCCCCTTCGTAATCCCAATAAAAGCGATTGCTGTAATGCACGCGTGCTTTGTTGTACGGTTTGTACGGGGCAGGTCCCAGCCAGAAGTCGTAATCCAAGCCCGGCGGCACCGGCTGCTCCGGCAGCGAAGGATTGCCCAGCCGGTTCCGCGCGCCGGCGAAATCCACTACCCCCTTAAGATCCTTCACCAATCCGCTGGCGCAAATCTTGTGCGTTTCGCGCAGCGCTTTGTTGAACCGGCCAAAGGTGCCGATCTGAAACACCACGCCGTAGCGGCGCACCGCGTCGGCCACCGCCCGGCCTTCGGCAATGAACTTGGTCATCGGCTTTTCGCAGAAGATGTCTTTGCCGGCCTGCGCGGCCACGATGCACGGAATGGCGTGCCAGTGCGGAGGCGTACCAATGCACACCACGTCGATGTCCTTGCGCTCCACCAGACGGCGGAAATCGGTGAAGCGGGTCTTGTTGTCTGGCTCCCCGCCGATGCGGGCCACATCCACATCGCACACCGCCACCCGCCGGAATGCCTTGTTGCCAGCCAAACCGGCGTCCTTGCGCGCACCGTTGCCGATCACCCCGTAGGTGATGGTCTCGCTGGGCGGAGGCTCTTCCTGCCTCCCAAGAACATGACGCGGCACAATCGTGGCCGCTGCTACGGCGACTCCTGCGGCGCCAAGAAACCGACGACGCGACGCACACTTCGTTTTCGATGCTGTTGGCATATCTGTTTCCCTTACTGCTTGAAAATTTGCCTATTTGTCCGGGTGAGGGTTTTTCCGCGTTGGCTTGGAGCGGACAGTGTCGTGGCCAATAGCTCTCGACACACATTCCCCCTAATACTCACGACCGCCAATAACGTCCAATACCCAGGACCGCTTCTCCTCATACCCGCTAATACACATCTTCGATAATACATATACCGCTAATACACATGACGACTGATACATATCAAGGCTGATACACAAGGCGGCTGACATCCGCGCCCGCTGATACACATGACGGCGACAGGTGCCGGGGTGCGGCCGGTCACAGCTTGATTGTCTTCAGCAGTTTCTCCGCCTCGTACACAACAGCTTGCTCCTTGGTAGCCTGCGGCAAGCGCTTGAGCACTTTTGCCGCTTCGCCGGGTGCGGCCGCAGCCGTGCGCCGCGCCCAATGTAGGGCGATACGCGCCGCGGCAGCCCGAATGCGTAAATCGGTAGCACTCAGTGCTTCGAGGATATTCGCGGAAGCCCTGGGGCCGAGCACCTCGGCAAGCGTGTCGAGCACTGCGCAGCGCTCTTGCCATTCCAACGCCATTTTCGAGAGCTTGCCCAGCAGTTCCTCGGCTTGTGCGGTCTTGCCGTCGGCAGCGGCGCGGCGTGCCAGTCGCAGGCAGCCGTCGATGGCTTGACTGCGCTGGTAGCTCGGCTGGCCAGCGGCGGCTTTCAACAGCGCGTCGGCCGCTTGTAGGTCACCGGCGTTGCCGGCAGCGTACATGGCCACGGTTTGCAAATCGGGGTCGGCGTCGGCGAGCGACTGGCGGATTTTGTCTGCCGCAGCGCTGTCGCCCAGACGCCCCAAGGCATTGATAATCGTCGCCCGACGTCGTCCCGTGGCGCCCGGCAACGCCTCGCGCAGAGCCGCTGCGGCCTTGGCACCGCCGATGGCCCCCAGCGCCTGGGCAGCCGGCTCGCAGAGTCGCTCGTCGGCCAGCAATGGGGATAGGGCCGGCACTTGGTCCTGGTCCCCACAAAGCTGAAGCTGCTGGCAGATGAACGATTTCAAATCGACCGAGTGATTCTGTTTCAACTCGGCTGCCAGCGTTTGCGCGACCACCTTTCGCTCGTCCCCAGCGCCGGGACGCGCGGCGTAATGAACTAGTCCGTGCAAGGCGTAAGTCGCCTGCACCCCATCGGGATCGCCGAAGCGCTGGCCAATCTGTTTGACTAACTGGGAAATTGCCGCCGGGCCACCGGCAATAAGCGACCTCATCATCGGCTCGGCGGCGGCGAAATTCTGGGCGGGCAGTCTCTGAGTCTCTGCCATGGCAAACCCTTTCGTCGAAAAAGCATTATTGAGGGACTGTTTGCTTGGAGGGAGCCGGTTGCTTGGAAGGACATGGCCGACGCGCGGATGGAATTGCCCGCAAACCGCGTTTTGCACCGTCAGGCCAGCTTTGATTGTGGGGCTTAAAGTGGCGATGTCAAGTTGTTTGCAAGCGGTGACGTTAGTGTGCAGTCGGCCCCAGCAATGAGCTGAACTCAGCAATTTTCGCAGCGTAGCAATGAGCCGCGCGTAGCAGGCTGCCGACCTTCCCGATGGCAACTTGCCGCGGCAGCCGCAGGTATTTACTGTGCCGGACGGGCCGCCCCGCGCGAAACCCCGCCTCGAGCCATCCGCTACGCCTACGATTGCGCAACTGCTAATTCACAATTTACGATTGCCCGACCGCCAATTCACAATTTACGATTGTGCAACCGCCAATTCACAACGCGGTACTGGAAGTTCATAATAATGCTTGGCTTGCCGGGCGGCACAGCGCGAACGGCAACATGTCTCCCGGTCGGGTAATTGTCGGGATGGCCGCGGCCAAGTTGCGCTTATCCGGCCGGGATTAGCTGAGTAGCGCTTATTCGGCCACCTTTGGCTGAGTTGTGTATATCCGGCCGGCTTCGCCTGAGTTCTGCAACATCGGAGACCGGTGGTGGCAAGCGACAATCATTTTCTGTGGGTAGTTGCCATGTGGGGTACTGCTACGGGCATTTTGCAATGTGCGGCCTTCGTGGTGCTGGTAACGGCGACCGGCGGTCGATTGCAGGCGGGCGAGCCTGCGACACAAAGCAGGCCGCAAGCGGCAGAATCCGAGGCGCAGCCGGTCGAGTACATGATCGTGGTCACCGGCAACGAACTGCTGGAAGGCCAGTACGCCGACGGCCACACCGTTTTCATCACCCGCACGTTGTTGCCGCTGGGTTACCACTGCTTGGGTTCGATGATCGTGGACGACCAGCGGCAAGACATCGCCGATGCACTGCGATTCGCCAGCCGCAAAGCGAAACTGATAATCGTCACCGGCGGACTGGGGCCGACGGAAAACGACGTCACGCGCGAGGCGCTGGCGGACTTCACGGGCATCGAGCTTCGGGAGCATCCCGACGCTTTGCGGGAAATGGAGCGGCGCTTCAACACTCCGGCTGCCCAGTTGCGTCCCAACCTGCGCAAACAAACCCAAGTGCCGGTGCAGGGAACCTATCTGAAAAACCCCAACGGCACCGCCGTAGGCCTGGTGTACGACAAGGGTGATCTTCTGGTGGTAGCCCTACCTGGTCCGCCCCGGGAATTGCAACCCATGGTCCGCGACGAGCTGTTGCCGTATTTGGAAAAACGCTTGGGGAGGCGGCCAAAGGGTTGCTTTCTGCACTTGCGGTTCGTCGGCGTAGGACAATCGCAGATCGATCACACGCTCAAGCAGCACGGCCCACTGCCCGGAGAGATGATTTGTTTCTCGGCGTTCGAGTCGGGCCGGGTGGATTTCACCTTCGTGTTACCGCACGATACTCAAGCCAACCGCCAGCGGCTCGAAGCGCTGCGCCGTTTGGCCCGGCAGCACCTGAGCGACTATCTGTACGCCGAAGACAACACCACCTTGGAAGAACATGTGCTGTCCTTGTTGGAGCAGCGCGGCCAACGGTTGGCCTTGGCGGAAGTCGGCAGCGGCGGCAGCCTGGCAGCGGCGCTGGGCAACGCGCCGAACGCTGGGCGCGCTCTGGCCGGCGCACTGGTAGCCACTGACCTGGAAGCGCTAAGGCGCATGCTGCAAATCGCCGAAGGCGATTGGCCTTCCGCAGACGCCAGCAGCGATCGCTTGCAGCAGCTTGCTCAGGCGACCGGCAAACTCACTGGGGCGGATTGGGTGATTGTGCTCGGCCAGCCAGCGCAGCAAACCGATGGCAACCGACCGATTCCGGTGGCGGTCAAAGACCCCGGCGGCAAAGTGGAACAACTCCAGCAGACAATCGGCAGCGGCGACGCCGGCCGAGCCGTCCTGGTCACGCGAATACTAGACCATCTGCGCCGCCGGCTCCGATAGCTCCCCGCCACGCCACAAACAGCAGCAAAGCAACCACAGCATCAAAATAGCAATAGAAGCAATAAAACAATAAAAATAGCCACAGCACTGAAACAGCAAAAATCGGTTCAGGCCAATCTGGGCTAACTGAGCAGGCGCGGCACAACCTCACCGCTAAATAGCTGCACATGAATGCCAAAGGGCTTCGATGCCGATTTCTCCCGATTATCTGTCGCTGTAACATAACGACTTTTACTGCTACCGTGTGACCAGCGCAGCAGCGGAATCCACTTTTTGGTTTTATTTGGGTTCATTTCGTACTCGAAGCTACTACAGATTTCCTAGTTGGATGGCACGGCGGAGTTGTTCGTCAGGGCTGTTATGATTTCTGTTATGGCTTAGCACCGGCCACTAAGCTGCCCGGCTGGGCAAGTCAGTTCTGCTACCCGGCAGGTGCGGTGCAGGCAAGCGTAGCGATGTTGCGTGTTGATTCGGTCGGTCGGAGCGATAGTGCGGCAGTAGTCTTATGAAGCAAACGCAGTCGTTTCTTATTCAGCGGTTTGCACAGGCCGGCATCCGGCCGCGCACCGAATTGGGACAGAACTTTCTCATCGACCAAAACTTGTTAAGGGTTTTGGTCGAAGCCGCATGTCTTCAACCCGACGATGTGGTACTAGAGGTGGGCACCGGCACCGGCAGTCTGACGGCGCTGATGGCGCCAAAAGTGGCCGCCGTGGTCACGGTGGAAATCGACCCGTACTTGTTTCAGCTTGCGCAGGAACAGCTTGCGCAGTTGGCCAACGTGACCATGCTCCAGCTCGACGCCCTGCGCAGCAAGAACCGCCTTAACCCGCAGATGCTCGAAGCAGTAGAACAGCACCTGTCCCAATCGCCCCAACGCCGGCTGAAAATGGTTTCCAACTTGCCCTATCACGTCGCCACGCCGGTACTGACCAACCTGTTGACGTTGGACCGTCCGCCCGAGCAGATGACTGTCACCATCCAAAAAGAACTGGCCGATCGCGTCGTGGCCAAGCCCGGCAGCAAAGACTACGGAGCACTGAGCGTGTGGGTGCAAAGTCAATGCCGGGCGGAGATATTGCGGGTGTTGCCTCCAGACGTGTTCTGGCCGCGTCCCAAAGTCGATTCGGCCTTCCTGCAAATCACCGTCGATCCGCAGTTGCGCGGGCGATTGACCGATCGAGAGTTCTTCCACGAATTCATCCGAGGGATTTTCTGCCACCGGCGCAAATTTTTGCGCTCGGAATTGGCCGGTGCCTTCAAACCGCGGCTGACCAAAGAACAGATCGATTGCCTGCTAGGCCAGTTGGACATCCAGCCGTCGGTCCGTGCCGAAGACCTACCGGTCGAAACGCTGATCCGCCTGAGCGAGGCCGTCCGCCAAGCCATCGCCGGCTGAGCCAAGCGGCAGCCGTTGACGCCCGCGCCGATTATGAACTTACACCACCCATAAACTTAGCCGGCAGGTTTCGCCCACGGCGCCAATCGAGTATCCTGTTGGCAGGCAGCAACTGTTGGGCGGCATTGGAACGCCAAACCGGGGTGGGGCGCTCGGGCATTGTCGCATGCCGTGCGATTGCCCCGGCTGGCGTCAACGATGTCTGGCCCTGCGGCCTGATACCTTCCAGATGTCTGCGGTCGAGGCGTCAGAAGGACTGGAAGATTATGAAACTCATCATTGCCATTATCCAGCCTAATCGTCTGGAGGCGGTCAAGGCGGCTTTGGCCGAAGCGGAGGTGTTCCGCTTGACGGTCATGGATGTGCAAGGCTTCGGCAGGCAGCGCAGTCAGGACGAGGGCCAGCGCGGGCACGAAGCTCCTGCCAATCCGTTGCGCAAAGTGCAGTTGATGATCGCCGTCAACGACAACTTCGTGCGCCCGACGGTCGAGGCCATCCTGCGCGGCGGGCGCACCGGGCCGAGCGGCGAGATCGGCGACGGCAAAATATTCATCCTGCCGCTGGAAGACTGCATTCGTATCCGCACCGGCGAACGCGGCGGCGAAGCTATCTGAGAACCGATGTTTGCCTCTCGGCTGCGGTCTGAATGCGTACCTTTCGGATGCGGCTTGAATGTGTACCACTCGGCGGGGGCCTGAAAAGATGCTCTGAGCCACGCGCGACCGAACACAGTAGCGCTGAGTGGCGGCTGCTGATAAAACTGGAAAGAAGGTGGCTTTTCTGCGTTATCGTTCTTCGATACCCGCTGTTGTTGCTTCGATTTTCCACCCGACTACGTGCTGTATCACTGCCCGTTACTCTCTGACATCTGGCCCGATTCTTTGGCGCAAGGTCTAACATCCGCCAGACAAATCCGGCCACCCGAGCTAGCCCCGTCTGCCGTCGGCCGGATAGCGCCGGCGTATCACCCAACGGCCTACATCATCCACATCTTACCGTAGTTGCGCACTCTGCCGATATTCTCCAAGCGATCACATCACAAAGGCTAATGCGGGTAATCGGAAACTTTAACTGCGGGTTAACAGCCGCTTAATCCGGCTCGGATAGAATCTGGCCGACCATAATAACCGGCGACTGACTGCGCGCTTGGCAAGGTCGCTTGGTAGCTGGCAGACCATCGCAATGCACAAAGCGTTTTGGATTCGCTGATGTTGCCGGCTAAGCGGCATAGATGCGTGCTTACAGCAGTCGTCGCGGACCAGGTTGCGCACGGAGGCCAACGGCAAAGCTTTCAAGGAGGATCGAATACGAGTGCAACAGTCAGGAACACACAATGAAGGATTTCGTCAAGCGGCCGATATCGCTCTGGCTGTGTGTGGCTTTGGCGCTATTTGCCCTGGCGATACAAGGTGGCTGCGGCGGGTGCAAAAGCCCGGACCAACGCCGCAAAGCGATGATAGAGGCAGCGGAGGAAGCTGCCCGAAAGGAAGCCGCCGAAGATAAAGAAGCGCAAGAGGTTTTGCTCAAAAAAGCCGCGGCCCGGAAGGAAGAACAGGAGAAACGCAAGGCCGCACAAAAAGAACTCGAGGCCGCCAGGAAGAAACAGCAAGAGGACGAGAAAGAACAGTCTAGGCTGCCGGAATTGCCGGCCGAGTTGGGACAGTGGAACGAAGAGCACTTCTTGCAAGCGCTGGCGACAGGCAACCCGCAACTGATAAAAGCATTAGAGCACAAGGCGAAAGCGCCGCAACGAACCGCCGAGGAAGCCAAATTGCTGATCTCGTTGTTGGCGCCGCCGCCGCAAGCAAACAAACCGAGCGTCCATCCGATTAGCAACCAGCCGAGGCGGCACGTTACCTATGCTTCGATCGACCGGGGTACGTTAGTGCGCGCGGTCGCGGCGGCGCTGGCGGCCAACGGTACCGCCGAGGCGCGCGAAACGCTTGCGCAATTGCTCGGCAGTCACGCCGAAGCCGACCAGCGCGACGCGGCAGCAGAAGGCGCGGTGGCCGTGTTAATGCGCAATGGCTCAGCGGAGGGCGAACAGCTTGTTTTTCAGGCCATCACGGCGCCGGTCGAGCTGGCAAACATGAGTACCGCGTCGGGCGGTGCGCGCACCGCGTTCGACTCCGCCCGACAGCGGATGATCGCTCTGGTTGGCGCTCAGGCTAGCAGGAAACTGCGGGTCGACTTGGCCCGATGGGCGGTGGAGGAAGCGGCACCGGGGCCTGTTCGGGACGCGGTGGTGAAAATGCTGTGCGAGCCGAACTGGCTGAATCTTGACGCCCAAATGTTGCTCTACGGCAGCCCGGTGTGCGATGCGGCTGCCCGCACGGCGCTTGAGCGGCAAATGCTTCTGCTCAGCGGCGAGGCGCTGGGAAGTCTGTTGGGATTACCTTCGGAGGAAACGGCTGCCGATAGTCTGCAAAGAACTGGCCGCAGCCAAACGACTGTGCCCATAAGCGGCAGCCTTATCGAAAAGCACTACGTTGTTGCCCGTAACCTCTGGCATCCGCGGTTTGCAGAGCTATTGGACTTGCAAATTCAAGCAGCCAGCTCCACCGAGGCAGCAGCTACGTTGGTCAACCTAGCCGCTACCATTCCCACCAGCGCAATGCGGGAACGATTGCGAAGGACGCTCCACCGGCAATGGTGGGAAGGTCCTCAGATTCTTAGCGGCAGGGGCGAGGGACGGGGGCTAACCGAGCCGGGATTGTTGCCCGTGTTGAAGTGGCTGCACAGGCAGAACGGAGTGGGTTCGTCGAGTGGCGGTCGTCCGGGGCGCTCTGGCGGCAACGCGCGTAACCCCGGGGCGGCCGGCAGAGGCTCCGCTCAGCCAGCCGAGCGTTCGGCGGCAGCGGGCGAAGCTTGGAACCGCTACCTCGAAGGCATGGTGCGAAACTTTTGCCGTCGCTGTCATCTAGCGGCCTTGCAACAGGCCGCAGCGGCGCAGCGCAGCTCTGGCGGAGCATCGCCCGAGCTTGACCTGGAGCACATCGGCTTTCCCCAGTTTCCCGGTGCCCACGTGCAGGCCGTTTTTAATATCGACTTTCCCGGAATGCACGCCACCGAGCTGCCTGATTTGGCTGACGAAGTTCTCCGCCTGCGCTACGTGCGGCTAGAAGTGGTAGGCAAGCCGTCGGGAACGGCCGCTTACTATCGCCGTCAACTGACGCAGTGCTTGGAGCGCCCGTGGCCAGATGGTCTGTGGCTAGACAGCCTTCGATCGCTTTCCGAGAACTCCATCACCCGATCGGTCGACGCTATTATCACCTTGCCCAAGGGAATTGCGAACGCCTACAGCGATAACCTGCCCATGACCGTCGAGGTGCTGGTGATCGATATTCCAGAATATGGTTTTGGCCAGGTGAAATCGAAATGATCGTCTCGGAGTCTTCACGAGCGATGGTTCACCAGCGTCCCCCGAAAAAGCCTCGCCACGCCGAAGGCGAAACGGGGACAGAAGCGCACGGCGGCTTTGACCCCTATCGGGCATGGTTGGACGTGCGCGAAGTGCGCCGGCCGCTGAATGCCTACGAACTGCTGGGGATCAGAACCCTGGAAGACGACCAAGAGGCGATCCGAGCTGCCGCCAGCCGGAAGCGTGCGGCACTGCTGGCGCATCGCCCTGCCGCCCCACCGGAGATATGGAACCAGGTTTATTCGGAATTGGAGCAAGCCGCCCAAACGCTGTTGGACGCAGATCGCAAACAAGCTTACGACACAGCGCTGAAGGAGGGCCAATCGCTCGGGGCGGGGAGCGGGGCGGCAACGCCGAGCGATGGCTGTGGTCCCCGGCTGCGCTGCGCGGCGTGCGGGGCCAGCAATTACGCCACTTTCAAGTTTTGCACTCAGTGCGGGGCGAGCCTCTGGGAGCCGTGCCCGCTATGCGGCACGGTCAGCCCCGCAGCCGAAAAGTTCTGCGGCGCATGTGGCTGCAACCTGGTCGAAGAATTGCAGAAACAGCAGGCCCAATTCGAGGCCGATCTGCAAACTGCTCTGGCAATGCAGGCCGAAGGGCGATTCGAAGAAGCTTTGAACTTGCTCCACAAAATCGCCGAAGCCGACCATCCCCGCCTGAAACAATACGCCGCCCGCGCATCTGAGGCTGTAAAGCAAACCGCGAGCTTGCGCCAAAAACTCACGGTGGAAGCGGAACAGCGTTTTCAACAGGCCCAGGCATGCATGGAAAAACAGGATTACGCCGAAGCGGTGAAGCTGCTAGAGGCCATCCCCCAGGCGCTGCGCAGTCCGGCGGTCCAGCACCTGCATGCCGACGCCGCAAGCCGCGCCCAACAAGTACAGGACTTGGAACAGCAATTGGCCGCACTGGCCGAGGGCGGCCCCTTGCGCGACGTACTGGCTACAGTGGATCATCTGCTGGCCTTGCGGGCCAATCATCCCTCGGCTTTGCAGGCTGCCGAAACAATCCAGGAGCGTTTGGTGCAGGCGGCTCGGAAGAAGATGGCCGCTTACGACTACGAAACGGCCCTCCAGCTACTGAATCGCGTTCCCGAAGCGGCACGCACCGAGCAAGCCAGGCAACTGTTGCAGCAGCTCGAGGAATTGGCGTGGCTGTCGGCCGACTTGCGCCGCTCGCCGGTGATCGATCCGATCCTGCCGTCGGTGGCTAAACGACTGCACGAGTTAGCGCCGGACAATCCTCTGGCGGTCCGCGCGCTGGCCGAAATCCAAAAGCGCCTCCAGCGGCACCAAGAACAGCCGCGTAGCGGCCTGCCCCGTTGGGCGTCGCCGCCTAACCAGTACTACGTGGGTTTCCCCGTGGATCGACTTACCGGCTTCAAAAGGATCACATATCCCCCAGAACTTGCACCTCAGCTTCTGGATGCTCATCCCGGTTGTTTCTTCGTGGCCTGCGGACTGGCGTTGCAAGGGTTGGGACAAGCGGCCATCCGCACCAATCTGTTGCCCCCGGAAACACGACGCTTTTTCGACTTCATTCGCCGGCCCATACGGCTAGGAACTGCGCGGACCGCTTGGGGAATCGACATTGGCTCCAGTAGTCTGAAGGCGGCCAGGCTTTCGTGGGATGGCCGCAACAACACGGCACGTGTGGAAGCCCTCGAACACCTGCCGCACCGTAAGTTGCTTGGTCAAGCCGCTAACAGTATCGAAGAGGAGGCCATCGTCGAGGAAACCGTCCGCGCGTTTCTGGATCGTCACAAACTCAAAGGCGATTGCGTGGTGTTGGGTGTGCCCAGCCGGCTGGTGTTACAGCGCCGCTTGACCGTGCCAGTAGCCGACAAGAAAAAACTTCAGCAAATTGTAGAGTTCGAGGCCAAACGCAACCTGCCATTCCGTTTGGTGGAAATGACATGGGATTATCAGTCACTGGGCGAGGCGGCAGAGCAGCCCGAACTTGTGGCCGCCGCCGATGCCGTGGGCCGGCAGGGCCAAGCGGGCAAGTCGTCGGGTTCGCGCCGGCGAGCGGTCAAGCCCCAACCGAAACAAGACGTTCTGCTGGTGGCAGCCAAAAAAGTCGCTGTCACCCGACGACTAGAGAGACTGCGTGAGTTGGGAATATATCCCGATCTGGTGCAGTGCGACAGCCTGTCGCTATACAATTTCTGGCTGCACGAGTACGGCGCCAACCCAGAGGCCGACGGCGATTTCTCTGCGCAAAAATCACCCGAGGATTTAGACGGCTCCGCCTTGCCTAGCGGCAGCAAATCGCTTGTGGTACTGCTCGATATAGGCAACGACTCTACGAACATCGTGCTATGCAGCCCAGGGATTGTGTGGTATCGCACTTCTAACTTAGGTTCGTTCAGCTTCGCGCGCGCTTTGGTGCAACAGTTCAAACTTACTTTAGGACAGGCCGATCAGTGGCTGCGCAACCCGCTTAAATCTCCTCAGCCGGCGGCGATGTACGCTACGCTGGAAACACAGTTCGAGAACCTGGTGCAAGAAGTGCAGCAAACCATCGAGCTATTCCACAAAGATACGCACCAACACCGCGTAGCCCGAATGCTGCTCTGCGGCGGAGGCGCGTGCCTCCACGGTTTGCTGCGGTACCTGTGGTTCGGAAGCTGAACCGTGTACCCCAAGCTTAACCGCAGGCATAGTCCACCGCCGAGCGCGGCTTGGCCACACTTGTAGGGCTTATTTCTCCTTGCCTGATTCTTCATGTCGTTGTTCCCGGCTAGAATTAGCCACGTGAGGCATCGCACCGGAAAGCCACCCACTCGACGGCCCCCGAGCTGGGTCGGTAATCTTGGCCGAAGCCGGCGCTTAGCCCAGCAGGACTCTGCGCGCCGCCGCTCACCCTGCCAGCGGTGAGCATAAGCAACTTGCGCGCCGATACGAAAGCCGCTGTGCTCAGCACAACGCTTTAACAGCACTACTGTCCGCTTGGCCAACATGCCGTCGGTGCCCGCTGCCCGACGCGATGCTCAGGAGACAATGCCGCATGAACCAGCGAATCGTAGTAGTGGGGGCTGGGCCGGGTGGATTAACGGCAGCCATGATTCTTGCCGCACGGGGCTTCCAAGTGCAAGTTTTTGAGAAGGCCCCCCAGGTGGGCGGACGTAATGCCGCGCTGCGCACCGGCCAATACGTCTTCGAAACCGGCCCCACCTTCCTAATCATGCCCGGCATCTTGGAGGAAATGTTCCACCTGGCCGGACGGAAGCTCGCAGATTATCTAGACATTCGGGCACTGGAGCCGATGTATCGACTAGACTTCGGCGACGGCAGGCGATTGGAGCCGAGCTGCGACGCGGCGCGGATGCGGGCGGAAATCGAACGGCTTTTTCCAGGCGAGGGCAATGGTCTGGACCGCTACCTGGCACGCGAAAAGGAAAAGTTCGACCGCTTGCTGCCGTGTTTGCGAGTCCCTTACCTACGGCTGCGCGATTACCTCTCTGCACGCATGCGCCGAGCGCTGTTGTACCTGGACGCGCATTTGTCGCTGTTCGGCGAACTGGGAAAGTATTTCCGCGATCACATGCTTCGCCTGGCCTTCACTTTCCAGGCCAAGTACCTGGGAATGTCGCCCTGGAAGTGTCCCGGCACTTTCAGCATCATCTCCTATCTGGAACACTATGCCGGCATACATCATCCCATCGGCGGACTGCACAGGATCAGCCATGCGATGGCCAAGATCGTCGCCGAGCACGGGGGGACGATCTGCACTTCCACGCCGGTCCGGCAGCTAATTGTGCGCGACGGACGCGCTGTAGGGGTCGAGCTTTCGTCGGGCGAAACTGTCCCGGCGGACGCTGTAGTTGTCAACGCCGACATCGGCCATGCCATCTGCAATCTGTTTCCGCGCAGCGCGCTGCGCAAATGGACGCCCGAAAAGCTCCGCAAGAAAAAGTTCTCCTGCTCGACTTTCATGTTGTATCTAGGTCTAGATCGACGCTACGACCACCTGACGCACCACACAATATTCTTCGCCAGCGACTATCGGCGAAACGTGGAGGAGATTACCGACAAACTGGTGCTTTCCGACGAGCCATCGTTCTACGTGCAGAACGCCGCACAGACCGACCCGACGTTGGCCCCGCCGGGCCATTCGACAATCTACGTGCTGGTGCCGGTTCCCAACAACCGCTCTGGCATAGACTGGAAGCAACAGCGGGAGCGTTACCGTGAGCTGATACTGGGCCTGTTGGAACGCCGCGCTGGCCTGACCGACCTTGCCCGACACATCCAAGTCGAGAGAATAATCACGCCACACGACTGGGAACATGGGGCAAACGTGTACTTGGGTGCCACGTTCAATCTGGCCCATTCGGTGGACCAGATGCTCTACTTCCGCCCGCACAATCGCTTCGACGACATCGAGGATTGTTACCTTGTCGGCGGGGGAACGCATCCCGGCTCCGGGCTGCCGACGATCTACGAGTCCGGCCGCATCGCCGCCGACCTGATTAGCCGACAGTACGCTCAGTAGCCCGACATCCAGGTCAGCAGGGCACAACTGCCCAGTTGGCCGACAAATCACGCTTCACACTTGCCGACCGGTGGGATTTTTCAGCCGTTTGGTAACGTTAGGAGCCGGCTTGCGCTCAACATGTCGTATCGTTTCTACCGAAAACAACAAACATACGCGAGCCAGTGTGCCTAGTACGGACTTGGCTGGCTACCAGATGCTTAGCCGGATTTCGCCGCGTGGCGCACGGTTAGCCAGACTTTGCCGCTTACCAAACTCTCGGCGATGACAGATGTTGGCCAAGCAAGCAAAGCGGCTCAACGGGGACACTGATTGTCGGCAATCGACTGGCGTAGTCTGAGGATATACGTAACCAGGGCAAACTAGCGCACCGCAGGTATCCGAGGGGCCACCGATGCACCAAAACCGCTGGGGCCTTAACTTTGCGCCGTTTGCCAATGCCGCCGGCACCGATAACTTTTATTTCAGCGATGCCTGCCGCGAAGCGCTGGCCAGACTTCGTTTCCTCGTTTCCCAGCGGCAGCGGTTGGGTTTGCTGATCGGACCGGCCGGCAGCGGCAAGTCCTTGCTACTAGGAATGTTTGCCAAGCAACTCGTCCGCGAGGGGGTACATATTGCCCGCTCCAGTCTGGCGGGTGTTCAGCCGGGCGAGATGCTGTGCCAGCTTGGAGCGCACTGGGGGTTGAATATAGACCCGGCGGCAGGCATGGCAGTATTGTGGCGGGCAGTGACCGACCGCTTATTGGAGCTGGCTTATCAACAACTTCAGGTGGTGGTATTGCTCGACGACGCAGACGAGGTATCGGCTCCCACGGCTACCCAGGTAACCCGCCTTGCCCAACTTGACTTTTCCCCCCCACTCAGCCTGACGATGATTTTGGCCGGGCGCGAGCAGCGGATCGGAGCGGTCGGCCAGCGGCTGCTGGAATTGGTCGACTTGCGGATCGACCTTCCCGCCTGGGAAGAAAACGATTCGGCGGAGTTCATTCGCCGCTCGTTGCAAGCCGCAGGTTGTAGCCCTACGGTCTTCGACCAACGGGCTGTCGCCCGGCTGCACGAGCTTTCGCAGGGTGTGCCCAGGCGGCTGAGCAAACTGGCCCACCTGTCGTTACTGGCCGGTGCAGGACAGCAGGCCGAGCGTATCGACGCCGATCTGGTCGAAGCCGTCCAACAAGAGCTGCACGTGTGGACGATGGATGCACCGCAAAGCGGCGCGTTTGCCGCCATCGACTGACGGCCGCCACACCAGAGTTCTATTAGGCTGGCGCCCAACGACGCCACCATGCCCGCGGTAAAAGCAAACGGTCCATCCATACCGACAGGCATGGGGCAAAGCTCAAGACCGCCCATTGCCACCTTTGGATGTCGGTCGGCCTACCAAGGCGTGAAAACTGCCCGGCCCCAAGAGTTCTTCCACACGGCGGCGCAGGTGGGCGTCGGGGGCCACGCGGAGCTTGTCGCAGTGACATCGCAGCCGTGTGCCGTCGGCAAGGCACAGTAGCAGTTGCAAGTCCTTGTCGCCGGGAAAGTCGCGCACAATACGGTACAGCCGTTCCAAGGCCTCGATGCCGTGCTGGGTTTCCAGCACGCGGATAACAATTGCCTGGGTAAGCCTGTTTTCCAATTGTTCGAGCGGGAACATCTGGGCGACGATCAGGTTGACGGTTTCGCCACCGGGGCGACGATCGACGTGGCCGCGCAGCGCCAGCGGTTTCTCGCCGTCAAGCAGTTCACCGTACTGGGCGCACTGTTCCGGCCACATCACGCAGCGTACCGTGGCGCTGATGTCCTCCAGATCGAACATAGCGTAGCGGCTCGGTGCGCCGGGCTTGGGATTCTTGACATGTCCGAACCTGACGGCGGAAACCAAACCGCCCACGATCACTTCGGTGCGGTGGTTCAAGTCGGCCAGCTCGGCAATGGTGTGCGTGCAATGGTTTTTGATGGCCTCTTGAAATTGCGCCAGCGGATGACTGGTCAGATAGAAGCCCAGCACCTCGCGCTCGGCTGCGCTGTGTTGCTGGGCGGTCCAATCGGTCACGATCGGCAGCGGGGGTTCGCGCAGGTCTTCCGCATGGCCGTCGCCAAACAGGCTCAACTGCCCACGCCGCCGGTCTGCCGCCGCGGCCGCGCCGCTTTGGATGGCACGCTCCAGAGCGGCTAGCAACTGTGCGCGGGTGCCGCCCAGGCCGTCCATCGCCCCGGCCTTCACCAGCGCCTCGATGGTGCTGCGGTTCACTGCGGCCGGATCGACGCGCTGGCAGAAGTCGAACAGGCTGCGAAACGGCCCGCCGGCAGCCCGCTGCTCGGCGATCGCCCGGGCAGCTCCTTCGCCGCAACCTTTTATGGCCGCCAGACCGTAGCGGATTTTGCCGTTTTCCACCGTAAAATCTGCATCCGAGGCGTTCACGTGTGGCGGCAGCACTTCGATGCCCATCCGCCGACAGTCCTCCACGTGCTCGACCAGCGAATCCTTCTGCGTAAAGTTTCTTCCCTCGATGTCGCTGCTGAGCAAGGCGGCCATGAACTCCACCGGGTAATGGGCCTTCAGGTAGGCGGTAATGTATGTTATCAAGGCATACGAGGTGGAGTGGCTCTTATTGAATCCATAACCGGCGAACTTCTCGATCAGCCCGAAGACCTCCTCGGCCTGGCGCCGGCTCATGCCGCGGGCGTGTGCGCCTTTGACGAACTCGTCGCGGTATTTGGCGATCTCGGCCAACTTCTTCTTACTGATGGCTTTGATGCAACTGTAAGCGTTCGCCAGCTCGATTCCTCCCAGGCGGTTGAGAATCTGCATCACCTGCTCTTGATACACCATCACCCCGTGCGTCTCGGCCAGAACTTCTTTGAGCACCGGGTGTTTGAACTCGGGTTGCTTCAGCCCGTGCTTGACCTGGATGTATTCGTCCACCATGCCGCCTTCCAGCGGGCCGGGCCGATATAACGCGTTGACGGCCACGATGTCTTTGAAGCAGTCGGGCCGAAGCCGGTGCAATAGGTCGCGAATGCCTCCGCTTTCCAGTTGAAACACCCCTTTGGTCTCGCCGCTGCACAGCAAGTCGTAGGTTTTCTTGTCATCGAGCGGCAGCCGGTAGGGGTCGATAGGATTGGGCGCGCTGCGATTGATCATCTCCACCGCCTTGGACATGATCGTCAGATTCCGCAGCCCTAGCAGGTCCATCTTCAGCAATCCGGCGCGCTCCACGTCGACCATCGACCACTGCGTGATAACCTCGTCCTTGTTCTGCACGAATTGCAGCGGCACGTACTCGGTCAGCGGTTTGTCGGCGATGACCACTCCGGCGGCGTGAGTGCCCACGTTGCGCGTCAGTCCTTCGATCTTCATGGCCAGGTCGAGCAGTTCGCGCACCGCCGGGTCCGCGTCGTATTGCTGCCGCAGCTCTTCGCTTTTCTTGAGCGCCTCGGCCAAAGTAATCTTCAGTTCCTTGGGCACCAGGGCAGTGATGGCGTCCACTTTCGCAAGCGGCATTTCCAATGCCCGACCCACGTCGCGTATGGCCGCTCGCGCCGCCAGCGTGCCGAAGGTACCGATTTGGGCCACGTTCTCTGCGCCGTATTTCTGCCGGACGTACTCGATCACCTCCCCGCGTCGCTGCTTGCAGAAGTCGATGTCGATGTCCGGGGCTTCGCGGCGGCTCTCGTCCAGAAAACGCTCGAACAGCAGCCCGTACTCCAAAGGACAAACGTTGCTCAGATATAGCGCGTAGCTGACCAGCGAACCTACGCCCGATCCCCGCGCACTGGCCGGTATGCCCCGCTCGCGGGCAAAACGCACGAAATCCCACACGATGAGAAAGTAATTGGCGAAGCCGAGTTTGTTTATCACCTCCAGCTCGCGGTTCAGCCGGTTGAGCACTTCTTCGGACAACTGTCCCTCGCGGCAGCGATCGGGCCGGTTTGCGTAACGCTGCTTGAGGTTTTCCAAGCAAAGCTGGCGGAGGAACTCTTCGGGCGACTTGCCGTCGAGAGGCGTAAACACCGGGAAGTGCCGCTGCCCCAATTCCAACTCGATGTGTACGCTGTCGGCGATCTGTTGGGTGCGCCGCAGGGCGTCTTCCAAGCCAGAGAACACGGCGTACATTTCTTCCGCGCTGCGCAGGTAGAACTCGCGCGTCTCCATACGCATGCGGTGAGGATCGCTCCGCGCTTTACCGGTGTTGATGCACAGCAGGATGTCCTGGGCTTCGTGGTCTTCCTGGTTCACGTAGTGCACATCGCTGGTGGCCACCAGCGGAATGCCCATCCGCCGCGACAGCTCTACGGCACGCTGGATGACCACCGCCTGATCGCGCAATCCGTTGTTTTGGATTTCGATGAAGTACCGCTGGCCGAAGATCGACCGGAACCAGTCGGCGGTCTGCTCGGCTTTTTTCAGGCTGTTGTCGTCGCCGGTAAACAGCAACCGACTCAGTTCGCTGGACATGCAGCCGCTAAGGCAGATCAGGCCTTGGTTGTGCTCGGCCAGCAATTGTTTGTCGATCCGGGGACGAAAATAGAAACCTTCCAAATACGAAGCGGTGGACAGCTTCAGCAGATTCTTGAAGCCTGTGCGGTCTTGCGCCAGCAGCGTCAAATGGCTGTAGCTTTCCTTCATGGCGCCGGAGTCTTTGTCCAGCCGGCTTCCCGGTGCCACGTACGCTTCCAAACCCAGGATCGGTTTAATGCCCAAATCGCGGGCAGTCTGGTAGAACTTGATCGCCCCATGCAGATTGCCGTGGTCGGTCAGAGCCAGGGCGTTCATTTGCAGAGCTTTGGCGCGTTGGAGCAGCCCGGTAATGGTTCCCGCACCATCCAGCAGGCTGTACTGGCTGTGGCAGTGCAGATGCACAAAAGGTAGTGTGCTCATCGTTGCTCCTCCGTGTGGCAGCCTGGCTGCGAAAAGGGTTCTTGGCGTTCCGCCCAGCCGTCAGAACCGAGGAATTCTATCAGCATCGCCGTGCGGCTTGTAGTAGTGCCGGGCAAACGCATGTCGGCCTGAGCAACAGCTTCGGCTTGGGCAGCTTCAAGCCAGCTCAAAGTGCCAGGCAAACGCATATCGGCCTGAGCAACAGCACTTGCGCTGCGCTGCGCAAATACTGGGCCGGAAATCATTTGCTTTGCCGCACGCGGAAGGCATAATAGAGCGCGATTCAGGTTGGACCCCTCAATTTCAATTTGCTTGCCAGGAGTTGCCTGCCATGACGAAACCACCGATTGTTGCGCCGATTGTCGTTGTGGTCGGTGTGGTGACGTTGCCCTGGGCATTTGCGCCAATGGTCTCCCAGGCAATTGGACTCGAATCAGCCCAGCAGCCTGCTGGTGCCGTCGATTACTTCTCCATCCCGAAACATCAGGAGGAAAGGATTCGTGCTGCGGCGCCCGAGTCGCCCCGCGTCAAACCCAAGCAGGCCCGACGCGTGCTGGTCTTCAGCACTCCCAACCACCTGATGGAAAAAGACCCGCACAAGGGCTACTGCATTCCGTATGGGGCGGCAGCGTTTCGGATATTGGGTGAAAAAAGCGGCGCGTATCAGCCCGTGGTAAGCAACGACTTGTCGCACTTCCTGCCACAGAACATCAAGAAGTTCGATGCCATCGTGCTGAACAACACATCGGGAGCATGGATCACACCCGCATCCGAAGATGTTGCTCGGCTGGCACCTACAGGCGGCGACCAGAAGTCGTTGGAGGAACAGCTCCGCAAGAGCCTTCTGGATTACATTTCTGGCGGTGGGGGGCTGGTGGCCATCCATTTCGCCATCGGAGCCAACCCCCATTGGCCCGAGTTTCGCCAGCTTCTGGGGGCCACCTTTACGGGACACCCCTGGGCCGAAGAGGTGGGCATACTGGTCGAGGAACCGGAGCATCCGCTGGTGGCCGCTTTCGGCGGCAAGAACTTCCGCATCGACGACGAAATCTACGAGTTCGGCCCGCCGTACGACCGCAGCCAGTTGCGGGTACTGTTGTCGCTGGATACCGAGCGCACCAACATGGGCGTCAAGTGGATCAGCCGCACCGATAACGACTTCGCTCAAGCCTGGGTCAAATCGTATGGTAAGGGCCGGGTGTTTTACACCGGCTTCGGCCATCGCACCGAACTGTTCTGGAACCCGATGATACTGCGCTTCTACCTCGACGCCGTGCAGTTCGCCGCCGGAGATTTGGAGGCGCCTACCGAGCCCCGAGCGGACCGTCCGGTGCGCAACTGGCCTGGCCCCACGCCGCCGGAAATCCGCGCAGCCAAAATGAAAATACATCAAGTGCCGGAACCTTCCGCCGACGAGATCGCCAAGATCGAAACCGCCTGTCCCGACAAAGCTCCCGCCAAGCCCGCCAAACCGCGCAAAGTGCTGGTCTGGGGGCACACCTGGACTCACCTGCCCAATCCTTACGCCGAAAAGGCCTTGGAGCTGCTGGGCAAGAAGACCGGTGCCTTTACCGCCGTGATCAGCGACGATCCGCGGCTGCTGTTGAGCAATCGGATCGGCCAGTTCGACGCGGTGGTGATGAACAACATTCACGAGCAGGAACCGTTCCTGCCAGAGGGGTTCGGCAAACTCGATCCGCAACAGCAGGCCGCTGCCCGTCAGTTCGATAAAGCCGTAAAACAAAGCATCCTGGAGTACGTGCGCGGCGGTAAAGGCTTGGTAGGCACCCACGCCGCCACCGCAGCCTTGTTCGGCTGGCCGGAATACGGCGAGATGATCGGCGGCTACTACGGCGGACACATCGCCCAGGAGGTGGTCATCAGGGTCGAGGACCCCAATCACCCGGTCAATGCCTGCTTCGAAGGCAAACCGTTCACCATCCGCGACGAAATTTACATCTTCAAGGCCCCATACGGTCGCAAAAACGTACGCGTGTTGCTCAGTCTGGATTTGGAGCGCATGCGCGATCCGGGCAACAGGCCAGATAAAGATTATCCCATCTCTTGGGTGCGCAGCTACGAGAAAGGCCGGGTGTTTTACACCACGCTGGGACACGAGCCAGCCACGCACTGGAACCCGCTGTTCCTGCGCCATCTGCTGGCCGGCGTGCAGTTTGCCATCGGCGATCTGCAAGGTTCCACCGAGCCGAATCCCAAGTGAAGCCAGCGCAAAGTAAATAAGCGCCAGGTAAACCGAAACACAGCCTGGTGCCACGACTGGGCAGGCAAGCGACCGATACGGGTTCTACCCTATAGCAGCTTCCAGCGCGCCTGGCGCAGCACTGCCCGGGGGTTGCCTTTGAGTACCTCGTACCAAATGGTTAGCAGCGAGCCGTCGGCCAGTTGGACGGTGCTGGGGTAGCCCAGGTCCCCGCCCATACCGTCGCCGGAAATCACCAGCGGGGCGGACCAAGTGGCGCCATGGTCGTAGCTGACGCGTGCTTGCACGCCGTAAGGCGGGCGGCGGTGACCGTAGCTCATCAACAGCCGGTCGTCTTTCAGCCGCAGCAGGTGCGAGGGCAGCCCCCAAACGCCGATCGAGTAGGGCACGGCCCAGGTCTTGCCGCCGTCGGTCGAATGCGTCTGGAGCGTCTCGCCGGCATTGGCCTTGTTGTGATTGCGGAGCTGCACCACCAGCCGGCCGTCGGCTGCTTCTACGCCGTGCAACTCATGGTAGTCTTGATGCCTGTCCCCGGGCCGGGTGGGGATGGCGGCCAGCCACGTCCAGCTCTGACCGTCGTCGGCCGACTGGCAAACCCCGATACGGTGATCCCCATGCCACAGCTCCTTGCCGGCGTAGAGCAACCGGCCGTCGGCCAGTTGGAACGGGCCGTGTGGGCTGTTGACCGGTACGCGGTACGGGGCAGACCAGGTGGCCCCGCCGTCGGTCGAGCGAAGCATCCACTGCCCTAACAGCGCTTTGCGCTGCTCGGCCGGCAGCCGACGATGAGCAGCCTGCCAGCGCTGGAGCCGGGCGGAATCCCAGGCGGATTTGCCCTGAGAAGCTTCCGGCTCGGCCCGGCCCAATATGGCCTCGTAGGCGAGCGACGTGAAAGTCGTGGCCAAAATTGTTCCTTTGACTGTTTCCAGCACTCCGGCGTCGCGGTCGTCGATTTCGGTATCCATTAGCACGCAGGGCCAGCCCCAGGTTTTTCCCTGGTCGTCGGAACGCATCATTTCTACCCGCCCAAACGGACAAACATGCTCTTCGCGACCGCCGGAGTAAACCAGCAATAACTGCCCGTTGCGCCGCTGCGCCACGGTAGGCCAACCGTGGTACAGATGCTGTTGATGGGAGATGGTTTTAGTTTCCAGCATTTCCAGTTTGGCCGGCGGGCGGTGTTTTTCCTCCGCGTCTTGGCCGGCCGACGCCGAATACAAGACGACTGACGGCCATCCGCAACTTGCGCTCAAAGCAACTGCACCCTTCAGCAGCTCCCGGCGAGTCAGGCTACTGTTCATGGCACCGCTCCGCGATAATCTCTCACAACAGTGCTAGCGAATGATCGAGCAGGACATTTCCGCAGAATAAACAGCGGAAGCGACCGACGCGAGATTCTATGACAGCAATATGACACCAGCCGAGAATGCAAGCCACCGGCAGGCTGAAACCGCGGGGGTACGCGACCAAGTGATGCGACTACGGCTTGCCCTTTTCCTTGGCTTTGGACTTGGCTTCCTCGCTGCGGCGTTTGTTCTCCTCGATTTCCTTGTCGGTAATCTTAGTGGCTAGCGAGGGCTTGGATTCCTTGAGTCCTTCGCCCGGCGAGGGCGGTACGATCTGCTTCAGCACGATGTCGTCGAACTCCACCACGCCGCCGCCTAAGTAAGCATACAGCATGACGCGGCCGTAGCGCGGCGTGTACTTGGTGTGTTTGGGGGTGAAGTCCTCGGTATGCACATTCCAGGTGTTCTTCTCTCCCTTGAGGTTCATCTGGGCGCGATACACCTCGCGCATCTGTTGGACCGTGGGAAGGTAAGTCCCCTTGCTGGTCCCGGCTGGCTTGCCTTGCGGACCAGCGGCATACTCCGTCTGAAGCGTATCGTAGCACTTGATGAACACCTTACAGGTCGGACCGTTGGTGCGCCACCGGCACTGGAAGCGGTACTTGGCATAGGCTTCCACCGGAAACGGCTCGCTGTAGTACATCACCCCTTCGTTGTCGCCCACGTTGGCATCGAAGGTGAAACGGATCACGTGGTTGCGCGGATTTCCCTCCTCGGTCGTCCAGCGCACCAATCTTCCCAGCGGTTCGCGGAACTGGCCGCCGACCGGCTCCCAGCCCTTGGGCACACCGCGCACAGCGGTTTCAAAATCGCCCCAAGGAATCAGGTTGGGATTCTTCTTCCAGTTTTCCTCGGCGAAGGCATCTATCGGCGGCGGCCCGGCGGGCGTTCGCTCGTACAGCGCATCGAGCATTTCCTGCACGTACAGATGGGGAATCTCGCTGACGGAGTTGGTCCGCGCAGTCTTGTCGTAGATGACCTTTGGCTGCGGCTTGGTCGAGAAATCTACGCATTTGATCGTCAGGTCGTACTCGTCGAACCGTGCCCCGGACGCACGCTCGACGCTTCCCCAGATGCCGATGTCCGCGCCGAAATCCTCGGTGACTATCTTCTTCATTTTTTCCAGGGGAGTATCGGCGGAGATTTTCAAGTTATTGGTGCGGCAAGTGTGGCGCACATCGTGCATGCTTTCGGGGATGATGAATCCGCGCTGGCGTTCGAGCTTTTTCCAGATAGAATCACCCACCATCTGTCCGTAGCGGCCGTCGTCGAAGCGCGACTCGAAATCGAAAGGGATGACCACTTTTCGCGTGTCTTGGGCGGCAGCCGCCGCGGCCCATAGCATCGCTCCCAGCGCCGCTGCGCAGCCAATCGCCGCCGCACTCAAAGCAGCGCGTCTCCAGAAGAGCCATTTGTGCTTTGCGGTCATCGTATTGGACCTTGTACCGTTTTCGGAGCAGCGAAGCAAAACCCTCTGCGAAGCGAAAAATCTGCCGCGCCAAAGCCTGCAAACACCGTGCTACCGCCCGTTGCCGCCAGTGGTTAGCCGGTCGAAGTACTGCCGGTTAAGTTCCTCCCAGCCGGGCGGCGAGGGGTCTTTCATGCTGCCGAGTATTTCTTTTTGGATGTCGGTCGGCAAGTTTACGCTGGTGTCCTGGCGCACGTGGAACTCGCCTTCCAGATACTGTTTCAGGTTGCCCAAGCCTTCCAGCAACACTTTGCGCTGTCGCAGGGCATTTTGATAGCGCCCGGCGCGTAGATCAGCTTCGACCTGGGCCATCAGGTCGATAAGGTTTTTCAGATCGGTGCGGTGATAATTGAGAATCTGCAACTGCGGGTCGATGCTTTCGGCTTTGTTGCGCAGGGCGGCCTGCTTGCCTGCTAGGCGCTCCAGCTCGCGCTGACCGGGATTGGCCGGCAGCGGCCCTTCCAGTCCCCGGTTGCCTTGTCCGCTTTCCTTCCCGCCGCCCGTGGCGCCGCCGGTGGCCTCTTTGCTGTGGTCCTGGATTTGCCCTTTGACATACGGATCGGGCGTCAATCGGCTAGGTGTTTTTCGGCCTCCTTTGCCCACGGCCTCGTCGCCGACGAACTCGCCGCTGGATTTGCCGGTGCGGCCCTCGCCCGAACGGCCCCCGATCTCGCTGGTGTTGGGAAGCCGGTTGCCGGTCACCCCCTTGGCGCTCATGTTCGAGATCGGTCCGTCGGCGGCATCCCAGCCGGCACCTTTGTCCAGCGAATCGGCGGCGCTGCTGGAGATGTCTTCCATTTCGTCGAACAGGTCTTCTTCCTCTTCCATCAGCTCGCCGATCATGTCCTCCAGTTCACCAGGTAGCTCGGCCATGGGGGCCTCCTTGTCCTGGTCGGTGAGCGACTCTTCCTGGCTCCAGCGTTCGCGGTCGGGGGTGTCGGGCAGCCACTTCTCCAGGTTGGTCACCAGTTCCTCGGCCCGCTCGTATCCAAGCTGCTCCAAGGGTACGGCAATGTCCAGCGATTTCTTCAGCAGCGCGTCGGCCGCCATCTTCAGCTCCACCTGTACTTCGACCAGCTCCTTGAGCAACGAGGGATTGGCGAAGTCCTGCTCGGGCAGCTTGCTCAGATCGGTGTGCAGCTCGTTCATGAACTTGGCCCATTCGTCCTCCACGGCGGCCATCTCGCGCAGGAGCTGCTCTTCTTTTTCGGTGAAATCCTCCACCGGCATTTTGGCCAGGTTTTCCGAAGCCTCGATGATCTTCTTCTGCTGTTTGAGGAACTCCTCGAGTTTGTCGCGGGCCTCTTCGAACTTTTTCTTGGTGTCGTCGGGCAGGTCTGCGCCGCTGCGCTGCCGCAGTTCGGCCAGTGCTTCGGCTTCCGCTTGGCTAGCGACCATCAGCAATTTGCGCAGGGCTTCGATGATTTTGTCTTGCGTGGCCGACAGCTCGGCGACCGGGGCGGTAAAGTCCTCTGCGGTCTCGGCCCGAAGCATCGCGTCGCACTGCTCAACGGCGGCGATCATCTCGCCCAGTGCAAGCTTGCTCAGCACGCGCTTGATAGCCGCTCGCTCTTCCAATTCGGTTTCAGTAATCGAATCGGCCAAACTTTGTGTGGCTTTTTGCAGTACTATTTGCTCTTCGCGCACTTTAGCTGCCAGGGTCTTGCGCTGCGGCAGTTCGGTTTGCGGCAGGACGATGCGTTGGGTGGTCGCCCGGGCGCGAAGCTGCTGGTCGAGCAGTTTCCAAATCGCCGCGCGCAGCGACTCGATTTGCTCGACTATGGCCTGAGCTTTAGCTTCCGGGTCGACCAAGCGGATCACCCGCCACGAGCTGGTGGCCTGTTGCGGCTGGAGGTTCTCGCCCCAATCGGTCACCCGGCGGCGGTCCCATGCCACGGCGCGGAGAGAGACCATCTGGCCCGGCTTGAATCGTTCGGGCGTCAGCTCCAACCGATAATGCCGCACAGCCACGGTGCTGTTGCTTTGCAGATCGGTCCATTCCTGAAGCGGGACGACCGCCGCTGACGAGCGAGCGGCCTGCTCGCCTGCCGCGTCGTCCGGCTGGCCGCTGGCGGCGTCTTCCACTTTCATTTCCAGGCGCAGGCGGCCTAATCCTTGCTTGTCGGCTGCGCGGATAGTAACCGCCACATTGCCGCCCAAGGCCGCCGACATCTCGGCCGACGGCTGGACAAGCTCCACAGTGGGCGGATCGTCGGGAAGCACGCGGATGCGGTTAATGCGCGGATCGTCGGTGCGGTGCCCACCTTCCGTGGTCAGATGGATCGTGAATGTCCCATCCCGCAACAGAGGGATTTTGCGCACCAGCAAGGCCGTGCCGCCCCGATCCACGTAGCCGTCGAGCCGTTGCTTGCCCAGCATCACGTAACCGGACGCCACCGGCACAGACGTCCGCACGGCAAGGTCCGCTTCGGAGTATTGGGGCGCCTCCAGGTCGGCGTGCTTTTGGGCGAAGGTCTCGGGACTGCGGCCCAAGTATTCCGGGTAGCGGTACGTGACCTCCACCTCCTGAATGGTCGGCCTCTGGCGGACGGTGACCTTGTATTTGGGAGTCTGCGAATCGCCCACCTCCAGCCGATACTCCAGCGGTTTGAGCACTGTGGGAATGGTGAAGCTGTAGCGCTGGAAGTTTTCGTCGGCTTGCATGGGCAGTTGCGACTGGCCCTCGCCTTCAGGGGTCACAAATAGCGTAGCCTGGTATGCCACGGCGCTGTCGTTGCGGATGCGGACCGATATCTCCAGCGAGCTGCCTACCAGCACCTCGCAGTCCTTCGGCTGCACGTCCAGTATCTCCACCGAGCCGACCACGGGAACGAACTCCCAGGGACGCAACAGCCGGGAGGCCGCCGACGACCAGGAGGGCACCAGCGCGTGCAAGAGCATGGCCAAGACTACCAGCACCGTTAGCGCGCCGACCGCCTCGCCCAAGTCGCGCGGTGTCTGCATGCAGTGGATGAACCGCTGCCAACGCGACTGCCGGTATGCGGCTTCCTCGAACCGCAAGCGGCTCACCTGCTGGGCAGCTTGGCGAACGGCGGCCTCGCAAAATGCCCGATGTTGGTTCTTGCAGTCCGCAGCCAGTTGCAAAAGATTGATCAGATTGCTATTCAGTTCCGGGAACTCGGCCTCCACGCGTCGGGCTGCGCCCTCCAAGCTGCGCTGGTTGCGGAGCAGGCGACGGGCCACCAGCACTACCAGCCACCCGCTCAGTGCCAGCCAGGCCAGCGCCAGTACAGCCAGCACCGGCTGCGAAAAACGCAGCAAGGCGTCCAGCAACACCAGCAGCATCAGCGTGCCAAAGGATATGCATACCGCCAACACGCTGGTCGACAACAGCGTGAAAATCCACCACTTTTGCCTTGCGGCGTCGAGCCGACGGATTACCGGTTCAGCAGCGGGAGACATAGTCGCCTCCTAGCCGTGCAGAGGTTGTTCGAACTGCTAAGTTTGAGCTGCTAAGCGCCATTCGCTGCGGGCGCGGGCCCGCATTCCAGCTTGCCACAAGCTAGCAGCCCTATCGACGGCAGCTCAGCACGTGACCGCACATACACGGCTACATCAGTGCGTGACCGCATATACGATCACGTTGGTTCCGATCTGAAGGGCCGACTCGTCCTTCAGTCCGTAGCTGTAAGCGTGCGGGAATTGCTCCCAGCCGTTACCCAGGTCGAACTTGCTGTAGATGACCGCCAGCTTGCCGTCCAGCGAAATGCCCTCCAGCTCCGGAGCGTCGATCGGGCCGATGTCCTCCCGTACCCGCGGCGTGTACTCCACAGTCTTGATGTCGTAGTGGCAGTGGTACAGCGGATGGTCCAGCGGCAGCCGCTCCAACTTGTGGTTGGGCAATACCTTGGCAATTTCGCGCCGGAAGGCCAGATCGAACGCCATCCGCCCGCAGCAGGCATCGGCCAGCAATATGCCGCCGGCCTTAAGATACTTTTGCAGCGCGGCAGCTTCCTCGGCGGTCCATTGGAACTCGCGGTGCCCGGTCATGTACAACAGCGGATAAGTGGCGGCGCGCGGGTCCTTCAGCTCCACGTCTTCCCGTTTGAACTTCACTTCCAAGGTGGAGTTGTCGCGGGCGAACTTGAGCAAATTGTGTACTGCCGATGGATCGGGATTCCAATCGCCCCCGTGCTTCACTTGGGCGAAGACGAAGTCGTCGCGGGTCGGGGCGGTCGCCTCGTGATACACCTTGGTGGTGGCCAGGAAGCGTCCGAGTTGGAATGTGCCCAAGATGTAAGTGATGATGTTGGCGCCCAAGTAGCGGGCGTCCTCGATCTGCGCGCGGGTGCCACGAGGGTGCTCGTGGCCATCCCAGCCGCAGGTCAAATCCCACGGCGAAAAGATCACCGCCGTGCGGCAACCGATGTCGATCCCCTCGATGTTCGGCGGCTCGCTGAACGTGCTGCCGTCTTCACGCTTGTAAGTCACATTGCCCAGCTTGTAGTATGACGAGAACAACGGGTCTTCCGGAAGCAGCTTGCGCAGCGGGCGGCCGGGCAAGATCAGCTCCATTTCCCGGCGGAACGCTTCAGCAAACGCCGGCCAGCCGCAACAGGCATCGCCGATGATCGTACCACCGTCGAGCACGTAGCGAGCCAGATTCTGGCGGACTTCGTCGCTCAGCTCGAACTTGTTGTGTCCGGCGAACAACAATGCGGGCAGTTCGCGCGGATCGTACGAGAACTGCGCGAAATCGGCCTCGATGCACGTGTAGCGGATGCCCAGTTTTTCCGCCGTCCAATCCAACAGCGTGTAAACGTCGGCCGGATCGGTCATCCAGTCGCGATACTGTACGCGCTTGCCGTCTTTGGTGTGCCACCGGATTGGCCCCATGGCCATCTTTCCGACCAGCGCCGGCGGGCTGGGTGGCTTTTTCTTCTCGGTGCGGCGCAACGGCGTGACCGGAAGCGGCAACGGCGGGAACGATTCGCCGCCGGTACGATGTTGCGGCGCTGCTTTTGGTGGCGGGCCGCAATCGACCGGCCCTGCCTCTTCCCCGGCCCAAGCCAGGAACGAAAGTCCGCTCTCGCTGGCCAGTTGGCCGATCACCCCGCTGCCGACGCCACCTGCGCCCCCAGCGGCCGCCGTAATACCTATACGCTGAATAAACCCACGACGCGAAAACCCGCCCTTGCCCATCGCTTCAGGCGCACTCATGATTCACCTCCACTTTGTTCCGCAGACATGCCGAAACTGGCTGTTGCACGTTGCCGCTTTACGACCGGTGTACTCAACTATTCAGCAGGTGCGCAAATCGCCTCGAACAAAATTCTATTGCGCACCCTCAGCGCCCGAGATACCCACCAGGTTCCACCTCTAGCGGTATTTTCCCAAATTCCCACAGTTTGTCAAACAAAAAAGCACTTTGTTAGCGGGTCCATTCCCTGCGGGTTGCTCAGAACGCCCATCTGCTCAGCCCACTACACGCGCAGCGTCTCCGTTAAGATGATTCGGCTAATCCCTATTTTGATATTCCTTTCTTCCCATGATGACCCTCATGGCAGCGCGGCCTTCAAAAATCCGTGGCCTTCAACACACCGACCAATGTGATTATTGCCCACAATGTGTTGTAGCATTATTCCCACCGACCGGGGGGGCAAAAGGAGCTTTACAAAATCCTAACTACGTTCGTGTCGGCACCAACGCTGTCGGTGCATTGACGCCTACCAGCGCGGCGGCGTAAAGTGGGCGTAAAGTGCGTGATATGCCTCGGGCTATCCCCAGTGGCGAATGAACAGTGCGTTTCCCGGTATGGTTACCAGCGTCGATCGTCCAGTTCGGCCGCTTGCTATGAGATGCTTGTCGCAACTTATGGTTCGTGCCTCGCTATCCGTTGGCGTCCTTTGCGCACTGTGGGCCACTATGCAGGTGGGGTGTGGCAAGGGCGCTCCGGAAACCAATGGCGATCAGGCGCCACGCGAAAGTCCGCCTTTGTGCGTGCTTGTGATCGACGATCCGCAAATGGCGGCAGCCATTCGCCGCGCGGCTGGACAGTGGCGCATCGAGCAAGGCGGAGAGGTGACGGTCAAGGAGGCCACGGCGGAACAGCTTGGTGAGCTGGAACATTTTCAGGCCGATGGGCTTATCTGCGCCCCTGCCTACATCGGCGCCCTGGCCAGCGAGCAAAAAATAACTCCCTTGGCCAAACAATGGCTGGCGCAATGTTCTAATCAATGGGGTGGTGTGTTCGAGCTGTTGCGGCTGCGCGAAGCCGGCTGGGGCGAACAGACCTACGCCGTGCCGCTGGGTTCCCCGGTGCTGGTATGCTATTACCGGGCCGATTTGTTCGAGAAGTTCGAGCGAAAGCCGCCCCGCACCTGGGCCGAGTATCAACAACTGGCCGAGTTCTTCGCCGATCGCAAGAATCTGGGCGATGCGGCGCCGCCGGACGATCAGCCGTGGTCCGGCGCGCTGGAGCCATTGGCCCCCGGCTGGGCAGGTCTGATGCTGATGGCCCGGGCCGCCCCGTACGTCAAGCACCGCAGTAACTTCTCCACCCTGATGGACATCGAAAGCCTGGACCCGCTGCTGGGCCGACCACCGTGGATTCGCGCCCTGGAGGAACTGGCCGCTGCTGCCAAGACGGCTTCCCACGACACGCTGGCGATGGACCCGGCCGCGGTGCGGGCCGCGTTTTGGCAAGGACAGTGCGCCATGGCCATCAGTTGGCCTACGGCCGCTGATGTGCTGCGTCCGCAATCAGCCGAGGGAAGTCCTTCGATTCCGCCGGCCGGAAGCGCCACCGCGGGACACTCCGGCGCAATGACGGCACAGAAGATTGCAGTGGGGTTTGTAGAGCTGCCTGGCTCGCGCGAGGTGTTCGACATAGGACGCAATCGCTGGACGGCGCGTGCCGAAGACGAAGACGCTCATGTGCCGCTGTTGTCGGTCGCCGGTAGGGTGGGCCTGGTGACTGCGCGCAGTCCGCACCCCGAAGCCGCGTATCGACTGCTGCTTTGGCTGTCCGATGACACCAACAGTCCGCAAATTTGCGCTGTCAGTCCGTGGACCACGCTTTTTCGGCACGGGCACCTTCAGACGCCGCAGCTTTGGGTGGAGCGCGGGCTTGCTCCCCGTGAAGCAGCTCAGTACGCCGCCACGGTCAACACAGCGCTGATGCGTCAACAGTGGCTCGACGGCCTGCGCATTCCCGGCCGGGCCGAATACCTAAAGGCTCTGGACCAATCGGTACATCAGGTAGTACGCGGCGAGGTGGGCGTGCTGGAGGCTATGGTCGGCGCAATGACACGCTGGCGCGAGATCAACCGCCAGCTAGGCACCAAGCAGCAAAAACTGGCTTATCTGCGCAGCCTGGGACTGGATGAATTATAAATCCCAATAGCCACTCGGCGTTCGACAATGCGGCGGTATCGTCGGCGCGTAAATGAGAACCTTCCGCCACCGGGAATTTCAACGCACCTTCAACTGCTCCGGATTTCAACGCGCTTTCCACTACCGCCGGTTGCAACGAGATTCGAATCGCTGCGGATTTCAACGCGCTTGCTGGCGCGCGGCGGAACGCGCGGTGAATCGCTGCTGGTTTCAGCCCCGTTTTAACTGCTGGACATCTCAACCAGATTACAGTGGCTATGAGTGGCTACTGGCTGGGCAAATTGCTTACGCTCTGCTTGGCGGCGGCAGCCTGTCGCATGAGGGTGGGATTGTTCGACGCCCTGGCGGCGCCCAGCGCCACGTCGGCCAGTCGTTTTGCTTCGGCGAATTTCTTTTCTTTCATCGCCTGTTCCAGCAAAGCCAGAGCAGCCATCGCGGCGTCCCGGTGCTCGGCGGTGGTTTTTGCTGCCGAAGCCTGCTGCACGACGGCCGCGACCCTAGTGGCCAAATCAGGCGGAGTACCCGTGCCCGGTGACGAAGTGCCCCCGCCGCTGGCCACCCCCAAGAGGTTGACCTCCTTCAAAACGGCCTCGACGTTGCGTCCGCTCCGGGCGGCTTCTTCGAGCAATCGGCGCGCCGCGGCGCGGTCGGCCCCAGGCTCTATTGCCAGGAAAGTGCCCAGCAGAACCTTAGTGTCCGCCGTTTTCTGAAAACTATGTTCCACGATGGCCACGATGAGCGTGATGGGCATCTGTTCAATGCGATAAGATAGATTGCGCCCTGCCGCCCGGACGATTATCCCATTGCGATTGCTATCCACAATGGCCACATAGGTGTCACGGACTTTTAGTTCCCCGGGGGCAGGCAGCCTGGCCACGGCCTCGCGCAAGAGGTTCCAGAACTCTTCCAGGTTTGCCAAGATTGTCTCTACGCGCACTAGGCGGTCGCGATCGGCGTCGTTCTGGGCTAAGCCGGCGGCCGCTTTCAGATGCGTTCGCGCCGCTTCCAAGTCGCGGTCTTGCATAGCGTGTTTCGTTTTTTCCACGGCAGCCAAAAACGCTGCCCGCTTCTGCGGATCATCAGGCGGCGACTGGGGTTGCTGCGCGCCGGTCGGCGGTTTGTCCGAGTTGATGCTGCCGGTTGGCGATTTACCGTTGTTGCCGCCGCTTGGGTGGGAAGCCGGCTTTGACCAGTTTGAGCCTGAATTGCCACGACCAGTACCCGAACCGCCGTTGTTGTCCGGATGCTGAGCGGTTCGTCCGAGGTTCGTACGGTCGTCCGGGGTGTGCTGCCTGCTGGGAGTGTGCTGTCCGTCGGTGCCGGATTGGCCGACGGTCGGTTCGCCCTCGGTTGTTTGGCCGGGTTTAATCGCGCCTTCTTGGCCCTCGTTGCCGTTTGAGCTGGAGTAGCTGCTGCCTGCGTCGCCCTGTTTTTGCGCGTCCCGTGCACTACCGACGGCGAGCACCCCATTGCGTTTGAGCAACTCGTACACCGTCGCGCAAAGCAAAGCAATCAGTATTACGAAAAGCACATTAGCGATTACCCGCAATGCCCTTCCCCGCGGCGGGGAATGCGCGGACTGCCCGACCGCATTCAGCGCGGCCGCGGCAGCATCTGGGGCTGCAAAGGCGGGTTGGTTTATCGGAGCGGCCAGTTCATTTGTCGGCGCGGCCAGAAGGGGGTGATTTTCCGCCGGATGTCCGGAAAACTGCCCGCCGCTATTTAGGCCACCGCCAGTACCTGTTCCAGTAGGGATGGCCGCGGCCTGCGCATGTCCAACCATAACCACCGGCGGAGCAGTGGGCTGCGGTGTGGTAACGTACACCGGGGCCTGCGTGTAACCGACTGCAAACGGCGCGCGAATCTGTGCGGCATCGTCGCCGGGCTGACCCCATTGCTTGGAGTAGGCTGACACCTGTCCGGCGGGGCTGATGTAGGACTCGGTGGCACCGGCAGCAGGCGCTACCGGTTGCGAGCTGGCGGAATATCCTGCCGGCATCTGCCCGCCAAAAGGCTGCAATTGGGCGGCCGACGTCCAGTCTGTCCCAGCCCGGTCTTGCGTCCCCATACCGTCCCGCTGGTCGGCCGCGATTGCTGGGGATGTCGCTGGGGGAATACCTGGCGACAAATCTGGGCCAACAAACGATTGCGCAGACGGCCCGACACCTGCCGGCCGATTGACAACCGCCCCATTGGCCATCGAAGTGTTATCCCCAGCCTGCGCCGCAAATCTTTGCTGAACAGGTACTTGCTGCGCCAGTGCGGCGTCGTAGCTGCGTCGGGCCACCGGATCGGTCAAGCAGGCCTTGGCGGCAGCAATCTCATCCAGCAGCGCGCTCCACTGGGCAAGATGCGCACCGGGCCGAATTCGGCGCACCCGAGCCGCTAGCAAATCGGCTGCCTGAGCGATTTTCTGCGTATCGTTCTCCGCAGGCGAAACGCCCAGCAACACGTAATAGTTGACCGGCCGCTGCGGCTCTACGATCCCAAGCCACTGGGAATATGGATCGAATTGATCTGGCACTGACAGTCCTCTTGCAAAGTAACTTGAATGGCCCAGAAGCGGTTATGGCTACGCCGCCCGGCTAGTCTCCTACCCGCCGCGGCCGACCGGGCTGACCGTCGACCACTGCGGCCGCCGAATAAAGTAAACAAATGGGCCCGTCTGGTAAAAAATTACCCGCTCTGCCCCGCCTAACGGTCGCCACCCGCTTATTGCTCGGCAGTTACCCTAATTATTCCCTGCCATGAGTGCTAAACGCAAGCCGCCGCGAGCAATTGGCTGCGGCGCTGATTGCCCAACTGGCCCCGAAAACCAAACCATGGCTTGCGCCCCCTACTACGGTGTATTCAATTGCCGGATACGCCCTCGAAAAGTAACCGCCTGTGCAAAAATGTGGGAACTCGGCTGCGGCAACGATCGTCTAACTAGGCGTTACAAATGCGATTTGGTATTGTCGGAGGCCGGTCCTTTTTGGGCGACGCCGGCGCTGTGGGCAGACGAACTCGGCGGCTGCTCGTGCCACGGCTCTTACGGCTGGTAGTCGTCGCTCCGTCGGCCTCAACAGTGATCAAAGCAATAACCCTATAGATTCGCAGTGGGAGAGTACGCGATGTTCCGATTCTTTTGTTTAACAGCTCTGTTGGTGGCTTCGGTTACGCAGAACATGTGGGGACAACAACCCGCCGACCAGCAGGCCATGCGCAACAAATGGCGCAAAGAAATGAACGAAGGTAATTTTCGAGACGCTTACGAGGGTTTTCGCACCCTGGCGCTTGATGCGAAGTGCGATCCGCGGGTAGTGGGCGAAGACCTTCGTATGGCCACCGACTGCCTCCAGCGGCTGAACCGCACCAACGAGATCGACGACTTCCGCGAGGCAGTCATCGCCGTCCACAAGGACAACTGGCGGCTGCTATGGGCCGCTGCCCGCAACTATATGGAAGTCGAGCACCAGGGCTTCATGATCGCCGGGAAGTTCGAGCGCGGCCCACACCGCGGCGGCGGCAAAGTGGTCAACGCCATTGAACGCGACCGTGTTCGGGCGTTGCAGTTGCTCGTCCAAGCGCTGCCCAAGGCCCGGCAAGACGACAATCGCTCCGAAGCAGCTCAGATGTTGCTCTATTTGGCCGAAGTGCTACTGAACCAGCGCGGCCACAGCGAAGCCTGGCGCTTGCAATACCTGACCGATCTGAGCGTTCTGCCCGACTACGAGGAAGGCTGGGGCTACTTCCGCGATGCCGTCGGCGCGCCGGTGGACGCCGAAGGCAAGCCCGTCTTTCACTACACTCCCAAGAGCTTTGAGGACGCCAAGACCGACGGCGAGCGTTGGCGCTGGTGCCTGGAGCAGGCCGTAGAGATGAATCCCGGCTTGCTCAACCAGGTGCGTTTCCACTTCGCCCAGTTTCTGTTGAGTCAGTTCGGAGTGGAGACGTTGGCTCACTACGGCTGGCGGTTCGGTGAGGTGGGCGAAGAAAGCCAGGACGAAACTGGCACCTATGCGCTGCACACCCTGGGCGAAAACGAGACTATCGCCCGGCTGGCCACCGGAGTGAAGCGCTTCGAGCTGCCCGACGAGTTCAACTACATCCGCATCTTCCAGAAGATCGCCGCAGAGCCTAAGACCGGTTTTGCCCAACAATCGCTCGAGCAGCTTGCGCAGATTTTCGAGAACCGCCGACAGTACCCCAAGGCGGCCGAGCACTGGCGGCGCCTGCTGAAGGAGTTTCCCAACGTACTACAGCATCAGCGCAATCATTGGCAACAGCGGCTGGATCAGATCGTGGGCAATTGGGGCCGGTTCGAGAACGTGCAGGTGGCCCCGGCCGGTAAAGGGGCAACCGTGGAGTTCCGCTTCCGCAACGGGCAGGAGGTGGAGTTCACGGCCCACGAAATCGACATCAAGAAGCTGCTCGACGACGTCAAAGAGTACTTAAAGTCGAATCCCAAGCAATTAGATTGGGAAAGGGTCAATATCGGCGACATCGGCCATCGGCTGGTGCAGCGCAACGAGGAAAAGTACCGCGGTCCTCAGGTGGCGCAGTGGAAAATGTTGCTGAGGCCGCGGGCCAATCACTTCGATAAGCGCGTAACGGTGACCACGCCGCTACAGAAGCCTGGGGCTTATCTGGTAACGGCGAAGATGGCGGGCGGGAACACCAGTTTCATCGTGCTTTGGGTGTCCGATACCGTCATCGCCCGTAAGCCGATGGAAGGCAAAATGCTCTACTACGTGGCCGATTCGGTCACCGGCAAACCGGTAGCCAAGGCCAACGTGGAATTCTTCGGCTGGAAAACGGTATATCACGACAAGCCTCCCCGGCACGAGGTCGTCTCCCGGCAGTTCGCCGAGTTTACCGACGCCGACGGCCAGCTTCTGCTCGGCCCGGACCGGCTCAGTCCAGAGTACCGATGGCTGATCATCGCCCGAACTGAGGATGGGCGCTTTGCACACCTGGGCTTTACGGGCGTATGGTACTCGCAGCGGCACGACGCCGAATACAAAGCACTGAAGGTATTCGCCATCACCGATCGGCCGGTATATCGGCCCGAACAGACCGTCAAGTACAAGTTCTGGGCACGACACGCACAGTACGACCAGGAGGATACTTCGCCCACGGCAGGCAAGACCTTTTACCTGGAAATCTATAACCCCAAGGGCGAAAAGGTAGAAAGCAAACAGTTCACCGCCGACCAGTGGGGTGGGTTCGAGGGCGAGTTGAAACTGCCGGCCGACGCCACGCTGGGCGTTTATCGGATGCAGGTTTATGGTCATACAGGGCTCGGCCCGGGCGGCAGAGAGGTGATGCCTATGCCCGGTCAGATCGGCCCACCCGGCAGAGAAGTGATGCCGATGCCAGCGCCAATCGGGCCGGTGCGCGGCCGGGTGATGCGCGAAGGCCCAGACAGCGTGGTGGTCGCCCAGGCAGCACCGGAGGTTGCACCGGCCGGAGAGCCGGGCGCAGAGCCAGTCGCAGACGGGCCGGCAGCCCCCGGCGGCCCAGGCAAAGTGGGGAAGATACTCAAGGGCATCAAAGAGGCTTTGATACCCCCGAACTACGTTCCGCTTGGCGGCGGACATTTCCGCGTCGAGGAGTACAAAAAGCCCGAGTTCGAGGTGACTATCGACGCCCCTGCCGAACCGGTCATGTTGGGCGAAAAGGTCGAGGCAGTCATCAAGGCCCAGTACTACTTCGGCGCGCCGGTCACTAATGCCAAGGTCAAGTACAAAGTGCTGCGCACCAGCCACACCGAACGCTGGTACCCGATTTGCCCGTGGGACTGGTTCTACGGACCCGGCTACTGGTGGTTCGCGTACGACTACTGGTGGTATCCGGGATTCAAGGACTGGGGGCACCCACGACCCATACCCTTCTGGTGGCCGCGAATGCCTATGCCGCCGGAATTGGTGGCCGAGCACGAGGCGATGATCGGCCCGGACGGCACACTCAAGGTCCAGATCGATACGGCAGTGGCCAAAGCCATCCACCCCAATCAGGACCACAGCTATCAGATCACTGCCGAGGTGGTCGATCAATCGCGGCGGACTATCGTCGGACAAGGCAGCGTACTGGTGGCCCGCAAGCCATTTTCGGTCTATGGCTGGGTGGATCGCGGCTACTACCGGGTGGGCGATACGATTGCCGCCCATTTCTCCGCCCGACGACTCGACGGCAAACCTGTGCAAGGCAAAGGTGTTTTGCAGCTTCTGAGGATCAGCTATCCGAATCTCAAAGGCCGTCCCAAAGAAACCCCGGTGCAAACCTGGCAGGTCGATACCAACGAAGAGGGTTTCGCCGCCCAGCAGATCAGGGCCTCGCAGGCCGGACAGTATCGCCTGTCGTACAAGGTGACCGATAGCAAGGGCCACACGATCGAAGGGGGCTACGTGTTTACAATCATCGGCGAAGGGTTCGACAGCGCCCAGTTCCGCTTCAACAGCATCGAACTGGTGCCCGACAAACGCGAATATGCCCCCGGCGACAAGGTGCGACTGCAAATCAACACCGACCGGACCGGCGGCACGGTGCTGTTGTTTGTGCGGCCAACCAACGGCGTATATCTCCCGCCGAAGGTCCTGCGCTTGGACGGCAAGAGCACCCTCGAGCAGATCGAGGTCGTCAAGCGCGACATGCCCAACTTCTTCGTCGAGGCCATGACCGTCGCCGACGGCAAAGTGCACACCGAGGTGCGCGAGATCGTCGTTCCGCCGGAAAAGCGCATCCTGAACGTGGAGATCGAACCATCGGCGCAGGCGTACAAGCCAGGCCAGAAAGCGAAAGTGAAACTCAAACTCACCGAGCTGAACGGCGAGGCATACTCCGGCTCGGCGGTAGTGAGCATCTACGACAAGTCGGTCGAGTACATATCTGGCGGCACCAACGTGCCGGAAATCAAAGAGTTCTTCTGGAAGTGGCGGCGCCACCATCATCCGCATACCGAGCACAACCTAGCGTGGTGGTTTGGCAACCTCACCCGTCCGAAGGATTTGCCTATGTCCGACCTGGGCATCTTCGGTCATACGGTGGCCGAGGAAATGGATGAGGTGATGGAACTTGGCGACGCCGGGCCGCAAGGTGGTCGTTTTGCGGGCAAAGGCGGCGGCGGAGCGTTCGCAGCGCGCGCGATGACGGCGCAGCCAAGCGGCCGTATGGCCCAAGCTGCCGAAGGTGCGGCCGCGCCATCCATGGCGCCCGGCGCGCCGATGCCACAGGCCGACGTCGGCATGGCCGAACAGGACAAGTCTGCGCCGGCCGGTGGCGACGCTGGTGCGCCGGCAATGGTTCAGCCCACGGTGCGCAAGCAGTTCGCCGACACGGCCTTCTGGAACGGTGCGATCACCACAGCCAAAGACGGCACCGCCGAAATCGAGCTTGACATGCCCGAAAACCTCACCACTTGGCGCATCAAAGTCTGGGGGATGGGACACGGCACCAAGGTCGGCCAGGGACAGACCGACGTGGTGACCCGCAAAGACCTCATCGTCCGCCTGCAAGCCCCGCGCTTCTTCGTGCAAAAAGACGAAGTGGTCCTGTCGGCCAACGTCCACAACTACCTGAAGAACAAGAAGGCCGTCGAGGTAGTGCTGGAACTGGAAGGCGGCACACTCCAGGCACTCGACCAGCTTTCGCAGAAGGTTGAGATCGAGGCGAACGGGGAAAAGCGGGTCGATTGGCGGGTGCGCGTGCTGGAAGAAGGCCAGGCCGTCGTCCGCATGAAGGCGCTGACCGACGAAGAGTCGGACGCCATGGAAATGAAGTTCCCCTGCTACGTACACGGGATGCTGAAGATGGACTGCTACTCGGGCGTCATCCGCCCGGAGCAGCAAAGCGGCAAGTTCACCGTCACTGTGCCGGCCCAGCGGCGCCCGAAGCAGTCGCGCCTGGAAGTGCGCTACTCGCCGACGATCGCCGGGGCAATGGTCGACGCCCTGCCCTACCTGGTCGATTATCCCTACGGCTGCACCGAGCAGACGCTCAACCGCTTCTTGCCCACGGTCATCACCCAGAAAGTTCTGCTCGACATGGGCCTGAACCTGGAAGAAATCCGCAAGAAACAGGCCAATCTGAATCCACAGGAGCTGGGCGAGGACACCGAACGGGCCAAACAGTGGAAGCGCTACGACCGCAACCCGGTGTTCGACGAGGATGAAGTCCGCAAGATGGTCCGCGAGGGCGTCCAGCGGCTTACCGAAATGCAATGTTCCGACGGCGGCTGGGGTTGGTTCTCCGGCTGGGGCGAGCACTCCACGCCGCACACCACGGCCTTGGTGGTGCATGGGCTGCAAATAGCCCGCCAGTGCGACGTGGCCCTGGTGCCCGGCATGTTGGAACGCGGCATCCAATGGCTGAAACGTTACCAGGACGAGCAGGTGCAGTTGATCAAAAATGCCGAGCTTAAGGACAAGCCGCCGCATCTGCGCTGGAAACCCCACGCCGACAACCTCGATGCCTTTGTGTACATGGTGCTGGTCGACGAGGGCATCAAGAACCCCGACATGCACCAGTTCCTCTACCGCGACCGGCTGAAACTATCGGTTTACTGCATGGCCATGTACGGGCTGTCGTGTCACAAGCTGGATGACAAAGAAAAGCTGGAGATGATCCTGCGGAACATCAACCAGTACGTGCAGCAAGACGACGAAAATCAGACCGCCTGGCTTAACCTGCCCGACGGATTCTGGTGGTACTGGTACGGCAGCGAGTACGAGGCCCACGCCTACTACCTGAAGCTGCTGGCCCGCACCGATCCCAAGGGAGAATTGGCCTCGCGGTTGGTCAAGTACCTGCTCAATAACCGCAAGCACGCTACATACTGGAACAGCACGCGCGACACGGCCTTGTGCGTCGAGGCCTTTGCCGATTACCTCCGCGGCAGCGGCGAGCATAAGCCCGAAATGACCGTCGAGGTCTATTACAACGGCCGGCTCCAGAAGGCCGTGGAGATCACGCCCAAGAACTTGTTCGCCTTCGACAACAAGTTCGTGCTCGAAGGCGAAGCGGTCGCCCCGGGCAAGCACCAGGTCGAGCTGCGCCGCAAAGGCGCCGGGCCGCTGTACTACAACGGCTACATGACCAACTTCACCTTGGAGGACTTCATCACCAAGGCCGGCCTGGAGATCAAGGTCGAGCGGAAGTACTACCGGCTGAAACGGGTCGAAAAGACCGAAAAAGTAGCTGGCTCGCGCGGACAGGTCGTCGACCAGAAGGTGGAAAAGTACGTGCGGGAGGAAATCCCCAATCTGGCCACGCTGAAAAGCGGCGAGCTGTGCGAAATCGAACTGGAAATCCAGAGCAAGAACGACTACGAATACCTGGTCTTCGAGGACCCCAAGCCCGCCGGTTTCGAGCCGGTTGACTTGCGCAGCGGCTACACCGGCAACGAATTGGGGGCGTATGTGGAGTTCCGCGACAACCGGGTGGTGATGTTCGTTCGCGCCCTGGCCCGGGGCAAGCATAGCGTCAGCTACCGGATGCGGGCGGAAATCCCTGGCCAGTTCTCGGCGCTGCCCACACGAGCCTGGGCGATGTACGCTCCGGAACTGAAAGCCAACTCGGACGAGATAAAACTGAAGATCGAAGACTGACCGCTGACGGCTGGAATCTGACTGAGCGAGGCGACGGTGGTTAGCGGCGCACAATTACGCCTAGCCCAGTCATCTCCGGCGTGGCTAGCGGCGTGAATCGCCACCGTCCGCTAAGCAGCCGTTGCGGCTGCTCGGCGGGCGGCGGCTGGTTGACTGCCCGGCAGGCCAAATACCCCATCCACCAGCCGAGCATGGCCTGCGACAGATAGTGTGCGTCGTCGTTGATCCGCGACCAGGCAGTAAAGGTCGATAGCACGTAGAACGTACCTTTCAGCAGTGGGGAGTCGACGCACTGGGCAGCGGTTATCAGCGGCACGCTGCCCACAAACGCATGTCCGCTAACGCCGTTAGTATCGTGGAACGGCCGCCACTGGGAGCCTACGCTGTACTCGTCGGGTCGGCCTGCGCCCAGTGCGAATTGCATCAACAGCATCGGCGGTGCGCCGACCAGATACGCCCTGGTCACCCGACCGCTGTAATCGCCCGCCGCGCTCAGCAAGGGACGCCCCGGACAGCAATTGCCCACCACCGCTAGTACTGCGAACGACGGAATGAATATCTGACCTTCGCCAAAGGTCTTCCAGAAGGTGGCCAAATCGTCGGTGCCCCGGGTGCGAACACGTTCTTGATACCACTGGCGAAAATCTCCGTCCAACGACGTATTGGCAAGCGGGGCGGCGACAATCACTCCCAGAGCCAAGTCCCACAGGTTAGGCCCGCTGTAGTAATTGACGTGATCGGCCCGGATGTCGCCTATGGCCTGCGCCCACAGCGTCCTGATTCTGCGGTGCGGCCGTTCCGATGGGGCAAGCTCAGGCAAACCCGATCCGCCGACTTGCCAATCGGATGGCAGCACATTGGCCGGTGGTATCAGCTCGTAGCTTTGCCTGGTCACAGCCTGTGAAGGATCCTCGGTCCGATACCACGGCGGATGGGCCGGCTGCGTCAGGTACGGCGACGCCTCGCCCGTGAGATACGGTGTTGGCTGAAACGCGACATACGGCTCTGGCTGGACGGAAGTGTCTATCGCCAAAGTCTCGAACGGCAACGGTGCCGGGCCGACCCAATCGGCGCTGGCCGCAGCCTTGGCTGCCAGTGCGAACTGCCCAAACCCAAGGGCCATCTCTTGTGCAGACTGCTCGGTGCCTGGCGGCGCATGCACAGGTATGGCATTCGGTTCGCCCAGCAGGGCGGCCGGAGGCTTCTCGGGAGAAGCCACGACCGGCGCAGAAACGCCAAAAAGCCGTTCCGCCATCGGTTGCGTCGAAGCGAAGCCTGTGCCCGCGCAGCGATGGTCCGCCCCGTTTATCAGAGGTGGTTCCCGTGGCGGTTCTACCGCAACAGCAGCGGAAGTGTGCGGTTCAGGTATCGTCGGGACGGTAGGATGTGAGCTGGAAGGTAACGTCCATCTTTGCGCGCAGCCGGAGGTTAGCAGTGTGGCTGTAAAAATGGCCAAACAGGGAATACTGCGCCAATTGTGCTGGATGTCGCGGTGCACCTAGCAGCTCCCCGGCCATGTTCGCGGATCGCTTCCACCATCCTTGTCGCGTAGCACACACTGCTATGCGCATCCCCTGCGGGAGTTTGCCTTTTGGTATCGGCATTTCGGGTTAAGCAGCTTCGGCAATCTGGTGAAAATTTGACGTACGGCATCGAATCCACGATGACTGAGAAGCTCTAACAAAACAGAACCCTTAACAGGTTGAACTACCCCATCTACGGTAATACGAGGCCATGAATCTCCAGATGGCCGGATACACACCGCACGGCTAAGGTTGCCACGGGACACAAACATACCAACGAAGGCAAATCCTTCGGCTTCCAGGGGGACAGCACCGCATTCTGCTCTCGCGACCGGAAGGACAGCAGAGAATAAACAATATGAGAGGAATGGCGATAATGGCTAGGCTGGAAAATATCAAACAGAGTGAATCAGACTCGCCAATATGCGCATATTAGCTCGCTTAACCTGGCGGAGTATTTCATCTATCGGCGCTGGCGGACAAAGAACAAGAATCCGACAAAACAGGCCAAACCGATACAACCAGACTGCCGATACGTTTGACATGCGCCAGCGCGTCCGCGCCTACCGGTCCCAAGGCCGTGCAGCGGAACGCCGCGGTATGGGGCGAGCAATTGCTTTGCTTCAGGAGCCAAACCGATGCAAGTGAAGGTGTACGTGCCGAAAATCGTCGAAATCCCCAGCGAGTATCTGCCAGCGCTTGCCAAACGCGCCGCCGATAGCCTCGGTGATCGCGCACACGAGGTATCCGCCACCCGTGGACATCTGGTGCGCCAAGCGGTTCAGGACGGCTTGCTGCGCGAGTTCGATCATCTGATCGGCGAGGACGGGACGGTCGACCTGGTGTGCGATCCGGGCATGGAAATCCCGCTAGAACTGGAAAAGAAGACTCTCACACTGGCCGAGCTGCTCGAAGCACTCCAGTACAAACGCACCTGGTCGGACGTCCGTGCCGCCTCCGACGCCGCTTGAGCTGCCGCAGGCTGATTTTCGCCTGCGCCAAGCGCACCGCGTTTTTGGCTGGGTTTTGGCTGCTCGAAGGGTACCGAAAAGTTGCAGTAAAGCCGGGGGGCACGTGAGGAATACGTTATGCCCATTGCTGCTGGACGGCATGAACGTGCCGATCTGGACGACCTGCTGAGCAATGTACCGGCTGCTGCGGCGCGCTGCAAACTGCCGCTGTCAGGCGCCGATGCACCTTGGCGGCTCGTCAGTGGTTGGGCAGGCGACGATGCAGTGCCGCTGGGCATGATGTCGTCGGGCGCCACCACACCGGCAAGCGCTGCCCGGAAGACTGCCGGACGCTCAGTGCGCCGACGCGGCCCGGAGAGCTGGGCCTTCGGGGCTGCCCTGGAAGCCCTGGCAAGCATGGACGCCGACCCTTCTACCAAGCCCGCCGATGTGTCGCTGCGCTGCGCCGCCCCGCAGTTGAGCGAACTGATCGAACCGCTGGAGCAACCCCCGCTGGCGGCGCCCAGTAGCGATGGTGCGCCGGTGCAGTCGGCCACCGAGGCATCTGGTGCAGTACACTGCATAGGTTTGGGGGCGAGTCCGGGCGGCACGGGCGGGGCGCAGCCGCGGACTGCAAAGCCGCCCATCTCATCGGCGGGATGCCGGGAAATCGACCCGGTTCTGGCCCGCGTCATCGAAGCCTGGCCCAAATTGCCCCGCGCAATCCAAGCCGCTATCCGCACGTTGGCCGAAACAGGTCGGATGGAATCCTGATCGCCGACCGTTCATGTTCCCGGCGGGCACAACCCCGGCCAACTGGGCCGTGGGGGTTGCGCGCGACCGGTGCTGTCGCAGGTATGTAGTGGAAGAATCGCCCGAGCAACTGCCCATCTCACCATTGTTTCGGTGGCGACTCGGCGCTGAGCACGACGCGCTGTCTGCTCCACCGGCCGAAGACTATTAGCGCAGCCACGAAAAGTCCTAGCAAACATAGCCTGACGGCTAGTACCAGCGCTCCGCCAAAGTAAGCGCCGATTTGCTCCGGCGAGTTGTCGGGCAATTCTCGCACCGTCAGGTGTAATTGCCAAACTCCTACCAGTACCGAAGCGGCGACCGACAGCGCCTTCAGCCAGCCGAACAGCAAGCCCCACTGCTGCTTCAGCAGCATGGCTATGTCACCTATCAGGCCGAAAATGACCATCGCCACCCCTATGAGCAGCTCGTATGCGGCGGTCTTTGCCATCTCAGGAGCAGGGAGTTCCGGCCAGAACAACATCGCCACTGTTGCGACGCCCACCAAAGCCAAGCGGAGAAGCGAAAAGGCGATGTCCATGGCGAAGATGACAACACAATACAGCGGTAGTCCTCTGGGGACGGCTGCTTGTGCGAAGGCCGTCGGACCGACGCCCCCTGCGGCATAATGATTTTGGCCGAAAGGTATTTCGGACATTACAGAATCCTTGGCTACAAAGATAGAAAAAGTTTGAGCTTGAGCTTGAGTTTGAGTTTGAGTTTGAGCTTGTAAAAAACACTTTTTTGGTAGTTGTTCGTCGCAGCGGAGCCACCTCAACCTTTTCAGGTTGCTATTAAGTAGAACACTGTTTGTCAGTCTTCGTTGGAGAATGTTTCCGTTGGAGAATGTCTGTCAGTTCGGCGTTGTGTTACCCTGTGTGCTGATCCGCTCGATTCCCATCCACGGGCGCAGCGCTTCGGGCACGATCACCGAACCGTCGGCCTGCTGGTAATTCTCCAGGATGGCGATCAAGGTGCGGCTAATTGCAATCGCCGTACCGTTGAGCGTGTGCACCAGCTTGGTGCCGCGTTGGCCTTTGACGCGGTAGCGGATGTTCAGCCGCCGCGCTTGGTAATCGGTGCAATTGCTGGTGCTGGTCACTTCGCCGAACTCGTTCCGGCCGGGCATCCAGGCTTCCAGATCATACTTGCGGTAAGCCGGCCCGCCCAAGTCGCCGGTGGCAGTGTCGATCACCCGATACGGAATGCCCAGCCCGTCGAATAGCCGGCACTCCAGTTCGCAAAACAGCTCGAGCATGTCATCGCTCTGTTCGGGGAGGGTGAAAGCGAACATTTCGACCTTGGTGAACTGGTGGACGCGGAACAGCCCGCGCGTTGCTCGGCCATGAGCGCCGGCCTCGGTGCGGAAGCAGTGGCTGATGCCGCAGAGTTTGATGGGGAGTTGTTCGGCCTCGACCGTCTGATCGGCCAGCATTCCCCCCAGGGTGATCTCGGCGGTGGCCACCAGGCTCAGATCGGTGTCTTCGATGCTATAGATTTGGGTTTCGGGACCGCGAGGGATGAAGCCTATGCCTTCCAGCACATCGTTGCGGGCCAGATCGGGGGTGCTTACCGGGATAAAACCTTCGCGCTTCAGGAACTGCACAGCGTACTGTTGCAAGGCCAGTTCCATCAGCACCGCTTCGTTCTTGAGGAAATAGAAGCCGTGACCCGCAACGCGCGCCCCAGCGTCGAAGTCGATCAGATCGAGCTTTTCGGCCAACTGCACGTGGTCCAGTGGCGGGAAGTCGAATTGGCGAATGGGCGTCCGCCCGCGACGCACTTCCCGGCTGGCTTCCGGACCGCCTACCGGCGCCGCCGGATGCGACATGTTGGGGATCATCCGCTGCACGGCCTCCAATTGCGCCTGGAGCGCATCCAGCCGCGCTTTGACGACTATGGTCTGCTCGCGCAACTGACGGCCCGATTCCTTCAGCACATCGCGCTGTGCAGGGTCTTTCGCCTTGGCGATGGCTTTGGCCACCTCGTTGGCCCGGTGGTTCAGCTCCTCCAGTTCGAGCTGTTTGGCTTTGCGCTCGGTTTCCAGGGCCACAAAGGCCTCGATATCCACCTGCACTCCGCGGTTGCGGCAGTTTTCGGCCACCAACTTCGGATTTTCGAGGATGAACTTGCGGTCGAGCATGACTGGTCATTCAAAGTCGGAAACTGCTAGTGAAACGCTCGCCATGTTGCCTCGGGACGCTGCACCCGGCGGACGAAGGCGCGGCCGGGGACGCATCTTAACTTTGCAAACAAGCTATCTCCTCCCACAGCCATACGCTGGCCCGAATACCCCGGTGAAAATCCTCCAGCGAAAACTTTTCGTTAGGGCTGTGCGTGTTGTCGTCGTCGCGTCCCCAACCCAATAACAACACAGGGCAGCGGAGCACTTGATGGAACTTTCCCACCACCGGGATCGAACCTCCTTCGCGCGTGTACACCGGCCGGCGTCCGAAGGCCCGTTCGATCGCCCGGGCAGCAGCTTCGACATACGGGCTATCCAGGGGGATCAATACGCCAGGCGAGCCGTGAAGGTCCAACAGCTCCCACCGCACACCTGGCGGGCAAAGCTCGGCGATGCGCTGTTTCAGCGCTGCGGTGATTTTCGCCGGCTGTTGATTGGGAACTAGCCGGAAGCTGAACTTCGCCCCGGCAGTGGCCGGCAGAACCGTCTTCGCGCCTTCGCCTTGATAGCCACTCCACAGGCCGTTGATGTCGTAGGTGGGCCTGGCCCAGCGGCGCTCCAGCAGGCTGTAGCCCTCCTCGCCGGTGCTGTTTTCGACGCCTACCTGGGCCAGATACTGCTGTTCGTCGAAGGGCAGCTCGGCTATTTGTCGGCGTTCGCGGGGCGTCAGAGGGATAACGTCGTCGTAGAAGCCGGGAAGCTGCACTCGGCCCCGCTCGTCCACCAGGGCAGACAAAATGCGCACCAGGGCGTTGGCCGGATTGGTCACCGTGCCGCCGAAGGAACCAGAATGCAGATCGCGATTCGGTCCGCTCAGCCGCAGTTCATAGTAAGCGATACCCCGCAATCCGTAAGTTATCGCCGGCACGCCGGGAGCGAATTGTGCGCCGTCGCTGATCACGACGCAATCGCAGGCCAGCCGGTCGGCGTGCGACTCCAAATACTGCTCTAAGCTGACGCTGCCGACTTCTTCCTCGCCCTCGATGATGTACTTCAGGTTGACCGGCAACCGCCCGCGCACACGCAGCCAGGCTTCGGCGCTCTTTATGTGGGTAAGCATTTGTCCTTTGTCGTCGGTTGCGCCACGGGCGTAAAGGTTTCCGTCGCGGCGGGTCGGTTCGAATGGCGGAGAAAGCCACATCTGAAGCGGCTCGACCGGCTGCACGTCGTAATGCCCGTACACCAAGACGGTCGGAGCACCGGGCACTTCTGGCGACTGGGCGAAGACTAGCGGGTGGCGCTCGGTGGGAATCACTTCGCTGGCAAACCCCAGCCTGGCGAACTGTTCGGCCAACCAAGCGGCGGCTCGCTCCATATCGGGGCGGTGTTGCGGGTCGGCGCTGATGCTGGCGATGCGCAGAAACTCGCAAAGCTCTTCCTCGAACCGAGCGGCTTGCGCTTGCAGATATTGGTCGATCTGTAACATAAGCCTGCACTCTGACGATTGAACTATGGACTTTCACCGGCTGCCCACCAATACGGCCGCCGCAGAACGCCACCCCAGAGGTAGCGCGCATCGCCCAGCAGCACAATTGGTCGGCCGCTACCCAGGCGGGAAAACGTGGCATACAATATACTCGTGATGCGGCGTTCATAGTATCCGGTCCGCGGCAAAAGGGAAAGATTGTATACGGTTTGCCAGTCTGGTACGGGGTGTGCATATGTCGCAACAGCCTGCGCCGACAGTCGCCGAACCTACGGAGGAAACCGTCTGCACCCGCCAGGAAGACTCGCAGACGCGCCCCAAGCGCCAACCACGCTACAACGTGGTCCTGTGGGACGACGACGATCACACTTACGCCTACGTGATCTTCATGTTGGCCGAACTGTTCGGCTATCCGCCAGAAAAAGGCTACCAATTGGCCAAGGAGGTGGATACCACGGGGCGCTGCGTGGTGCTGACTACCACCAAGGAACACGCCGAACTGAAGCGCGACCAAATTCTGGCTTACGGCAAGGACGACTTGATCGACGGATGCAAAGGGTCGATGTACGCCACGATCGAACCGGTACCAGGGGAGTGAACAAGTGCCCGCTAGCCGCGGCGCCAACTCGTTGGCCATGCCGGCCGAGAAGCCCAGCAGCCCCTTCACGCCCGGCGAGCCGGTGCCGGTAGAGCTGTTTGTCGGTCGTCAGAAACAGATCAAAGAAATTCGGCGCTACGCCCAACAGGCGTGTTCAGGGCAAATGCAAAGCGTATTCCTGTCCGCCGAGCGGGGGATGGGAAAAGTTCTTTGGCACAGTTTTTCAGGCAGTTGTGCTCCAAAGAGCTTGATATGCTGGGCATCCATGTGTTTCTCGGCGGTGTAACTGCCTTGGATGAGCTAGTCCGCCGCGTGTTCGACCAGTTGCTAAAAAACACGTACATGCAGTCCTGGTTCTCGAAATTGAAGGAGCTTTTCGGCGACTTTATCCAGGAAGTGAGGCTGTTCAACATATCGATAAGCTTCCGCCCACCTGACGACCGGCTGGAAGCCCTGGTACGCGATTTTCCCGATGCGCTGGCTGCGGTAGTCAAAAAACTCGAAGGAACCAAGAGGGGACTGCTAGTCGTCCTCGACGATCTTAACGGCCTGGCTGACCAACCCGAGTTCGCCAACTGGTATAAAAGCGTGGTCGCTCATGTAGCAACGAACAGTCTGCGGCTGCCGGTGTTGATGGTCCTGTGCGGGCTGCCCGAGCGGCGCGACAGTTTGTCCCGACATCAGTCTTCGCTGTTGCGGATCTTCCGGGTTTCGCAGATCGAACGGTTAAGCAACGCAGAAGTGGAAGATTTCTACTGGCACGCCTTCCAAAAAGTTGGTTTGACTGTACAGCAAGGTGCCATGCGGCTGATGGTCGACTACTGCAACGGTTTGCCAATGCTCATGCAAGAAATCGGCGACGCCACCTATTGGGCCAACATCGACCCGACGATCGATCGCTCTGATGCTGCCAAGGGAATCGTCGAGGTGGCGCGAAACGTAGGCAAGAAATACCTCGACCCGAGCGTGTATCGGGCGATCCGCAGCCGGCGCTATCGCGCCATACTCGACAAGCTGGTCGATCCCCCGCGCGAGACGTTCGACAAAGCCAAAGTCGAGCAACGCCTAACAAAGGACGAACGAAAGGTGTTTTCCCAACTTCCTGCGAAAGATGAACGCTTTGGGAGTCATCGCGTCAGATGGCCAGCGCGGCCGCGGGGCATACCGCTTCGTCAACCGCATTTATCCCCTGTATATGCGTCTGTATAAAGCGGCCTCCAAGAAACGCTGAGGTCCGGCGGTGCCGTCGATTGCTGCCAAACGCATGTCTGAGAGCTCGCCAAAGTACTGCGCCGTCACGCTGGGCTGCAAAGTCAACCAGTACGAGACGGAATATCTCTGCCAAGGGCTGGAGTTGCTCGGCTATCGGCCGGCGCAGCCGGGCCAGCAGTGCGACTTGTGTGTAGTCAACACTTGCACTGTTACAGCAGAGGCCGATCACAAGAGCCGCAAGGCCGTTCGCCAACTGGCGCGTCGATTCCCGCAGGCGCGGATGATCGTCATGGGTTGCTACGCTGCCCGGGCGGCAGAAGAACTGGCGGCCCTGTGCCACAACGCCCAAGTAATCCCCGACAAACAACAACTACCCCAACTGCTTGTCGAACTGGGTTTGGACGTTCCGCCCTTGGGCCTGCGGCGCTTCGGCGACCGCAAACGCGCTTACGTCAAAATCCAGGATGGCTGCAACATGCCGTGCAGTTATTGCATCATTCCCAAGGTGCGACCGGTGCTCAAAAGCCGCCCGGCGGACGAGGTAATAGCAGAAATCTCTCGCCTGGCGGCCAACGGGCACCGGGAAGTGGTTCTGACGGGCATACACTTGGGGCTGTACGGCGCGGATGTGGGCCGACGCTTTTCCGGCAGCCTGCAAAAGCCGCGCGGTGCTGCGCCGACCGATGACGCGGCGGGGACAAATCTGACCGCTTTGCTTCGGCAAATCCTGCGGCTGCCCGGCAGGTTCCGCGTGCGGCTTTCGAGTTTAGAGGCCTCCGAGGTCACCGACGAGCTGTTAGCAATCATCGGCCACGACCCGCAGCGCTTCTGCCAACACCTGCACCTGTCGATGCAGAGCGGCTCGGACGCCGTGCTGCGGCGGATGCGGCGTCCATGGCCGGCACAGCGGTTCGTAGAGCGATGTTTGCAAATTCGAGACAGGTTGCCTTCGCTTGCTCTTACGGCCGATGTAATAGTCGGTTTTCCCGGCGAAACCGAGGAAGACTTCGCCGCCACCTGCCAGGCGGTAGAGAAAATCGGCTTTGCCAAGCTGCATGTTTTTCGGTTTAGCGCCAGGCCGGGCACAGCCGCGGCCGAGCTGACCGAGCCTGTCCCCGACTCGATCAAACACCAGCGCGCCCAGCGGCTAATCGCACTGGGACGCCGTATGCGGCGTCAGTACATGCGTAGTCTCCTCGGCCAGCGGCTGGAAGTATTGGTGGAGGAGTCGGCGGCCGTGCGTTCAGCACCACGGCGGGATGGGCGCGATACGGGCGATTGCGGGGCCGCATGCGATCGACGCTGGCAAAACCGCAAAACTGCTGCCCCGCCGTGTAAGGCCATCCCGTTTCCAACTGCCTCCGCCGCATCGGATGCTAGCCAGTTCGCGTCTGCCGCGGCGCCCAGCTTGTTGCTCGGCACGGCAAGTCAGTATGTGCCAGTGGAGCTGTGCGGGCCGACCGATTGGGTAGGCGAACTTGTCACCGCTACGGGTTGCGAGGTCCACGGAGACCGTCTTCGTGCTGTGGTCGACCGGCTGGTCTGACGCCAAGGACACGCTGGAAGGCTGGAGCTGGCTGGCCGATTGCGCTAGCCAAGCCGACGCACTTCTGGTATGATAATGAGTGGTTTTCCGGTGGTGCGGCTGATGCGCAGCCACGCCAGAGGTAACCCGGCTCAGGGTCAGCCCGGCAAACCATCTTCCTCAAACAAACAAACGGACTTGCAGCGCAAGACGGAACCAAAGCGGCGACAGAGTCGAGGCGATAACGGCATCCAAACCACGGTCCAGAGGCGAGGCTGGCTAACCGGGAGGTTCAGCGATGTCGATTCGCTTGACTTGCCCGAACGGGCATGCGCTGAAGGTCGACGAAAGTATGGCTGGGCGCGTCGGGTTGTGTCCGGCGTGTAAGGCCCGGGTACAGATTCCCAAAATCCAGCCCAGCGCGGTCTCGGAAGAGGACATCTTGTCGCTGTTAGCAGACCCGCCGGAGCAAAACATTCAGCCGGCCGCCGGTACTGCTGGCAGTGCCGTTTCTGCGAATCAAGCGGCCAAATCAGCGGCAGGGGCGGCCACTGGCCCTGCCAAGTTCACGCCTCCGCCTGTGCCCATGCCCACCAAACGCTGCATCAAATGCCACGCCGAGATTGCCGTAGTGATGCACATCTGCCCGCATTGCCACACCTACGTGGCCAAAGTCAGCGACGTACTGCGCGGCCGGTAACAGCCGGCTGTCGAGGGGCATACCGGTCCAGCAAGTTAGCCCCCCTAGCAGTGGTAAGTTGACGCTGCAAGGTCACTACAGGCTGTTCGGTTGGGTGCCGGATTACGGCCAAGTGCCGAATACCAAGGATGGCACTGCCACTTTGCCCAGCGCTGGTCTGATTTGCCCAGCGTTGGTCTGCTAATTCGGGTAGTATTCCACCACCGACCACTTAGATGCACCGCTGGACAAGCCAACAGTGCTGTCACCCTGTCGGCCCAGCGCGGCAAGCGGCCCAAAAAATCCGCTTAGTTCCACCACCAGTCGTGGTGGACGGCCAATTGGGCCTCTTTGCGTACCGTCTCTAGCTTCTCGGCCAACTCGACCTTCTTGATGATTGTCCGCAGGTCGATCTTCACCCCGCCCGAAGCGCTTATCACCCAGCGGTCGTTCTTTTTGAGCATGCTGACCTTCGAGGGCACCTGCTGCGGGGCTGGCAAACGGGGGGTAGGCAACACGTCGGGGTCAAGCATGGTCGGCAGTTCGCAACCGGCTTTGGCCAGCAAATTCTCGTGGACGATCAGCGCACCGACGACCGCCAAATCTGTACAACCGCGCAGTTGGGCGAAGACCGGCTCGGCCAGGGCAAGCTGGTCGTAATGGCGAGTCATGTTTTCGGCCCATTGAGCAGCCGCCCGACCCGCTTTGCCCGTAGCAGTTCGCTGGCCACCCGGCGCGAACATGTCCTCTTCGGCCATCACCTTGACTGCCGAGCCGCGCAGTTCCCAGGTCAGGCCTTCGGCGTCGCGCAGCAGGGCTTGATACTCGGGGGCCAGCCACCAGCGAGGCATCGCCGCGCTGAGTCCCCGACCGCTGGCGTCCAGCAGATGCAAGTAGCTGGGCAGGCCCTTGATCGGCGCCGGCTCGAAGTTCATCCCCAGCCGCTTCATGCGGTAATCGGCGGCGACCAGGGTGCGGGCGAAATGGCTGTCCGGCGGCACTCCGGTAACGGTAATCCGCTGCGGCCCCAACGCTTGCTCGATGCCGGCCGCGATCTGCTGCGGGTCGCCCATTCGCTCCAGCTTCGCCACGTGAGCACGGAGTCGATTCAGTCCGTCGGGCGTGGGATCGATCGAGCAGCTTACCGTTTCCCGCAACGCTCGTTCGGCACTGCGAAGCGCCACCAACAGGTCATCCAGCAGCAGCACCGGACGGCCGGTGGTTGCGCCCACCAGGTTCCCTTTTGCGTCGAGCTTCCAGCCTTCGGCCGGCCCGGCCAGTATGATGTCGCGGTTGTCGGGATCTACGAAGATGTAACGAATCTGCTGCAAGCCTGCCAGAAAGCGTACTTCGTCGGGAAGCTTTTCTCCAGACTTCGCGTGCCGCTGCAACTGGGCGTCGAGTTTTTTCAGAGAGATTTTTCGCAGCTCGGTGAAACGGTTCAACTCTGCCGCTGGGGCGGCCTGCAACGATTTGGCCCGCGCTGCACGCAGCTCTCCCAGCAGGTCGGTGGTGGCATTTTCCAGTATGCCGCGCTGGTCGATCAGCACTCCGCCGACGGCCCGGTTATACCAGCCGTCCCAAGGCGTTGGTGCCGGCTCGGCGGCCAACGCCTGCGCAGCCAATCCACTAAAGGCGGCACATGCCGCCAACCATAACAGCGGCGATTTCCAAGCATAAGTGCGCCCGAACATGATTTGCGCCCTTTATCGTGCGTGTTATTGATTGCTGGAGAAACGTGTTGATTGCTAGAGCAACGTGACGGTACTTCCCTTCTATTAGGCGGTGATATGTGCCGTCTATCGTGCGTTTTATTGGTTGAGTTTAGTTTTGGGCGGAGTCTCCAAACGCTTGAGTTTTTCGCGGATTGCCTCGGGCAAGGCGCTGCGCTGCTCGGCGGTATCCACAGCGCCGTCGAACAGCACTTCGCCCTGGCGGTTCTTGGCCAGCAGACGTCTGCCCGATTGATCGCTGGAGAGCATCAGCACGTGTTCGTCGTCTTCGTAGTTGGCCGTGAAGGCGGAGGCCAATCGACTGGCCGGCAACCGGGGTGTGCCGCGCAACAGCCACTGGAGCAGTTCGCCGGCGGGAACGTCGCCGACGGGCACTTCGCGCACATCCAATCGGACCGTTACGGTGTGCGGCTTGCCTTGCCGAATGAAGGTCAGCGTAATGGTGTCGCCCGGCCGATGCAGGCGCAGCAGCGCCCGGAACTGCGGATCGTTGAACAGTATCTGATCGTCGAGTTTGTGCAGCACATCGTCGCGGCGCAGACCGGCTGCTTCAGCCGGAGAGCCGCTCAGCACGTGGCGGACCAGCAGGCCGACGCCTTCAGGAAGGCCCGTTTCCGCCCTGCGTTCCGGGGGCAACTGCGTGGTGGCCGTGCCCAAGAAAGGGACTCGTTGGGTCTTAACTGGGGCCGCCACAGGGGCCGCGCCCGAGCCAGAATTGCCCGCAGGCGACTCTGGCGTCGGCGGATGCGCGGCCGGAGGGGGTGGTTGCGGCTCGCTCTGGGTCGCAGCACCGACGGCAAGCCACATCCAGGCGATACAGAAAACCGAAAACGTCGTTACCCGAGCGTACATGGCCAAGTTCCCGTTATCCCGTTATAACGCCCAACTCGCCACCAAGAGCCGCGGTCCCCCACGCCAGCTCCCCCCTGTGCAACTGCTGCTATTAAAACACTGCCCTGCTCAGCCACTTGTAGCTGCATCGGCTGTTTGATTCTCGTCTTGATCCTCGCCCGTTATCGTCGATTACGTGTATTCTCGTTGGTTGTCGTGGATTGTCGTTGACTAACGTGGATTATCACCGATTATCGTTTCCCGCCCGTTGTCTCTCACCATCCCGCGCACAATCCGGCGACGTGCGGCGCTTGCTCAGCCGGCTTCGGCTTGCCGGCGCCTCGGCCCCCAGGTTGCACTCGGTCAGTTGTACTCCACCGGCCATTGATTGTGTTCCAGCGGCATGGTTTCGGTGTGCACGCTGGGAAAATCCCATTGGATACGGATGTTCCGGTCTTCGTCGATCCACCGGATTTGGTGAACAACCTGGTGCTGGATGCGCACTGCTTGGCCGTCGCCGTCGAGTACGTCCGGTTCTGCCGCTACCGACGACCAAAGCTGTTCGATCTGGATCGGGGCGGAGTATGCAACGCCAATAGGGGAGGCAGACTCGGCATGTTGGCCGCCCGAACCACCCCAATCCACCACTGCCGCAGCCACCAGCAGACAGGCCGCAACAGCAGCCACAACGCCCAAGCCGGACAACATCCGATTGCGTCGTCGGGCGATCGAGGCGCGCAGCCGGGCTTGGGCGACTTTGCTGTCGAGCGTGGCCGGTGCTCGGCGCAGCGGCAACCGCATCAGCTCCTGTTCGATTCGCTGTAGTTGTTCGTCGAGCATCATTACTCTGCGCTCACAGTTTATCTTCCAATGTCAGTCTGATGCGCTCCAGCGCCCGCCGGTATCGGCTGGCCACCGTCTGCAACGGCTCGTTGAGCACATCGGCGATCTGTCGGAAACTCAGTCCACCGTACAACCGCATCACCACCGCTTGGCGTTGTCGCAACGGCAGCCGGTCGACCGCCTCGCGCACGATGCGCTGTCGCTCGGCGGCGATGGCCGAAGCAGCCGGATCGGCCTGCGCACCATCGAACAGCGAAACACGAATGGCCTCGGTCGTGCGGCGCCGGCGTGCCAATTCGATGGCCGCGTTGCGCACCGCTGCGAATACATACGAAACCGGATCTCCGCTCGGCTGACGCCGCGATCGCCACAGGCGCACAAAGGCCTCCTGGACTGCCTCTTCAGCCACGTCGACCGACCGGCTGATGGCCAGCGCCAGGCTAAACAACCCTTGTCGGTGGTCTTGATAGACCTGCTCGAGCCGCTCGCGCACTGTGACTCTCGCTGGTTCTCAATATTGTACACGGTCTGCGCAGCCCGATTTATGCTATCGCCAACCCCGCGCTAGCATGTGGTCATGCCACCCTGAAGGCACCAAACGGCATCCATCCCCTGTCAAGCGGCGGCTGGACCAGTGACAACCGACGGCGGGCTTATCCGCCGGCTGCCGTGCGTCTGCCATTACCTTCGCGCGCACTACAGCCAGCGCCAGATGTTGCCCCGCCTTACGACCGTCATAGCCACGGCAGCACCGGTTGGCAGTGGTGGCTTGTCAGGCCGCAGCATTTATCATACGCTACGCGGCAGTTGGTTCTGAACAGCTTCGCGGGAAATGTTTTCATTCCAGGAGGACCCTTCATGGAATCGGCCCACCCTTGGATCCGCACGCGGTTGTCGGCGATGTTTTTCTTGACGTTTTTCATCTACGCCTGCTGGATGGTTCCCATGGCCTCGTACATGGGCAGGGCCCTTCAGCTTATGCCGGCGGACATCGGCTGGGTATATTCGGCCGCGGCGATTGCGGCGATAGTCTCGCCGCTATTTGTCGGCTACGTGGCCGACCGGCTGTTCGCCACCGAGCGGATACTGGCAGTGCTGCATTTGGTCGGGGGTCTGGCGCTGATCGCCGGTTCGCAGCAGAGCAAGTTTCCCGGCCTGATGGCCTGCATGATGCTGCACACCTTGTGCTTCATGCCGAGCCTGGCGTTGGGCAACTCGCTGACGTTCCGTAACATCCCCGACGCGGCGCTGTTCCCCCGCATCGCCATGTTTGGCACCATCGGCTGGATTGTCTCGGGTTGGATCGTGGGTCTGGTTCTGGGAGAGACGAAGAATTGGTTCTTTTTCCTGGGCGGAGGGGCCGAACTGCTGCTGGCTGCTTACTGCCTGACGCTGCCGCACACTCCGCCCAAAGCGCGAGAGGCTGCCGGCGACGTGCTGGGGCTGAAGACCGTCGCGCTGCTCAAGGACCCGGCATTCCTGTTCTTCATCCTGTGCGCTTTTCTGGTATCGATCCCGGCAACGTCTTATTTCGTTTTCATCAATCCCTACTTGATGGAAACCGGCTGGTTCGCCCCGGCCACATTGATGACCCTCGGCCAGTTCACCGAGATCTTCGTCATGTTCACCATGTCGTGGTTCATCGCCTGGCTAGGGTTGCGGTGGATACTTTTGCTGGGCATGGCGGTTTGGGCGCTGCGCTTCGCCCTGTTTGCCAGTCTGAACTATCCGCTGGCCTTGTTGGGGGTACTGGTTCACGGCTTCGGATACTGCTTCGTTTACGTCGGCTCGTATATCTACGTAGATAAGAATGCACCCCAAGAGCTGCGGGCCAGCGCCCAAAGCTTCATCTCGTTTCTGATGCTGGGGGTGGGGTGGTTCATCGGTTCCCAGTTGTCTGGGGTGGTCATGAACAGCTACCCAGCCCCCATCGCAACGATTACCGCAGTCGACCGCGAGGGGAAGACGGTCGAATCGGCTTTGCCGCGCTGGGATGTTCGCGCCGACGCCCCGTTCGACATCCGCTTGCTCTTTGGTTATCTCAGTCAAGCGGTCGCAGGAAAAAGCGCGGAACGGAAGAACGACTTGGGGGCACTTTTGGATCGCGACGGCGATGGTCGGCTATCGGCCGAAGAGCGAAACGCCATCCCAGCCGAGGGGCTTAAGATCGACGACAAGACCTACACCCAGGAAGAATTGAGCAAGCTATTCCAACGCATCGCCCAATGGAAGGTAGAGCGCAAGTTGGCCAGCAGCACCGATGAACCGATTACCCGCGACGACTGGCTGGCAGTCCAGGCGCGCGGCTGGCCGAGTATTTGGCTGTGGCCGACCGTAGCGGCAGCAGTGGTGGGGATATTGTTCCTCGTGTCGCCGCGCGGCAAACGACAGTCGGAAACGCCAGAGCAAGAAAGCAGCCCGTAACCCCCGTAACCTATTGATTGCGCCAGTAGGTTGTCTGTCGGGCCTGGCAATGGCGGGACAAGCATCGTTCAAGCCGCAATACCGTGTGCATACCATTCACCGATGCGCAACTGGCGATGGCTGCCGTCGCTATCGGTGCGGTCCGTACGGCCCGGAAAATCGACAAAGCCCGACCGGCACGGACGATCATGGGCTGTAATCTGTTGGTTTTCTCTAAACTTCCTAGTTTGACATCAGCCGAATCTGACCTAATTTTCATAGTGGAGGCAGGCAGTAAGCCAGCTTCCACCAGCCGGCCAAATGGCCGGCGCAGCCGAGTCCGGCTAAGTTAAACGCTTGTCTAGCAGCTTGTCTGTTAGCTGTGATTTGGCTGCTCGAAGGCCTGTAAGCCACTGATCCTCGACAAAGGCAAACCGGTCGCAAGGCCGGGGCGCAAAGCCAAGGGCCGCAAAAGCTTTCGGGCTGTTGCGGCAGCCTGGTTGCCGAAGGGATGAGTGTTTCGGCACGCGACGGGGAGGGGGCTTAGTCGTTGATGTTGGTTTGGGTTCCACAGGGCACACCGCAGGCCGGCGCCAGGGTAACACCAGGCGCAGTGTCCGAAGGAACCCGGAAAACCCGTTGTTCCGGGAGGTCTTCGACGTCGGGGACCAATCCGGAATGGAGGAATACCAATGAAGTCGCTTGCTCTGAAGGTGCGCCGGTTCCTCGTTTCGGAAGATGGGCCTACCGCAGTCGAGTACGCGGTGATGCTGGCCCTGATCATCATTGTGTGCTTGACGGCCATTAGCACCATCGGCACGCAGGCCAGCGCCACGTTCCAAAACGTCGCCGACCAGCTTGGCGGCTAACGCCCCTGCGATGTCTGCCAGCGTCGGCTAGCCCGACGCAGTTCGGCCTGATCCCTGGGGCCGGAACGTAAAAAAACCGCAAGACCGGTAAAACCCCTCGGCACCGGAGGATCTGGCGCCGAGGGGTGCTTTTTTGGTGGTGGAAAGCACCATTTCCGCCTGCGCCACGACCTATTTTTTAGTAGTACACGAAGAGGTCGCCCATGTATCCCACTTTGTCGCCAGAAATCATCGGCACGGTCGTGCAAGCAGTTGTGGTGCTGCTGAGCGTGCTGGGCGCTCTGACAGGCCTGATGCTGGCCGACCGATAGCCTTGGCCGACCGGTTGGAACTCCCCACCGACAGCGCGGGCTTCAGACGGCGGGGAGCTGCGTTCCACTGTGCAGCGGGGCCCGCCGCAAAAACCCGCTGCATAAGCCGGTGTGCTGGGCGTTTGCCCAGGGCACGAAGTGGCGTGGAAACCCAATCAGACTGCTTGTGCAACTTCGGCTGCTAAAGCTAGGCAGCAACGCGGCGGAAACAATACTCCGATGGATCAACACTGCGATGGGTCAACACATGGCCGAAAACTGGCACATCTGGCTCGTAAGCTTGGTACTGGTGGTCGCGGCGGTCATCGACGGCTGGAAGCTGAAGGTGCCCAACTGGCTGACCTTTCCGTTTGTGATCGGCGGCTGGTTGTATAGTAGCGCCGCTTTTGGCTGGGAGGGACTGGCCGGGAGCCTGGTAGGAACCGCCGTGGGCCTGGGGCTGCTGCTGCCGCTGTACGCGATCGGCGGGATGGGCGCCGGCGATGTGAAACTGTTGGCCGGCGTGGGCGCCTGGCTGGGAGCAACCGTAACTTTCTACGCATTCTGTGTTTCTGCCCTGGCAGGCGGAATTATCGCCCTGGGCATGGTCCTGTGGCGGCGCACATGGCGACATCACGCTGCACAGTTGCGATCCATCGTCTTCGAGATACTTACCGTGCGCAACCCCAGCGAGCTGTCGGAACTGGCCGCCCAGCGCAAAAGCTCGATGCTTCTTTTGCCGTATGGCATTCCTATCGCTATTGGCTCGATTGTCTATTTTATCTGGACAGGGATGCTCTTATGAGTTGCTGCATGTTATCCACGGTGCCTAAACGGTTGAATTTTCACCAAATAGCGCAAACATCCGCCCAGGCCGTTGGTGCTGCTGGGCAACTTGTCGGTCGGAAGTTGGAGAGCCTTTGCCGATCATGCCGAAGAAAACGATGTGGCACAGCCGTGGTCGAGTTCGCCCTGGTTGCGCCGGTGTTTTTTCTGCTGGTCTTCGGGATGATCGAGTTCGGCCGGATGGTGATGGTGCAGCAGATCATCACCAACGCATCCCGAGAAGGGGCCCGGATTGCCGTGCTCGACGGCACATCGGCTGCGGAGGTCAATGCGACTGTCAACAATTACTTGCAGAACGCACGTATTTCGGGAGCGACAATCATCATCGATCCGCCAGAGCCTAACACGGCCGGCTACGGGACGCCGGTCAGTGTGACGGTAACTGTGCCGTTCGCACAAGTTAGCTGGCTGCCAGCACCGTTTTTCATCGGGGCAAACACCAATTTGTCGGCAACGACCGTCATGCGGCGCGAAACCGCACAATAGCCCACGGCAAACGCCCGCACTAGAAGCTAACAAATTACATAACAGCAGCGTGGAAACCGCACAACAGGAGGTGCAATGGGGCTAGGAAGGCATTGCTGAAGTGTTGAACTACCTTCGAGGCCAACCGCCTCGGGAGACGCTCATGCGCGCAAGATCTGCTGCACTATTGATGGTGGCCATTGCGTGTGGACTGGTGGCGTCGGTCGGCGTGACCCAGGCGCTATCCAATCGCGCCGTAGCCCCATCGCCGGTCGCTATCGATGGCCAAAGTGTTTTCGTGGCTATCAAAGACATTCCGCTGGGAGAAACCGTCACGCCCGATATGCTCCGCGTGGAACAGTGGCCCAAAGACAAAGTGCCTGAAGGGGCGATCTCCCACATCGAACAATTCGAGGGCCGGCGAACCAAGACCAAGCTGTATGCCGGCGAGATCTTGCTAGAGCGAAAATTGTTTCAGAAAGGCGCCGGCGGCGCGGCCGACGACTTCATTCCCAAGGGCTATCGGGCGGTGGCGGTGAAGGTGGATGCGGTAAGCGGGTTTCACGACATGCTTTCGCCGGGTAGCCGGGTGGACGTGATGGTCTATTTGCGCTACGCGCCGGAACAAGGCATCCACGAAACCACTACCCGCTGCATCTTGCAAGATATCAAGGTCTTCGCGGTCAACGACACGTTACTGCCAGACAGCAAAGACCAGTCGAGGACCTCGGCCTCTCGGGAGCGGACCGTTTCGCTACTGGTCACCCCGGAACAAGCCGCCGCGCTGACGCTGGCCAGCGAGATGGGCCGTATCCGGCTGGTGCTGCGCAGTCCGGAAGACGATCAGGAAGCCCCGATTTCCGAGGTCACTTCGACCGGCCTGTTCGGGCGCTCGAATCCCGGCCGCCGCAAGACTGAAGAATTGATCGAGCCGGCTGCCGAAAACCCCGTGGCCGATAAATTGCGCGCAATGCTTGCCGGTCTGTCCGGCACCAACTCGCAGACGGTCGAGCAGCACGCCAGTAACCCGAACCGCTGGACGGTGCGTGTACTGCGACCCGGTGCAATTGACGACATCGAACTGCAAGCCGAGCCAACTACTGACGCGCTGGTGCACGCCGGCGGCATTTGGAAAAAAGTGGCCAACGGCAATTCCCCCTTGCATGGGCTGGCTGGCACATCGCGTGGCGGGCCGAAGCCTGCTGCAAGTTTGTCGTCCGCCCCACCTGCGGACATAGATACCAATACCGATGCGGATCAGCCGACGCTGGAGCAACCGCTTGAGCCTTCGACGACAAAGGACTGAACAGCAAAAGCTTGCGCGTGGACAATCGCATTTTAGCGCCTCTGGCACTACCCGACCGTATACACTGAGCCAGGGAAGGTAGACAACGGAATGTAGAACTCGCCCTGACGCCGAAAGCTACCCGCAACAACCAAGGCAATTCACCACAGTCGGTACGCTTGAGGCGACAGGAACTTTGCAAGGAACTCAAGGATGAGAATCACGAACTGTTGCCAGGTAGCGGGCTTGTTGCTGTGGGCAACCGGCTGGCTGGGCATCTTACACACGGCCGTCCCCCGAGCGGCGGAATCGGCCGAACCGACCCCCCTCGCCGGCGCTGCGCAGCAGGGCCATCTACTTCAGCGGCCGGCCACGGTCGTCAAGCTCCAATCGCCAGACGAGCGGCTGGAGATGACCGTCCATACCAGCCACATTCTCACGCTGGAAGGCCGCATCGTCCAAGTGCAAGTAGACAATCCGGAGTTCCTCGAAGTAACGCCCATCTCTCCCAACCAACTGCAAGTGTCGGCCAAGGCCATGGGGGTAACGCGGCTGACGCTGTGGAACGAGGACAAGCGTATCTACAACGTGGATGTAATCATCTTCGGCGACACCCGCGCGCTGAGCCTGCTGTTGCAGTCGCAATTTCCCAACGCCTCGCTGAAAGTGATCCCGGTGGCCAATGGCGCGCTTATTTCAGGGACGGTGGACAATCCGGAGCACATAAACACCATCATGCAGATCGCCTTGGAGTATTATCCCAAGGTGATCAACAACATCACCGTTAGCGGCGTGCAGAAGGTGTTGTTGCACTGCAAGGTGATGGAAGTCTCGCGCACCAAGCTACGCCGCTGTGGATTCGATTTCGCCCAGATCTCCAGCGGAGGGTTCGTCGGGTCGGGCATCAGCGGTTTGATCCGCACCGTCAGCATCGGCGGGGTAACCAGGTCCACGATGGACCCGACTTTCTCGTTCGGGGTGATAAACGGGAACAACTCGTTCTTCGGGCTGTTAGATGCACTCCGCGAAGACAAGCTGGCCAAGGTGCTAGCCGAACCGACGCTGGTGGCCATCAACGGCAAGGCGGCGTACTTCAAGGTCGGTGGCGAGTTCGCCTACATCAAGGCGGTGGATAACAACGGCATCCCGCAAATCGACTGGAAAGAATACAACACCCGACTGGATTTCGTCCCCATCATCCTCGGCCCGGACCGCATCCGTCTGGAAGTCCGCCCCCACGTCAGCGAAATAGATAAAGTCAATGCAGTCAACAACATCCCCAGCGTAAAATACCGCGAGCTGGAAACGGCCGTGGAAATGCGCCCTGGCGAAACGTTGGCTTTGGGCGGGCTGCTGCAACAACGCATCGACGCCAGCCATCGCGGTTTGCCCTGGGTGTCCGATGTGCCATACCTGGGAGCGGCCTTCCGCAAGACAGAGCACACCATCAACGAAGTGGAGCTGTTGATCCTGGTCACTCCGGAACTGGCCGAGTCGCTCACACCCGAGCAAGCCCAACTGTGCGGCCCAGGAATGCGAACCGCCA
>CALLPE010000006.1:75000-186905 GCA_938015445.1 uncultured Pirellulales bacterium
CCTGCAAGGTTGCTTTCAAGGCAGCATTCTCGGCGAAAGTTGCGCCGTGCTCGGCAACTTCGATGGCTTCTGGAAAATCCGCAAGCGTGCGCAGCACTATCGGCAGCCGGGAAAACACTTGTACCAATTCGCTCGCCTTGCTTGCGTTTCGGGTCCCCAGCACAAGCAACTGTGGACGGTCGATCGGGAATGTTTCTTTTTCTTTCACAGCTCAAACAAGTTACATGATGGCGACGGCGATTGATAGACTCTAACCAAACGCCTTTCCCCGGTATTCGGCGCTCGGGAAAGCGGCTAATCCAAGCCGTTGGGCAGTATTTGGTGCCAAAGCATTTTAGAACATTCCGTGTTAGGTGGCACCGCCGGGTTGTGCGGTAGTGCTCTGGCAATTCGGGTTGCGGCGCGTAATGGGCCACCCAGATGCACGGCGGGGCAAGCCTGGCTTGCCACCCCTGCCAGCCGGTTTTCCCCATTTACCCAGGCTGAGAGCATACGAACAGATGCACAGTTGAGCAAGCCAGCGGTGCTGCCCTAACGCGCGGTTCTCTACCCACGCCGAGAACACAGAAGCAGAACCGCGTCACCAGTCGCGGGCGATCGGCTGGCTGTACGCACTGCCGATAGATTTCTTGGGCACTTCCACGGGGATGGGCTGGGGGTCGAAATAAATTTCGCCCACTTCTGGCAGCGGCCCGAACTTCTTGACGCTCACTCCGCCGGCGCCTCCCGGGCCTTGCACCGGATTGCCGCCGAAAGTCTGCATTATGGTGTAGATGCGAGGGTCGAGTTCGATTCGCCCGTCGGGCCGCGGCGTGCCTACGCTGTCGAAACTGCCGATGGTCACGATGCTGGCGTACCGGTCGTGAAACTCGTATGCCTCCCAACCCTTCATGCGCAAGGCCTCGGTCAATAAGTGTGCCTTCAAGGCCGCCATGGCAAGGTCGCTCGTCTGGCCAGGTTTGCTACGCTGCATCCTCTCGAACTCTTCCGGCGTCAGGGCCTCTTTTCCTTTGAAGGTCGCCACCAGCACGCTGTACTTGCCGGGGCATTTCAGCAGGCTGTGAGGTACGTCGCGATTCATCTGTTCGACCAGCGGGTCCAGTCCCGGTGGAACCAGCGCTTCCTTGGGCAACAGAGGATTGGGGGCCAGAAACGCCCTGCCCATCGGCCCCCATTTGCGCTTTTCGCTACCGATCATTTCGTGTACTTGCCGCTGGATCATCCGCCAGCCAGCCAGCGACTGATGCGTTACCTTACCCTCTTTGATTTCCAAGCACTCCGGCCGCGCATACTTGATTTTTTGCAAAGTCCGCTGCGCTTCTGGATCGTCCACCGAGCGATAGTTTCCCACCAGCACGGCGTATTCTTCTATTTCGCCGCCGTGCAAATATCGCATCCGCTGCGGCTGACCGAAGCGGTCTACTCCGCGGCCTATCGTTTCGCCGCGGTCGAACTTCACCTTGTGGACATACGCTTCCAACTTGTAGCGCTTGCGGAGCTCCAAGACCAACTCCTTGGCTTGCTGCTGCGCGCCTTCGCCCGAAAAACTGCAAGCGACGATCATCCACGGGCCGTTTTCGGCAGTGACAAAGTAGTCTTTTTCGGGGTCGCAGGAAACGCGGTTAGCGGAAATCAGCGCGCTCCACGGCGGAGCCGCCAGCACATCCGAGGCCGCTACCACTAAGCTCAGGGCAGCACAACATGCCGCAATCGCCCTGCGAAACGCCCCGACCCGCCCAGGCGAGCAACTCGAAGCGAAATCCATGTAACCTCCTGCAATCGCAATTGTGCGTGCTGCCAGATTGGCCGGCATAGGTAATCTAGCCTCCTGATGTCGAGCTCGTGGGCGAAGAGTTTTTAATAAAGCGCAAGTCGCGTTTGGTGAAAAGCGATACTTGGCCGATGCGCGTTGGTCGACAAGCGGTCTGGAGTGTAGCGATTTCAGGCGAATTAAACCAGACCGTATTTTCCCACCTCCCACAAAAGGCAGACAAACTAGAGAATCTGGGAATGCGCCTTATCGGCAGCCAAAACCGCCACAGAGCGTGCGCAGGTCGCTCACATCAACCCCATAGCCTCAAGCGGAGCTTTTGCCGGCCAGAGCTGCCGGACGGTCTGTCGGCAGAGATGCGGGCGGTTACGCTCAGGAGCTAGGCAGTTTCTGGTTGAAACAGTCGCCAGCATTTCGTCGCGGCGCTGGTATCGTCGACAGGATAATCGCTTTGGTTCGACACGAGAAGCGAAACGCTGAGCAATACAATGTTTGGTGGACGCGACAACCGTTATGGCGCACAGGCTATAGCGTGCATACCGCTACAGAACACTGATCTTGCCCGGTTTTCCGATATTTCGTAAAGTGTGGCAATCGCCGGTGCCGGGAGCGGGCAGCCGGTCAAGGAAGGGGAAAAGCTTGCTTCGGAGGGCAAGTGTCGATGCGGTTACGTAACTCGGACGCGGGAAGCCCCACGGTTTTCCAAAAGCAGTCTTCCACATTCGACGGCGACGTAGGAGTCATAACTCGCACGTTGAGCAGTCAGGTTCGCCGTGCCATCGCCCGGTGCCGAAGCTGGCTGCTTGCCCAGCAACATCCCGACGGCCACTGGTGCGCCGAGTTGCAGGGCGACACCATCTTGGAAAGCGAAACCGTCTTATTGCTGGCGTACTTGGGCGAGCAGGACACCGCGCTGGCCCGCCGCGCCGCCGCTTACATCCGCCAACAGCAGCTTTCCGAAGGCGGCTGGGCAAAATATCCCGGCGGCAGCGTGGATGTTAACGTCAGCGTCAAAGCATATTTCGCCTTAAAGCTGACAGGCCATGACCCCAGTGCGGAGTATATGCAGCGCGCCCGGGGGGCGATTCTCGCCTCCGGCGGGGCCGACGCCGTAAACAGCTATACCCGCTACTACCTTGCCATGCTGGGGCAAATTTCCTACCAGCAATGTCCGGCTGTGCCTCCGGAGGTAGTGCTGTTGCCCCACTGGTTTCCGGCCAGTCTGGCGGGCGTGAGCGCCTGGTCGCGGACGATCATCGTGCCGCTGTCGATCGTCTCGGCCTTCCAGCCGGTTCGTGCCGTTGCGCCGCACTTGGGCATTCGGGAATTGTTTTTGCGGAAGCCGGAGGACTGGCCACCGCTGCGGTGTCCGGGCTTGCCCGGCGGGACTGGGCTGCTGAGTTGGGACCGGTTCTTCCGCACCGTGGATCGGATGCTCCGTTGGTGTCAGCGTCGCCAACTGACCCCGTTGCGACGCAGGGCGATCGCTGCCGCCCATCGCTGGCTGCTTGAACACTTCCAGGGAAGCGACGGTCCGGGGGCGATCTATCCGCCGATTGTCTGGAGCATCGTGGCACTGGGCTGTTTGGGGTACTCCGCCGAAAGCCCCGAAATGCGCTATCTCCGTCGCCAACTGGAAGCCCTTATCGTAGAAGACCTCGACGGCGATTCGCTGCGCATCCAGCCGTGCAAATCGCCGGTATGGGATACGGCGATTTCTGTCCGCGCGCTGGCGGCTGCCGGCATTCCGCCGCAGGCACCGCCGATGCAGCAGGCTATTGGATGGCTGTTGGACCGCCAAATCCGCCGCCAGGGCGACTGGGCAGCGATGGTCGAGGCCGAGCCGGGCGGTTGGTGTTTCGAGTACCATAACGACTTCTACCCAGACAACGACGACACGGCTATGGTGCTGATGGCCCTGCGCACCCAGTTCGATGATCCGCCACAGCCACCCGACGGCTTTCCCGGCCAATTGCGCTTGCTGGAAACCGACTGCCTACCCCACGAAGACCAACAGCAGCAGATCGAGTTGATGGCCCGCTCTGCCGAAGCCATCGACCGCGGGTTGCGCTGGCTGCTGGCTATGCAGAACGACGACGGCGGTTGGGGCGCCTTCGACCGCAACAACAACCGGCAGTTCCTGTGTTACGTGCCCTTTGCCGACCACAACGCCATGATCGACCCTAGCACGCCCGACCTGAGCGGCAGGGTGCTTCAGGCGCTGGGCAAACTGGGACTGCGCACCGGCGACCCGGTCGTCGACCGCGCCGTGGCCTATCTCCGCCGCGCCCAAGAGCCAGACGGCAGTTGGTTCGGCCGCTGGGGAGTCAACTACATCTACGGAACCTGGCAGGTCATCAGCGGACTTGCCGCCGTAGGCGTACCGCCGGATGACCCGACAGTGGTGGCGGGCGCTAATTGGCTGCTGGCTCATCAGCAACCATGCGGCGGCTGGGGCGAATCACCCAACAGCTACGAAACTCCCAATTGCCGGGGTCAAGGGCCGCCGACGGCTTCCCAGACCGCGTGGGCCATCATGGGTCTAATGGCCGCTGGAATGCGCCAACATGCGGCGGTAACACGCGGCGTGCAGTACCTGCTGCGTACCCAAGAGCCGGACGGCACGTGGGACGAGCCACAGTTCACCGGCACCGGTTTCCCGCGCGTCTTCTACCTGCGGTACGATTATTACCGCATCTACTTCCCGCTGATGGCCCTAGGGCAGTGGGCCGCTGCCACCGCAATAGACGGGCAAGGTTGAGCGAAAAAGGTTGAGCGAATCCGAGCAGACCGTTACTCGAGCTGTTGTGTGCTTTGCCGCGGCGGAACGGCGCACCGCTGGAGTTCGACTGAGTTACGACCGGACCACAAGCAGATCACCGGACCAGGGGAGATCACCCAGAGCAGGAGCAGATGACCGGACCAGGAGCATAAGCGCCCCGATGACCCGCCAACTGAAGCCTCCGGGCGGAAAAGCGCGGGAACTGGGTGGTGCTGCGATGGACATCAGGCCGCCAGCGGTTCAAAATATATGCAGAGCCGAACGTATTGCGGCTCGGACGGAACGTCTTGTCGCGGTTATCTCCGATTTTGACGTCCACTGGCGGTGGCGGTGCAGCCATGCCCTTCCAATTCTTGTGCCCACACGGTCATGTGCTTCAGGCCGACGAGTCGCAGGTCGGCCTCCAGTGTCTGTGCCCCTATTGCGGACAGCAGTTCCTGGTTCCCTCGCCGATTGCACAATCGCCAGGCTCGCAGCCACCAGGAGCGCAAATGCCAGGGGGGCAGACGCATATTCCGGTGCTTGAGTCCGGCCATGTTAGTTCGCACGCGGTCCAGTCCAGCCTCGGCGCGGGCGTCGCGGGGGGGCAAGTTTCCTCGGGCGCCGGCGTGATGGGGGCGCAAGTTTCTTCCACCGGCTCCGTGCAACAGACTTCTGCCCCTGGTTTTGCGTTATTCCCTGGCGCGCAGCAGGGTGTGCTTCACATAGTGTGCCCGTCGGGCCACGTATTGGAGACGCCCCGCGAAATGATCGGCGAAGACGCTATTTGCCCATTCTGCCACGTTCAGTTCCGCTTGCGCTACGAGAACAGCCTAGAATACCGCAAGCAGCGGCAGGCCGAGCGCGAGCGACGCGAGCTGGAGCGAGGCAAGGCGTGGATGCAATGGGCGTTTGCCATCGCCGCAGTGGTAGTGCTGGGCGTGATCTTGCTGTTCGCCGCTTCGGCTTCGCGGTAAACAGGGCCGGCGATGGTTTCGCCCTCGCCCTGCCGAAATTGCCTTTTGCCGCGCCGCTATTTCTTCGGCTTTTCCGGCGGTTTGATCTTCGCCATTTCTTCAGGGGTGAACTTGCTGTTGGCAATAGGCCCCGGCTCCCAACACTGTTCCAGTTTGCTAGGCTTGGGTTGCTGAATGGGAATGAGGAACACTTCTTCGCCGGTAGCGTCTTTTTCAATTTTGCCGCCGGCGGATACGACGACCTGTCGGGCGAGCTTCTCGCACACGTCGATGACCTGCGGGAAGCTGTAGGCAGTGTAGCTGAACTTTCGGTTCATATCCAGTTTCTCAGTGAACCGGGCGGGGATTTTCGAGGCACCGACCGTGGTAAACAGCACCCCGGCAGCGTTCGATGGATTGCAGTCGCTATCCTGCCCGCACCGCATGGAGATTATGACGGTCTGGTCCAAGTCACGCTTCCCATACAGCAGCCCCATCACAATGTACGCCCCGTTGATCTTGGCGTCGATGTTAAAATTCCCTTTGGTGCACGAGAACCTGCGATACGCCGGATTCTTGTTGTACTTCTCTTCGATCTTGTGCCAGGTTTTTTGCCAGTCGTTAGGTTCCTGGCGGTACCAGGCCAACACGTCGCGGATGCACTCGGCGTACTGGCTTTCGGCTGGGATGCACTTCAATCCGGCCTCGACGATTTTCACCGGATCGTCCTCGAAGAACGCCTCGGCGTACATGCCGCCGACAAACTGGCCCCCGTACAGTCCGTCGCCGTAGTTCATCAACCGCCCGAACACTTCTCCCAAGGCAATGACCGTGTTAGGCAGTCCGGGAGCAATCAGCCCGGAAAAGTCAGCCTCGATCTGGTAGTCGATGTCGTCGGCGTGCTTGTTGAATTGGGGGTGTCCGCTATCGGGCGGAGCGATTCCGGCGCGCAGGTTCTTGCGGCCCGCATCGTTGGCGTGCCACAGGGCGTATCCGCTGTTGGCGAAGTCGATACCTGCCTGCCGGATCGACACTCCCAGGCCGTAATCTTCCAGGGTTTTCAGGAATGTCATTTCCACGTACAAGTCGTCGTTGCCGTGCTGGTTGACCATTTCCGGTTTCCAGACCGGTACTTTGTCTTCGGGCATGATCTGGGCTTGCCAGTGGAACTCGGTCGGCGCGCCCCAGCCAACGCCCACCATTTGACCTATCCAGCCGCCTTTCATCTTGTCGACGTACACCTTGACCGGCAGCCGACGGACGTTCTCCTGACCCACGGCGTCGTTCCACAATAATGCCGCGCAAGCCGTTACAACCACGCTCAACAAGTACTTTCCCATCGTGCGACTCCTACCAGAAAAAGCGTTTGCAACCCCAGCGTCGCCATCGATTCCGTCCGCCACGTCTACTTGCCATGAAGCAACTGCATTAAGCAATCTTTCGGATTATATTCGCGGGCGTCCGGAAATTAAATCCCGTCGCTCGGCAATTGTCGCCCCACCAGCAGTCTGCTATTCTCAACAACTTGGCGAAGCCTTGCGCGAGGGCTTTTTTTCCGGCCGCTTCGCCATAGTTTGCGAACGAAACAACGCGGCGGTGGCCTGGTCATGGGGCGATTTAGCAGTGGCAGGACGTTTGCTTGCTTTTGGGGATGACCGATGGCGGCGCGCGAGCTGAGCCGGACGGCTTTCGCCCGGGCAAAACAATTGATACCCGGCGGGGTCAACTCCCCGGCTCGGGCCTTCGGCGCGGTGGGCGGAGAGCCGCTTTTCATCGCCCGGGGTCAGGGTGCGTATCTGTTCGACATCGACGGCAATCGCTACCTCGACTACGTTGGTTCGTGGGGGCCGATGATCCTCGGCCATGCCCATCCAGAGGTGGTCGAGGCCATCGCGCGGGCTGCCCGTAACGGCACCAGCTTCGGCGCCCCAACAGAAGCCGAAAGCGAATTGGCCGAGCTGATTATCGAGGCCGTGCCTTCGGTCGACAAGGTCCGACTGGTCAACTCCGGCACCGAGGCCACCATGAGCGCCATCCGACTGGCGCGCGGCGTTACAGCTCGGCCGATGGTGGTGAAGTTCGCAGGCTGCTATCACGGACACGTTGACAGCCTGCTGGTGGCTGCCGGTAGCTCAGCGGCCACGCTGGGCGTGCCAAACTCGCCGGGAGTGACCCCGGGCACCGCGGCCGATACCCTAGTTCTGCCCTACAACGACCCACAAGCGCTGGAAGCGGCCTTCGACCGCCACGGCCAGAAGATTGCCTGCGTGATTGTCGAGCCGGTGGTGGGGAACATGGGCTGCGTCAATCCCACCCGAGAGTTCCTCGACGCGCTGGGCAGTCTGCCGCGCCGCCATGGCGCACTGTTGGTGTTCGACGAGGTAATGACCGGTTTCCGTGTGGCGTATGGCGGGGCACAATCGCTGCTGGGTGTGACGCCGGACCTGACGACCTTGGGAAAAATCATCGGCGGCGGATTGCCCGTGGGCGCTTACGGCGGTGCGGCCGAAATCATGGACCACGTATTGCCAGCCGGGAAGGTGTTTCAGGCCGGCACGCTCAGCGGCAATCCGCTGGCGACGGCAGCAGGCATCGCCACACTCAACGTCCTGCGGCGAACAAATCCGTATCCGCGCTTGGAGATGTTGTCTGCCCGGCTGGCCGATGGACTGCGGCAAGCCGCGGCCGAGGCGGGCGTGCCGGCGACCATTGGGCGCTGCGGCTCGATGATGACTCTGTTCTTCAGTCAGCATCCGGTCCGCGATTGGCAGACCGCTTCCGCCTGCGACACGGCAAGATTCGCCCGCTACTTCTGGGGCATGATCGACCGGGGCGTGTACATGCCCTGTAGTCAGTTCGAGGCCTTCTTCGTGTCGGCGGCCCACTCCGAGCAGGACATCGAAGATACCATCGCAGCGGCCAAACAGGTGCTCCGCGGACTGGTGTAAAAGCACGTCACGGCTGCGCTTGGGCTTTCGGGGTCGATGGGGTGAAACGCCCCACCGTTTAACTTAACCTAGTGTGCCTCGTGGACCGCTACTGTCGGCCGCGCAGCCGGCCAAGGGCGCCGGGCGCTTTGCTTTTCGGCACTGCTCTCTGCTCGGTGAGTTTTGACCAACTGCCGTGGGGTATAGGCGGCGATGAAACAGTGGGAACGCAAGCACGGGTGAGTCGGTGGGTTACACTTCCAAGCAGGCAAATGGTGAGCAAACGCTAAAACGCTAAAGTTTAACTCGACCCTAATTTTCGCTTGACAAAAAATCCAGAATGGAAATACTGAATCACATCTTAGTTGCTCATCTTTCGGTTAAGATGGACGTGCGATAAGCCTGGATAGCTTTTCGCTGTCGTAGTTTGCCTTGTCGGTTTACGTAAGGAGCAGTGCTGTGCCGAAGTCCGTGCTGGAAGCGATCAGGATGGGACTTTGGGATTTCGAGCCCCCGGATGTGGACGAAATGTCGTTCGAGGCGGCTGACGCGATGCCCGGCACCCCGGAAAAAATCAACATCTTGGCCGAACGGGTGCGCAAAGGCTTGCCGCTGTGGCACAAGTACGACCGAGTGGACATGGACGCCCCGCCTCCACCCCGGCCTCTACGCAAATCCAAACAAGATAATGGTTATACGTAAAGTTGTGTAACTTTGCGTACTCAACGTTCGCATTGGGCCGGCGGTCAATGGCCAGGCCGTCGGTAGGCGCATGCGCCGGGTAGGCCGAACACACTCAAGCACATGCGTGCGGTGCTCAACGGTGCCGGTCAAGATGGTGTTTTCCATTGCTCGGCCTGCTGGGGGAAAAGCGGCACGTGCGCTACACCCTTACGCGGCTCGGCCATCAGCGGAGCCACCGTATCGCGCCATTTGGCGTAATGGGCGGTCTGTTTGTGCGCATCGGCTCCGGCCTGATCCCGATAGACTTCGTAGAGAATAAAACGGTTGGGATCGTCGGCCTGCTGGAGCACGTCGAAACGCAAATTGCCCGGCTCGCCGATCGTCTGCCGCGCGTTTTCTAAAGTGGCCTGGATGAACTGCTCTCGTCCCTCCGGTTTGACATGCACGTAAACGCATACCACCAGCATAGTTGCAACTCCAGTACCTATTGACAGTTGCAAGTTGTGTGGCAACTGGTTCTGGCGAAAAGTGCCTGTGGCGACTCGTCCCGCCGAAACATAGCGGCGCTCTCGGCAGCCGGTTAGCTACCGGGCCACGGCGGTCGAGCTCTTCAGTGTCCCTACCAACCTAATTGGGCTTGCTGCAAAACAATCGTTGACTTTCCTGCTGAATAATCATTGAGCTTCTTGCTGAAGAATGATTTCCCGAAAACAGCGCAAGGCCTCGCGCAGGTAAGCTTCGTCCCAGCCGCCCACGGTGGCTGGCGTTTCGAAAAGCCGCTTGGGCAATCGCAGTTGGTCGACCGAGAAGCCTTCGCGCATCTTAAAGCGGTACTTTAGCTGATGGATCACCGTTCCGACTCTTTGCAGTTCGTCGGTCGATAGCTCGAATCCCGAGCACTGCAACACGCGCGCCACCACTTGGGGCTGGTAAATACCGCGGGCGAAAAAGCAGATTACCAGGCTGGAAAGAACCTGCCGCCATCGCTCTTCGGCCACGATCATGCGGATCAATTCGCCAGGCGGAACGAGGCGATGCACCAAATTATTCTGGTCGATGCTGTAACCGGCGTTATCCAGATGGCTGTGCCGCGCGCCAACAAAAAAGCCCAAATGCGCCCCCGGGCCGGTATGATAGCCCGGCATCTCGTTTCTGCCCATGCTCAATGCAAAATCTAGTCCGCCGTAGCGCTGGGCAGCGGCGTCCACTCCGTGGGCCAGGTAACGGTAGAACTCGGTGGGCTGTTTGACGATCAGATCGACAGCCTGAATATACGTATCCGCCTGGCCGAAGCTGAGCTTCAGCCCAGCGGTTTCTGCCTCCCCTACCAGGCCGCGCTGCTGGGCTTCGGTCGCCCAGGCCAACACCACGCCGGTGGTCATGGCGTCCAGGCCCACGGCCTCCACGCGGTCCATCAGCTTGAGCATTCCCACCGGGTCGCCGATGCCTAGCATCGAGCCAAGAGCATAGGTGGGCTCGTAGTCGTAAGCGATCATCGAGGTTTTGTAGAAGTACGGTTCCTTCGGATGCGGTTCGCGCAGGGCGGCGATGTGGATGCAGGCCACCGGGCAATGCGAGCAGGCCAGCCGCCGTCCCAAGTAATGCTCGGCCATCGATTCACCCGAGATCCCCTCGGCCCCTTCGAACCGGGCTGCTTGCAAGTTTCGGGTAGGCAGGCCGCCCAAGGCGTTCAACGGCAAAACGTTCTCAGGGGTGCCTAGATCGTGGTATTTCTTCATTACCGGCGAATCGACCGCCGCGCGATGGATTTCATCGTACAACCGACGGTACTGGCGATTGTCGGCCACGGGCAGGGAACGCCGACCGGAAATGGCGATAGCCTTGAGCTTTTTGCTGCCGAACACTGCCCCCAAACCAAGCCGACCAAAGTGCCGGTATGTTTCGGTCGTTACGCAAGCGTAAGGGATGAGTCGCTCGCCGGCCACGCCGATGCGCATGATGGTGCGCAAACCGGCCCCGGACTCGACGGTGCGGATGATCCGTCCGGGCGTGATGCTACTGCCCATCCCCCACAGGGTCGAAGCATCGCGGAAGTGCACCTGCCCGTCGTGGATGGCCAGATACACCGGCAGGCTGCTGGCGCCTCGGATGACAATGGCCCCGAAGCCCGCCATGCGTATGGCCACAGCGCTGCGGCCCCCGCAGTGCGACTCGCCCAAATTTCCCGTATGGGGCGACTTGAACATCGCTATCGTTTTGCTGGCCAGCGGAAAAAGCCCTGTGGCAGGGCCGACGGCGAAGATTATCGGATTGTCGGCCGACAGCGGATCGCACCCTTGCGGGCATAGCTCGTCGAGCAATCGGATTGCTACCCCTGCGCCTCCGATGTACTGGCTGAACAAGTCTTCCCGCCGCTCGACGTAAAAGCGCTTCTTGCCCAGGTCCACAAACAGCACGTTGGCCAGCGGATCATTCTTCAGCATGGACAGTCTCCCGCTGCTCCAGCAGCAGCACATCGTGTGGGCAGTAGGCGGCGCAAGTGCCGCAATGAATGCAGATGGCCGGCTTGTTGGCCTCGTCGTCCCAAAACACCGCCCCCAACACGCAAGCCGTGCGGCAATGTCCACAACCGATGCACAGGGCCGGATTCAGACGCACTCCACCGCCAGGGCGAACCACCAGGGCATCGACCGGGCATACCCGCGCACAAGGCGGGTTTTCGCACGCCCGGCAAACTACCACCGTAAAACCGCGCTCCATGCCGCCCGAAGAGCGAACTCCAATGCAAGCCACGGCCAATCCGGGTTGGTAACGTCGGGCGCAAGCGAACATGCAGCACTGGCAGCCCACACAACGATCCGGATCCACCACCGAAAGACGAGCAATCTTGGCCAAAACGTGCCTCCTGGTTTGTGTCGACTGGAAACTTCGCCGCTCCGCTTGTCTTCCTCGGCCAGCCAATCAGATGGGACCGCCGGCACAGAAGATAAAGAGCATTAATTGTACCGAAAAAGCGCGCTATTTCCAGACGACTGCGCCGATTTGCCTTACAGCTTCCCGACGGCAAGCAAGATGCACGGCTGGACGAGCCGGTCGGGCCATGCTGCGACGCATGTTTCGGCCGGGCGCGTAAGGATGTGACCCTTCGCGTAGTAATTCGATCTGGGGCCTAAGGCTTTGTCGCTCAGGCTGATGGATGGTTGAGTTGCCCGGCTGGCTCAGCACGATCGCGGCCTTGTTGTTTAGCGCGGCGCAGCGCGGCATGAAGCGCTTCGAGCAGTTGGTCGGGCCGCCCCCACAAAGACCCAGCGGCGCTACTGTCCACCACACAGTAGCCGGCGCTAACGGTCACGGCGTGCCGTCCTTCGGCAAGCAGACGCTGTGGCACGCTTTTGCGGAGCCGTTCGATTATCGCTAGCGCACTGGCCGGATCGTGGACCGGCAACAACAGGGCGAACTCGTCTCCGCCCACCCGCGCTACAAAATCGCCCTGGCGCAAACTGGTTTGCAACGCCCGGGCGGCAGTCCGCAACACGTCGTCTCCGGCCAGGTACCCGTGTTCGTCGTTGATGTGCTTGAAATGGTCCAAATCCAGCAGCGATGCGCACAGCAGCATTCGTTGGTCGGAGCCGGTCGCATCTGCTGGCCAGGGTGGCCAGCGGAAAAAGTCCATTCGCTCCAGTTTTACCGCCAGCTCCCACGCCCGGCGGTTGGGCAAACCCGTCAGCGGATCGGTCAGTGCCTCTTGGGCCAACTGTGCTTCAGTGGCATTAGCAGCCTGTTGATGCCGCCGCAAACGAACCAACTCGGCAAGCAACCGGCAGGCGAGCTGAAGTTCTCGGGCGGTGCAATCGGCAGGCAAAAAGACATCGGTGGGTGCAAGCGACTGCCTGGGCGTCGGACCAACAATCACCCAACCGGTGGTCGGCGTGCCAGCCGCCGGCGAAGCGCTGGCCTCGGGCGTGGGCAGCACGTCGGTGACCACAACCTCTGGTGGCGAGGAACAAGTTGGCGTCTGCCCGGCAAACTTAATCTGCACAGGCGCTTCAGCAAGCATCTTGGCCCAACGGTCGGCAATAGCGGGATCGGATGCTTGCAGCAACACAGTGTACATGTTTTGCGACTCCATACTACAATTCTACTTGACTGGGGCTTAGACAACAAAAGCAGTAGGCACGGTACAGCAGGCCCTAGTGCGATTGGGCGCCTGTTCGGAGTCGTGCCAGGGGAAGTTGCTAACGTCATTAAGGCACAAATGTGATTGGTCTTTGCAGCACATGAACAACATTCAGGGCCAAACTGCGACTCCGAGCGACCGTTACATACGGCAGATTCGCTTTGCCCCGCTGGGTGTAGAGGGCCAGCAGCGCCTGGCGTCCGCCTGCGTGTTGGTCTGTGGCTGCGGCGCGCTGGGTAGCACGCTGGCCAACCTCTTGGTTCGCGCCGGAGTAGGCCACGTGCGGATTGTCGATCGCGACGTGGTCGATGTGACGAACCTTCCCCGGCAAGTGCTGTTCGACGAGGCCGATGCGCAGGCTGCGGCTCCCAAGGCCATCGCCGCCGCCGAGAAACTTCGGCGCGTCAACTCGGCTTGCCACATCGAGCCGGTGGTGGCCGACGTGCAACCAGCCAACATCGAACAGCTTTGCAACGGCGTAGATGCGATTGTTGACGGAACCGACAACTTCGAAACCCGTTTCCTCCTCAACGACTACGCCGTTTATCGCGGTATCCCTTGGGTTTACGGAGGGTGCATTGGCGCCGACGGACAGACGATGACCATCATCCCCGGCCACACCGCCTGCCTGCGCTGCCTGATTGCCGAATGCCCTCTGCCGGGCAGCACGCCCACTTGCGACACCGAAGGCATTCTTGGCCCCACGGTAGGCGTGGTGGCCTCGCTGCAAGCACTGGAGGCGATAAAGATTCTCAGCGGCAATCGTGCGGCGGTGTCCCGGTTTTTGACGGTGGTTGAACTATGGGACGGCCGGATACACCAGATCGACGTAAGCGATTTGCGCCACCGCACCGATTGCCCGACATGCAAACGCCGGCAATTCCCATTTTTGTCGCAACGGCAAGGCAGCCGCGCGGCGGTGCTTTGCGGCCGCAACGCAGTGCAGCTCAGTTTCCAGGAAGCGACGGCAAACCTGGACGATCTGTCCGAGCGACTTGGGCGGGTTGGACAAGTCAGCCGAAACCAGTATCTGCTGCGTGTGAAGGTGGAACAATTCGACCTGACGGTGTTCCCCGACGCCCGCGTGATCGTCTCCGGCACCGATGATCCGGCTGTAGCGCGAACCGTCTGCGCCAAGTACATCGGACTGTAACAAGCGCCGTGCCGCAAAAGGCGTCGGATGTTCTTTCCCCCCGTTCGTATTTCGGCATACGGTTCACCGGTTCGGGTGAACGGTTCACCGGCTCACTTGGGTTGTTGGTGTTGGGGGGCCGCGATGGCAACCTTCTTGCCCAGGCTTGCCACCAGCTCGGGCAGATCGTACGTGGTTAGGGCGGCGTGGACGATTTCGGCCGGTTGGACGTCGGTAACCCGACTGACCCGCACGCCGGCGCCCTCGGCAGCCTCGGCAAGCTTCACGCCGTGAATCACGCTGGCCCACGACGGAAGCATCCCTTCCAGCTTGACCGCCGCAAACAACCGCGGCTCGAGCGCCGCAGCGTGAAGCGCAGGGACTGCCACACGACCGACGGCGATCAGCTCCACGGCTTCATCCGGCAAGCCGGGCATTTGCTCCTTCAAGAGCCGAGCAGCCGCCAAAATCTGCTCGGCGCGCAACCCCACGTAAGACCGGCCCAGCAGATACGCCATATAAGCGTCCTTCCATTGCGAAGCCGGACGCAACTGGCCTGTGCCGGGAAGGTCTACCGCCAGCACGATATTGCCTTGTAAAGTCAACTGTTCCAGCGCGCCGCCACTGTGCGCTTCCTTCGCCTTTCCTGCGTCATGTAGCCACACAACCGCCCGGCGCGGCTGCGCTTGTTTAGGGGTGAACTTCAGCGCCGGCAGCGACACCGCATCGTCGAACTGTAGCAGCATCACGTCGATGCTATATCCCTCCCGCGCGATCGTGCGCAGTTGCTCGACTTTCGGCTTGGGCAGATTCTCCAGCGGCCGGATGCCCGCCAGGTGCCGCACCTTTTCGAGCAGCTCAGGCCGAGCGCCGTCTTTCCACGCCGCTGCACGCTGCTGGGCGAGCTGGTTTTCGTAGTCTTCGTTCAGGTCGTAGGCCGACCGTGCCCCAGGCAGAAGCATCACCTGTCCTTCGGGCGTACACTGGTACTCTGCGGCCGAAAGCAGTTGGAGCTTCGGTTCTGTGATCGGCTGATCCTTGCCCAACAACCAGCGGGACATGAAGCGGGCGACCGCCTCGCGCTGGGAGGTGTTGTAGTTGTGTCCGGCGTCGTTTTCCATCAAATCCACCCGTTCGGCGAATCCCAGCCGCGTGTAAAACCGTTTGGCGTAGCGGAACAGCTCCCACGTGCCGCGAATGTCGAAGAAGTCCTTGGTGGCCGCGCAGATCAGCACCGGCGTGGGTGCCCGCATCATCACGTAATCGGCATGATCCATGCCGAAGGCCAACTGACCGAAGATATTCTGCTCGGCATCTTGCGGGCCGATGGTTCGCAGCAGGGCCGAGAAACCGCACAAGTAGCAACTGGGCGCAGCGGCACGGATGCGATCGTCCAGAGCCATCAGGTAGCTGGTCTGGGTGCCGCCGCCGCTGTTGCCGGTGCATCCGATACGTTGCCCATCGACCTCCGGACGCGATTGCAAGTAGTCGATCGCCCGCATCCCATCGTAGATTTCAAACCACGCCGTGTTGCGCCCTAGCAAAATGCTGCCGATGCCCAGGTTGGAATGACCGCGCGTGCCCCAAAGTTTCGGCCAGCCGTCAGGCCCCAGATACTGTCCGCGTTCGCCTTGGTCGATCGGATCGAACACCAGCGCGGCCATGCCGTTCAGCGCCAGCAGCGCGCCCATCGCCTGATACTCGTCGTGTCCCTTTGCCGGCTTGGCATGACCGCAGGGAATCAACACGCCAGCATGCGGCGGCTTATGACGGGCGGCATCGGGCAAGAACAGCAGCGCAGTGACAAAGAACTTCGGCTGGCTCTGGAAAATCACCTTTTCCACCCGATAGCCTTCGCGCTGGATCACACCGGTAATTTGCGGTTCCAGCGGTGTGCGTTGGGGCAACCGGCCAATGGCCTGCAAAAACCTCTCCCGCAGCCGCGATTGATACTGGGCGATCTGTTCCGGGGTCTTGCGAGCTTCGTAGTCGGTTTGCCATTGGGCAAACGCCTTGTCGGCCTCCGCCAGCCAGTACTGCTGCATCATGAGGGCCGGGTTGCCGCCGGGAAATTTCTCGGCAGGCACTTCCAGTTCCGCGCTGCCGGCTGGCTGAGCCGACATCCCGCCCGCCGGCTCTCCGCCTGCGGCCCGCAACTCGCCCCAGAACAACAGCAACGCCATCGCCCACACCGGTGCCGCCTTCCAGCGACAAATCCAGCCATAAAAACGCAGCCCACTACGACCACATCTGACTGCCTGTGCCATGGTTTCCACCCTTGCTACATTTCGGCTTTTCGAGTCACATGTCGTTGCCCTGCGAGGCGAACCCTTCGGACGACGGTCACGCTGCTGAGTTATTCTCGACATGCGCACGCCGCTTCTTTTCGCTCTGCACAGATCGATTCTGTTCCATCTGCAAAAGCCACCTCCTCTTCTTTTCCATCTGCAAAAGTCACCTGTTTTCCATCTGCAAAGGTCACCTATTTTTCATCTGCAAAGGTCATCTGTCTATTTGCACAAGTCAGTTCTTTTCGAGCTGCACATCCGCGTCATTGCGTTGTGGTTTGCCCGGCGTGCTGCGGCCGTCGGTTACGTATTTTTCCAGCAGCGCGCGGAGCCGGGCCACCACCTCCGGATGTTCTTTGGCAAGATTCTTCTGCTGGGCGACATCTGACTCCAGGTCGTACAATTGCAGTGGGGGCAGTCCCTGTTTGGCAGCTTCGGCGTCTCTTGGACGCGACCATCCGCCCGAACCGGCACACAACGCCAGCACCCACTTCCCCTGCCGGATGGCAAACCGTCCGTTTACCGAGTGCAACACCACGGCGTCGCGCGTTGGTCGGTCGGGCGAAGGCTCGCGCTGAAGCAGGGCGTGCAAAAAGCTGAAGCTGTCTTCGCCGGCGTCGTCAGGCAATCGCTCGCCAAGCAGCTCAGCACAGGTGGCCAGCAGGTCGTTCAAGCAGACGAGCTGCCCTGTCCGGCTGCCGGCCTGAACCCGCGCCGGCCAGGAAACAATAAACGGCACGCGCAGTCCGCCTTCCCAGATGTCGGCCTTGTAACCGCGGAACGGGCCGCTGGGGTAGTGGCCCAGTTCTTCCAACTGTGCCACGTTGGCCGCAGGCGAGCAGCCGTTGTCGCTGGTGAGGACCACCAGGGTATCGCGCTTCAGGCCGGTCTTTTCCAGCGCGGCCAGTACTTCGCCCACCGCAGCATCGGTCTGCATCACGAAGTCGCCGTACTCGTTCAGTCCGCTGCGGCCGCGCCATTTTTCTGTCGGCACGATAGGCGTGTGCGGAGAGGTAAGCGACAAATAAAGGAAGAACGGTGGGCGGTTTGCAGCGGACTGGTCGGCTGTCTGGGCAATGAAGTCGACCGTCTTACGCGCAAGCGTGGGCAGCACGTCCACGGCCTCGAAATCGGCGGCGGCTGGCCCTCGCCTTATCCACTGCTTCTCGACCGTCAGCGGTGCGGTGAAGCGGTCGTTCTCGATGTAGGCGAACGGCCACATGTCCAGCGAGGCCGATATGCCGAAGAACCAGTCGAAGCCCAAGGCCGTCGGCCCCCCGCTGATCCGCCCGCTATAGTCGTACCGCCATGCCTGCGATCGCCCCGCCGGCGGGCCGCCGGGCAGTTCGGGAATTTCCAATCCCAGGTGCCACTTGCCCACGCAAGCGGTGCGATAACCGTGGCCGGCCAACAACTTGGGCAATGTGAGCCGTTGCGGGGGGATCAACGGCTTGCCGTCGCCCAGCAACACCCCTGATTGCAGCCGCGTTCGCCAGCAATAACGCCCGGTCAGCAGCCCGTAACGTGTGGGCGTGCATACCGACGAAGAACTGTAGGCATCGGTGAAAATCATCCCCTCAGCAGCCAGCCGGTCGATGTTCGGGGTGGGTATTCTTCCCCGCTGCGGGTTGAGGCATTGAACGTCCCCGTACCCCAGATCGTCGGCCAAAATCAGCAGTATGTTGGGCGGTCGTTGCTGGTCCTGCGGTGCCGCCGAAGCACACGCCACCAGCAGCGCCGCGATTATAGCTGAGAAAGCAAAAAACGAGTTGATCGGGTACATTTTTTCACCACAAAGCTGAACTGTGCCCTATCGACACACTGCGCCCCAGCCGACTTCGTAGCCACGTAACAATTGGCGCCTATTCAACATGCCACATTCCGGCCGAGTTCGCCCGCCGAACTCCCCGCCTAACAGGTCGTGTTGTGCAGGGCTTTTCCTGCTGCCGGGGTTTACGGCTGCGATTCTGTTTTGCTGCCCAGATGATGTCAAGCGACGGCCGCGGAGATCTTCCGAGAGGCCAAGCGACGGCCGGTGAAGCCTTCGGCACGCAAAACTTTTTCGGTACCGACAAGCACAAAACAGTGACCGTTCACGGGATTCGCAACTTTTACCGGGGGCCTTGCCCTTGCCAAGCCCGCCGCAACCCTGCGGTAGCGGACCGACAATCGTCATCCGAAACACGCAAGTAGCAAATGGGCCATAGGACGAACCGCCGTTAGGAGCGCCGGATGCCGCGCTGCCGCCGGGCCTCGTAGAAAATAACTGCCGCTGCCGCCGAGACGTTAAGGCTATCCACCTTTCCCAGCATGGGCAGCCTCACTGGCGTAACATCCGGTCCGTGCCACAGGTCGGAAAGCCCCTCGGCCTCGCTGCCGAGCACAATTGCTGCGGGAAGTCGGTAATCAACATCGGTGTAAAGCAGCGAGCCGTCCACCCTGGCGGCCACGATGTTCATGCGCCGCTGCCGTAGCCAATCCAGAACGGCAGCCGCTGTATCTGCGCAAATCGGCACAGCAAACACTGCCCCCAAGCTCGCGCGGATGGCGTTGGGGTTGTACAGGTCGGTGATCGGGTCGGCGGCGATGACCGCGTCTACGCCGGCCGCGTCGGCGCTGCGCACCACAGCTCCAAGGTTGCCAGGCTTCTCCACGCCTTCCAACACGGCAACCAGCGGATTGGCCGACAAGGACACGTCGGCTAGTTTGCGCAGCGGCATTTCTGCTACCGCAACAACTCCCTCGGCTCGCTGGCCGAAGGCCAGTCGGTCGAACACCGCCTCGGTCACATGGATTATCTGTGCACCCTGGGCCACAGCGGCGGCCAGAGCGTCGCGGCTCGCCGGACGATCGCCCAGCGCTGGGCAAAAGTACACCTCCAGCACTTTCACCTCGCCCTCCAGCGCGCGTAGCAGCTCGCGCGCGCCGTCGATGAGTATCTGTCCTTGTTTTTCCCGGTGACGGCGGTCCCGCAATCTCGCCGCCGCCTTTACCCGCGGGTTGTGCACGCTGGTGATCTCGATCGGGTACTGTTCCATCTGGAAATCCGGTGTGGGAGCTGAAAGCCGCCTTGCGAGCGCTCGACTTGTCGATTGCAGGCTGATTTATTAGACTAGGATGCAAGCAAATTTCGCGCCCAGCAAAACAATCAAGATAAGTGTTAAGTGTTACTGCTGGGAGTGGTTCGCACAAGGAGTCGGTATGCGCACTCGTCCGCGTACGGATTTTGTCAAGAAATTGAAAGACCGTCGGTGCCCGAAGTGCGGCTGTAAACTGAACCCTCAACGCAAACGGTGCAAGCGGTGCGCTGAGGTCACACCGCGCCCGAAAAAAAGATAATGGCAGCCGGTCGATGTCAGGCCTGGAGTATCCCGAGCGACTCAACGCCGCCGTCGAGCTGGTCGATAAGCATGTAGCGTGTGGACATGGCCAGCACGTGGCAATCGTTTGCGGGGACCAACGGATAACTTATGCAGAACTGGCGGAAAGGGTCAACCGGGCGGGCAACGTGTTCCGCAGTTTGGGCGTCCGCATGGAAGAGCGGGTAGTGATCCTCTTGCCCGACATGCCCCAGTGGGTATATAGCTTCTTCGGCGCGATGAAAATCGGTGCAGCGGCCGTGCCGCTAAATACCAACCTGCTGGCCAAGGATTACGAGTATCTGCTAAACGACTGTCGAGCGCGGGTAATTGTAGTCCATCAATCATTGCTGCCCCAGATCGAGCCTATCCGGCACAAGTTGAAGTTCGCCGAACACTTGCTGCTGGTCGATGGCCACGCGCCCGGCTGCTTGCCGTACGATGAATTGCTGGACCAACACTCTCCCACCCTGGAGCCAGCCGAAACCAGCAAAGACGACATGGCCTTTTGGCTGTACAGCTCGGGCACGACCGGGGCGCCAAAAGGGGCAGTCCATCTACACCACGACATGCTGGTAGCGGCCGAGTTGTATGCCCGCCGCACAATCGGCCTGCGGCAAGACGACGTCAGTTTTTCGGTGGCCAAGCTGTTTTTCGCCTACGGGCTGGGCAACGGGTTGTACTTTCCGCTCTACACTGGCGGTACCACCGTGCTCATGCTCGACCGTCCTACTCCAGAAGCGGTCTACGATGCCATCGATCGCTACCAACCGACGGTCTTCTACAGCGTCCCCACCAGCTACGCAGCACTATTGCACGCGGCAGAGAAGTCGGGGCGGACGCAGTTGGGTCGGGTGCGCATGTGCGTCTCCGCCGGCGAGCCGCTGCCCAAGCATATATTCGAAAAATGGCTCCTCCGCTTCGGCGTGGAAATACTCGATGGCATCGGCTCTACCGAGATACTGCACATTTTCATTTCCAACCGGCCAGGCAAAGTGCGGCCGGGCAGCACCGGCCAGCTCGTGGAAGGCTATCAGGCACGGTTACTCGACGACGACGGCCGCGAAGTTCCCCCGCGCACCGTCGGCACCCTGTGGATCAAAGGCGACAGCATCGCCACGGGCTACTGGAACAAGCACCAGCAAACAAAAAGCACCTTCTGCGGAGAATGGATCAATACCCGCGATAAGTTCCTCGTGGACGAAGACGGCTACTTCTGGTACGCGGGCCGAACCGACGACATGATGAAAGTCTCTGGCCAGGCTGTCTGGCCTAGCGAAGTGGAAGCCATCTTGCAACAACATCCCGCCGTATTGGAGGCCGGAGTGGTGGGCACGGCCGACCAAGACGGCTTGATAAAACCCCGGGCATTCGTGGTGCTCAAAGATGGCCAACAGCCCAGCCCGGACTTAGCCAAAGAACTTCAGCAGTTCGTCAAGCAAAACACCGCGCCGCACAAGTACCCGCGCTCGGTCATCTTTGTCGAGCAATTGCCCAAAACTGCCACCGGAAAAATCCAGCGGTTCAAGCTGCGCGAGCTGGCTGCCGACACGCCGCTTAATGGGTCTTCCACGTAATGCCCAAGGGTCGATTTATTGCCCGGCAGCTTTTGCCTATAACGACTTTAAGCGTAACAACATGGCGTGCTGGCTTGATGAACGCACCGAGGCTCCGGCGCGAGCTACCAAGCGCTGTAACCAGTTTCGACAACGCCCACACGGAGTTGCCAAGTCGTGGTCTGCACGGGCCACTGTTTGCAACAGCGCAAGAATTGGGGAGATGTTCCGCACGATCGTCTTCCCATCGGGAAGCGTTGAGTGGGCAAAACCACGGAAATTGGGATGCTTTGCCGCTGGAAGACAGTGCTTTACTAACGGTCGCCCCCCAAGCTCAGCCCGGGCCGCCGAGTGCGTCGAGCTACCTGCCGGAAGTCGGCGCGCGCAATTAACGCAATTAGTGTAACAATCCCATACCGAGATGCGCCCATGGAAACAACCTACAAGCGCACACAAATCGGCACGGTAACGTTGGTGTCGTTGGGCGCTGGAGTGGTAGTGGTTATCGGTACGATGGTTTACGGGGGGTACAATCTGATCGCGCTGGTCGTGCTGCTGATCCTGTTGCTGTGCCTGCTGCTTTTCTACGGCTTGACCATCGAAATCAGCAACGGAATGCTAAAATGGAGTTTTGGTCCAGGAATCATTCGCAAACGGGTCGCGCTGGCCGACATCCGCAGCGCCACAGCGGTGCGCAACCACTGGATTTACGGCTGGGGAATTCGCTACACGCCCTACGGCTGGTTGTACAATGTTTCTGGGCTGAGGGCGGTGGAAATCGAGCTTAAAGACGGCAAACGGTTCCGTTTGGGAACAGATGAGCCGGAACAACTGATTCGCGCCATCCAGCGAGCCACACAAGACGCACAGACACCTACATGATGCGCACCCGAAGGCTCCCAAAACCGGCAGAGCCGCCCGCTATTTGCTGCCTTCGACTTGCACCGACTGATAACAAAGAATGTTTCGCCAACTGCTTGCTGGCTTGCATCGTCTTCGCTTCCCTCGAATGAGAAGTCGGCTTCACGCTTAGCACAACTCCGCTTCACGCTCCGGAGAAACACGATGACGCGACGGGATTCAATGTCTCCTTGGCCGAAAAACCCACAGCGGCAATGGCTCGCGCAAATCGCCGCCGGCAGTGTGCTATGTTGGCTGTGGGCGTGGACGCTGAGCGCAGGCAGCGCCGTTGCCGCCGAGAAGGCGGCAGCCGAGGTGTCGATTGATGCCCCATCGGTAGTCAACCTGTGCGACGCGGCCGCAAAGGCCCCAGAGACGGATTTGTATCCGCTTGTGGCTGCGGTAGTGCAAAGCGCCGGCAGAGCGGAAAAGCTCGCCCTGGTGGCCTTCGAGGACCACCAATTGTTCGCATACGCGGCGGGCGAAGAGACTCAGGAAGCCGCACAAAGCAATAGCGCAGCCAGCCAATCTCAAGGCCCGGTTAACACCAGCGTCGTTAGCCCAGGTCAACTGCCGGTTCACTTGGGCGAGGCAACCGCTACACATCCAGACGCTTCCCAGTCTACGCCGCAGGCCAGGCTGTTGCGCCGCGTGATACTGCTAAAGCCCAACAGCGTGCTGATCGACGACGAAGTACAGTTTGCCGGTTCGGCAGGCGAAGTAACTTGGCGACTTGACCACGCCGGCACAGCCCAGCCACAACACGCAGACAAAACCACCATAATTGTTGTTGGACAGTACGAGCTGGTGTGCGAGCCGCCGGTTGTCGGTCAGGAGGACAAAGAGGCCAGAAAGCGACAGGCCGTGGCGAATTCCGCCCCGGCATCGGCCAGTGGGGCAAGCAGCAGTGTCCGCCGTCTGCGGGTGTGCCATGTGCGCAGCGAGGGCGTCGCTCTGCCTGCGGTTTCGACTGCGGCAGTGAGCCAGAAAGACCAAACGTACCAATTGACCGTGGCGGTTGGGGGACGTTTATATCGGCTAACGCTTCCGCCGTTGAGCCAGTCGGCAGGGAAGATCGCCGTCGCCGAGCAGGATGGCCAACAAGTGATGGCCGAGCGACATCTGCCGGCCGGCCTGCTGCCGCGCGGCACGGCCGGTAGAAAGCTCCTAGAACGCTGGGACAGCGCTTACCGCTCGGGACGGCCCGGCTGGGATACCGGACGCCCCAGCAGCGAATTGGTTCGGGCTGTGGAAGAGCAAACGCTCAAGCCGTGCCGAGTAGTGGAGCTAGGCTGCGGCACAGGCACCAACGCCGTTTTCCTGGCCCGCAAGGGTTTCGACGTAACGGCTATCGACGTGGCCCCCACCGCCTTGCGGCTGGCTGAACAAAAGGCCCAACAAGCCGGCGTGCGCGTCCGCTGGCTGTTGGCCGATGTACTTTCGCCCCCGCGACTCGAGCCGTTCGATTTGGTTTACGACCGTGGCTGCTATCACGGCGTGCGGCAGCAGGACGCTGCGCGATACGTGGAAGCCTTGGTCAAGCTGACCAAGCCCGGCTCGCAAGTGCTGATTCTGGCTGGCAACGCCAACGAGCAGCGGCACTACGGTCCGCCGCGAGTGAAGGAAGAAGAGCTGCGTGCCGACTTTTCGAAGCTGTTCGAGTTCCAATGGCTGAGGGAAACACGCTTCGATTCGCCCGATCCGCAGCGCGGCGGCGCGCTGGCGTGGTCGGTGTTGTTGCGGCGCAAGTGATTATCCAGGCGCGGCAGGAGGTGTCTGTTTCAGGTCAGGCGGTTTACCGAGATGCTATCAGAACTGTATCGTCCTTCGCTGGCGCTAGTGACCGACTTGTATCAGTTGACGATGGCCTGCGCGTATTTTCGCGCCGGCGTTCACCAGCGCCAGGCAGCATTCCACTTGACCTTCAGGCGGAATCCATTCGGCGGCGGATTTACTGTGGCTGCCGGACTGGCCACCGCAGTGGAATATCTGCAAAACCTGCGGTTCGAGCCGGCGGATGTGGAGTACCTGGCGTCCCTGCGCGGCAACGACGGCCGGCCGCTGCTGGACAGTGCGTTTCTCGACTTCTTGGCGGGCACGACGCTGCTGTGCGACGTGGATGCCGTTCCCGAAGGCACCGTGGTCTTCCCTCACGAACCACTGCTGCGCGTGATCGGTCCCATCTGGCAGGCGCAACTGGTGGAAACTGCCCTGCTGAACATCATCAACTTTCAAACGCTGGTGGCCACCAAGGCCGCCCGAGTCACTTTGGCGGCCCAGGGACAACCGGTGATCGAGTTTGGTTTGCGCCGGGCGCAGGGGATCGACGGCGGGCTGTCGGCCAGTCGGGCAGCGTACATTGGCGGGTGCGCAGCCACCTCGAACATGCTGGCTGGGCGGTTGTTGGGCATTCCCGTCCGCGGCACGCTGGCACACAGCTTGGTCATGTGCTTCGATAGCGAACTGGAGGCCTTTCGCGCCTACGCCGCTGCCATTCCCAACAATTGCGTCTTTCTCGTCGATACCTACGACACGCTCCAGGGAGTTCGTAATGCCATCGAGGTCGGCCGCTGGTTGCGCCAGCAAGGTCACGAAATGATCGGCATCCGGCTGGACTCCGGCGATCTGGCCTGGCTGAGCAAAAAGGCCCGCGAGCTCCTGGACCAGGCCGGTTTTTCCCACGCGGTGATCCTGGCATCGAACGACCTGGACGAACACCTCATCGCCAGCCTGAAGCAACAGGGAGCGGCTATCAGCGCCTGGGGGGTGGGCACACGGCTGGCGACGGCTTTCGACCAGCCAGCGTTGGAGGGCGTGTACAAGTTGTCGGCCGTACGCGGCGAGGACGGCCGGTGGATTGACCGGCTCAAGCTTTCCGAAGAAGCAGCCAAAACGACTAACCCCGGCGTGCTGCAAGTCCGCCGCTTCTTCGATGGCGATCAGGCCGCCGGCGATGCCATCTACGACGTGGAACACCCACCTTCGGAACGCTGGGTGATAGTCGACCCCACAGACGCCACCCGTCGCAAAGACCTTTCTGCTTTTGCGCACAGCGAAGAGTTGCTTGTGCCGGTGTTTCGGGCCGGGCGCTGTGTGTACGATGTTCCTTCGCTGGAAGGGTCGCGCCGCCGGACGCTCCAGCAGCTCGAGCTGTTTCACGAAGGAATAAAGCGGTTCGTGAACCCGCACCGGTATCCGGCCGGACTAGACCTGGGCCTGCACCAGCGCAAGATGTCGCTGATCCTGAAGGCCAAGGGGTTCAACAGCGCCGACAGCCCGCCGGCTGATCGCCAATCGTGATCGCCCGAATCGTTGGCATCGTTGGAAACTAAGTTCCCCCGCGCGGCTGGGCGGCAGGGCTAGCTTGCCCAGCCGTGCAGCTCGGCGGCCAGTGACGAGCAGTAGAGCGAATCGCAATGGCCGCAGAGGACAAGCCTCCGCTGCCACCCAATCCGCGCCCAGCCAGTAACGACCATCTGTTGCACTTGATGCTTAAATCAGGGACAACCCTCGAGCGCCACAAAACACCAGCCGCAGCCGGGGCTTCACTGGCCCAGGAACTCCACGTTGCCGGCGAACTGGCGACGGATTAGCTCCGAGGGTGGTGGGTTCTCCACCCCCTCGGCCTGCTCGAGAATCTGCGGCACTAGCCACACGATGACCACGATATGGCCGCCTTGGTGCCGCGCGTAGATCTCGGTGGTGGCTTGCAACAAGCCACCGCCCGATTGGGTTGAGCTGGCTTCGGAATTGGCGGATTGTGCGGCGTTGGGCGCAGTCTGACCGTCGGACTGCTGCTGAGGCTCTTCCGCCGTGCGCTGCGCGCCATCGTCCTGCGATTTCCGCTGCGGTTTTTTCGCAGCGTCGTTCTTCTTTCCGCTTTTCTTGTCGTTTTTCTGTTCCACATCTTCGGTAAAGAAAAGCCATTTGTGCGTCCCCCGCAACCAGCGCCAGCGACTTTCTTTACCATCGCGTGCCAGGCAAGACACATCCTTCGGCCCTTCCATCTCCTCGCCGAAAAGCCCCTGCGCCCGTTCGCTGATTACATAATACGGATCGCGTTGCTTGACGTTCTCTTCGGCCAGCAGGTAGCAGTAGAAGGGAACGCGCCGCACCTGGCCCTCCTCGTCTTGCACTTTGACGAACACTTCGTAAGTGGCCCGCAACGGATAGGGCAGTACAATGGGCGGTTGCAGCCTTTGGGGAGGCAGTTGTTCATTAGCGGATTTTCTTTCCTGGAGTGGCTGGCCGAGCTGTTTCAGCGGGCGGAAGAGCACTGCGCGCATTCCGGGCAGTTCGGTGGGCTGGTCGAAAGTTTCGGCGAACTGGGCGTTAAGCTCTTCGACGCGCTTCGCCACCCGCCGGGCGTATTCGCCCCCGCCGCAACCGACCACTGCGCACAGCAGCGTGGCAGCCGTCAAACTCAGAAAGTGCTTGCTCATAAGGTGGCCTCTGGAACAATTTTCGCCGGGGCAGCCATGGGACTTCAGACGCCCGGACGGCCTTGCCCGACAATTCGGTGCGAGTCGCGCTTTGCTGAAGTTGCCGGTCGAGAGAAAACCGCGGCCAGTGTCGGCACGGGGAGGGCTGCCTGTTGGCAGGCCCAAAGAGCCGCACTAAGCACTTCGGCGGTGCTTTCGGAAGGGCCTGCCGCTGGTGCGCCCAGCGCGTCGCTGGCTGTAAGCAGCGCCCGGCCCAGGGCGGCCCGCCTTGCCCGAGCCGCTCCGGCCGTGATGAGCGATGTTGCACGGGTCATACGGGACGGACCATCGAAGCCCGCGGCCCCTTGCCCCGGCCTTTCCCGCTGGACTCCTCTTCCAGCTCGTATTCGACTGTTTGGCGCTCTTGCAAGTCTTCGAAACTGCCGTCTTTGACCACTGAATGATGGAAAAAAACGTCTCCGCGCTCCCCGGAAATGAAGCCGAAGCCCCGATCCGCGACGAGCTTCTTGATCACACCTTGGGGCATTGCTGCCACTCCTCGCAACAGGGCGGGCAAGTCGCCCGCGAACTCTCACCGACCGAAGCGCTAGCATAGCACCCCGGACTTCCGGAAGTCGGCTCGCCGCTGTGGTTGCAAACGGCCGGCATTCCAGACGAACGCTCGCACGGCTGTAACATACTACACGCGGATTAGCAGTGCAAGCGCGTGCTAACCGATAACAATCCTGGGCGCGTCCCAGTACGGTTCGCTTGCCAATGCTGGCTTGCTTTTCGACGTTGGCTGATTTGCCAAGCTCGGCCTGCTTGCCCAACTCGGCGCACAGCCCTGCCGGTGTCCACCACATGACAAATGGCATGGCACCAGCCTATTGGTAAGCGGCCTATCTGTAATCGGTAGGCGGAAGCCCGCAGATGTATTGCCGCCAGCCGTCGAGATGCTCCTTGCTGAGGCTGTTTTCGCGCACGATCTCGGTCTCCACCATGTGATGCGTCTGGGGAAGGCGCACGCGCACCTTCAATCGCCCGTTGGGTTCGTAGTTGAACGAGACCACCACCGGGTAGCGCGCCGGCAGGCCGGGAGGCAGGTTTCGCACCGAGCAGCGGCCCACCGGTGTGCAATCGTCGGCCGAAGGGCTTTCGCCCTCGACGATCTGCACCAGGATCGAGCGCTGGCCGTCCTTATGGGTGCGAAACACCCGACGCCGTTTGACCGGCAAAGGCGTGTTGCGGGGAATAAGTATCCCGTTGCGGCGGCGTTTGGTCAGCGGGTCGATTCCCACCACGCCCAAGCTGTGCGAGTTCACGTTGCGGATGGTGAAGGTAGCCGGCCGGCCTTCCTGCTGGGCGATCAATAACCCGGCGTGCAGCGCGGCGCCGTGAGCCACGGCTTCGTCGGCAGCCACGGAGCTATCGGGGGTTTTGCCCGATATCTGCTGGAGCATGTTGCGCACCGCGGGCATGCGCGTCGAGCCGCCCACCAGCAATATCCTGTCCACCTCCGACCAATCCAAGCCGGCCGCTTTAAGGGTCTGCACCGTGGTGAAGCGCGTGCGGTCCAACAAATCCTGGGTGGCTTCTTCGAACTGTTGCCGGGTGATTTCGACCTGGGAGACCATGCCCCGGTATTCGCACGGTATGACCACTTTTTGACGCACCGAAAGGGTGCGCTTGGCGTCTTCGCATTCGCGCCATAGTTTGCCGGCGGCGCGGGGGTCTTCGCGCGGGTCGCACAGGTGTTCGCGCATGAACCGTTCGGCCACCAGGTCCACCAGCCGCTGGTCCCAGTCATATCCGCCCAGCCGCACGTCCCCATCGGTGGCCAAGGCGATGAACTGAGTGCCGCGGATTTCCATCACCGTCACGTCGAAGGTGCCGCCGCCCAGGTCGTAAACCAGCACGTGCTGCGGCTCGTCGCTAGATGTAGTCCGCGACAGGAAACCCTGTTGGAAGCCAAAGGCCACCGCTGCCGCAGTCGGCTCGTTGATGATGTCCATCACCTCTAGTCCGGCCATATAACCGGCGTCCTGGGTAGCCTTGCGGCGCACCTCGTCGAAGTACGCCGGCACAGTGATCACCACTTTGCTGAACGGCCCGATCTGTTGGATGGCGTCCTGCCGCAGTTTGTTGAGGATGAAGGCTTCGATGACTTCGGGCGGATACTGTTTGCCCTCCAGCACTTTGTGGAACACACGATGGCCGACATCACGCTTGCTGCACTCGGCGCAGCGTTCGGCCTCGGTGGCCAAGGCTTTCAGTGCTTCCTTGCCGACGATTATCTCCTCGCGGTCGAACAGCACTACGCTGGGCGTCAGGTGGTCTCCTTCGGCGTTGACCAGTGTGACGGGCCGTCCCTGGTCGTCGAGCCTGGCGACCACCGAGAAGGTGGTACCCAAATCGATGCCCACAGCCGGTATTGATTCGTTGCTCATGGTAGCATCGTACAGAACTTGCCGACTGGCTATCGATCAACCGTCAATATAGCTATCGATCAACCGTGAATATAATTGTCCCGCTTCTGCTAAATCTCACTTTGTCGGACTGCTTACTTCAGTGGCAGCAAAAACTCGGGGTGCCATAGTCTGTACCGCTGCCGCCCTCGAAGGTCATCTGCACTGCCGAGTTCCCCGGCCCGCGTCTTGGCAAATATCAAAATATCGAATGCCAGACGCACAACGCGGCTGTACAAGCTGTACAAGACGACTGTGCGGCGGGCAACAGCAGCAACTATTGGAACCGATCATCCCTTCAAAATACTCACCAGCTTGCTGAACACGTCGGGACGAACCAACCACAGTACCAAACTCCCCAGTGCAAGCCCCAGTATCGCGGAAACCACATAACCTATGGCGCCGAACAGCCAGCGAGGTATTTGCAGGCGGATGGTCAACTTGCGTGCGGCCTCGGCGTTGGCCATCCGCGCGGCCACGGTCGAAGGGCCGGTCGTTCCCATCGACTGAGGACTTATCGACCGAGGACTTAATGTCGTGGCGGCAGCCCCTGGTTGCGCCCCGCCCGCCGACAAAGGCATCTCCGACGTGGGAACAGACACCGCGGCACCGCCCGGCGGTACTGCGCCTGCCGCGGCCACTCCGGCGGCTGTAGCCGGGGCATGCCCGGCTGACGGCATTTGCACCGTGGGCGGCAAGGGCAAGGGGATTGCTCCTAACCCGTGCGCCGCGGCCTGCGCACCGGAAGTCGCAAGGGCGCTATCAGCCCCGGCAGCGACAGTGCTGGCCATTTGGGCTGTGCCTGCCGACGTTCCACCCGCAGGCTCCGCCGGCGCAACCGCTCCCCCAGCACCAATACCAACAGGCGGGGTCGATGCAGCCGTGGCAAGCCAGTGGCCAGCAGACGCGGCCGCGGAAGCGGCAGCCGCCGCTGCCGGCGGGAAGGACTGCGGGGAGGGCCAACTAGTTGCCGCCGCCGACTGCAACTGTTGGCTGGCGGCGCGGAAGGCCTCGAAACCGGCTCCCGATTCCACCAGTTGCCTCCACCCGGCAATACCAGCGCTCGACAGCCCCGCTGTGCGTTCCAACTCCAACGTGGCCTTGTGATGCGTCCCCGGCACGACCGCCCGAACGCTCAACCGTCCATTCGTGCCGTACTCGAAGGTTACATCCACCGGCCAACCCTTGGGCAAGCCGGCGGGCAGATCGCGAATGGCCGTTCGTCCGATCGCCGTACACTCTGCCGGCAGCGAGCTTTCCCCCTCGAGCACCTGGATGACGATCGACCGCTGATTTTCGGTCTTGGTCATGAACCGTTCGGTGAATTTGGCGGGCAGACGGGTGTTGCGGGGGATGAGGATCACGTTGGTCTTTCGCATCGTTTCCGGGTCGATTCCCTCGATCCCCAAGCTGTGCGAATTGACGTTGGTGACCTCGAAGTGGACGCTCATCCCCGGTTCGCCGCGCTTCGACAGCAAGTAGGCGGCGTACAGGGCGGCGCCGCGGGCGACGGCCTCGTCGGGGTTGACCGTGCGGTCCGGCTCGATGCCGGTCATTTTCCGCAGCATATCGACGACCATCGGCATGCGCGTCGAGCCGCCCACCAGCAGCACCCGGGAAACGTCTTTCCACTGCATTTTGGCGTCGGCGATCAATTGCCGGGTAGTGTAGGCCGTGCGCTCCAACAGGTCGGCGGTCAGTTCGTTGAACAGCTCGCGTGTTACTGGAATCTCTGAAGTCTTGCCGCCAAACTCGATCTGCACGGTAGTGCGATTGCGAGCCGTCAGAGCATGTTTGGCGTCGATGGCGGCCGCCAGCACCCGATTGGCAGCGATCGGGTCCTGCTTGGGGTCCAGCCCGTGGGTTGCGCGGAATTGCTCGCACAGGTAATCAACCAGCCGGAGGTCCCAATCGTGGCCGCCGAGCTGGACGTCGCCATCGGTGGCGATGGTGTCTACCCTGCCCGACGCCAGGTGCAACAAGGTCACGTCGAACGTGCCGCCGCCCAGATCGTACACCAGCACGTTCATTTCTTCGCGGGGCGTTCCGACGGGGGTCAGGTATCCGAGTTTCTCGCCGAAAGCCAGCGCCGCTGCCGTCGGTTCGTTGACGATGTCCAGAACTTTCAGGCCGGCCATTTCCCCGGCGTCGGCCGTAGCCTTCCGCCGCGGCTCGTCGAAATACGCCGGCACTGTGATCACCACGTGCGGATCGGGGCAAAGCTGCCGCACTATGTCGGTCTTCAGTTTGCGCAGAATGCAAGCCTGTATTACCTCGGGCGGCAGATATTGCCCGTGGATCGGCCGGCTGTAGTACGGCGCGCCCATATCGCGCTTGACCCACTCGGCCACTAGGTCCGGATTGATGAAAAGCGCGGTGCGGGCATGCCTGCCGACTACTACTTCCGAGTCGCTGAATAATACCACACTGGGAGTAAGAATCTCCTCTTCGGCGTTGCGCAACACCACCGACTTGCCCGACTCGTCGACGTAGGCAATTACCGAAAAGGTAGTCCCAAGATCAATCCCAATGGGGATAATGCGCGGCATTGGCAACGACCTCTTGATCTGTCCAAGAAGTGTAGTGTACCAGCCGGCTCAAGCGTTCTCAAGGAACCAACGCAGGAGGGATTATCGGGCCGGATTGCCACGCACAGGTGCGCCAATCGGAAAAAGCGATAAGATCGGCGCCGCAGTTTCGCCCGATGCATTGCCGGTGCGGAACAGACCAGCCAGTGGCTCGCCGCCGCCGAAACTACTGGCCTTTGTCTTCCATCAGCCAGCCGAGAGACAGTCGCGCCAGCGTGATCTTCTCGTAAGGGCTTTCCTCGCCTCGTTCATACAGGCAATAAATAGTGCCATCGCCGCCCACGGCCAGACAGGAGTACGCCGCCGGGCCTTCGTGAATGATCCGACTAATTGGCCAAGTCTTGCCCTCGTCGAAGCTGGCCCGCACGGTCAGCTTCTCGCGTTTGTTGGTACTGGCCGGGTTGCTGAACAGGATGACGCCCGGGCGGCCGCCTTGGGGAAGGCTGTACCGCCGGATGCTCGCTTGGCAAACCGGTTCCACCAACGCCTGATCGTAGTAAACCTCGCCGAAGTTTTGGCCGCCGTCTTTGCTTATGGCCACTGCCCGGCACTGATATTTCCGGTTGTAATTTCGCATGTTGAGCATTACCGAGCCGTCGGCCAGTTCCACGGCTTCGCACTCGTTTGTGCCCGAACCAACAATCCCGCCCAGCTTCCACGTCTTACCCCGGTCGTCGCTGTAAACCACATGCGAACGGAAGACCTTCGTCTGCGCCTCCTTGTGATCGCATGGCACCAGCAGTCTTCCGCTGCCAAGTTGTATTCCGGCCCCTGGGCCGGTTGCGTACCACGTCCAATCGGGTTTTTTCAGCAGATGGGTAAGATTTTGCGGTTTGGAGAAGGTCTTGCCGTCGTCGGTGCTGTAACAAATCCACACGGTGCGCGTTCCCTTGGACTTGCCCCCGGCGATCATCTCCTCCGTGTCGCTGCCAAGGTTATGGGTCATCAGCAAGAAGATCGTGCCGCTTTGGCGGTCGACCACCGGGCAAGGGTTGCCGCAGGTATTGTCGGCGTCGTCCCAGACGATCTGCTGAGTGCTGAAGGTCCGTCCGCCGTCTTCGCTGCGTTTCAGCAGCAGGTCGATGTCGCCCGAGTCGCCCCGGCCGCGTTTTCGCCCCTCGCAAAACGCAAGCACAGTTCCTTTGTTGGTGACGATTACCGAGGGTATGCGATACGTGTGGTAACCGTCCTGGCCCGAGATGAACACATCGACTTGCTCTAACCCCCGGTCAACCACTGGCTGATCGGCGGCGACCGCAACAGTCATTGACCACAGGCAAACACACACCAGAGCCGCAACCCGTAGCAGCCATTGCCACTTTAAACGCAGCCATTGCTGCTCCAAACAGCGACGGGACACTTGATACTCAGCACGTGTCATACATTCCCCCTTCCTAATTAGCAACACGCTCAGTGACTCGGCCACAGCCAGTTTTACTGTCATTGTGCACCAGGTTCCACCGTGATCACCGCGCGCCGGTAAGCGAACAACTTGGGGTTGCCGTCGTCTTCCACTTGAAGGATCACGTGGATCGTGGCGGGCTTGGCCGGTGACGGGGCTTCCGCCGCATCTTCTAGTACAAACACCCAATCGTTACCTTCGCCAGGCTGACCCGGTGGATCGAACGATTGACGCCCCTTGCCGGGCAGCCGGCCAATTTCGATGGTCTTCCCTGTCCGGGGATCGAACCACGCGGCTTGCACCTCGGCCAGTTTGAGTTTGTCGGGCCATATATCAAGCGTCCTTCCCATCCGTGCGTAAACTGGCGCGTATCCTTCGCCGCGCAACGCCAGACACATCTGCCGGACGAGTCGGGAATGCCTCGAATAAATGCATAAGGCCAGACACATCTGCTTCGCGAGTCGGGAATGCCTCGAAAAATACATTTCAAACTGCGCCCTGCCTATTCCGGAAAGGTGCATACACCACAGGACTGGCCGTCCGCAAATCTGATCCATACATCCCCAAAAACGCCGACAAAGGTCTGAACTCGAATATTGCAGATTTGCCGGCGGGCGCACAAAATGCAACCCACACCATGTCAGTAGTTCACCAAGTTTGGCATTGCCCGGTATGGTCCTACCGGCCCAGACTTCAGGTCATTTTGCACTAGGCGCGCTGGTAGCCCATGAATAAAAAATCTGCTAGCCGACCGACTGAATTGTTGCTAGCCGACAAACCCAAATCGTCGCCGAGTTGACCAAAGTTTTATCAGCGACCGTCTGGCCTAAAAGAATATATACGCTTCGACCTGGGCAACTCGATAGCTTTTGGCCTGGACAGATCTATACTCCGCTAAACTCTGCGGCGTGCTACAGCAAGCAGGTTTGCGCAACAGTGCGGCGACTTGGATAAAATGACACAAGGCAAAGATAGGCTACCAAACCAAAACCGACAAGTGCGCGCCGACCGCGGCACGCGCTGGTCGATCATGGTGGACTGGCGCGGGGCCCGGATCGGCTCAGGCGCATTGTCGTATCCTCCGCGCAGGCACCCGGACCATAGCACGCCGTCGGAGAAATACACATCGCTAACCTGTTGACATCGAGTCGGTTAGTCCCCAAGATGCAGCCGCGCCGAGTAGACAACGGTCATACCATGCAGCGAGGAGTAAAAAGGGCATGAAAACTGTGAGCCTGGTATTGGGTACTCTGTTTGCCTTACTTATTTCGAGTGCTTTTGCCGACAGCGCACGGACGGTGGTTTCGCTGGATGGGCAATGGGAAATCGCCGAGGGCGGGATGGAGCAAGTGCCCACGAAGTTCGATCGTCGCGTGCCGGTGCCGGGGCTAGTGGATTTGGCCACGCCGGCTTTCGAATCGCCCGGCTCTACGGTCTCGCCGGCCGAGCGTCGGCAGAGGAAACGGCCCGCCGACCCCAGGCGTGAAGCGTTCTGGTATCGACGCTTCTTCACGCTGGAAGGCCCAGTGCCCGAAGTGGCCCGGCTCAAGATCAATAAGGCACGCTACGGCACGAAGGTGATCCTTAACGGCAAGACGGTGGGCGAACACGGGCCGAACTGGACTCCCGGTTGGTTCGACGTGAAAGCGTTGCTGAAAGGCGACGGTCAGACCAACGAACTGATCATTCGCGTGGGGGCCTCGCTGGCCCAGGTACCCCCGCATCTGACCGAAGGCTGGGACTTCGAGAAAAGCCGCTATATTCCGGGCATTTACGATTCTGTAGCTTTGATTCTCTGTGGCAGGCCGCACATCGTCAATGTGCAAACCGTGCCCGACGCGCAAAAGCGATGCGTGCGCGCTGTGGTCGAACTGGAGGGCGTCACCAGCGGGCGAATAACTGCCGTGGTGCACGAAGCGAAGTCCGGCCGCGTGGTGGGCGAAGCTGCGGTGGAGGCCCCCTCCGCCGGTAAGGTCGAGTTGACTGTGCCGATCCGCGAGTCGCGCCTCTGGTCGCCGGAAGAGCCGTTTCTGTACGAGCTGGTCGTGGACACGGGCGGGGACGTGGCGCGAACAAGGTTTGGCCTGCGCAGCTTCAGCACCGACCCGGCCACGGGGCGCGCGGTGCTCAACGGACGGCCATATTTCCTCCGCGGTTCCAACGTTTGCATCTATCGTTTTTTCGAGGACGCGGAGCGCGGCGAACTTCCATGGGACCGGCAGTGGGTGCGCAAGCTGCATCAGCGCTTCAAACAGATGCACTGGAATGCGCTGCGCTATTGCATCGGCTTTCCACCGGAGCTGTGGTACGAGATCGCCGACGAAGAAGGCTTCCTGATTCAGGACGAGTTTCCCATCTGGTATGGCGGTGGGTTAGACGCCTGGCCGAAGGAAATCACGCCGCAGCATCTGGCCGTAGAGTTTACCCAGTGGATGCGCGAACGCTGGAACCATCCGTGTGTAGTAATATGGGATGCGCAAAACGAGACTACCGACGACGCGGTTGTGGCTGCCACAATCAAGGCCGTGCGCGGTCTCGACCTGTCGAACCGGCCTTGGGACAACGGCTGGGGCGCGCCGCAACAACCGGGCGACATCTCCGAGGCGCATCCCTATCGGGCAAACCGGCCGGATTTCTCGCTGGCGATCTTCGCCAAAGAAACAGGCGTTCCCAACAACGGTCCAGGCACTGGCCGACGCCCCTTCGTAGACCTGGGCCGCCCCCCGTATATCATCAACGAGTATGGCTGGCTGTGGATCAACCGCGACGGTACGCTGCCTACCTTGACAGTCGATGTATACAAGCGGCTGCTGGGCGAAGACGCCACCGTCGAACAGCGTCGCTACTATTACGCGCGCACAATAGCGGCCAAAACCGAGTTCTGGCGCAGTCGCCGTAAGTGCGCCGGCGTTCTGCACTTTTGCGGTCTGGGCTACTCGCGGCCCGACGGCCAGACGAGCGACAACTTCATTGACGTGAAAAGTCTTGAGTTCGAGCCGAACTTCCGCCGCTACGTAAGCGACGCCTTCGCACCGGTCGGTGTGGCTCTTGACTTCTGGGCCGACAAACTGCCACCCGGCGAAAAACGCGAAATCGCTGTTGTGGTCATCAACGATCTGGATGAGAAATGGGAGGGGGATGTGCGGTTGCGTCTTCTCCAGGACGACAAGTCGGTTGCGGAGCATAAACAGCCTTGCGAAGTCGCCCCACTGGGCGACAAGTGGCTGGTCTTCCCACTGGCCGTCCCTGCCAAGCCGGGCCGCTACATGCTCGAAGCCTCGCTGGTGCGAAAAGGCTCGCCCCAGGTGCGCAGCCTGCGCGACTTTGTCGTGCCGACAGCGTCTTTGGAAAGTCCCTAACAGCCCGGTAAGGCCGCGGCATTTGCAGCCTCCTGCTAGTCTAGCAGACAAGTTTCCTTCCGAAAAATTCCCTCCACGGCGGGCAAAATCCCCTAGCGCCGGCAAATCTCTCAGTTGCAACAACACTGCCGTTTGGCGAAGAGCGAAGCAGATGATCATGCAGTAATCAAGCTGCTATCGCGGCCATGGTCCTGAGTGCGGCTTGTTTGCAATCGTTGGTCTTCGGCGGGCACCAAAACCACAAGGCGACGCGAAGTCAACTTTCGGCGGTGCCGCAGTTGATCAAGCTATCCTGGAGTTTACCCAGTGTCGCGCTACCACGAATAAGTGTTACTGCTGAAAGTGCTCCGACTCCGTGGACTTCGGTGGGCACTGCAAGCGTTGATGGCACCGTTGCGTTTTGGCTATCAGCTTGAACACCTCGACCAGTCGCTCGGCGCACCGCAAATTGCCGCAAATCCAAAGCCATTAACAAATCCTGGCCAAATCGACTCTGGGTAAACTCCGGAAGCTATCGGCTTGCATTGCGCCGGTCGAGCATTTATGGTGATTGTGTTGTACAGCGTAGATTGGCTCTGGCCGCAGCACGGCGGATCGTGGCGCTCAGCCTGAGCCATTAGCTCGCCACCGGGCGGCGCGGCACAGAAGTTTTTAAGCCCGCCCGGCTTGCCGCCCACAACAGATCAACAAAACAGATCAACAAAGACGTCATCCTGCCGCTGATATGCATCCCCGCCGTAGGTCGCTTTTTAGAGGCTCTGATAAAACAGCATCCTCGAAAAGTTTAACCAGGCCTTATGCTAGTAATATAGTGCCAGGAAGCGCGATTTCGTTAAGGACTTTAAGGCCATCAGAAGCGGGTTCAAGAAAACTTCCAATCAGGGGCCAATAAGAACGCACTTCGGATCAGGGGTCGATTAAACGTACTTCGACTCAGAGGCCGGCAAGAGCGGCGATTCAATCCGCGTTCCGTTCGAGCGCTAAATTGCATTTGCAAGAAATCCTTGGAGGCAATCATGAGTAAGAGCTGCACACGTCGCAAATTACTGAAGACCGCTGCCGCTGCGGCCGGCGCTGCTGCCGCGGCAAGACTGTTTCCAGCGCCGGCGCTGTTGGCCCAGCCGTCGCCGAACGCTACGCTGGCCACGGCGGTAATCGGTTGCGGGAACCAGGGGTTGGTAAGCGTCAATGCAGCAGCAGGCGAGCGGCTAGTAGCGTTGGTGGATGTAGATGAGGGACATCTGGAAAAGACCAAACAGTGGCTAGCCGAGCGGTATCCGGAGCTGAAGCAGTCGGGGCTGGCCACGTTCTTTGATTTCCGCCAGATGTTCGACAAACTGCACAAGCAGATCGACGCAGTGTTCGTGGCCACGCCCGATCACACGCACGCTGTGGCGGCCATGATGGCCATCAAACACGGCAAGCACGTATACGTGGAAAAGCCGATGGCCAAGTATATCGCCGAGGTTCGCGCGCTGGCCAAAGCGGCGCGCGAGCATCGCGTTATTACCCAGATGGGCAATCAGGGCCACAGCGGCGAAGGCATCCGTCGGCTATGCGAGTACATTTGGGCCGGGGCGATCGGCAATGTATTGGAGTGCTACGCTTGGGCGCCGACCGGTCGCGGGGGCGTGGGCGGCCGACTGCCGTCCAAACCGGTTCCGCCCGGCTTGCACTGGGACCAGTGGCTCGGCCCGGCACCGTATCGCGACTATCACGACGAGCTGCACCCGCAATTGTGGCGCAGTTGGTGGGATTTCGGTTGCGGCTCGGTGGGCGATTGGGGGTGTCACAACCTGGACGGCGTGTTCATGGCGCTGAAGCTGGGCCAGCCGGAGAGCGTCGAGGCCGTAGAGCAAGTCGGTGGCAGCCAGGAGCGATTTCCGCTGGTGAACGTGATTTGCTGGACTTTTCCCGCCCGCGGCGACGCTCCGCCGGTAAAAGTGTACTGGTACGACGGCTATCGGCCCAACACCGATCCGAATATCAAAGACGAGGATGGCAACATGGCCGAAAAAGTGCAGAACCGTCCGCCCATCGTGCTGGAGCTGGAGAAGAAGTATGGCCGGGACTTGAAAAACGGCGGCACGCTGTACGTCGGCGATAAAGGGATAATGGTCAGCGGCAACTACGTGGGCAGCCCGCGCATCATCCCCGAAGAAGCCCACAAAGCTTTCCCCGTGCCACCAAAGACCCTGCCGCGGGTCAAAGGCACGCACGCGGGCGATTTCCTCCGCGCGTGCAAGGACGGCGATCAGCCCAGCGCCAACTTCGAGTATTCGGCGGCGCTGACGGAGATGGTGCTGCTGGGCAACCTGGCGATTCGAGCCGGCAAGGGCAAGAAAGTCCGTTGGGATGCGGCCGCCATGAACTGCCCTGATATGCCCGAGCTGGAACCGTTGATCAAGCCCCAGTATCGTCCGGGCTGGAGTTTGTGAACAACCACCAAGTCGCAGCAGGCAGCAACCAAGGCACCAAGCGAAAGCCGGGAGCGACCAGGTGGTACTGGCGCTAATAAGGAGCCGGGAAGCAACAATCGCGCGTGACTCGGCGGCCGGGGACGACGTCTGCCGGGGACCACGTCTGCCGGAAGCGTCGCCCAGGGGGCGAAGGCCGCCAACAGTGGCGGCCGCGATAATCGCATGTCGGCCGCAATACTTGCATCGCGCAAACGCGGGAAGAACACACAGTACATCAATAACGTGCGCCAGGCAGCGCACACGTCGAATCGCCAGGCTCTGGCGGCTATCGACGCAGGACAATTTGCGAAAGGGTCGATCATGCATGGCCTCTGGATGGTTTTCGCGCCGTTTTGGCTGGGTAGCGCAGTGTTGATATGTGCATTTGCCGGCGAAACGCCGACCACGGCCGCCCCCAGCGCGCCGAAGTACAAGAAACTGGTGCTCAGCGACAAGTTCCATGCCGAAGGGGCGTACTACGGCGACTTCAATCGCGACGGCAAGCTGGACGTGGTGGCCGGCCCATTCTGGTACGAAGGTCCCGACTTCCAGCACCGCCACGAAGTGCGCCCGCCACAAGAGTTCGACCCGAAGGGTTACTCCGACAACTTCCTCACCTACACCGGCGACTTCAATGGCGACGGCTGGACGGACATTTTTTACGTCCCCTGGCCTGGCAAAGCGGGCTACTGGTACGAGAATCCCGCCGGAAAGCCCGGTCACTGGAAACAGCGATTGGCCTTGCAACCGGTCGATAACGAATCGCCCATGTGGGGCGACATCAACGGCGACGGCCGTCCGGAGCTGATTTTCAACCAGAACAAGTGTCTGGGCTACGCCACCTACGATCCGGCCCAGCCGGAGCGGCCCTGGCAATTCCATCCCATCACTCCGCCGGGCAATTATCACATGTACACGCACGGCATCGGGTTTGGGGACATCAACGGCGACGGTTTGATGGACATGCTCGAATCGGACGCCTGGTGGGAACAGCCGAAGGATGCTAAGCCAGGCCAAACGTGGCTCAAGCATCCCTGGAAGTTCGCCGCGGCAGCCGCGCAGATGTACGTTTACGACGTGGACGGCGACGGCTTGGGCGACGTGATAACCGTCTGGCATTGCCACCAATACGGCCTGGTATGGTGGAAGCAACTGCGCGACGACAAAGGGAACATCTCGTTTAAGCAGAATGTGATACTCTCGCCCCAGCCGGACCTGAAATCACCCGAGTTCCGCGTCAGCCAATTGCACGCGGTGGAATTGGTGGACATCAACGGCGACGGGCTAAAAGACATTTTGACGGGCAAACGCTTCTGGGCGCATGGGCCGCAAGGCGACGCCGAGCCTAACGCCCCGGCCGTGCTCTTCTGGCTGGAGCTGAAGCGCGATCCGATCAAAGGCCCCCTGTTCACCCCGCATGTGATCGACGACGATTCCGGGGTGGGCACCCAAGTAGCCGCCGCTGATCTGAACGGCGACGGCGTGCCGGACGTGATCGTGGCCAACAAGAAAGGCTCGTTCGTGTTCCTTAGCCAGCCGACGGTTGGCAAGCTGGCGAAATAGCCAAACACATGGCCGGGACCTGCTGGCCCAACCCCCTACCCCTACCACCAGACCGCGGTCTTTAGACTCCATTCGGACTCTACAACCGAGCGTGAGGGACGATTGCTGCGCTGGCCGGAACTCACGTTAGCTAGCCAGATGTAGAATCTCGGCCGCGTGCCTTGCGGCAACAAGCGCTATGCGGAAAAGTCAGCCTGAACTGCGCAGTTGTCCCATATTATTTTCGCGCCATCAACCGGTAACGGCTCACGTTATGATACAAGTCTTCGGCACCGTCAAACTCGGCCGGAAAACGCAAAGTTTTCCCAATCTGCCTGCCGACTAACTTCTGTTGACTGGGAAACTGTTCTTGACCAGCGGCAGGCTGGGGACGGGAACGCGGCGGGGCAAAGCTCGGAAGTTCCTGGTCTCACAAAGGCCGATAATCCGTCGGTTCGAGGAAGCCATGAAGCGTTCGCCGCTAAGCATTGGGGGACTCGTGTTGCTGACGTTGGTCGTCGAAGCGCTTGCCGTCGAGCGGCCGTCGGCCGGCACAGCCGACCAACAATCGACGGTCCATGCAAATAAGCAGTTATTTTACGACGATCCGGTTTCCGGCCCGCCCGAAGAACGACCGCCCGCCGACCACCGTCCCGGGGCGGCCATTCGCGAGCGGATACGCGCTTCCGACCGACCGGTGATCCAGGCCATGCTTCAGTTGCCGCGTACACTCCGCGACGAGCCAGCCGGTGGTCCAGAATCCCGGTACCACAAACTGTTCGTTCGCCAGCAGTCTGCCGAAGAGCCAGCCGCGCCGCTGGAGCTGCCGCCGGGCGTTCACGGCCAACCAAGCGAGTTGCAAAAACCGCTGTTGCCGTTGCAGGTTACGCCGAGGACCAGCAGCCAGCCTGCGAGGGAGCATGCTGCTGAGCCATCGCTGCCGCAGTCGCGTTGGACGCCAAAATCGCCGCAAAAGCTTCCCCCTGCGCCGGCCGCCGAGGGAATCGTCGCACCACCGGACAAGCCGATGACCGGCGAGCAAGCGCTGCCGTCCCCTGCCGGATCGAACACGCCGAAGTCCAGCCAGCACGACCCGGCATACGACGACGGCTTGCCCAGGCGACGACAACCTCCGCCGTACCAACAGCCATCCTCGACAGTGTTGCCCCCGCCGGTGTACTCCGAGTCTTGTCCGGATGCTACCTGCTCTGTCCCCGGTGCGATGCTGCTTACGCCGCTGCACAGTTGGCTGTGGGGCATCGAATACGAGTTCTGGCTCGCCCAAGGCGTGAGCTTCAATAGCGAAAGCCCACGCAACCGTTCCAACTATCCTGTAGGCTTCAACGATCGCTCGAACGATTATCAACTTAATCAACTTTACGTGGTTATCGCGCGGGAAGTGAACGATCGCCATTGCGGCTGGGACTTCGGCGGACGCATCGATCTGCTCTACGGCACCGATTGGCGCTACGTGGCCGCACGTGGTCTGGAAAACCACCGCGACCTGTCGCCCAAGTGGAACGCACAGGACTACGGGCTGGCGATGCCGCAGTGCTACATGGAAGTGCTCGCGCCGCTGGGCAACGGTGTGACGGTGAAGTTGGGGCATTTTTACAGCATTCTGGGTTACGAAAGCGCCGAAGCCCCACGAAACTTCTTCTACTCCCATAGCCTGATGCGCCAGTTCGCCGAGCCTTTTACCCACACCGGACTGTTGGGTTCGACGCGAGTGGGCAACTTCAACTTGCAAGCAGGCCTGACACGGGGCTGGGACAATTGGGAAGCGTACGGCGACAACCTGGGCGTGCTGGCAGGCATATCTTGGACCAGCGGCGACTGCTGGACCACGGTGAGCTTTGCGCTGCATTGGGGGCCAGAGCAGCAAACGGCTGCCGACGACGACCATCCCCGCACCGCTTACAGCCTGGTGTGGCAGCAGCGGCTAAGCGAGCGGCTGGAGTATGTGCTCCAGCACGATTGGGGCGTGCAGGCCGGACATGCGCGATTGGGTCATGTGGGCTGGTACGGCATCAATCAGTACCTATTTTACACTTTCGACGAGCGCTGGAAGCTCGGTCTGCGGCTGGAATGGTTCCGCGACGACGACGGCACGCGCGTAGCTCCGCAACAGCTCCGCGGCGCCGACTACTACCAGGCCAGCCTGGGACTGAATTACTCGCCCGGCCGGCGCCTCGTCGTTCGGCCCGAGCTGCGCTGGGATTGGATCGATGCGCCGGGCTTCAGCCCGTATGCCGACGGCACGCGGCGCAACCAGTTCGTGCTGGCCTGCGACCTACTGCTTCGCTATTGAGCACCTGCTGCTCCGGCATGGAGCGCCTGGCACAGCAGGAAGCTTCCACACGACGCATCGATGTCAGACCTGCGCGGCGCACTACACCCCGCAGCGAATTCTTCGCCGGGAAGCTCCGCGGCTGTCGCTGCCGATTGTCTCACTCTTCTTCGGCCCGCAGACGCGCCAGCACGCTGTAATCCTCAAGCGTGGTGGTGTCGCCGACCGTCTCCCGACCAGCGGCAATGTCGCGCAGCAGGCGGCGCATGATCTTTCCGCTTCGGGTTTTGGGTAGCGCGGTGGTGAAGCGGATGTCGTCGGGCACTGCCAGGGCGCCGATTTCCTTGCGGACGTGATCCTTCAGTGCTTTGCGCAGTTCGTCGCTAGGTTCGTAGCCGGCGGCCAGGGTGACGAACACCGCCACGGCCTCGCCTTTGATTTCGTGGGGGCGTCCGACCGCGGCGGCCTCGGCTACTGCCGGGTGGCTGACCAGCGCGCTTTCGATCTCGATGGTGCTCAGCCGGTGGCCGGAGACGTTCAGCACGTCGTCGATGCGGCCCATGATCCAGTAGTAACCGTCTTCGTCCTTTCGGGCATTGTCGCCGGAGAGGTACTTGTGGGGCACGTCGGACCAGTATTGGAGTTTGTAGCGCTCGTCGTCGCCCCAGATACCCCGCAACATCCCCGGCCACGGCTTGGTGATCACCAACCATCCGCCCACGCCCACCGGCACCGGCTTGCCGTCTTCGGCCACCACCTCCGGGACCACGCCGGGCAGCGGTTTGCAGCAACTGCCGGGTTTAAGCGGAATGACGCCTGGCAGCGGACTCATCATGATGCCACCGGTTTCGGTTTGCCACCACGTATCGACGATCGGGCAGCGCTCGCCGCCTACCACGCGGTAGTACCACATCCAGGCCTCGGGGTTGATGCCTTCGCCCACCGAGCCCAACAGCCGCAGCGACGACAGGTCGTGCTTGGTCACGTACTGATCGCCCCATTTGATGAACGTACGGATGGCCGTCGGGGCTGTGTAGAGGATGTTCACCCGGTAACGCTCGATCATTTCCCACCACCGGGACTGGTCGGGCCAATCCGGCGCGCCTTCGTACAACAAGGTGGTAGCACCGGCGCTGAGCGGACCGTAAACGATGTATGTGTGGCCGGTGATCCAGCCGATGTCGGCCGTGGACCAGTACACGTCCTCGTCGCGGATGTCGAACACCCATTCCATCGTCTTCTTGGCGAATAGATTGTATCCGGCCGTGGTGTGTTTGATTCCCTTGGGTTTGCCTGTAGAGCCGCTGGTGTACAGGATGAATAGCAGGTTCTCGCTGTCGACTGGTTCGGCAGGGCAGTCGGCCGATGCTTTCTCCATCAGCTCGTGCCACCAGAAGTCGCGGCCTTCTTTCATCTGCACATCGCAGCCGGTGCGCCGCACCACTACGCACTTTTCCACGGTGGGCGACTTGGCCAGAGCAGCATCTACATTGGCCTTCAGCGGTATCTGCTTGCCGCGCCGCCAGCCCGCATCGGCAGTGATCTGAAGCTTGGCACCGGCGTCGTTGTTGCGATCGGCCACAGCCTCGGCCGCGAACCCGCCGAAGATCACCGAATGTGCCGCGCCGATGCGCGCACAAGCCAGCATGGCAATCGGCAGCTCGGGGATCATGGGCATGTAGATTGAAACGCGATCGCCCTTTTTGATTCCCAGGCTCTTCAGCACGTTGGCGAACTTGCACACTTCCCGGTGCAGCATTTCGTAGGTCAGCACGCGCACGTCGCCTGGTTCGCCCTCGAAAATGTACGCCGCCTTGTTACGCCTCCAAGTCTTCAGATGTACATCCAAACAGTTGTACGAAGCATTCGTTTGGCCGCCGACAAACCACTCGGCAAACGGCTCGTTCCACTTCAACACTTTGGTATAAGGCTTGAACCAGTGCAGCTCGCTGGCATACTTGCCCCAAAAGCCTTCAGGGTCCTCGGCCGCTTCCTGCCACATTTGCTCGTACTGCTGCACGGAGTTGATGCGAGCTTTTTCCACGAAATCCTTAGGCGGAGGGAATAACCGTTCTTCTTTCATCACATTTACGATCTGGCCGGACTTGACCTCAGCCATTGCAAACTCCTTCGCTTGTCAAACGCATCTAGAAGCCAAACGCGCCCCGCAATCACTACAAAGAAACGCTATTTTAGTTGCTCGATTACGACAGGAAAAGGGGGCGGCACACAGGTGTCGGCCACCAAAAAATATCCAGAATTTTGAAACCATTAGGAATTTCCCCCGGAAGGTCCCGAAAGCCGGAACAGCCGGCGTGGACTACTGACTTTCACAATTACTGGCAACGTTTGGGCTGCCAAGCGGTTGCAGCCACAGCGGGGCGGAACAAGCCTCCGCCCGATCGCAGATGATGCACCGCGTACCCCTACTTCCTTTTGCCGGTAATGATGTCTACTGATTAGTGGCAAGCCGGTCGACGGCTGCGGGCCGAACGGGCAAACCGCCCGCGATGCGCTCCCGGTCTATCGAAGCCTCCGGGAATGCTTCCCGCGCATGGCTCAGCTCGACGCTCATAGGGGCGTATGGGGCCAGACCCGACGGACACTTACGGCCAACGCGGTTTTTTCAGTTGCAAACCGTGCTGTATCCGCAATAATTGTGTCGAAGTCCTGCCACACAGTTCCCGCAATAGTCCCGTCGAACTCGGAGGTATCAGAAGTGCCCATGTGCTTTGCAGTGCGCTTTGGAACGTTGGCGTGGGCGGCCATTGGGCTGGGCTGTCTTGCTTTGTGCGCTCCGGCCGAGGCAGCACTGGAGAATGCCGCTCCAGCGACTAGCGAGTTGCCGTCAAGCATCGCCGGATTGGCACAGTTCCTGCAAACGCCCGCCGGCTCCAGTATGAAGAAAGAGTGGCAATCCCAACACGCAGCATTGCAGCGCGACCTGGGGAACCGGGGACACTTTGCGCGGGTGGCCAAAGAGGCATTTCGCCGCGAGGCACTGATACTCGACAGCGATCGTGACCCGACCGATGTAGTGCTCCGCCGCACTGCCGCGCTGATGAAGGATTTGAAGCGGATGCTGGGCGTCGGCTATCGACCCGCCGAGGGCCACGAGCAGCGTATCGCCCGACTGTTGGCGCTGGAGCAGCAACTTGCCGCTTTGCAGGCCGCTGCTACAACGGTCGAACCCAAACAGACCGCGCAGCGGTACGCATTGTTCGAAGCCGCTTGCTACTTGCGCCGTCAGATCGCCTTCTGCAATCCGCTGCTGGACTTTAGCGATATAGTGTTCATCAAGCGCCATCGGCCCTTGTACAATCACATGTGCGATCAGTATTACGGCATGGCGGCGCGGCCGGGCGGCGGGCTGTACGTGCTGCACGACGCATTCGGCCCCAATCCTCGCGTGCGCGACGTGCTGGCCGATTCGGTCGTGCAAAACGGGCGGCTGCGTGGGCAGAAGCTCTCCGGCGGCCCGGTCAACTCGCCGGTCATGCGCTTCGACGGCGTAGGCAACCTGCACGGGCCGCAGCACGAAGGCGGGGCGTTTCTGTCCCCGGACCTGTCTTATGACGCCAAGACCCTACTGTTCGCTTACGTCGAATGTCGCGGCGATCAGCGTCATCGGCATCACACCGATCCTACCCGCGGTCACTGGGACGAGGGACGCTGTTATCACATCTTCCGCGTGAATGTCGATGGCAGCGACCTCCGCCAGTTGACCGACGGCACCTGGAACGATTTCGATCCCTGCTGGCTACCCAACGGACGGATCGCATTTATCAGTGAGCGGCGGGGCGGATATTTGCGCTGCGGTCGGGTATGTCCCACTTATACGCTGTACGATATGGCCGCCGACGGCAGCGACATCACCGCCCTAAGCGTCCACGAAACCAACGAGTGGCACCCAAGCGTCGCCCACGACGGCCGGATCATCTACACCCGCTGGGATTACGTGGACCGCCACGGTGTCACGGCTCACATGCCGTGGATCACCACGCTAGACGGCCGCGACAGCCGGGCGCTGCACGGCAACTTCGCGCCGCGGCACTTGCGTCCCGATATGGAGCTGAGTTGCCGCGCCATTCCCGGCTCGCACAAGTACGTGGCCACCGCCGCACCGCATCACGGCCAAGCCTACGGCTCGCTGATAATAATCGACCCACACGTGCCCGACGACGACGCAATGGGACCGGTCCGCCGTCTCACCCCCGAAGTTGGCTTTCCCGAAAGCCAAGGCGGCGCGCAGATTTACGGCACGCCTTGGCCCCTGGCCGAAGACTACTACTTGTGCGTGTACGACCCGCAAGTCGCCGGCGGCACGATGGAAGGCCGCGGATATTATCGGGGCGATTACGGCATCTATCTGGTAGACAGTTTCGGCAACAAGGAACTGCTCTATCGGGACCCGGAGATCGGCTGCCTCAGTCCCATTCCCCTGCGGCCCCGTCCGGTGCCGCCGGTGATGCCCGAAATGCGACGTCGCACGCCGCTAAGCGACCCGGCACAGCGATATGCCTTGATAAATCGCGCGCGGCGCGCTGAACAGTCCAGCGCCGACGTTGCCGCGCCACCGGGCAACGGCTTGATTGTCGCGGCTGTGGCCGCCGAGAGCGTCGCTGTTCCCGAGAGCCGAACTCAACCCAGTAACTCGCCCGAAGGCACCGTGGTGGTAATCAACGTTTACGAAAGCCTGCGCCCTTGGCCCGCCGACACCAAGATCACTGGCTTGCGCGTCTTGCAGGTGTTACCGATGTCGGTGCCTTCGGGCGGGCCACCGCACGAGACGGGGTTGCGTGTAGCTTCGGCAGGCGATTCGGTGGTGCCAGTCCGCTATGTGTTGGGCACTGTCCCGGTCGAAGAAGACGGCAGCGCCCATTTTGTGTTGCCGGCGCACAAGGAAGTGTTTTTTCAAGCGCTGGACCAGCGAGGGCTGGCGGTGCAGTCGATGCGTTCGGCAACCTATTTGCACGACAGCGAACGGTTGGTTTGCATCGGCTGCCACGAACCGAAGCATCAAGCGCCGCGGGTGACCGGACGCGTGCCGCTGGCCTTGCGCCGTGAACCGTCGCGGCTGAAGCCCGACGTGGACGGCTCCAACCCGTTGAGCTTCCCCCGCTTGGTGCAGCCGATACTCGACAAACACTGTGTGGACTGCCACCGCGAGAATTCCGACCGCGCCCCAAGCCTGGCCCGCGAGCCGATCGTCCGCAACTGGTATGCCTCGTACAACACGCTGGTCAAATATGGGTTTACCGACTACGGAGATTCATATCGCACGCAGCCAGGCCGTTTCGGTGCTCGGGCATCGTCGTTGTATCAGATGTTGGAAAACGGTCATCACGGCGTCGATTTGAGCAAAGAGGAACTGCACCGCATCGCCTTGTGGCTAGACTGCGTATCGATGTTCTACGGCGTGTACGAACGCGAGGGCGGACAGGCGCAACTGCGCGGCCAGATCGCCGAGCCGACCTTGGAATAAGGCGTATTTGTTGCCAAACGGCACGCGCGCCAGGGTCAACAATCAGTTACGCGCGTCCGCAGCATCAAGGCGTTTCAGCACCGTCGTTTCAGCATCGCGCTAAACAGTTGCCGCGGCGGTACTGCTCGGCCCGGCAAGGCTGTAGTCAACATATACCGCACGACCGAGCTTAATTGGTTTGCGATTTTGCATTGTCGGCCGGTTGCAGTTTCTCGGCGTACACGCCCAAATGGCTTCCTACGACCCGCTCCGTGCCGGGCACTCCGGCATGGATAGGGCGATTCAGCACGCGCGGCTGGCCTTGCTGATCCTGGATTACCAGCGTAGTAGAACCGCCGCCGTCGAGATTGATGCCCGCGCTGCACCCCAGGGCTTTCAACCACTGTCCGACCTCGGCGGTCGTCGCGCCTTCGCTGTAACCTTTCTGTCTGCCGTCGATGACCAACAACACCATCGTTTTTCCGTCGGCCGAGACGCCAGCGGCGGTACGCGGATGCAGACTGTCGTCGCCCGGAATCGCCTTGCCCTCGCGCAAAACTACGCCGAACCCGCCGATTGCGGTTTCCACTTCGCTCAAGTCCACAGCCTCTGGGGCGATAATGACCTGCTTTGCGCCGGTAATCAGCAAAGCAGGCAGCTTTTCTTCCCAGGGGGATACCAACCGGTTCCGGCTGACGTGAACGCCGAGCAGATCTTGTGGCGTGCCTTCTAACGTAGCCACTGGCGAAAACGGCCCGGCGTTAATCGCCACTTGCAGCCCGTACTTCTTCAAGAACGTCGATGTCTTCAGTGCCGTGGTTTCGCCGGGCAGATCGCCGTTGCCGGGCGTGGCCAAAAAGCTGAGCCCCGCGGCATCCAACCGGATGCGCACAGCGTAAGCCCTGATTGGCCGGGGCGAGCTGGTCTCCAGGCTGGCTATTGATACGCCGCGGAAAACTTCCTCCCATTGCGCTGCGTTGCGCAAAGGCGACTCGGCGCCAAAAGCAAACCCGAGCACCTGTGCGATACACACCAGCGCCGGCAACGCGCAGCGAAACAGCACTCGTGCTCGATGCTCAACAGAAGCCCTCTTATCGATTGTCATTGTCTGCTCCTGGATTTGTGGTGCATCGCTTGTGCCATATTGTATCTCGGTAAGCTACGCCCTGATTGTATCTTGGTAAGCTACGCACTGATTGTATCTCGGTAAGCTACGTCCTGATCGCGGGCAACAAAGGTGCCCCCAAGACCTTCTGGCGCAGTTGCGTGCTACCCGATGTTTCGCCCATCGACAGGCAGTTCACAGCGCAACGACAGCAGGCGGGAACGTACCGGGCAGTACCAGTGCGGCGATTCGCGGCGCTGCCGCATTTCACACGCCCTTGCGTTAGCTAAAGCCAATTTTGCTGCCGTCAGAGTAAAGACTTGTTCCGCCCCCGGTTATTACGGTCTTTGGGCGGCGGCAGAACCTACGACAGCTTGCCCCCAGTGCGACCGCAAGGCTAGAGCCACGGTGCGGCGCTGAGCGTCCTATGCTTTTCTTCCAACTGGAACACCCTGCGTGCGTTGCCGTGCATGATCGGATCGACTAGCTGCATGGCATCGGCGAGCGTCAGCCAGCCTTCTTCGACCAGCTCGCTCAGCGCCAGGGCGATTCCGTGCCTGGCGATCACTGCGTGTCCCAACACTGGTTCGACAAACAGATAATCGCCGCCGAAGGTAAAGATTTTGTTGGCCGGCGCAGTAACCAGGTACTTTTTGAGAAAGTCCTTGGCCGCTACCGGATTGATGATCCACGCCCAGCACATATCCACGTAAGCGTTGGTGTATTGCTTGGCCACGGCCAGCAATTCTTCGTAATACGGATAACAGATGTGCATGAAGACGAACCGCGTGTCTGGGGACGCGCGGCACAGCTCGCAGGCGGAACCAGGGTTGTTGATCAGTCGGGCCAGCGGCATTCGGTTTTGCCCAGCGTAATAGCCGGTGTGAAGCTTCACCGGCAGACCGTGCTCTGTGGCCTTGCGGACAGCATACCAGAAGAGGTGATCTTCCAGGGCCTTTTGGTCGTCGGGGCCGATGGGCTCGTCGTTCAATTTCCGACGGAAGACTGCGGCAACCTTTTCGGCAGGCACCTGCTGGTAGTCGATGTCTCGGCGATAGGCGTCCTGCGACTTCACGGCCACCGCGTAGCGCGCGTATTGGTCGAACCACCAGTCGATTACCTTGTGCCAGTCATCGAGAGCGGACACTTTGATGCCGGTAGGTTCGCCGAACCTCGACAAATTGGGCCCGGCAAACATGCCGACGATGCTGATGTCTTGCATCAGGAAGGTCGGCATCTTCGACCGATGAAACGGGGTTCGCAAGCAGTTGACCTGGCAGGATTCGATGCGTCCGAGTTCCTGAAGGACACGATGGTAAAAGCCGGGGCGGCGGGTCGTTTCGTAGCCTTGCTGCACTTTCTCGACTGTGGCGGCCGAGAGTTCCTCGACGCCGTAAAGCTCCCGGATGGAGATTCGCACTGCCTGGCCGTAGGCCGTGTTCTTTACCGCCGGCCAGTGTGGCGCCAGCAGCCTCCACTTCTCGGCCGGGGCGACGCCCTTGCTGAAGAATTTCTGGTGGGCATCTGTGGGCATTCCCGCAGACAGCAGATCAGAAGCCAAATAACCCGACAGAACCACCGTCCAATCATCCGGTCCGGCGAACTTGCCGTCGGCCGACAAGCGGTCCTGTTCGTCGTCTATGTGCTCATGGGTGTCGATGAGCGGTGTGTTCCAGACTTTGGCGAAGATTTGTCTGCGCAGGTCGGTTGGTTGTTTCGGCGGCTCGGCGGCTGATGGCATGGCATAAGTGCTTCCCCCGGCCGCGGCCGATACAGCCGCCGCCCCCATCAGCCCCATGGCCTTCAGGCTGGAGCGTCTGGAAAGTCGATTGTCAGCGCTCATGGCACCCTCCTGTGAATGGTAGATACGGGGGGGCGAAAATGCTCATTGCGAACTTCTCGAACCACCGCCGTGCACGGCGCGCGTTCTCTTGGCGGGCCCAGGCCCACACACCACCCAACAGATAATCGTCAACTCGCAAATGCCGGGCTGCCTCGTCAATCGCCCGCAAGCACGAGAATTTAGCCAGAACTTTTGAGTTTGCTGGGCAACCGATTGGTCTCTATCGGGCTACCGCACATGCATATTTCGGCTGTGGCGACAACGGAGCTGGACAGCGCTGGCCACTGGCACGCAAGCCGAATCCAGCGGTTATTCTGTCTTTGAGTCTGTTCCAAAAAACTTGATACACCGTCAGCTAAGTCGCGCCGCGGGGGGCGGCGATAATCGCTGGCTTTGTTGCGCGGTGCTGTTGCTCAGCGGCGGCTCGGTTGGCTTTCCATCAACATGTTCCGCAAATACACGTGCAGATCGCCGTTCCACGGCTTGGAGCAAATGTCGATGTCGCCGTCGCCGTCCACATCGGCTGCTACGGCTTCGTGGCATTCAGGACCTTCCAGAATTATGTGCTGTTTCCAGGTTCGGCCTTTACCGTCGAGGTTCTCCCAGATGAACCAGCGACGCTTTCCGCCCGGGCCGGTGCCGCCCAGTGGACCCTCCCCGGAGAATACGTCCAGATCGCCATCGGCGTCGAAATCGGCCACCGCTAAGCTATGCATGTCGCCCACACCGGTGGCGATTTCATGGCGGAGCCAGGTTCGGCCTTTGCCGTCGCGGTTTTCGAACCAGTGGACGCGGCGGTCTGGCAGCTCGCTGTCGCAATCGCACATCACCACGTCGTTGCGGCCGTCGTTGTTCAGGTCGCAAATCCACGCCTTGGTAGTGTGCGGGAAACGTCCGCTGTGGCCGCCGGGGATGTTTTCGTGCCATTGCCAGCGGAGGCCTTTGCCGTCGAGATTCTCGAACCAGCCGGTGGAGCGGACGATGTCCAGGTCGCCGTCGCCGTCCAGGTCGCCCACGCCGCGCGGTGCGATGCCGCCGTGCACGCCCGGCCCCACTTCACGTGCTTGCCACTTCTGCGTCGGGTCTTGGGGAATCTTGTACCAAAACAAGCCGGCCCGGTCGGACATCATCACTACGTCCAGTTTGCCGTCGCCGTCGATGTCGGCGGCCACGTTGTCGTGCGAGCCGGCAATGGCGCCGTTTTCATAACGGGACCATGGTTTGCGGGCCGGGTCGCCGGGATTGCGAAACCACGTGTTGCCAGACACTTGGTCGATCCAGCCGTCGCCATCCACGTCGAAGGCCACTCCGCCGACCTCGGTGCCCACGCGGTCACCGATTTGGTGGCGCACCCAGCGGTCGGGCGCCTCGTAACGGAACCACCACACCTGTCCCCGGCTGCAACCTACGACCCAATCGAGCTTGCCATCTTTGTCGATGTCCACCAGCGAAGTCTGGCCCATTTGGTTGCCGATCTTATCGATCTGGTATTGCTGGAACTTGGGGAACCCGGCCCCCACCGCTGGACGCGGCGCCGGCGCTCCAGCGCTAGCTTGTGGGTTGAACTTGGGGAACTCCGCCCCAACTGCTGGATAAACCAGCAGGGCCGTTGCCGCTGCGCAAATGGCCACGTATAAGCGTACCGCCACCGTTGCGCTGCGGTCGATACGAAGAAGTTGCCATCGCAGCCAACCACTCAGTGGAACGCGCATGGCCGTTTCTCCCCACAACACAACAAACACACCAACTGCCGAAAACAACCAAGACCGCACGGATATCGCTTCTAGCCGCGTCGCTCGGGCTGTGCCGCGGTCGCCCCGGCGCAAACTACCCCCATGAAAGCGAATGCGTTTATCACCATGGCATTGACGATCTGTTCGCGGCGGATCAGCTCTGGCACGTCGGCCAGCGGGCAGAGCACCACTTCGATGCGTTCGAACTCCTCGGGCCGCGGCTGCTCGAGCAATCGGCACTCGTCCGCTAGGAACATGTAGCACCAATTGCCCTGGATGGCCGGATTGGGACTTATGCGCCCCAACAGACGCACGCGCTGCGCCACATAACCGGTTTCTTCCTGCAACTCGCGCAAGGCAGCTTGTTCGGGCGTTTCGCCCCGATCGACCATGCCGCCGGGGATTTCCAGCGTGTGGCAGCGGATGCCGTGACGGAACTGCCGGATCAGCACCACCTGGCCTTCGGCGGTCAGCGGGACGATGTTCACCCAATCGGGCGCGTCGAGCACCACGAAATCGCGCTCCAGCCCCTCCGGCTCCAGGCGGTACCGGTCGTAGCGGATGCGGAATATGCGGTGCTCAGCCACCTGGCGACTATCCAACAACTGCCAGTGCGCCGACACGCCGATGGTTCCCTCGTTTCTTCGAGCTTTGAGGGCGTCACGCGCAGCGCTCAGATCTGCGAGGCTGCCGTAGGACGCAACAAAATATTGGTGATGTTCGAGACGGTATCTTTATACTGCGGGTCAACTTTGAGCTTCGCCCACTCCGGATCGGCCATGAATGCCGCCCAGCGCTGCTTGAGTTGCTCGGCGTCGTCGAACCCCAGCATGTAGGTCAGGTTGGGAATGCGCGTGCCGGCCAGGGCTTCGCCGAAAAACACGGCCGTCAGCCCCACGCGGCGGAAGATGTCCAACTCGCCGCCGGTGTTGAACATCTCGATCTTTTTCAAACAGGCCTTGTGCGTATGGCTCTCGTAGATGCGCAACTGGAAAATCCGACTGGGCTTGGTGCTGGGAATCTGCAACTGGGGAAACCCGTCGAACGCCCACAGCAGCGATATTTCGATGCGCTTATAGATGGGGTCTTTCATCGGGGCATCGAGCACTTCAGCCGCTGCCTTGACGAACTGCTGATCGGCCACCAGTCCATGCACCGCCGCCACTACCGACTCCGGCGACTGATGCGGCAACAGCACGAAAAGGTCGTTGACCAGGGGCTTCTGCTCCTCGGGATAACCATCGGCCAGCTTGAAAACGCCCACCGGTTTGATCCCCAGGCGGTTCCAGGCCGGCACAGCCGCTGTGCGCAGCATTCGATCGAATGTTTCCTGCTTCTGTGCCGAGGCGATCAGGTAATGCCGCAGTTCGTAGATTTCCTTGTCGGCCACAGCCGGTCCGGGAGCAGAGTTCGCCTCGGCCGACTGGGCGATTGCCGAAAGACCGGCCGCGCCACAAAGCGTCAGAAAATCGCGTCTTTCCATGTTTCACCTACTTCAATGGACATCTGTTACCGTCCGCAGCAAACGCAACAAGAGTCGAATCCCCCAGGGGCATGGCTATTACCGGCGCCGCTGTCGCCAGCCTACCGTGGTCCTAACCGGCGTTGCTGTGGGCCGAATGGCCGGCCCAATTCTGCTGCTTAGCGACGTCGATGAACCGGCCGCCCGTGTATCGGTATGGTAGTTTAACCGGCGGGCAAGGCGATAACAACATTCTGTGCGCACGCTTTTTGTCTCGAGTCGATTCAGCGGAGCAGCAGATTGCGGCACTCTATCGGCTCCGGCCGACCAGAGCCGAAACGGCCGCTGGCAGCCTTACCCACCGATAGCAGCGCAACGCAAGAGCGGCAGCTTCAGTCAACGCCGACAGTATCAGTCAAGGGCAACAGCGCAAGTCAGTGGCGACATCGCCAGCCGAGCAGGCTGCCCTGGCGGAGGTTATTCGCTTTGCAGGGTGACCATTTCGCCGCCGTCGATAGTGGCCAAAGCGCGGTAGAGCTTTAGGTCGATGTTGTCGTCGATGAACCGGCCGCTGCCGTCGCACATGGCGAAGTTGCCGCCGCCGGAGTGCCGGCTCATGAAGCACCAGTTGGAGCGCCAGTCCTGGGCATTGTTCCTGCGGCGGACGTTAGGCTCTTCCCAGTTCAAAGGGATTGCACAGGTGGCGCTGGCCCCGTTCCACCAGTACCAGGAGGCCCAGTTGGTAAACGCCGGGACCGTCTCGCCGATGGCGAAGGTGTGCGACAGTCCGTCGCGGACGTCGTTGGCGGTGGTAATCACCGGGCGACCATTTGGGTTGCCGAAACCGCGGCAAACCAGCCCGTCGCAGAAGTCGCCTCCCATCGAGGCCCCCTGCGGCCCGTTGTAGTTGCTGGCGTTGCGGCCAGAAAAGCCGGCATCCTGTTTACGGTAACGATGCTGGCGCGATGTAGTGCCCTCCCAGTTGGCACCCATGCAGGCCTTGTAGTTGGTCACGGCGATGGGCTGGTTGGGAAGTAGGGCCTGGGTGGTCGAAGTGCCGTCGCCTACATCGCTAGGGCAACGAAAGACCGGCACTACGAATTGCGCAGCCTTTAGGTTGCTGATATTCCGCGACGGGTCCTGATAGCCGAGCGTCTGCCCCATTTGTATCGAGCGATACAGGTTGTCCAATTCCAGGTGCGGCAGCAAGCCGGTCAACCAGGAATGGCCTTTGGTCGAAGTACCGCCCGTCTCCGAGCCGGCGCCCCAGTTGAGCGGAAACTGGCGCATCTGCGAGTGATAGTTCTGCATGGCCAAGGCGAGCTGCTTGATCTTGTTGAGGCATTCGGTCTTTCGGGCCGCTTCGCGCACCGCCTGAACGCCCGGAATCATCAGCCCGATAAGAATGCTGATGATCACGATCACCACCAGCAGTTCCACCAGCGTAAATCCTCGGCGGAGATTCACAGTGCCAGCCATAACATTTCTCCTAAGCCCGGCAGCGGTTCAGCCCACCGCGCAACACACCAGACAAGCCCGCGCGCATGGGTAGCGAACAATGCCCTCACTATTAAACATACCCGAACTGGCCAAATAAGGGAAGTAGCAATCCTCGGTAGTGCGAATAGTTCGTAATTCGGGTATGGGCCGGGCGTTTTCATGGATGCGCCGGGCATGGGCGTTGGCATGGCTGGGGCGTTCGGTCCGACGACCCCCGTCGCGCAGCGACTACCCTTAGACGAACTACAAGAGCGCCCCCGGCTTAAACAACTGCAACAGCCGCTCCGCTTTGAAAAACTATACAACTTTGAAAAACTATACAACCAAGTTTGTTTGACCATCTGGCCCGCCGCTGAACTGCCCGGGCCTTGAGGCCGCCCTCGTTAACCCGCGCCGTGCCGGAGGTGTTAACCCTCGCCGTACTAGAAGTAGGGCAGCCATTCACCTTCGGTTGACCAAACTTTGGAGCGTCAACACCGCCGCGCCGAAAACGGCGATCAGCCCGGCATCGAAAACCAAAAACCAGACGATCAGGTTCTTGGGGTACGGCGCCAAAAGGATTTGTACGAACCCTGCTGTTCCGCCGACCAGGGAGAACCAGCCCAGCCAACGGACCATCGGCCTGAAGCGCACCGGGTCACGCGCACACAAGCACATCACGCCGCCGATCAGGCAATACATGGCCGACAGCGACCGGGCGAGATACTCGACCAGCAGCAACACCGGCGTTCCAGGCTCGGCCGCAGCCACGGCGGCGGCCAACCAGCTTCGCGGCATCACGGCTGGCACGGCGGCCATCAGCCCGGAGACGCCAAACATCCACAGCATTAGTTGCAAAATGACTCGCAGACGCTCGCCGCGCTCCGGAGCCGGGCGAGGCGAGGCAGCGCTGTGGAACGTGGACGAAATCTGCTCGGAGTTGGGCGTCATGGCCCGCCGCAAACTGCCGCAGAACCGTGTGCCGCAGGCCGCGCATCGCGGCCCGCATCACATTATAAAAGGCACGTTAGAATCCGTACTTCATCACGAACTCCACGCGGACCGAATCGCCTGAGGTTCCGTTAAGGTACAGCGTACGCCAGGAACTGACTTCCAGGCCGGTCATGAAGTTCTTGGTGAAGTCGTACGACAGGTTGGCGTAGTAGAACTGGTTGAAGATTCGGCCGGTGCCATTGGTCAGGTCGCCGTCGACCGGGTCGTCGATCGAATAGCCGACGCGGGCGTGCAACTGGGGGGTGAAGTCGTACCACAGCTCGATCCATCCGCCGTTGGAACGAATGGCGTTGAATGTGGTGCTGTCGATCCCTTGTCCGATGCCGCCTAGGAAGGCCCCTAGGTTCTCGCCGGTGAAGAACTCGCCCTGGAAGCCGAAGCGTTCGGTAAAGGGGATGCGAACATCAGCGTTGACCGACCAGGTGCGGCGCTTAACAGCCTGGTTGAGCAGCGTGCTGCCCTGATAGACGTCGAATTGTTCCTCGCCGATATGGCCCGATACGCCAAAGACGATGGGTCGCGCGCCCTTGCCGCGGGGCCCCAGCGTCCAGCCGACGCGCATTTGTATGATAGGCCAATCGGGAGGTTCGCCCACGATGCTCAGCCCCGGCGCAGGCCTAGTCACCGGGTCTTCGAACACTTGTTGATTGACCGACACTTGCAGCGTAGCCAGCGAAATGTCGGAAAAGTCCAGGTAGCGCTCGTAGCGGAACTGTGCCCGGCGGTATCCCATGTTGCCACCTAACCAGCCCACTGAGTACATGAGCGTGCCTGGTATCAACGGCGAGATGATGTCCCATGTCTGCCCAACCAACAGACGGGCTTGTTCGTTCTTGACTTCGAAGTATGCGTGCCGGAGCATGACGGTGGGTTTGTTCTCGGTCGTTAGCACGCTGTTCTGGAAATCGATTTCCACTTTGCCCCCGCTGGCCGCATTGTTGAAGTAGGGAATTGCCGGGCCGGTCACGTCGAAGCCCAGCCGCGTATTCCGCACATCGACGACGAACTCGTCTTCGCCCTGTGTGGTTGACGGCGGCACGTACAACGTATAACTGCCGGGAACGGTTCGGCCGGCCGCATACACCATGTTTCCCCACAGAAACCCGTATGGCACAATCTTGAAATCGCCTTTGGTCCATACGAGTTTCTTCATCTCGGCTTGCAATTCGGGGAGCGTGAAGTAGTCGGCCTCGGCAGCTTGTGCCGGTGCGGCACCCAAGCTCAGAGCAGCCGAACTAGAAGCTGAAGCCATCTGCCCCACATGGCCCGAAGATTCTTCGGCCGCGGGAAGCCGCAGAGGCTGCTCGATACCGAGCTGAGGCTGGTCGACCAGCAGCGGAACGTCTGGCTCGACCGGGAAACTCAAGTGCGACAATGTAGTAGACTGCCCCCAGGCGACGCTGGCCATCAGCAATACGGTCGCGGCCAGCACAATGCACGTGTGCACTAGGTTATTCCGCATAAGAGTTCATCCTTGTCCAAAGCTTGTGCAGCGTCGGAGCCGACCTGCTCCAGCCGGATAAGACAATCGCCGCAAATCCTCCTCAAAACTGTTTTCGCCAATGGTGCTTTTGTGCTACACAAAACGTGCAAAATGCGGATATTGCGCGATAGGAAACATTTTAGGCCAGATGATAATTGCTGTGCGGAACAAGTGCGCAAACCAAACCAGCGGAAAAGTCTCCTCAATCGCCACACCGCATGACATCCCAAGGCAGCCCGATAACCTTTGCAGCGTGGGCAAGCTGTGACGAAAACGTGGGCGAGCTGGTACCAACCACTCAGCCCACACATGATCGCCGTCATTCCGGGCCAAGTCGCTGCAACTATTTGCTGCCTCGAACTTTACTAACAGCGGTTAGCTCAAAGTGCTAGTGTGCGTGCGTGGAAACCCGTTTGGGTGCTTGTGTAAAATGGCTCTCAGCGGCGTACAATGGCAACTGCCAAAGCTTACGTCGCCGTCGAATGGGAAAGAAGGTCACACCGATGGGCAACACCGTCACGCTCGTACTAGGCGGAGGACAAGGCACCCGGCTGTATCCCTTGACCAAGTTCCGCTCCAAACCAGCGGTTCCCGTGGCGGGCAAATACCGGCTGATCGACATCCCGCTGTCGAACTGTATCAACAGCGGGCTGAATCGGATTTATGTGCTTACCCAGTTCAACTCGGTAAGCCTGCACCGGCACATCCGCAGCACATACAACTTCGACGCCTTCGACCACGGTTTTGTGGAAATATTGGCCGCCCAACAAACTCTAGACAACGCCCATTGGTATCAAGGCACAGCCGACGCAGTACGCCAGAACTTGCGTTACATTCAGCAGCCGGGCATCGAGCATGTGCTGATACTGTCGGGCGATCAGCTTTATCGCATGGATTACCGCCAAATGCTCGCTACCCACCAGGCCGCCAACGCGGAGGTGACCATCGCCGCCGTGCCGGTTTACAGTGCCCAGGCGTCGGGATTGGGGATCATGCGTGTAAACGAGACGGGCCGAGTGGTGGGATTCCTGGAAAAGCCGCGCGACGAGCGCGAGCTGGACATGGTGCGCACCGATCCGGCTTGGATCGACTCGCGCGGCATTGCCAGCCACGGCCGCGACTGCCTGGCAAGCATGGGAATATACTTGTTCAATCGCGATACCCTGGTCGACGCCCTAGAGAAAACCAACTACAGGGACTTCGGCAAAGAGGTGTTTCCCGCCTCGATCCGCGCCAGGCATGTGCAAATCCATTTGTTCGATGGCTATTGGGAGGATATCGGCACAATCTGGTCTTTCTACAACGCCAACCTCCAACTGACGCGCCCTAATGCTCCATTCAAGTTGGTCTCTCCGCTTGCGCCGATTTACACCCGGGCGCGATTCCTCCCGCCCTCGCTCATCGAAGGCGCCTCGGTGCGCAGCAGCTTGGTAGCCGACGGCTGCATCATCCAGCAGGGAGCAGTGATCGAGAACTCGATCATCGGCTTGCGGTGCATGGTGAGCCGCAACGTGCAAATCCGCGATTCCATTTTGATGGGAAACGACTATTACGAGACACCCGACCAGCTCTCTACCGCCCAGACCGACGAGCTTCCGCCGCTGGGAGTGGGTGAAGGCAGCGTGATCGAGCGGGCGATCATCGACAAGAACTGCCGCATTGGGCGGAACGTGAGGATCGCCGGTCATCGGGAAGTGCAAAACAGCGAGGAAACCCGCTTCGGCATGGTGCGCGACGGCATCTTCGTAGCCCCAAAGGACACGGTGTTGCCCGACGGATGGACGCTGTAAGCCCGCCATGTCGCGCGCGGCTGCGCCACGGCCTACCGCTTGGTACCCGCGACAACAGATTGACTGTTGCTAGATGCGACAGGGGGGAAACGTTGTTCGTGCGCAAGCCGACTGCTTGGCGTTATGGTTCTTCGGGCGACAACATCGAACAGACCACTGCTGACCAATAAGTGCGCACGGGACTTGCTTGGCGTTACGAATCGCTGGCGGCGCTGCTCACACCAGCACTCGGACCTGCTGGTCGCTCAGTCCTAGCACGTGGATAGCAACGCCGCCCGCTCGGCGGGCCGGACAAACCACAACGGCTCCGATGTCCGGATGCTCGGCACAATACTGCGCCGATTTTTCCAACCCCAGCACGAAAAAAGCGGTCGACAGCGCCTCGGCCAGCACCGCCGTGGGAGCCACCACCGTAGCCGAGAGCACTCCTTGGGCGGGCCAGCCGGTGCGCGGATCGATGATGTGTCCGTACCTGCGTCCCTGGTAAACCAGCGCCTGTACGGTGGAGCCGGAGGTAGACAAGGCCCGGTCGCACAACCGAATCTCCGCCACGCGACATCTAGCACGCAACGGATGTTTGACCCCGACGATCCAGCCGCCCGTCTGGCCACCACGCTCCGCGGCCTGCCCTGCCGACTGACAACGCCCTGCCGACTGACAAAAGGTCGTCTCCGCGGCGCGCACGCTCGACGATCCGAAAGCTTGCGGCAAAACTTCGTCGCGGCCTTCGACACCCGCAGATAATGTGGCGGCGCCCGCGGCCCAGTCGGCGTCGTAGCCAGCCACCGCACCCTGTGCAGCGTTCGCACCGCGGGCGAGGACGCTGCTGTATCCGCCGTGCATGAGGAAATCGCTCACACCGGAGGCCGCCAATCGGTCGGCGCATTGGTCCAGAGCGTACCCTTTTCCCAGGCTGGCGAAGCTCAGCCGAATCCCTTCTTTCAAGAACCTGACGGTTCGCGCTTGGCAGTCCACCTCCACCCATTGGCTTCCCACGTTCTGTAGCGCGGCCCGGATTTGCTCATCCGACGGAATACCAGCCGCGCGGCGCGCGAAACCCCACAGCTCCCACAGCGGCGTGGCCGTCAGATCGAACGCCCCGCCTGTCTGGCGCCATACTTGCAGGCCGAGTTGGATCAGCTCGAATACCGCCTGGTCGGGCCGAACCGGCTCATAGGCAGCGGTGCGGTTAAGGTGGTTCAACTGGCTGTCGGGTCGAAACAGCGATAGCGCTGCCTCCAGCGGTTCAAGCACTTCCAGGGCATCTAGCGCCTTTTCGGTTCCGTGCGGATAATGCGCGGCGCTGAAATAGACCTCGAACAAGGCGGCCATCGCCCGCCGAGCCACGCGCACCAACTGCGAAGGCGTGTGCGGGGCACTGGTTTGCGTCGGCAGAGCCAAGCGATCAGCGGCTGCATCCAAAGCCTCGGCCAGCATCCCAGCCAATTCACCCGCCAAGAACTGCCTGCGCGGTGCTTTCTTGTCGGCAGTCATCGACGCCTGCCCGCTTGTTTCCGCCGCAGGAACTCCAGCGGCTTAAGCTCGATCAATTCGGCCAAGCCCGCTGCCGCCAGTTCCGGGCCGGTAACATATCGGCTACCTTGTACCCACTGCTGGATCGTCTCCAGCTTGCAGCCGAACAGCTCGGCCAACAGTTGGTCCATTTGCGTTTCGAGCTGGGCGAAGTGCCTGGCCCACTCGGCGGCCTCGCGGAGATTCACGTTCTCTTCGCTGTGCCATTTTACGTGGTGAAAGAGCATGACGCTGTACGGACTGACCAGCCGGCGGCGGCAGGCAGCAAACGGCAGCAGCGCGCCGGAAGAACATTCCCCCGCCACAACGCCCGTGGCGCGCAACCCACGCATCAAAATCAGCGATGCCAAGGCCAATGCGCTATATGGACTGCCACCGGGAGAGTCGAAGTAGATGATGCACTCGTCGCCCGGCTCTACATCCAACAGCGCCCAGCAGGCGTCGCTGGCATTCTCAGTGATATCTCCGACGAGGCACAATTCCACCGGCCCGCCACGCTGGCGATTATCGCGCGACATACCTCGACCTTTGCCCCGGTGATTTGTCGCCCACAGAAAGTGATCTGTCGCCGACAGAATGCGCCACTGCCCGGAAAAAACAAAAAACCACGGTAAAATGCGTGAATCTGCGCCGTGCGCGGAACACGCAGTGGGGCAACGATCACCGGGCCGCTATCCGACCAAAAAAGCTCCGTCAGCAACCCGATTCTTGCCCGGTGTCCTCTACACAGCAAGCGGCTCCTACCATCACCACTGATACCGCACCCGAGCCAAGATAGCAAGCGCGCTCACACACCGGCGCAAGCCGAGTCGAGTCGAGCCGAACCGCCCCGGCTTCCAAACGCGGTCCGACCTGCGGCGGAAGGAGTCCCCCGGATGCGCGCGCCACAAGCTGCCCACGCTCAGCCGCTGCGGCCTGCCATGGGAATATCGTACCGGTAGCTAGGATGCTGTTAAGCGGCAGTCACTCGAGAGCAATGGCCTCGACGGGGCACGCCTCGACGCAAGCACCGCATTCGCTACAAGTGTCTTCATCCACGACGGCCAGGCCGTCCTTCATGCTGATCGCCGATACGGGGCAAGTTTCCACGCAAGACTCGCAACCGGTGCATTTTTCGGGATCTACTTTTGCGGCCATGACAAACTCCGAATCTAAAGTCGCCCAAGTAGTCGCAATGTATTGTTATACCCGCAGCCGCCGGACGGCCAGTGCCGGCCGGGTCGCAAAACATTAGAGCATACTTGCACCTCCCGGTGCGCCAAGAGGCCGCGGACGAAAAGTCGCTGCGGACCGCCGCAAAAACGGCCCCGCTGTTCCATTTCTCCCGCTCTTTCGATGCAGTGTCGCACCGTCGGTGCTTTGCCCTTCGCAGCCTTACAAGGCGATTTTAGCTGGCTGGCAGCGAGCCGGACTCCTTTTTTCACACAATTTCGTAACGACGGCGCGTCGAAAAACACTTCCCTGGGCGGGAAAAGCACGTCGCCACAAGACCGAAGCGCAACAGACCACTGCTGCCGGTACTGCTGTTTTGGGCAATACTGCTTTTTTATCAGACAGAAACTGTACCTTTGGGGAAGCATGCCGCGCTTAACCATCGCTAAGGCTTTTATTTAGCTGGTGCAAACTGCCCTATTCGGCCTCGACCGCTTGCCGCCAGCCCTGCCAAAAAAGTTGCCTCAAGTCTTGCAGGTAGCGCCGAGTGCCCGCGCTGTTTGGGGCTGATCGCCCCATGGCCACACCAAGCTCAAACCGTTTTATATGCCGTCCGACCCATAAACCTGTAGCCCACACCAGCGACCGACTACACAATCCCGTGGGGAAATCGTGTAAAGGCAGATGTTGCAAATCCCAGTGCCAAGTAGCACACTATAGGACGACCGGGAGAGCGCCGCCGAGCGCTCGGCCAGTGGGGACATTCCTCCGGCTCCAGGTTGCCGTCGGCGGTACGGCAGCCGTGCAGCTTTATTTCCTGCCAACCGTTGCCGCCATACAACTTCCAGCCGGCGCGCCCGGGTTACAATCCCGCCCATTATTCCCGACGATGACACAGCGAAACTGACTACGCGGCTGTCGGCTCAACATGCCTTTGCACGAAAACTTGTAGCACACAAGTTGCGCCATTTCGGGTGCGCGGGCAGCATTATGGCAGCTAAATAAACAGCGGCCTCATGGCTGGCCAATAAACAACTAAAACAGGAGTGTTACTCATGCAGCAAGGCAAAGTATCTCGCCGCAAGTTTTTGCGGGCCTCTGGTGCGGCGACGGCCGTACCTTTTCTGATCACCGCCACGGCGCTGGGCGCCGAGGGACGCGCGCCGGCCAGCGAGCGAATCGTCATGGGCACCATCGGCACAGGCAGCCAGGGAACCAGCGACATGAACGGCTTCATGGGCTTCGGCCAAGTGCAGATGGTGGCCGTTTGCGATCCGGTGCCGGAACACCGCGAGCGTGCTCGGCAGATGGTCAACCAGCGCTATGGCAACCAAGACTGCAAGTCGTACAACGACTTCCGCGAACTTCTGGCCCGCGACGACATCGACGCAGTGCTCATCGCCACGCCCGATCACTGGCACGCCCTCATCACCATCGAAGCCTGTAAACACCGCAAAGACGTGTACTGCGAAAAGCCGGAAACGCTCACCGTGCGCGAAGGTCGGGCGATGGTCGAAGCCGTCCGCCGTCACGGCCGGGTGTTTTCCGGCGGAAGTCAGCGCGTGCTGGGCGATTACGGCGATTGGCCACGGCTACTGTGGGGCGGGGCGATCGGGCAAATCAAGGAAGTGTATGTGGAGTGCGGCGGGCCGTCGCGCGATTGCGATCTGCCAGCGCAGGAAATCCCGCCGGGCCTGGACTGGGACATGTGGTTGGGACCCGCCCCCTGGCGGCCCTTCCACGAAAGCCTCATCCGTGGCGGTTTCCGCGCTTACCGCGACTACTCCGGCGGCGGCATGACCGATTGGGGCGCACACCGCTTCGGGGCGGCCATGTTCGGCGCGCAAGTCCACGAAACTGGCCCCGTCGAAATCATCCCCCCAGACGGCAAGCAGGTGCGCTATCTCACCTTCCGCTTCGCCAACGGGCTGCTGATGTATCACGGCGGCACCAACAACATCGACTACAAGGGCACGGAAGGTTCGTTGCCCGGGAAACATCACGCCATCACCCATCGGGTGGACATGCCAGGTTATAAGGGGCGCGGGGGTATCTTCGGCGACTTCTTGCACTGCGTCAAGACCCGCGAAAAGCCCTTCCGCGACATCGAAATCGCCCATCGCGCCTGCACTGTGTGCCACTTGGGCAATATCGCCTATTGGCTACGACGCCCGCTCAGATGGGACCCGGTCAAAGAACAGATCATCGGCGACCCGGAGGCCGCCCGATGGCTCGATCGCCCCAAGCGCGCCCCGTGGACCATCTGACCCAGCAGGCCAGCTACCAAGCCGAAAGGAGAAACGCTCATGAAATGCACAATAAGCACAATAATCGGTCTTTGCCGTTGGTCCGCCCGTGCAATCGTAATGGCCGCAATCACTACTGGCTTGCTTGGCGACGCGGTCGCCGCACAGTCGGGCGTGGCGTCGGGCATACCGGCCGACAAACCGCTTTCGGCGGTGTTCGAAGAGCTTCTGCCCGATATAACCGCCGGAAAAAGCGACGCCCGACTTCGCTGGCAGCGGATATGTTTTGCCGTGGGGAGCCCCGGCAACGAGGCCCTTCGCACCGAGGCCTGCAAATTGATGTGTGCCCGTTTGGCACCGCAAACCCCCGCCGAAGCCCGCGTGTGGCTTATCAGGCAATTGGAGCAGATTGGCGGGGCTGAGAGCGTAGAAGCACTGGCTGCTGCCTTGGGCGATCCCGACATGCTGGTTGCCGAGGCCGCCTGCCGCGCGCTGGCCAACAATCCGGCGCCACAAGCCGGCGCTAAGCTCCGCGCCGCAGTGCAGCAAACCACCGATAGCGGGCGAAAACTGGCGCTGCTCTGCGCACTGGGATACCGTGCCGAGCCGGAAAGCGTGCCGCTGGTGGCGCAGCAGCTTGCGGCAGCGGACGTCAAACTGGCTACCGCCGCAGCCCAAGCGCTGGGACGGATCGCCACACCCGAAGCAGCAGCCGCGCTGGCCGCGGTACTCCCCAAAACCCAAGGCGAAGTGCGGCTTACTGTGGGCGACGCTTACCTGCGCTGCGCCGACAGACTGCTGGAGGAAGGGAAAACCGCCGACGCACTGGCGATGTACAAAAAGCTGTGGAAGCCTGACGAGCCGGCACGTCTGGCTGCGCTGCGAGGGATGCTCGACGCAGCCGGGCCGGATTGCCAGGACATCATTGTCGACGTGCTGCGCAGCGATGATCCGCAGGCCCATCGGGTAGTTATTGCTGCGGTAATCGACCTGAAGCCCGATATGCTTCGCGCGCTGGCCGACCGCCTTGACGGCCTGCCGGTCGAATCACAGGCAAAATTGATTTCTGCGCTCGGCACACGGCGCGACAGCCGGCTGATGCCCGTGGTGCTTCGTGCCGCCGAGAGCCGGCACGAGCAGCTGCGGCTGGCGGCGCTTCGCGCCTTGGGTGGCGTGGGCGAAGCCACGGTGGTGCCGATGTTGCTCCAGGCCGTTTACGCCGGCGGCGAGCCAGGCGCAGCCGCACGAGAAGCCCTCGAGGCCACATTCGCGCCAGGAGTTGACCAGCGACTTCTCCAGGCCTTCGGTCAGACCGACAAGCCGGAGCAGCAGGCTATGCTCGTGGAGATTCTCGATCGGCGGCGCGCAGTAGAATCCATCCCCCTGTTGTTGGAACTGGCCGCAGGTGATAACGCCGATTTGCGTCGCCGGGCATTCGCCTCGCTGGCCCGACTGGCTAGCCCCAGCGATGTGCCCCAAATGATCCAGGCCCTGCTGAAGCTTAAAGAGCAGCGCGACCGCGAGGATGCGGAAAAAGCGATCGCCACAGTTTGCGGGCGCATATCGGAGCCGGATGAGCGCGCCGAGCCGGTATTGGCCGTGTATCAACGCCTCGCTCCGGCGGAACAACTGAAAATCATCCCGCTCGTCGGACGCATCGGCGCTGTCAAGTCGCTGGCGATGCTGCGCGCCATGCTCGCCCAGGACGACCAGCAACTATACAACGCTGCCGCCGAGGCCATCTGCAACTGGCCCGACGCTCTAGCCGCCGAAGACATGCTCCGGCTGGCTTCCACTGCACCCGGCGAGCAGCAGCGTATTCGGGCAGTTCGCGCCGTGGCCCGGGTGGCAGTGCTGCAAGACAATCGTCCAGACGCCGAGAAGTTAGAGCTTTTGAAGCGGGCGATGAAGCTGGCCACCCGCAACGAAGAACGAGCACTGATACTTGACCGCGCCGCCTCGGTGCGGCAAATAGAAACGCTCCGCTTCGTGGCGGACTACCTCGGCGATCCCGTGTTGGCGCCCAACGCCTGCCGCGCGGTGGTCGAGCTGGCGCACCATCGCGGATTGCGCGACCCCAACAAAGCCGAGTTCGCCCCTGCCCTGGAAAAAGTGATTGCCATCACCAAAGACAGCAATCTGGCCGAGCGGGCCAAGAAATACCTGAGCGAAAAGTAGCGATACGCTGCACCAGGCGGCCACCATACCGGCATTACACAAACATCGGGTGCCAGACGATACCGGTGTTTCAGCCACGCCCACTTAGCGCCCTTCGGCGGCCTTCTTCCAGCTTGCCGGTGGGATATAATAGTCGTGAGGTCCAGGTTGGTCGCATCCGCGTGGCCTGATCGGGGCGGTCGATGGCCAGTGTCGGCGTCTGCCAGGAGCGTTTACCGGGTGGCTGGCTGGCAGCGGCTACCAATGCACAACACAGTTGTTTCAATCCTTCTGTTTCAATGCTTCCGGAGGTACAACATGGCGATTACTGTTACCGAAGCCGCAGCCAGTGAAGTAAAACGCTTCATGGAGGCTCAGAACGTCGAGCCGGGAACCATGGTACGCGTATCGATAGCCGGCGGCGGCTGCTCGGGGTTGCGATACTCGTTGGGATTCGCCACCGATTTCGATCCCAAGCTCGACACGCGGTTCGATGGTCACGGTGTGACCCTGATAACACGAAAGAAAATGGCTCTGTTCCTGGACGGCACAACGATCGATTTCGTGGATACGCCGATGGGCCGTGGGTTTACTATCGAAAACCCGAATGTGCCTAGCGGCGGGGGTTGTCCGGGTTGCCGCGGCGCGTGAGCAGGCTGACAACGATTCGCGCCGGCTGTCGAACCGCGCGAGGATTGGTGCGAACCGCGCTGTTGTGCTGTGGTGCGATCCCGGGCCGTCCTACTCCATAGCAGCGCCGTGATGATTGGCAAGTCCTGATTGCATCCGCGCTACTACAAGTGCAGGCCCTATGGTATCGGCACTCCTAGTTGGGCAGTCGCTACTGTAGATAGTCAGGCAGGCGCTGTTGTATAGGCACTCGTGGTAGTATGGACCCATAGTGATGGGCACGTCTGATAGTGCCATCCTCATAGTATCGGCACTTCTGATACTACAGGCTTGATAGCATCTGCCCGTCGTGTCCCGGCCATTGCCGCCAGCTTGCTGCACGGCACCCAAGCCGGGACAAGCTCACCTGTCGATCGCCCGCAAGCTGTAGGTAATTTTCACAATAGTGCCTACTGAAGTAGTTCGGCCGCGCACAGATCGTTTCCTAGGCGCGCGGATAATTACAGATCGTTTCGTAGGCGCGCGGATAATTTTCGTTGCTAATAGCACCTGCTGGTGATGCGGCCACCGGACAAACAGTCGCGATAATCTGTCGGTGGCCGGCTGTTCGAATTCCACCCTTCTGGTCATAAACATTGGCTTTTCTTGAAGTTACGGCATTTGCAGAAATTGCCGCTTTGCGTTGGCTGAAACTTGCAATCCAGACGCACTTTCATTAGAATTGCGATATTTGCCGACTGCTTGAATTAAGGAAACTTATTATGCGGATCGGTAGTCGGCCCTTCGAGTGTTGCCGGGCTGAGCAGTTCACCTGTTACCAGCGCGGAACTGATCAGCCGCCAGTTGCACAAGGGGCTGGTATTGCGGCGGCTCGAATAGTCCGGTTGCCACAAATCGTTGTTGACGCCGAAATTCGTAGCGAACTGCTTTTGTCTTTTTCAAGGGGATCATGTCATGTTGCAAAGCGTTGGCGTTGCTGGCAGCGCGCAGGCGGAGAAGACCTCGGCCAGCGTAGAGGCCTTCATGGAGCAAGTTGTAGCCAAGAATCCCGGCGAGCCGGAGTTCCATCAAGCCGTACGCGAAGTCGTCGAGTCGGTCATGCCCGTGGTGGAAGCCAACTCGGCCTATCGTAAAGCCAAAATCCTGGAGCGAATGGTCGAGCCAGAACGGGTAATTTCTTTCCGCGTGCAATGGGTGGACGACCGCGGCGAAGTGCAGATAAATCGCGGTTATCGGGTGCAGATGAACAGCGCGATCGGGCCGTACAAAGGCGGGCTGCGTTTCCACCCCACTGTCACCCTAGGTGTGCTGAAGTTCTTGGCCTTCGAACAGGTGTTCAAGAACAGTTTGACCACTTTATACATGGGCGGCGCCAAAGGCGGCAGCGACTTCGATCCGAAAGGAAAAAGCGATGGCGAAGTGATGCGCTTCTGCCAGGCCTTCATGACCGAACTATATCGGCATATCGGCCCCGATGTCGACGTGCCCGCCGGCGACATCGGCGTGGGCGGCCGCGAAATCGGCTACCTCTACGGACAGTGGAAACGGATCACCCAGCGCTTCTGCGGCGTGCTTACCGGCAAAGGGCTACAGTATGGTGGCTCGCTCATCAGGCCCGAAGCCACCGGATACGGCGCCGTGTACTTCGCCGAAGAAATGCTGGCCACACGCGGAGACAGCGTCAAAGGAAAAGTGGCAGCCGTTTCTGGCTCGGGCAATGTGGCCCAGTACACCGTGCAAAAGCTGATCCAGCGCGGCGCCAAGGTCATCACCATGTCGGATTCCAACGGGACGATCGTCGACGAAGACGGCATCAACCACGAGAAGTTGGAGTGGGTGATGGAGCTGAAAGAGGTGCGCCGCGGCCGCATCCGCGAGTACGCCGACAAGTTCCCCACGGCCAAGTACTACCCGGGCAAAAAGCCGTGGTTCGTCAAGTGCGATCTGGCCTTCCCCAGCGCTACGCAAAACGAGATCGACGAGGAAGACGCCCGCACGCTGGTGGCCAACGGCTGCATCTGCGTGACCGAAGGGGCTAACATGCCTTCCACTTCCGAAGCGATCGAGGTATTCCGTCAGGCCAAGATACTGTTCGGCCCCGGCAAGGCAGCCAATGCCGGTGGTGTGGCCGTCTCCGGTTTGGAGATGTCGCAGAACGCCGGCTGCCTGCGGCGTTCCCGGGCGGAAGTGGACCACCAATTGCAAAACATCATGCGCTCTATCCACGAGAACTGTGTCCGCTACGGTCAAAGCGGCGATTACGTAGATTACGTGACCGGGGCCAACATCGCCGGTTTCGTCAAGGTGGCCGACGCCATGCTGGCCCAGGGCATTTGATCGGTGGAGCAGCGGCGCGGCCCTGCTGGCAGCCCTGTTAGCTCAAATCATTGCTTTGCTCAAATCACTACCGCCAGTCCGAATCCCTGCGGCGATTGGCGCATGGCGGCCAGTTTGTGTACCCAGTCGAGCCGCAAGGTGATGGTCGCCAGTTGCTGTCGCTCGGCTGCATCGAGCGAGTCGATGCGGTCTTGCAACCGACGCATTTTGCGCGCATAGAACTCGATCAAGTTGACGCGCTCGTCCGGCCGAATGCCATCGGCGTGCAGGTCCGCCCGAATGGCCATCAACTGCTGGTAATCCTCTTGACTGATGGCCCCGGCCTTGTACAACCGCTGCACCAGCGCGGAGAACTCATCGGGCGTGATGCTGGTGACGTCGAAGCCGGCCAGCGTGTGGCGCAGTGCCACCGCGGCGTCAGGAGTCAGACCGTCGGGCCACCGGGTTGGCGACGGCTTGCCGGGCGAGAGTTCGAACGCCTCTGGCCGCTTGGAAGCCACTTTGCCATCCGTCAGCCCCGCAATAATGTTGGCAATTTTCATCTGCTATGCTCCCCGGGCAATAGGGCAACGATTATTGCACGAGCAAGACCGCCAGGCATGCGCATCGGCTGCCCCACAGTAGCGATGTGTGGGACGGTCGTCGATTCTCCCCGAGCAAGATCACTCTTTCCGAGCAAGACCACTAGACATGCACATCGCCTGCCCCGGCGGCAGGTTGACCGGCGCTGCAAACACCGTGCCAGTCTGCGCGACGCAACGCTCGGCAGCGCGCAGGCTTTTCATAACGGCTGGTTGCGTGGCGAGTTGCGTCGGTGGAGCCTCCGTAGATCGCTGCCTAACCCGGTGCGCATCCCGTAACGTCATCGCGCCGTTCTTGCCGCGCAGACCGGCAAGTTCCCGCTTCGATCGTTGCCAGCAGGCATTCTTTCGACGGGCAGCTATTGACTACCCCGCGGCGGCTTGGCACGCTGTAGGTTCCCCCGGCAGGATAAGGGAATTGGTTCGTGCGGGCAGTTTCGGTTTTTTCGAGGCGGGCAGGTTATTTTTGGTCGAACCAGCCAGTTTCGTTTTTTTGCCGCATTGGCAGTTCAGTCTTGCTGGAGTCACTTATCAGTATTGTTGGAGGCACTTAGGTTAGTTTTTCTGGAGCAGCGAATGTACGCAGCGATGGTTTTTGCCACTATTACCGCCGTGGTCGGCTCGCAGGCGACTGAAAGCAGGGTCTTTCCCTACCCGTACCGGGAAGTGGTGTTGCCCAATGGCCTGCAAGTGATACTGATTCCCATGCCCAGCGGGGGATTGGTGTCGATGTACACCATCGTGCGAACCGGCAGCCGGGACGAGGTGGAGCCGGGCAAGTCGGGCTTCGCCCACTTCTTCGAGCACATGATGTTCCGCGGCACCAAAAAGTACCCGCAGAACGAGTACAACCGCCTGATGACCAGCATCGGGGCCAAGGCCAACGCCTTCACCACCGACGATCTGACGGCCTACCACCAGACCTTTGCCGCCGAAGACCTGGAGCTGGTCATGGAGCTGGAAAGTGACCGCTTCCAGAATCTGCAATACTCGGTGCAGGCGTTTCAGACCGAGGCCGGGGCGGTGTACGGCGAGTATCGCAAGAGCGTCACCCAGCCGTTCTTCCTGCTGCTGGAAAAACTGAAAGACACTGCCTACGACCGGCACACCTACAAGCACACCACCATGGGATTCGAGGCAGACATCAAGGCCATGCCACAGGCGTACGATTTCAGCCTGGAGTTTTTCCGGCGCTATTACCGCCCCGACAACACCGCGCTACTGATCGTCGGCGACATCGATGCCGACGCCACGCTGAAGCTGGTGCAGAAGTACTACGGCCAGTGGCAACGCGGATACACCCCACCCCAAGTGCCGGTCGAACCGCCGCAACAAGCCGAGCGCACAGCGGAGGTATCGTATGCGGGCAAGACTTTGCCGATCTTGGCCATTGCATACAAAGGCGATGCCTTCGACCCGGCCAACCGCCAGTATGTGGCAGCGCTGCTGCTGGAAGAGCTGGCCTTCGGCACTGCCAGTCCGCTGTACCGTAAACTGGTCATTCAAGAGCAGAAGGTAGAGCTGCTTTGGGCCAACGTGCCCATCAACCGCGATCCGCCGCTGTACACAATTGTGGCGATGGTCAAACGTGCGGAAGACGTCTCGTACGTGCGCGACGAAATTTACCACACCCTCGAGCAGCTCCAGCGCGAGCCGCCCGACCAGACCCAACTCCGCGATGTCAAGCGCCGCTGGCGATACTCCTTCTTGATGGAGCTGGACGCGCCGGACAAGACGGCCGCGGCGCTTGCACGAATCATCGCCGTGGGCGGCGGGATGGATGCCCTCGAAAAACTCTTCGCCGCGGTCGATAACGTTACGGCAGCCGACGTTTCCAGCGCCGCCGCCAAGTACTTCACGCCTCGGCGCCGCACGGTCGTGGTATTAAAAGGCCAGTGACCTGGCCCTCTCGCTCGGTTACGGTGGGCGGCTGAATTGTTTTTCGAGGCAGACTGTCTTGTTTTTGGAGGCAGACTGTTTTTTGGATGCAGACTGTGTTGTTTTTGGGGGCAGACTGTACAAACAGCCTCTTTTTCTACGCTAACGGCACCCACACCCACTTGGCACCATAATGAGCATCACCAAGAGCCGACGTATCGTGATCACTGGCGTCAGTCGCGGACTGGGTCGGGCACTTGTCGATGGCATGATCGCCGCCGGACATACTGTCTTCGGCTGCGCGCGCTCGGCGGAGGCCATCGCCGAGCTACGCAAGCGCTACCCCGCTCCGCACGGGTTCGCAGTGGTCGATGTTTGTAACAACGCAGCCGTAGGTCGCTGGGCGCAGCGCGTGCTTTCCGAGGCGGGCCCGCCGGACCTGCTCATAAACAACGCCGCCGTAATCAACCGCAACGCCAAGCTGTGGCAAGTGCCCGCTGAGGAGTTCGACCTGGTGATCGACGTGAACATCAAAGGTGTGGTGAACGTGATTCGGCACTTCGTACCGGCGATGGTAGCCCGGCGGCGGGGCGTGATCGTCAACATCAGCTCCGGTTGGGGGCGCTCTGTTTCGCCGGAAGTGGCCCCTTACTGTGCCACCAAATGGGCTATCGAAGGGCTGACGCGCGCGCTGGCCGAGGAACTGCCATCGGGCATGGCCGCCGTACCGCTTAATCCTGGCATCATCAATACCGAGATGCTGCAAAGCTGTTTCGGCGCAGCGGCGGCGGATTATCCCACGCCGGAGAAATGGGCAGTTCGGGCGGTGCCAATGCTGCTTGCTCTCGGCCCGCACGACAATGGCCGCCCGCTGACTGTCGGCCACTGACGCAGGATTTCAACTCACAGGGCAGCCTTCAAAGCTTCGTTGCAAGATATTCCGTCCGGGGTTCCAGGGAGGTTTTTCAAGGCGGAATTTGACTCTCAGCCCGGCCCTTCATAGCCCTGGGCCCCGAAACGATAGCTTGTCCGCCTGATTTTACGCGGGCTTGCGCTTGCGATTGCGCTTGCGCAGGGCGTTCCCACAGACCGCCAATAAGCTCAGGCCGCCAAATACCGCCAGCGAACTCGGCTCTGGCGCGTGCTGGATGGTGTCCCATCCCGTTGGGGTCTGCTGGTTCGCACCATTGTGCAAGTCGTAGTACGGTTCGGAAAGACCGGCGTTTAAAGCATCGCCGTCGACAGCGGCAGCGGTCCCCCCGAAACCAGCCCCCAAACCGCTTAAACCCCAGCCGATTCCATTACCATATTTTCCCATGTCGCCCTTCGCGGCCGCCATAGCGTGCTGAATCGCGCCGAAGCTGGCCGGCAGCGCGGGATTCAACCCAGCGCCATAGGGCAATCGAAATGGGGTGGCCTCCGCATCCTGGACATCGACTTCGAGCAGCGCGACCAGGTCAACCGTGTCGGGCAGCTCTTTGGCATCCAAGTCGAACATCAGTTGGAACCTGAACCGGCAGTCGTCGTTAGCGGTTGCCAGCACTTGCACGAACATGTCGAGGTTCCCACGGTCAAGGTCGGCCTCCAGGGCTGCGCCACCCCGCCACGGCGGTTGAGCGAAATACACTGCATTGGCGCGGTATCTGTGCGGTCGATAGAAACGGCCGTGGGCCGCCAAGGCGGTCCTGAATGGACCACTTGGTGGGTGCTCTACGGCGTCTGGCCTGCCGAGCCATCCAACCTTTTCCGTGGGGATACCGCTACCGCCCAAGCCTACCGTGCAAACACCGGGTATAGGCTCGAAATGGGTAGCGAACAAAGTGACATCGACCTGCGCCGGCGCGGCAGTTTGGGTGAAATAGGCAGAAGCATTCACGGCCAGCAACAGCGATATTCCTACGGCCCCTGTAAGCGTAGCAAGTCTGAGCATTGATGCCTCTTCTTCAGCCCGGAGGAGCACTGAAACAGGTATCACTTTTATCACAGTCCTACGGTCGCATGGGTAATGCCGATTCCACCGTAATGGGCAGCAATCTACTGTCGCTCCCACCTGTTGCCGCCCCGATCCCCCCTCTTACCGCCGACCAGAGGGAGCGAACCGATGTTTCCAGGGGAGCGCAGTACGCCAATCCATCTTTCCTAACTTTCCTATCTTCTATATTTTTCCGAGAATACCGAATGTCAAGCATAAAATAACCATAAGGGTGCATTGCGATGCACTAACGCGACGGGTGAGAATTCGCAGCCGCCGAAACGCAATGGCGGTGATAGGAGGCTAACGGCTCCGCGATTGCCAGTGCCAAGACACCAGTCGATCGTGGGCTATTTACGCGCGCCGGCCGTTAGCCAAGCGCGACGTTATGCCCACAACTGCGGCTGCGGCGCAACCAGCCAGGCACAGACCGGCGAACCAGTCGCCCCATTGCAGGTAGAAGCTGCGGCGGTACTCGGGCTGCACTTCGGCGATAATTACATCGGCTGCGCGGCGAGGGCCTTTACGGACGATACGTCCGCTGCCGTCGATCCACGCCGAGAACCCGGTGTTGGCCGCTATCAACAACGGCTTACGGCACTCCACTGCCCGAAATGGCGCGCAGGCCAAGTGCAAATCCAACTCGCTTGAACCGCGGAACCAACCGTCATTGGTCAAATTGATCAGCACATCCGGTTCCACTTCAGCGGCGCGCAATTGCAGCACCTGTTGGCGAATCAAGTGCGGCAACACCGTCTCGTAGCAAATGTTCGGCGACAGTCGCACCGAACCGCGCGGGCCCGGAAGCTCGAAGCACACCGGGGCCATGCCCGGAGCTATGTTGACCCCCAGCGGTACCCGTTTTTCCAATTCCGGAAAACTCTCCAGTAGCGGCCAATACTCGCCGAACAATACCGGGTGCATCTTGTCGTAGCAGCCCAGCAACCTGCCGTCGGGCGCCACGAAAGCGGCTGAATTGTAGAACTGGATTCGGCCCTTGGCAGAAAAGAACCAGCGGTCGATGCCCACGATCCAATACACGCCGTAACTGCGTGCTGCGGCGGCCAGCAGTTCTCGCGACTCCTCGGCGCTTGCAGACAGTTGTTCCTCGAATTGTGCCTGTGTGCCCTCGTACTGCGGCGGTTTGACAGCCCCTGGCTCATAGGTCAGCAACGGATAACGGAACATAGTTTCCGGCCAGACCATCAGATGCACCGCAGCCTGTGGCGGGTCGCTCTTCTGCAAAGCGCGCCGCGAAAGCTCTTGATAATGCTGATAAACGTAATTGCGCATTTGCTCGTCGAACTTGATTTCGGTATCAATCGAGCCTTGGATCAGCGCTATCCGCGCCAGGGGTGGAAGTTCCTGCTGTTGGCCAAGGCGAAGGTATCCATATCCCAGCGTCAGTGCCACGACAGCAGCCGCCGGCGCAACCGGCCAGAGGAAAAAAAGTTTTTGGCTGGGACCTTGCCGGGCAGGACAGTGTGCCGTCAGCACGGGAGAAATAGTCCCGTTTTCCTGGAGCGTAGCGGCGGGAATGGGAAGTGTGCGGGCCAAACAGGCCGCCGCCAACATCAATACAAAGCTCACGCCGTACGCGCCTACAAGATCGCTTATTTGTATCAAGGCCAGCCAACGGTACTGCGTGTGACCAAGACTGGCCATCGTGAAACCGCCCAACAAGTGCCCCCGGGCAAGCTCCAGGCCCGTCCACATCGCCGGCGCGACGATGATAACAGGCATTCGTAGCCTGTGTACTGCTACCCGAGCCAAGGCCACAAACGCCGGCAGATACAGTCCCAGATAGAACGCCAACGGCGGTAGGGCGAACCAGGCCATCCAGTAAGCCAGGCCTACCCAATACACGGTGGCAAGCCAGAACACGAAACCTATCAACAGCAAGTTGCGGTAGGGCCGTCGTCCAGGAAGTCGCGGCAAGCGGACCAGCAATACCCAGCCGACCGGCGCGATCCACGCCAATGGCCACAGGTCGAGTGGTGGCAGTGCCGCCCAGAGCAGCAGCGCACTGAGTCCGGCCAGCGCAAGCGGCGAGTTGTACAGCTTTGCCCACATCGGCCCACTGCTTTGTGCAAGTAGGGATTCCGCGGCCGGTTTGGCCATCGCCGTTCGACGGCCGATGTGCGCAATCTATACACTGCCAGGACAGATTTTGGTAGCCCGATATTCCGCTGCCGCGCTTAGGCTCGTAGGCGCTTAGGCCGCCGGAGCAGCAGCGTGCGAGCCGATTGCTAAGAAGCGGGCGAGAATCGTCGGCCCACAGGCGGTGAGAAAACTTTCAGGATGAAACTGCAACCCGTACAGTGGGAATTCCTTGTGACGGATACCCATGATCTCCAAGCTACCGTCGGGCGCGTAAGACCAGGCGGAAACCTCGAACTGGTCGCTCAGCGTTTCCGGCTGGATGACGAGGCTGTGGTAGCGGGTAGCCTCGAATGGGTTGTCTAGTCCGGCCAACAGATCGCGGCCGTCGTGATAGATCATGTCGGTTTTGCCGTGCATCAGCCGTTTGGCACGGACGATCTTCGCCCCGAAGGCCTGCCCAATGGCCTGATGGCCCAGGCACACACCCAACAGCGGAATGCGTCCGGCAAACCGCTGGATGGCAGCCACCGAGATGCCTGCTTCGTTAGGCGTGCAGGGGCCGGGCGAGATTATCAGGTGCGTTGGACACAGGGCCTCGATCTGTTCCAGCGTGATCTTGTCGTTGCGGTAAACCCGCAGGTCCAACGACGGATCGATTTCCCCCAGCCGCTGCACAAGGTTGTAAGTAAACGAGTCGTAATTGTCAATCAGCAGAATCATACCGCCCGATCTATGGCATCTTGCAGCGTTTCTTTTCTCTGCACACCTACAAACCGGTCGACCACCTGACCGTCTTTGAAGACCATGATAGTCGGAATGCTGTTGATTCCATAGCCGGCGGCCAGATTCTGGGCATCGTCCACGTTGAGTTTAACCACCTTCGCCTTGCCGGCGTTTTCGGCCGCCAACTGTTCGATGATCGGGGCGATCATCCGGCACGGCCCACACCAGGGTGCCCAAAAATCTACCAATACAGGCTGATCGCTTTGCAGCACCTCAGTTTGGAAATCGACTTCGGTAACCTCTTGAACTTTGCCCATTCTATATACTCCTCACAGTAGTATCGAGACGCTGTTGACATCAATCCACTTGTCCGGCGCGCCGGCAACCGCAATCACACTATGCGCCACATCTGCGGCAATTATAGGTGGTGCCACCGCTACGAAAAGGGCCGCGGTCTGCATTACTTGGCATTACTTGGCACTGGCTGGGCAGCCGCGGCACAACTGGTCTGGTCTGACGGGCCTGCCGGCATCGCGAGCGATAAATGCTCCGGACGCACTCTATAACCTTTGATGCGCGGCTTCGGCACGAGGTTACAGGCCGCTACTGCCGGGCGGCATTCAGCGCTTCATAACCGGGACGAGCAGCCGCATTCCGTGGGAGGGTCACCCCATGGCAAGGACGACCAACTCTGCCCTAGCGTGGTCATTCTTCCCTCGCGTAGTCATTCTTCGCAAACCACGCGGAAGCCCACATTGTGTATACGCTGCCAGGAAGGGTAATCCAACCGAAAGGCCGAGCGGCAGCGGGTCGGGCGATCGCAGAACGAGCCACCGCGAACGACCTTTCGGCCTTCGGGACTAATTGTGTTCCGGCCATCGTCGTCCCGGTATGGATAGGGTCTGTAAGTCGACAACGTCCACTCCGCCGCGTTGCCGTGCATGTCGAAAACTCCCCAGGCATTCGGCGCGTAAGAACCCACCGGCGCTGTAGCCAGATTGCCGTCGTTGCGGCGCCCGTCGTGGGGAATCGGTAGTAACACGGGAATTCCACCGGTGGTGGTGTAGTAGCGCCCGATCGAAAGGTCCGCCATATTGGCATGTCGGGTAAAGTCGGCCTCCAGCGGACCGAAATGAAAGGCCCGGTCCGTCCCCGCCCGGCAAGCGTACTCCCACTGGGCCTCGGTGGGCAATGTGAGTCGCAATCCAGTGCGGGCCGATGCCCACCGACAGAACGCCATCGCCTGCTGCCAGGAAACTCTTAGCACGGGCTGTTGCGGTTGGTTCAAATCGACTCCCGGGCCGTCGACGCTCAGCGACCGCTTCATGAAGTAGCCGGAAAAGTGTTCCGCGTCGAACAGGCGGTACTGTTGATTGGTGATCTCAAAGGCGCTGATCCAGAAGGGGCGAGCGATGACGACGCGGGTAACGGGACGTTCGTCGGGCTCTGCGGCATCGTCGCCCATTAGGAATTCCCCTGGCGGTATCCGCACCAAGCGCAAACTCACACCGTCGCCCAGCTTGACTGTCTTTTCCCACTTCCCGGCGGCCTGTTGCAAGCTTTTTGCGCGGGCGGGTTCCAGCGGCCAGTCGGGCACGCAACCGCCAGGTGCGCGCTGGGCCGCGACGGCGCTGTTGCCGGCTGCCCTTGCAAATGCGCGTTGCTTGTTACCGGTGTCGGCCTTCGGTGCCGCCAGACAACCGTCCGACTGTTGCGCCGCCGCTTCGGGGTCGTCTTTGGGACCGCCGTACTTCTCGGCCAACTGACGGCGACGAATGTCCGCGCCGTCAGGAATCGGCGCCACTTCGCCCCATGTTCCATAACACGGCCCGTTCAGGTCGATCCAGGTGACAATCCGGTCCCAGGCTTCGGCGTCCAACTTCACACCGTGATGCCCTTTGCGAAGCATCTGTACCAGTTCGCTGGTATCGGCATGATACTCAGCCGGCACGTGCAGACCTACGTAGTCTTCCACATTCACCCGGCGAATCAACTGGCTGAGCACGTCATAGGCCGGCGTGTAGCGAATCTTGCGGTCGCCGAGAAGATGATGATCTGGTTTGTTGGGAGGGAAGATATCTGTTCTGACACGCAGTTGGGGGTGCAATCGCGCAGCCCCCAAATCCGACAACGGCACTCCATCGTAATCGGGAACCTGTTGTCGCCGCCGCAAGTCTGGCAACATGCGCCCGTCTTCCCAGCGTTGTCCGTTGTGACAGTGTACACAGTATCTGTCCAGCACCGGCTGCACTTCGCGCTCGAAGGAAAAACCACGTGCAGGTCCATACCAAGGTTCCAGTTCCATTGGACCGCGCAGAGCAGCAAGGTCGCGGCGTGCCATGGGAGCCTGTCGCGGCTCCTCGTGACAACCTACGCAGGCGGCCACCTCGCCCGGCATGGCGGTGTACCAGCTTCGCATCAGGGCCAGTGCTTTTCCTTCTTCGTCCAAGGGTTGAATGGTGATGGGAACGCAAGCAGGCACCCGAAAGGCCGCCGAGCCGTCCTCATGCACTGGGACGGTTCCCAGTATTTGCATGACTTCCCAAGGTCCGGCGCGCCCTATCTTGTCCGGCCCTGCCATTCCTGGATAGCCAAAGTGATAGGCTGCGATCCTGAGTTTCTTGACTGCCCCATGAGGTACCCCTTTCAGGCCCGGCCCGGCGTACACGTTGTGCAAGTACACCACTGCGTCGCGGCGCGACAGGTCCACGCGGTCGGGAATGACCGGCGGTGTGGGGGTCTTGCGCAATGGAATCGGCTCGAAGAAGTCGTACTGCGGATCGACCGCCAGCGGCACGAAGTTGTCGAAAACGTCCACCAGGTAAATACCCCAGGACGAGTTTTTCGCGGGCCAAACAGCGGCCAAGAAATACTTGTCGCTCAGCGGGTAGGGATGAAGAAACTTGGGCCAAGTTGCGCTGACCAGGTCGTCGCGCACCACCGGGACAAGCGGCTCGTTGCGACGGCCAATGCGGTGCACGATTCCCTTGGCCTCGTGCCATCCTCGGGCCAGGTCGAGCACCACCAGTTCGCCCATCCTATTGACCCCATGATACCCCGACAGAATGGCGACGATCTTCCCCGGGGCATTGGGGATTCCGCGCGGAAAGAACAGGGAATTAGGATAATAGGAATTGCTTCCGTACACGGCCCGCTGCCCAGTTCCATCGGGATTCATCACCATCAGGGGCCGCAGATACACGTGCATGATGCCTGTATAGTCCCAGCGGCTGTAGATGACCTGCCCGGTGGGCAAAACCGATGGATGCAGATCGAGGTCTTGATCGAAGCACAATTGCCTCATTCCACTGCCATCGGGGTTCATCAGGTACAGACTACATGCCCGTTCCCGGCCGTGCCAGCAGGGAACCCCGGTAAAGCAGGCCGTGGAGGCGAAGATGATGCGTCCGTCGGGCAGGTAGCAGGCATCGAAGTTGTGTACGTCGGGTTCTTCGCGGGAAACCTGACGCAGGCCGGTGCCGTCAAGGCGGATTTCCCATATCTGCCACGTGCGCCCGGTCGGCATGGTGAAAAGCAGCCGGTCGGCGTCGAAATGCAGGTCTATTTCCCCCACGAAAAAACCTTCCTGCGGACGAAACAGCGTCCGCGGGGCCGGCGATGCAGACGCGGTCTCGCCGCGGACCGCAAGCGCCCTTTGTGGCATGGGGAAAACGACAATCTCGTTATCGTATCCGCGCTGCGGCAGACTAGGGTTGCACTGGTGATTGGTCGGCAGGCCCAGTTGTCCCCGCCGGCGCTTCAGCACGATCAGACGATCGAAATCCAACAGAGGATTGGCCAACAGCGCCTGGCGGCGGAGCGCCTCAAGCTGTTGCTGCGTCTGCTGCGGACCGAGCGATTCGCTGTTCCGTCGGAGCTCCTGTAGCCTAGCCCGATACTCTTCCCCGCGCGGATAAGCCGCGCCGAAGCTGGCCATCAAATCGTCGATTGCCAGGCGCAGCGACTCGAACTGAGCGATAACATCGGGCTGAAAAGTAAAGGGGGGCACCGATGGGGCGCCTATGGCCTGGCGCGCCGGCGCCGGGCTTTCCCACAGCGCAGCGACACCCGCCAGGACGGCTGCCGATAACCAAACGAAGCAATGGCCTTCAAGGAACGCCATATCGCCAATTTGCGCTTAACGTCGGTGCCCGTGGTGCTACTTTTGTCAGGCTAACACAGCGCCACCATGCCTGCAACGCGCATGGTATCGAGCAACATCGACAGTCAGCACCCACTGGCAACGGGTTGACGGACGGCAAGCGACCAAGCGGCACATCGGCAGGCGCTGCCATTTTGCCGGCGCCGCTCACCGCTTCATGGCGTCGTTCAGATCACTGCTTCATAGCGTTGATCAGATCGAGGATCGCCTTCTTGCCGTCGGCGAAGTACATCAAGGTGTTGTCGGCAGCGAACAGCGGGTTAGGTATGCCCGCAAATCCCGGACTGAGGCTCCGCTTGACCACGATTACCGTGCGTGCTTTGTCCACGTCGATGATGGGCATACCGGCGATGGGGCTTTTCGGGTCGGTTCGCGCCAGGGGGTTTACTACGTCGTTGGCGCCGATTACCAGCGCCACGTCGGCCTGCGACATGGTAGGATTGATTTCGTCCATCTCTTTCAGTTTGTCGTAAGGAACTTGGGCCTCGGCCAGCAGGACGTTCATGTGTCCAGGCATTCGGCCGGCCACCGGATGGATGGCGAACTCCACCTCCACGCCGCGCGACTCCAAGTGCCGAGCCAGATCGCTGACGGCGTGCTGCGCTTGAGCGACGGCCATACCGTAGCCGGGCACGATGACCACCCGCCGTGCCGAATCGAACAGCATGGCGATCTCCTCCGGCGAGGTGGCCTTGATTTTGCCGCGATAGACTTCGTCGGCCTTGGCCGCATCTTCCTCGACGGTAAACACGCCGAAGATGACGTTGGTCAAGGAGCGATTCATCGCCTGGCACATCAGTTGCGAAAGGATCACCCCTGAAGCGCCCACCAAAGCCCCCGATACGATCAATACCACGTTGTTCAGCACGAAGCCGGTAGCGGCGGCCGCCAGGCCGGAATAGGAGTTCAATACGGCGATCACCACAGGCATGTCGGCCCCGCCGATGGGATTGACCAGCGTCAGCCCCAGCACCGAACAGACCAGCACCATCACCCAATAAAGCACTGGCTGGTCGGGATTCGTGGCGCACAACACCGCCAGGACCAAGGCGACCAATCCTAGCACGGCATTAAGCGGCTGTTGAGCCGGATAGCGTATCGGCTTGCGGAACAGTTTGTACTCCTCCAGCTTGGCGAAGGCCACCAAGCTGCCCCAGAATGTCACCGAGCCGATCACGCCCGAGGCCACGGTAGCCACGGCCACGCTCAGTTCAACCGGATGGCCGAGGTTGTGGAGCATTTCTGCGCCGGCCACCAGCACCGAGGCCCCGCCGCCGAAACCGTTGAATAGCGCCACCATCTGTGGCATGGCCGTCATTCGTACTTTCAACGCGAAGGTTGCACCGATCGCGCTGCCCAGCACCACCCCGGCCAGCAACACGCCGTACTTGCTGAACAACGTGCCCTCGCTCTGAGCGCCCACCTCCAGGATGCGCGGCACGGTAAACAGCACCGCCAGCAACATCCCGGTGGCGCCGACCAGATTACCGCGGACCGCTGTGCGCGGATGGCACAGCATCTTCAGACAGAACACAAACAACACCGCCGCCAGCAGGTAACCCAGATAAACCAAATCGGCCACGGCTCAATCCTTTCGCTTGAACATGCCCAACATGCGGTCGGTGACCACGAATCCGCCCACCACGTTGATCGTCGCTAGCGTGACGGCCAGGAACCCCAGCAGCGAGACCAGTGCATCCAGCGAGGACAAGGCCACGAAACCACTGCCAGCCGCCACCAGCGAACCGACAAGCGTGATGCCCGAAATGGCGTTCGAGCCAGACATCAACGGCGTGTGCAGCAGGGGCGGAATTTTGGTAATCACCTCGTAGCCGACGAAACAGGCCAACACAAAGATAGTGATGTTCACCACAATGGGGGTCGGTTGCCCGCCAGAAGCACTAGCGGCAGGTTCCCCCCCGGCGGCAATCAACAACGGCCAGGCACTTAACCAGTCCATCTCCCACTCCTCGCTTTGGCAACGAACAGCCACTGTCTGCAATCGATCAAGCAACGATCTGTAATCACGGCAATTATTGTTAGTTGGGGAAAATATACAAGCGGCTAGCACCGTTTGGCGTTCAGAACTGGCAAGAAACCAATAGACAAGCTCGGCCAGGCGCGTGAACTATGACCTGCCCCTTGGGGCTCCCCAAATCGGCTAACTTACCAACGAAGTGGGTGCAAATGTGCCGAACGGGCATCGGCAGCGGGGCACCCCACCGGCTTGTTTAAGCAGCAAACCCATTTGCCCCCACCGGCCCCAAAGAGGGCGAAGCGGTCGTCAGACAATTTGACAACGAACGCCGGTGCCAGCTAGTCTTATTGTCGCTTCCAATCCGTGCAGTGGCCTGGGCAACGGCCTTGCGCCGGTGCCACACAGCGCGCCTGCAACCCATTCGCCCAACACCTGTAAAGGACTCGCCTGCCATGTTTTACTGCCGGCTAATGCCAATTGCTTGCTGGATGATGCTATTGCCGTTGTACTCGACCGCAGCGCCCGACGAGGACTTGCCCACCGCAAAGCCTGTCCCGGCCGTGCAGGTCATCCCCCTGCCTTACGATCAGGCTTCGTTCCAGCACGCCGGGCGGGAGCTGACTCGCTATCATTACGGGCCGGCGCTCCAGCGACCGTTTTGCTATCCGATGGCCGGTCCAGAAGGGCGCTCGCTTACGCGCATGGGGCATCCGCGCGACCCGTTCGGCCATTCGCACCACAATTCGGTATGGATTTCGCACGCCGACGTGGGCGGAGTTAACTTTTGGGCCGATCGGGGCAAGGATGTCGGACGGATCGTGCATCAGCACGTCGAGCAGTTCGAGGACGGCCAGCACAGCGCGTGGATGCTTGCGGTCAACCATTGGCAAGACGCCGCCGGGAAGATAGTCCTGCTGGAACGCCGACGGATCGAAATCCAGCCGCTGGCAGCCGGCCAGTGGCTGATGTACCTGGACATGGAGTTCCAGCCGCCGGCCGACGCACCGGTGACCATCGGAGCCACTGCGTTCGGGATGATTGCCGTGCGAATGGCCAAGACCATCGGGGTGGCCGACGGCGGCGGTCGGGTGCTCACTTCCGAAGGATTGCGCAACGAAGAACAGGCGTTCCGCAAGCCTGCCCGATGGATGGACTACAGCGGCCCGGTGACTGACCGCGCCACGGGCGGCATCACGCTGATGGACCATCCGGCCAACCCGAACCATCCCGCACCGTTCCATCTGCGCAACGACGGTTGGATGGGTGCCTGTCTGACGCTAGACAAACCGCTGGTGGTCGAGCCGGGCAAGCCGCTCCGATTGCGCTACGGGCTGTGGATGCACCAGGGGGTGCCCCAGGCCGCGCACATCCAGCAGCGCTGGCAAGATTTTGTCGAACAGCCCCTGCCACCGTTGACCAAGCAGAGGCAGTAAAGCACCCGCACACGGTGCCTGGCTCGCAGTTACAACAGCTCGCTCGTTATCGGCTGCGAACTGCGGCGGTCGGAGCAGAGGGGGCGCAAGACCGCAAGCTGGCTGCCGCGCCTGGCCTGCCGCATTACTGGTCTTTGTCGTCCGGCTGGTCGGCGATGGCCTTGACCTCCTCGGGCCGCAGTTCCCGCAAACGGATGTCGCGCACTGCGCCGGTGGTCGACCAAGTGGCGATGCCCAACGGCTGGCACGGCTCGCACTCGAAGCGGATGCCGAATTTGTGACCCTCGCGCTTTTGGGAAATCACTTTTTCATCGTTGATCCAAGCCTCGATCTTGGCCGTGCTAACGCGAATGCGAATCTTGTACCAAGTCTTGTCTTTGAAGGTGTGGAAAGTGGTGGTGGGGTTGTCCGAGGCGTCGTAGCCATCGACGTTCGACAGCCCCACGACCGTTCCGCCCCAACCGCCCACGACTAGCGTACACGGTTCCTTGCCCACCGGAAAAGTGGTGGTGCAGAAGAAGTCGCTGCCCTCCAGACGCATGCCTTCCAGGGTCAGCTCGTAGTTGTCGCGGGGAATGTCGCCGCCGGTCCAGGTGATGCCGGTCATGGCGTTGCCCATCTGCATGACGATCATCCCGTCGCGGACTTCCACTTTGCCCTGACCGCCGAAATCGGTCGGCGTCCAGTTTTTCAGCGATTTGCCGTCGAACAAGTCGCGCCAGACGTAGCGGTCCTGCGTGGTCGGAACGCTTGCTTGACCGGAGGCGTTTGAAGTGCACGGAGTGCAACACACACGCAGATAGCATCGCTTCCGCAAAACAATGCGCCGGCAGCAACACTCGCACGCCCTGGCCGCGGAGGCCGGAGCGCAGGCGGCCGGCTGGACGGCGTCGGCAGCCGGGGCCTTTTCGGCCGCCGGCGGAGAAGCAGGTTGCTCGGGCAAGGGTTTGTCGCTGGGACTTTCTTCGGCCCGGCTGGCCAGCGCCACCTCGGACCGGGCGAAAACGCCAACCGCGGCCGCAAACACCGCCAATGCCAACACAATCCAGGTGAAACGATTGCCAACGATCATCGGTAACCCTCCTCTATCAACTTGTTGCGCGCCGACCGCGCTAGAAGACGTACAACCGCGAGCATTGTTGCTTGGGCGGCAGTCAGAACCGAGGCAGGCTGCACTGTTGAGCACTGCTGCAAGCAGTATCGGGGGTCGGCACTGCAACCCAACAGCTTCTAAAGTACTTTGCCACAAACCGTAGGCAAAGTCCAGCGAGAAATCAGCCTGGCACACTCAGGCAGCCGACAGGCCAGCAGTGCAATCGGAAGCAGCGGCGCAATTGCCTAGCTTACGACAGCGGCCCCATGCGGCCAGGTCGAAACACACGCCGCGCTAGCGCCACCCCGAAGACCATACCCGTCAACAGCAAGACAATCGCCGATGGCTCGGGGACCGCGGGGCCAGAACTGCCCAGCGATGCGGCGGCGCCTGATAGCGGCTGCCCGCCGCCGTCCAAAGGCAGTGAACTGCGGAACACCAGCCGACCAGGGTTGCCTTCTTCTCCGCCGACCGCGATACCGCTTTGATGAATAAGCCCCGCGGCTAATACGGCCCCGGCACCGATGATCGTCTCGCCTTGACCGTCGAGGATTCCGACTTCTTTCAGCCCGGCGACAATCTCGAGCGTCCCATTATTGAGCACATCAAGATGGCGCTGTGGGTGTAATGCATCGGTAAACGGATCAACAATTCCCGCGGCTGTAACGGTGGCGTCGGCAAGGATGCTCAGCACAGCGGCCTCGCCTACAGCCGGTTCTCCCGACTGGACCAGGTACGCCAACGTGCCCGAGCTGACAACGGTGTTACCCCTATAGCGCGGCGCACTTGTCAGTCGCAGCACGCCAGCGCCCGTCTTGGTCAAACCGCCAACGCCGCTGATCGGCCCGCTCAGCGTCACATCGTATCCGCCAGTGTCGAACTCCCCGCCGCCTACGCCCACCGTGACCGACCGCGCCGTATCAAAACCCGCTGCCCAACGCACTGCACCACCGGATATGCTCAAGCCTCCACCAGTATCCCCCAGGGTACCATCAGAGCCGACTACCAATGTCCCCCCGGCGATTACCGTCCCCCCACTGTAGCTGTTAGCACCGGTCAGCCGCAGCACGCCACTGCCCGTCTTGGTCAAACCGCCAACGCCGCTCAAAGCGCCCGATAGGGTTACCGTAAATCCATTTGTATCGACGGTGCCCCCGGCAGCCTTCAAGGTAATCGGCACAGAGGAGGTCAAGTCGGTCGAGGCACGCAGTGTGCCCCCGCCGATGTTAAATGTTCCCAGGGCGGAGCCTCTGGTCAGCGAGGCGGTGACCAGAGTGCCGCCGTCGAGGTTGTACGTGCCTGCGGAGTTAGTTCCGCCGATTTGCAGCAGTTCGCCGACGGTCAAAGTGCCGCCGGTGTGGGTCAACGTGCCTTGACTGCCGGTGCCGATGAGCAAGTTTCTGGTGGTATAGGTTCCGGCCTGCAACTGGAATGTGCCTACGCCCCCCTCGTAGCCGATATACGTATTGTCGGCCACGGTGGTGACCGGGGGTGGGTCGGTAGGCGCCGGGCCAAGGCGCTGGATGAACAGCCCGGTGGAACCCGAATATCCACCAACGTAAAAGTTCTTTTCTGCAACGATGGTGCCTTCGTTGATGAGTGTTCCTTGCCCGCCGTAGTCGCGGCCGACGGTCACGAAGGTGCTAGTCGTCAGCGTCATGCCGGGCGCGAGGGTGAAGCTGCCCAGTGCTTCCTTGCCCACGCGCAGCCCCCAAAGCTGAATCGTGTTGCTGCCGATCAGATTGAGGGTGCCGCCGTCGAGGTTCAACATTCCGCCGCCCGAGACTTTGCTAGTGGTGAGCGTAGATCCGGCGGCCAGCGTCAGATCACCTTCGCTCAGGATCACCTCAGCGACACTGGCCGGACCGGCTAGGGTGAGCATTCCGGTGCCGGTCTTGGTCAATTTGAAAGCACTGGAAAGCGAATTGGTGAGTACCACCCTGCCATTCAGTCCGGCGATATTCCAGGTGGCATCGGTGCCGAGCACCACAGGTCGGCTGATGGTGTGCAGCGCTGTGGTGTTGCTGGTACGGGTGAGGTTGCCTCCGGCGATGGTCAGCGTGCCACTGTCGCCGCCGATGGTGAACGCCACTGCGGCATCTAGCTGCAAGGTGTTCACTTGGCGATCGCCGCCCAGGTCCACAGTGCTGCCGACCACAAGACCCGTATTGGTGAAGACCACGTGGTAGGTTTGATCGGGCACGCCACTGGGCGTCCAATTGGCGGCGTCGCTCCAGTTGTATGTGCCGCTGGAGTTGCTCCAGGTCTTGGTGGCAATAACGTTCCAGCCGAGGTCTTTGATAATCGCCCATTCCAGCGAAGTAGGCGCCCGGACGACCTGCCCGGTAGCGATCTGTGGACTCATCAGGGCGTTGGGCAGGCGCGTTTCGTCCAGATGCGTCAGGCTGGAACCGGCCGTGTAAGTAGCAGGGGCGTAAACCGGCACGTTACCGCCGTAGACCGCCACGGCGTTAGAGCCGGTGAAGTAAACAGGATCGTCGGTTTGATTGAAGTTGCCAGGCGTGCCAATGGAGCCGCGGGCGGGTCGGTTGCCGGCGCTGTCGATAAGATTCTTGTCCCAATTTGTCAGGCCGGAGCTGGAGAATCGATCGGTGATGGAGTTATAGGAAGTGTAGAAGCCCATGGTGTGTCCTAACTCGTGGGCCACGACGCTGCGGAAATCGTATTGCAAACCACCCGGTGTGCCCGAGCCGAAATACCAGTTGACGCCGGTGTTGAATTCGAACCGCGCATCATACTGGCCGGGCGGTACACTGCCCGGGTTGACGCCCTGTCGCCACACGTATTCCACATACGTGTAAGTGGTGTTGCTGTCGCTGATGGTCCGGTTGTACGCCATTGCCAGCGTAGTTCCGCCCAGGACGTTCCAGAAGAAATGCAATTCCATTTGCCTGCCGGGCACGTTGTGGATGTTGCCGACCCACGCCGAGATGGCCCCCAGCACGTCCTCGATTTGCTGAGCAGTCCAGTCTTGCGTACTTGTGCCTCCGTTGTCGCTCTGGCCGTTGTTGTAGAACGATATATTGAACGGGCCGAGCGTCCGAACGGTCTGCCCCCATACAATCTGCCCCCACACAAACGGGCAAGCAAGCGTCAGCAACACTGCCAGCGACGACGACCAAACGACTGTCTTGCAGAGCCGAAACTGCTCATGGAGGCTGGTCGGCCGCGCGACAAAGAGCTGGTGGACCCCGCCCGGTCGAGTTTCGGCGCCGCCCGCGCCTGCGGCTGGAACCGGAGCGCCGCCCCGCGGCAACATTTGCAAGGCCCGCCGACGTGATGACCGAGAACAGGCGCTCACTTCCCACTCGCGATAGAGGATTTTTCCCGCGTCTTGCTAAATAATAGGCACGCCACCTGGTCGGAAACAAGTTTTGCCAACGGGGCAGTTTGGTGCCGGCGGACGCCCAACAGCTTACCAGTCCGCCCATCAGAGGATGCGGTTTGCTAAACAGGTGGGGAATCGAGCCGAGTGCCAACAGCCGGGGCAGCCACTGCCGTCGTTTTCAGGGAAGACTGCCGTCGTTTTCAGGGAAGGCAGTCTATTGGAATTTCTAGACAAGAACTCTCGACAACCGAACCATTATCGCCCTTAATGTAAGGGGTTCCGGCGCTTACACATCAAGACTCTGTGCTACCGGCGCAAGTACAAGCGGTGGTTCTTCGGCGGGAGGCAATCGTGCTGCAACAAAAGGTGATCATGGCAGCTTGCTAAAGCGATCGTAACGATCATGGCAGCTCGCAGGCGAGCCATCCGACTTTCCTTCTGACGAGCCGCCACTGATAGAAACTAAACGGCCCCTTGCCCATGTCGCCCAGATGGAAAAGGAGGGTTGTCATGAGAGAATCGCGTAGTTTGTCTCGCCGGGAGTTTGTTGCGGGGACATCGGGATTGCTGATGACCGGGGCCGTGCCGGCGGTTGCCGCACTGGGTGGCGAAAAAACCGCTTCGGCGCCCGCCCAGTCGCCTTTGGCCATTCATGGCGGAAGTAAAACGGTCGAAACAGTGCCCTCGCTGCCCCGACGCTGGGGCGATCCGGAGCGCGAGCAGCTCGACGAAATGCTTAAGCAAGACTCGCTGTTTTACTGGGGCGGACCGAGAACCCGACTTCTTGTGGAACGCTTCCGTCAGGTCTGCCCGCTGAAGTATGTCCATACGTGTTCGTCCGGCACAGCGGCAATCCATATTGCCGTGGCGGCCGCAGGCATCGGTCCGGGCGACGAAGTGATTACCACCGCGGTGACCGACCCGGGCACAGTCATCGGCGTGTTGTATCAGCAGGCGGTGCCGGTGTTCGCCGACTTGGGGCGCAGCACGTACAATCTGGATGTGGAAGACGTCAAACGACGCATCACCCCCAAGACCAAGGCCATCATCGCCGTGCATCTGGGCGGTAATCCTTGCGACCTGGACGCCTTGAAAGCAGTGGCCGAACAGCACAATCTGGTGCTGATCGAAGACTGCGCGCAGGCCTGGGGAGCGAAGTATCGGGGCCGACCGATCGGCACTGTGGGACATTTCGCTTGCTTCTCGCTGCAAGATTCAAAACACGTGACCTGCGGCGACGGGGGGATCGTGGCCAGCAGCGACGAGCGCTTCGGCCCGATTATGGCACGCTTCGGCGACAAAGGCTACGACCGGGTCAAAGGGCTGGGGTTAAATGTGTTCGCCACCAACTACCGGATGAGCGAACCGCAGGCGGCCGTCGCCGCTGCCCAACTGCCGCGTCTGGAAAAGATCGCCCAGCGGCGCTCCGAACTTGGCAATCTGCTCACGGAAAAGATCGCCCATATCCCCGGCATTTTGCCCCACCAAGTGCATCCGCAAGACCGGTGCGTGTATTGGTTCTACATGTTCCGCATCGAGCCGAAGGCCTTTCGCGGCAATCGGGGGGAGTTCTTCAAGGCGCTGCGGGCCGAAGGGGTGTCGTGTGCTTCGGGATACATCGGCAAGCCGCTTTACCGAGAGCCGGTATTCCAGAACCACGGGTTCTTCGCCGGGCGATGGCCGGTCAAAGAACTGGGGCTGACCACCATCGACTACACCAAACATAGCAACCCGGAAGCCGAAGCAATTCTGGCCACCGGCATTCGTGTGACCATCCACGAGGCGATGACCGAAGATTACATCCTCGATGTGGCCAAGGCGATCGAGAAAATCGCCCGGTTCTACGCCGCGTAAGATGTGTTGGAGGCTTGGAGCAAAACCAGCGCGTGCCGGGCGCGCGCTATCAGGATCAGTAACAGTTGGATTGCCGCAGTATTCACTGGCAAACCATAATTCTCTGCGGGGAGGACAGGGTATGAATCCTTTGCTACCCACACGTCGGCAGTTCTTGGAATCGCTAGGGGCTTTGGGTGCCGCCGCTTGGCTGGGCAGCCGCTTGTCGAGCTGGGCCGCCGGCGCCGAACTGCCCGCCGCCGAAGAGCGTCTGGCCATCGATGGGGGCCCACCGGTCCGCAAGCAACAGTTGAGCACCGGCCCATACGGCCCGCAGTTCTACGACGAGGAAGAAAAACGAGAGCTTATCGAAGTGATCGACTCGCGCAACCCCTTCCGGCACCCCGGCGGCAAAATCGCTCAATTCGAACGCGAGTATGCCAAGCACTTGGGGGTTAGGTACGCCATCGGCGTGACCTCGGGCACTACCGCACTGTATGCGGCGATGGCGGCTCTGGAAATCGGCCCTGGCGACGAGGTGATCTGCCCAGCCTGGAACTGGTACGCTGATTACGACGCCATCGTGCTGTGCGGCGCCTTGCCGGTATTTGCAGAGATCGACGAATCGTTCGGCATCGACCCGGACGAGCTGGAGCGCCAGATCACCCCGCGCACCAAGGCGGTGATTGTCGCCCATTTGCAGGGCGGCATCTGCGATATGGACCGCATCATGCAGATCGCCGCTAAACACAAGATTCGCGTGCTGGAAGATTTCGCTCAATGCGTGGGCGGCAAGTACAAGGGCAAGTACGTGGGCACGATGGGCGACATCGGTATCAATAGCTTCCAGCTCAGCAAGACGATCACCTCCGGTGAAGGCGGAGCGGTGGTGACCAACGACCCGCTGCTGTACGAACGGGCGTTCCGCTTCCACGATGTGGGCCAAGTGGGGCGATGCTTCAACGAGTCGATCGGCAACGGCGTGCTACAGGCGTTCGCCTCGTGCAACTTCCGCATGAGCGAACTGACCGCCGCGGTGCTGCGGGCACAGCTTCGCAAATTGGAAACCATCTGCCAGGCAGTGCGCAGCAACTTCCGCAAAGTGCGTGAAGGATTAGCCGACCTGCCCGGCATCAAGTTCCGTAAGACCGGCGATCTGGACGGCGACCTGGGCCAGGTGGTGTTCATCGACCTGGGCAACCGCAAACGGCGCGACCAATTCCTGCGGGCGTTGCGGGCCGAAGGGATCTCGGCCGTGGGTCCGGGCGGCTCAGTGATCCTGCCGGCCGACACGCGCATCGAGCAGAAGCGCACCATACACCCCGATTGGCCCTCGTTCCGCAGTCCGCGCGGGCAGCAGATTCAGTACGGTGCTGCGTCTTGCCCCAGGACGATCGACATTCTCAACCGCTTTGGCGGGCCGGCTATCGGTCCGAAATACACCGACACGGACGTGGCCGACATCATCAAAGCCGTCCGCAAAGTGTATCTGGCCTTGCACAAGGCGTGAGAGCAATTGGCCGCCAGGCTTACCCGCCGGACGTATCGTCCTGCTGGAAGGCAGACTGCCTGCTGGACGGCAGACCGCCGGTGCGACCTTGCCAAGTTCGCCGCAGCACCGACTCTAGCACGCGGATGCCTCGTTGCGCATCCGCAGTTTGAATTCCTCGACCAGTTGCACTGGCGATGGGTCAACCCCCAGCAGCAAAGCCAGCTCGTAACTGGCCCAGTCGCCGACCAAGAGCGTCGCCAGCAGCTTCTCCGCCAAGGAGCCTTGCGGGACTTGGAACACGGTGGATTCCAAGCCGTTCTCGGCCAAAATCTGCTGGGTGATGCGAAAGCGGGCCAGAATGGGCCGATCTTCTTCGGCGTCGTAAAGCATTACCAGGCGGAACGGCCCGAAGCGCCGCGTCCAGCCGATCATCTCGTTGTGGTTCAGCTCCGGAAAAACATTCCAGAACGCCGGCGTTTTCGCGTTTTCGTTGAGTTTGATCTTCCAGATACGCGCGGCGGTGGCCAGCGCCGGCGCAGAGTAGACCACTGGAGTTTGACCGTAAATCTCTTGTGCCATTCGCTTCCCAACCTGCCGGGAGCTGTCCATAAAGGACTGCAACCGATCGACGGCACGCAATAGGATGCTTCTGGCCCCTGGAGAGGCCAGCGACAGGCGCTCGAGCAATTGCATTAGAATGCCTATTCCATAGCCAGTTGCACTGCGCGGTTGCATGTGCGGTGGGTCGGCAGGAATGCGAACGTGCGGCACGCCGTCGCGGTGGGCACGCTGCTGCAACTGCCCACCGGAAGACACGCACACCAACGGCAATCCGGCAGCGCGGGCAGCGTCGTAGGCCGATAGCGTCTCTTCGGTGTTGCCTGAAAAAGAGTACGCCACGACCAGTGTGTCGGGGTTAATATCCTCCGGCAAGCCGTAACTGCGGTGGATGCGGACCGGCGCAGCAACCAGCCGAGCGTCGCGCAGCACTGCGGCGGCCATCCACGAGCCTCCCATGCCGGCCAGCAAAAGCTGGCGAAAATCCCCGGAAGGCAGGGGGACATTGGTGGCTGCCGCCATGCCGGCCGAGAACTGGTCGGGCCAGCGGCGGATGATGGTTTCCATATCGAACTTATCGAGTGCGTGCGGCATTTCCCCAGACCCTTCCCTTGCAAGTTGCAAGCGGTGTAAATAGACTGTTGTGATTTTATCGCGCATCCGGCCCAGGGGTATGGCAGCCGAAGGCCGAACATATTCGACCGTGGTCCTTACGGCGTGGCGGTTGCGGCAGTAGGGTGCGCTGCCCGTATCATGCCCGCCCGTGTAATCTACGGAGAACAACTTAGTCATGGACTACGCGCAGTTTATCCAACAGCAGATTGAGGCCATCCGCAACACAGTCGGCGAGGCTCTGGCCATCAACGCCCTCAGCGGCGGCGTGGACAGCGCCGTGGTGACCGTGCTGGGCTACCGTGCCTTGGGCGACCGGCTGAAAACGTTCTTCGTCGATAACGCCCTGATGCGCCACGGTGAACCGGAAAGCGTGGTGGGCACTTTCGCCGAAATGGGGATTCCGGTGGAGCTGATCGACGCCCGGCTCGAGTTCCTCGACGCCCTGCGCGGTTTGCACGATCCCGAGGAAAAACGCCAAGCCATCACCGAGACCTTCTATCGCAAGGTTTTTGCCCGGCTGGTGCAACAAACCGGCGCGAAGTTTTTGCTTCACGGGACGATCCTGACGGACATCGAGGAGACCGTGGCCGGCATCAAGCGGCAGCACAACATACTGTCGCAATTGGGCATCGATCCGGAGAAGCAGTACGGCTACAAGGTTATCGAGCCGTTGCAAACTTTGCGCAAAGACGACGTGCGGCAAGTGGCCCGCACACTGGGGTTGCCGCCACAAGTCGTAAGCCGCATACCGTTCCCGGGACCGGCGCTGGCGGCGCGAATCGTGGGCGAAGTCACTCCGCAGCGGCTTGAAACTGTGCGTGCGGCCACGGCTATCGTAGAAGAAGAGCTGGCCGACAGCGGCGCTTTTCAGTACCTGGCGGTGCTGCTGGGCGACAAGGCTACCGGCATACGCGACGGCAAGCGCGAATACGGCCAGATAATCGTGGTCCGCTGCATCCACAGTACCGATGCCCGCACGGCCACCATCGTGGAACTGCCCTGGGAAAAGTTACACCGGATTTGCCAGCGGATCACGGCCATTCCCGGCGTGAATCGCTGCCTGTACGATCTGACGCCTAAGCCGCCGGCCACAGTCGAATACGTTTGAAGCGATACCTTGTCCAACCGGTTAGCGGTGGGAAAATGCGCCGGCCGCACGCTGCGCAGCGTTGTGGTACGCCGCGCAGCGTGTGGCACGATTCGAGCGTCTGGCGCGCTTCGGGGCGTCGCCGGGAAATGTTCATGTTGCTTGGCGCCGCCAGTGGCTCGGCACACACGGCGTGTGTCGGTCGTTAAGTAAATGTGGGACGAAGAGCTGATTTAGATTGTCATCGAGGAGCTAAAATGCCGCGACGCAGCGACATCCACAAAGTTCTGATCATCGGTTCCGGCCCGATCGTCATCGGCCAGGCATGCGAGTTCGATTACTCCGGCACCCAGGCCTGCAAGGCGTTGCATCGCCTGGGCTACCAGATAGTGCTGGTCAACTCTAATCCGGCCACGATCATGACCGATCCCGGCATGGCGGACGTAACGTACATCGAGCCGCTGACGCCGGAGTCAGTAGCGGAAATCATCGAGAAAGAACGCCCGGACGCATTGCTGCCCAACTTGGGCGGTCAAACGGGGCTTAACTTGGCGGCGGCCTTGCATCGCTCGGGCGTGTTGGAGCGGTTCGGTTGCCGGGTAATCGGCGTGCAGGTAGATGCCATCGAGCGCGGCGAGGACCGACTGGCCTTCAAGCAAACTATGGATAGGCTGGGCATTCCCATGCCGCGCAGCGACATCGCCCACAGCGTCGCCGAAGCGGAACAGATCGCCGAACAGCTCGGGCTGCCGGTGGTGGTGCGCCCGGCCTACACGCTAGGGGGCACCGGCGGGGGCATCGCCTTCAACATGGAAGAGCTACGCACCATCGCCGCGCGGGGACTATCGGCCAGCATGGTCGGCCAAGTGCTCATCGAAGAATCGGTGCTCGGCTGGGAGGAACTGGAAGTAGAGGTCGTCCGCGACGCCAAGAACCAGATGATCACGGTGTGCTTCATCGAGAACGTGGACGCCATGGGCGTGCACACCGGCGACTCGTTCTGCACCGCCCCAATGCTGACCATCTCCCCAGACCTGCAACAGAAACTGCAAAAGTACTCCTACGACATTGTTGAGGCCATTCAGGTCATCGGCGGGACCAACATCCAGTTTGCCCACGACCCGAAGACCGGCCGCGTGGTGGTCATCGAGATCAATCCGCGCACTTCGCGTTCCTCGGCGCTGGCCTCGAAGGCCACTGGTTTTCCCATCGCTTTCGTCTCGGCCCTGTTGGCCGGCGGGCTGACGCTGGACGAAATCCCTTACTGGCGCGAGGTAACACTGGACAAATACACTCCCAGCGGCGATTACATCGTGGTGAAGTTCGCCCGCTGGGCCTTCGAGAAATTTCCCGGGCTAAAAGACAAGTTAGGCACGCAGATGCTGGCCGTCGGCGAGGTGATGAGCCTGGGCAAGACTTACAAGGAGGCTCTGCAAAAGGCGATTCGGTCTTTGGAGATCGGCCGCTATGGGCTGGGGTTTGCAAAGGATTTCCACCGGCGGACACTGGAAGAACTGATGGGCATGTTGGCCGAGCCGAGCAGCGAGCGGCAGTTCATCATGTACGAAGCCCTCCGCAAGGGCGCAGAGGTGGAAAAGCTCTACCAGCGCACCTTCATCAAGCCCTATTTTATCCAGCAAATGAAGGAACTTGTGGAACTGGAGGAGGAAATCCTCAAGCACAAGGGCGGCCAACTTCCCGACGAGTTGCTCGTCCGCGCCAAGAAGGACGGCTTCTCCGATCGCTACCTGTCGCAACTGTTGGGCATGCCCGAGACCCAGATCCGCCAGCGGCGTAAAGCACTGGGCGTGGTGCAGGGTTGGCACGCCGTGCCGGTCAGCGGCGTAGAGAACGCCGCCTATTACTACTCCACTTACAACGCGCCGGACGCCGCGCCGGTGTCGTCGAACCGCAAGGTGATGGTGCTGGGCGGCGGGCCGAACCGCATCGGCCAGGGAATCGAGTTCGACTATTGCTGCGTACATGCCGCCTTCGCGCTGCGCGACGAAGGCATCGAGTCGATCATGGTCAACTGCAATCCGGAGACCGTCTCGACCGACTACGACACCTCGAATAAGCTGTACTTCGAGCCGCTGACTGTTGAGGACGTGCTGGCAATTTATGAAAAGGAGAAACCCGAAGGCGTCATTGTGCAGTTCGGCGGGCAGACGCCGCTGAACATCGCCTCCGAGCTGGCCGCCGAGGGCGTGCGAATCCTGGGCACGTCGCCCGAGACGATCGAACTGGCCGAAGACCGCGACCGCTTCCGCCACATGATGCGCAAGCTGGGCATTCCGCAGCCGGAATCCGGTATGGCCAGCAGCATCGAAGACGCCCTGGCCATCGCCGCCGACATCGGCTACCCGCTGATGTGCCGGCCGTCGTTCGTGCTGGGCGGTCGGGCGATGGAAGTCATCCACGACGAGGAAATGCTCCGCCATTACGTGGCCGCCGCAGTGGATGTCTCGCCCGACAGACCAATTCTGATCGACAAGTTCCTGGAAAACGCCCTGGAGGTAGAAGCCGACGCCATCGCCGACGGGCAAGACGCCTTCGTGCCGGCAGTGATCGAACACATCGAGCTGGCCGGCATCCATTCGGGCGATTCGGCTTGCGTCATCCCTCCGGTCAGCCTGCCGCAGAAGCACATCGACACCATCAACGAATACACCCGACGGATCGCCATCGAGTTAGGCGTGGTGGGCCTGATGAACATCCAGTACGCTATTTACCGCGACACGGTGTTCATCCTGGAGGCCAATCCGCGGGCGTCGCGCACCGTGCCCTTGGTGTCCAAGGTGTGCAACGTGCAGATGGTGCGCATCGCTACCCAGATAATGCTCGGCAAGCGGCTGGCAGATTTCGACCTCAAACACCGCCACATACCGTACTACGGGGTCAAGGAGGCGGTTTTTCCCTTCAATATGTACCACGGTGTGGACCCACTGCTAGGGCCGGAAATGCGCTCTACCGGCGAAGTGTTGGGGCTGGCCGACAGTTTCGGGCTGGCTTTCTTCAAGGCCGAAGCCGCTGCCCAGCCGCCCCTGCCGACCGAAGGCACTGTGCTGATCACCGTAGCCGACCGCGACAAGCCAGCCTGTTTGGAAGTCGCCCGCCGGTTCGCCGAGCTGGGCTTCCGCATCAAGGCCACGCAAGGCACTTACGATTTCCTCCGCGCGCAGGGCATACCGTGCGAGCCGATACTGAAGCTGCGCGAAGGACGCCCCAACATTGTCGACGCTATTACCGACGGCCAAATCCAACTGGTAATCAACACACCGCGCGGCAAGGTGGGCAAGGCCGACGACTCGTACATCCGCACCACCGCCATCCGTCGCAAAGTGCCTTATATCACCACCATGGCCGCCGCCGTGGCCGCTGCCAAAGGCATCGCCGCGTACCGGCAGGGCCACGGACAGGTCAAGAGCCTGCAAGAATATCACGCCGAAATACGTTAGTCTTACCAACGGTAACCCGTTGTGTGGTCCCAGCCGGCCGACGCGACGTGGGATGGCAGATGTGGCCTCGGTCGGGCAACTTCAGCGCACGGTAAGCATGAGGCGCCTGCCTTACCGTGCGCCTTAACGTGGTCGTGCGAACAGTTCCTTCATGCAGATGACCGACCAGGTTTCAAAGCCTTCCATGTCGGCCAGGATTTCCTCCACCGGTCGGAAGTCGGCCTGGGTGATGTCGTTTTCGCGCGGGCGGACGGCCGGCCGCTCCACATCGAAGATGTGAACCACGCCCAAATGCACCCGACCCACCGGCGTCTGATCGTCGTTGATTAGTCCCACGCACTGTGCGGTATAGGGAGTTTCGATGATCACTTCTTCTTCCAGCTCGCGGCGCATGCCTTCCTCGAACGGATGGGTGCAGTTGGCCTGTCGTGCCGCGCTGCCAGCGTCGGCCGCGCTGATATGTCCACCTATTCCCACGCTGCGCTTGCGGTGCAAGCGGCCTTCGCCCTGTCCGCTGCCGCGCGTGTACTGAAACACCCATTGCCGGCCGGCTGCATCGGTGTAGCGAAATATCACGTAAGGAATAAGCTGCTTATAGGCCGGGTCTTCTTCCACCAGGCGGCGCAGGCGAAAACTGACGTTTTCGGGCTTTAGCAACTCGGACAGGTAAGGGGCCGCATCGGCGCAGAATCCTTGAAAATACCCTAGCCGCTCCAGCAACCGGCTGGGAACCACCAGTACTTGTTCGTCTTCCGGGATGGACATTGTTGGCAATTCGGTTCCGAGGCGTTGTTCTCACCCACTATCTGGGATTTTGGCGCTTAACGGCGGCCCAAAACCCCCAGAATAGCCCAGGCACGCTTTAGATTAATGTTGCCTGCAAAAAAGTAGGGGTCTCTGTCAGCTCCACACATCTGGTGCAAAAACTTAGTCTTGACATCAACCAGCGCCTGGTGTTCCCCTTTTCGGTCACGCATTTTCCGAAAAAGTTGGAAGAGTTCCCAATCCAGAACAACCTGCTTATGCCCGTGCCATGAAGGATAACAGCAGTAGTAATGGTAAGAGAACTTCCAAGGAACCTTCTCCAGCGGACGCTGATTAGACCCGAACAAGTGCAATTGCTCGCAAAGATGCTGGTGGCCGGGCTTCCATTGCGGAGAATCGGGCTGAATCATAAAGTCAACAATTTCTTTGGGTTTGACCACAGCAAGCGATTGAGTTGTGGGCCCGAGTTTCTGCAATTCGCACATATTCGATGCCGGCCGAGCAAGCGCTATCTCCCGTCGCTGGGCCCAATTCTTTTCGGCAGGAACGAAACCGATGCGTTCGATTGGTTTGCCCGGATGGGGACGGTAGGATTCCGGCCGCCGGTCGCGCTGGTGTTTCTTCACTGGCACTCTTATCCACTCGTACTTCTTGAACCACTCGTCGTATGGTTTATCGCGGTAATCGATAGGATAGAGGCGAACCCATCGTCCATCACGCGTAATCCCGGCGGTGCATACAACTTCCTGGTGACGGAGCGACGGTCGAGGATATGTCTTCACCAGCACGAGCACCTCCAAAACTTGCCAACCTTCTGCTAAACCTTCCCCATCCTCCACCATCTCGCATCTCCCGAAACTCGACGCCGATCATGTTGCCAATTCGACTTCCCAGCACCGATCGGTGGCACTGGCTAGAGTCCATCTCGTAGCACAGCAGGGCGACATTGTGCCGTTGGGCAATGTGTGCCACTTCTAACACAGCCTTTTGCGCACCAGAAAGTATCGCATGGGCGTAGTAGCGAAACAGCGCCCCCCGCCTGCCAGGCAAGTACAAGCGCCGCAGCTCGGTCGGAATGCCTAGTTCGGGAAAGTGAAAATACACGATCGCATGGGCTTCGCACTGTCTACTCAACTGTGTACGCGAGAACTCCGGCCTGCGAGAAAAGGCACGCGCGCGGACATCGATCAAGTGGCTCACACGGTGGGCAAACAGCAGGTCGAAAAATTCGGGCAGGCTCAATCGCTCGTATCCTATGCCAAATAACGTAGTAGCCATTCCGCTGTTCTCGCCTTGAACAAGCTATTCCGGCCTCGAAGAAGCGGCACCGGACTTGCAACAAATCAGGCCAGAAACGTAAGCAACTTGTCGGCGCCAGTCAAGTCAAATGGCCGACAGAGCTTAACAGGTTAACAGGTTAACAATCCCGCCACGAGCCGCGCGAAGGTGTAACCAGCTACAGTGTCGATGCTCATCTTGCGCAATGGATTCCTGCACACCCTTGTAAGCGACGGTGATTGCCGAGACCAGCCAAACCCTGGTAGCAGATGTTCACCTTGGCGGGAAGCGTGGCGGGTTCCGTCGCGGCCGATGAACGCTCCCCAGCCGAAGCAAGAACCCGAACAGCCAGTCATTCGTCACGCCATCCTGCGCAGCAGCAGGTATCCGCCGCCGCCGACCAACACGCTCACAACACCCAAAGACCGTAGCACGGCAGCGGTGGCCGAGCCCCTTCGTCGGGCCTGTTGCAACTGTGCTTTCGAGCGGTCGAATCTTTCGCGGGCCTCGGTGATCTGTTGGTCGCTGGGCGGCGGGCCGTCGTCGTGGTGGTGATTGTGTAGACGCTGCGGCGCCGCAGCGCTGGCACCTGCCTGCTGGGCGTTCTCCGCCTGCCCCCGTCGATGAGCCAGCGAGTGCAACTCGCCTGCTGCTTGGGCATGCTGGAGGGCCTGTTGCTCGGTCCACGCGGTTCGCGGGCCAAATATCCACGGAATGACTAGCGACACCGCCACCAGCGCCACCCCCACAGCTAACGTTACCAGGCACAGCTTTGGCGTTCGCACTGGTCGCATTCCTTTGTACGGCTGCGCTGGCGGTTGCCAACCAGTATGGCGCGGTTGCCCGGCCGCGAGCCTTCCGCACGGCGATTGCCGCACTGTTTAATCGTTACGATGATGCCCCACAGATGACAAATCCACTATAAAAGCCATACCACGCCGGGCAGCCAGAACCGCGTTGCAAGCGAAACTGCTGGGCGAGCCGGCAGCGACACCTTCTATGCACGCACACGCTAATACACGTACGGCGTATGGTCCAGACTTTGTCCGTCGTTGATGCTTATCAGATACGCCATCACGAAATCGTCCACTTCGTTAATCAGAAAGCCCACGTGCCCATCGGCAAAGGCTACATTCACTCCGCCGGGATGACGGCTGCGCGGGGCGGCAGAGAGGAATTCCCACTCCGTGCCCTTTTGCCACACGCCGCAGGGCATTTCCTCCAGTTGAGCACCGGCCATGTCGGGACAGGCGTACAACATATCCACGTTCGGACCCTGGTTGTTCGGCGGCTGCGCCAGTCCAACGAAATAGTTGCTGGCCACGTATCGGTCCCGGGGCATGAAGATGTTATGGTGCATGTCGAAGGCCAGCAGACTGGCGGCAGTCCAGGCCAGCGCCCAGGCACCGCGCTGATCTTGCGGATGGGAGCGCACCCGGACCTCCGAGAGCATCAACGTGTTCGACAGCCCATCCCGAATCGCCGCCGTGCTTTGGCCGGTGGCGATCAGCGCGCCGGGAAAGCTCAGTTGCAGGTCGGTGTGGAATGGGCTGCAAAAAGCGGCGTAATTGCCCTTGGCCAAGCGCTTGCCGCCAGTCAGCGCGCCGTCGACGAAATACTGGCCCCGCGCCGAATCGCTGGGACACAGCAGCGTCGGCACTTGAATGGCTTGCGGGTCTTTAGGCTGCTGAAAGACGCTGCGGCTGAAATCGAACTGGCTGTGCAGGTTGGCTTGTTCTAACTGCGGAAGGATCAACACCAGCCAACTGAACTGCGGCCCGGAACGCGGCTCGACGAACCGATAATACCCCGGCGCAGGCGGACCGTGCAGCCCCGAAGCCGGCAATACCCCCTGATACAATTCGTACTGCTTGACGGCCAGGGCGAGCTGCTTAAGGTTGTTTGCGCACTGGATGCGTCGGGCAGACTCGGTGCTGCGATGCACCGTCGGCAACAGCATCATCATCAGGATGCCGATGATCGTGATGACCACCAGCAGTTCCACGAGCGTGAAGCCGCGGCGCGCACTACCAGAACGGTCCCGACGGCCTTTGCCCCCGCGGCCAGACTGGCTGCGCCACACCAGCGTTGCGGCAATTGCGCCCAAGGCACCCTCGCCCCACAAGGCCCACTTAAACCTATTGTGTGGCTGGGGCGCAGAGTGTCAAGTGCGCTGGCGGCTTGCTTTCCGCTTGCGCCGAAACCGGCTCCGGTGGCTCAGAGGGTCGAATGCAACACAGCTCTCCGGCGTCCCATCGCCGGCCGGAGCTGGCGCACACTCGCCTATCCAACACCGGCAACACGGCCTGGCGGGGAGGAGCAACATAGCCGGGCGATGAAGAAGCGTCCCGAGCTCGGTACAGTCGGCCACTGTTGCCGCTAACGGCCTTGTGCGCAAACCGCTCCCTGCGGCTCGAGGCACAGTCGCAGTTGGGCATCCACCTTGCAGATGTGGTTGGCCAGCCACTTAGAAAGCTCTTGGTACATCTCGAGCAGCAAGGTGGTATTTGCCCCTTCCTGGTCGAACTTGCGGCGAAGCTCGCCCAGCCGCTCGATAAGCTTGCCATGTGCATCTTTGTTTTCTTGGGCGGCCGGGCACTGCACGCGCTCCATCAGCGCTTCCTCGGCGGCAAAATGACGCTTCACGTACTGCGCCATGAAATCTAGCGTTCGGGCAAGCTCTTCCTTACCGCGCCCTTGCCGCATCGCCTCGTGTAGCGATTCGACCTGCCGGATCAATTCCCTGTGCTGAAAATCGATCTCCACCGAGCCAGTACGCATTGCGTCTGTCCACACAAGAGGCATGGCGGTCTCCTTGTTAACCAGATGTTTTGGAGGGCCGACGCGCAACTAATTGCATACAATATGCTCATTGTCAAACGCCGACTGGTGGCCCATGCCCATTTGTTGCCACTTCATCAGCCGTATTACCATACGCCCACAACAATAAGAACTCCCCTTGCGCTGCGCCCCAGTTGGTGAAATGCAACCTAGACGATGAAATCACCGCCGGACAAGCCGGCAGCATTACCCCAATGGGGATGTTCGTAAGAGGCTTTGACACCAAAGAATCCCCAAAAACGTTAAACTAGTGATTCTCTTGGGCACACAGTGCCAGGAAAGCTCGTTTTGTTAGAGCCTGCTGGAAATGTCTAAAAACCCCAGGGGCCGTAGTATCGCTTTCACTGCCGCTATCGATATGTCTGAAAACTCCAATTGTATGTCGAATGGCGATCATGCCGACCAACAGCCGCATACGCCTCCAGGCCGATGGCTGAACCGCAACGTGGTGGGCATGGGTCTTACCAGCTTGCTTTCCGACGCCAGCCACGAGATGGCCACTTCGGTGCTCGGTGGTTTTCTAGACATTATCGGCGCACCGCGGTACGCGCTGGGCGTGATCGAAGGTGTCGCCGACGCGCTGTCCAGCTTCGTCAAACTGGCTGCCGGTTGGTACAGCGACCGTGTGGGCAGGCGGAAGACCATCACCACGGCCGGTTACGCCTTGACCGGCGTGGCCTTCGCCGTGCTGGCCGTCGCCGCCACCTGGCCGATGGTACTGTTGTGCCGTTCGCTGGGATGGCTCGGGCGCGGAGTGCGCGGACCGCTCCGCGACGCTATGCTGGCCGAATCGATCCACCCGGCCGACCGCGGAAAAGCCTTCGGCTTCCATCGCGCCGGCGACACCATCGGCGCGATCCTCGGCCCGCTGCTGGCCGCCGCACTGATGTACTTTCTGGCTCCGTTGGCCGCCGACAATCCATCTGGCCCGTTTCGCCTTGTCTTCTTGCTCACCGTGATTCCCGGACTCGGCGCAGCGCTGGCCTTCGCTTTGATGGTACGCGAGAAACGCCGCCCGGCCGATCCGACGATGCGCTTCTGGGCCTCGATACGCGGCTTGCCCGGTGGGTTCCGCCGCCTGCTGGTCGGTGTGGGCGTTTTTGGCGCCGGCGATTTCTCCCACACCCTGCTGATTATGGCCGCGGCACAAATCCTGGCTGGCCATTGCGGGCCGATTGCCGCCGCCCAAATCGCCGCCATGCTCTACGCCCTCCGAAACACTTTGTACGCCGCGGCTTCCTATCCCATCGGAGCGCTAAGCGACCGTTACGGACGACGCCTATTGCTGGTGCTGGGCTATTTTCTGGCAGTGGTCGTCATGTTGGGCTTTGTGGTGCTTTGGCTGACCGAAGCGGCGCTGGCGCTGCCTTGGATGCTAGTGTCGCTGGCGCTGCTCTTCTCGCTGGCCGGCGTGTATATAGCGGCCGAGGATTCCCTGGAGGGCGCACTCACGGCCGATTACGTCCCCGACACCTCTGCCCGCGGCGCAGCTTACGGAGTGATGGGCACAGTCAACGGCCTGGGCGATTTTCTCTCCAGCGCAATCGTGGGATTGCTGTGGACGGTGCATCCAGCGGCCGGATTCGCCTATGCTGCTGCGATGATGTTCCTAGGCGCGGTACTGTTGATGCGGGTAAGATAGCAACTGTTAACCGGCGCCGATGTGACCCGTAGCGCCCACCGTGGCACCGCCACACTATCGGTTCTGCCGTTAAATCTGCCGTACCGATGCGCTGTGCTCGCTCGCCGCCGGTAGCACTGCTCCAGCACTATGGTGTGTTTGTATGCGCATTCCATTCACGCCGGTAATCTACGAGCACGCTGCCCGGTTCGTCGAGGCCACTCCCTGGCAGGTCTCGCGCGACCCGGAACTGCTGTTTGCCGCCCATCGAGCTGCTTACCTGCACTACCGCCAGCAAGTAATTGCGGTGGCGATCGACATCTACAATCTGGAGGCCGAGGCATACGGGGCGAAGGTCGAGGCACCCACCGCCAATGCCATCCCGGCCATCCACCAGCCGCTGCTGCGGTCGGTCGATGAGGGGTTGGAGTTGCCGCCGTTCGATCCGCGCAAGCACGGGCGAATCGCCATGCTGATCTCGGTAGGCCAGCGGCTGAAACGCGAGTTCCCCGACGCCGACGTACGCATACCCGTCTCCGGGCCGTTTTCCATCGCTTCCAATCTGCTCGGCGTGAACAATATATGTTTGGCTGCCGCCGTCGAGCCGGAAAAGCTCGCCCAGATGCTCTTGCGGTTGGCCGACAATCAGGCTGTACTGTGCCGCGCAGTGGCCGAGGCCGGTCTGGACGTGGCCTTCTTCGAGTCGGCCGCCGCACCGCCATTGCTTTCGCCCAAGCAATTCCGCCAGATCGAAATGCCCGCCCTGCGCCGGGTGCTGCAAGTAGCTGCCCAGTGCGTGGGTCATCCGGTGCCCTGCATCATGGGCGGAGACACCTATCGGGTAATCGACGAGCTGTTATCGACCGGCACAAATTATCTGGTCTGTAACGTGGAAACCGACCAGCGCGCCTTTGTGGCCCGAGTGTGGGAAACGCATCCGCATGTTACGGTGCGGGTGAATCTGGACCCGGTGGTGGTTGCCTGCCGCGATCCGCAACGGATATACCGGGCGGTGGATCACGTACTTGAGATCGTCGGCCAGCGCACCAATTGCGTGATGGGCACCGGCGCAATGCCGCTAGAAACACCGCTGGAGAACATCCAACTGATTCGCCAGTATCTTTCGCGCTGAGCTGCGCCCGGATGCCACGGCTATTGCCCGGCAGGCGGCCGATGCAGCAGATCGTGACCGAGGTACAAACCGCACGCGCCAATCGCGGCTACTGGCCCTACTCTCCCCCGGTCGCTGAAGCCGCCACGGCACAGGGCGTATTGATGTGTGCCCCGGCGGCCTCGCTGTGCGATGCGCTTGCTGGCAGTTGTGTTGCCTGTGGCGGACGCTTTTCGTAGCCCAGGCTGCGCAGCACCTCCAGTATCTCGCTACAGGTGGGAAACATCCGGCCGCTGGCCCGCTTATACCGCTCCAAAGCGTTCATGAACTCGATTTCGTCGGCGGTGTAATCGCGTTCGCAGGTAGTGGGGTCGATCTGCCGGCGGCGATTAACTTTCGCCCGGCGCTGAAGCACTCTCCGCTCCACCTCCACCGGCTCGTCGCGTTGTCGCCGATCGACTCCGCTGCGGCGCTCGCCAGTCGTGCGCCGATCCATGATCACCACGTCCTTCCCCTGGCAATCGGACGAGGTGGCTTTGTTTTTCGCCTGGGCTGTTTGAGCTTGTTTGCCGACAAATGCGGTCTGGACCTTCGTCTTCTTGATGTTGTTGGCCACGCCACGTATCCCTTGATGCTTTGCCGAGTGAATGACTTTCCGGCTGCGACGTTTTGCCGGAGCCGTACTGATCGGGGCCATCCGGGCGAAACCGCTTTGGCTCCGCCACAGCCCAGCGGTGCCGCTAGCCGCCACCCGACGGCGCCGAATGGCGAAAATATTTCACCCCGAAAATATACATCCTCCTTGTCGGAAAGCATCGGAAAAACGCTTGCGCAAACTCGACCGGCTGCGAAAACAAGCCGTTTAGCGCAAAAACTCCCAGCGGCGCAACCTTGACGTAGTAGCCAAACTTTTCCGCGGCGCCGGTTACAACGATTTTACGGGCTCGACGCAACGTACGGCGACAGTGGCCACGGCGTCAGCCTTTGCGCCCCAACATGCGGTCCAGGGCGTCGGAGGTGTGGTACACCAGTGCTTCGGGCCAGTGAGGGAAGGGGTTGAAGTACTCGAACGTCAGATAGCCGCGATACCCCACCCTCTCCAGGGCATCGAGCACCGCCGGCCAGTCGATCGTGCCGTCCAGCAGCGGCCGGAAGGCATTCAAATTGAACTCGTGCGACTTCTTGGAATACTCTTTCAGATGCACATTGCGAATCCGCTTGCCCAACAGCGGTATCCAGTGCTCCGGGAAGTGATATTGGGCAATGTTCCCGGTGTCGAAGTGTACCTGCACCCGCTCGGAATTGAAGCTATCGACGAAAGCGATCATCTCTTCCGGGCTATGCAGGAAACCGTTGGCGAAGATATTCTCGATGTTCAGATACACGCCGTGTTTCTCCGCCTCGGGAATAAGACGGCGGACGGCCTCCCGAGCACGTTGGGCGCAGACGTCGAAAGGCACGGGCGGGTCGTCGGGCAACCACGGAGCGTAAGTCGCGCCGGGCACGATCAACAAGTTCTCTGTGCCCAGCAGCCGGCAAGCGCGAATCATGTCCAGCGCCAGTTCGACCCCTTTCTGCCGCCGCTGCGGGTCGGCATGAGTAAACGAGTACGGCCAGAACAAAAAAGAACACAAACCGCTCACCTTCAGACCAAGCTCCTCCACCAGCCGGGCAAGCTGTTTCAAATCCGCATCGGAAGCCTGCGGCGACAGATCGCCCTCCAGCGCGTAGTTAAGCTCCACCCCCTCGAAGCCGGCATCTTTGCAAATTTCCAAACATTGCCGCAGGGTCATCTTCTGCGGATACGGAAGCGCCCACAAGTTGATCGACTTTTTCATGTCGTAGCGCTTCGTCGGCGCCTTGAGCTTCTGCGACGCGGCTGCGCCGGGCTGTCCGGCCGATTGTTCATTTGCCGCCTGCTGCTTTGCTGCCGACCCACCGCCGTATCCTTCAGCAGCCAACCCTTGAGCCGCCAGGAACGACCCGCCGAAAAAGCTCGAGTAGGCCAACCATTCCCTACGAGTTAGCGACGTAACTGGCTCCGAACCATTTCCCGACTTGCGTACCATCGGCGCCCCTCCCAAGATTTGAACCACAAATTAAGGCTGTTCGTCTCCGATATACGATCTTCGCCCGCGCATGAGCTGTGCAGCGGCCATTACATGTTATGCTGCCGCCGGGGCAAAATGCAACCGCCAACCGATCAGCAGTCGTGCAAGAAATCTCATCCAATCGGGCGATTAGCTCCCCGCCGAGAGCAGCAGCTTGCTACTATCCGTGGCACGGAGCCGTGCGCATGTTGCAAATGCTTGTGTGTTTTTGCAAACCAGCAAGCTGGCGGGTGGCTCTATTCCATGCCGTAGCACAAAACACACCCAATTGCACGCTGCTGCTATGAAAGTACAATTACGTTGCTTCGCGAATTACGTTGTTTCGCGGAAGCACGATTACGGCGCTGTACCGAAGCACAACCGGCTTGGCCTACGGCAGGACGGCTACGGATTTTTGCGAACCTGAAAGTGCGGTGGCCTGCCGAAGTGCAACTTCGGTATCGTGCCAACGTACAATGGCGGTGTTGTGCGGGGCGTGGCGCAGTCTGGCTAGCGCGCCTGCTTTGGGAGCAGGAAGTCGTGGGTTCGAATCCCGCCGCCCCGATTTTACGTAAACGCGGCTGAATCTGGGATTTACGATACCCGCCGGCGGTCGGCGGTGCGGTCCGGAAAAAGACAAAGCGGGTCAGTTTTGACCCACTTTTTTCGGCCATGCCCCCCGCCGCGCGCCAGCGCACCGACGTGGAACGGCGCGCACAAGCATCAATCAATCGAGACGTCCGGTCAATCAATCGAGACGTCCGCGAATTAACTCCCGCATTTTTTCTATGTTGTGATGTTCACAGCCCGACCACACGGGTCAAAAGCGTGCCCCCCAACCACACAATCCCGCTTACAACAAGGTAATGGATCAACCGCCTGAAGTGGATTTGGGTTTGGGAAGCGGGGCAAGCTGACCGGTTTTCATGTGACTTGCCAAGTCATCCACATTAGTGCGGATGTGAATCGGGGCCGTGTTGCTTGAGAGTACGAAGCACAGACATCAACACCGATCGGCAATCCGCCCCTCGCTGGCTGCGATTACCGGAGCCGATCTTGCCCATGATCACGGCCGGGCGAACGCTCCACTCGGTCGTGTTGTTGTCGAAAGGAATATCTGGTTGCTCCAAGAAAGTGGAGACGTCGTGCCGATGGCCCCGCACACGCTTGTTCAGCCGCTGGGCGCGCTGTTCCTTCCAGGGCAATAGCCAGCAAGTCTTCCAGCCGCGTGGCCAGTCGCATCCGGCGCGAAGCGTATGTCTCCTCGGGCAGGTCAGCACGTGCGCCACAGCCAAATGGCGTCGCCCCCCAACCGCCGCAGCCGCCTGCTGTTCGGCAATCCGCTTGCTCAATTCCAAAAGCGCAAAGACCAAGGCCTCCGGCCCCTGGGCGTAGATCATCTGCGCCTGTTCTTCGGTCAACGTCCACTGCCGAAGAGCGTCCAGCAGACTCGTAGGCAAAGCCGACTTGCATGTCGCCATGCCCAATACACATAACGCATTACCCCGAAATCATCCAATACCAACTTCAAAGGGCTGATGTGTTACCGTAGAGATTCGCTCTTATCACATCACCAATGGCGTTTGGGTTCTTACAAACCACATAGACCCAACGCCCGAATTCGCCGTGGTGGTTAATTGCCCTCACCCAACGGTGAGCTGCAGTCTCTTTTTGCCTGTCCTGATCCGTTTCAAAACCCTTAATCTCGAGGATAACCTTGACTTCACTATCGTCCGTCTTGCGCCACCGGATCACATAGTCCGGCCGGTACTCGTGACGTCTCCCTTGGCATTCATACGGTATAGTGAAATCCAGATGGTCGTTGCGGGCGTAGGCAACTACTTCAGGCATCCGCTCCAACTGGTAGGCGGCGCTGTGTTCCCACTTGGGCGCATCCAGGACCACATGGCTGATGTGGCTTTTCCTAGTTCCGACCGTCGGGCGCACGGTGCGGAACAGCACCTCGGAAGTGGAGCCCCTGGGCCGAAACTGCTCAATGATTGGCAATATCGGCGGCTCCCCAGTCTGCGTATCGGGTTCGATCGCCTCGGTCAGACGTTCAATGATCCGCTGCTTGTATTGGAGCAGAGCAATTTCTTCCAATGGTGTATCTTTGTCAACTACTTGGACCCGTTTCTCCAAATATTGCCAGACAATGTTGAGCACTTGCGGGAAGAGAATGTGTCGTGCGCTCCAGTCTTCGCGCTTGTCTTTAAGACGGCGGGTTAGTTCAGCGGCGATCTCATAGACCGTGGCTTGCAGGCGTTTTTCGCGATGGAATGGGTTGCGGTCGTGAATCACTTCCGGACCTGGACCCAGCCGGTCAGGGCGCCCAATGCGATACCCAGCAGCCGGTTTGGCTACCACTTCGGTTGGCTCCTGTCCGGGATCGATTAGCAGGTAAGGCACCTCGCGCAGGTTCACCCGAATCCTCTGCCGCACATCCAGCACGTAGCCTTCCACCCGGGGAAAGGTAATTTCTAAATGTTTCCGTTCCGGCAATGCTCTGACCAAGGTGGAAAGTTTCTGCACTTCCATGCGCCCGACGGCTTTCTTTTTGACGGGGATGACTTCAATCGGCACGCCATAGACATCCACATATTCCGGTTCGCTGAAGTCATCGTAGTTGATGCGGCGCAGGCCTCGGCCTACGACCTGCTCACACAGAAGCTGTGAAGTAAACGCCCGCAGACCAAGGATTTGGGTGACGTTTTGCGCATCCCAGCCCTCGTTGAGCATCCCGACCGAGACCACGCTGCGGATGTTTTTGCCCGGCGGCTCGCCTTCGCCTTCCCATTCGGTCTTGCCGATCGTGTCCACCACCTTCCGCAGTCGCTCGGCAGCTTCCTGTTTGGTTTCCCCTTCCAGGGCGCTTTCGGCCTCCGCTAATAGCTGGGTATCGATGCGAAAGGTGATCTCCTGGCCATTGCGGTTTTCCAGTTCGGCCAGCACGTTCCCGCGGGCGATGTGTTCGTGAACGATTTTGGCCAGGTCCGTGTTGTCACAGACGACGATCAGCACCGGGGGGACCGGCGAGTTCGCTTTCTGAAACTCTTCGAAAGTTTTCTTCCATTCCGAGGCCAGCGTGGCTAAAGCGCCCTCGGCCTCGCGGAGCACCGATTCGGGCTTAGCGCGGCGGCGGGCCGTCTGCCGCTCCGAAGCGGGAAGCTGCTGGTTAATGTGCTCCCAGAGCCGAAAGTACTTAGGGATGAGTGCACCCGTATTATCGTCCACCGGCACGCGGGGAATTTTCACAATGCCCGATTCAATCGCGTCCACCAATCCAAAGTCCGATACAATCCAGGAAAACGGCGATCCCTCCTCGTGGCCGCTGCCCTTGATATAAAACGGCGTTGCCGAAAAGTCGGCGCAAAAGTTGATGCCGCGCACGGCATGGATCTTGTCCAAGCCACTTACCCAAACGGTGGCTTCTTCCCGCTCGGCGATCTCTTCCC
>CALLPE010000007.1 GCA_938015445.1 uncultured Pirellulales bacterium
ACCGCACAGAGCATCTCCGAGCACCTGCCGGTGTGGGCCGAGTTCAGCTCCTACGAGGGCGGGCCGCCGGTGCACTGAGCCGACATCGGCTGCCACATGACAGCCACGCTCGGTGGCGGTATGCCGACGCGGCCCAAGGCCTCCTACGCCGCCGATCTGTGGGGGCATTCTGTCGCCGGCGAAATCGGCAGACCGGCAAGTCAGCTACCTGCTGCTCGATCGCTTCGGCCCCCGGCGCCCACAACAGGACCGGCCCGGAACTCCTTTTGAAAAGGGGCTTGAAATCGGGCCACATGATGTACTAAAGTACATCACACGTGCGGTTAATAGGCAGGTAGCCGATGGCCACAAGCTGCCGGCAGCGTATCCCGGCGGTGCATACCGGTGGCCGAAGCTTCCGGCTTGGCTGTGCAATGCCCGGCGGCTTCGGTCGCCACAGCGCCGCCGCTGGAGCACTGCCCGAACGTCGAAGAAAATGCCGTTTCAGCGAGTGTAACGCCCATGCTGGCACCGGAAAAGGTCGAGCAGATTCGTCGCTTGCTGGCCGAGGGGAATCACTCCCAGCGGCGCATCGCCCGGATGCTCGGCGTCAGCCGCGGCACGGTGCTGGCCATCGCCAACAATCGTCGCCCAGACTATGAGGCCCTGCGTCGCGCACGGCAGGAAGAAGAGGAACTGGCCCTGATGCAGTTCAGCGGGCCGCCGCGGCGCTGTCCTGAGTGCGGCGGCAAAGTGTATATGCCTTGTCTGGCATGTCGTGCGCGCCGTTGGGCCGAGAAACACCAGCGCAACAGGCCGCGTCTGTCGAGCGTTGGCCGCGAGGAGCCTTTGGGGCTGAATCTGCGGGAAGAACACCGTCTGCGTTACGAGCGGGTCCGTGCACGCAGGGAAAGGTTGGCGATGCGCCGCAACCCACCGTCGGACCTTACGCCACCCCGTCAAGCTGCCCCGTATGCACATCATTCCGCCGACACACAAGCCGACACACAAAAGGTGCGTTCGCTGTGAAGCTCGACTACCCGTTACGCGTGGTTCACCTGGAGGAGGCAGAAGCGGCGATCCGCGACGCCGACCTGCTGCTGTATCGCCGCCGCGGGCTGATCGCCATTGCTGGACGTGGCATCCACAGCCATTCGGCCAAGGCGGCCTGGTGGGACGGTCAGTTGTTCTGCTTGGAGGTACGCGGACTGTGCGGCGGCAGGGCGGTCACACTGGCCAGCCAAGTGGCCCGTTATCCAGGCCGCATCGACGTGTATCGGGCCAATCCCGGCAACCGGTGGCGGCACTACGACCGCCGGGGGGCGGTATCCTTCATGCGACAACTGTGCGGATGCGAATACGGCTACGTGGCCTTGCTGAAAGCTGCTCTGCTACACCTGCCGGTGATACGGCTGTTAGTCAGGCCGGCACTGAACGACCGGGCACCCCCGGTGATGCCGCCTTTTTGCAGCCAGGCGTGCGTGATGGCCGATCGGTTGGGCGGGGGTGTCGACCCGGTGCCTCACCTGGCCGACCGGCTGACAGAACCGGCCGACCTGGCCCGCAGCCCGTTTTATCAATACCGCTTCACGCTCATCCCATGAAGCGCGGTGCCGCTGCGCTGTCAAGGCGCGAAAACTCATGTTGCAAGGGGACCAAGATGCGATCGAATCAGATTGGTTTCGTTTATGCCGCGGCAGTGTTCGCTTTGGCGATGATTGCGCCGACGGGGCTGCGGCACCAGTCGCCTGTATTGTACGCGGCGATGGAAAACTGCCTGGAAGCGGCATGTCGAGTCAGCGCGGCCGATGGCGGCGTCGGTTCGGGCTGCGTGTTTCAGATTGCCGACCGCTATGTGTATGTGCTCACTGCGGCACACGTCGTAGGCACTGGCGGAACGGTACAGTGCGAGTTTTGGAAGTCGGGGCATCAGTCTGCGCGGATAACCGGTTGGGTGATTGCCCGCGCAACCCAACCACAGTACGACGTGGCTATCGTCGCTCTGCCCGAAGCGGCTTTCGGCGGCGTGCTGCCTCAGGTGGTGCCGCTTGCGCCGCCCGGGCAAGCGATGCAAGCGAACCAAGTGGTTTGGTCGGCCGGTTGTGCACACGGCGCCTGGGCGACCGGATGGCAGGGGCGTCTGCTGCGCAGCGCGGGCGGTGAGCTGTACTTCGTTCCCCCGCCGGCCAACGGACGCAGCGGCTCGGCGCTTTTCGACGGCCAAGGACGGTCGATCGTGGGAGTGGTAAAAGCGCGCACCGGCGACGGTACAGCCGGGCTGGCTACCTCGGTAGACGCCATCTATCAAGCGTTTGCTAGGCCGGATGTACAGCGGAGCAGCCTTTCCGACCCGCTCGGAAGGTCCCCAGCGCAAACTTCGGTGCCGTGTCCCGGTAGCTGCCCCGCGCCGATTCCGTATTTGCTTCCGTATCGCTATCGGGAACAGTTTCGCAATCAACCGCAAACGCCTCAGCCCTCTCCGGCTTGGCCTACGGCGCCTGGGCAGCCTGTCGCGCCGCTGGACATCGAACCGATCAGGCAAAGGCTTGACCGTTTGCTAGAAGGCCAGCAGCGGATGGCAAATGCGCTGGAGCAGATGAATGCGACGGGAAAAGCTCCGCAAGCCCTGAAGGGACAAGCCGACCCCTCGGCCGATAGCGGCGGGGGGCCACCTGGCGGGCGAAGTCCGCAGCCGGGCGCGGGGCCGCACTCGCAAGCCGGTCAAGCGCTGCCATCCGCCCAGCAGCCGGGTCGGTTGGCTCAGTTGCTGGGTGAACTGTTGGGCGAGCCAGAAAAACTGCCCGAACGCTTCCAAGCCCGACGCGACAAAGTAAAGTCCCAACTGTCCGAGCAGGCTGGCGATCTGGAAGTGGCCCAGGCCTACCTGCGCGACTTCGCCCGTGAAAAACTCGCCCAAGGCACGCTGGGGTTGACAGCAGGTCAACTGCTGGGCGCAGCGCTGGGCCTAAGTGGCCCGCTGTCGTTGGCGCTGGGCGGCGGATTATGGCTGCTGTCGCGGCGGATCGGCGCCCGGCTCGGACAACCGCCAGAGAAGAACTGAAAAGAACCGAAAAGTACTTAAAAGAAACCAAAAGAACTTGGAAAAACTGACAAGAACCGAGAACAACCGAGCGGGCGACAGCAGCCAGTGCACCCAGCCATGAACATCGAGGAGTGGGCGATAGTCATCAGCGTGTTTACCGCCGCGGCGGCGATACTTGCCCCGTGGATGCTGGCCGTACAGGCACGTCTGGCCGTGGTGTATGCACAAATGGAACGCATCGAAAAGAAGGTCGATCGGCTGCTGGAAGCCCACGAGCAACGCCTGCCGGAGTGCATCCGCCACGCAAGCGCCTTCGAAGAGCTGTTCGCCCGACTAGAACATCAGCAAACGCAACTGGACGAAGTCCGTGCTCGGCTACAAGAGGTGGCTTAGGGCGGTGCGGCAGTCGGGTCAGTTGGGCAGATGGGGTTGCCGCTCAGGGCGACTGCGCGGGACTAGGCCCCACAGCGGTTCCGACAGCTAGGCTTGGCACGCGGGCTCGGCTGGTGCTATCGGCAGGTAGTATCGGCAGGTGATTTTCACGGGTATTTTCGGCAGAAGGATTCTCCACATGCTTATTCGCGATCGGATCAAGGAGCTGCGGCGGGTCAAAGCCAGCCTGTTGCGCCCTCATCCGAAGAACTGGCGCACCCATCCTACCGCTCAGCGCGACGCTCTGCGGGGCGTGCTGGCCGAGATCGGCTACGCCGATGCACTGATCGCCCGCCAACTGCCCGACGGCTCGCTGCAACTGATCGACGGCCACCTGCGGGCCGAGGTCACGCCGGAGCACGAAGTGCCAGTGCTGGTGGTGGACCTGGACGAGCAGGAAGCAGCCAAGTTGCTGGCGGTACACGATCCGCTGGCCGGCCTGGCCGCTGCCAACGAACAGATGCTTTCCGAACTGCTGGCAGAAGTGGAAACCGGCAACGAGGCGCTGCAAGCGCTGCTTGACGGGCTGCTGCCCAGCGATGACGGGGGCGGCGATTCGCCACAGGAGGCTGCGCCTGCCGGGGTGAAAGTGCCAGAGCTGTTCCAAATCGTCATCCAATGCCGCGATGAAGAGCATCAGCAGCAGTTGTTCGAGCGCTTCACGGCCGAAGGACTGGAGTGCCGGTTGTTGACCCTGTAACGCTGGGGCGCAGTACCAGGGGTGACCACACCATGCCCACGATCGGAGTGAACCTCGACTGTCCGGTGTACGATTCGTTCCGCGTCCGCCAGGTAGCCGGGATGTTCGACGTCCCCCTGCGCCAGCGCGCCGTGGAGCGATTCGCGGTACAAGTGCCTGAGCTGGACGACCGGTGGCGGATCGGGCTGATCGTCGGCCCTTCAGGCAGCGGCAAAAGCACACTGGCTCGGCAGTTGTTCGGCGCGCAGTTGTACCGCCCGCGCTGCTGGGCGGAAGATCGAGCGGTCGTCGACGGCTTGGGCGATCGGCCCATCAAACAAATCACCCAGATGTTCACCGCCGTCGGCTTCAGTTCTCCGCCCAGTTGGATCAAACCCTACCAGGTGCTCAGCACCGGCGAGCAGTTCCGCTGCGACTTAGCCCGAGCGTTACTCGAAGGCCAGTCGGACGGCACAGTGGCCTTCGACGAGTTTACCAGTGTGGTGGATCGCACGGTGGGGCGAGTGGTGTCGATGGCCGTAGCCAAGGCGATACGCAATGGTGAGGTGAAGTGCCGTTTCGTGGCCGTCACTTGCCACTACGACGTGGCCGAATGGCTCCAGCCCGACTGGACAATCGACATGGCCACCCGCAGCTTTGTTAGGAGCTGTCTTCGGCGTCCACCCATCCGCCTGGAAGTTTACCGCTGCGGCCCTGCGACGTGGCGGTTGTTTAAGCGTCATCACTATCTGAGCGGCAGTCTGCCTGCGGCCGCGGAGTGCTACATCGCCGCTTGGGACGACCGCCCGGTAGCCTTCTGCGCAGTGGCCGCCTTGGCCGGTCGTAAGGGCCGACGGCGGATCAGCCGGCTAGTGACGCTGCCGGATTATCAAGGCATCGGCATCGGAATGAGCCTGGCTGAGACGGTGGCCGTGCTGTACCGGCGGCGAGGGCACCGGGTGAACATCACCGGCAGCCACCCAGCGGTCATCGCCCATTGCCGCCGCTCGCCGCGCTGGCGCAGCGTGTCGGTAAAACCGGTGGGCAGCCGGGACGGAAGGATTCCAGGCTATCGCGGTTCGTTGGGCCGGGCAGTGGTGTCGTTCGAGTTCGTCGGATGAGCGATTTCGGGGACAACAGGGGTGGCAGGTCAGCGGTTCATCGGCTGACGGCTTGATTGGCACGCTTTGTACTGTAGCGATTTGGGTGATGGCTTGATTGGCACGCTTTGTGGGATAGCGATTAGCCGACGCGAGCGAAGTACAAAACGCCGCGCGGCCAGCGTGTCTGCGCGGCACACAGCACCATACCGAGCCGGAAGCGCAAGCGCCCGGCATAATACCGAGCCGCAAGCGCAAGCGCCCGGCTTACGCATCGGCCAAACCAGCATCAACAGCGATGCCGCAATAGCGATGCCTCAACAGGGATGGCTCAATAGGGATGCCTAAACAGCAATGCACTGGTGACAAGCGCCGCCGGGCATTGCAAGGAAACAGCGCTTTAGGATCGTGCTGCGGGCTTGCTCCGCAAGAGTTGATGTAGCAACATCCAGCACAGCTACATGATCTGACATGGCACGCCGGGGAAGACCACCCATTTTGGACGCGGTAAAGCAAGGACAGGTGTTGGCCTTGCTATCGGTCGGTTGCAGCAAGGCCGTGGCGGCGCGGTTTGTCGGCTGCGTGCCGGCGACCATCACGCGTACCGCGCGGCGCGATTCCCAATTCGCCGCCGCGCTGAAACAGGCCCTGTGTAGCCCCGAAATCAGCTACTTGAAGAGCATTCAACGGGCGTCGCGGAAAGAGCAGTATTGGCGTGCGGCGGCCTGGGCACTGGAGCGGATCATGCCGGAGAAGTATGCCCGACGCGACCCGGATGTGATTACCATCGACCAGGTCGCCCGGCTGCTGGCACAGATGAGCGAAATCGTGGTCTCCGAGGTGCCAGCGCGCTATCGCAAAGCGGTGGTCAAACGGCTCGATCAACTTGCCCGGCTGCTGCGAGCAACCAAATCGGCCGACGGCAAGAGCGAGCCGGTGGAGTGAGGCCAAACAGCGCAGGCTGCCGACGAAAAGCGGCGGGGCTGAACGGGTAGCACGCGGAGCGGGCAGCACGCGAAGGGGGAAAGAGTATGGGCAGCAAATGCAGCGTGGCGGATTGCCGGCCGATGTCGCGTGTGCGGAAAGCGCAGATCGTGGGCATGTTGGCCGCCGAGCTTGCCCGGCGACACGGCCAAGCCCGCCGCGCCGCCCGACAGGCGCCCCACGGCATGGACCTGATCCAATGGGGCCGCTTCTACTTGCCGGAGCATTTTTCGCGGCCCCCGTCGGCAATGCACCGCTGGATGGCCGAGCAGTTTGCGGCCATGTCGGCTTGTAGGGGTATGAAGCTGAATGTGTTGGGGCCGCGGGGTGGAGCGAAATCGACCATCGCCACACTGGCTTACGCGCTGCGCTCGGCCCTGGAAGGCCACGAACGATACATCTGGCTGGTATCCGACACGCGCCATCAGGCCTGCGCCCATCTGGAAAACATCAAAACCGAGTTGTTGACCAATCCCCGACTGGCCGCCGATTATCCATACTCTGCCGGTCGCGGGCCAGTATGGCGCAGCGGCACGATCGTATTGCGCAACGGGGTGATGGTCCAGGCGCTGGGCACCGGGCAGCGGATTCGCGGTCGGCGGCATGGGGCGCATCGGCCCACGCTGATAATCTGCGACGACCTCCAGAACGACAGCCATATCGTCTCGGCTTGGCAGCGTCAACAATCGCGCCACTGGTTCCACGGCGCGCTGATGAAGGCCGGCACCGCGCGAACCAACGTGGTCAATCTGGCCACCGCCTTGCACCGCGACGCGCTGGCGATGGAGCTGCACCGCACGCCGGGATGGGTGTCGCGTGTATTTCGGGCGGTCATCCGCTGGCCGCTGCGCATGGATTTGTGGCAGCAGTGGCAAACCATTTACTGCGATCGGGCCAATCCACGCCGCCAGCATGCCGCCCGACGCTTCTACGAAGACAACAAAGCCCTCATGGACGCCGGCGCCGTGCTGCTGTGGCCGGAAGAAGAAGACCTGTACACGCTGATGTGCATGCGTGCCGAGAGCGGGCCGACGGCCTTCGAGCGCGAAAAACAGAACTCGCCCATCAACCCCGAGCAGTGCGAATGGCCCGAAGAGTACTTCGACGGCCCGATCTGGTTCGACAGTTGGCCCGACTCGCTGGCGGTAAAGACCATGGCGCTTGATCCGAGCAAAGGTGCCCAGTCGAGGCAGGGTGATTACGCGGCCATGGTAATGCTGGGTGTTGACCGGCAGGGGATGTTGTATGTCGAGGCCGTGCTGGCCCGACGCCCCACCCCGCAGATCGTCGCCGATGCGGTGGAGCTTTTCAAGCGTTTCCGTCCGCACGTGTTCGGCGTCGAGGCCAATCAGTTCCAGGAGTTATTGGCCGGACAGTTGGAGTCGGAGTTTCGCCGCCAGGGAGTGCTCGCCGCAAAGGCATGGCCCATCGACAACCACGTGAACAAGCAGGTGCGGATCCGTCGCATCGGCCCGTATTTGGCCGCTCGGCGAATCCTGTTCCGCCGCAACAGCCCTGGGACCTCCCTGCTGGTGGAGCAATTGCGGCAATTCCCTTTGGCCGACCACGACGACGGGCCGGACGCGCTGGAGATGGCCATCCGGCTGGCAGTGGCGATGTTCCAGGGCCGCCGGGCGGTGGACGGACTAGGAGAACGCTTGCCGGTCGGATAAGCCTTACCTGCCGAGCCGCCGGTCGACGGTGCGTCAAGCGGGCAACGGTTCGCTGCCAGCACAAAAGGGCACGCTTTTTGAAAGAGTGCTGGGCGGAGGCAACCCTTGTTGGCATGTTGCATTTGTGGGAGTCAGACGATGCAAGACACGCAACCGACCGATACGGTAGCCGAGGAGTTTGGCGCGGCGTTTCGCCGGCGGATGGCCCAATGGCAGCGGCGGCTGTGCGAGGCCTTCGACCAGTTGTGGGACAGTTTCGTCGATCCGGCCGATGCGCTATACGACCGCGACGGCCTGCGCTGGCTGCCCCTTGGTGGTGAGCACGGCCCTGGCGGCTCGTGCTGCGCAGTGGTCCCGGCCGACGAACAGCAGTTGGCCGCCATCCGCAACGCCTGCCGGGCGCTGGCCGTGACCAACGAGTTTGCCATCAACGGGCACGAGAATCGGATTAGCTACATCGTCGGCAGCGGGCACGCGTACCGGGTAGTGCCGCGGCGCGGCCGGCAAGGACCGCAAATCCCGGAAGAGCTGCGACGCCAAGCACAGGCCGAGCTGGAGGAATTCCTCCGGGCCAACAAATGGCATCTGCGGCAACAGGAGATCGTCCGCCGCGAAGACCGCGACGGCGAATGCTTTCTGCGCTTTTTCGTCACTCCCGAAGGGCGCACCGCTGTACGATTCGTCGAGCCGGGACAAGTAGCTACACCACCGCAGCGCCGTAGCGATCCAGCCGCTAGCTTCGGCGTCCAGACCAACCCGCACGACGTGGAGACCGTGCTGGGCTACTGGATCGATGGTCAGTGGGTCGAGGCCCAGCACATCCAGCACCGCAAAGCGAACGTGGATGCGAACGTGAAGCGTGGGCTGCCGCTGTTCTATCCGGTACTGAAAAACCTCCGCCGGGCCGAGAAGCTGCTGCGCAACATGAGCGTGGTAGCCGAAATCCAATCGGCCATCGCCATCATCCGCAAACACCGCGAGGCCACCGCCGCCACGTTGGAACAGTTTGTCCACGCCCAGGCGGACCTGACGATTTGCCAGCCGGGCACGGGCAAGGCGAGCCACTTTCGGCGCTATGGGCCGGGAACGATCCTGGACGCTGCTGCGGGGATCGACTACGAGTTCCCCGCCGCCGGGATCGACGCTAGCCGCTTCGTGGCTGTGCTACAGGCCGAATTGCGCGCCATCGCCAGCCGACTAGTGATGCCCGAGTTCATGCTCACCAGCGACGCCAGCAACGCCAATTACGCCTCGACGATGGTTGCCGAAGGCCCGGCGGTGAAAATGTTCCAACGCCTTCAGTACGACATGATCGCCGACGACCTGGACGTAATGCGCCGGGTGCTGGCCGACGCCGTGGCCGCCGGCCGGCTGCCCCCAGATCTGCCCGACGCCGTGGAAATCCGCGCCATCCCGCCCTCGCTGGCGGTACGCGACCGGCTCCGCGACGCCCAGGCCGATCAGATACTGCTGCGCTGCGGGGCGATGTCGGCCGCCACAATGGCACTGCGCCACGGACTGAACCCGGAAGAGGAAACCGCCGCTGATGGAGGAAGCTGAGCCAGCAGCGCTAGCCACCGGCCGTGGCACCGGCCGGTTCAGATGTTCTTCTTGCGGTAGTAGCGGATTTCCTTGGGCTTGAGCGTCGGATAATAGCCCTTCATGTCTTCCAGAGTGGTAAGCATCCAGGGGCGCGAGGCGATGCTGCCGTTTTTGGTAAACAGGATGTCTTCGGCGATGTACACAGCCGAATGGATCGCTCGGTTACCCTCGATGAAGAACATCACGATGTCGCCCAATTGCAGGTTGCCGAAGACGCGGTAGTAATCGTTGTCCAGTGCTTTGACCACTTCGTTTTCGTCGCTGAAACGGTCGTCCGGCTCGGTGTTGAAAAAGTTGAAAGCTGTCCAATGGCAATCCTGATTGATAGCCGGCGCGCGCTCGGGCGGCACCGGATAGGTGTACAACCGTTGGCGGGCGAAAGGAGGCAACAGATGAGAAATAGCCAGCGATACGCCGCCGGGAACGCTGGCCGCCGATTCCAGCAGCGGACGGACGTCCTTCGCTCGGCCGCCACGCCCCCAATAATTGACCAAATCTTCTATATCGCTGTTCTGATCCACCCTCACGCGAACCAGGAAAGTGGCCTCGCGCGAAAGGGCCTTAAGCAACGCCAGTCTTTCGTCGGGCGAGGCGATCTTTTTCTCTATCAACCGCAGGTCGGCAAAGAACAGGTACCCTTCGTGCTGGAACACCAAGGGGCTTACCAAGGCAATTGTTTCCGGGGCAAGCTGCGCTCCGCGAAACCATTCGTCCAGCGACTTCCCGCAGTAGCGGAAGGCTTTGACGTGGTAAAAGTTCTCCATGAACTGTGCCAGCAGGACGTACAATTTAGCGCGGTCCTCGGCCGAAAGGCTGAGCACGAACTCCTCGCTGGGCCGGATGGCATATCCGCTGATGGACGGCTCCATCACGGCCAGCGACGCCAACTTTCGCCGGACCTCCTCGGAGATGCCGGCTTCGGCCAGCAGCTCGTTCAACCGCGACGCGCTGACGGTAGGGAAGTACCACACCAGTTCGAACTTCTCCAGCGGAGTGTACTCGGGCAGGAACTCGATAGGCGGGGCTATGGTGATGGGAATCCGCTCGATCTTGCCCCACGGTGGCGCCGGCGGCTTGCTAGGCCGTGGCCCGTCGTTTTCCTGCGGCACCGCTGGTGCGCCGTCGACTGGCCCGTCGCCCAGCACACCCCGCTGCCACAATACGATACCGATACCCACCCAGGTGGCCAAAAGCGCACTGGCGACTACGGCAAACCACGTTTTCGTGCGAAAAGACATACGGCTAATCTCGACAGACCGCGGCCGGTCGCAGAGTGCCGACACTGGTTGACAGCTCATTGGCGCTCCCAACAAGCCCGGCCCTGGGCAGGAAAGGCCGGGCAATTGCCTCTGTAGACCCCTGTTCCTGCACCCTGTGATACATGCCAGCCTGCCGCCGGAACCCACCAGCTGGATAACAGCCTGGCAGCGGGCCGAAGCGAAACGCTTCCCGCAGCGATGCACCAAGGATGCTATTCATATTCTACGTTAACCCCACGAAACATGAAAGGTTTCGCCTCGAAGAATAATGCCGGGCCTAACCGTCTACAGGATACATCCCCATACTCTGTGAAGGGGGGTATAGACTCCGTTGCAAGCAAAAACTTGCAAATTTGCAGGCAGTTTGCGCACAACTGGCCCAAGAACCAACATTGTATTGCCAATTCAGCCGGTGTATCGTGGTGCTTTAATGGACCAGCCACTTCGCAGTCCTACCAACTGCCGCATGGTCGATAAGCTCCGCCAAACGGTCGAAGCGCTGCTGGAGCAAGCGCTTCGGCGCGGGTTCTTCGGCACAGCGGCGGTGGAGATAAGCGTGCAAGACGGAACGATTCAGCACATCCGCTGGCGCATCGAGCAAATGGAACGCTGAGGCAGACGCAACAGGGGCGCAAACGTCGGTCGCGCCCTACTAAAGCCGCCCTGCGAAGTCGGCAGCGATTTCCACGGGGCACGGTGCCGCCCCCGGCCAGGTATCGCCGCCCCCGGCCAGGTATCCGATCGAGCAGGTATCCGATCGAGCTTGTCCGCCGACGAGTATCGCTACGGAGCCTGTTGCAAACCGCTGGGTTTGCAGCAGGCTTTTTTCGTTTCACAGGAGAGGAGCTTGATGACCGAAACGTTGTTGGAATACTGCGACTGGCGCGGTGTGCCGTTGCGGTCCGACCGGGTGGGGGGTGTGATTCGGGGGGTGAAGATTCTCGGGCTGCGCTCGCGCAACCGACGGTACTATCCGCCGGAAACCCTCCGCCAGGCCGCCCCCTTGTACGAAGAGGCCAAAGTCCACGTCAACCACAGCAAGTCGCCGCCCGGTCAGCCCCGCGACTACCAAGACCGCATCGGCGTCATCCGCAACGTGCGTCTGGAGCCTGACCAGGGGCTGTTCGCCGACTTCTACTTCAACCCCAAACATGCCCTGGCCGAGCAATTGCTGTGGGACGCCGAGCACGCCCCGGAAAACGTGGGTTTTTCGCACAACGTCGAAGCGCTGGTGGTGCGCCGCGACGATCAACTGGTGGTCGAGGCCATCACACGCGTACACAGCGTGGACCTGGTGGCCGATCCGGCCACGACGCGCGGCCTATTCGAGTCGCAACACGACACGCCGCCGGCCGATGCGGCGCAATCCGGCCCAGCAGCGGCGCTGGAAGGCTTGACCCTGGAACTGCTCAAGCAGCATCGCCCCGACCTGTTGGAAGCCACCCTGGCCGAACAGCTTGCCCAGCACCAAGCCCAACTCCGCCGTCTGGAGGCCGAACTGGCAGACGCGCGCCGCGCAGTTCGTCTGGCCGAGCGGCACAAGCGGATCGAGCAGTTGTTGGCCCATCACGGGCTGCCGAGTGCCGAGCATCCCGACCCTGCCGCACGGGCGATTATCAGCCAGCAGTTCATGGCCGAGTTGCTGGCCGCCGCAGACGAATCGCATCTGCGACGGTTGATCGAAGAGCGGGCACGGCTGGTGCGCGCTTTGTCCGACGGGTTGGGGAAACCAACACCGGCCCCACATTGGCCGCGCTCGCGCGAGCAACAGGCCATCGACGGCCCAAACCAATTTGATGTGGAAAGTTTCGTGCGGACGATCACCTAAGCGCCATCAGTTGCCAGAGGGACAAGGCGGACACTGGTGGAAACCGCCGCGACACAGCAGACGATACCAAGCACCGGCAAGCGCTAAAAGGTGCCATCGGGTGCCGACACGCACTGTCAGCCCCGATTATCAAACCGACCCCCAAACCCTTATTCATCAAGGAACCACACGATGACCGACAAGATGCGTTGGCGTTACGGAGAAACCAATCCCGTGGTCGCGGCAGTGAATGAGGAAACCGTAATCGCCATCGGCGACCTGTTGTTGCTGGCTGTTGATGATGCTCGGCCTGCTTCCGCCCAGGACGACCAAGGCTCCAAAGGGGCCAATCAAGAGCAGTTTGCCAAGTATTTTCTGGGCGTGGCGATGCAGCGCAGCGCGGCCGGCGAAAGCACTCCGGTGCGAGTGGCCACCACCGGAGTTTTCCAGTTCGATTGTCCGGCGGACACTTACGAACTGGGCGAGCTGGTCGGCCCTAGCGAGAACGCCGAGGGCAACCGGCTGCTCAATCAGCAGGTCGAAAAGGTGGCATCGCCGCAGCGGGCCATCGGGCGAGTCGCCCGCCGTGAACCGCAACCCAGCAACGTTGTGCTGGTGGACATCCGCTCGACGGTGATGACCGGCGGCGTGGCCGGCAGCGTCGCTCCCCAGTCCTGATGGGCGTGGGCCGGCTGTTGTAAGCGGGTTGAGCGTGGCCGGGTTGCGTCGCCGCGCCACAGCCGCATCGCGGGCCCGAAAACCGCCCACCCGGTACCCGAAACGTCCATGTCGACTACCCAAAGTTCAATGTGAAGGAAACCCACTGATGAGAGCGATCAAGTATCGTGAGTTGAAACGGATGTACGACCTGGCCGGGCCGGCGCAGACCGTAGAGCGCCTGACCGAAGCCCTTCAGCAGGGACATTTGCGCCCGGAGGACTTCAGCCTGCGCGAGCTGGCCGAAGCCACGTTGGGGCCGCAGGCGGTGCGGATGCTCGATCCGCGCGCCGGTGGGGTCGTGCTGCTGGAGGCCGGCGAAGGCGTGGACGTAACCGCCTTTTCCAACATCACCGGCCAGGTGGTGCAGGCGAAGATCATGGAAGCTTACAACCAAGAGGCGTTCGTGCTGTCGAAGCTGGTGGAAACCATCCCCACCCGACTCGACGGCGAACGCCTCGCCGGCGTAGGCCCCCTGGGCGACGAGGCCGCCGAGGTGCATCCGGGAATGCCCTATCCGAGCGTGGGCTTCAGCGAAGACTACATCGACACGCCGCAGACCACAAAACGCGGCCTGATCGTCCCGGTGACCAAAGAGGCCATCTTCTTCGACCGCACGCACTTGGTTTTGCAGCGTGCGGCCGAGGTGGGCGAAATCCTCGGCCTGAATAAAGAGAAAAGGCTGCTCGACCTGCTCATCGGCGCCACGAACAACTACACCTGGCGCGGCACTCGCTACAACACTTATTACAAGGCCGGCGACACCGGTCCTGGCGGCGGCCCTGCCCCCTGGGTGAACGTCATCGACCAGGAGCTGGTCGACTGGACCGACATCGACGCCGCCGAACAACTGTTCGCCGACATGCTCGACCCCAACACCGGCGAGCCGGTGCTGATCCGTGCCACGACCGTGCTGGTCATGCCCGCTTATCGCCATGCCGCTCATCGGGTATTCAACGCCGCCGAGATTCACCACGCCGGCAGCGGTACGGGAGTGCATACGGTGACGGCCAATCCGCTGGGCAACTACCGGGTGGTGGAGAGCCGGCTGGCCTATCGGCGCATCATCGCCGCCGGACATCAGCCCGAAGGTGCCAAGCGATGGTGGTTCATTGGCGACTTCCGCCGCGCGTTCGCCTACATGGAGAACTGGCCGATAACCGTCAGCGTTTCGCCGCCGGGCAGCGAGGCCGAGTTCAGCCAAGACATCGTCGTCCGCTTCAAGGCCAGCGAGCGCGGCGCTGCCGCGGTCATCAATCCCCGCTACGTCGTCAAAAGCACCGGTCAGTCGTAATCCCAGTGGCAAGCACACGACGGCGGCCACCCCCGACCGTCAACAGCGATATTGCCATCCGCCTACAAGCGCTCGAGCGTCAGCCATGCCAACGCAAATCCGCAGCAAGTTCCACGACAGCACCCCGCTGGACATCACCCTGGCCGGCCTGGCCAGCAGCACCGGCGGAGTGGGCCGGCAGTCGGCCCTGGTCGATAACACCTCGGCCGGCCACAGCGCGGTGCATCTGTTTGTAAAGGTCAAGCTGGGCGCCAATCCCGCAGCGCACAAAACCGTGCAACTGTATCTGCTGCAAGGCGACGGCACGGGGCTGCGCACAGACGGCGCCGGGACAGCCGACGCACCGCTTGCGGTACGCAACGCCCCGCTGCTAGGCGTGCTGACCACAGGCGCGACGCCTGGCGGCGGTTTGGTGTTGCAAAAGCAGTTTTTCGTTTCGGAGCCGGGGCCGCAGTGGGCGATCGCCATCGTACACGACACCGGTGCGCCGCTGGACAGCGCACCGTCGGCCCACGAAGTCCGCTGGGTCGGTCAAACCGTGGAGGTCGTCTGATGCCCTCTTGGTCCGATTTCGCCCGCCACCGGTCAGACTGCCGCAGTGCCGAATTGTGCCGCGGCCTGCGACACCTGTGGGCGCCGCTGCTGGGGCCAGCAGGCGACCGCTTGCCAGATGTCGCCCCGGGGCGAATCGACGGAACGATCCGCAACGGCGACCTCGGCGCGGCGTGGCAAGTCGGCCCGCGCGGCTGGACGCTGCTCACCGACGGCACAGACGATTATATCGACTGCGACCAGGCCGGCGATTTCCAGTGGGACGAGCCGTTTACGGTGTCGGTGTGGGTGTACATCGGCTCGCTGAGCAGCACCTATCGAGCGCTGGTGTCGAAAGCGACAGTCAACTCGCCGTGGAATGGCTGGAGTTTGATCCTGTTCGGCACGCGGCCCGATTTTTCGCTGACGGCCTATCCGCCGCTAGCCTCGGTCACGCTGGTCGGCAAGTGGCTGGCCGCCGGCGCGTGGTACAACATCGTGGCCACCAGCGACGGCAGCGGGCAACCGGCCGGCTTGCGTCTGTACGCTAATGGACAAGATTGGGCGTACAGCGCGTCGGGCGGAATCGGCGGCGGCAGCATGCGCAATCCGGCACCCTGCCAGCTCTCGGCCCGCGACGGCGCGAACTGGGCACTGGCCTGCCAGCTCTCGGCCGCGGCGATCTGGAATCGTGTGCTTTCCGAGCGCGAAGCGGCGCTTTTGACCCAGGGGCCGCAACTGCTGCTGGAGCGCACCGCGCGCCATAAACGTTGCCTTCGCCTGTCCACACCCGGTCCATATCGGCTGGCCGCCAGCGAGCTGTTTGTAGCCGGCGCTATTGCCGGACAAGCGTATTGTCCCGGTGCTGCCGCAGGTCAGACCAGCGTCGCCGGAGCGATTGCAGGAGTGGTACATGGGTGAAGCCAGGGACATCTACGGGACGGTTTTCAGGAACGGAACGCTGACGGCGCTGGCTCGGGTGCTGGGCGCAAACGCTGCCCCGATTGTGCCGGCCGACATCGCCGCACTGAGCTACAGCTTGTTTTTGCTCGGCGACGATCCCGACGAACGACACCCCATCGCCGGACACCACGCCGTGGAACTATCGCCCACGCAAGTGCTGTTCGACGCTCTGCGGACCGATCCGCTGTGGACGGTCGATCCGCTGGGCTACAACTTCCGCCATACGCCCGACGTGACGACGCACGATGCATTTGCCATCGGCGGGCGGAATTATCTGTTGGAGTATCGCCTGGCGCCTGTCAGCGGACAGCCAATCATCGTGCGTTTCCGCATCTACACGATTTGAGCACAAGTATCCTCCGGTTCCGCGTCTACACGATTTGACCAGAAGTATCGTCCGGTGCCGCATTAAAGTCATTTGAGCAGGGGACGATGGCACGCAGGGCATAGTCGCCGCCAGTCCCATCGCAGCCACAACGCCACCGAGGAACATGAGCAATGTCGTCCGACTGGAATCAAATCGCGCTGATCCGCTCGCAAACGCTGGCGCTATTGGCCCAGATCACCGCCGCGCCCAAGCCCAGTTACCAGATCGACGGCCAGCAAGTCGCTTGGAGCGACTACCTGCGCCAACTCCAGCAGACGATCGATTGGTGCAACCGCAAACTGGCCGAACTGCGCCCGCCAGAAGTCCACTCGCAGGCCTTTACCTGAAGTAACTGACCGCTACCTGAAGTAAATGACCGCCGAGCGACGACCAAGAAACGAGCGATAACCAAGAAAACCGTCGGGTGGTGCGCCCGGCTGGTCCAGCCGTGAGTCGGACCAGCGACACTGCCCACACCCCGGCCGACAAACCTTTACCGAGTATTGATTTTCAAACAGGCAGAAAGCAATGAGCAGCACCTTCGATCTTTCGGCAGACTTGGCCCAGGTGACCGATGGCGTGCAACCAGTCACACTGGTGCGTCGCGGCGCGGCAGGCGCAGCCGCCCAGGTGGTAATCGCCCACGCGTTGGCCCGGGCCATTGCACAGCGCGAGGCTGCCGCGAGCGACGGCCGTTACACCCGCAGCGATGTAGCCTGGCACTTGCCGGTGGCCGAGTTGCCCGACGCTCCGCATCCGGGCGACCTGCTCTGCGAATCCTCGGGACGGCGGTGGACCATCCTGGAAGTGCAGCTTGTGGCCGTGCGCACCCGCTGGCGCTGCATCGCCCGCAACCTGGCCATCTCTCACGGACTGGACCAAGTGGTAACGGTGCTCGAGGCCGTGTACCGCAAACAGCCTTGCGGAGCAGCCGAACCGGTGTGGCAAGCCTATCGCACGGGCGTGCCGGCGAGGATCCAGCCGTTGCGGGCCGAAGTAGTTCTGAGCGGTCAGGCGCGGCGCACAGTGCGTCGCTTTCGCATTTACCTGGGCGACTTGGTGCCGCTGGACCAGCGACATCGCATTCTGGCGCCCGACGGCGCAGTGTACCGCGTGCTGAGTTGGTCGGCCGCCGAGCGGATCGACCAGTTGCCCACGGCCGAGATCGAGGCCTGCTGATGATTGCCGTCGCGGCATCGACGGCAGCGCGGCCCGACCAGCCGAGTCGCGCCGCACCGACCACGAACACCCACAGGAGCAACCGCCCATGACCCTCAGCCAAGCCATTCACCAGCGCTGGGCGGCCGACGAGCAACTTGCTGCCCTGGTGCCGCCGGAGCGGTTTTTGACTGGGCTGGGTGTGGACGCACGCTTGCCATACGCGTTGCTGGTCGGCAGCGATTCGACCGTGGCAATGCGATACAACGACCGCTCGAGCCTCGCAACGGTCAGACTGCGCGTCGATTGCTTTCACCCGCAATTCGAGAAGGCCGAAGCCACGCTGCGCCGCATCGCCGCAGTATTCGACGGCGCTACGATGCCGCTGGAGGACGGCCGGGCGGTATTGCTGGTTCGCGTCGTCGGCCACAGCCTGCGGCAGATCGAAGACGGCACGTGGCAAGCGCGGGCGAAACTGCAATGTGCTGTGTACCGGACGACGCAGACCGAGTGACGCCTCAACGGCACTGCCTTGCCGCGAGCGGCGCTGGGGTGTCGGGCCGACGACCATCGACCAGCCGATGCCCAAGTAGCAATGAACGCCACAATCGGTTTTGCTCCGGAGCACGAAGGATTTGCACCCATGACCATTCTTTACGGACACCGCGGCACTGTGCGCATCGGCCAGGTCGAAGTGGTTCCGCTGCTGAAGTGGACGCTGAGCCTCATCAGCCGCAACGCACAGTTCGCATCGAGTCTGACCGGACAGTGGACGCGCCGCGTACCGGGTGCGCGCGACTGCACCGGAACGCTGTTGTTGCACGCCTCGATCGAGCATAGCTGCCCGCTCCGCCCCGGCCAGTCGGTGGTGCTCGAGCTGCACGTGGACAACTCGGGCGAGAATTTCTATCGGGTGCCGGCGATCGTCGATCGACTGTCGGTGCAGACGGACATCGGCGGCGGTCATCCGGTGGGTTACCAGGTCGAATTCTCCGGCGACGGGCCGCTTACAACGCACGGCATCCTGGAGGCTGAGTAACGCGGGCATCGCTAGGAAATGCTAAGCCTGGAGCAACGCGCCCGATGGCTGTGCTTCGCTCCGGAGGAACAGGTCGTTAGTTTGGCGGTCTTTTTGCGGCGCTGCTTTTCCAGCGCCGATCTGTCGGCTTTTTCGGCACGGCTAGGAGTATGGCAAACATCCGCTTTGAAGAACTGGGCGAATCGCCCCGTGAGCGTTACACCGCCGATGGCATCTTCGCCCGCCGGCGCTTGCTGGTAGCCTGGGAATACCGCCATGCAATGGTAATCGAGCTGTTGGCCCAGGGCTATCCGCTGGGCATGCCTGCCGGTTACCCCGGCTCACCGGGCGTGGTGGCCATGGAAGTGCAGGTGGAGCCGTTCCCGGCGGCGCCCGACGCCCAGGGGCCGCTCGACGACGTGACCAGGCAGATCAACAGCTTCACGGGCAAGTACGCGTTGTTGACGGTGGACTACCAGTTGCTGGTCGCTGCGCCCCAGCGCCCCGATCTGCCCAGCACGCCTGAAGGCACCGTGCTGAGCTACCGCATGGACTTTGGCGGCGAGTACATGGTGTTGGGCGGGCAGACCATGTACTGGGAATCGGACCCCACCTTGCCCGTGCCGCCCGAAGCCGTGCCCACGCTGCGCGTGCCTGTGGTGGAACATCACATCACCTGGCATCGGGTGGCTGCTCCGCCGTGGCAAGCCATCCGGCGATGCGTGGGGGCAGTCAACGCGGAGCCATTCTTGGGAGCAGCCGCCGAGACGTTGCTCCTCGACGGCGCCACTGCCCAGCGGCAGCTTCTGGGTCTGGACCAGTCGCGGCAGCCACAGCTCGGCTGGCGACTGGGTTACCTGTTCCGCGAGCGCACCATCGCCGTAGGCCAGAACGTTTATGGCTGGAATCACCGCTATCGCTGCCTGCCCCAGGACTCGCCCGGCTGGGACAAACTGGTTGACGGCGCGGGCAACAAGTTGTATCGGACTGCGGACTTCAGCGGGTTGTTTCAGATGGAAACTTTGCCATGAGTATCCAGCGCCTTCGCCGCGGGCCGGCTGCGGCTGGACGAGTGCGCCGGCCGACAGCCGCTGGTTTTTCTAAAGGCACAACGCGCTTGCGGCGCAGGGGACATCCCGGCGCCGCAGGCGAAGCCCATTATGGCGCGGCTGGGGTGAGCTTTATAGCGCCGGTGGAAACGCGGGTCGGGCTGTTCGAGCTGCTCTCGACGCTGGCCTATCCCGATCTGAGCCAGCCGCCCGGCGAACATCTATCGCAGGAACCAACTCCTTGGGCCCTCGCCCGGCCGCTGTGGTGTCACCACTTTCACCAGCAGGATCGAACGCCTTCCGGCGAGCCGATCAAGTCCTACGGCGGCGGCACACTGGGACGCCAGCAGGTAATCTATCACCCGGCAGCATTGCGCGCTGAGCACGGTTATGCCGTCGGTCATCCGGGCGCGGCAGCCGGCGATCGGGTATTCTGTGTGTGGAACCGGCAGAGCGGCCGCTGGGAGATGCTTACTCCGCCCCTGCGGCTGTGGCGATTCGAGCTGAAGGAAGACCTGGCGCCGGGCCAGTCGGCTGCTGCGTATCTGCTGCCGTTCGTCGCAGGCCAGTATCAGCCCGAAGTTCACGTGCAGTTCACTGTCCACGACGCCCTGCACGGCCTGCTGCGCGGTCGGGGCCGCAACGGAGAGCATCGCGGCACGCGCGGCTACGCCCGGTTGATGCCCGACAGCGGCCGTTGGGAAATCCTAGCCCTGGAGCAGCGCGCCCGATGGGTGCGCTTCGCTCTGAGCGAGGCGTTGACTTTTCAGGCCAGCACCGCCCAGGCCGAGGTACTGTCGTATTGGGATGGCGACCATCCCGACCCGCATCACCAGGGTGTTGTAGTGCTCAACTGCCCCACCAGCGGCGATCAGTACATGTTCGCCGGCGCGGCCGGGGCGGTGGGCCTGGCCTGTTACGATCCGCAGGAAGACAAATACCGCATCGTGCAATTAGAGTGCCCGTGAAAACCCCATCTGCCGGCGAAAAACAGTGCCGACGAAAACCACAGTCGCGGCCAAAATGAGTGTGCGGTGACAGACTCCCTCTAAATCAGTACTGCCCCTTAACAAACGGAGCTTCCGGGCGTGCCGTGGTTCCCCTGCTGTTGTTGCCGATACTGTCCGCACTGCGCCGACGGCTTTGCGCCCCGGCTGTGGCAAGTGGAGATCGACGGCATCTCGCCGGCCTCGCCGCTGGGTTGCAGCCAGTGCCAGCACCTCAACGGCGCATACATCCTGGAACCAATTGGCAGCTTGCCGCCGCTGGAGGCGTGCGGCTGGAGCTTGATCTTGCCGGAAGCGATCTGCGGTGTCGTCACGATGCGACTGAGCGTCTGGCCGTTCGTCGGGCCTGACGGATGGCGCATCTACCTGGACCTGTTCGACCAGTGGCAGCAGACCGTGATGGCCGCCGCGCAGTACTTCGCTCAGCCGCCGCTGTGCCTGGAAATGAGTGGCCAGAGCCTGGGCCGGTTGCAGCTTGGGCCGGGCTACACCGGCCTGTGCGACCTGTCGCAGTCCCGCGCAAGGCTGACCGCCCTGCGCCCGTGCCAGCCACAGTAAATCTTTCAGCCGAGCCAGTAGCGTGAGCGATATTCCATACCACCACACGACCGGCGAGCGTTTGCCAGCCAGCCGGCAGCGCAATATGAGCTTTTGCGACTTTCAGATGGTTCAATCGGGCCGGCACATGTGTCGTCGATGCGGGGCAGTGGTGCGCACCACCAGCCGAAGGATTTATCGGCGCTGCACTGGCCAGGCGGCTGCCGCCGACCAACTGCCGGCGGCAATCCCCCAGCGACTGTCTGCCTGTCAGGCTTGCGACCAGTTCGACGCCGAGCTGGGCTGCCGCATATTCGCAATCGGGTGTGGCCAAGCGCGCCTGTGGTATTGGGCTGTCCGAGGCGTCGGCCGGCGCACTTGTCCCCGCGGCCGGTGGCAGTCGCAATCGCAAGGGCACGCGGCTGCACGGCCGGCCGCATGGTCTGGTACACGGCCGGGTACACGCGCGGCCTCCAAGCAGTGACCGACGCCACGGTCTGCGCTTGCACCACGCTTACTTGCCGATCTGCATGATCGCCCAGGCGCAGAGGATCAGCAGTCCCACGGTGGCCCAACTGAGCACAAAGCCCACCAAATCTTCCCGATAACGGCGGAAGAACCCGCGCCAACGCTCGGCGGTAAACCATCCGGGCAAATCCAACAGCAACAGGTCCTGGCCGCGCTCGGCCGCCAGCGGCTTGGGCTGTCCGCTGGGCAGCGTTTCCTCGTCGGTGGTACGGATCATGTTGTCGAAAAAGCGTTCAATGCGTTGCGGGTCTTCGGGGCGCGTCAGCAGGCTGAGTACTATGAACGTGCTGAGCCCGGCCAGCATCGAGACGCCGTATGGCCCCGGCAGCCAGGTGTACACCAGCTTCAGTTGGCCGCTGCTGAGAAACGCCCACAACTGGCCCGACTGCCAGGCGTGTTGCAGATTGGCCGCTGCCGCCAGCACGCCGTCGGCAGCTTGCCCTTGCCAGCGGCAGCTCAGCAGATAGTTGCAGGCATAATACACCACGAACGACACGGCCGCCGCCCAGATGGCGCCGTAGCGGTTGGCCCGCCGCCACAATATACCGCCCAGTACGGCGATGCCCAGGAACGTGGGCAGCGTCTCCAGGAACAGAAAGGCCTGCAAGACCTCGTGAACCAGCAGGGCGAAGACCACGCCCAGCAGCAGCAGTCCCACGGCCGACAGTCGGCCCACCAATAGCAGCTCGCGGTCGCTGGCTGCGGTACGGAAATACTGCTTGTAAATATTCTGCGTGAACAGTGCGGCGGCGTTGACCATGAACGTCGAACAGGTGGACATGTTGGCTGCCAGCAGACAGGCGACCATTAGGCCGGTCAACCCTGGGCTGAGCAGGTGGAGGCAGGCATAGCCGAAGGCATCTTCTTTGTGTGCCAGTTGTGCCCCCTGCTGGATCACCAAAGCAGCCACGATCAGCCCGGTCAGCGCCCAACCGATGGTGCAAAAGCGTTTGACGAACGAGCCGTAGGTTTGACCGATGCGTCCTGCTCGCTCATTACGTCCGGTGGCGTTCATCGTCAGGATGTGGGGCTGGGCGGTAATTCCGATCAGACCGTTGAGGGTAAGCATGGCGATCATGAACGCGCCGACGCCGCTGGCCTGGCTGTAGACTTCGAAGAAGCTCTCGTCGAGCACTTCGCGCATGCCGGCGAATCCGCCCACGGTTTGCAGGCCCACTGGGATCAGTAGGAACGATAGCACGATGATCAACAGCCCTTGGACGAAATCGGTATATGCGCAGGCCACCAAGCCGCCGAAGAAGCTGTACAGCATGGTGGCGGCCACCATCGCCACCACCACCTGGTTGGCCGAGAGCAACTCGCCGCCGGTGGCGATGGCAATGGCCTTGCCGGCGCCTTTCATCATCGCCCCCTGATTGAAGACGAAATAGCACAGGGCGAAGAAGGTGTACAACATGGCCATGCCGCGGCCGTAGCGGTCGTCGAGCATTTCGCCGATGGTCGTCCGCTCGCAGCGCCGGTACCAGGGGGCCATCAGCCAGTAGAAGGGCGTGATGAGCATGTTCTTCCACTGAAACCAGATGGTGGCGAAGCCCTTTTCGAATACGGCTCCGGTTTGGGCCACGGGGTTTTCGGCGTGGGTGCCGGTGCTGAAGGCCTGGCCGACCATGATCCACCAGGGCAGCTTGCGTTCGCCGAGAAAATAGCCGCCGCTGGTGCGGATGCGCCGGGCCATCCACAGGCCGAAGCCGGTAATCAGCACGAAGTACCCGCCCAACACCAACCAGTCTAGCCCAGTGAACGTCGCACCCATCGGCAAGCGTCCTGTGGTCAGATTGTGTACCGGCGGCGATGGCGTGCCGGTGCCGTCTGTGTACCGGTAAAGTCTCTGTACTGAAGTCTCTCTACTGGCGGCGTTTGTGTACCGGTGGCGTTTCCGGAAAGCCGCCCCGGCCAGCCGCTGCTGCGTGCGTTGCGCGTACGCTCGAAGCGCTGCAAGCCGGAGGGCTGAGCGCGCTACGCACAAAGCATTTTTTCGATGGCCGTGCGGGCGACGGTGAAGGCGTCGCTAAGTTTGTCGGGGACTTTTCCGCCAGCCTGGGCCAGGTCGGCCCGGCCTCCACCGCTGCCTGCGACGGCCGCTGCGGCTTGGCGCACCCAGGCCACTGCGCTAAGGCCCCGATCGACCAAATCCCGGCTCAGCCCGGCAATCAACGTCACCTTCTTCTCTTCTTCATCGCGGCTGCCCAGCAGCACGGCGATCGGCGATGCCTTGCGTCGCAGCAGGTCGATCATTTCGCGCATCTGCGGTGGTTCTGCGCCGGGCAATTCGGCGATGACCACCTTGGCGTCGTGTATCTGTGCGGCGTCGCGCAGCAATCCCTCGACGGTCATCGCCCCGGCCCGGCCGCCGGCGGCAAGCTGCTTTTTCAGTTGCTTGATCTCTTTCAGCAGCGATTCGACGCGCTGGGGAACTTCTTCCGCGGGAACGCGCAGCAATGCGGCGGTTCGGGCAAGCCTGTCCTGGGCGCGGCTCAGCCATTGCAACGCCGCCCGACCCGTCAACGCAGTTATCCGCCGCACGCCGGCCGCCACGCTTTCCTCGGTGATGATCTTCATCAGGCCTACCTGAGAGACGTTGTCCAGGTGCGTGCCGCCGCACAGCTCCTTGCTGAATTGGCCGATGGAGACCATCCGCACCACGTCGGGATATTTTTCGCCGAAGAGCATGATGGCCCCTGCCTTGCGGGCTTCGGCCAGCGGCAAGCTATCGGCGCGGACCACAGCCCCGGCGGCAATCTGCTGGTTTACCTCGTCTTCGATCGCCCGAAGCTGCTCGTCGGTCAGTGCCGCGTCGTGGGCGAAGTCGAAGCGCAACCAGTCTTCGTCTACCTTAGAGCCCTGCTGCAAGGCGTGTTTGCCCAGGTGCTTGTGCAGCGCGTAATGCAGCAGGTGGGTGGCGGTGTGCGCCCGGCGGATGCCCTGGCGGCGCCGCGCGTCGACCCGGGCGGTCACCACAGCCCCCAGCGACAACTGGCCCTGGCGCAGATGTCCGCGGTGGAGGATCAACTGCCCGTCCACCTGGGTATCGACGACCTCGAAGCGCAAGTCCGGGGCCAGCAGTTCTCCGCTGTCGCCCACTTGTCCGCCCATCTCGCCGTAAAACGGGGTGCGGTCCAGCACCACCGTGACAGGCTGCTGGTGTTGGCCGTCTTGCAGGCGGTCGCACAGATGTTCGCCGACGATGATTCCCACCACGCGCGCGTCGGCCAGTTCGGTGGTTTCATATCCCAGGAATTGGCTGCGGTGGCCGGCTTTTTTGAGGGCTTCCACCGGGCCGGTTTTGAAGACTTCCACTTTTTGCCCTTCGCCGGAGATTAGGCCGTGCTTCTCCATCTCCTCGCGGAAGCCGCTCCAGTCGAAGGCGAAGTTGTGTTCGGCGGCCAGCGTCTCGAACAGCTCCGGCGGAAAGCCGTGCGTTTGATACATGTCGGCCGCCTCCGCCCCGGAGACTACTCCCCGCTGCTCGGCGCGCATCTGCTGGAAGATCCGCTCGATCCGTTCCAGCCCCGCGTCGATCGTGCCCAGGAAACTCTCCTCCTCGGCGCGGATTACCCGCGCTACCTTGGTCACCGTTTCGCCCAGTTCGGGATAGGGGTTTTTCATCAGTTCGGCCACGGTAGGCACTAGTTTGTGCAGAAACGGCTCGCGTACGCCCATGCGGTGCCCGTCGAGCACCGCCCGGCGAAGCAAACGACGGACCACGTAGCCTTGCTTCTTGTTGCCCGGCCGCACGTCCTCGTGAATGGCAAATGTGCAGGCGCGGATGTGATCGGCGATCCGGCGCAACCGGCGGCCATTGTCGTCGGCCGGATTGTAGCGCACGCGGCACACCTCGGCAGCAGCCTCCACTAGCGGTCGCAGGATGTCGATGTGGAAGTTCGACTCCACACCCTGGAGCACCGAAGCCATCCGTTCCAGCCCCATACCGGTATCGATATTCTTGCTGGGCAATGGACGCAGGTTGTTAGGCGGATCGCCCACCCGGTTGAACTGCGTGAACACCAGGTTCCACACCTCCACGGTGCCCCAAGGGGTGGCCACATAGATTTCGCTGCACGGGCCGCACACGCCGTCGGGGCCTTGGCTGGGGGCGTTGGCGGGCCAAAAGTTCTCGTCTTCGCCCATCCGTTGCACACGCTCCGGCGGCAGGCCGATCTGGTCGATCCAAATCTGCGCCGCCTCGTCGTCTTCCAGATACACCGTGGCCGAGATGCGCTGCGGATCGATCCCCAGCCAGCGTTTGTCGGTCAGAAACTCCCATGCCCAGTGGATCGCCTCGCGCTTGAAGTAGTCGCCAAAGCTGAAGTTGCCCAGCATCTCGAAAAACGTGTGGTGATACGCCGTGCGGCCCACATTGTCGATGTCGCCGGTACGCAAGCACTTTTGGCACGTGGTGGCCCGGGTAAACTCCAGCTTGCACCGCCCCAGAAAATGGTCTTTGAACTGGTTCATTCCCGCAGGGGTGAACAGCACCGTGGGGTCCCAGCGGGGAACCAACACGTCGCTAGGGCGGCGGACGCAACCCTTGCCCTCGAAGAAAGTTAAATACTTTTCTCGCAGTTCGTCGGTCTTCATGGCTGATCTGCCGTCGCAATCGTATATGAATCTGTCGAAGTCAAAGCACTAATGATACCGGCGCGACGATTGCCGGGAAAGATTGCCCCGGCTTCGGCGCCAGACACCCACACAGATACTCCGCGCAAGGCAGCGCAACCGACCAAGACCACGATTGACCTGGCCCATTAGAAACTCTTGAGCCGGCGAAATCAGAATGCGTCGGCCAGTGGAATGCGTCGGCTACAGTCCGTTGGCCAAAAGGAAACGGCTAGAGTGCGTCGGCTAGAATGCGTCGGCGGGGATGGGCAGTCCGTCGGCCGAAAGCATCAACCGGTCCCACAGCGAGACCACCGCCGGATTATTGACGCTCACTTCGATCGTATCGTTAATCCAGCGCACACTGCCGTCGCACATGCAGACGTGTATGCCGCCTTGGTGCTGGCTGCGCGCCCCCTGCTGGATGTTGGGATAATTATCTTTCGAGCATGGCATTCCCATGCGCAGCAGCGCCGCTTCGCCGCCGACGTGCCGCTGCACCTCGGTGCAGGAGATGATGTCGTCGCCCCCGGAGGCAGATACCACGTTATTCGGGCCGTAAACGTCGCCGCAGTATCCGTGGGCCCACAACGAGCTAGACGAACCAGACAATGCCCAAACTCCGCGCGGATCGAACGGGGCCACGCCTGCACGGATTTCGGCCAGCATGACGGTGTTGCTCAGCCCGTCGCGGATGTCTTTATCCCGACACGAAATGTTCCCGCCCATTACTCCGCGGATGCGTCTGTCCTTCCAGTTGTCCGGATTGGCGGCGTTCATCGGCAGGTTGCACTGTTTGGCCGTAGCTTGGTTGTCCTTGGCCATGTAACCCAGCGCGGCGTTGGCCGCGTAGTTGCCCCGCGCCCAATTGTCGCCCAAATGGGCGGTCATCGAGTTCTGCGAACCCATGAACGGCGAGCGGTTGGCCCCGTCGGAAGGGCATTGCATGATTGCCAGCGGCTGCGACCGGACGAACATGTTGTCGGCATGAGTCATCGGCTGGGCAAAGTTGATGCGGTCGCGCAGGGTCAACAGCTCCAATTCCGGCAGGATGTGCACCACCCAATTAGGACCGAGCTGGGCGTTCTTGCGGTCGTCGATGTTGGCCGTAGCAGGCCAAGTGGCCGCCGGAGGAAATGCCCCATAGGCTTGCAGATAATTGCTGACCGCCAAACCAAGTTGTTTGAGGTTGTTCTGGCACGCGGTGCGCCGGCTGGCTTCGCGCACCTGTTGGACCGCCGGCATCAACAGTCCGATCAATATGCCGATGATGGCGATTACCACCAGCAACTCGACCAGCGTGAACCCACCGCGCCGCGATTGTACTGTACGCATAGCTTCCCGCCGCTAAATGACTTGTGACCGGCTTGCCCTGCCCAACGGTTATTATGGCGCGATCGGCCTTTTTCGACAAGCCGTTTGCATTGTCGACTGCGTATGCGTGTGTTGTAGGCGTGGTGGCCGAGTACTCGGGCAGCCCAAAGCTGGCCGCCCCAGATGCGCCCGCCATCCCATCGCGCCGGCTTTCTTGTCCACAGAAGCACTTTACCGTGCTGGTGAACTTTAGTATACTACCACGCGGGTGCAGGGGATTGCCAGAAGGCGCTGCGGGCGGCTCTAATGGTTTGTGTAAAATAAGTCCTTCGCGTAACGAAGGTGCCCGCTGTACGAAGGCACGAAATTGCCCCAATGTCGAGGCAAACCGGCGGCGGAGCTTGTCCGCCTTCACGCTGGTACGTATGCGGATTTGCCGAAGTTGCTGAAGTGTTGCAAGATGGTTTGTCGCCCAGCGGGCGCTAAGCGTCTTGGCAGCACCTAATGGTGGACGGCGCAGCGACATGGGAATCTGCCCCTTCGGTTATCTCGACGCACTTGGTCATTTCAAACATCTTCGGTCATCTTGTTAACTATAGGGCACGGCTATGGCCAAAAAATCACCCGCACGAGACGGTTCGGAACCCGCGGCCAGCGCGAAGGAAGCTACCTCGTCGCTGTTGGAATCGCATCCGGCGCTGAAAAGCGCGGTAGCCCAGATCGAAAAACAATTCGGCGAAGGAGCCATTATGCCCTTGGGCGCCGAGCATACCGGACAGATCGCCGGTATTCCCACCGGCAGTCTCTCGCTGGACATCGCCTTGGGCGGGCAGGGCATTCCCTGCGGTCGGATCGTGGAAATCTTCGGCCCTGAGTCGAGCGGAAAGACCACCCTGGCGCTGCACGTTATCGCTCAGGCTCAGCGACGCAATGGAATCGCCGCTTTCATCGACGCCGAACATGCTTTGGACCCCACTTGGGCACGCAAGGTGGGCGTGCAACTGGAGACGCTGCTTGTCAGCCAACCAAGTTGCGGCGAAGAGGCGATGCACATCGCCGAGATGCTCATCCGCTCCAACGCGGTGGACGTGATCGTCATCGACTCGGTGGCGGCCTTGGTGCCGCGCAAGGAGCTAGAAGGCGAGATCGGCGATTCGCACGTGGGTTTGCAGGCCCGGTTGATGAGCCAGTCGCTGCGAAAGCTGACCGGAGTGATCAGCAAGGCCAAGACCAGCGTGATCTTCATCAACCAGGTGCGGGAGAAGATCGGCGTGATGTTCGGCAATCCGGAAGTCACCCCCGGCGGCCGCGCGCTGAAGTTCTACAGCTCCTGCCGGATCGAAGTGCGGCGAATCGGGCAGATCAAAGAGGGTGAGGAAGTGGTGGGGCAGCGTGTGCGGGCCAAAGTGGTCAAGAATAAGGTGGCTCCCCCCTTTCGCGTCGCCGAGTTCGACATGATGCACGCCGACGGCATCAGCTACGAAGGCGACGTGCTGGACCTGGCCGTGGCCCATAAGCTGGTCACCCGCACCGGCACTTGGTTCCGGTACGGCGACTTGCAGATCGGCCAGGGCCGGGAGCGGGCGCGGCAATACCTTAAAGAAAACCCCGCTCTGGCCGAAGAACTGAGGGAGAAAATCCTGGCCGCCGCCGCTCAGGGTGCGCTGACGTTACCCCACGGCTCCGCGGCAGGCGAGGCCGACTAACCGTCACGCAGCGCTACGAACACAGCCGTCGGCGCACACACCGCACGGGACGGGGAGAGGTGTGGTTGGCCTTCGGACTCGTTCTGCGAAGGTTAGGGCTATGCTTGCTTGTGCGCAGATGCAATGCCGGCTGGTGCTAATAGTGGCCATGGTGATCGGTCTGGGAGCTGCTTTGCCCGATGGCGCACGGCAGGGGGCCACTGCTTCCGAAGCCGACCCCACAGGGCTTGCCGCCGTGGCAGCCATCGAACAAGCGATGGTCGCTGCAATCGCGCGGGCCGAAAAGTCCCTGGCTGCTATTGCGCGAGTGCGCAGGGACGACGGCCGCCGTGTGGTCGAGTCGCGGCCCGATCCGTTCGGACGACGCACTTGGCCGCTTGCCCAGCCCCAGCCGACCGATCCCGACTTTATCCCTAACGAGTATGCTAGCGGAGTGGTGGTGGACGCGGGCGGGCTGATACTGACGGCGGCTCACGTGCTCTGGCCGGACAGCGATTATTACGTAACCACTCACGACCGCAAGGTTTATAAGGCTGCGGTCAAAGCGGCCGATCCCCGCAGCGACTTGGCTGTGCTGGCGATCGAAGCCCGCGGGCTGTCGCCTATCACACTGGGCGACGGGGCCGCGCTGCGCAAAGGACAGATCGTCATCGCGCTGGGCAATCCGTATGCGATGGCGCGGGACGGTCAGCCCAGCGCAGCCTGGGGGATTGTCGCTAACCTGCACCGCAAAGCGCCGCCCTGCCCCGACCCGGCCGATCCCACCGGCAAACCCACCTTGCACCACTTCGGCACGTTGATCCAGACCGATGCCCGGCTGAACGTCGGCACAAGCGGCGGGGCGCTGGTGAACCTGCGCGGGGAGATGGTCGGGCTGATCGTCGCCCCACCGGCCGCGCCTGGATACGAAGGTGCCGCCGGTTACGCCATTCCGGTAGACGATGTCTTCCGCCGGGCATTGGAAAAGCTCAAGCAGGGACGCGAAGTGGAGTACGGCTTCCTGGGAGTCCAGCCGCTGAACCTCAGCGCACAAGAGCGATTGGAAGGCACTTTCGGGGTGCGGGTAGAGCGGATCGTCAGCGGCACGCCGGCAGCCCGGGCAGGTTTGCGGCCCGACGACGTCATCACCGCTGTCAACGGCAAGCCGATCTACGAGGCCGACGGGTTGGTACTGGAAGTCGGCCGGCTGCCGGTGCAGTCCACCGCCACGCTCACGGTGTTGCGCAGCGGCCGGCAGCGGCAGTTGACTGCCACACTGGGCAAATATCCGGTTCGGGGAGTGAAAATCGTCACCGCGCCGCCGCCTGCATGGCGCGGATTGCGTGTCGATTACCCTACCGTGCTGCTGGACGGAGAGCTTCGCCCACATAGCGGCGCAAGCGGGCTGGAAGAAGGCGCGGCAGTGATCGAGGTCATCCCTGGCAGCCCGGCGTGGCACGCAGGCCTCCGCCCCGGCATGGTGATTACCCACGTGGGACGCACAGCCATCGACGGCCCCACCCAGTTCCACGCTGCTGTGGCCTCGGTGCGCGGTCCGGTACAACTTCGCTTGTCGGGCACGCCGCCTGCGAGCGTGACCGTCGGCGAAGAGCAGTCGAAGCCGTAGCGTTCGTAGCGATAGCAACGACTGGGGCGACTGGGGCAAATTATCGGCCCGGAATTGCCGATCACACGTCAAGACGCCACCAGGCCAACACGCCTGGCTCACCAGTTTGGGTGGCACTAGAGGATTGTCCTTTAGTGCCGCTGGGTAGCATTACCGGCCGGTCCGGCACTGTTATCCTGATTTGCCTTACAGCTTACCAGTGACCACTGAGCTACACGGCTGAGTAAGCCAGCCGTGCTGCCCGGCCGGCAGACTGAGAGGCTTTAGCAAACCGAAACCTGGAAAGTTCTTACTAGCCTCCTACAGAGGATAGGGCACCGGAAAAGGTGGTTTTGTTCGAGGCTGTAAGCCCCATCGGCCGATTGGCGTCTTTGTGTGTTGGGGGTGGTTGTCAGGCTCCGAGTAACTGCGATGGGACTATCTCGGCCCAAGCCGACCCTGCCCAAGCCGCTCGTCGGTCAGCGCCTGACGCAGACGTGGATCGACTCTTTTGCAGCGTATGCGGCCGGGGAATGCCATCTGGCTGAAAACACCGTGGCTGCATACCGCCGCGACCTGCGCCGGCTGGCCGAGTGGCTGGGCGAGCGGCCGATTACCGGGCTGACGATCCGCGATTTGGCCGACTACGCCGCTTGGCTGCACCAGCAGAAGTTGGCACCGGCCAGTATCGCCCGGCATCTGGTGTCGCTGCGCCTGTTCTTCCGCTACCTGCAACTGGAAGGGGTGCTGAAGGACAATCTGGCCGAACTGCTGGGCAGCCAGAAGCTCTGGGAGCGCGTGCCCAAAGTCCTCAGTCCACAACAGGTCACCGCACTATTGGAAGCCCCCATACCGGCCGATCCGTTCTGGCGGCGCGACCGGGCTCTGCTGGAACTGTTGTACGCCACCGGCTGCCGCGCCGGCGAGATGGCCACTTTGCAAATGCAAGACCTGCACTTGCAGGAAGGATACTGTCTTTGCCGAGGCAAAGGCGACAAACAGCGCATAGTACCGCTGGGCGGCCGGGCCGTGGCCGCGCTGCTGGATTACTTGCACCACGAACGGCCGCTGCTGGCAGGCAAAGACCCGACGGTGCAGTGGGTGTTGCTTTCCGGCCGGGGCCGGCGGTTGCGTCGGGAGCGCATCTGGGAACTGGTGAAGCGCTACGCCCGGCGCGTGGGCATTCCGCCAGAGGTCAGTCCCCACACTTTGCGACACAGCTTCGCCACCCACATGCTCGCTGGCGGGGCGGACCTCCGACAGGTGCAAGAGATGCTCGGACACGCCAGCATCGCCACCACGCAAATCTACACCCACGTGGACCCGTCGCGGCTAAAAGCGGTTCACCGAAAGTTCCACCCCCGGGCGTAAGTGGACTCGGCGCTGCCAGGGGCCCTTGTGGCGCGGATACCGCCCAGGGAATTGCGTTTACGGATGGGATTTATTCCTTGGGCCGGCGGGTGAACTTGATCTTTTCGATCACCTTGACGATGCGGTCCTGCTTGTCCACGTAGCCCGATACGGCCGTCATCGCCTCCACCACGTAACTGTAGCGCAGGTGATAGTCGCAATCGAAGTCGATTTCGGTCTTGGCGGCCTCAGGCTTCGGCCCGCGCTCGTCGCACACCAGCGCCAGCACCTCGTTGCGCAATTGTTCCAGGCTGCGGAGTTGCTTTTCGGCCATCTGGATGCCCCGCAGGTTGCCGTTGCGGTCGGCTGTCAGCCGGACTTTGATGGGCGGCAATTGGGTGGGGTCGGGCTGTCCTTCGGCCGGGGCAGCCTTGGGCATGCGGATGTGGAAATCGCCCTCGGGCGCCAGCAGCTTCAGCGAGAGCATAAAGAAGATCAGCAACTGGAACACGACGTCGATCATCGGCGTCATGTTCAGCTCGATCCGCTGCGTAGTTTCATCCCGACCGGCGCGTTTCATCTGCTAAGCCCCCTCTGGCTTGAGAACCTTCCTCTCTTGCTTGGCACGCAGCACGAAATGCTGGAAGTCCAGCTCCTGACAGATGGCAATGGCGTCTTGCACCTGGCCGATCTGCGCCCGACCGTCGGCGCGGATGATGATCGTAGCCTTCGAGGCACTCTTGCCCGGCATGCTCTCCAGCAGTTGCTTCTCGCGCAGCAGTTCGCGCTTCAAATTGGCCAGAGGCATCTGCTGGCCGCCGAAGATCACGTTGCCTTTGGCGGTGATTTGCAGGGTGATAGGGGTTTCCACCGGCTGGTCGGGCGGCTTGGCGATTTCGCTGGAGGGCAGGCGGATCAATTCCGTCTGTTCTTCCTGGCTGAAGTTCATTGTCAGCATGAAGAAAATAACCAACTGGAACGTGACGTCGATCATGGGCGTCATGTCCGGATTGGTCCGTACACCGCTTCTTCTTGCGCCCCAACGCATCGCTGATCGTCTCCGGAATTACTCGAGCCGATACGCCGCCAAGTCGGCCTACGCCTTCTTCACCGCGCCTGCGCCGACGGTGGAAAACCGCTTCATCAACTCATCGCTGATTACCCCCGCCTCCAGCACCAAGCGCTGCAACCGGTTGCGCATAATCTGGTAGGCTGCCAGTGCCGGAATGGCCAACAGCAGACCGATCATCGTGGTCACCAGCGCCTTGCTGATACCGCCGGCCAGTTCGCCGGGCCGCGGAGTGACCTGCTTGGCCACGATGACGTTGAAGGCCTGGATCATCCCATGCACCGTGCCCAGCAGCCCGAACATCGGCGACACCTGGGCAATCATCGCCACATAGCTGAGCCGCTGTTCGAGTTTGAGGTTCTCTTCTTCGCCCACGGTCTGCATGGCGGTCGTGGCTTCGCTATAGCCGCCAGAAAGTTTGGCCAAGCCGGCCGAGAGGACCTTGCCCAGGAACGAACCGTCGTTCTTGGCCAGATCGTAGGCCTCCTGGTAGCGCTTTTCGTTCAGATGCGTTTCAAAGTCCTGCACCAGAGCGGCCGGCACCAAGTTGTCGCGCCACACCGAAATGATGTTCATCACCAGCAAGGCCACAAAGCTGAAGCTGAGGCTCAAGAAGACCAGCGTGTACAACAGGCCCAATGCATCGTACAGCCAGCCGAGGAAGCTTTGCGTTCTGACCTCCGGGGTCGCCCCGGGGGTTTCTGCGACTTCCCCTTCCGACTCTTCTGCGGCCGCAGCCGGGGCGGTCATCAAGCCGTCAAGGGCCGAGAAAAAACCCAGCATCGCCGTGAGCAATGTCGCCGAAAGAACACACGCGCCAAACCAACCTGAGCCTAGCTGCTGCCGCATAAACGGGTCTCCAAAACTGTCTAACGTCGAAGGACTTCGCTGTTGGGGTTCTATGGCTGCCTCGGTAACAGACCGCTGCTTAACCTTACGGTTTCCAAGCTCTGCTACGTTTGTAAAACTTTAGTGTAATCCACAGTACGTGCTATTTTCAATCGAGGGCCGACAAGCGTTGTGTTTTGCCGCTTGTTTGCGTCATACTTCCGCTTGGCCGCTTGGTTGCTGCTCGAGGGGCGATTGCCGTCATGCCGGCGGTTGGGCCCAAAAAACTACCCGAGGATGTCCAGGCATTGAAGTGTCATGACTCCTTGTTTTCTTCGGTATAGCGCCCCTCGAATGCACGGTTCCACCGACCTACGCAATCCGACAACAGGTAAAAACCACCGCAATCTACTTTCCCGGCATCCTCCGCTACTTACTAGCCTGCCTTTTGCGCCCACACACTGTTTTTGTAGCGCGACAGCAGTCGCTGGCGTGCTTCAGCGGCGCGATCGGCCCGTCGGTCCTGCTCCCAAAGCTGTATCAGGTTGAACAGCGCCTCGGCGTGGACCTCTGGCAAGCTGAAATAGAGGATATCCACGTGGAGGAAGTCCATCAGGGCCTCCTTGGGCTTGCCAGCCAAGCGGTAGGCGGTGCCCCGAGTCAAATAGGCCTGTGCTAGTAAAGCATTATCTTCGGGATCGGCCTTGTCGATTATTCCGCTGACGATCTTAATGGCTTCTTCTGGTTTCTTCTCCAGGGCCAAGATTTTGGCGCTACCTAGCATGGCGATGGCCCTTTGGGTGCGTGCCTGCGGGCTGTCGCCGCCGATGGACAGCGCCTCGTCGAAGGCTTTTTTGGCTTCGGCTGTCTTGTTCTGCGCCAGCAAGGCTCGGCCCATCCCCACGGCTGCCCGCATCTTGTAATCCGGCCAAGGCGCTTTGCCCACTTCGGCGTAAAAGGCTTCGGCCCGATCGTGTCGCCCGGCAGCCACCAGCAAGTCGCCGATCAATTCGTTGGCGCGGTACCAGTGGTAGCTGTCGGGGTTCTCTTTGATGAACCGGGCCAAGTCGCTGCCCACTTGGGTGACCTCGCCGCTGCCGGCCAGGGCCAGTTGCGCCCGACAGGACAAACGGAGGAACTCGGCCTCTTGCAACAGCGGCCTGCGGGTATTGTCCGGCAGGTTGAGCTTTTCCAGAATACCCAGGGCGTCTTCCAGCCGGCCGTTGGCTATCTCAGCCCGGGCCCTGCCGATACCGGTCGGCTCGCCGTCGAACGAAATCCAGGCAATCTCGTTTACCGGTATGTCGCGTTCCACTCCGCCGGTGGCCTCGATCGTCACCACCGTAGGCGTGATCTTGGTGACCCGACCGCTGACCGAAGTGGGCTTGAGGTTCGGGGTACGCACCGTATCGACACCCAACGCCGCAGGGCACAACCATGCGCTTGCCAAAAGCGCCAAAAGCGTTCTGCGATAACTCATCGTGTTCTCCTATGAACGCATCGCCGTCGCGTGTATCGGTTGGTGATGTTATCCTTCTTCTACGAACTCCTACGCATTTCTACGAACTGCTACGCACTGATCATTGCGGGCCGTAGTGGGTGGTCATGGTACTGCTGCAACTGCGGATCACTGTCCGGCGGCGGTGACTTTTTCGGCGGCCGGCTTCTCTTTTGCCGGCAGCGGCAAACCTGTCACCCGCTCCCCCAATGCCTTCTGTATCTTCTTATACAGGTCGTTGTATTTGTTGTACCACTCACGACCACCCATTTGGGGGAACAGCCGGGCAATGGCCTGAATGTCGGCCTTGGTCTGGTTGAGTTTTTTGTCTCGGGCGGCCGCTTCGGTCTCCTTCAACGCCCAAAGGTACAGGCATAAGTTGAGGTTGTAACGAGCCTCGTGGAATCTATTAGCGTGCTCTTCGCGGTCTGTGCTACGAATGAGTTTGCGCGATAGCGTGCTCCAGCCCCAGATTTCCTTGTATTGCTGGCTGCCGCTGATGGCGATGCCGTAATAGGCCGGCCGCTGTTCGCCCCAGGCCTGATAGGTGTATGCGGCCTCGAACTGGGCTTCGACCATGTTCGGCCTGTCCTTCAACACGCTGTACAGCAGCGACAAAGCTTCTTTGTACTGACCCAACCTGCGCAGGGTGCGCGCCAGGCGGATCTTGATGGCGTCGGTGGCGTTGGCCGGGGCTTTGAACTCGGGCTTGTCGATGTTGTGCAAGATGCGGCGGTAAGTGTCGGCGGCTTTGTCGTAATAGTTACGGGCTTCGGGCGTGAGCGTTGTGCCCCCGGTATCGAAGCCGGCGGCCAACGAGCTGAACGTCTCGGCCACCCACAGCAGCGAGCTAAAGGTGTTGCCCTTATCGCGCTGCGAGATCTTGGTCAAAAACAGTTCGAACCCTTTGGAAACTTGCTCGATCTGCTCTTCGCGCTTTTCGCTCCGCAGCCGCTCGAGCTGTTCCTGGAGGTCGCGGCCCAGTTGGATGTAGATGGTCGTCAGCCGCCGGCCGGCCTCACTGTCACCCAACTCAGCTATGGCCGCTTCCAGCTCCTCGACGATCTGTTCGGCCCGATCGAGGTTCCGCACACCCACGTAACATTGCAGGGCCGTCTTGTAGGTTTCTACCGTGAAGTTGGGGTTCTGGGTGGCCAGTGGGTCTTTGTTGTGCACCAGGGTAAGCGGGCCGAGTTTGGGGTCTTCTAACAGTTTGACGGCTTCGGCAGCCCGGCCCTCGGCCACGTCGATCTGCGCCAACGACAACGCCGCCGAGGCTACCGTGTACGTCACCGGGGCGCCAGCCTCGACAGCCTTGCGCATACGGTTCAGACCTTCCTGGAGGATTTTGTGGGCCTCGGTCACCATCTTCTTTCGTTCCGCTTCGGCAGGGCGCTGCTCTTCCGGCTCGCGCATCACTTCTAGATAGCTGCGCCACAGGGCCTGACCGGCCAACAGTTCGGCCTCGCCGCGGCGGGCGGAATCGACAGGAATCTTGGCCAAGTAGGCCAGCGTCTGCTCTACGTCGCGGTTAATCACCGCTACCCGCAGCAAGGTCATCCACCCCTCGTCGGCATCCGGCTCGCCACTCCAACGGTTAGCCATGTAATCGGCGATGGACACCATGCGGTCGCTAGCGAACTGGCGCTGGGCAGTCCAGTGCTCTTTTTCGGCGCTCAGTCGGTCGGCTTCCTCCTTGGGAGTATCGGGATTGTTAAGCGCGGCGTTCAGGTCCGCATCGTTGGCCGCGGCCATCGCCGCGTTGAACAGCCGCCCGTAGCCGCTCAGCGCCAACCGCGCGGCGGACCGGGCCTTGGCATGTTGCGGGTAGCGTCGGGCGATGAACTCCGCCACTACGCACGCCTCGTGATAACGCTCTTCGGTCCAGTACAAATACGCCAAAAAATAGCGGAGATCGTTCAGCTCGTCGCTCTTCAAGTCCTCCGGCCGCCATTGCAACGCCAGTTGATAGTAGCGCAGTGCGTCTTGGCGCGCCTTGATCAGTTGCTTTTCCAGCTCTTTTTTCTTGGCGGCGTCCTGCTCGTCGCGCAAGTCGGAATCTATGCGTGCCATCTCTTCCAGGGCATCGCGAGCGCGCTGGTTGGCCTCCTGGAAGTTGGTCGGCTCGCCCACTTCGGCCTGCTCGCCCACAAAGTCCTTGGAGGCCAGCAGCGATTTGGCCTTGCTTTGGTGCTCTCCGGGGAAGCGCCCCACGTACTCCAATAGCTTCTTGGCGGCCACCAGCAAGCGGTTCCGCTCGCGGTCGCCCTCGGCCAGCGATTTGGCTTTGCCCAGGTACGCCTCGGCCGCCAGATACTTGATGGCCAGCCCCTCACGGCTGTTTTCGTCCACGGGTCGGGCCGTGGAAGACCATTTCTGAAAAGTCTCCAGGGCCAGATCGTAGTTGTTCAGCTTGGGCAGAAGGGCAGTTTCCATCTGCACCACGATGGCATCGTTCTTCAGGTCGCGCAACTCGCCATCGTCGGGCAGCAGCAATATCTCTTCCAGGGCTTCCAAAGCCTTCTTGTGTTCGCCGAGTTCTTTGTAGCAACGCGCCTCTTGCACTTTGGCCACCAGGCCGGCCATCCGACCGCCGTACTTCTCGTACAGCGATTTGTACTGCTTGGCCGCCTGTTGAATTTGCTCGTTTCGCTCGGCACTGCCCGGCGGATACGTATCGGCCAGCAACAGGGGTATACGGGCCAGATCGAGGCGCGTTTCCAGCAGTTCGCCGCGGGCCTGTTCCACGGCTTCTTTTTGGGCCTCGGTCATGTCGTCCAGTTTAGTAGGAAACTTTTTGAGCGTCTGGATGGCTGCCTGTTCCAGGGCAGCCAGTTGCTTGGCGGCCTCTTTGTATAGTTCCCGGGCTTCGGAAGTGAGAGTGGCCCTCTCGGCGTCGCGGCGCGTAGGCTGGGCGGCCATTTCCACCTTCACCCGTCCGCGTCCCACCAATACCCGCGCCAAGTACCGCCGCGCTGCCGGCGCCAGCGGATGATCGCCGTGGCCGCTGAGAAACTTGTCGAATCGCTCCTTTGCTTCGCCGAGTTGTTTTTCGCGTTGCGGCAAGCTGCGGTTGATGCCCGCCGCTTCCCATAGCGTCACTCCCGCCTCGTAATCGATCACCTCTTTGAACTGTTTGTCGATGGCGGGGTTCTGCCGCGCCAGTTCCAAGTAGTCGAGGGCCACGTCGTAATACTGCCGATCGCGCAGCCCTTCGAGGAACTTGCGCGGCTGCTCGCCGGCCGGCAGGAGCGGAGCGGCCGTCAACAATACCGCAGCAGCCAGTAGGGTAGTCCTACAGCGTTTGGAGCTTAGACTGTGCATGTGACTATTCCTTCGCGGGGTTTCGCTCGGCTTGGGCCGAGACGGCTTTCGCGGCGGCAGCAGCCAAAGCGGGCCTGCCGTCGGGGTTCCGGACCCGCCGGCCAGACGTCCCCCCGCCCCATCGAGCCCATGGACTCTTGGAACCGATTTGCGGACAAGTACGTTGCAGCTTCGGCGCGACCGGCGGCAGGTAGCGTGGTGAGGGCCGTGGGACGGTTAGCCCGCTACGCCGCAGCAGGGTTGTCCGGCTGCCCTGTAGCACCGTTCCACCGATGCCCGGTTGCCCGCATGCGCCAGTCGCATCCGACCGATATCAACGCTTTTTGCCTATCTGAAAATACCCCTTATTTTCTCCAACGGCAAGCAGTGCGACTTAATACCTCATTTTCCCCACCGGCAACGACCGCGAGTTATCGTTCCACTGCTTACCGTCCCACTGCCCGACAACTTCCCAGCACACAACGCCACTGCAAATTATTGTTACGCCACTTATCGTGCCGCCCCACTTCGCTGTGGCTTCTTTCCCTCCAGTTGCCTCAGCGCGCCCATAAATTCCGCGAAATCTGGTGTGTTCCGCAGTTCGCTGTCGATTTGATCGGCCAAGGCCGCCACGTCGGCGAAGTTGATGGAGGTCCGCAGGATGGGCGTGCGACGGAGTATTTCGGCAGTTTGCGCGGCCATGGCTGCCGCCTTGAGCGAGGCGGGCGCCTGCTGTAGTTTCGGGGCGAACTCGCGCCGGTTCACCACCCGCCGGATACGCTGCCGCTCTCCCCCTTCGCAAGGCTGCCACGACAACTCTACTATGGCGATGCGCTGCCCGCCCGTAGGATTCAGTCGCAACTCGTACAGCGCCGTGGCCGATTGTCCGGCGAAGAAATCGCACTCGGTTGGGCTGTCCAACAGCACTACCGCCTCGTGCCCGAACAGTCGGTATTGCAGCACGTTGACCGGGTCGAATGTTACCTGTAGCCGCACGTCGGCGGCGATCTGCTGCGATTGCCCGGTGATAATCTCCAACAGCGCGCGGTTTACCTGGGCGGTGCTGCCAGCACGAAACACCCTACCTCCGCCAGAGCGGGCCAAAGCGGCAAGCTGAGGCTCGGCCTGGGCCGACTGCCCCAAGTCGATCACATCCAAACGGAATTGGCGCGAGTACTCTGTCACGGCGTGCATCAGGGCCAGGGCCACGTCGGGGTCCATGGCCGATGCACCATCGGTAAGCAGGACGACGCGGGTGGGGACCGACGATAGCTCGGCTGCTTTTTCTGCTTCGCCGAAGGCCGCGTGCAGCCCGGCTGCGATGTTCGTCGAGTCCTCCGGTTTCAGTGCCGACAGCACCGCGCTGATTGCCTCCCGGTCGGACGCGCTGGCGCCGGCCAGCAGAACTTCGGCCTGATGGCTGAACTTGACCAGCCACAATCTGTCTTGCGGGCCGAGCTGCTCTACCAGCCTCCCCAACGCCTTGCGAACCATGTCCAGTCTGCCGCCCCAGCGCATGCTGCCCGAGCTGTCCACGGCCAGCACCAGTTGCACTGCTTGGCGGCTATCGCGCTGGAAGTGCTTGCCCTGTACTCCGATTTGAAGCAGGGTCAGCCCCTCGCCTCCAAAAGGAGACGGTCCGGCGGCGACGTGCAGGGCCAACGGCTCGCGCCGGGGCGCGGGAAAGGCGTAGTCGATAGCCGCCAGAAAGTGCTCGGTGTGGATGTGGCGCGGCGCAGGCAGTTCGCCGTCTTCTAGATAGCGGCGCATCAGATCATAGCTGGCCGTATCCACCTCCAGCGGGACGACGCTGGTTTGCAAGCGCGGATGCGCTCCCGGCGACACGAACGGAAACACGCCGTAGCGGTTGTACCAATCTAGCGGGAACTGGGGAACCAGCGGCGGACATACTCCGCGCGGCGCCGGCCCGGAAACCTTCTTCAATTCCGGCAGCCGATCCAACTCGCTGCTAGGACTGCCCAATACGCCGGTCCACTGCACCCAGGGACGCTGGAGCAGCCGCCCTGCGCCGCCGGCTCGTGCCCAATTCGGCAAAAAGTCGCGCTCTAACGGGCCAGGCTGCCAGGGCTGGGCGGGCAAGTCGAGGCTGACCGAAGGCAACAAATCGCTGGACCACCCGACGGGCAACTTATCCGATCCGCCCCGGCCCAGGCCGTCGGCGAAGACCAGCGGCTGGTCCGGAGCGGACACATAGAGGGGTGGAACGTTAATGTCGGCCAACCGAGCAGCAGCCGCATCGAGCTTGCGACCGATCACTGCCGCGGCCAGTACCGCCACCCCCACCAGCGCCCAAAGGGCCGCCGCAGTCGCCCAGACCGATGGGTGAACCCTCCGGGCGGCCCGTACAACCACCCCGACGCCCCGCACCAACCGACTGCCAAACCAATCACCTCCCCAAAACGACACCCCATCTGAGCCGGGTATTGACCCAGACCCATCTAAGGCGGGTATTGACCTAGCCCCATCTAATGCGGGCATCAGCCCAAACCCATCTAAGGACGGTATTGGGCCAACCCCGTCTAAGGCGGGTATTGGCCTAGAATCATCTTTCTGATGTAAATGTCGGCGGTTCTGGCTTGCCGCTACCACAGCAGGAGTGTGGTCTATTTCGTCGCCGAAGTGTTGCTCGACGACCGATTGCAATCGCTCGATAAAATCTTGTGGCACAACGACTTGCTGCAATAGTGCGTCCAGCGCAGCGTCGTCGCTCAACACGGCGCAGCGCAGTCGCAGCAGGAACCCTTCCGGCACACTTACGTATCGCAGCAATGCGTCCAGGGCGTCGTCGTCGGCCAGTATTGCCGCGCGCAGCCGGGCAGTCAGACCATCCGGAAGCGGCACGTCGCGCAGCCGTATGTCTATAGAAAGGTCAGGTTTCCGCTCGGACGACGCCATGACGGCTTCAGCAAATTCAGCAAGATCGGCACACCTCTGCGCCTGAATTGGCACACGCATCCGCCCGAACATGCGTAGCGGGCCGCCGTGCCACTTTTTGGGCTAATCCGGCACGGCCTTACAAAGGCAGCAGAGACGAAGTAACGCTTACACTTTCTTATTGGCGAAAATGGCCAGCAAATATTCCCGCAACCGCCTGCGCGCCCGGCTTACCCGCGACAATACCGTCCCTAGCGGCACACCGAGTGCATCGGCCGCCTCCTGATGGGTAAGTTCGCCTACCACTACCAGCAAGAGGGTTTCGCGCAGTTCATCGGGCAATTGTGCCAGGGCCTGTTGGACTTCGTCGGCAAGTTCGTTTCTGGTCGGGTCGGTGGGGTCGGACGCAGTTTCGATCTGGCTGTCGGAGGCCAGCGCCAGCGGAGGTCTGCCGCGGCGCCAATAGTCGGCAACCCTGCGGCGGAGAATCGCTACTAGCCACGCCCGTTCGCTGTCGCCGCTTTGAAAGGTTTGCCGGCTTTTCCAGGCCGAACGAAATGTTTCTTGCACGATGTCTTCTGCCTCCTGCCGGTCGCCGACCAGCCGGTAAGCCAGACGGAACAAGCTGGGACCGTGCTCGGTCGCCAGGCGGTCGAAATCGGCCAGCGACAGACTCACCGGCAACTCCTCACACGACCGTTGGCGCCGAAGAAGACCATCCGAGTAAGCAGGTAAACACTATCCCCTCAGGTCATTCGCCGCCGACGGCCAAAACTATTTCTCACTTCGTCGATCTGTGCAGACTTGCGTCAAACGCAGGTTCGCCCTTGTATATTGTAGCCGCTGCAAGTGGGTCGAAAGGTGCTCCGCAGTTGCTTTGTCGAGAAACAGCAGCTACGGCCGACCGGTTAGGATCACAGGCCTCAGCCCTGGTGACTCATGGGGCACAGCTTTCCCGGGCGTGATATTCCAGCACGGCACGGACGATACGCTGGTTGTCCATGTCGTGCACGTAAACGGCCTCGTCAGTGACGGCGATGAAGCGCGGATGAGCAAAGGCCGGCTCGGGATGATCTAGTGGGCTTCTCAGCGTGGGGGGATCGTCGGGCCTGCGTGGGCGAAGTTGGGCGCTTTTCGGATCGAGCACTGGGCTTTCCGGCCCGCGGCTGTCGGCGTTGCCGAAGCGACCAATACGCACCATCAGGTTACCGTTGCAGTCGAGCACGTTGACCGTAGCCGTCTGAAGCGCCGGCACGAAGGCGCGCTCGAAGCCGTCCACGTCGAAATGCGAGTTCAGGCACGTGCAGCCCGACAAACTGATGGGCGACACACCACCGTATTGCCACCGGACACCGCTGATGACCACTGGCGTACCGCGCTGGGTGTCGAAACTTCCGCCGGGAGTGCCGTAGAAATGGGTAGGTTTTTCGGGTGCTTGTCCGTTCCATCGGCCCGCAATCTCCCCGATAGGAAAGACCTCCATCGGGCTGGGAAACCGTAGCAGGGTTCCCCATTGGCAGGCGGTGAATTTGCCGTGCGGCGCGATGCCGTCGGGCAGGGGCTGACTGGCTGGCTGACAGGCCAACACCACGTACACTGCCCCGGAGCGTCCCACCCGCACCCCCGCGCTATGCCCCAGGCCAGGCAAAATGCTCAGCCACTTCGGCTGCCCGTCGGCACTATACACCTGAAGCAGGCAGTAATTGTTGTGTTGGGGTTGTTTCGGATGCTTAAGCCCTGCCTTCTGTAGCGCGGCGATGTGCTCCTCGATGACTCCCACGGGAATATAAATATCGCCGTTGGGGGCCACGCAAAACGGGTCCTGCCAGGTGCGAGCGCCTGGGTTGGCGGGCACGTACACGCCGATGACCGTTTCGCCGCGAAATACCACCGGTTCCCGACCGGCAAAGTCGTATTTCTTTCTCCCATAGCCGCCGCGCAGCGCTGGTCGGGCTTCGGGCGCGGTCATGGGGATGAACTTTCGCTGGTCGGGATCGTAGCGCACTAGCCATTCGCCGCCGTCTTCGATCCGCATGTATGCCAGCCCGTCCGGCCCGACGTAGACTTGTTCCACGCGGGCGTCGATCAGTTCGATCGGTTTGCCGGTGCGGCCGTCCACGCGGATCACCGCATCGGGAAAGCAGTTCTGCTCTCCCACGCGGACGTATAGTTCTTCGCGCAGCGGATCGGCGGCGATGTAAGCCCGGTTGCCCAGTGGATTCCAGCGCTGCCAAGGTTCCGTCGGCTCGGCGGCAGGTCCGATCTGCACCACCGCCTGGAAGGCATCGCCACGGTCTTCCACCCGCCATAGCGTCCGGCTGACGCCGTAGTGACCCTCGACCGCCCCGAACCACAGGGCCGGCGTCTGCGCCGAAGCGTCTAAGGCCATCAATACTTGAATGCGGTGGGCATTGCGCGGCAACGACATGCTGGCCACAGGATTCGGCTGGTCAACGCTGGAAAGTTTGACCAACTCGATATCGAAGTGGTGTTGGTTCGGCGTGGCACGCAACAGGTAAATTTCGCCGGTCCGCGGGTGGACGGCTATCTGGTCTGGATGCTTGACCGCCATGGACTTCAACAGCCTGCCCTGCGGACTGACGACCACCACGCGGTGATTGCCGTAGTCGCAAACGTACAGATTGCCTTGCGCGTCGCAGGCCAAGCCGCGCGGCTGATCCAGTCGCGTCGGGGTATTGTCGGCTGCGGTCGGATCGCCGAAAAACGGCTCTGCCAGGCCTGGCCGATCCAGCTTAACGACAAATACGGCGTGGATCGGTTCGCGCTGGCCGCCGATAAGCTGGGCCATCAATCCACTCAAATACAGCCGTCCTCCGTCTGGAGAAATGGCCACAAACGGCCGGCCGTCGTTACCCAGTAGCCCCGGTTTGAAGCGACTCTCGGCTTGATCGAGCTGCACGATGCTTCCCGGCGGCGTCGCGCCGTCGGTGGCACTGAGCATCACCAATCGGCGGCCGCGCTCGGCGGCAGCCAAACCCCAATCCAGCAGGTTCGTGACCAGTGCCAAGCGTCCGTCTGGAGTGACGCCCATCGCTTGTTTGGGCAAGCGGAACCCGGCAAAGCGGTAAAGGTCGAAAGTACTCGAACCGCCGGAACGAGGCCGATAAACGGCCGGCCGACCCAGCGTGCTGCCGGTCCACTCGATCAAAGTCATGTCTTCCGGTCGCACGTTGGCCGCCGGCGGCAACAGGGTGCGTATGTACTTGCCTTGGCGGTCGAACACACGGATGTGCGGGCCGTCGCACAGCACGTAAAGCTGACCGTGCCGATCGACGGCGATTCCATCGATGTTGGTGTGAACGCGCTGAGGGTCCCAACCCAAGGCTTTGTCGAATCGCCCGTGAAGCCCCAAGCCTACTTCAACCTTCCAGCCGGGTGGCGCTGGCCGACCGCGGTCGTCCCTGCCATCCCAGAAAATGCTTTGGCTGAGCGCGCCGGTCTGCAACGGCGGCGGGGCGTTCTCACCCAGCACGCCGCTGGCCAGATGTCGGATGATCTTGCCGTCTGGCCCGCGAACCAGCACCGTGGCGTCGCAGGCAGAGCGTACAGCGAAACTGATTACCCAGCCATCGCCCTGGCGAACCAGCCTCGGTTTTTGCTCGAACTGCGGTTTTTGCTCAAGCTGCGGTCTTTGCTCGAGCTGCGGTCTTTGCTCGAGCTGCGGTAGTTCCGTCGGCCGCTGCATCGCCGGCTGCTGCACCGCTGCTTGAGCGGTTGTGGCGAAGCCACGCTGCGGTGCGGTGGCAGTCACGGCGTCGGACCACCACCAGATGCACAACCATGCAGCCGCCGAGGTAGCGGCCACCAAAATACTCGACGCAACCAACCAACGGCCATACGGCGCTCTGATTTCGCCGAACAACGGGCTATTCCGCGGCTTTCTCATGGCTGCGGCCCTTTCGCGCCCTACAGATTCTTTATTCGTTTACGAGAAACGCTGCGCGCTACGAATCGTCGAACTTCGGAAGGGGTTACGATGCCGGAAAGACAATCGCAGGCCGAGGGAAAGTTCTGAGCGCATCTTAATCTTGTAGACTTGGTCGTCAAGTTAAATTCGCGCCAACCAGGTCAGCCGCTGGAACCGGAAGGCGAATATCGCGTATTGCAAACTATTTGTGCTGGGTCCTGAAGTCTTCAAATGCCCGCTCAGCGGCGGACCTTTTGCCGAACGAATCTGCCTAGCGAAGTGGAACATCGGTTGCCTTGCCTAGCGAAGTGGAACATCGGTTGCCTTGCGCTGGCGGAATTGCACCGTCGTGGTAACATTCTTGACAGTTGGGCAGCGATTGCCGCATTGCCGAATACATCGGCCGGCCGAACTGCCACTGGCGGAGGATGCCAACTTTGCCGCCCAGTGCCCGCCGCCCGAGGTAGCGACACAGATGAACATACTGGCCTTAGAGACGACCGAACCGATCGGCAGCGTGGCCGCCGCCAACGGGCCGACGCTGCTTGCGCAGTTGGATTTCGATCCTCAACAACGCTCGGCACAGTCCTTCGCACCGGCTATCAAACAGATACTGGCCGACGTCGGCTGGCGCCCGGCGGACGTGCGACTGGTGGCGGTGAGCATCGGGCCGGGTTCGTTCACGGGACTGCGTGTCGGGGTGACCGCAGCCAAAACGTTCGCTTACGCAGTGGGGGCGGAGGTGCTGGGCGTAGGCACGCTATGGGCGATCGCCGCTGCGGTTCCGCCAACCATCGCCAACGTTTCTGTAGCGGTCGATGCACAGCGCGGCGATGTAGTGGCCGCCGACTTCCGTTTCGCCGCCGACGGCTGGCCGGACATCGTACGGCCCGATAGACTTCTGCCGGCCGCCGAATGGCTGGGCGGGTTGCAGCCGGGCACAGCGGTTACCGGCCCGGCGCTGCGGAAGCTTCGGTGCGCCATCCCCGCCGGACTGACGGTTCTGGAACCACAATACTGGCGTCCCACCGCCGCTGCTGTGGCGCGGCTGGCGTACAGGCATTACAGCCTCGGGCAGCGCGACGACCTGTGGACGCTACAGCCTTATTACTGCCGTCTGGCCGCCGCCGAGGAAAAGTGGCAGGCCCGTTTCGGGCCGCCAAATCCCTGAAAGTACGGTTGCCCAAGGGCAGTCACGTGCGATGGTGGATATGGGAGGCGAACAACAGCGGACACGAACCCCGGTAGCCGGGGATCAGCATTTTCGGAAAGCAATTTCGGCGACATAGATTGTTGGCATATCAGCGCAGCACAATGGAACACATCATCGAAGAACTTCGCTGGCGAGGATTGATACATCAGACGACCGACGAGGAAGGTCTGACCCGCTTGCTAAGCGAGAAGATGTGCACGGTCTATATCGGGTTCGATCCCACCTCAGACAGTCTGCACGTGGGCAACTTGGTGGCCCTGATGGTACTGCGGCGGTTTCAGCGGGCCGGGCACCGTCCGATTGCCGTTGTTGGCGGGGCTACCGGGATGATTGGCGACCCCAGCGGGAAGAGCGAGGAACGCAATCTGCTTTCGCCGGAAACGATTGCCGACAACATCGCCGGGATCGAACCGCAATTGCGACGCTTTTTGGATTTTCGGTGCGGCGGCAACTCGGCGCTGCTGCTGAACAACTACGATTGGATGGGCAAGTTTGGCTATTTGGAGTTTCTGCGCGACGTGGGAAAACATTTCCCCGTCAACGTAATGCTCGCCAAAGAATCTGTTCGCAACCGCCTGGAGCGCGCCGACGGAGGAATGAGCTACACCGAGTTCAGCTACATGTTGTTGCAGGCTTATGACTTCGTGTATCTGCACGACCACTACGACTGCCAGATTCAAGCCGGCGGAAGCGACCAATGGGGGAACATCACGGCGGGCATAGACCTGGCGCGGCGTTTACGGGGGGTGCAGCTTTACGGCATCACCTGCCCGCTGCTTACCCGGGCCGACGGCAGCAAGATGGGCAAAACCGAGTCGGGCGCTGTATGGCTCAGCCCCCACAAAACAAGCCCCTACCAATTCTATCAGTACTGGATCAACGTCGACGACGCCGACGTGGGCAAGTGTTTGAAGTACTTGACCGACTTGGACCGCGCACAGATCGAACAACTGCTCCAGGAGCACGGCAGCAATCCCCAGCAGCGCATCGCGCAGCGTCGCTTGGCGACCGAGTTGACGCGCCTGGTTCACGGGGAGGCCGGATTGCAGATCGCCCAGCAGGCCACGCAGATTTTCTTCGGTGGCGAGATCGGCCAGTTGACCGGCGAGCAGATCGAAGCCATCTTCGCCGACGTTCCCAGCACCCAGTTGCCGCGCTCACTCCTCGACCCGCCGGGTCTGCCGGTAGTCGACGCTTTGTTGGCCGTGGGATTGGTCAAAAGCAAGAGCGAGGCCCGCCGCTTGATCAGTCAGGGAGGGGCTTATGTGAACAACCGCATGGTCGCCAGTCAAGACGCCACTTTGGGCCAGGAAGACCTCCTGGCAGGTGCCGCAGTGGTGCTGCGGGCAGGTAAGAAGAATTACGCCCTATTGCGGTTGGCATAAAAAGGGACATCGCAGCGCATGAGCCGGCCAGTACGCCTGATTCTGTGGACTGCTACGGGAGTGCTGGCCGCTTTGCTGGTCGGCGCAGTGATGGTCTATCGGGCGGCCCGATACACCCCGGAGTTCTACAGCAACGCCCTGGCCACCGAACCGGCCGCTTTGGCAGCAGGTCGCGACCGAATGCTTGACCGCGCGGCGACCTTGGCCAGCGACGTACAGAAAGGCGGGCGCTGGGAGGCCGTATTCACCGCCGAGGAAATCAACGGCTGGCTAGCATTGGAACTGGGCAGTTCGGAGGCGAACTGTTTGCCGGCCGAGTTTCGGGACGTGCGCGTGGCGATCCAGCCGGAGGGCATCATGCTCGCCTGCCGTTATAGTCACGCCAGCGCACAGAGCGTGCTATGGGCAGCCCTGGAACCGTACATCGCCGAGCCTAACGTGTTGGCCCTGCGAATCCGCAAGGTGCGCGCAGGTAGATTACCGCTGCCTATGAAGGGGGTGCTGCGGGCGCTGTCGCAGGCCGCCGAGCGTTCCTCCTTGCCGCTCGAGTGGCGCCAAGCCGACGGCGATCCGGTGGCGCTGGTCAGTCTGCCGGTGCACAGCGGCGACCGGGCCTGGCTGGTACACATCGACACCCTGACACTGCGGCAGGGGGAGCTGTACCTGGCCGGCAGCTCGCGCCGTCGGCAAGCTGACCGCTGAATCTTAATGGCCGCACAAGTGATTTTCCCGGCCACCCAAATGAGAGCTTCGTCGCCGCACAAATCATCTTCCCAGCCGCACAAGGGTTCTTCGCGGCTGCATGGATACGACGCCATTGGCCGCACCGGCCTGTTGCTGTTCACTTGGTTCGGGTCATGGGTCGGGCGAGGGTCAACCTGGCGACTTGAAGGGGTCTTGGGCGTCTTCGTCGGGCGGTGTTTTGGCGGGAGGTTTCTGGACAGCGGGCTGTTTGGCATCGGCCGGCTGCTCGTCGCCGCCAGGTCTTTGGGCCTGATTGTGAACCACCGGCTCGGCCAGCCCCACCTCGTGCAGAGCTTGCACCAATCCAGCGTCGCTTACCACATAGATCCGGTCAGTCTCAGCATTGACCACTTTCAGCGCCTGCTTTCCCAACGGCATCCTGGCTATGAGCCCGCCAGATTGGGCATCGAGGATCAGCAACCGATCCAGATTATCGGCGGCGTAAACGCGAGTGTGGCTGGCCGAAAGGAATTGCACCACATCGGAGGCCCACCACAACCGTCGCCCCGACTTAGCATCCAAACAGTGCATTCCTTCCCTGACGGTGGCCACGTAAAGCCGACCGTCCACCAGCACTGGCGCTTGCTGGCAATCGGTGCCGGTGGAGAATCGCCATAGGGTGTTGCCCGATCGCTCGTCGATGGCGTGCACGAAGCCGTCGCTGGTAACCAGGTAAACAACTCCATAAGCGGCCACGCCGGGGACCTTGGGTGGAGCGTAAACCGGCTGCGTAGGCAACCGGCCGGAAAGTGTTATCCGGTGCAACACCGCCAAAGCGTCTTCCGAGCGGCGATCCACCTGCGCGATGTACAAATGCCCCACGTCGGTCACCCAGCCCACGTACTCGTCATACGGCGTTTGCCGCAGCACCACCGGCGCTACATACGGACGACCGACCGAGTAGGTACGCAATGGTCGCAGGCCATCCTGGCGCAGACGCATGTCTTCGCGTCGTTGTTGAGCTTGCTGGGCTTTGTTGGCTTCGGCCATTTCGGCCTCCGCCCTGGTGCGGACGAACTCGCCGGGAGATTCGGTGAGCGGTTCCAGCCGATGGGCGACTATCAAGCCGTCGAGCATGGGCACGTAGGCGCGTCGGTCGCTGACGGCCGGCCCTGCCGCTGGCACGCCTGCGGCCGGTACGTCCAGCAATACTTCGCCGTTAACCCGATTGAGCACAAACAGTCGCGAGCCGTTAAGCAGCACCACAAAATCGCGGCTGACCCCAACAGGCATGGTGGGGTGATTAGGTTTGCCCACCTGTTGCACCCACAGCATTTTGCCCGTGACTGCATCGACTGCCTGCACTGCCGCCCGATCGCTCTGCACAAACAGCGTTCCCTCGTGCAGCGTCGCGTAACTGGCCCGGGAGGTGGCGGCGTCGAACTTCGCTTGGGTGAACCAAGCTCGCGTAAGGCCGAACTGGGCAGCACGTTCTTCGGGTATCAGTTGACTGCGCGACTGCGCGCTGGACTGTGCCGCAAAACCGATTGCCACACCGCTAATCAACACCAAATGCATCACAGATCGCAACATGCTGGTCCCCTGCCATGATGTACCGACGAGATCGCTCGGGCCGCAATTCCTATGAACTCTAATACCTATCATAGTCAGCCGGCTGCAAAAACGCACGCAGTTTATGCGGCCGGGGGAGGTGGCAGCCCGGCCCTCCCAATACGGGTGGGCTGGTCGGTGCGCTGTTTGCAGCTCGGCGACACTATTGCAGCTATCGCCTTGCAGGCGCGATAATCTGCAAGTGCGGGAGGTTTGGCACGAGAATCCGGCGCATCACAGCGCTGACGACACTGGGCGGTACCGGGCCAAAGTGTTTCGCACGACCTTCAGGTCAGGTGCCAAGTACTGGGTTTCGTTCCCGGCAGTTGCAAGGCAAGGAGCGAGCGCGTGTCAGCAAAGCGGCTAAATCGGAACGACCAGCAAGCGCTGGACGAAATGCTGGGCTATATCAATTTCTCGTCCGGCGCAACCGACGCCAATTTTCTGCGCAGTTTGAATTATGTGTTTGGCCGGATCGAATCGTCGCCCCAGTCGACCGAACCCGCCTGGCGCACACTGGCACGCCAATTGCGCCAGCGATTGGAAGTCCTGCGTCAAAAGGCCGAGCCATTTCGTCGCAGCGAGCAAGCTGAAGCCGTGCTGACCGTGGTGTTCGATCACCTCCTGCCCGCCTATCGCCAGCACCATCGCGACCTGCTGTTCCATCAAACCGAAGAGAGCCTGTTTGGCCCGCTGTTCATCGGTAGGGCAATCGAAGCCACCCTGAGGCAGGGCCGCTGGGACCAGCCGGCCGAGACGGCTGCCGCGGCGTTGCGGGAGCTGAACGACTATGTGGGTTATCGGCCCGTTCCGGTGCTGGAAACCGAGCAAAAAATCCAGCCTTACGATCACGAATGGGTGAGGCCGATTCCGCTGTACATTCGGGGGGTTGGTGTGGGCGCCGGGCGATATGCCGCTCTGGTCAGCCAGGCGTTGGCAGTCCTCCAGCAGACCGATCCCGACATACTTCAACAAGCATTCTTCGACCTGGAGCTTCTCGACGAACTGGCCCTCGACCCGCGCGCTTACGACTTCGATCATCCTGTTGCCAAACGCCCCAACGACATTTACGGCGAGTGGGACCTGCGCCAGTTGGATATTTCCGGGCAGAGCCGCCGATACGTGGTGCGGCAGGTGATATTGGATGCGATATTGGAGTGGGTGGAAGGCCACGCCCCACGCGCCCGGCGAGAAGCGCTGTTCGCCGGCGGAGCAGTGCTGGCCGGCACCATCTTGATGGGCTCCGGCGTAAGCGGAAACCGACCCGACTGTCACGACTCCACCGTCACGCTGGCCGCGTTGGTTCAAAAGGTGGCTGCATATCGCGACGCCTTTTACGAGAGACTGCTGGAGCAACAGCAGGGTCGTCGTCGCGACCGGCTGAAGTCCGAGGCCGCCCGCTACAAGCAGCCCTTTGGCAGCGCACGGCAGCACGTCAATCAGTACGCGGCGCGGTTGCGGGCCGAGCAATTGCAGCACTTCCATCTGGCCGAGGTATACGCCCGGCTCGGCGCCAGCGAAGCAGCCCTTCAGGAGGCCGCGAAAGTTCGTACCGCTTCGGCGCGCATGTTCTGCCAGATACTGTGCCGGTTCTCGGCCGCATACAAATCCCTGGATCGCGGAGAACTGCACCAGGCGGCTGACATGTTGCCCGAAGTGGAACAACTGCTTTATCGCGCCATCCACTGCGGGGCCATGGCCGATCCGTGGTGCATTTTGGGGTTTGCTGGGCAATATCCCTTGTCGCAATCGGCGCTGGAGAGCGTCCACGACGATCGGGTGGACAAGTTGATCCTGGTAGTTAACGAAATCTTCAACCTGTACACACATTTGCAGAAGGAAGCAGCCGTTAACGGCGAGGACGCCCTGCGACACCGGTTGGCAGAGCGGATGCATCATTTCGCTCAATGGTGGGATAAATATGCCACTACCGAAGTTAGCGAGATCGAGAGCATCTCGGGCCAGGAGCGCCAACAATCGGCCGAGCAGGCCGTTGCCGCCATCGGCGCATGGCGCCAGGCCGGTGCCGCCGCCGGCGACATAGCTTTTTGGCGGCAACATGCCGAGCGTTTCGACTCGCGTACCAGCTTCGCCCTGGTGGTGGAAACCCTGTTGGAACACGGCGATCTGGTGGCCGCCATGGCCCTGCTGGTCTATTGGCTCAACCAGGCGGCGACGGTAGGTTTGGGAAAAGAAAGGAACTCGTTCTTCAACCTGTGCCAGCGATGGATGACCGAGCTGTGGAGGCCCTCCGAACACAGCAAGCAGCGCCTTGGGGAGATGTCTGCCAGCCAGCGCTGGGCCTTGGCCCGAAAGTTCATCGACTACCTGGAGGCCAACGCCGACGAGCTGGCCAAGGTACCTCGCTTCGGCTTGGCCGGCGATTCCAGCGGCGCGGAGGACCCTGCCGGGCAACTTCCCCCGGCCGACGACGCCGAGGACCTGCTGGGCGCTGCATACGAGGGAGTCACATACCGCGACAGCGCCGACGACGGGCCGGACGAAGCGATATTCGAGACAGCCGGGGACGCCCTGGGGCTGGAACTGGTGCACGAAGCCGAACGAATCGTCGCTGGCTTGCAACTGTTGGTCATGCTGGCCGAGTTGCGCCACGCAGCCGCCATGGCCTCCTTACGCGCCGAAATACCCCAGGCCGAGCGCGAGGAGGTCATTGCCGACTGGCTGCGGCAGACCCAGCAGCAGCACCGCCAGTTGCTGGAATTGGCCGAGACTATCAACGGTTTCCGCATTCCTCGGCCGGGCGCCACTTTCGAATCGCTGGTAGAATACGACCGGCGCCGACTTATCAAAGAGTCGCTGCTGGAACACGTGGTCGATAGCTGCGTGGACTTGGCCGATACGGTACGGATGCTTCGAGCCAGCATGTTGCAGCCGACGGAGTCGTCATCCGCCAGTCGTTGGGAGGAGCCACTGGACCGGGTCCTTCGGGCGACCATCAGAGGAGACGCAGACACTGTTCAGCGGTCGTGGGGCGCGCTGCTGGCGAGCCTGCGCAAACAGCCCTTGCAGTACATCTCCTTGTGGCGGGGCGGAAACCCGCGCCGTGTGGCCTCCACCCAAGAACTGATTCGTGCGTTGGAGCGCTTGCTGGTCTATCTGCCCCGGTTGGGACTGATACGGCAAACGCTCAGTTTGCTGGAGACCATCCACGAGGTAGAACTCAATCATTCCACAGCCCCTGGATCAGTCAGCGAGTTCGACCAGGTTTTCGAGGAAGCCAGTAGAGCTTTGGTGCGGTGCTTGGTTGCTTCGTCGCAGACATGGACCGGTTTGCGGGGCCGACGTCAGGAAGAGCAGTTGGTTAGCGTGTTGGACAGTCTGATCGAGCTGCTCCACCGCCGTTGGGTAGCACACAGCACTACTATCCGGCTGTCGGTACTGGAACCGGTGCTTGATGATGCCCGGTGGCGAGCCCTGAAACGGTTCATAAAAAGCTACGGCGGCGATCTGTTCACCCAACAGTTCATGCACTTTGGACACCTGCGCGCCATTCTGCACCAAGGTGTGGATGCTTGGTTGCAAGCGATGTCGCAGAAGGCTGAAGTGGCGGAAAATATCCGTCTGTTCCGGGACCTGGAGCAGGGGCGCATCTCGCGCCGCAAAGCCGCCAAGTGGTTGGCCCTGATCCTGGAAGCGGTGGCGGAAAACTATCCCCAGTACGCCGAGTACAACAGCACGACCACGCAGTCCGACCGTGGGGAAATGCTGTACACGTTGCTGGACTTTCTTCGTCTGCTGGTCGGGTACCGACGTCTGGTGTGGCACTTGCGCCCGGTGCTGGTGGCCCACGAAATGCTCATCCGTTGCGGTCGGGACGGGGCAGCCGAAATCTGGCACCAAGCCCTGGCCGAGCGAACGGATGAGTTGGCCGAAGTTCTGGTCCGACAGTATGCCATCCTGCGCGAAGAACATGGGATGCACTTGCGCAGCGTTGCCGAGCAGGTCGAACAGCGCCTCGCGCAGCCGCTGGAGATCAACCATCTGCGGGTGTTAATGAGGGAGGCGGCCCAGGAATTGCGCAGCGACCGGCCAGGCGAAAAGTTCGCCCAGCTCCAAGCCCGTATCGCCCCGTTGGTGCTAGCGGGCTCGGGCAGCGGATATCAATTACCTGCGTGGGTGCAAGCCCTGCGCGAGGAAGTACGTCGCTGGGAGCAAGAGCCTCCCGACAGCCCCCCGGACGAACCAGACGTGCTTGACCCACTTTTCGAACTGCCCCAGGCACGGCTAAGTCTATCGCACGTGCGAAAGGAACTTCGGGCGGCCCTGCGGGAGTATCACGGCGGCGGTAGCAAGGCGTAAACCGGCCCCCGGCGACCGCAAGCGCCGCGACGCGGCCGCCTGTATACCTCCGGTGCTCCCTTTAACAGCCAGAACCCTCTTGGCTGACTAGCGCCAGTTTTTGTTCCGGCAGCGCCCTAAACCGCCTTTTGTTCCGGCAGCAGCCTAAACCGAGCAGCGCGTTTCTTCAACTGGCCAAGGCCTTCTCGGCCAGCTCGCGGATATACTTTTCGGTCGGATCGGTGCGCGTCTTTTGCAAGTGTTGATAAATGCGGGCAGCTTCCGCCTTACGTCCCGCTGCGGCCAGCTTCTCCGCCAAAACGACGCAATGCTTGGTCTGCTGGATGCGCTCCCAGCCGGAGGACCTATCGGCCGCCCCCAACAGCAGGTAAACCGCTGATGGGTCTGCCAGCTTGGCCAGTCCTGCGCCGCCGGCGATCCGCACTTCGCGGTCCGGGCCGTTCAAGGCTTCCTTCAATGCCGCCGCCGCAGCCGGTTCAGCCAGTTCCGCCAGGCCGTGGATTACATCCAGTCGGCAACGTCCTTTGGAGGTCGGCCACGCCTTGAGGAACTGGTCGGTGGCGCCTTTGCGGATGGCCACCAGAGCCATCGAAGCCCAGTCGCTCAGCCCTTCCTCGCTGAGCAACTTTCCAAGCGCCGGCACCGCCTCCTCGCGCCCGGCCCATTGCAGGCACTGGCACAAGAAGCTGCGAATGTACTGGGAACGGTTGCTGCTCAACTCTTGGGCGAGCACCTCGCAAAATTCCTTGCGCATCGTTTCGTTCTTGGTGACCAGCGTGTAGTTGATCACGCAATGCAGGGCATAATGGGGCTTCACGTCTTCGCGGCTGCCCGGGGCGCCCAGCATGTCGATCAACCCCAAAATGTACTGTTTGCCCCCCTTGGCGATCTGGGCAATGGCCGCTTCGATCTTCTCCTTATCGATGTTGGTGCAATACATTCGTCTTTCGTCGGGGTCGGGCATCTGGTCGACAAGTTGCTTGAGTCTTTCGGGAACTGCCATCGGTTATTCTCCTGAAGCGGTGAATTGTTGGGGTGGGTAAGAAAGCAACTGTACAACTGACCGGGTTGTTGCTGGTGGTCTTCATGCTGTATGCAAAGCGAATAATCTCCACGACGGTTGCTCGCCCCGTATCGGAACCAACCTGGCAAAGCTGCTGGACCATTGACGGCCAGCGGGGCATCGGGGCGGCGTCCGAGCGGCGTGTTGCGGCTACAGCCGCCACGGGGCGCGCATCGGCTGGTACACCAAGCGGTTGGCTTCTTCGTCGCCGATGATTTCTTCCTTGACCGGATCGAACTTGATCGGCCGCCCGCAACGCATGGCGATGTTGGCCAGGTGATAGCAAGTGGCCACCCGGTGCGAAACTTCGGCGTTGCCGCCGGCCGGTTGGCGGGTTTTCACCGCCTCCAGGAAACTAAGCAGCTTTGGCGGATCGGGCATTTGATCCAGCTTTTTGCGATCCTCGGCGCTGAGCATATTGAGCAAATCGCTCTCGCTGGTGTTCTTCTCATTAAGCCGATCGTAAGGCGGACCCCATTCGTTGCTGGCAAAGACCAGGGTGAAGCCGTCGGCATATTTCAGTTCTACCCAACCCCACACCATACAAGCCTCCGGGTGCATTGGCGGGGCGTAAGGGATGACTTCCACCGGGGCGGTTTTGTCGCGGGCGTAGGTGTAGGCCGGGCCGTCGAGTTGGTGGTGCTTCATGTCGGCCAGCCCGCCTCCCTCGTAATCCCAATAACCGCGATGCGTACCCCCTACCCGGTGCCGGTTGAACGGACGCAGCGGCGCCGGGCCGCAATACATGTCCCAGTCGAGACTGTCGGGCACGGGCGTGACGTTGTACTCCACCATGCCGCTCCACTCTTTGACTTTCACGCCGCCGCGCTGGATGAGCACGGTGTCGCACTGCTTCAGCAATCCGCTGTCGAAGATTTTGCGTATCTTCCGATTCCCTCCGAAGCGGCCATAAGTGCCGATCTGGAATATCCGGCCGAAGCGCTTCTCCGCGTCGGCCATCGCCCGGCCCTCGGCGATGAACCGGCACAAGGGCTTCTCGCACAGTACGTCTTTGCCGGCCTCCATGGCGGCGATAGAGATCAATGCGTGCCAGCCCGGATGCGTGGCCACTACCACAATGTCGATATCCTTGCGTTCCAGCACCTTGCGGTAGTCGGTGTAGATTTTTTTGTCGTCGGCGATGCTCTTGAACTTCACATCGCAGTCGGCCAGTCGGCGGGCGCCTTTGCCCAGGGCGGAAAAAGTCCCCCCGCCCCGCCCGCCGCAGCCGATAAGCGCTGCGCCGACCGTCTCGCTGGGTGGCTCTTCGCCCATCCCCAGCACGTTGCGCGGCACGATCGTCGCCATAAACGCTGCGCCGACCGTCGTACCTTGCAGAAACTTGCGTCGCGTGGTGTGAAAGGCAGGTCGTTCCATAGCGTACCTCCAGGAAAGGGTGTAGCCGACAATCAGAGCCGGCCGGACGGTGTGTGATTTCTAAGGTGGGTCTGAGCGCACCTGTTATTTAGCGCTACGAAATTGGGAATGTCAATCATTATGCGAACTTGAGATTGCCGAGTTTACCCAGTACCGGGCTGCCACAATTATGACGCTCTAGCAAAGCTGCCACGAATAAGAGTCTTTAACAAACACGAATAATAGGCTCCAACAAAACAGAACCCTCGACAGATTTTAACTAGCCCATCTATTAGCGATACAGCGCCAGGAAGGAGGGTTTTGCCAAAGGCTCTAACTGTTATTGCTGACGGTGCTTCGACTGCATGTACTTCGGTGGGCACTGCTAGTGTTGAGGACGCCGGTTAGTGTTGAGGACGCCGCTCGGTTTTGGCTAAAGACCCAAATACCAAGACCAGTCGCTCGGCGCACCGTAAATTGGCAAATTGCCGCAAATTTAAAGCCATTAACAAATCCCGCCCAAATCGACACTGGATAAACTCCAGCAACATCAACACCGGGAAGGCTGCGGATTAAACCTCCTAGCAAGGTCAACATTGGGTAAACTCCAGCCGGTATCGGTTGCACAAACTGGGGATACTGGGTAGCATTGGTAGATTGTTTAGCCTTTGGCGAGGTTGCTAGCCGATGCAGGTACTCTAGCCAACCGGCTACTGGTTGTCCGAAGCGCAACAAAGAGGCTTATAGTAGCCTTTTTGGCGCACGACCAATAGCGGCTATCTGGAGGACGGCGCCTCGATAGTGTCGGCTTGCGCTAGCGGCCGGCCAGAGTCGCGGTATAGACTAAGTGCGCAATAGACCAAGTGCGCACATCCATCCGCAGTACGCCCTGCCAGCGGCCGCGACGGTCCGCCACTGGCAAATAGATGGGAACGTTTGCAGCGGCGGGCGCCGCGTGGTAGATTGGTTGGCGCTTTGCGGGTACGGGTGGGAAACGCTTCCGCATTGCGGTAGCGGCCGCAAGCTGGCCGCCCGAGCACTTCGCCGCGCCGGCTGCAACTGTCTCGAAATGACCATGCCACGACGTTTGGGCGGCCACCGAGCTGAAACCGATCGCGGCTTCGCCGATCACATTTCCGGTTTCGAAGTTGCCGGGTTCCACCTGGCCGACAGCCGGTATACCCGTTGCGAAAAGTTAGGCTTCCGCCGATAGACGGCAGGGCGAAGTTGTTTGTTGGGGCGCCGCTGGAAGAAGCAAAGGGCATTTTTCTCGGCGATGAGTAGCGAAGCAGTGCATTTGGATCATCTGCCCGGAACGTTTTTCGGACCGTCCACCTTGGTGGAATTGCTGCGGCATCGAGCGCGCCGCCAGCCCAACGATGTAGCCTTCACCATCCTAGTGGATGGCGAAGACGAGATGTTCCACATCACTTACGAAGAGCTTGACCGGCAGGCCCGCGCCATCGCCGCTTGGCTCCAATCGCAAGGCGCTGAAGGCGAGCGGGCTTTGCTGCTATATCCGCCGGGAGCAGAGTTCATCGCGGCGTTCTTTGGCTGTGTGTACGCAGGCGTGGTGGCGGTGCCGGTCTATCCTCCGCGGCGAAATCGCTCGCTGTTGCGCATCCAGAGCATCGCCGACGACGCCGAAGCCCGCCTGGCCCTGACCACCGAGACGGTGCTGGCCCGCGTCGATTCGCTAATCGACGAAACGCCCCATCTGAAAAACCTCACCTGGATGGCCACCTCGCGCATCCCCGAAGGCATCGAGCGCGATTGGAGCGTGCCCGACGTACACGGCGACACCCTGGCCTTCCTTCAGTACACCTCCGGCTCGACCGGTGCGCCCAAGGGCGTAATGCTCACCCATGCCAACCTGGTGCACAACTCGGCGGTGATCGCTTATGCGTTCGAGCACACGCGCTCCGGTTCGGGGGTGTTCTGGCTGCCCAGCTATCACGACATGGGCCTGATCGGCGGCATTTTGCAGCCGATGTACGTCGGGCGGCCCAATGTGCTGATGTCGCCCATGGCGTTTTTGCAAAAGCCCTATCGCTGGTTGCGAGCGATAACGAAGTTTCGCGGCACCACCAGCGGCGGACCGAACTTCGCCTACGAACTGTGCGTGGAGCGCATCACGCCGGAACAACGAAAGACGCTGGATTTGAGCAGTTGGCGGGTGGCGTTCAACGGGGCCGAGCCGGTGCGGGCCGAAACGTTGGAGAAGTTCATCGAAGCCTTCGCCCCCTGCGGTTTCAAGCCCGAAGCCTTCTATCCCTGCTACGGCTTGGCCGAAGCCACGCTGATGGTCTCCGGCGGATACGTTTACGAGCTGCCGGTAGTGCGCACCTTCGATTCGCGCAGCCTGGCCGACGGATTAGTGGTCGATTGCCCGCCCGAAGACCAATACGCCCGCGCCCTGGTCAGTTGCGGTCAGTGCGTCCCGGATCAAAAGATCGTCATCGCAGACCCGGAAAAAATGGTCCGCTGCCCGGAAGACCGCATAGGCGAGATTTGGGTGTCCGGCCCCAGCGTAGCTTTGGGTTATTGGCGCAAGCCGGAAGCCACCGAAGCTACCTTTCGCGCGTACCTGAAAGACACCGGCGAAGGGCCATTTTTGCGCACCGGTGATTTGGGGTTTATCAAGGATGGAGAGCTGTTCGTCACCGGGCGGATCAAAGACCTGATTATCCTGCGCGGCGTCAACTACTATCCCCAGGACATCGAATACACGGTGCAGGAAAGCCACCCCCGGCTGCGCCGCGACTGCGGGGCGGCAATCACCGTGGAAGTCGACGGCCGCGAGGAACTGGTCATCATCCACGAGGTGGAACGTCACCGCCATGTGAACTTCGACGAGATCTTCCAGGCGATTCGCCGGGCGGTGGCCGCCGAGCACGAACTGTATCCCCATGCCATTCTCCTGCTAAAGGCCGGCAGCATCCCCAAGACATCCAGCAACAAGATTCAGCGGCACGCCTGCCGTCAAGGCTACTTAGAGGGCACCTTGGAGGTCGTGGCCCGCTGGTGCGCTGCCGACGTCCGCGATTCAGCCCAACCCCCCGCCGAAGACGCAGAAGCCGATGCCGAAGTGCTAGCAGAATCGCGGCGTGTCAGTCCGGCCTCGAAGAACGGCCAACGAATTCTTGCTGCCAGCCGAACGCTGGAGATCGTGCTAGAGGAGATTCGGCGCGTGGCGCGCGAAAGGGCCGATGGCCTGACCCTAGACATGCCCATCGTGGAGACCGGCCTGGACTCGCTGGAACGCATGGAGATACTTGCGTCGCTGGAAGAGCGTTTCGGCGGGCGCTTTCCAGAGGAAATCTTCCCCGAACTGGAAACCGTTCGCCAGCTTGCCGCCGCGGTAGAGAAATACCTGGGCCACCAGCCGCGTCCACGGCCTGAACGCTCGCCGGAACTGGAGATTCCACGGGCCTGTTATTGCTTCGAAGAGTTTCCGGAGTACCAGCAGCTCAAGCGCAATTTGGAACTGCTTAATAGCATCGGCCTGAGCAACCCCTACTTCACCGTCCACGAATCGGTCACCCGCGATACCACCGTCATCGGCGGCCGCACGCTGATCAACTTCTGCAATTACAACTACGTGGGGATGTCGGGCGATCCGCGTGTTTCCGAAGCCGCCAAAAAGGCCATCGACCTGTACGGCACCAGCGTTTCGGCCAGCCGCTTGGTCTCCGGCCAGAAACCGGTCCACGTCGAGCTGGAACGCGCACTGGCCGAGTTCATCGGCACCGAAGACTGCGTTGTGATGGTCGGCGGACACGCCACCAACGAGACGGTCATCGGTCATCTATTGGGGCCGGGCGATTTGGTGCTGCACGATGCGCTGGCACACAACAGCATTGTCCAAGGGGCGATACTTTCCGGCGCCCGCCGCCGCCCCTTCCCACACAACGATTATCAGGCCGCCGACCGTTTGCTGGAACAGTTCCGCCACGAGTATCGCCGCGTTCTGCTGGTGATCGAGGGCGTATACAGCATGGACGGCGACATCCCAAATCTGCCCAAGTTCGTGGAAGTCAAAAAACGCCACAAAGCGCTGTTGATGATCGACGAAGCGCATTCGATGGGCGTTCTGGGGGCTACCGGGCGAGGGATCGGAGAACACTTCGGGGTCGATCGCCGCGACGTGGACATCTGGATGGGTACGCTCAGCAAAAGCTTCGGAAGCTGCGGCGGCTACATCGCCGGCAGTCGCGCGCTGGTGGAGTATCTGCGCTACACCGCGCCGGGATTCGTGTTCGCCGCCGGAATGCCGCCTTCGGCAGCCGCCGCGGCCCTGGCCTCGGTGCGCCTGTTGGCGGCCGAGCCGCAGCGGGTAGCCCGATTGCAGGAAAACTCCCGCCTGTTCCTGGAACTTGCCCGCAGCCGCGGCCTGAACACCGGTATGAGCAAAGACTCGCCGGTGGTGCCGGTCATCTTGGGCAACTCGGTGCATTGCCTGCGGCTGTCGCAGGCGCTGTTCGAGCGGGGGATAAACGTGCAACCGATCCTCCATCCGGCGGTGGAAGAAAGCGCCGCCCGCTTGCGCTTCTTCATCACCTCGATGCACACCGCCGAGCAAATCCGCTACACCGTGGACGCCACGGCCGAGGAACTCCAGCAGATCGACCCGGCCTATTTGCGCCAGCCGGCCGAAGCCGCCCAGGCCACTTGACGCAACAGCGGCCGCTGGGAGCTTATGCCAACACCCAGCGCCTGCCGCTGCCAAGGCTACCCAGCGCCTGTCGCTGCCAAGGCTACCCAGCGCTTTTCGCCATAACCAGCCTCGCCGGTGGCTACTGCACCGCCGCCGAAGCGTTCTGCGGCTTGCGCACGGTCAACAGCGCGGGTCGGCCTTGAGCGTCCTGATGCCGCTGAACCGTACCGGCCGATGAACCGTCCCGTTCCCCCTGCGTCTGGTCACCGGCGTCGTCGGCGATGCTGCGTCCCACAGCGGCGGCCACGCCCCGGCACAAGTGCATCATCTGGCGGAACTGGTCGAAATCCAGCGACTGATTGCCGTCGCACAGGGCCGCATCGGGGTGGGGATGCACTTCCACCATCAGCCCATCGGCACCGGCCGCAACCGCCGCTGCCGCCATCGGCGCTACCAGGCTTCTTTCGCCCGTTCCATGGCTCGGGTCCACAATCACCGGCAGATGAGTCCGCTCGTGCAGCCAGGGAACAGAGGCCAGGGCGAGCGTGAACCGCGTATGGGACTCGAAAGTGCGAATGCCCCGCTCGCACAATATCACCTGCTCGTTACCGGTCCTCAGCACGTACTCGGCCGCCAGCAACAGTTCGTCCAACGTGGCCGATGGCCCGCGCTTCAGCAACAGCGGCTTGCCCGACGCTCCGGCTTCTTCCAGCAAGCGGTAGTTCTGCATGTTGCGGGCGCCGATTTGGAGCACGTCGGCATATCGGATCACCAGCGGCAGGTCTTCGATGGCCAGCACTTCGGTGACCACGGCCAGGCCGGTTTGCTTTCGCGCAGCCGCCAGGACGCGCAGTCCTTCTTCCTTCAGCCCTTGAAAGCAATACGGACTGGTGCGCGGCTTGAACGCGCCGCCCCGCAATCCTGTTGCCCCCGCCGCCCTGACCGCTTCGGCAGTGGCCAGCGTTTGCCGCTGGTTCTCCACGGCGCACGGGCCGGCGATGACCGCGAGCCGGTCGCCGCCCACTGCCAGACTACCGGCGCGGACCACCGTCGTTTGCCCCTTGATGTGCCGGCTGGCCAGCTTGTACGGCGTGGATACCTGTACCGTGCGAGCGACGTAAGGTTGGCCGGCCAATTGCTGCTGGTGTTCTGGTGCAACGTTGCCCACCACCACCACGACCGCCTGTCGCCACAGGCGAACTGACGCCGTCCTGTAACCAAACGACTCCGCAAGCTCCACAAGCCGATCAATCACTTCGGTCTTCCCCTTCGGTTCCATGATCACAACTAGGTCAGCCATGGCAGGTCTCCGATGGATTAGGAAGGTCAGTAAGGCGGGCCAGAACCGGGCGCACTGCCCCCATTGCGGCGAGCTTGGTTCGAAACTGTTTACCAACGGTCAACTGTCTACCAGCAGTCGACGAATACCGCCTTCCAAAGGCTGGCAAATACCGCGGCGGCCAGCCCAACGCGGCGTTGTGTTTCTGGTGGGGCCGAAACGAAGTGGGCGAAATCTTAGCTGGTTTCTTCATTGTCCTACTATCCGATGTGTAAAGCAATCTTTCCGAGCTTGATCGAGCGGCCATGTGCATGGTCGAGTTCCGATCGCTAGTGCGCATGCAAGTCGCCAAGTGAACAAGAACAAAAAAAGCCCCGAGAACCTTCAGAGGCCTCGGGGCTTGTGGATTTCTCCAAGACGGCTGTCAGCGGTGGACTACGGACCGCCTCCTGCCCCGCGACCTCGGGGGCTAAAGTAAAACCAGTAATAATAGGCGGTCCGCAGAATGTTCATCTGGATACCGTTTGCACTCTGCTGTGCTGCCAACTACACCACTATTATCTCATAATTTCGACCTTTTGGCAACAGAAACCACAGGAAAAAAACATCTCGCCGTTTCGTACCCGCCTGCTGCCATGCGCTGCGACCGCCCGGCGTACGGTTTGGCGGCCGACCGATCGACGCTGTTTCCCCTGGACCGGTCAGAGTGCGGATGCAGTGCATGTTCCCGATGGCCATGATGTCGGTTCTGTGGGCAGCGTAGGGTTACACGCTGGGCTTCGGGGGCGACGGCGCGGAAACGCCGCCGAAACGCAACGGCAATCTCGAAATGGATCGGCAATCTAGCTCATCTGCTGATGCGCGGGGTGCAGGCCGAGCTGCCCGACGGACATTCCTATCTTCCGCCGCATCCGGTGTTTGCTTCCCTGCCCAGAATGACTTAAATGCTCTTCCAGGCGATGTTTATTGTCATCACACCTGCGCTGATCTGCGGTGCATTTGCCGAGAGAATGAAGTTCAGCGCGATGGTGTTGTTCATGATTTGATGGGCAACGGTGGTTTACATTCCGCTGTGCCATTGGCTCTGGAGCGGAGGAATCCTAGCGGATGGCAGCCCGAACGCGGTGGTGGGCAACGGCGCACTGGATTTCGCCGGCAGAGAGCTGCTACTGGCCCAGATCGGTGCCACGCTGATCACCTGGGGTCTGGCGCTGGTGGCTAGCTTCGTGATTCTGAAGGTGGTCGACACGCTGGTCGGACTGCACGGCTCGGCTGAAGAAGAAATCGAAGGCCTCGACCTCAGCCAGCACGGCGAAGAGGGATACATTTTAATCTGATTTGCATGTTAATCTGATTTGCATGAATTGCGTGTTAATCTGATTTGCATGAATTGCATGTGGCGAGCGATCGTCGCCGGCCGGCAGACGGCGCTGCCTAGCCGAATACTATTGTGCGGCGCAACACGGGTTGTTCGAGCAAGGCCGTCCTGGTGGTCTTCGCCCGTCCACCCCACTGCTCAGCAATAGCAGCGCCTATCGCTGTTGGCGGCAACACCCGGGAAGTTATATTCTTGATATGGTGGCAATCGCCGCGCTGCCAGGAGCCGTGTGATGAAAAAGATCGAAGCAATTATCCGGCATTTCAAGCTCGAGGACGTAAAAAGCGCGCTGGCGGAACTGGACGTATCGGGAATGACCATAACCGAAGTGCGCGGCTTCGGCCGGCAAAAAGGCCACACCGAGGTGTACCGCGGCACCGAGTACAGCGTCGACTTCGTGCCCAAGATCAAGATCGAGCTGGTCGTGCCCGACGCCAAATTGCAGCCGGTCGTCGATGCCATCGTCCGGGCGGCCAAAACCGGCCAGGTGGGCGACGGGAAGATTTTCATTACCGACCTGACCGATGCCATTCGCATCCGCACCGGAGAAACCGGCGATAGCGCAATCTGACCACATTGCCCAGGCAGACGCGGCGATAAGCCAAGCCGCCGCAAAACATGCAATGCGCGCAGCATCCTGCACTCCGTGCTAGCCAGCGCGGAGCTGAAAACGGTCGGCCAACATCCTTCGAGCGTATCGGCGATGGTGCTCATCCGCGATGAAATAGCCGCCGCGCGCCAACGACTTTCGACCGTTTACGCCCAGTTGCGGCAAGAACACCAACAGGGGCGGTCGGGCGAGGAGATTTGCACCGCTCTTGCCGCCGCGCGCGACCAGATTGTGGTCCAGCTTTTCGAGGCTGCGGTACAGGAACTGTACGGCCAGCAGGGCCGAGAACTCGGCGGTATAGCGATTGCAGCCCACGGCGGCACAGGCCGGGCAGAAGTAGCCCCTTTTAGCGACGTCGATCTGATGTTGCTGTACCAGTCCCGCGCAGCGTCCAAAGCCGCTAGGCTGGCGGAACGGCTGGTGCGCGACCTGTTCGACGCCGGGCTGAAGCTGGCCCATAGCGTCCGCAACGTTGCCGAAGCCTGTCGGCTGGGTTGTTCCGATCCGCTGACCGCCACGTCGCTCATCGACTGTCGCTTGTTGGCCGGCGACCAGCAGTTGTACATGCAGTTTGTGGACGTATTTTTCAGCCGGCTGCGCCGCTGCGGCCGACGGCTGATCGAGGCCATTTGCCGCGCACGGCTAGAAGAGCGCATCCGTTACGGCCAAACGGTGTTCATGCTGGAGCCGAACGTCAAGCGCTCGCAAGGCGGCTTGCGAGACTTGCACATGCCGCGGTGGCTGGCGGCCGTGCGCTGGGGTACGCCCGCGCTGGAGCCGCTGTTGCAATCCGGCCTGTTGTGCGAAGAAGACCGGCAAACCTGGCAAGCTGCCCGCCAGTTCCTCCTGCGGTTGCGCAACCAGTTGCACTTCGAGGCCCAACAGGCTGCCGACGTACTGAGCCGGGCCGCCCAGGTAGAAACGGCGAAAAGTTGGGGATACGAAACATCGGGCGGACTGCTGCCGGTAGAACAGTTCATGCGCGAGTATTTTCGTCACACTAATGCGGCCAGCAGCATCGCCCGCCGCGTGGAAGACCGCTTCCTGGCCGGCCGGCGCTTGGCGTGGCTTGCCGGCGGACTGCTGTCGCGCAGCGTGGCCGAGGGCGTGAAGATCGGCCCTGCTGGTTTGCAGGCCCAGCGGCGGGTGTTCGGCCGTCTACGCCACAATATCGCCGAAATGCTCCGCTTGCTCGCCGCGGCCAACCAGTACGACGTACCGATTGCCCCGGCGACGCGAGATGCCATCCGCCGCGAGGCCCTGCGATTGCCTGCCGAATGTCAGCCAGACGCCCAGGCCGTTGCGCAGTTCCTTTCGCTGTTGAAGTATCCCCATCGGCTCGCAGCGCTGCTGCGCGACATGCACGAAGTGGGCTTGCTGGAGCGGTTCATCCCGCAGTTTGCCCACGCCCGCGGCCTGCTACAGTTCAACCAGTATCACAAGTACACCGTCGATGAACATTGTATTCGCGCCGTGGAATGCGCGGCCGAGTTCCGGCACGACGACGGTCCGTTGGGGCGCGTGTACCGCAGCCTGGCGTCGAAGTACCTGCTGCATTTGGCACTGTTGATTCACGACTTGGGCAAGGGGCAATTGGAAGACCATCGGGAAGTGGGACTGAAAATCGCCCGGCAAGCAGCCGAGCGGTTCCAACTGCCGGCCGAGGAAGCACAGGTGCTCGAGTTCCTAGTGCATCGCCACCTGATTATGAACCATCTGGCGTTTCGCCGGGACATCTCCGACCAGCAATTGGTGGTCAGCTTCGCCGTGCAGGTCGGCTCCCCGCAACTGCTGCAAATGCTTTACGTGCTAACGGCCGCAGACCTGGCCGCCGTGGGGCCGGAAGTATGGGACGGCTGGAAGCAGGAAATTCTCACCGAGTTGTACCACAGCGCCATGCAACACCTGGCGATGGACAGCCCGGCCACCACGACCGCACAGTTGCTCAGCCGGCGTAAAGCCCAGGTCGTGGAGACTTTGGCGGGTCAGATTCAGTTTGATTGGTACCAGCGTCAAATCGAACATCTCCCGGAAGCATACTTGCAATCCACTCCCCCGGCGCAGATCGCCGAAGACCTGCGGTTGCTTTGCGGCCTGGGCTGCGAGGAGGTCAGAGTCCGCTACGACTACGCACCGGATACCCGCACGCTGCAAGTGACCGTCGGTACGTCGGAACAGCTAACGCCAGGAATTTTTCACAAGCTGACCGGCGCGCTGAGCGGTTGCGGGCTGGAAATCCGCTCGGCGCACATCTACACCCTGCCCGGCGATTTGGTGCTGGACCGCTTTTGGGTCCGCGACCCCGATTACCCCGCACAACCGCCGCCAGAGCGCATCGACCAGATCGAGCAGGCGTTACGCCGTGCGCTGACAGCGCCGGCCGAGCAGCCGCCAGCGTTCCGCCGTCTGTGGCAGTCCGGGCCGCACCCCCATCAACTCATGCCCACCCTGGAAACCCGCGTGCTGTGCGACAACAGCACCTCGCAGCAATACACCATCATCGACGTGTTCACTTTCGACCGTCCCGGGCTGCTGTACGCCATCACGCGGACGCTGTTCGAGCTGGGACTGTCGGTGTGGCGGGCGAAGATCGGCACCTATCTGGACCAGGTGGTGGATGTGTTCTACGTAACGGACCAACAAGGACGAAAAATCCTCGACGACGCCCAGTTAGCCCACCTCCGCCAGCGGTTACTAGAGGTGATCGGTTCGTAGGCCGTGCGCAGGCGGCGGCACGTGTACGTTTGCAGCGCGGGTACGTTCAGAGTGTAGCTGCAACGCAGTTGGTTGGGTGGCACTGAAGGCTTATCCTCCAGGGCTGCTACGATTTGGCTCAGAGCTTACCGCCGGCTACTGATGGCACATCATATCAGCCCGCACAGCCGGTCACTTCGGTCGGATGTGCAGGCAGCAGCATCCTTCGCCGCCGGGCTGCCAGGTGTCGGCCCAGAAACGGAATCCGGCGCCCTCGAACGTTCCGTCGTCGATCCGCGAAGCGATGCGGCACATCAGCGCCACGTCTTCCGGCGACAGGCCGTATTGCTGCCAGGCGTCGCGCAGCGGGCAGGCGTGGAACTTGATGTCCAGCTGCTCGTTGGTGCTGGCAAGCACTTCGGGCTGGAACATCCGCCCGCCGTCGGCTAAGTTTCCCAAAAAGGCATCTTTCAGTCCCAGCAAATCGCGGGGAGCGTACTTCGCATATCGCTGCTGGCCGCGTTCCACGCCCCGGCGGTAAATGGCGCGGCTGAGGATGTCCTCGGCCCGTTCAGGCCCAATTTCCTTGCGCAGCTCGTCGTAAATCAGATAGTACAATATCGCCCGATGCTTGAACGCCTCATAAAGCTGCTCACGAAGCACTTGTTCTGACATGTCGCTGCTCCCACGTAGTTAGCACAGGGCTAGCAAGTGATAGCCACCACCGCTGCGAGCAAGGCGAGCTTGTGCCGCCGCCGATTCAGCGTTGCGCGGCTCCCATTCTACCGGCAGTCTCGGCAGGAAGAAACCGGTCCGACGCCCGTAACACAAGCACCACTTGATGGCGTTTGAGGAACCTGGGCTGCGCAGCCACCACCTGCAATCCCGGAACTTCGGCCTGCAACTGCTCGGCATGGGCTTGGGTGGTGATGATGTACGGCCTCTCGGTTGCAGCCAGCGCTTGGCGCAACTGCTCAGTGTTGTCGGCACAGGGAACCGGCCGGCCGGCGTAATAGACCACGCTGGGCTGCAAGTAGCGGTAGCCGACCAGTTGCGGCTCGCCTTGGCAGTCTTCTCGGGCAGCGGCGGCCAAGGGGGCTGCGTGTTGATGGGCATCTATCCTCACGGCCGCCCAGCCGAAAATGCCTACCAGCAACAGCACCGACGTGGCGGCGCAGGCCGCCAGCATTCTCTCGGCCTGAGCGCGCCGGATGTACCAGCACATCGCCGCCGCCCCCAGCACCAGAATCAGTCCGACCAACCCTACCGCCTCTTCGCCCGGCGTGAACTGGCTGGCCGCGATCGGCACGCCGATCATCATTCCCACCCCAACCAATACGAAGCTTGCCACCGCCCGGCGCAACGCCTTTGCGCTTAGCGGATGCCAGACGAAATCGTCGCCACCGATTGGCACAGCACTGCCAGAACGGCCAGGCTGGGCTGCGGGATGGAAACCACTTGCAGGCACTTTTGCGCCGCCGGCGCAGGCAGCTTGCAGCAGCCTGTAGCCGCCGGAGCTGCGGACCGTCGCCAACCAGTCGGCCAGCAAACTGCCGGTCAGCATCGCCAACGCCGGATAAGTCGGCAGCACGTAATGCGGCAGTTTTGTGCTACAGGCGGACCAGAACAAAAAGAACACCGCGATCCAGCAGCTCAGCAGCACGTACGGCCAACGGTTGCCTCCCGGGCAGCGCAACTGCCGATAGGTGAATACCACCGCCGGGCCGAGAAAAACCGACCAGGGAAAGAAGCCGACCAGAATCATCACGAAGTGATAAAAGAATGGCCCCCGATGCCCCAGCGAGGGCTGCAAGAACGGGGCGATGTTGTACTTGCTGATGAACTGCTCCAGCCACAACCCATCGGTACGATGCGTGACCAGCGCGTACCAGGGCAGCGCCACCAGCGCCAGCATTACAGCAGCGGTAATCGACCGCATCTGGATGATCACCGCTAGCACGTTCCACGGCGAAAACATATTCCACAACAGTTTAGAAATCCGCTTGCTGGCCGAAACGATCCGCTGCCGCATCGGCAGGCGCCGATATGCCCGCTGGGCGGCAGTGGCGTCCACCGCGCCTGCGCCGCACGACGATTGCAAGGTGCCAGCGGCGTGGGGACTGGCAACTTGCCGCAGGTCCGCCTGCGCGCTGTAGCGGTATAGCAGCAGGAACAAGCCCATCGTGCACCACGGCAGCAATAGCCCGACCGGGCCTTTGGCCAGCACCGCGACAGCCAAAGCACCATAAATCGCAGCCCATAACAGCCAATCAAGCACAGGGTGGCGTGCCGCCGCGGCGCTGCCGGCGCTTTCTGAGGCGGCCAGATAGGCGTGGGAGTTTGCTTTGGGCAGTGCGATTATTGCGAACATGTACATGGCCGCTGTGGTGAGGAACGTCAGCGCCATGTCGATCGTGGCGGCGCGTGCCGAGACTGTGAAGACGATAGTCGATGCCGTGATCAGCCCGGCCCACAGTCCCGCGCTGGCCCCAAACAGCCGACGACCGAACAAATACGTGAGCAGACAAGTCGCCACGCCCAGCAGAGCCGAGAAGAATCGTGCGGCTAGTTCGTTTTGCCCCAACAGCCCAAACCCCGCCATGATGCTCCAATAGACCAACGGCGGTTTGTCGAAAAACACCTGCCCGTTGTAGTACGGAACCACCCAATCGCCGCGAGCGAGCATTTCTCGGGCGCAAGAGGCGTAGATCGTTTCGTCGTCGTCCCACAGCCGCGTGCCGCCAAGATTGGCGAAAAACACGAAAACAGAGACGATCGCTATCAGCAAACAATGTTTCGATGTGGTGCTCATAAGTGCTGGCTTCGATTGCGACCCAATTGCCCCCCTCTGCCGCTAACGGTTTGTCGTTGCATAGCCTGCATCGCACGTCATTCGATGGCCTGCATCGCACCAGATTGCATTGCGTGCATCGCATGGTGTCGAACGCACAGCCGCCGCGCGGCGGGGTTGGCGTAATCGGCAAGAGTCTAACCACCAGGTGCCATCCTGGCAAAGGCAGTTTTCTTGCGTTGCGCAGCTTGTGCCGCGCTATCGCACTGTCGCATATTCGCCCGGCAACTCTCTTGTTCTTGTATTGCTCCGCCGGGATGGTTTTCGTATCAATACGGCGTAGGGCAGTCGTATCAGCATGGAAGTCGTATCGACATGCAATAAGTTGCTCAGCATCATCGGCTGAGTGCATTGCCAGTGCCCGATAGTTTTGTGTCGATGCGCAATCCGATGGTGCTCGTGTCGATGCGCAATAGGTGGCTCGGCAGCCGCGCCACTCAGTTACGTGTCGCTTGGGCGCCGGTTAACAGATGAAGTTGTTAAACTCTCTGGTCGGCGATCACTGAGGAGTGGGGGTAATTGGGTAAACTGGTGAAAAACGAGCCGGATACCAACACGGTTCACCCAATTTGCGGCATCAGGCCGCCCGGAAATCCAGCGCCGTGGTACGTGGCACCAATTGTGCTTTGTCTCGCAGGGCTGTTAGCACTGACAGTAGATAACTCGGTCGCCAAGTGGCTCGCCGCCAACGGCTTACCTCATTTCGTGCAATCGATTCTGGATATATGCGAACCGTTTGGCGACGGACTAGGCGCAGTACTGATAGTGCTGGCGCTGCATCAGTTGGACCCGTCGCGCCGTTGGGCTATTCCCCGGGTGTTGACATCCGCATGGCTGTCAGGCATGACGGCAAACATTACCAAGTTGATAATCGAACGCACCAGACCTCGGGCAGTCGATTGGTCCGAAGACCTAGTAGTGTCGATCTGGTCAACCTTCGGCCAATGGCTACCGTTGACCAAAGCCGGAAGTGCCGGACAGAGTTTCCCTTCCGGTCACACAGCCACCGCCGTTGGGCTGGCGATTGCCCTGGCATGGCTATATCCGCGCGGTCGATGGTTGTTTTTCGCTCTGGCCGTGCTGGTCGGACTGCACCGCATCGCATCCAGTGCGCATTACATCAGCGATGTGCTATTCGGTGCGGCCATCGGCTGCCTGATCGGATCGCTGTGCGTGAAAACCGGGGCGTTGAAGCGAGCTTTCGACCGCTGGGAACAGCGCTGGCGAGGAACTGTCGCCGATGGGTGAATAAATCGCCGTCGGCCTTCGGTGGCCTGCCGCACGGCGCCACCGATCGTTCGCAACGGAGCGTTTTAAAGTGAATCCCCAACTTATTCGTCGCCTGGATAGCTGGCTGGGAACGCCTATTTGCTGGCTGTTGACGCTAGTGCGTCGCGCCGCCGAGTTGGTCAAGTCTCCCCGCAACCCTCCGCCGCCGAAACGGATGCTATTCATCAAGCTCGTCGAACTGGGAGCCAACGTCCAAGCGGCCGCGGCGGTAAAGCGAGCGGTTGAAGCCGTGGGGCCCGAGAACGTGTACTTTTGGGTATTCGCCGAAAACCGCCCCGTGCTGGAACTGCTGGACCTGGTGCCGCCCGAAAACATCCTGGCTGTCCGTTCCAAAGGGCTGTTCGCGCTGGCAGCGGATTTGATTCGCACCTTGATTGCCGTCCGCCGTTTGAGGATCGACACTGCGGTGGACTTAGAGTTCTTCGCTCGGGCGTCGGCCATCCTGGCGTATCTGAGCGGCGCCGAACGCCGGGTGGGACTGCACCGCTTTAGCAGCGCCGGACCATACCGCGGCGACTTAATGACCCATCGCGTGCAATACAACCCGTATGTGCACGTCAGCCAGTATTATCGGCTGTTGGTGGAAGTGGTACTTGGTTCGGCCGACGAGGTTCCTCTACCCAAATGCCCCGCGCCACCTGCCGAGCAGACACAGGCAGCCGTGCCGCAGTTTGTGCCCTCGGCCTCAGAGCTGCGGTTGGTCGAGGAGCTGTTGCGAACGACGGACCAGCGCAGGCTGTCGGCTCCGATAGTGATCATAAATCCGAATGCTAGCGACATCGTGCCCTTGCGTAGGTGGCCCATGGATCGGTTCGTAGAGTTGGGACGCCGCCTGCTGGCGACCGATTCGCGATTGTCGATCGTGATCACCGGTGCGCCAGAGGAGCGCAGCGCTGCCGAGGAGTTGGCGGCAGCCATCGGCTCCTCCAGGGCGATAAGCGTGGCAGGCCGCACTACCCTTCGGCAACTTCTGACCTTGTACTGCCTGTGCGACGTGCTGGTGACCAACGACAGCGGCCCGGCTCAACTGGCAGCTATGACACCCATTGACACGGTGGTTTTGTTTGGGCCGGAAACGCCTCAGTTATGGCGCCCGTTGGGCGGCCAGCGCACCCATGTGCTTTGGGCCGCTTTGGCGTGCAGCCCCTGCGTCAACGCCCTAAACTTCCGTTTTTCGGCTTGCAATAGGGCACGGTGCATGGAGGAAATATCGGTCGATCAGGTTGCCGAGGCTGCGCTTGCGGCCTTGCGATTGCGCGGTCAGCGCACGTTGCAGCCTCAGCCACTTGCCTGGCAGACCGATCCGCGTGCTTCGCAAACCGACCAATGTGCTTCGCATGACACGCAGCGTGCGTCGCCTACCGAACGATGTGCATCTGATAGCCAGCAGAGTGCGACGCATGACCACCAGCGCGCCTCGTCTGCGGCGGCTTGACGGCTGGGTTGTTTGGGCAAGTCGATACCGGTTGGCCGGGGAGTGTGATAGACTACGATAAACCGTAATGTTATAATGCTTTGCGCTTGGGTGAATTGGGCGAGCAGGTCAGGCAAGCCGGATCGGAGACCGTCACAATGCGCCGAACACTGTTCCGCAGCGGCGTGAAGTTCCACAGTGGCCGGGCAGCTTTTACGCTGGTCGAGCTGCTGGTGGTGATCGCCATCATCGCCATCCTGGTAGTGTTGTTGCTGCCGGCAGTGCAAAACGTCCGCGAAGCAGGTCGCCGCACCCAGTGTCAAAACAACCTCAAACAGATCGGGATTGCACTTCACCACCACGCTGCCGAGCACGGTTCGCTGCCGCCGGGCGTGCCCAGTTGCACCCAGCCGCAAAACCTGTGGATCACCGGGGGCACGAACACCGGCGCGTATTGCCAGGGACCGAATTGGGTCAGCAATATCCTGGGCGAGCTTGAAGAGCCGCAGTTGGCCCAATGGGTTCAGGTAACGATGGAGTTTCAATACAACGCCGCCGACGACTTGGAACACGGCGCAAGCACTTCGGCCGCTAATCCGCCCGGCAGTCAGTCCGATCCCTATGCGCCAGGCAATGTCGGCACGTGGACCCCGCCGGTGCTGATCTGCCCCAGCCAGGGCCGGCTAGGGCTGGATGTGGCTTTAGGTGGCGGCGACGACTGGGGGCTTGACCCATGGTCGGCAAAAGGCAATTACGCCGCCTGCTGGGGGTCGGATACCTACATGTCGTTCCAAGACTCGCGCAAGGCCGGCGCCTTCGGGGTCGTACAACTGCGCGATTGGTTCAAGCGTGTTCCCCCACCACAAAGTCAAGACATGCCAGTAATGCGCGGCACCTGGAAGATGGGTTGGGGCCAAGGAGTTCGGCTGAGCGAAATCCGCGACGGCCAAGCGTACACCATCGCGGTTAGCGAGGTGCTGGGCTATCCCAGCAACCAGGACGCGCGGGGAGCATGGGTCACAAACGTGCCTGGCGCTTCGTTGTTCATGGCGCGCACCGGCCCGAACTCGCTGGACCCCGACCAAATCTCCATCTGCGATGAAACGATTCCCCTTAACGACCGCGACCGGATGCGCTGCACAGAAAACCGCAAAGACGGGAACATGTGGGCGGCCGCCCGCAGCAGGCACCCCGGCGGAGTGAACGTGCTGATGTGCGATGGCTCGCTGCGATGGGTGGTCAACGAGATCGACTTGAACGTCTGGCGAGGCATGGCCACCCGCGACGGCGGCGAAGCCCCCCCAGCCGATTGATCAGCAACGATTCATTACTCTGCACTGGCAGCTTTCGTAGTTGTCCGGTCCTATGGGGCGGCGAAGTATCTGGTAAGCGACAAGAACAAGACCAAGAACTAGTTTACTGCGGGTGGCTCCATGAACTTGCCTGTTAGAAGCGTGCTGTTGTGGATGTGCGTCGCTGCGCTGGCGGGGGCTGTTGGCTGCGGCAAAGACAAACCGCCAGCGGCGACCGACCGGCACAAGATCGTGGGCTTGGTTAGCGCGCTGAGCGACGCCTGGCGCAACCCCGACAGCTTCGAGCGCCTGTTCGTCGAAGGCGCCGCTCCGGAGGCCAAGCAGCGCCCACGCTTCGGCCAGTACTCTTACGATGTCAAATCCACCGCCACCGAAGGCGATCGGATCATTGCAACAGTCATCGCTCGAGATGTGAAAACCGGCGAAGCCATAGGCGAACTGCAATGGACGCTGGTACGCGAAGGAGACCAGTACAAGGTGCAGTCGGCTCCTTTGCCCGGCGATTGATTAATAAACTGCCTTTCGCCGGTCGCGGCCCGACGCGCGGCATGCAAGCAGGCACGTATCGTCGAGGCCAGGCTGTGTTATCCCAGCAGCATGGACGAAGACGTTACCAATATCGGCTTACAGCTTCCGTTTCACAAGTTTTGCCCATACGACGGCACGGCCTTGGAATGTGTAACGGATCACGGCCGCGCGCTGCCGCACTGTACGACTTGCGGATACATCGACTACCAGAACCCCCGGCCAGCAGTGGCAGTAATCATCTGCAACAACGCCGGCCAACTGTTGCTCGCCCGGCGCGCCGCGGAACCGAAAAAGGGCTGGTGGGACATTCCCGGCGGATTCATGGAACCCGGCGAAAGCGCCGAGCAGTCGGCACGTCGGGAAATTACCGAGGAGACGGGCCTGACGCTTGAGAAGCTGGAGTATCTGGGATCGCTGCCCGACGTGTATGGGCCGCAAGCTGTGCCGACTATCAATTTGTGCTTTCTGGCCCGTGTAGCCGATCAAACCCCAATAGCCGCCGACGACGCCGCGGCCCTGGCGTGGTTCGACTGCGACCACTTGCCGGCTCAGATGGCCTTCGCCCATCAGGCCACGATGCTCCGATGGGCGGTGGGGCGCATCAAGGGCGGCGAATCCTGAAGGCCACACGTGCAGCAAAGTCTGGTTGACCGGCAGCGGTTGATAAGACGGGTCGGCCTGGTCGAGACGGTTTTCAAAGAGGTGTGCTGATGGCGCCGCATAGCTGGCGGTGCGTAATGCGCCCACAACTATCTGACGGAGGGCTAACTGGCTGGTATCTGACGGAGGGCTGCCTGGCTGGCCACGGCGGACATCGGTCGGCAAAATCGCCCATCGCTTCTGCGGCGGCACTCGATAGCTCATCTGCGTCAGAAAGACACGGGCCCAAAAAGTCCACAAAACCGATCCCCAAGCTTGCGACGGCCAGACTGGCCCAGTACACTCAGCATTGGCTGGATGGGGGGCTTTTCTGCCCATCCGCGATACTAGCAGTCGCATTGTCTTTGGTTTCTTCGCCGGGTAATCGGAGTCAGTGTCATGTTCCCTTATAACGGTTCTTGTTTCTGGCGCTCAATGTTGGTGATCTTCGCGACCGCCTTCTTGGTCTGTCCGCAGCCGGGCAAACTGGCCGCAGCGGCCGAAGCGGCCAAACTCCCCGGCTCGCTGCAATTGGTTCCCCACGACGCGGCGTTCTACGGGGGCTTCTATCGCGGTAAGCAACTTCTCCAAGCAGTACTCAACAGCGGGGCGTTTGAAAAAGCCAAGGAATTGGGGTTTGTGCAAGAGGCCGTCGACGCCTTCAAGCAAGCATCCGCCGATGCCGACAGCCCGCTGGGCAAGCTCAATGCCATGCTGGCCGGCGAGGATGGCCGCAAACTGCTGGATTTGCTAGGCGACATGCTCAGCCAGGAGGTGTTCATCCTCGGCGACCAGAGCGTGACAGATGTCTTCCGGCTTATCGATCAGCTTAACTGGGCTTCGCAGACCGGGACTTTCAAGAGTCTGGTATCAGGCCGCGCCGGACCCGAGGCAAACCTGGCAGCGACGCAGGAGATGCTCAGCTTGGCCGCCGCCAACGCCCATCGGCTGAAAGTGCCCAATCTCATCATAGGCTTCAAGCTGCGCGATCCGGCGGCAGCCAAAGAGCAACTGGCCACTCTAGAAAAGCTTGTCCAACAGTTCATCGAGCAGGAGCCTAAGCTCCAGAACCGGTTGAAGCGGATGAAGGTGGCAGGCCATGAGTACCTGGTGCTGTCGCTGGACGGTGAGCTGATTGCCTGGGAAGAATTGCCCATCGAACAGTTCCGGCTGTTGGAAGCCCGCGACGGCGATGTCGACAAACTAGTCGCCGCGCTGAAGAAAGTCAAGGCGGTGATCGCTATGGGCCTGCGCGATGAATATTTGCTGGTGTCGGTCGGCTCTTCGCTGGATTTGCTCAAGCAGCTTGGCCAGGGCAAGACGCTGGCAGACCGGCCCGAATTGAAACCGCTGGCCAAGCACGCCGACAAACAGCTCGTTATGGTCAACTACGCCACCCAGGAGCTTATGGCCGCCACAGAGGACACGCGGGCAGGGCTGGATGAACTGGCCAAAATGATTAAAGACGTGCTGGCCGAGGCGGAGCTGGAGCCAAAGCTCAAGGATCGCCTGAGCGCCGACGTCGGCGCGCTGATCGACGACCTGAAAACGCTCTTTCCAGCCGTAGGGGCAACCCTTCAATTTGCTTTCCTGAGCGATGAGGGTATCGAGAACTACACTTACAACTGGGGCGATTACCCGCGCATCGACGGCAGCAAACCGCTGGGTTTGCTACAGCATCTGGGCGGTAGCCCGCTGGTGGCGCTGGTAGGTCGGGAGCGCAACGACGTCAGAGATTATGATGCGTTGGTCAAGTGGTTGAAGACCGCCTACGGGTATTTCGAGGAGTTCGCTTTGCCGGCAATGGAGCCGCCCGATCGCAAGCAGGCGGAACTGGTAATTGCAGGACTGAAACCGCTGGCAGCCCGAGCCGACAAGGCTACCCGCGAGTTGCTATACCCCGCCCTGGCCGAGGGCCAGACCGCCTTAGTGTTGGATGCCAAACAAACCAGCAAGCAGTTGCACACGGCGATGCCGGAAGCCACCAAGCCGTTGCCTGTGTTTGAGCCGGCAGTGGTGGTAGCGGTAAGCGACGCCAATAAGCTTCAGCACGCCTTGCGGGAGTACCGTGCGGTACTCAACGACGGGTTCGAGGTGCTGCGAAAAATCGAAGACGCCCAAGTGCCAGATTGGCTGAAAATCCCGGCACCTGAGGTTGTGCCTTCATCGGCGGGCAAGATTTTCGCCTATCGGCTGCCTAAAGATTGGGGCGTCGACGAAAAGATAGCGCCCAGCTTCGGACTGACCGAAAAGGTAGGCGTCTTCGCTACTTCTGTGCAACATACCGAAAGGCTGCTGCGTCCTACGCCGCCCAAACACGGCAGGCTGTTGGAAGCGACCAAGCGTCCGGCGGCCGCTGCATTGCTGGTGGACGTGGCAGGGCTGGTCGACGCCGTTTCGCCCTGGCTCGACTACCTGGTGGAACAATCTGCCCCGCAGGAAGCCGACCGGCTGAAACTGCTGTTCATTACATCGCAGATGCACACCATATTGGAGCTGTTGAAGACTGTGCGGACCATCACCAACGTAAGTTATTTCCAGGATGGTGCCCTGGTCAGCCACACGGTGATTGAGATTAAGGACATCGGTCGCTAAACTGCGTGATTGGTCGCAAAGTGCAATAGAGACTTCGGATATTGACCAAGATGGATTTGTACATCGTTCGCCATGCCTGGGCGGCCGAGCGCGACCAGCGGCTCTGGCCCGACGACGACCAGCGTCCGCTTACCGACGAAGGCCGGCAGCGGTTCGCTAAGTTCGTGGCGCAACTGGCGGCGGTCGATTTCGCCCCGAAGCTGATCGCCACTAGTCCACTGGTGCGCTGTGCCGAGACTGCCCAGATTATCCGCAAGCACGTGCCTGGCAAGCCACCGGTCGTGTTGCGCGACGAGTTGCGGCCCGGCGGACAGTGGCAAAGCCTGCTTCAGTGGACCGCCCAACAGGCCCGCCAGCACGACTCCATTGCCTGGGTAGGACATGCGCCGGATGTTGGCTTGCTGGCCGCAGCGCTGATTGGCGACGGCGAAGCTACGCTTCGCTTTGCCAAAGGGGCCGTGGCGGCGGTCCGCTTCGACGGCCCGATCGAACCCGGCCAGGGCGAGCTGCGCTGGTTGGCCACTGCTAAACTGCTGGGCTGCTAGCAGGTCTTGCCGCCCGAAAATCCTCGCCTCTGCGGCTGGCATGTTGGCCGCTTGCTTCCCAGATGCGTAAAACTTTTGGCGGCAGATAGATACGACCACCGCTGCAAGGGTGGGTGGACAACGATTATATACTAATATAGGTCTGTAAAATCAAAAATATCTGTGCAAAACTGCAAATTGGCTGAGCGACTAAACCAGTAGCCTCGCGAACTGGAGGCTACATGGCTCGACGCCAGATTTGCAAGAGTGAATAAAGCCGTTTGTAGCCTTCGACTTATTTCGAGGTGGGCTTTAGGGTTCCACGATCAGGGAGTATCGCTGTGTCCACCGGCGAAGAAGAACTGTATCAGGAACACGTGCTGGCACATTACGAGGAGCCTTATCACCGCGGGCGTTGCGCCAGTTGTACGCACGTCCACGAGGGCTTGAATCCGCTGTGCGGCGACCGCATTCGTATGGAATTGCAGGTAGACGACAAGGGAACAATGAAAGAGATTTGGTTCGACGGCGACGGCTGCTGCATTAGCCAGGCCGCCGCTTCGATGTTGGTGGAGCGTTTCGACGGGAAGCACATCGACGAAGTGAAAAAATTCACCGCCGCCGACATGCTGGCCATGTTCGGCGCACGCTTGACACCCAATAGGCAAAAGTGCGCTTTGCTTTCCTGGCGCGTATTGCAGGCAGCCATCTACTCGCCGGTCGATGGACAGCCGGCGGGCAGGCCATCGCAGGCCGCAGCGCCGCAGCCCAGCAGCGCTCAGCCGCAGGCGGGGAAGGCTGCCCAAGCAAGCGACTCCTGCTGATTGCTGCCATGCTCGTGCCCGCACAGCCCAATCGCCGCTTGCTTTGCCGGTTACGATTTCACGAGGCACAACGATTTGCTCAACTTCTGTTGTGAAAGATGCGATTTATGGCTGTCACCGCGCGAGAATCTTCTTCCCCGCTGGACGCCCAACAGTGGCGGGAAGATTTTCCCATCCTAGCACGAGTACTGCCTAATGGGGCCAAACTGATTTACTTCGACAACGCCGCCACTACCCAGCGGCCGCGCCAGGTGATCGAGGCGATCGTCGATACCTACCAGCGGCACTACGCCAACGTGCTGCGCGGCGTTCACACGCTGGCCGAGGAAACCGACGAGCTGTACGCAAGTGCTCGCGAAAAGGTGCGCACGCTGATAAACGCCCCCTCGGCCGAACAGGTGATCTTCACCTACGGGGCAACCTCGGCAATCAACCTGGTGGCGCGCAGTTGGGGCGAGTCCATGCTCCGCCGCGGCGACGAAATCCTGCTGACCGAAATGGAGCACCACTCGAACCTGGTCCCTTGGCAGCAATTGGCCGCCCGCTGCGGCGCGGTAATCCGCTGGATCCCCATTACCGACGACGGATTGCTGGAGCTGGACGCACTGGAGCGGTTGCTTAGCCAGCGCACCAAGTTGGTGGCCGTCACGGCTGTATCGAACGTGCTGGGCACGATCAATCCGCTGGAGCACATAATCCGCCGCGCCCATGCGGCCGGCGCGGTGGTACTAGTGGATGGCGCACAGGCGGTTCCCCACATGCCCATCGACGTGCAGGCCCTGGATTGCGACTTCCTGGCCTTTAGCGGCCATAAGATGCTCGGACCGACAGGCATCGGGGTGCTGTACGGCAAGCGCGAACTGCTGGAGTCGATGCCGCCGTTCCTGGGCGGCGGCGGCATGATCCGCCTGGTGGAGATGGACCGCTTCACCGCTGCCGACTTGCCCCATCGCTTCGAGGCCGGCACGCCGCCGATCGTGGAAGCCATCGCTCTGGCCGCCGCAGTAGACTATTTGAACCAAGTCGGACTGGCCGCCATCCACGCCTACGAGCTGATGCTGACCCGCCAAGCCCACCAGTGTTTGCAATCGGTTCCGACCCTGCGAATCTTCGGCCCGAAACCGGAGCAAAAAGGGGGCATCGTCAGCTTCGCGCTGGCCAACCTGCACGCCCACGACGTGGCACAGTTGCTCGACCGAGCGGGCATCGCCGTCCGGGCCGGACACCATTGCACCATGCCGTTGCACAAGCGGTTGGGCGTGCCCGCCACGACCCGGGCCAGCTTCTACTTCTACAACACGCCGGAGGAAGTAGAGCAACTAGCGCCTGCGCTGGAACGGGCGATGCACACGCTGCGTCGCAAATGACTTGCGACCGCTGTGCCCGACCGACCCTATTCACTCCGCAACCGCTATTCGCTTCTTCGAGGGTGTGCGGCAATGGGTCGGCGATCCCCTGTAGGGTCACGCTCCGTCGGAATCCTTACGCGGACACCACCGGCTCTGTGCCTACGGAAAATAAGCGTGTCTGTACAAGAATAAGCGTGTCTGTACACGAAAGTGCGATTCGGTGGCACCGGCAGCTTGCCCTCCAGAGTGGTGAGCGAGTATGACTATGGCTGGCCAGCTAGCGGCACGGCCGCACGAGCCAGGCGCGACACGCGACGTACAAGGCTCACGGCCGGCCAAGCCAGCCGTGCCACTCGGCCCCTGCTGCGGTGCCTCGAGCGCTGGCTCAGCGCCGCAACCCCTGCCCGGTTAAAGGAGGGTTTCCAGCAACAGTCGCATCTTGCGCAGTTCGGCCATTTGGTCCACGTCGGGCATGGGGGCGATGTCGGCGCACAGCGCTCGATTGTAGTGATATTTGTTCAACTGATTCACCAATCGGCCGTATTCCACTTCGCCCTGTCCGACGCGCACCTGAAAGTTCTCCCGCGTGCTGTCGCGTAGCCGGACGTGGTACACATACTTCATCACCTGCTCGTAGCTTGCGCCGCTATGGGGGCCGCAGATGTAGTGGCTCGGATCGAGCGTCACTCCCAGCCCTTTGACGTTGTTGCACAGCACCACAGTGGTGCTGGGGTCTTGCGTCATCCGACCGGCCTCGGTGAGCAGTCCTACCCTACATCCCTCCAGCGCCGCAATGGCCACCAAGGCCCGCAGCCGTTCTACCTCGGCGTTAAAGGGGGTTCCCAACTCGGAGGCTCGCACCGTGATGGTAACGACTTTTATCGCCTTGGCCAGGCGGCAGCAGGCGGCAAACTGTTGGTAATACTCGCCTTCGGGCGCCAGCGTGTCGAAGCTGATGGCCACCGGCGTTAGCCGATGGGTGTAACGACAAAGATGCTCGGCGTAGGCGAAATCGGCCACTACCTGCGAAGGCTTCAACTGCGGCAGATCTTCGTGGATCATGATCTCCACAGCCGTAAACTCCAGATCGCTCAGCCGGGCAATCGCCTCATCCAAACCTAGATCCGGAAAACAACGCGTTGATGCGGCTACAAACACCAACCAACCTCCTACTGTACAAACCCCTGGCCGATCGCGCCGTCGGGCGCTAACTGGCCGTTATTGTCGTCAGTTTGCAAAACTATGGTCCTTGGTTTGCAAGACCTGTCGTGGGCGCAGGCAAAAGCAATTGCCGCCCTGGCTTGCCGGATAAACAGCCGGTTAGCCAACGACAGCCGGACACAGTCGCTCGCCGCGTAGCTTAACCATTTCCTGCCACGGTTGGCAACGCCTATGCGGGCGTGAAAAACAACGTAGAATAGGATAGATTGGTGGTTTTGGGGATGCTTTTTGCGCCCCCAATTGGCAGGGCAACCCCTTCGTGCCGCTCAGGCTCGATGCCCCTGCCCGGCCCGCGGCAAACCTGAAACTACGGCCGCGTGGCGAGCGGCTTTCGGGCACAAAAGCGGCATTCACAGGAGTCAAGCGCAGCCATGGACCCAAACAGCCAAGTTCCGCCACAACCTCAGCCATTGCCTTACGGACAGGCACGACCGGCGGCACCGCCCGTGACCGCCGTTCTGGCTCCGTCGCCGCCGACCAGAGGTTTCCCCTGGGCCAGATTGATCGCCGCCTTGCTTGGTGCTGCGCTACTGCTGTCGCTGTTGAGCAATGTGGTCCTAGTGGGCCTGACGGCCGGCACCATGGCGGACACCGAAAAGCGCGTGCAAGAGAAGTTCATCATGCACAACCAGGCGGCGCCCAACAAAATCGCCGTGCTCAGCCTTGAAGGAGTGATACTGGACGGCGAAGGCTTCTTCAAGCGGCAGATCGACCGCGCCCGCCAGGATGCCCAGCGTGGCAAGCTTAAGGCCATCGTGCTGCGCATCAATTCCCCCGGCGGCACCATCACCGGCAGCGATGATATGTATCACCAGTTGCGCAAACTGGTCGCCGAGACGAATCTGCCGCTGGTAGTGAGCATGGGGCCTATGGCCGCAAGCGGCGGGTACTATGTGGCCATGGCCGTGGGCGACCAGCCGGGAACAATCTTCGCCGAACGCAGCACTTGGACCGGCTCGATCGGCGTGATCATCCCGCATTACGATCTGTCCGAACTGCTCAACAATTGGGGCGTGCAGGAAGACTCGATCGCTAGCCATCGGCTGAAAGGAATGGGCAGTTTCGCCCGCAAAATGACCGAAGAGGAACGGGCCATCTTCCAAGCCCTGGTCGATGAGGCATTCGAGCAGTTCAAGGAAGTGGTGCGCTCCGGCCGGCCAGCCTTCCGCCAAGACCCTGACGCCTTAAACCGCTTGGCCACCGGACAGGTGTTTTCGGCCGAGCAGGCCCGCAAACTCGGGCTGATCGACCACATCGGCTTCCTGGAGGACGCCGTCGATCGGGCCATCGAACTGGCTGGCCTAACCAAGGACGATGTATGCGTGGTGAAATACAAGCCCGAACCGACGCTGATGGACCTGCTGCTGGGCGTCAGTGCCCGCACACGCCCGGCCCTGAGCCTAGAAACGCTGCTCGATGTCGCCACGCCCCGCGCTTATTACCTTTGCACCTGGCTGCCGCCGTTAGCCAGCAGCTACACGCGGTAGCCGGCAAGGGAATTTCCTGTCGGCGCTGTAGCCCATTAAGCCGGAAGCAACCGGCTGCCATCGCCGGCTTGCTTAGCCGCGCAGTAACAACGGGGTGGCACCGCTGACTTGCCCAGCCGTGCATCTCAATGGCCAGCGGTGAGTTTTAAGGGAGGTTATAAATCCACTTCCGAACAACCCGGCAGCGCAACCCAAAACGACAAGTCGGTAACAGGCTGTAAGCTGTAGCGTGCGGGGAATCGTCGCTCGGATATACTGGTTCGCTGCGATTGCGATGACAGACAAGGAGGCTGTAACACCAATTTACCTAATATCACGCAAAGCCCATTGACCTAATATCTCGCAAAGCCCATTGACTTGATATCACACAAAGCCCAAAAGCTCGGACTAGCCGCTCTGCTGGGCAAAGAGCCTCATGGCCACTCTTCAGCTCCTTTTATCAATCGAGCACTGCCGGAGAATCTGCGAGCCGGTCACTTGGTATTACATCGGATCAGGTGCCGAAGGCCATCTGGCCGCCGATGAGGAAGATTGCCGCATCGACTAGCGAATGGCTTGCCCACACCGCCACCAGCGAGCCGCTGCGCGCGTACAGCCACGCCCAAACCGCCCCGCCACAGGCCACAGCCAGCGAGCCGAGTAGTGCTGCCGGCAGATGGAAGTAGCTGGCCAAAACGATCACATGATGGCCGGCGAAGGCCAAGCTGGAGACGGCCACGGCCGCCCAGATGCTCGTCCGCCGCAGCAGGCTGCCAAAGACGAACCAGCGCCAGTAATACTCTTCCAGCAGCGAATGCACCACGCAGTAGCCCACGGCCAGCAGCGCATACTCGGCCAAGCTGTCGATGCCGAACTCGCCCAGCTTGTGGCGGACGTTATCGGCCGCTGCCTGGAGCAAATCGGCTTGGTGCAGCCAAGCATTGTAAGCCAGCGACATCACCCCCAGTACCGCGCTGCCAAAGACCAAGCCTGCGGCCAGCCACCGCCAACTTCGGCCGCCGATGCGTGCGGGCGGGGGCAATCCCAGCAGGAGCCACACCACCGGCAGGATGAATTGCGCAGCCTTGCCAACCAGATACGCTATGCGCTGCCAAGCCGGGCCTGTCGGAGACAAAGCGACGAAATACAGCCAAGTAAAGCACGCAGGATACACCGCCACGACGATCAGGGCGACAAGCTCAAACCCAATGCCGCGGGCGTCGCAAAACGCTTGCTGCCTGCTGCCGGAGGATAATGCGTTTTGCTGACGGCGGTTTGTCATGGGCGCTTGGCGCGGCGGAGCAATTACAGGAGAAATCCAGTGGCCGACAGACGCTCAGCGCTGGGAGGGCGGCGCGGGGAAATCGGGCGGCACTGGGACGTTTGGCGGCGGCAGTACGTCGCGCGGCGGCGATGAAGCGTTTGGCGGCACCCCGGGCGGAATTCGCTCCGGCGTGCCCTTCGCAGACGGACGGTCCTTATCGTTACGCGGCGGCTTGCCCCCGCCAGCTTGGCCCTCGGAGCGAGGCCCCGGACCTGGGCCGTCAGGCTTCTTGGGGCCTGGGCCGGATTCCGAGCCGCCGGGCGGTCTGACGCCGCGTCCTGGGCCATCGTGGGCGGGCCGCCAAGGCTGGAAGGGAAACTTCTTGCGGAAATACATCTCGCGCAGGGCGGCGGGCATTTTCTCGCCCGGCAGCCGCAACAGATAATCCCGCTCTGCCTCGTTCAGCTCGTTCTCGAAAAACTCCAGCAATTGGCTTTCTTCTACTTGCGGTCGACCCCCAGGACCACGGAACATCCCCCGCTGCCGGTCGAAATCCTGCGATAGCCATTCGGCAATGATGCGCCACTGGTCGGCCGGCGAGAGCTTTTCCAGCCGTTGCCGCGTCTCGGCGGTCAACTGGCTGCGCAGTTCCTGTAGGGCGGCGCTTCTTTCGTTTTCGAGAATTTTTTCCCGTTCTTTGTCCGCCAGCGGTCGCATCTTGCCCTTGGCCCCTTCGCCGAAGGCCTCCGCTGGTCGCCAGGGAAAGAGCATTAACGCGGCGATGGTTCTTGCCCTGGCTTGTCGCGGCCAGCGCGATAGCGTGCGCGAGAACGCTTCCCGCGATTCGTCTGGCAGCGTCGCCAAGTAGCGCTCTTCGTTGCGCGTGCCGAATTGCTCCAACCAGGCCGTCAGCGCCTGAAGGTCTCTCGGACTGGCTTGCTCGGCACGCCACTTGCGAATCTGGGCCAAGCGTTGCTTGGGCTCCAGCGTGGCCAGTTCCGCCCGCCGGTACTCCGGCAGCGTTTTCAGCCACTCGTAGTAATGGTGCATTACTTCGCGCAACTGCGCGGCGTTGGGGTCTTGCTGGATCTCGTGGTGGAGTTTCCGCAGCCGCTGCTGTTCGGCCGGTGCCAGACTGAGGAAACGTTCCTGCCGGCGAAGCAACTGGGCCTTTTCTTCGGCAGACATCTGTTTGACGCGCTCCAGCCGTTGGGCGATGGTTTCCTCGGCGTTGTCGCTGTGCTCTATTGCGCTGGGCGCGACTGCCGCAGCTACTACCGCGCATACTGCCACCAGTCCAACCAACCAGCATATCACTGCCAGCAGACGTCGGGGGTGCGGCCATGCACTCATGGGGCGGCTCCTTCGTCTGGTTCGTCGGCGAACAAGCGCTCCTGGTGCAGCGTGCGGAGGAACTCGATATCGCCCACTGCCCGGTACTGCTCCAGATTCTCGATCACCGGCAGGTCTTCCAGCAGTTGGCGGTTGGGGTCCGGCAAAGCCAGTCGCACGCCGAAAAACCCGCCCAGCGCAGCCGTTGCTGCGGCGGCACAAAGCAGCAGTGCGCGTCGAAGTCGGCGCCGCGGCCGCTCGGCCTGTTCCTGCTGAAGTTCCTCTTGGGCCGCAGCGATGGTCATCTCCAAGGTGGTGCGGGTAAACTGCTCATCGACCGGCTCGGTCTCCAGCGCGTCGAGCATGTGCCAGGCGCGGTCCAGACGTTGCATCTCCGTGCGCAGGGCCGGATCGCTGGCCAAACGCTCCTCGACGCTGCGCGCGGTTTCAGCGTCCAACTCGCCATCCAAGTAGGCGACGAGCAGTTCTTGGACCTCCGGTTCGAGATTGGCTGAAGACTCGGACATGACCCCTGGACAATTTACTCTGCGTGCTTGCTGCTTTTCTGCTATCAACCCGATCGCCTGCAATCCACCAATTGGCCGGCAGTGGGCAAATGCCGTTCGGGTGCGACGCCCTAAGCCGGTTCCTTGTGCGGCTGAGTTACATCCGTCGCCTCTGTGGTTTCGGCCTTTTGCGGCGCCGGCGGCTGACCGTCCTCGAAATACGCTTCCAGCACCTCCCGAAGATTACATCGAGCGCGCGACAGCAGCGACTTGACCGCCTGCGGCGTCAGGTCCATCACGGCTGCTATGTCGGCGTAACTCATTCCCTCGAACTTGCTCAACAGCACAGCCAAACGCTGCCGCTCGTTGAGAGTCTCCAAAGCCTGGCGAACGATATCGCGCAGCTCGGCTTTATCCAATTGTCGGGCAGGCATCTGCCCGCTGCTGGCCAAAATCATCGAATCCAGCGGTCGGGCGCCCAGCGAACCGCTTTCCTTGGGCTGAAGGGTGACTTCGCGCCGCCGCGATTTGTTTCGCAGCGCATTTGCGGCCACCCGATTGGCGATCGTAAATAACCATGTGGCGAATCGAGCACCGGGCTGGTAGGTCTTGCGCGCCCGGTATACGCGGAGGAATACGTCCTGCGCCAGGTCGTCGGCCTGATCGCGATCTCCGACCAAGTGCTGCAAGACCGTCACCAGCCGGTCCTGGTACCGCACCACCAACTCCTCGAAGGCGGCGGCATTGCCGTCGCGCACCTCGAGCATCAACCGCACATCCGGGTCGAGCGCGTAGCGGCGGGCGGATGATTCGCTAACGACCACGGTAGTTCTCGTCGTAATTGACTGGCAGAGCGCCGACGGATCGCCGTCAACAACTCACCTACTAGTGTAGTCATTAAGCGCCATCAAGACCAGCCACGCATGCTGTCGCCCGGTACGTCCCTACAGTGGTAAACACCCAAACCGCCCCTCGGTTTCTTGAGAAACGCCCCAGTTCATTGACAGATGCGTGGCATTGGCCAAAAAGGCGAGCAGCCCTCAATCTCGACGCGCAGCCGCTTGCCCAGTCTTCCCAGAACCAGTATGCGGAACATCACACAGTCGCCGGCGCAATTGGCCACAGGCGGCGTCGATCTCGGCCCCCTTGCGGCGGCGAACGTGCACCGCCAGCCCGGCCCGCTCCAACACTTCCACAAAGCGGCGCAGCCCCAGCGGAGAGGGTCTACGGAACTCCAGGCCAGCCACCGGATTGTATGGTATGAGGTTGATCAGCGACGGTCGGCCGGTCAACAGTTGGGCCAAGCGCCGGGCGTGTTGCTGTCGATCGTTCACGCCGCCCAATAACACGTACTCGTATGTTACCCGGCGACCAGTACGCTGGAAATAGTAGTCCGCCGCTTCCATAATCGCCGCGATGCCGATATTGCGATTGGCAGGCACCAGGCGGTTTCGCAAATCGTCGTCGGGCGCGTGCAGCGAAACGGCCAAATGGTATTGGCAATCGGCATCGGCCAGGCGGCGGATGCCCTCGGGCAAGCCCACGGTCGAGATGGTGACCCGCCGTGCGCTGATGCCCAATCCGTGCGGCGAACTGGCGACCTCCAATGCCGGCAACAATGCGTCCAGGTTGGCCAGCGGTTCGCCCATCCCCATTACCACCACGTGGCTTAATCGCTCTTCGGCCGTCAGCCGGCGCTGTAATAGAAGCATTTGTTCGATTATTTCGCCGGTGGTGAGATTGCGCACCACGCCTTCCAGCCCGCTGGCGCAAAAGACACATCGCATTGCGCAGCCGACCTGCGTGCTGATGCACACCGTGGCGTGTTGCCGGTCGTCGCGCAGCAGGACGCATTCGATGCGCTGGGCATCGGCCAGTTCCAGCAACAGCTTTTCGGTTCCGTCTTCGGCCCGCTGGTGGGCGACAATCCTGGTGCTCCACAGCCGGAAGTTGGCGGACAGTTCGTGCCGCAGCCGCTTGGGAAGATCGCTCATCTGCTCGAAGCTTTCCGCCCGACCGGCGAATACCCAGTGGCGCAGTTGCACAGCCCGGTATGAAGGCAATCCGCGCTGGGCGCACCAGGATTGCCATTGTGGCCAGGGGATGTCGAGCAAATGGGGTAACGTGTTCACGGTCGGTTTTTTGCCACGGTGCTTGTTGCAGCGGCCTGGCGCGATGCAGCTTTGCGCCGTGTCCGCGGTCGGTTTTTTCCCGATGTAGTCATCCACGTACATCCTTAGCGCAGCCCGGCGGCGAGCCACACCAGCGCGCCGATCAGCAGCCATGCCGACGGCGGCAACCGGCGCCGAAGTGGAGCAGTAATGCAGATGGCAACCAACGCCCCACCGCAAATTACCGCTGCCGCGCCCGTGCCGAACTGGCCGCCGATGCAACCGGCCGATAGCCAATATGGGTCGGCCCGAACGCTGGGCAAAGATAGCCGAGATTGCGTGCCCCGGGCATCGACCTTCTGCTGTGTGTGGCTCGCGGCTGGCGCAGTCGCAGTTGGACAGTCCGCCGCTGGCTGACGCATTCTGGCAACCGACCGGCGCACTGTACTGCCGATGGCCGCGCTGGCCAGCCCGAAGGTCATCCCCAGCGCAAGCCCCAGCAGAGTATCGCACACAGCGGCCCAGCGGCCGTCGGCCGGGAACCACCTTGTCGTCGGATGTGCCTGGGGCCACGCAACCGCCGCTGCTACAGCCAGCACTAGCGCCGGCACGAACAACCGCACAGGCGGACGGCCTTTATCGTATTCTATCAATGCCGCGGCCAGCACGGTGCTCAACACGAACACGTCGACCAGAAATGTGGCGACTAACTCCGGCATGGGTCGATGTGGCACGATGCCCGCTTCTGCCGACCGCACAATCTGCCCCCACAAGTTCTCCACGCCGGAGAAAAGCTCCAACAGGCCAACCGTCAGAAACACTGCGGCGGTAAGCGATTCGACCACCGGGTATCGGGCCGAAATCGGCGCGCCGCACCGGCGGCATTTGGCACGCAGCACCAGCCACGAGAGCACCGGGATGTTGTCGTACCAGGCAATGGGTCGGCGGCAGGCTGGGCAGTGCGAGCCGGGCCAAACGATACTCATGCCGCGCGGCAGCCGATACACCACCACGTTCAAAAAGCTGCCCACCAGCGCCCCTATGGCGAACGTCCATAGAGCTAACAACAACCAACCCATCCGCGGTGATTCCTCTCGCCAGCGCCGTCCGGCTGAACCGAACTGCTGTGGTAGCATTCACTCCACCGAGGCATCCGACGGCATCCCCAGCCTCTGGTACAGTTTGCGGCGGCTCGCCTTATCGCCTTCGAGTACTTGGCGAGCGTACTGGGCCACTTCTTCAGCGTGCTGGCGCGGCACTATGACCACTCCGTCGCCATCGGCTACTACCACATCGCCGGGAACGACCAGCGCACCGCCGATCACCACCGGCCGGTTGACCGATTCGATCTGGTTCCGGCCCGGCCTGATGCCGCGTCCGGGCTGCTTGTAGTACAGTGGCACCCGCTGGGCGATGATCTCATCGGTGTCGCGTGCCGTGGCATTGGTCACCACGCCCACGCAGCCGCGCAGCTTCCAGGACAGGATGTTGTTCGAGCCGATCGAGCCGACGTCGGCCCCCAGCGCGTCTTCGATCACCAGCACGCTCCCTTTGCGAAGCAGCGGCACGAACGGCTCCGACGACAGCTCGCGGTACCATTGGCCCACCGCTTTGTCGAACTCAGCAGACTGTTTGCGGCCGATGGGCGGTTTATTGGTGGGTACGTACCGGGCCGTAACGGCGATGCCCACAATACGATGGGTGAACTTTTCGGTATCGCGCCACAAGGGCCGTATGTCGGCGGAGACCAGGCCGATGTTCTGTAGCCCTGCCTTGTCCATCCCATCGCACACGTCAGCCACCCGCAAGCCCGCAAAAAGCTTCAGCAGCTTCTCATCTTCTTCCTGCGAGTAAACCGGCGTAGAGATGAAGTTCTTGCCGGCGCGAAGCTCAGCTTCGTCCGCCGCGGGCGTCGACTGCTCGGCGGCTGCCGCTACACAGCACAGTGCCAACACGCTCGAACCGACAACGCCTTGCAATACCCGATTGCTAAAACTGGCGAAACTGGCAAACGCTCTCATCGGCGATTCTCCTATGCTAAGCGGCGGTTCTGTCATCAACCGGACCGTGTAAAAAGGGCCAACTGGTCAAGCGAGCAAAGCGAACCCCCTCGTCCGATTTGCCCCCTGATCGGCTCGGCGACTGCACCGCCTTTACGCAACGTCGTCATTCTTGCAATTTCTTCTTGCAATTCCCGCTTATGGTCCTCGTGGGCATTATAACGCACTAGCAGATGCCATGCCCTTGTTTCGCAGCGCAACGGGCGCAGTGGCTGCGATGCCCCAGCGGCAACCGTCGTCTGCACGCCTGCCGCGCGGAGCCGGTTGCGTGGTGGCCGGGATAGTCCAGCGGAGCCACTCTGCCCGCGCCTATCTTGCTGGCGCCACCCTGGCGTGTGCTGCTAAAACTACCATGGTGGCGTGTACTGCTGACGCCGCCATCGACGCAGCGTACAATACGCCCATGAGCCAGTCGTACTCGAGCGAAGTTGTCCCCCTGATCTGTGCCCGATGCGCCACGCCGGTTACGCCCGGCCAAGGCGACGCATATCTGGTGCGGATCGAAGCCCTGGCTGACCCCACCCCGCCCAGCTTCACTGAAGAAGACCTGCACCGCGACGCGCACCGCGAAGTGGCCCGGCTGATCGAGCAGATGCGTCACCTTTCGGAACAAGAACTGATCGACCAGGTGTACCGGCGGATGATCTTCTGGCTGTGCGGCCCGTGCTTCCGCTGCTGGATCAAAGCCCCGGTGGGGTGACAATCGTCGGCCGACTGCGACGTGTTTACGGATACACCATCAAGACACCAACGACTTTGGCGAGAACATGTTTTGCGAATGTAGGCTGTCGGCGTATGCCGGCGCAATTGCCGAGCGTTTTTAACAGTCACACGTTCTGCTCGCGGTAGCATTTCAGGAGTATGCTGGCGCAATTGCCGAGCCGTTCGAACGGTTGAATTGGTGACTTTGCGTCTTGGCGGAGCGCTGGCGACCGCCGACACTCGACAAGGGACTGGGATGAACCGTTCGGCCCCACGACTGTTGCTTACCGGTGCACCGGGCTGCGGCAAGACGACGGTGCTCCGCCGCACCGTGGAGTTGCTGCTTGCGGTTCCCTCGCCTGGCAGTACTGCGGCCGGCCAGTTACAAACGTCAACCGAACCGCTGCTAGCGTCTAAAGTCGCTGCGGCAGCGGGGATCGTCGGGTTTTATACCCAGGAGATTCGAGAGCATGGCCGACGGTTGGGATTCGATGCCGTGGGGTTGCGGGGTAGCCGCGCGGTGATGGCGCACATCGGATTTCGGGGCCAGGCCCAAGTGGGTCGTTACGGTGTCGACCTGGCAGCGTTCGACTCGCTGCTCCGCGCCGAGCTGACCGCCGGGGACGGCGAAATCCAACTGGCGGTAATCGACGAAATCGGCAAGATGGAGTGCTTCAGCAGCTTGTTCGTCGAGTTCGTCGACCGACTCCTGGAAAGCCCCGCCGCCCTGCTGGCCACCGTGGCTGCCAAAGGGGGCGGACTGATCGCAGCGGTCAAACTGCGGCCGGACGTCGAGCTGACCACTGTCACTACCACCAACCGCGACCGCCTGCCGCAACAACTCGCTGAAAACTTGCGCACATACCTGGCCCAGCGCGCTGGCCGATGAAACTCGCCGGGGGCGTCATTGCCCGGTTTCGTCAGTCCCGGCGCACAGACGCCCCCCACAGTGAGCCATAAAACCAAATAGCAAGACCGAAAAAGAACCGAAAAAGATCAGCAACCGGCGGTACCGAAAAACAGCAGCAACCAGCGCTGCGTCTGCCTATCGAGTCGGTACATCTGGCTGGCTATCGGCACACCTGGCCGGTAGGTCGAAGGCCCTCGAGTGGCACGGCCGGCTTAGCCAGGCGTGCGCGATGTCGTTGCTGCATCCCACAGTGGATGAGCGCCTGCAAAACACCCCTTTGTCTTCCAGCGCCTACAAACGACATGCCTACAAGTGCCGGGGGTGGAAAATACTTCCCGCCCACCTACAGGGCCGACGTCCACGCCGCCCAGCCGCTATTCCGGCCGGTTGCCCGTCAAATCTTCTTCTGCTGCACCAATCGGGCGAAGTGCTCGAACGAGCGGTCGTAGGTCCGCTCGGCCTCGGGCGGGAAGCAGCAGCCGGGCAATTGTCGGGCGCGGAGATGATACGCCAGACAATCGCAGCAAATCCCCTTCCGCGAACAGGGATCATAACTACACGTGCAGTTCTTCAAATTCTTGGCTTGCTTGCATTCCATAGGCAGTAACCTTGCACCTTGACGGATCGACCCACTGTTGGCTTTATTGCCTGGGGCTGCGCGCCGGCAATCGGCCGGTTGCTAGCGTAGTTGGCTTTTCCCGGCGAAAGGCACAATTGTGCGCGCAGCAGAACGCGCAATTGTACACCAAAACCCCCGCATCGCCCAGCCGTGCAAAAACAACAAGCTGGCACGCCTGGCTCATCCAGCCGTGGGATAACAGCCGGGTGGCACGGGCGGCTTATCCAGCCGTGCCGCTTACTGGCCCGTGCTAAGCTGCAAGCCAAATCATAACAGCACTGCCGGCTTGTACGGCAGTTCGGGCCAACCGATGCTCCGGAAGTGCTATCGGCGATAAAGGTGCCGCGACAGCCGCGCTTGCCACGGTAGTCAGTCGCCGCCTTGGGCAATTGCCCGAAACATGGCCGCTGCATCCAGCAGCCAACCGTCGCTGGTCAATACCCATTGCTGCGTCAGTCCGATTGAGCGGCGGGAATCCAGTTCGACCTTCACATACAGCACTGCTCGGTCGTGGTGCTTTTGAATGGTTTGCAAGGAAATGTCGGCTTGTACGGCAGTGGAGTCGTCGAGGGCTGGTAAGGCCGGGTGCCAAAAAGCCAGCCACCGTTGTAGGTACTCGTGCTGGTCCGGCAGGACGAACCGGGCGGCTTGTTCAAGGCGACCTTGGAGGCAAAGCCGGGTGAATTGTCGCGCGGCTGTGTCCACGTCGGACTGCGACGCCCGGGAGCCCGACGCAGTTGACCGCCCCATCAGCCCGAAGTACACGCTCGCCAGTGCGACAAGCCCCACGACCACCCCGACAGCGGCCGCCGCGAACAGCCGGCGGCGTTGTGCGACGGCGTGGCCACGTCCGGCCGACCGGCTGCGAATTGCCGCAGGGGAGGCTTCGCTACCGGTTGCTACGCCGCTGGCATTCAGCTCCAAGTGGGTCTCGCAGGCCGGACAGGCAATTGCGGTGGGTAATAGCCGCTCGGGCAAAGCGTCTTGGTGGCGACAGCGGGGACAGGTGAACTTCACGCTCCGCGATTGGCGTTCAGAAACCAGATGGCCAGTGCGGTCCATCCAGAATCGCGTGCGGCAATTGTAGCAGCGCATCACCCGCGCCAGCTTCGCCCACATCACCCAGCCCGAGGCTCCACACTCCGGACAAGCGAAGTCCACTCGCAAGTGGCTGCCGGGCGGGGGTTTGTCTGCGCCACCGGACAGCGGCGGAGGGTCGTCTGTGTCGGCAACGGCATAATCTTGCTGATGTGCGTGCGTTTTCACAGTGGCGCCTGATTAGTCATCGAAACTTCCTTCCGCTCGTTCCGCTTGTTGCGCTGATTGGCGACATTAGCGCCCTGTGGGCGTTGCTGATTCACTAACGCCCACAAGTGCGTCCGCCCGGTTGCTCGAAAAGATTCGGCTGGTTGGCGGAGCCTGTGAGCCGGACGCTCAATTGCGATTCGGGTCGCAGGGGGCTGGGTTGCGGTCGGTGCCCGTCCCGCTGAAATACTTATTGGTCACCCCATTGCGGTTGAACGAACCATCCAAGTTCATCGAGTAGCCCAGATCTTCCGGGGTCATCGAAGCCGTGTGCCCGTCCAAAAACACCACGTTCGCCCGTCCGGAATGCCGCGGCTCGACTGGGCACATGCGACTGTTGGCGGTGCAATGGTCCGCGCCGTAATGGGCATTGGTGAAGTTTATGCCGTCGCGGGTGTAAGACCGGGGAGGATCGAGCGTGTAGCCGTGATTGCCAACGGAATTGATCAGCCGCTCGGCTGCGCTGTAGGGCAGTCTTTCGCGCGCCGGCCACTCCCCGGCAGACCCCAACGAATCGCCAAATAGTACAGTCATGTGCGCGGCGGCGACGCTGCTCTCGCTAACCGGAAAACAGGCGTACTGTGCCCCGGGCAATTGGCTGGGGTTGTCGGAGTACTTGGGCCGCGAATTGCCCAAAAACTGATAATTGTACCCGTAACCAAGACTTCGCACCGCGACACGCTCCGGCGCATTCGGACAAATGAATATCCGATTCGTCACTACTGCCAAGTCGTCGTCGATCCTTCCGGTGGACTGTTGAATCTGCCGGAGCTGGTCCAGGTCGAACACACCCTGGGCGAACTCGCTTAGCAAGCTAGGCCAACGCGGACGCATGACCTCCACCGCCTCTGCATCGTTGAAACGAATAACCACACGGCGAGTAGCATCGGGCCACCGGAAGGGTGGCAAAATGCCATTGTTGACTCCCGCGAACTGCATTGTCGCCAGATAAAGCTGCCGCAAGTTGCTCAAGCATTGGGTCGAGCGAGCCGATTCCCGCGTGGTGGCAAGCGCTGGCATCAACAAACCTATTAGCACCAAAATGATGGCAATGACCACCAACATCTCGACCAAAGTGAAACCCCGCCGAGTCGAACCGTACATAACCTATCCCTTTCCAAAAATGAAAAACCTTGAGGAGTTAACCACGCATACTATTGGCTATTTGCTAGCTGGCGAACGCTCGTCTGTAGCTGGTGTGCTTTCGCCCGTGGGACAAACGCTCTTAGCTTGCGGTCACGCATACTTTCAGCGCTATCTGCTCTATGGCAAGCAACAAACCGCCACTACCGACCCGCACATCAGCCATCGCGCGGGTCAACGCTTTAAGCACCGGCCAGACTAAGCGGCTAAGCTAACCAGCCGTGCCACCGTGCGGATGTGCGAATATGCTGAAGGCCTGGTTACTTGTTTTTCACTTGCTGGTGATCACTTGGGACGACAGTAGGATAGTGCCAACAATGCGTATGCGGTCACCAGATTAGGATCGCCTTCTATCCAGCGGTCGGCCTCGTTTACCCAGGAGCCGTTTTCCTGCTGGCGGGAAGCCAGTTCTTCTACCAGCTCCTTGCGCCAATCGTGCTGTACGCCCTGGGCGTCCTCGAACAAGTCTTTGCCCAGAGCGTCCATAGTCTTGGCGAAGGTGTGGTAGTAGTAATATAGGCCCATCTCGCCGAGGCCGGGATTGGTCTTCAGGTCGTAGTGCTGGCGGATCCACTGGGTAGCGGCTTTGACGCGCGGGTCGTCGGCCTTCAGCCCAGCGTAAATCATGCTCTTCAGCCCGGCGTAGGTCATCGAGGCATAGCTGCGCAATCCGCCATTGGGTAAAGTTCCGGCGAAACTCTCGCCTCCGGCGGCACAGGTATAGTAGAAGCCGCCGTCGGGATTTTTCGGCGCAAATGGGGCGGTATTATGCTCGCTTTCGTGGTTCTGGCAGCGCGAAACGAAGATCAGTGCCTTTTGAATCGCCTCGTCCTCCGGCCCCCGTCCGCAGGCCACCAGCGCATCAATGAGGAAAGACGTGTTCGACAAATCGGGCCGATTCTTCTTGCCGTAGCCGGCGCCGCCGTATTCCATATCGGCTTTTTGCTTGCCCTGGGATTCAGTCCATTGGATGCCTTTGACGAACGCCTCGGCCCGTTGCAGGATCTTGTCGTAACGACCGTCCTTGTTGGCCTCCACAAGGCACATGATGGCGATGCAGGTCTCGTAGTTCTTATAGAAGGAATCGGGGGTATAGATGCCGCCGTCGGGCTGAATGTAGCTTTCCAACAGCTTGAGACTCTTAGCCACCACGGGGTCTTGCGGGGTAAGACCCGCGCGGAGCAGTGCCGTCGTCACCAACGCTGTCACTCCGATGCCGGCCTGCTTGCTGTACGAGCCGTCTTCGGCCTGCCCTTGTTTGGTCAGATAGTTTATCGCCCTAGACACCGTGCGCTGGTACAGTTCCGGATCAGGCCCGATGCGCGGTTGTTCGGCGGCGATGGCCGGACCGCCAAAGGCAAGAACCAGCGATGCTAGAAAGCTCGCCAACACAAGACACGTCGCAAACATAACGGATGATATGTTTCTCATACTGGTAACTCCCTCGGTCATGCTCTTTGTTGATCAGGTAAAAGCCGATGGTGTTCATCTTCAAACCAGACAGTACCCGACTACAAATAGGTCCTATCGCCCAATTCTACGCCAGCGTTAGAGGCTGGGGCCGGCGTGGCGCTTACCGCGCCGGCCCCGCTACCGCTGTGGGGGTACTGTCGGCAAAAAGAACCGTCGTTCATATAGCAATTCCCATGCCACATAAACGGAAATCGTGGCATAAGATGTAACGTGGCGTATATTCAAATGTTACGTAGCTGACCATTGGGGCGATTCTGAAGGCTGCATGGCGGTTTTCCCGCCGCCGGTGTCGATTCTTTCGGCACCAGCGGTTCCGGGCACACGATTGCAGCGTCTTCCCGGCGCGGAGTGGCAGACTTTTGGTGGGACGGAAAGTTCCATCCCATGACGGCCTCCGACAGGCTCACCCCGGCTTTGCTACCTCACGCCCCACGCTGTAATACACAAACCCCTCTTGCGCCACCCGCTGGGGCTGATACAAGTTCCGCCCGTCGAAGATCACCGCACCGCGCATCAGCTTCCGCATTCGGGCGAAATCCGGATGCACAAATTGCTTCCATTCGGTCACGATTACCAGGGCGTCGGCGTCGTGCAGCGCCTCGTAGGGCTGCTGGCAGTAGCACAACCTCTGCCCGAATACGCTTCCCACATTGGCCATCGCCACCGGATCGTGTACCGCCACCGAGGCGCCCCACTGAAGCAGCCGCTCGATGATCGATAGCGACGGTGCCTGGCGAATGTCGTCGGTGCCGGGCTTGAAGGCCAAGCCCCATACCGCCACCTTCAACCCACCGAGAGTTCCACCGAAATGTTGGCGGATTTTGTCGGCCAGCAATTCTCGCTGGCGGAGATTTACTTCGTGGGTAGCCGTCAGGATGCGCGGCGGCACGCCGGCCTGGCGGGCCACTGCCGCTAGCGCCTGTACGTCTTTGGGGAAGCAGCTTCCGCCGTAACCCACGCCGGGAAACAGGAAGGCAAAGCCGATGCGGCTGTCGTGCCCGATGCCGCGGCGAACCTCGTTCACGTCCGCCCCCACCCGCTCGCAGATGTTGGCGATCTCGTTGATAAAGCTGATCTTCGTAGCCAACAGGGCGTTGGCGGCGTATTTGGTCATCTCGGCGCTTTCTGGCGACATGCACAGCAGCGGTTTGTCGGTGCGCAGATATGGCTGATACAGGTCCCACAACACTTCCATGGCCTTTTCGCTTCGCGTGCCGATGACCACGCGATCGGGCTTCATGAAGTCTTCGATGGCTGTGCCCTCTTTGAGGAACTCGGGATTGCTGACCACCTCCACCTTCCGACCCGTCAACTGCTCGAGCCTGCGTGTCACAGCGGCATTGGTGCCCACCGGCACCGTGCTCTTAAGCACCACAATAGCTTCCCTGTTCAAGGCAGGCGCCATCTGCTCGACGACGCTCCACACTGCCGACAGGTCCACCGAGCCTTCGTCGGCTGAAGGAGTGCCCACCGCCACGAAAACCAGCGCCGCCGGGGCCACAGCGGCCGGCAGATCGACGGTGAATTGAAGTCTGCCGGCGGCAACGTTGCGCAAGATCAGCTCGGCCAGCCCGGGTTCGTAGATGGGCACGTCGGCCTGCCGCAGACGCTCGATCTTCGCCCGGTCGCTGTCGACACACGTCACCTCGTTACCCGTCTCGGCCAGACAAGTCCCGGTGACAAGCCCCACATAACCGGTTCCCACTACTGCAATACGCATAACATGCCCTCCTCGGCAAAGTTAGGTCACGACGCGAAAAAGGCAACTTGCCTGGCCCGCTGGACATGCTTCCACCAAGCCGCGCAATAAGCCTGCGATGGCTTGCCAGCGATCGCCATTGCGTCTTCAGCGTCTGGCGTATTGGGGATGCCGGTCTTGAAGCGCCTGCACCGAAAGCGCAGCTCTCCGCAGGGCCTCCATGGCGCCCACGGCGGCTTCGGCTGCCTGGAGGGTGGTGACGCACGGCACACCGCGAGCCACCGCTGCCGCCCGGATGCGCCCTTCGTCGGTCCTGGCGCCCTTGCCGCTGGGTGTGTTGATGACCAGTTGCACTTCCCCGTTGACCATGTAATCGATCAAGTTCGGATGCCCTTCCTGGAGCTTCTTCACCCGGCGCACTTCGATGCCGGCGGCCTCCAAGCAGCGGGCAGTTCCAGTGGTGGCCAGCAGCTCGTAGCCCATGGCCTTCAGCCGCCGGGCCAGCGGCACGAACTGCATCTTGCTGCGCTCGTTCATGCTTACGAAGATTCGTCCTTCCCGCGGCAGTACCGTGCCGGCGGCGATCTGGCTTTTGGCGAAGGCAATGGGGAAGTCTTCCGCCACGCCCATTACCTCCCCTGTGGATTTCATCTCCGGCCCCAACACTATGTCGATGCCAGGAAACTTGATGAAGGGAAATACCGATTCCTTTACCGAGGTTTGCACCGGCACCGGGTCTGTGGTGTATCCCTGTTCGGCCAGCGACACTCCCACGATCGCCTTAGCCGCAATCTTCGCCAGCGGTACCCCGGTCGCTTTGGAAACAAAAGGCACGGTCCGACTTGCCCGGGGGTTCACCTCCAACACGTACACCACGCGCTGCGAGCCTTCCTGTTTGACGGCGAATTGTACGTTCATCAGTCCACAGACGCGCAGGCTGCGGGCAAGAGCGACGGTGGCCTGGCGTATTTCCTCCACCACATCCGGCGGAAGGCTGTAAGGAGGAATAGCGCAAGCCGAATCGCCTGAGTGAACCCCGGCTGCCTCGATGTGCTCCATTATTCCGGCCACCAGCACATGTTGGCCGTCGCACACCGCATCCACATCCACTTCGATGGCATCCTCGAGGAAGCGATCGATGAGCACCGGCTGGCCCCCCGCGGCGACGAAGGCCTCGGCCACGAAGCGCTCCAACTGCGCCATGTCGTAGCAAATTTCCATCGCCCGGCCGCCCAGCACGTAACTGGGACGCACCAACAGAGGAAAACCGATAATGGCGGCAGCGGCGCGGGCTTCGGCCGTGTTGCGGGCCACGGCACTGGGCGGCTGCCTCAGCCCGAGCCGGTTCAAGAAATCGCGGAACGCTTCCCTGTCTTCGGCAGCCTCAATGGTATCGACACTCGTGCCGATAATCGGGACGCCGGCGTTGCTTAGCGCCCGCGCAAGGTTCAACGGCGTCTGCCCGCCGAACTGCGCGATCACGCCGTCGGGCTGCACGCGGTCGCAGATGTTAAGCACGTCCTCGATTGTCAGCGGCTCGAAGAACAGCATGTCACTGGTGTCGTAGTCGGTGCTAACGGTTTCGGGATTGGAGTTGACCATCACCGACTCGATCCCCAATTCGCGCAATGCAAAACTGGCATGGCAGCAACAGTAGTCGAACTCTATTCCCTGGCCGATGCGGTTCGGGCCACCCCCGAGGATCATTACCCTGCGGACCGCCGGGGACTTGGGGGGCGTCTCGTCCTCGTCTTCGTATGTGGAATAGTAGTAAGGGGTGTAAGCCTCGAACTCGGCCGCGCAGGTATCAACGGCTTTGAAGGTCGCCACTATGCCGCGCCGCTTGCGATGCTCGCGTACCTCCATCTCGGTACTGTTGAGCAACACGGCCAATTGGCGGTCCGCAAACCCGCAGCGCTTCGCCCACCGCAGCGTCGCGTCGTCCACTGTCTGAAGACGTCCCTGCCAGCGAAGGTGGTCTTCCAGCTCCACCAATTCGTGAAGGTTTTCCAGAAACCAAGGATCAATGCCCGTCAGCTCGTAAATCTCCCCTATTGACATCCCGTATTTGATGGCGTAGCGGAGGTACCAGATGCGCTCCGCATTAGGAACGGCCAGTTTTGCGCGGACTTCCTCGATGGTCGGCTGTTGCAGGGTACCCCATAAGTCCTTGCCGTCGCAACCGAAACCAAAGCTTCCCACCTCCAAGCCGCGCAGCGCCTTCTGGATCGCCTCTTTGAAAGTGCGTCCGATAGCCATCGTCTCGCCCACGCTTTTCATTTGCGTGGTGAGGGTGGGGTCGGCTTCGGGGAACTTTTCGAAGGTGAAGCGGGGAACCTTCACCACTACGTAGTCGATGGTCGGCTCGAAGCAAGCACGCGTCTGCCGGGTAATGTCGTTGGGAAGCTCGTGCAAGCGGTAGCCGACGGCCAGCTTGGCGGCGATCTTGGCTATGGGGAATCCGGTGGCCTTGGAAGCCAGGGCACTGCTGCGGCTGACGCGGGGATTCATCTCGATGACCACCATACGCCCAGTCTGAGGGTGAATGGCAAATTGGATGTTCGACCCGCCGGTATCTACCCCGATTTCCCTCATTACCGCGATGGATGCATCGCGCATCCGCTGGTATTCCTTGTCAGTGAGCGTCTGTGCCGGGGCCACGGTGACCGAATCGCCGGTGTGCACGCCCATGGGGTCGAAGTTCTCGATGGAGCAGATGATCACGCAGTTATCGTCGGCGTCGCGCATCACCTCCATTTCGAACTCTTTCCAGCCCAGTACCGATTCCTCCAGTAGCACTTGACCGATGGGCGAGGCGTCCAACCCTTTGGCTACCAGGGTGTCGAACTCCTCGCGGTTGTAGGCCACGCTGGAGCCAGTGCCTCCCAGGGTGAAACTGGGGCGCACCACGCAGGGCAAGCCGATTTCCTTGATGGCCGCGCGCGCTTCTTCCAAACAGGTTACGGTCTGGCCGCGGCACACCTCCAGGCCGATGTGCTCCATAGCGGCTTTGAACAAGTCGCGCTGCTCGGCCTTAGCGATCACCTCGGCACGCGCGCCGATCAGTTCCACCCCGTAACGCTCCAGCACCCCTTGGTGGTGCAGTTCCATCGCCAAGTTCAATCCGGTCTGGCCGCCCAAGGTAGGAAGCAAGGCGTCGGGGCGCTCGGCGGCGATAACCTTCTCCAGCATCTGGCAGGTCAGTGGCTCGATATACGTGCGATCGGCCATTTCTGGGTCGGTCATGATGGTGGCCGGATTGGAGTTGACCAGCACCACCTGGTAGCCTTCTTCCCGCAAAGCCTTGCAAGCCTGGGTACCAGAATAATCGAACTCGCAGGCCTGGCCGATGATGATCGGCCCGGAACCGATGATCAGTATCTTGTGCAGATCGTCGCGTCGCGGCACCTAGACATCCTCCGATTTGCTTTTCCCGCAAGAGCGGCTGGCTTCAGCACGGCAGGCGCGTCGGGGAACAACTGCCCGACCCTCACATCCGGGCGTACAGTCGGCTTGGAGTATTGCCAATAAAATCGCTCTATGATAACACATCGTATGGGGCCGCAAAGACCCTCACACCGCGAAGTTCCTGGAAGATGTTTCCTACCGCTCGCCTGCTGGGGCCCATTCAACCGCTCACATGCCGCGTCTGATTCATTTTCATTGTTATCGGAGACGGCCGATGAACCCCTTGGTTGGTTGCTCTGTGCCGGTGTTTGCTCACAGACTGGTGATGTTTGCTTGCCGACGGACTGGGCCGCTGATGTTGCCGCTGGGGGCGATTGCCGCTGCGATGGGCTTGGCTGCGGCCGCCGCATTGGGCGCTGCGTCCGCCGACAGCCAGCCGGACGCTGTTCTGCCCGAAGGCATCCGCGCCGTGTGGGACCCGCAAAATGCCTATCGGCAGAGCACTTCCACCCGGCAGCGGGTGTGCATCAACGGTCTGTGGCGCTGGCAACCGGCCGGGCAGACGGCGGAGCAAGTGCCCGCGGCCGGTTGGGGTTACTTCAAGGTTCCCGGCTCTTGGCCGGGCATTTCCCATTACATGCAGAAGGACTGTCAGACGGTGTATGCTCATCCGAGCTGGCAGGCCGTGAAGCTGGCTGGCATCAGCGCTGCGTGGTATCAGCGCGAGGTTACCATCCCGGCCGACTGGAAAGACCGGCAGATCGAGCTATCGGTCGAATACCTCAATTCGTATGCGCTTGTGTTCGTTGACGGCCAACGGGCCGGCGAGTTGCGCTTTCCCGGCGGCCGGCTGGATTTGACCGCTGTGTGCCGACCGGGCGACAAACACCTGCTGAGCATGTACGTGGCCGCCATGCCGCTACAGGCCGTAATGCTTTCGTACACCGACAGTGCCGCCGCCCGGCAGGTCAAGGGCGCGGTGGCTCGTCGCGGATTGTGCGGCGATGTTTATTTGGAGGGCTTGCCTGCGGGCCCCCGCCTCGGCGACATCAGAGTAGAGACATCGGTGCGCCAGTGGCAGATCGCTTTCGACGTGGGGCTGGAGAACCTCAAGCAGACGGGGCGGTACGCGCTGTGGGCCGAGATACTCGATGGCGACAAAGTGGTGGCCCAGTTCCGCAGCTTGCCGTTTGGGGCCGAGCAGCTCGAAGGCGGTCGCATCCGCTTTGCCAATCGCTGGAAACCCGACCGATTGTGGGACATCCATACACCGCACAACATGTATCACGCGCGGCTGGCGCTAGTGGAGGCTTCGGCACCGGTCGGCGGTCGAGAGCTGGACGTGGGCTATCCGCTGCGGCTGGGTTTCCGCGAGTTCTGGATCGAGGGCCGCGATTTCTATCTGAACGGTTCGCGCATCTGGCTGTCGTGCGTGCCGCTGGACAACGCCCAGATCAGCGCCGCGCTAGCCAGCTACCAGGGAGCGAAGGAAAGCCTGGTGCGACTGAAGAGTTTCGGGATCAACTTCGTGTACACCCACAACTACGGCTGCCAGCCCGGTGCGCACCTGAGTTTCGCCGAAGTGCTCCGTGCGGCCGACGACGTGGGCATGTTGGTATCTTTCTCGCAACCTCACTTCTCGCACTACGACTGGCGCATGCCGGACGCCGAAGCCAACAACGGCTACGCACGGCATGCCGAGTTCTATGTGCGCGTGGCGCAAAACCATCCGTCGGTGGTCTTCTACTCGATGAGCCACAACGCCACCGGATACGCCGAAGACATGAATCCGCACATGACCGACGGCATCCAGCACCACCGCGACCGCTGGAGCGAAAACAACGCTAAGCTGGCCTTACGGGCAGAAGCGATTGTACGCAAGCTCGACCCCAGCCGAATCGTGTACCATCACGCCTCTGGCAACCTAGGGGCGATGCACGTGACGAACTTCTATCCCAATTTCGTGCCTATCCAGGAGATGTCCGACTGGTTCGAGCACTGGGCCACAAAGGGGATTAAGCCGCTCTTCACCTGCGAGTATGGCGCCCCGTTCACCTGGGACTGGGCGATGTATCGGGGCTGGTTCCGCGGGCAGCGCGAGTTCGGCAGCGCGCGGGTGCCCTGGGAGTTGTGCTTCGCCGAATGGAACGCCCAGTTTCTCGGCCCGCAGGCCTATCGCATCAGCGAAGCCGAAAAAGCCAACCTCCGCTGGGAAGCCCGGCAGTTCCACGCCGGCAGAGTGTGGCATCGCTGGGATTATCCGTACGAAATCGGCTCGCCGCTCTTCGACGACCGCCACACCGTGCTGGCGATGTACTTGCACGACAACTGGCGGGCCCTGCGCACCTGGGGTGTATCGGCGGTCTCTCCCTGGGAACACGGGCATTATTGGCGGCTGCGGGATGGCGTGGACAAACGCCGCCAAGAGCTACCGACCGATTGGGACAACCTCCAGCGCCCGGGCTTCAGCCCCGATTACATCGAAGGCCGTTACGAACGCATGGACTTGGCCTTCGAGCTGAATGATTGGATTGCCATGCCGCCGGCCCGAGCTTTGCTGCGCAACAACCAACCCCTGTTGGCATACATCGCTGGCAAGCCGGAGCGCTTCACCAGCAAGGACCACAATTTCGTTCCGGGCCAGACCGTCGCAAAGCAGATCATCCTCATCAACAATTCGCGACAGACAGTCAGCTTCGAGTGCCGCTGGACGTGCAAGCTGCCGCAGCCTGTCAGCGGCACGGCCAGCGGTGAACTGCCTACCGGTCAGCAGTACCGCGCACCGATCATAGTCCGCCTGCCCGACAGGCTTCCGCCCGGCCAATACCGGCTGGAACTGACAACGCAGTTCACCACCGGCTCGGCCCAGACAGAAGTGCAGGAAGACGCTTTTGCGATCGACGTTCTGCCCCAGCCCACCCCGCTGCCCGGCAGCGCACCGGTGGCGCTGTGGGACCCCAAGGGGCAAACGGCCGAGTTGCTCCAGCGCTGCGGGCTGGCGTTTCGGCGCGTGGAGGCGGGAGACGATTTGTCAGCCTACGAGTTGCTCATAATCGGCAAGCAGGCACTCACTCTCGACGGCCCTGGCCCGAACCTTCAGCGCGTGCGCGATGGGCTGAAAGTCCTCGTCTTCGAGCACAGCGGCGAAGTGCTGGAAAAGCGGTTGGGTTTCCGCGTGGCCGAGTATGGGCTGCGGCAAGTGTTCCGCCGGCTGCCGGATCATCCGGCTTTGGCCGGACTGACAGAAAACCATCTGGCCAATTGGCGCGGCGCCGCCACGGTGCTCCCACCGAAACTAAGCTATCAACTCGACCCGGGCCGCGGGCCGGTGGTCCGCTGGTGCGACATCCCTGTGCCCCGACTGTGGCGCTGTGGCAATTATGGCAACGTGGCCTCGGCCTTAATCGAAAAGCCACCCTGCGGCGACTTCCTGCCGATAATCGACGGCGGCTTCAGCCTCCGCTACAGCCCGCTGTTGCAGTACCGCGAAGGCCGCGGCCTGGTGCTCTTCTGCCAGATGGATGTTACCGGTCGCACCGAACAAGATCCGGCAGCCGAACACTTGGCACGAAACATCCTACGCTACGTGCTTCAGTGGAAGCCAGCGCCGCAACGCAATGCCTGGTACGTCGGCCAAGCAGCCGGCAAAGCGCACCTGGAAATGATCGGCGTAAAGGCGCAAGACTTCAAAGGGCAGAAACTCTTTGTCCACGATGTACTGATCGCCGGGCCGGACTCTGTAGAACTGTTGCTCGAGCATCGCGCCGCACTGGCCCAATGGCTGCGCGAGGGTGGACAAATGCTCGTTGTCGGCGTGGGCGACCAGCGCATCAGCGCCCTGCTGCCTGCGAAAGTATCCTTTCACCCGGCCGAACACATCGCGGCGTACTTCGATCCGCCCGCAGCGGCCAGTTCGCTGGCAGGCGTTTCGCCGGCCGATGTCCACAACCGCGATCCCCGGCAGTTGCCGCTTGTGGCATCCGGAGCCACACTGCTGGGAAACGGTGTGCTGGCCACGGCCGACGAGGCGGGCGTGGTCTTCTGCCAGCTTGTGCCGTGGCAGTTCCAGTACGGCAACGAGCAGTACAGCCTGAAGCGGACGTACCGCCGGGTGTCGTTCCTGTTTTCGCGGCTGCTGGCCAACCTGGGCGTCGCCGGACCGACGCCGCTGTTGGAGCGGTTCAGCCAACCGATCGACCCGGCCAAGCCCGAACGCCGCTGGGTAGAAGGCCTGTATCTCGACCACCCGGAAGAGTGGGATGACCCCTACCGCTTCTTCCGTTGGTAGGCCGCCGGGTGCTTTCCGGCAGAGACGACGCGGTGGGCGGGGGCGCGGGCGCTTGTTGGCCACTCAGGCACGACGCTATCGCACAGCCACGCCGGTTCCGCGCGCAAAAAGCAGGACCGGCATGTTAGAATAATAGTTGAACCGGCGGCGTACCCACGGCCCCAGCTTGTCTACAAACGGCGGCCGGTCGGCGAGGCGGTTGCAGTCTTCTACGGTCTCGGCCACTCGAGACTCTATGGTCTCGGCCACTCGAAACAAGGAAAGGAGAACAAAGTGAACAACCACATCCACTGCTTTTCGCGTTGGTCTTTGGCCTGCGCGCTAATGGTCGTAGCGGCTTGTGTGGGGAGGGTTTTCGCCCGACAGCAGGAACCGCTGGGACTGCGAGACCGGCCGATTGGTTCGGCTAGCTTTGTCGCCGATCAAGCGCCGGCCGAAAAGGAACAGCCCAGCAGCGAAGACGCCCACAGCCAGCAGCCCGACAAACAGCCCCACAAGCAGTTCGACAAACAGACCGACAAACAGACCGACAAAGAAACGCAACCCGAAAAGCAGCAATCCGCCGACAAGCAACCGCCCGACAAAGAATCGGCCGATCAACAAAAGCCGGACGACGACAAGGCGCTTCAAGAAGAAATCAAGCGTCTGGTGGAGCAACTTTCGGCCGAGCGGTTCTCCGAGCGTCAGGAGGCCAGCCGCCGGTTGGCCGAAATCGGCAGGCCGGCCATTCCCGCACTGACCGAGCGGGCGCTGGGCGATTCGCTGGAAGGGATCATCCGCTCGATCAATATCTTGCGCGGGCTGTATAGCTCGAATGACGAGACTGTACGCCAGGAGGCGAAACAGGCGCTGGAGAAGATCGCCAAGAGCGACAATCCATCGGCTGCTTCCCGCGCCAACGAAGCGCTTAAAGCAGCCGCCAAACCAGTCGTCCAGCCCAAGCCGCAACCCAAGCCGGTTCCGCAACCGCCCCAGGAACCTGCCACACCGAAAGGCGATGCGCAACGGGTGCAAACCGCACGATTGGCCTTGCAACATTGGGCCGAGTTGTTGCCGCGATTGACCGGCAACGATGATCTGAAAGGCGCATCGAAAGAGTCGCTCGACCAGTTGCGCCAGGCCGTCGATGCGCTGCGGCGCGAGCTGGCCGAACTGGAAAAGCGGTTAGAAGCAGCCGGCCAGCCGGTGCAGCCGGAAGCTGCCGAAAAATCGGCCGAGCAGAAATCGCTTCCCGCAGAACCGCCCATCGAAAAACCACAGCAGCAATAGTCCTGCTGCCGGCGTCCCACGCGCCAGCCCGGTGCGACAGAAGCACCTGTTTTGCGCTGTGCTCCGCCGCTTTCCCAGTTATTGCCGCTCCTGGCCGATGCTGTAGAATGTGCAAGCACGGTCGGCATTGCGGCCGGCCGCCGCTTTGCTGTGGGCACGGTCGTGCGCGGAGGGGAATTATGAGTATCTGGACCCATGCAGACCTGCGGGCGTGTCGGCCATCGCTGGTGGTTCTGATGGCAGGCGCGATCTGCCTTGGGCGGGCGTCCGTCTCGGCGGGCGCTGCTGCCACTTCGCCGTTGCCGGAGAACATTGCGCTGCGGGCCACGGCCGAAGCCAGCTCGGAACACAATCAGCATTATCTGGCCAAGTTCGCCATCGACGGCCGCATACCGCCGGCGGGCAGTCGCAACGCCGACCTGCACGCAGCCTGGTGCGTGCTGAAGGCCCGTAGCGGCGATCAGGCCCAATTCACCCTCCGCTGGCCGCAGCCGGTGCCAGCGGCCGAAGTGGTGTACTATGGCCGCACCTCCTGGTTCATGAACGAATGCTGGAAGGACTACGAGCTGTACCTGGACGACCAAGCCGAGCCTGCCATCAAGGGAACGCTGAAGATGGTCCACGGGCCGCAGCGGATCAAGCTGCCCGGCGGAAAAGTGCAAAAGATCACCCTCAGGTTCCTCAATTCCTATGGCGGATTCAATCCAGGTGCGGCCGAGATAATGGTATTCGCCGTTAGTCCGACCGACGAGCAGCTTGCGGCCATCACCGCTGCGGCCACCATGAAAGTGGCGTTGCACGGCGGTTACCCGGTTCCTCCGGAGCTGATGCCGCCCATTGACCGCCCTAACCGTCAGCATCTGGAGGAGCTTATCCGGCAGTTGCGCGATCGGGTCGCTGCCAGGTGGCCGTCGGCCTCGCCGACGACAGGCACACAACCCGACACACAAGTATCGCCGGGATTATCCGCCGGGGAGTCACCCGCAGCGGCCAGGGGCCGACCAACTGCCGAAGAGTCGGCTCGGCGGCTGGTTGCGCTGGCTGCCGAAGTGGCCGATGCTGCCACGGATCGACTTGTGGAGCTTCAGCGCCGGGTGCTGCTGTACGATGTCGATCGCCTGCTAGTGGTCAAACGCTACGAGATCGAGGCCTCGCACGTTTACACATATCACTACGAAGGGCAGCGAAACGGCGGCGGCCTGTACGTCTTCCCGCTACACGATCCGCAAGCCCAGCCAATCGAACTGGTCAGTTCTCCCGACGGGCAGATACTCGACGCCGACCTGTCTTACGACGGCCGAGAGGTGGTTTTCAGTTGGCGGCGCGGCCGGCAGGGCTATCACATTTACAAAATCAACATCGACGGCAGTGGATTGGTGCAGCTTACCGACGGTCCCTGGCACGACTACAACCCCTGCTGGCTCCCCGACGGCGGCATCGCTTTCCGCAACATCCGGCGGCCGAGGATGGATATGCCCGGCGCCCAGCCCGATCAATCGGTTAGCCGCGAGTGTCAATGAACGGGGCCTATAATCGCGCCCCACGGTTGTACATCGATGGTGGGGCGCTGTAATCATGAGGAAGTGTTGCTTGCCATGAATCAACGTAATCATGAGGAAGTGTTCCTTGGCATGAATCAACCAGACTGAAGGAGCTTGCGATGGCTCGTCCGCTCAGTAAAGTCGCGCCCGATTGGTGGGATTACACTACCTTGGACCCAGAAATCCTTGCCGACGCCGCCCGCCTGACCGTCGAGGACATGGAGCGTCTTTCCCGGCCGGGATTCCGCGTGGTGATGTATGACACCCTGGAGGAATTCTATCTGGCCGAGGCGCTGGAATACGTCAACGCCTGGCGGCAATCGACCGAGGACAATCCGGCGGGGATTTGCGGGCCTATCGGTCCCACCGAGCAATTGCCCCTGGTGGCCAGAATCGTCAACGAGTTGCAGCTTGACGTGCGCAGCGCTCACTTTTGGGGAATGGACGAATGGGTGGATGAACAGGGGAATCCGGTCCCTACTACGCATCCCTTAAGTTTTGCCCGGGCAGACATGGAATTGTGCTTTAACCGCATCGACCCCAAGTTGCGCATGCCTCATGACCATCTCCACTTCCCCACAGGCGATCTGGAGGCGTATAGCCGCACCTACGACCAGATCCGCTGCGTAGTGATGCAGGGCGGTCAAGGGGAGGTGAAGCACTGGGCCTTCAACGATCCTCCCCGCCGACTGCCGCCGTGGACCGACCAACCGCCTCCACCGGAGGAATACCGCAAGCTGTGTACCCGGGTGACCGATCTGCATCCGATGACCATTATCCAGAACGCACGGACTTCGGGGGGAGGGCAAGTGGCGCTGGTTCCCACCAAGGCAGCCACTGTTGGACCGGTGGAAACGTGGAAGGCAGAGAAGGTTTCCATCTGGCAGGCAGGCAATCACGACAATCCCTTCGGCATGAGGTTGACGGCCCTGATGATCTCCAAGAAGATCGCCGACAGTGCGGTGCCCATGTCGCTGCTGGCCGATCACCCCAATGTACAGTTCAACTATTACCGCAAGGGAGTTGGTGTGGTGGCCACCGAAATGCATTGATGTGATAGGAGGGAAACCTTGCCGCGGCCGGATGTGGGAGTTCGTGCCGTCGGTAGCGATTGTCATGCCTATACGTCGGTTGCCGGAAAGTCTGGTCAACAAGATTGCCGCCGGAGAGGTGATCGAGCGTCCGGCCAGCGTGGTCAAGGAATTGCTGGAGAACGCGGTAGATGCCGGCGCGCAGCGGATCGACGTGTCGGTCCTGAGCGGCGGGCTGGAACTGATCCGCGTGGCCGACGATGGATGCGGCATCCCGGCCGAGGAGCTGCCCCTGGCCGTCGCGCCGCACGCCACCAGCAAGCTTCAGGCGGCGGAAGACCTGTTTTGCGTGCGCACGCTGGGCTTTCGGGGCGAGGCGCTGGCCTCGATCGCCGAGGTCAGCCGTATGACCATCCGCAGCCGCACTGCCGACAGCGCCGCCGGCGCCCAACTGGAAGTGGTCGGCGGCACCGTCGGTCAGGTCGTCCCCTGTGCAGCGGCGGTGGGAACAGTAGTCGAGGTGCGCGAGTTGTTCTTCAATACGCCGGTACGTCGCCGGTTCCTGCGGGCACCGCAGACCGAACTTTCGCACGTGTGCGAGGCATTCATCCGCATCGCTTTGGCTACGTCGGGAGTGCATTTCAGCTTGCGACACAACGACCGCCCATTGCTGGAAGTGGAAGCCGAGGCGGACCTGCGGCAGCGCATCGCCAGGCTGTTCGGCCCGGAACTGGCCGACAGCCTCATTGCCGTGCAGAGCAGCGACGGGCCGGTAAGCATTTCTGGTTATGTGGCCCCGCCGGCGCACAGCCGCAGCCACAATCGGATGCAGTATTTCTTTCTCAACGGTCGGTATATACGCGATCGGGCGTTGCAACACGCGCTGGGCGAGGCCTACCGGGGACTGTTGATGAGCGGGCGCTATCCGATCGCGTTTCTGGTGTTCTCCATGCCGCCGGAATTGGTGGACGTAAACGTGCATCCGACCAAATTGGAAGTGCGTTTCCAGGACGGCGGCCGGTTATACAGTCAGTTGCTTTCCGCGCTGCGCAGCAAGTTCTTGACCAGCGATCTGGCGCCGCGCATGCCCGGCCAGTCGCTGGCTGCGCCGGGCGAAGCGAATGGTTCCGAGAGCCAGCCTGAAGGGGCCGAGCAACTCCGTTTCCGTCAACAGTTCGTCCAGTGGGCCAAAGCCCAGGTATCGAGCTGGCCCACCGCCGACACGGGCGACAGCAACGCTGCCGCCCGGGCGGTGTTCAATGTGGGGCGCGGGCCGCGACCTGCCGGGCCGCTGGTGGTGCAGCGGATCGACAGGCCGGCGCCGGCGCCGTCGGCCGGGCCGCATCCCGCCGTAGCACCGCCGTCGCATGGTGAGCAGACCGCTCGCTCTACCCCAGATGATAAGGTACCGCATGGGCAATCCTCTGTCGGATTGGAGGAAGCTGCTTTTAATCCTCTTTTGTCCGGAGGATGGCCGACCGGCGCTATCGGGAAGGACGACCAGGCGGAGTGTGCACCACAGACCGGGCAACCAGCGAGCGCTCGGGTTGGGGCGGCGCCTGAGTACGCATCAGCAGGGAGCAGACCTCCGGCCCTCCAGATACACAACAAGTACTTGGTGACCGAGACGGAAGAAGGCGTGCTGGTCATCGACCAACACGCACTGCACGAGCGAATATTGTACGAACACCTGCGGCGGCGCGTGCATTCCGGCGCCATCGAAATACAAAACCTGCTTGTGCCGGAGCCGGTCGATCTGGGGCCTGCCGAAGCAGCCGCTGCGCTGGAGCACCGTGCACTGCTGGGGCAGTTGGGAATCTGCGTGGAACCATTCGGGGGCAATACGGTGTTGATCACCGGTTTTCCGGCGATGTTGGCCAACCTGGACCCGGTGGAATTGCTGCGCAATCTGATCGCTGAGCTGACCGAAAGCGGCCGCCCGCCAGACCGACTGGCGGTGCTCGACCGCTTGTTGCACACCATCGCTTGCAGGGCGGCAGTGAAGGCCGGCGACCGGCTCAGCGACGAGGAAATTCGCACGCTGCTGGAACAACGCCATTTGGTGGGCGACCACCATCATTGTCCGCACGGACGCCCCACCGCTGTGATACTGACGCGCGAGGAACTCGACCGGCAGTTTGGTCGGTAGCCGACCTATGTGCGTTGCGCAGTGCAACAGCCGAGGCGCACTGCTACGTGCCCCGGCCATCCTAAGCCAATCTGTGCGCAGCACCGTATGGCTAGAACTGTTACCGCCCCAACTCGTCGGCCAGCCGGCCGGCGTCGTATATTTTTCGCAAGGCCTCGACAACCGCGCGGCAATCGACCGAGGTGGCTCGGCCTTGCTCGTCGCTGAAGGCGTAATCCCACACCAGCGACTGGATATTGCCGTCGAAGATCACGCCTACAACCTCGCCTTGACGGTTGACGACCGGGCTGCCCGAGTTGCCCCCGATGATGTCGGCGGTGGACACGAAATTCAGCGGGGTGCTCAAGTCCAGTTCGTCTTTGCGCTGCGTCCAGCTTGCGGGCAACTGGAAGGGTGGCTTGTGGCCGTGTTTTTCGGCGTGTCGGAAGGCGTCGCCGATGGTGGTCCAGGGGGGGACTTGTCTTCCGTTTTCGGTATACCCTTTGACCACGCCGAACGACAGCCGCAGCGTGAAGGTGGCGTCGGGATACAGATCGGTGCCGTACACGGCGAACCGGGCCTGTGCCAGCCGCTGATAAGCCTGACGCTGGGGTTCCTCCACCTGTTCTTCGATGATTTTGCGAACTGCGCGGGCTTCTTCATCGACCAGCCGGGCCAAGACGAGCATGGCGTCGGTCGACTGCTCGATGGCCTTCAGTCCGCCCTCGGAAAGCTGTTTGCGGACTGCCACGTCGGCCAGTTTGCTGCCCGAAACCAGCTCGACGGCCCGTTGCTGCGGCGAGCGACCGGCCAAGACCTTCTGCACCAGCCCGTTGCGCCAGCCGAGCATTTCCACCATCATCGACAAGCTGTCGGCCAGTTTGACGGTCTCCAGGTCGTCGTAGATGGGGGCTTCGGAAAATAGCTGTTGTTTGAGCGACTCGAGGTTCGATTCGCGGTATTCCCGCAGCCGCTCGGCGTTGGGTTTTTGCGTTTCCTGCGCCAGGCGGAGCAGACCGCGGGCGATGCGGAACAGCTCGCAGTTGAACGCCGCGCCGCGCTCCAGCAAGTCGTAGCGCAAGAATGCTTTGCTCCACACCGGCAGTGTGGCGGCCACGTCTTGCCAGGGATCGCCGCACTGCTGTTTGAGTTTGGCGTCGGCCTCGACCGCGGCGCGAAGGGCCTGTTCGGCGGCCGCCTTCTGCCGCATCACCGCCGGGTCGTGAAGGCCCGCCAGCCGCCCCAGGAAGGCCTTGCGGGCGTTCTGAACGCCAAACAGATCGTCCTGCGCGCGGCGGGCATTCTCGTCGCTCCGTTCGCTGAAAGTCCTTAGCGACACCTCCCAGCGGCGCAGTTTGTTCAGCGCGTGGGGCAACTGGCGGTCACGGATGAACTCCAGATGGGCCAGCGTGTTCTGTCGGCTGGTGCGGCCGGGATGTCCGGAGACGAACACTAGCTCGCCGTCGCCGACGCCTTTTTGGCTCCAGCGCAAGAAGGCCGGCGGCTTGACCGGCTTGCCGTCCTCGTACACGCGGAAGAAGCACACATCCAGATCGTGCCGGGGATACTCGAAGTTGTCCGGATCGCCGCCGAAGAAGGCGATGGCCAGCTCCGGTGCGAACACCAGCCGCACATCGGTGTACTTCTTGAAGCGATACAGGTGATACAGCCCACCGTGGTACAAAGTTATCACGTCGCTGCGCAGCCCGGTCTGATCGAGCGATTCCTTTTCGATGGTGTTCATCACCGCGCGGCGGGCCTTTTCCGCCTCGGCCGGGTCCATTCCCGGCTTGACCGCCGCCTGGACCCGCTCGGTCACATCCTCGATGCTCATCAGCACGTTGAGTTCCAGATCGACACAGCGGAGTTCTTCCTCGCGCGTGCGGGCATAAAAGCCCTCTTTGACGTAATCTTTGTCCTTGGTGCTGAGTTTCTGCATGGCATCGGCCCCGACGTGGTGATTGGTCATTACCAGCCCCTCGGACGAAACAAAAGAACCGGAGCCGCCGCTGTTGAACCGCACCGAGGCACGCTGCAAGTGCTCGTACCACTGTTGGGGTGGGTCGAAGTTGTATTTCTCCTTCAGCAATTTCTTGGGCGGATTGTTGAACAGCCACATCCCTTCGTCGGCCAGCAGAGGCAAATCGGGCAGGACAAACAAGCTCATAAAAGTCCCCAAAAACAAAGTCGGAAGCCAGCGATTTTGTAGTGCGGTTCTCATCGTGGGTTCTCCTGATTGGTTTGCGCGACTATCCCTTCCGGCGATGACTCTGGCCGTCGCGTACCGGCCCAGAGCAACAGGGCCACCAACACCGCGAAGGCCACCAGCGCCAGCCCATTGAACTCGGGGTCCACTCCCACGGCATTCCAGAATCCCTCGCCGATCGAGCCGAGGCGTTTGGGAATCTCGTCGCTGAAGTATAGGAAGGCGATCAACACGCCGGCGATTGCGCCGCCGGCGATGTAGCCGGTGGACATCAGCACGCCAGGACTCATTTCCGACTGTAGTTCCGCCGACGTGTGTCCTGCGGCCTGGTTTTGAGGGGCCTGCCGGGCAGCCGCGTAACGATCTACCACCCAACGGACGATCCCGCCGACGAACACCGGCGTGGATAGCGACAAGGGCAGATAAACCCCCACAGCAAACGGCAACGACGGCACACGGCTCAGCTCAAGCACCACCGCGATGAACACCCCCAGCAGAACCAGCGTCCAAGGCAAGCGCTGCTGCAAGATGCCATCGACGATCAGGGCCATGAGTTGGTTTTGCGGAGCTTCGTACTTGCGGACCGGTGTGCCGTCGTCGCGGTGCGTCAGGCGGCCGCACACGCCCGGATCGACCAAGTAGCAGATCTTACCCGCGGCGTCCACCAGGTATTTTCCCCGGGGAATGCCTTGGCGGATAGACTCGGCCTGGTTCACCTGCCAGACGTAGTACGTGGCCTCGTCGCCGGGGGCGCGAGCTTCGGGGAGCCGCAGTGCGGCGACCTCCGGGGGGTGCTTAGGTGTAGGGAGATTCTGCCGGCTGTAAACGGTGCTTGCATCGTTGAGTACCAGAATCGTGTAGCCCATCACCAGCGCCGAGCTGATCGCCCCAACGATGATTCCCACCTGCTGATATTTGGGCGTTCCGCCCACCAGGAAACCGGTCTTGAGGTCTTGCGAGGTAGTGCCGCCGTTGGAGGCCGCCACGCATACCACGCCGGCCACGGTCATGGCGATCAGTCGGTCTTCGTCGCTGGTCCATCCCAGGGCCAGGAAGATCAGGCACGTCAGCAGCAGCGTGGCGACGGTCATGCCGGAAATGGGATTGGACGAAGAGCCGATCTCGCCGGTCAACCGCGAGGAAACCGTCACGAACAAAAAGCCGAACAGTACGATCAGCACAGCACCCATCAGACTTGTGCCGCCCAGTGGAGTGCCCACCGGCAGTACAGTCCAAATGGCGACCACCAGGCCCAGTGTGCCAAGTAGCACGAAGCTCATGGGCAGGTCCTGGTCGGTGCGGCGGAGGGCCAGTGCACGTCCGGCGGCGGTGGCGCGCACGTCGCGCAAGCCCACCGCGATGGAACTAACAATCAGCGGCAACGCCCGGCACAGGTTGATTATCCCCCCGGTGGCCACGGCGCCGGCGCCGATATACAGGATGTACGCGCTACGGATTTCGCTGGGCGACATCTCAGCAATGCGTTTAGCGGCAGGAGGGATGGGTTCGGGCAGGGCGTCGCCGAAGAAGCAAATCGCCGGCACCAATACGAAGTACGACAGCAGCGCTCCGGCCAGCATGATGCAAGCCACGCGCGTACCGATGATGTATCCCACGCCCAGCAGGGTGGGATTGACCTCCATGGCCGGCATCGCCCCGCGGAAGTTTTTTATCAAGGTGGCGGGCGTTTCTTTCCAGAACTTCAGCCCCAGCATGAGGAACTGATACACAAAGGCGATGCCGAAGCCGGTGAACACGGTTCTGGCGGTAGCCCCGCCTTGCTCGCCGACGATCAGTACATCGGCGCAGGCGGTGCCTTCAGGGTATTTGAGAACTCCGTGCTGTTTGACGATGAAAGCCCGGCGCAGCGGGATCATCATCAGAATGCCCAGCACGCCACCTAGCACCGCCACGACCATCACCCGCAGCGGCTCCATGTCGAATCCCAGCAGGATGACCGCGGGCATGGTCACGCCCACGCCGAAGGCGATCGACTCGCCGGCCGAACCGGTCGTCTGCACGATGTTGTTTTCTAGGATCGTCGCCCGGCGAAACCCGGAGAGCCGCGATATCAAGCGGAATAGAGTAATCGACAACACGGCTACGGGAATGGAGGCCGAGACGGTCATCCCCACCTTGAGCACCAGATACAACGACGAGGCCCCGAAGATGATCCCCAGTACCGCTCCCAGCACCAGCGCCGAGAGGGTCAGCTCGGGCATAATTACTTCGTCGGGCACATAAGGTTTGAAGGTTGGCGGTTTGTCGCTGGATTGGCTCACGGGCGAAGTCTCTCCGCTCGACTGACGGTCGATGCGCCGAGTGGATGAAACCGTCCTCATTCACTCTCCAACAGGACCGAAGTAATGAAGTAATGAAGTAATGAAGTAATATAGCGGCTTTGCGCACGCGACGGTAGCGCTGTGCGACCTGTGGGTTGCAGGGCGCGGGGTGGCGAAGCATCGAGCTGGCTTACGCCGGACGCTATGTTTGGCATCCAGCGGCAGCAGCCGTCCGGCCAGCCGATCTCGACCCGTGCTTGGCGAAAAGTCCAAATCGTTGTAACTTCTTTACCGGCAACAAAGTCAAAACAAATGAGCAGGCAAGCGCCCCAGCCTGTGGCGCGCCGCTTATAACTCAGACACAAGGCATCGACTGCGATGAAAACAAACCTTCTTGCCCAGTGGCGCTTAGCGGCCCAGGTGTTGCTTTACACGGGATTTGTTGTCGGCGTGGTGTTGTTGATGCTGTGGCTGGCCGGCAAGTTTACCCGAAAAGTGCCGACAGAAATCGCCAGCTCGGCTGAAGCCGGCCAGATATCGGCCGGACAGACTGCTGTGGTACGGGCGATAACTGTGCCGCGGACCGAGTCGGCCGTGGGTCAGGTTCGCGCAGTGTTGGAGACCAGCATCGGCTCGAAGCTGCTTGCCCGGGTGTTGGAGGTCAAGGCCGCCGCAGGCCAATTCGTCAAGGCCGGCGACGTGTTGGTACGGCTGGACGACACCGATCTGCGCGCCAAGCTGCGTCAGGTAGAAGCAGCACAGCAAGCAGCCGAGGCAGTCCGCAACCAGGCCTTGGCCGATGAACAGCGCTATGCCGAGCTGCTCCGCCGCAAGGCCGTCAGCCCGCAACAATACGAACAGGCCAAAACCGCGCTAGACTCGGCCCAGGCCGAGTTGCGCCGGGCCGAAGAGGCGGCCAACGAGGTGCGGGCAATGCTCGACTGGGCCACGGTGACCGCGCCGTTCGACGGCATCGTGATCGACAAGCACGTGGACGCCGGCCAGATGGTCATCCCCGGCCAAAAACTGGTGACTATCTACGATCCGCGGCAGATGGAACTAGTGGCAGCCGTGCGCGAGTCGCTGGCCCACCGGCTGGCGGTCGGTCAGAGCATCGACGTGTTCATTGAAGGATTGCAGAAACTGTGCCAGGGCAATATCCGCGAAATCGTTCCCCAGGCACAGGCCGCCACGCGAACCTTTCAGGTGAAGGTCAGCGGGCCGTGTCCGCCGGGGATTTACTCGGGCATGTTCGGCCGGCTGGTGATTCCACTGGACGAGGAGCGCGTGCTGGTGATTCCCCGCGGTGCAGTCCGCCAAATAGGGCAGGTGGAGCTGGTAGATGTAGTGCTCGACGGAAAAGCCGTCCGCCGCGCAGTCCGCACCGGACGTACCTTCGATGGCGACGTGGAAGTGCTCTCCGGCTTGCGCGAGGGCGAAACGGTAGTAGTACACCGTCAGCAGACGGCCAGCGATTGAGCGCAGGCGCGCATCGAAAAAACTCGACAGTACAAAGCCAAAATGCGCAGCGGTGCAATGCGAAACACGCAACGGTGCAACTTGAAATCCAGTGTGAAGTCTGTTGTGGCGCGTCGGGCTGCAATCGTCGGAGCGCCGGTCGGGTGCAGGCGGTTTGGCAAGGGAAACTCTCATGAGTGAACAGCACAGCCATATAGGCCACGATCAGCACATCGCTACCCGGATCGTCAAGGCGTTCTTGGAATCCAATCTGTCGCTTATTCTGGTGGTGCTGGCCACGGTAATCGGACTGGCGGCGCTGCTGGTCACGCCGCGGGAGGAAGACCCGCAAATCGTCGTGCCGCTAGCCGATGTGTTCGTGAGTTTTCCCGGCCACAGTGCCAAGGAAGTCGAGCAACTGGTGTCCGTACCGCTGGAAAAAATTCTGTACCAGATCGACGGCGTGGAATATGTGTACTCCATGAGCCGCCAGGACCAGGCGATCATCACCGTGCGTTACTATGTGGGCGAAGACCGCGAACGCAGCCTGGTGAAACTTTATAAGAAGATCGACGAGAACCTGGACCTGGTTCCGCCGGGCGTGACCGGCTGGGTGGTCAAACCGGTAGAAATCGACGATGTGCCTATCGTCACCCTGACACTGACCGCCGAGGCTTCCGATTACATGAGTCTCCGCCGCGTGGCCGAGGAAGTCACCCAGCGGTTGGCCGCACTGGGCGACGTGTCGCGGGCGTACGTCGTTGGCGGACGGCCCCGTGTGGTACAGGTGCTGATGGACCCCGACCGCATGGCCGCTTATAACGTCGATCCGCTGGCCTTGCGGCGGGCGATTCAGGGAGCGAACATCGGCCAGCGCGCCGGACAACTGCGATCCGCCGACCAACTGCTGGAGATCGAAACCGGCGCGCCGTTTGCCAGCGCCGCCCAATTGCAAGACCTGGTGGTCGGAGTTTTCGACGCCCGGCCCGTGTTCCTCAAGGATGTGGCCACGGTGGTCGATGGGCCGGAGGAGGTCGACAACTACGTCCGTCACGGCTGGGGGCCAGCACGGGGATTTACGGCGCACGAGGGCTTTCCTGGCACAGAAGTCGGTGCCGTTGTCCATGGGCGCAGCCCTGGCAACAGTAAGCACCGTAGCAGCTCGCTCCAGCAAAGCGCAGGCCAGGCGGGAGGCGGCGGCGATCAGCCAACGGCTAGCCGTTCGTCGGCTGGGCCGACAGCGGCGCAACCGGCAGTGACTATCGCCATCGCCAAGAAAAAGGGGACCAACGCGGTACGGGTGGCCAGCGCGGTGTTGCGCGAAGCCGAGCAGTTGAAAAAGACCGTTGTGCCCTCGGATATGTCGCTGGTGATCACCCGTAATTATGGGCTGACGGCTAACGAAAAGGTCAACGAACTGGTGGAAGCACTGGTGGTGGCGATCATCATCGTTATCGCCCTGTTGACGATCGGGCTGGGATGGCGCGAAGCGCTGATCGTGGCCGTGGCCGTGCCGGTGGTGTTCGGGCTGACGCTGGGCGTGAACCTGTTATTGGGGTTTACCATCAACCGGGTGACGCTGTTTGCGCTAATACTTTCGCTGGGGCTACTGGTCGACGACCCGATCGTGGATGTGGAGAACATCGCCCGCCACTTCACCCTGCGCAAAAAGGCCACACGGCGGATCGTGCTGGAGGCGGTTGCCGAAATTCGTCCCCCGCTGATCACCGCCACGCTGGCAGTTATAGTCAGTTTCCTGCCCATGTTTTTCATCACTGGCATGATGGGCCCGTACATGCGGCCGATGGCGCTGAATGTGCCGGTGGCGATGCTGATGTCGATGGTGGTGGCATTTACCATCACTCCCTGGCTGGCGTATCACGTGTTGCGGCGGCACTATGCCCAGCACGGCGCGACTGGTCCGCATTCACCCGACGCAGCCGCCGCGCCGTCCGGCGCTCATCCTCCCGCCGAAGATGACGACCCGCACAGCCTCGACGCAGTCCGCCAGACGCGCCTATATAAACTGTTCTATCCGCTGATGGCGCCACTATTGCACTTCCGGGCTGCGGCGTGGGGCTTTCTGCTGGTGGTGACTGCGCTGACCATTGCTGCCATGGGGCTGGCCGCCTGGCGCACCGTGCCGCTGAAGATGCTGCCGTTCGACAACAAGAACGAACTGCTGCTGGTGCTGGATTTCGACGAGGGCACCACGCTGGAACGGGCCGACGCGGCGGTACGCGACTTCGAGGCCTATCTGGCCGGCGTGCCGGAAGTGGTCGATTTCGTCAGCTACGTGGGTTTGGCCGCGCCGATGGACTTCAATGGGCTGGTGCGTCATTACTACCTGCGGCGCGGCGATCATGTGGCCCAGATAGCCATCAATCTGGCCGGCAAGAAAAACCGCAGCTTGCAAAGCCACGCCATCGGCCTGCGGATGCGGCCCGACCTACAAGCCATAGCCGACCGGCATAACGTGCGCATGAAGATCGTGGAAACGCCGCCCGGCCCGCCGGTCGTCTCCACCGTGGTGGCCGAGGTGTATGGTCGGCCCGACCACCAGTACGAAGACCTCCTTCAGGCGGCAGACGTGGTTCGTGCCCGGTTGGAGGCCGAGCCGGGCGTAGTCGATGTGGACGACATCCGCGAAAGTCCAGTGGAAAAACACATCTTCGTAGTAGACAAGGAGAAAGCGGCGCTGAACGGCATCACGACCGAGCAAGTGGCCGCCAGTTTACAAGCCGCGTTGCAGGGCGATGTGGTGGGGCTGATGCGCAGTCCAACCGAGCGCAACCCCCTGGCTATCAAGCTGCGGATGCCACAAGCGCAGCGCACCAGTCCGCACGACCTGGCGCGGATTCAGCTCATCGGCGCTGCCGGGCAGCCGGTGCCGCTGGCCGAATTGGGGCGCTGGCAAACATCGCGCGTCGATCAAACCATCTACCGCAAGAATCTTCAGCCCGTTGCCTACGTGTTTGCAGAGACCGCTGGACGCCCCCCGGCCGATGTGGTGGTGGATGTAATGGTCGATCGCGTCGAGGGCATGACGCCAGGAGCGCAAGTGCGCCGGGTAGGCAACGGCTGGCTGTCCACCGTCGCGCCGCGCTCGGTCGCCCAGAGAAGCTTCTTCTCCAACGGCAGCGGAATCGCCTGGGAAGTGCCACAGGGGTTCGTGGTCGATTTCGCCGGCGAAGGCGAATGGAAGATCACCTTAGACGTGTTCCGCGACTTGGGGCTGGCCTTCGGCGCAGCCATGGTCGGCATCTACATCATCCTGGTGGCGCAGACCGCTTCGTTTGTCATTCCCATTGTGGTGATGCTGGCCATTCCGCTGACGATCCTGGGCGTGATGCCTGGCTTCTGGCTGCTCAACGTGCTTGCCGCCCAAGAGGTCGGCGGCTATTGGGACCCGGTCTATTTTACCGCCACGGGCATGATTGGCATGATTGCGCTGGCGGGAATCGTCACGCGCGATTCCATCATTCTGGTCGATTTCATCCATCTGTCGCTTGCCCGTGGCCGCAGCCTATTCGACGCCATCATGGAAAGCCGCGTGGTGCGCTTGCGGCCAATACTACTGACGGCCAGTGCCGCCATGCTCGGCGCGGTGCCAATCATCATCGACCCGATATTCTCCGGGCTGGCGTGGTCGCTGATCTTCGGCCTGTTCGCCTCGACCCTGTTTACCTTGTTTGTGATTCCCGTGGCCTACTGGTTGCTATACGCCAACAAACCGGGCCACGGCCTGCCCAGCTCAGAGCTGGATTGACGGGTTATGCCCAACGGCGTGGCTGGGCAATCCAGCCATGGCACGCTGGCGCCCAGCGCTCGCCCTGCCGACGAGAGCAGCGCTATAATATGGCTTGAACTTGATTGCACTTGCCGGGAGTTGTTGCCATGTGGAGATGTATCGCAACATCGAGATGTGTTGTACTGGGCGTGTTGTTGGCGACGGCGGCGTCGACGGTCTGGTCTGCCGATGTCTACGTGCGCTTTAGGGTCATCGAGCCAGAAGGCGAGCAGTTCCGGGTCATCGCCGGCGGTTACATCCACGAGCCAAATTGGTATCTGCCGAGCCAGACGGTCGAGGTGGTCGGCAAGCAATGGAGCGGGTGGCTGGACCTGACCAAGTGGCCGTTGCACGGGCGGTTGAGTCGCTCCGGCGGCGTGGCCGAGTGGCCAGCGATGAAGTTGACCGTCCGCCGCCTGGGCAAAGGAGAGCCTGTGGCCGGCTGTGTGCTGGAAGTGCAGCTTGCCGATCGGCCCGATGAAAACTCGGTGGTTATCTCGTTCCGGGAGCGGAGCGACTCGGACACCATCGGCTTTTTGCTGCCGCATCCGCTGCGGGAACACAAAGACCAGTTCGAGACCGGCTCGCAGATGGCCGCCCGGCATCTGGCCTGGGCCAAACAGGCAGTTGGCGCCCGGCGAGCCGCAGCAGGCCTTCCCCCGTTGCAGCTCGGCCAGAAAGAACATCGGCTCAAGCAGTTCGATTTGATTACCTCGCTGTGGGGGCCGTACGATCCGGGGCTTGCGCGCCGCTGGGTCGAGGCTTTGCGTCTGCTGGGCTTCAACGTCATTGGCGGTGTCGGGCCGGAGATTCTTCACGATTACAACCTGCGCACTTACACGGCTACCTGGCATTTGCGCCCGGACCCCGATGAGTCGCTCTCGGCCTGGCAGAAGGGCGACGGCGCGCGGATCGCCAAGGAGCTGGCCAAACCAGCAGGTACGTCGACGTATCATTTTTTGGCCCATTACGTGATATGCGACGAGATACAAACGCTCGATTTCCGCCGCGTTGACCCGGAGAAACTCAATCGCTGGTTCCGCGATTATCTGCGCAGCAAGGGCGAGACCGACGCCACGCTGGGCCAGCCGATCGATAAAGTCGCGTACCCGGCCGCGGCCATGTTCGAAAAAACTCTCCCCCGCGACGCCGATCTACCGACCCGCAAGCTGATGTACTACGCCGGCAAGTTCGGCCAGTGGTGGAGCGTCAAGCAATTGCGACAGACCAGCGATCTGCTGCGGCAGTCGCTGGCCGGCGCGCCGCAGCGGGTGAAGACCGAGACGCTGCCTTCGGACCACTGCTTTTTCAATGCCTGGGGGCCGCCGCATACGGCGATGGGTTATCGGGGGCTGGACTTCTTCGAAATCGGCACGCAGCAGGCCGTGGATGTCATCTCGGCCGAAGACTGGCTGGGGCTAAATCACATGTATGGCCCGAGCTACACTTGGACTGGTCAGCACGCCCTGGGCTACCTGTGCGCAATCTATCGGAGCGGCATCGGCGACCGGCCGGTGGAGCTACGCGCTTTGATCACGCCGAGCGACGACGGCTATCTGCGGCTGAAAGCCTACGCCGCGCTGGCCCAGGGTTGCAAGAGCTTCTTTTTCTGGACGTTCGGGCCGACGTACATCGGCACCGAGAACTACTGGTCCGACCTGCGGAGCCAGTACGACGGCTTGGCCAAACTCGTCCATGCGTTGGAGCAATCCGAGTCGGTGCTGATCTCCGCCCGACCCTCGCGCGACCCAGTGGCACTGCTCTACTCGGTCAGCCACGATATGTGGCACACCGATGATCCGGCCAGTTTTGTAGAGAACCGGTTGACCTGGGCAGCGTTGCGACATCTATCGGTTCAGCCGGACCTGTTGCGCGAGGAAGACGTAGAGGCCGGCCGATTGTCGTCTTATCGGGTGTTGTACGTCACCGGGCAGTGCCTCACGCGGAAGGCTGCCGCCGAGATCGACCGCTGGGTGCGCGAAGGGGGCGTGGTGTATCTTTCGGCCGGCGCTGCTACGCGCGACGAGTTCTTCCAGCCGCACTTGGCCCCGTTTGCCGCCGCCGTCTGGCCCGACGATGCCGCCCGACAAATGACCAAACAGCAGGGACATGCCTATAACGAACGGGTCGATTTGCCGCGGATCAAACCGTTGGCCAAGGTGCGGGTGACGTTAGACGGGCAAACCGCAGAACTGCCGGCTATCGGCTGTCGGCTCGACCTGCGCGAACAAATCGGTCCCGGTCAATTCGGCACGTTCGACGACGGTCGTCCCGCCGCCGCGCACGTTTCCCACGGCAAAGGGCAGGTGATCGCCGTCGGTTTTCTTCCCGGACTGGCGTACTCGCCGTACAAAGTCAATCAAACAACGCTGGACGAAGTTTGGCCCCCACAACCGCGGATGTTGTTCGCCTTGCCGTTGCGCGCGGCATTGGGCGACCGCCGAGTGCTGCAACTTTCCGAACCGGTGGTAGAAGGCAGTCTACTCGTCGGACCGGCAGGCGCAGCGGTGGTGCTGATCAATCACACGTACAAGCCTATCGGCAAGTTGCAGGTCCGTATCGGCGTGCCCCTGGAGTTCAGCAAAGCAATCAGCACCGAGGGTGTGGCGGTGCAGGTGGCCCGCACAAACGAAGGCACAACCCTGGAGCTGCCGCTGGAGTGGACAGACATAGTACTGCTGCGGAAATAGCGCGCCGCCGACCACCAAGGGCAGTTCCAAATCCACAGACGCCGCTAGGCTGGCGGTCGGCGCTGGCGCAAAACTCCCAGGCCTGAACGCTTCCCTCATGCGTCACCGCGCCGCGCGCCGGTCGGCGTCATAGAGAACCCTAGGGCAATCAACCGAAGGTCGCAGCGATGAAGACATACAACGTGGGCATCATCGGTTTCGGGTTCATCGGCAAAGTACACGCCTACGGATACTTGAATCTGCCGTTGTTTTACGATCCGCCGCCATTGCGGGCCAGGATTACGCATGTGGCCACCAGTAGCCCTGAGACTGCTGAGAAGGCCCGGCAGGCCCTTAGCGCCGATGTGGCGACGACCGATTTCCGCCGCGTGACCGAAGACCCGACGGTCGACATCGTTCACATCTGCACGCCCAACCATCTTCACAAAGACGCGCTTCTTTCGGCCATGCGCCATCAGAAGCACATTTACTGCGACAAGCCGCTGGTGGCCACTATGGCCGAGGCGGAGGAGGTCCGCGCGGCGTTGCACGACTACCGCGGCGTGGCGCAGATGACCTTTCAGAACCGTTTTTATGCCGCCACACTGCGGGCAAAGCAGCTTGTGGAGGAAGGTTTTTTGGGCAAGCTACTGCAATTTCGGGCTGGGTATCTGCACGGCGGCAGCGCAGACCCCAGCGCACCGCTGAAATGGAAGCTCACCGCAGCCGCTGGCGGCGGAGTGATAGCCGATTTGGCTACTCACGTGCTGGACCTGGTGGAGCATCTGCTGGGGCCGATTCGCTCCTTGCTGGCCGAAACGCACATCGCTTACCCGCAACGCCCCGCTCCGGCGGACCCTGCGCAGCGCCTGCCAGTCGATGCCGAAGACGCCGTAGTAATCCTGGTGCGCCTTGCCAACGGAGGGCTGGGCAGCATCGAGGCCACCAAGTTGGCCAGCGGCAGCGAGGACGAGCTGCGGATCGAAGCGCACGGCAGCGGCGGCGCGATCCGCTTCAACGGCATGGACCCGCACCATCTGGAGGTCTATCGCGCTGGCGAGTCCGATCGTCCGCTGGGTGGGATGCGGGGCTGGACGCGGATCGACTGCGGTGCCCGCTACTTGCCTCCCGACACCCAATTTCCCACCCCAAAAGCCGCCGTCGGCTGGCTGCGCAGCCACGTGGCCTGCCTGGCCAACTTCCTGCGATGCGTGGCCGAGGGAAAACCTGCCGAGCCAGGCCTCCAGCAGGGAATCCGCGTGCAACAGCTAATGGAGTGCATTCGCACTTCCGCTGCCCAGCGCCGCTGGGTAGATGTCCCTTGACGCTTGCAACCGTGTCTACATCCGGGCAGGCGGCCCGCGCCGCACACGGCCACCGTTATACCTGCTCGGGCACAACGAACGGCGGTCGCGGCGGTCGGGTGAGCAGTTGGTTGGCCTCGTCATCGCCGATGAACTTCTCGGTCACCGGATCGAACTTCAGCAACCGGCCCACGCGATAGGTGGTCTCTTCCAGTTTCACCCCATTGTCTTTCAGGTGTTCTTCCATCTGGGCGAAGGCCTCGTAAGCGGCCTTGTTGTCGCCGAAGGCCTTGGTCTTCTTGCTGAAAGGCACCTCTTCGCCTAGCCGATATGAAATGTTCGCCAGATGACACAAGGCCGAAGAGTAGTGCCCTTCGAGGATGTGGGCATCCAGGTCTTCCTCTTTGCGCGAGCGGACGCAGAGGATAAAGTTTTCGAACACTCCCTTGCCTGGCCCACGGGGAGCGACGGGGCTTTTCACGCCCGGATGACTGGTTACCGGGGGCGGTGCCCAAGCAGCCTTTTCGTCGAACACCTGATTGTTGCCCACGCCGCCTTTGGTGGGCAGGCCACGTACCTCGAACAGCAGCGTCACGCCGTCGAAGTCCATTACGGCGATCTGCGTATTGGGCGTTTGCCCCTGGTCCTTGTACCCGAACCGCCCGCCCACGCTGATGACCGTCTTGGGAAGCGTTGCCCCGGGGATCATCCAGCGGGCGATGTCCATCTCGTGTACGCCCTGGTTGCCGATGTCGCCATTGCCCGTGTCCCAAAACCAGTGCCAGTTGTAATGCACCAGGTTCCTGTGGAAGGGCTGCTTGGGGGCCGGGCCGAGCCACAGGTCGAAGTCCAACGTGGGCGGCGGTTCCTCGATAGGCTGGAAGCCGATGCTCGGACGCCGCTTGAAGCACGTGCCGCGCGACACCAGCAGCTTGCCTTTCTTGCCTTCGGCGATGTCCTGGGCGAGCTGGCGGAGGTTCTCCCGGCCGCGGTTCTGTGTGCCGTGCTGCACGATGCGCTTGTACTTCTTGGCGGCCTCGACGCACTTGCGCCCCTCGAACACGTTGTGGCTGCAAGGCTTCTCTACGTACACGTCTTTGCCCGCCTGGCACGCCCAAATGGTCATCAGCGAATGCCAGTGGTTGCAGGTGGCGATAGAGATCACGTCCAGGTTCTTGTCGTCCAGGGCCTTGCGGATGTCCTGCACGCACTTCGGTTCCAGGCCGCACAACTCTTTGACCTGCTTGGAGCGCATAGGAAACAGCGAGCTGTCCGGGTCGATCAGATAAGTGACCTGCACGCCGGGTATCTTGGCGAACTCGCTGATGTGCGCACCGCCGCGGCCCTTGATGCCGGCCACGCCCACACGGATCACCTCGTTGGCCCCTAATACACGGCCGGAAGCCTTGGTACCGGCGATCATAAAGCTGCTGGTTACGCCGGCCGAAGCTGCGGTCTTCAAAAAACTTCTGCGCGAAAGGTGGGACATAGGATCAACTCCTTCAAACAGCGGGAAGCGGGCTGACAGGGAGGGAAACCGGCCGGCGCCGGCCGCGACGCCACCAGTTCATAGCGCCATACCGGCCCAAACAATATATTACCACCGGCCCCAAGCGATGCAAGCGCGCCGACAAAATCGACGCGCCCGGGCAGACAAAGCTGACACGCACAGCAAAGCCGTAGTCGCTCGATGAACGGCTGTCGGCGCGACGCGACCGCTTGACCGCGGTACCGCATGTACCGCATGTATCGCAGCGCCGGCACCGCTTGGCTGTAGTGGTCAGCCGGCTGGCGGCGGCCGGCGGCGGCCGCCGGGGGCCGGCGGCTGGCGGGGCGCCGGCGGCGGCTTCAGGCCGCCCGTTTGCGCTTCGAGCAGGACGCCGACAAGGCAGAGAAGTCGTGTATCCACTCGGGCCGCACGGTGTCGCGGAAGACCTCGTGGAACCGCTGGAAGTCGATCGTTTGCACCAGCGGGCTTAGCTTATGGTATAAATATTCCGCGTCGCGCGCCAGCCTAGGGAAACGCATCAACGTTACTGGTATCATCGCGTCGGACAGAGCGAATATCAGCTTGTAAAGCTGGCGTGCAAGCACGTCTTCCTGTGCGGCGGGATTTTGGGTGTGCCACAGTCCGCCGTGAAACGCCATCGGCCACAGAGCATGCTTGATGCGGTCCAGCAACGGCAGCCGCGCCACGCCCTGCCGCTCGGCGAAACGGCGGCTTTCGGCAGCCTGGTACAAATCACGCACCGGTACGAACACGTGCTCGATGACGATGTCGTCCCGTCGCAGCACCTCCTCCGCGTAGTCGCAAAACCATGGGCTTTTGACGATGTACGGAGCGTCGTCGGCCCTGATGTCGTGCTCCAGTCCAGCGCGGGCCACCTCGTTCCAATGGCTTTCGGAGTGCAACTGGTCTGTACTGAAACCCGTGGGCAAACCAAGCCGGGTGAGCAACTCCACCAGAAAACTGGTGCCTGCCCTGCCTGTACCGGTGATCACAACGTGTCGGCGCACCATGATTGTTCGTGCCCTCCGCTGCGGGTATCCATACGCTCGCTCAGCGAGGCAGCGGCGCATTGTAAGCCCATACGCAGCCAGGTGAAAGAGCAATTTCTGCGCACTACCCGGCTGCCCGGTTGGCCGACCGCGAGATGTCCAGCCAGACGGAATCTCACCGGCGGCAAAGACTTGCGCGCCCCTACTGGGCGTACTTGATGGCCTTATCGGCGATATCTTTGCGGCACCAAGCGCCTTGCCAGCGGATGCACTTTACCGCCCGGTAAGCGTTGAACTTGGCGTTGGCGATGTTTTCGCCCAGCGCGGTAACGCTCAGCACCCGGCCGCCGGCAGAAACTACCTGGCCGTCCTGCAAAGCAGTGCCGGAATGGAACACCTTTACGTCGGGCAACTGCTGGGCTTCTTCCAAGCCGCGGATGGGATGCCCGGTGGTGTATTTGCCGGGGTATCCTTCGGAGGCCATCACCACGCACACCGCCGGGCGCGGGTCCCAGCGCAGCGGCCCCACGCTGTCCAGCCGGTTGTGTACCGCTGCGTCGAGTATCTGGAACAAGTCGCTTTGCAGGCGCATCAGCACGGGCTGGCATTCGGGATCGCCGAAGCGGACGTTGAACTCCAGCACCTTCGGCCCCTGATTGGTAATCATCAGACCGGCGTACAGCACCCCGCGGAACGGCCGCTTGGCGCGACGCATCGCATGCACCGTCGGCACCAGCACGTGCTCTTCGATCCACTGGAGCATTTGGTCGCTGACCAGCGGGGCCGGGCAGTAAGCGCCCATGCCGCCAGTGTTGGGGCCGGTATCGCCGTCATAAGCTGGTTTGTGGTCTTGAGCAGGCGGTAGGGTGAGGATAGTCTGCCCGTCGGTGATCGCCATCACGCTGGCCTCCTGCCCGTGCAACCGCTCTTCGATCACCAGCCGGTCGCCTGCGGCGCCGAAGGCCTTTTGCCGGGCGATCAGCTCTACGGCGTCGATGGCCTGCTGGCGGTTGTCGCAGACGATCACCCCCTTGCCCGCCGCCAAGCCGTCGGCCTTGACCACAAGCGGCACGTCGTCCCGGGCTTCAAGGAAACGAAGGGCCTCGTTGGCGTTGTTGAAGGTGTGGTACTCGGCCGTGGGCACGTTTGCGCTGCGCAGCAGGTTCTTGCAGAAAACCTTGCTGGCCTCCAGTTCGGCGGCCGCTTTGGTAGGGCCGAAAATGCGCAGGCCCGCGGCTTGAAAAGCATCCACGATTCCGGCGGCCAGCGGCGCCTCGGGACCGACCACGGTAAGAGCAACGCGATTTTCCCGGGCGAACTCGATCAAGGCGGGGAAGTCGGTCGCTTGGATGGGTACGTTGTGCGCTTCGGCGGCGGTGCCAGCATTGCCTGGTGCGACGAACACGCGATCGACGTGCGCGCTTTGGCCCAACTTCCATACTAGCGCGTGCTCCCGACCCCCGTTGCCGATCACCAACACGTTGCGTTTTTCGCTGCTGGTCATTTCGCTGCTGTTCATCTGGAGGTGCTCCCCTGACGGCCTGCGCCCCGATGAGCGTGCTTCGCCGTATCCCCTCGCCCGGCCGTGCTGAGCCGGGCGGCAAACTACTCATCAAGCTAGACGGCAAACCGCTCGTATGGCAGCAGTTTACACTCGATCGCCGTGAACTTGGAGATGGACACCACACAGTACCGACACCGTTGACTGGTCGCGCCGACTTCCAACGCAAACGGCCGTCGCTTGCGCTGTCGGCTGGCAAGCCTTGTGCTGACGACGGGAACTTGTGCTGAAGGCGGGAACTTGTGCTGACGACGGGAAAAAATTAGCGCGGGACGCTCGCTCTTCCGGCTTGTGGTTGCTTGTCAGGCGCTGGTGGAACCTTCAGTCCCCTGGTATAAACAGCCCCCTGTTATAATCAGTCCCCTGCTATAATGAGGAGTTGTACTCTGGGGCAGCAAGCGCTTGGTTGCGGGATAAAGGGGGTGAACATGTGCGCGGTTTTTCGTCCGGTGCGAGCGGCCGTGCTGGTGCTGGCCGTTTCGGTGCCTATAGCTGTTGGGCACAGCGCCGAGCAGCCCAAGAAGCCGGCAGTGCGGGTAACGATCTCCAAGCAGACGACCTTCATCACCGAGCCGCTGCGACCGGACGGCTATCCCGACTACTTGGAAGCCCTCAACAGAATCGCCAGCAAAGGCGTTACGCCGGAAAACAACGCCGTGGTGTTGCTTGTCAAGGCGTTTGGGCCGAAAGGAATCCATGAACAGATTCGTACCGAGTATTTCAAACGGTTGGGTATCGAGCCGTTGCCGGAACAGGGAGACTATTTTGTAGACTACTACGATTACGTCAATCGCACTGCTCCCGAGGCGCTGAAATCGACGACCGACGCGGACGGAGAAGAGTGCCCCTCTGAGGCCGACCAGCAGCTCGATTCGGCCACCAGCCGTCCGTGGTCGAAGGCCGACTGCCCGCTTGTGGCCGGCTGGCTAGAGGTCAACCAGGAGCCGTTGCGGTTGATAGTCGAGGCGTCTGCCCGAGGGCGGTACTACGCGCCGATGGTGGGCGCATCGGAAGATGGCACGGTCGTCTTTGCAGCTTTGCTGCCAGACGTGGCCAATGTTCGGCAGGCGGCACGTACCCTCGTCGCCCGCGCCCACTGGCACATCAGCCAGGGCGACACCGAGCAGGCGATTGCAGACTTGCTAGCCGTTCGTCGCTTGGGGCGCCTGGTAGCGCAAAACCCCACGCTCGTTGAAGGCCTGGTCGGAATTGCTATTGAGGGTATGGCCTGTGGTGGCGACGCCAACCTGGCGCATCACGGCAAACTTACGCTTCAGCAAGCCGATGGCTACCGGCAACAGTTGCGCAAGCTGCCGCCGCTGCCGAATATGATCGATAAGGCCGACGTAGCCGAACGCTTGATAGGATTGGATGCGATTTGCGCAATCGCTCGCGGGCAGCGTGTCTTGGATGAGCTGGAGCTTAGGACGATGGCAGACCCCCGCAAGCCAGTGGGGGAGAAGGCACTTAAAGCTCTCAATGAGATCAAGCTGTGGCTTATTTACGACGCCGACTTGATTCTCAGGACCTTCAACCAGCATTACGACCGACTGGTGGCCGCCGGCCGATTGCCCACCTTCGCCCAGCGGCAAGAGGCTTTACAGCAGGTGGAAAAGCAATTTGAAGAGCGGCGCCGCGCGCATGGGTGGCCTTCGTCGCTGGCCACCCGGGCGCTGAAAAACTTTTCGCTGCGGAAAGCGGCTTCGCAGGAGCTGGCCGACATACTGGTAAGTCTGTTCACCCCGGCCCTCAGAAGCTGTCTGGTGGCTCAGCAGCGTGCCGAAACCCTCGCCAAGCTGTCCGAAGTAGTTTTGGCCCTTGGGGCATATCGCACCGAACACGGCCAATATCCGGCGGAACTGGCGGCGCTGGTGCCGAAGTACATCGACAAATTGCCCAGCGATCCTTACTCCGGCGACCAGCTCAAGTACCGGCGGGAAAAGGAAGGATACGTCCTGTACGCGGTCGGGCCGAACCTGAAAGACGACAACGGCTACGGCATGCAGTTGCTGGGAGAGAGAAAGCCATCGGCAGACGAGCCGTTTCCTGTCCCCGACGACGACGTCGGAGTCCGCGTCCCACTGCCGGAGCATCGTTGAGGCTTCAATCGCCTGTAGCCATCGGCAAGAGCGGGCACGAACGCTCGGCGGCACTGGCGCCGGCTGTGCAAACCACTGGTGCCGCTGAACCGGATGTGCCGAGAAGCCAGACGGCAAATCAACGTATTTTCAAGTCTTCCGGGTCTACGGCCGCTGGAAGGCCGTCTTTGGGAATCGGCAGCCGGAGCGTCCACAACACCCCCTGGGCGACCAGCCGACGGCACACCTCCTGCTGCCAGTTGTCGTGGAAGTGCATCCCGCCGAAGCCGAACGATCGACCGCCGTCAGGACGCTCGAACGCCCAGGCGATGGTTTCCGGCCTGCCGTTGATGTCGGCCTGCACTAGGGGCGTGACCTTGCCGCGGGTAGCGAACTTCAGTTGGTAGTAGTATTCATCGTGCAGGCGGATGTCGCGCAGCCCGGCGGCGATGGGGTGCTGGCGGTTGACAATAGTTATCTGCGTGGTGGTGATCGTATATTTGCGGTCCGCGCCGCCGTGCATTCCGCCCATCAGCTCCAAGTGCCCCGGCACGTATTTGTCGTCCTTGGCGCCGATGCCCCAGTGCAGGCCCACGATTCCGCCGCCGCGTGCGGCCAGCTTGCGGATGGCGGCCAGCCGTTGCGGGTCGCTTTGCATCCAGCGACCGCCTTCGCCCAGGTAAAGCACGATGGCGTCGGCTTGCTCGGCAATTAGGCGGTTGCCCTCCGGCCACGGCTGATCGACGTTGACGATTGTGCTCTGCACGGCCTCGACCGTCGCCAGGCACTTGGCCAGCACGCGCAGTCCCGACATATATTCGTGCGTGCCCGGCGGATGATCGCGGTTCATGCCCAACAGCAACACCTGTTTGGGCTGGGGCGGTTTGCCAGCTTCGGCAGCCAGGCCGACCGAGGCGCAAAACGTCACTGCCGCAGCAGCTACAAACACAGCGATCAGCAGAACCGGCGCCGGGCGGGGGCCCGGCCAGCAAGTGCTCTGGCGATGTTTCTGCATAGCAAACCTTCCGATGTGCGATTGCCGCCCGAAATATCGCGCCGCTTCGCCGCTTTGTCATCGTGCCGCCATTTGCTACAGCGCTGCGCCTTGTTCCAGCGGCGATTCTCGTCCCAGCGGCGATTGTGGTTCTAGCGACGCTGCTTGTCACCGCGGCGCTATTTGTCACGGCGGCGATTTTTGTCACGGCGGGGATTTTTGTTGCTGCGGCATGCCTTGTTTCAGCGGATATTCGTGTTCCAGCCGTGCGCCTTGTGGCAGCGTTGCAATGCGGCGCAGGCCGGCTCAACTGCGCCACTTAAGCTCGGCTTTTTGGCCTTCTTTGGGGTTGGTTGGGTCCAAGCAGTGCCGCACCAGCGATATATGATCTGCCGAAACCGTCGCCTCGACCCAACCGGCTACCTCGGCGGTGGAAAACACCCAGGCCGCAGCCGGAATGTTTATCAGTTGTATGCCTTCGTGCTCGGCGATGCGCCATACGTGGCTGTGACCGAAGATGAAAGCCTTGACGTGTCGGCGGGGCACGATGACTTCGTAAAGCTGCTTGACATCCAGCAGGCCGCTTTTGACCACTTTTTCCGGATAATGATGGGCGACGACGACCGCCGGTTTGTCGCTGCGCTTATCCAGCGCCTCAGCCAGCCACTTCAATTGTTCCTGGCCAAGCTGCCCTGGGGTGAAGTTCGTCCTCAATAGCGAATCGAGCAGAAACATGTTCGCCGCCGGCGTTTCCAACACTGCCGCGTGCCGGTCGGCCACCGAGGACTGCCCTTTACGCTCCTTGAAGGCCGCAAAGAAGTTTTCTCGATGGTCGTGGTTTCCCAACAGCAGGTGAATCGCTAGTCCCGCTTCCTGGAGCGGCTTGAGTTCTTCGCTCAGCACCGCATAGTCGCCCGGCTGGCCGTCCATGTAGGCCAGGTCGCCAGCGATAATCACGCCGGCCGGTTTGTCTGGCAGCCGCAAGATCGCCTGGCGCACCAGGGCGAAGTTGGCCGCCGGTTTTACACCGCGGTGTTCTTTGTCGCGCTGGGCCCAGATGTGCGTATCGGCCAAGAAGATCCACCGGTTCGGCTCGACTTGCTCGGCGCTAGGAGCCGTGCGACCCAACAACCAACCAGCGCCGGCAGCCAAGGTGCCGGCCAGAAACTTACGCCGCGAAATAGCAGGCAGCGTCAAAGGCATGGCAAGCTCACTTTGAGATGGTACTCAAGAAATAGCGGGTCATGTTGCTGAAGGAATTGGGCGCGGTAATGAGGGAATCGCTGCGCATTGCGAACTGTTCACCGGGAGGCCGATTATCGCTGGCCGCCCGAGTATTGTTCGCCACGGGCAGGCGAATGTCAAATGGCCGGGGCGCCGCCGTGCCGCTACCGTCTCACGTCGTCGTAAAATGCAGGTGGCCCGCTCCGCCACAACCGGCTTCGACCGATACGGTGGCGACAGGAAACATTTCTGGAGCAAGCACGCCTGGGAATTCCTTGCAATTATCAGGCCGCCGATGCACAATGGCATAACCTTCAAGCAGCTTCCAGATTACAGACGAGGAGGACTTCGAGATGAAATCTGCGCACCGCGGCATGCACGTGTGTTTCGCGCGAACTGGCTGGCCGGTACTGTTGGTCGGCGTGCTGTATTGTATGGACGTGTTTGTGCCGGATTGGATGGACGTGTTTGTGCCGGCGGCTGAGGCAGGCGCGGCAGCCCAAACCGAGCCGGTCGTCTCCGGCGAGCTTAAGCAATGGCATCGGGTGAGCGTCACTTTCGTCGGGCCGGAAACGGCCGAGACGGCCGATCCGAACCCCTTCCGCGACTATCGCCTGACGGTGGAGTTCACCTGCGATGAGACGAAGTACGTTGTGCCGGGCTTCTACGCCGCCGACGGCAACGCCGCCGAAACCTCCGCCGAGCGCGGCAACCGCTGGCGGGTTCATTTCACGCCCGACCGTCCGGGCAAGTGGTCTTACCGCGCCAGTTTTCGCACCGGGCCGGACGTGGCGCTAAGCCTCGATCCGCAGGCCGGAAAGCCCACTGCCTTCGACGGTGTACAGGGTTCTTTCACCATCGAACCGACCGACAAGCGTCCGCCGGACCACCGGGGTACAGGCCGGCTGCGCTACGTGGGCGGACATTACTTGCAGTACGCGGGCACGGGCAAGCTATTCGTCAAGGGCGGGGCCGACAGCCCTGAGAACTTCCTGGCCTACTTCGAGTTCGACGGGACTCATCGGGCCGCTAAACAGATCGGTCAGGGCCGGCCCGGCGAAGCCCGCATGGCGCCCCTGCACCGCTATGAACCGCACCTGAAGGATTGGCGGCCCGGCGATCCAACCTGGCAGAACGGCAAGGGCAAGGGCATCATCGGTGCGCTGAACTACCTGGGCTCGAAGGGAGTCAACAGCGTGTACTTCCTGACGATGAACGTCGAGGGCGACGGCAAAGACGTGTGGCCCTGGATCAGCCCCACGGTCCGCGACCGTTTCGACTGTAGCAAACTAGATCAGTGGGAAATTGTCTTCTCGCACATGGACCGGCTGGGCATTGCACTGCACGTGGTCACGCAGGAGACCGAAAACGATCAGCTCCTGGACGGCGGCGAACTCGGCCCACAACGAAAACTCTACTACCGCGAGCTTATTGCCCGATTCGCACATCATCTGGCGGTGGTCTGGAACCTGGGCGAGGAGAACACCAACACCGACCAGCAGCGGCGCCAGTTCGCCGAGTACATCAATCGGTTGGACCCCTACGGGCATCCGATCGTTATCCACACGTTTCCCGGCCAGTACGATAAAGTGTACAAGCCATTGCTGGGCTTCAAGCATCTGCATGGCGCGTCGCTCCAGATGGGCAACATGAAGCAGACGCACTCGGAAACGTTGAAGTGGCGTCGGCTTTCAGCAGGCAGCGGGCACAAATGGGTAGTGTGTCTGGACGAGATCGGCCCGGCCGACACCGGAGTACGCCCCGATGCCGATGACCCCAATCACGATGATGTGCGAAAACACGCCTTGTGGGGCAACCTGATGGCCGGCGGCGCAGGCTGCGAATGGTACTTCGGCTACAAGTATCCGCACAACGATTTGAATTGCGAGGACTTCCGCAGCCGCGACCGTCTGTGGGATATTACCCGATACGCGCGGGAGTTCTTCCAGCAGCTTCCGCTAGAACGCATGACGCCCGACGACTCGCTGGTGGAAACCGGCGCTTGGTGTTTCGCAGCACCGGGCGAGCTGTACGTCGTCTATCTGCCCGAAGGCGGAAGCACGCGGCTGCGCTTGGCCGAGGGAACTTACACCGTCCAGTGGTACAACCCGCGCACCGGCGGCGCGCTGCACAGCGGCTCGGTCGCCACGTTGACCGGCCCCGGCCAGGTAGCATTGGGCGATCCGCCGCAAGATTCCAAAGCCGATTGGGCGGTGCTGATCAAACGCCAGTGAGCGGCGCGTCTGCTGGTCCCCATCGCGCTGTGCAGTGGAGTGCTATTCAGTGCTAGTTAATGAGCGAGGCTTATCATGGCCGAAATGGAAGAACTATTGCGGCGGCGGCAGGAGCGGATCGATGCCATGCACCGCTTTCAGCCCGGCCGGACGGCCCTGCTGGTGATCGACATGCAGCACGGTTTTCTCGATCCCGGTGCGGCGCTGGAAGTGCCGCAGGGTCGGGCGATCGTGCCGAATATCCGCCGCTTGATCGACGTTTGCCGCCGCAAGCGCGTACCGGTGATCTTCACCGAGTTCGTTTACGCCACCAGCGTGCCTTGTCTGCGCGGCGACCCGTTCGGGGTGGAGCATCTGCCGGCCGTGCCCGGCGAGCCCACAGGCTTCGGTTATCCATCGAGCAACTGCCTGATTGGCCCAGCGTCGGGCGAAGGACCTAACTCCGCCGCGACCATCGAAGAACTGGCACCGCTGCCGGAAGAATTGGTCGTCCGCGGCCACACCTACGACAAGTTCTACGATACGCCGCTGGACTTGGCGCTGCGCAGCCAAGACATTCGCAGCGTCATCATCACCGGTGTGGTGACCGACGTGTGCGTCAATGCCACCTTGATCTCGGCCGCCACCCGCGATTATCGCGTCACGGCGGTGACCGACGGCGTGGCTACCATCTGGCCCGAGTTGCAGCAGGCGTGTTTCGCTATCTGGCGGCGAAAGTTCGCCCGGCTGCGCTCCGCCGATGAAGTGATCGCCGAATTGGAGCAACTATAAAGACGAGCTTGGCATTGCCCAGCGTTCGGGCGTGCCGTATCAGCGTTGCATCGCGGCTTTAAGGATATGCTTATTGGTTCCCTCCGGGACACACTTAACGCGGAAGCGCAGGAGATGCAACGATGGCAGTCATACGGCTGTCGGACATGACGCCCGGTCAGGAAGCAGACGTTTTCGTACTACTGATTGCCAAGGAGGAGCTGCGTACCAAAAGCGGCAAGCCGTACCATCGGGTAACGTTTCGCGACGCCAGCCGGGAGATCACGGTGCCGATTTGGGATGATTCTCCCTGGGCGGCGGAGTGTCGGGAAAGTTGGCAGCCCGGCGTGTTTTACAAAGTGCGCGGCGTTTACCGGCAGACCAACTTCGGCCCCCAATTGGAAATTCGCAAAATCCGTCCCGTCACAGCAAGCGACGTGGCCGACGGTTTCGACCCGCAAATGTGTCGGCCCCGTTCGCGCTACGACACGGAGGGAATGTTCAACGAGTTGATGGCCCTGATCGACCAATGCGTGGAAGACGAGCAGTTGCGCGACTTGGTGGAGACAATACTGGTCAGCAATCGGGTGGCCATGATCAACTGCCCGGCCGCGCGCCGCAATCATCACGCCTACGTCGGGGGCTTGCTCGAACACACCCTGAGCGTAACGCGGATTTGCATCTTTTTGGCCGATCGCTACTTGGAATACTACGACGACATGCAACCGCCGCTGGACAAGCCGCTGGTGGTCGCTGGCGGCGCGCTGCACGACATCGGCAAAGTGCGCGAGATCGACTACGACTGCGACCCGACCATTCACACGCCGCACGGAGCGCTGGTAGGCCATATCCTACTGGGGCGCGATATAGTGCGCGAAGCAGCAGCCGGCAAGCGCATCTCGGCTGAAAAGCTCCTCCGCCTGGAGCACATCATCGTCTCGCATCAACGGTTGCCGGAATGGGGTTCTCCCAAGCCGCCGATGACCCCCGAGGCGCTGCTGGTCCATTACGCCGACGACATCGACGCCAAGATGAACATGATGTACCACATCCTCCGCGACGATCGCACATCGGGGGAGCTGACATCGCGGGCCAATGTACTAGGGTATCCGGTTTATCGCGGCCAAGCGCAGCGGGGCACACCGGAGTGAGGCCATGGAGAGCCGGAGGCCACCGGCCCCTGGGCAGTTCGACAGTTCGCCGGCCGAAGACCCTTTGCCTTGACAAAACCCCTTTAGGCGGTTAGGGTTATGTTCAGAAGCGGAGTATTCCAAACCCGGCGATAGGATGGTGTATGTCGGCGGAAAATGCCGCTGGTATAACCCCAGAAGTGCTCGCCCACCTCGAGCGGTGCGAGCAACGGATCGGTTACACCTTTCGCGATAAGTCGTTGCTGCAAGCGGCTTTAACGCACGCTTCCGGGGCCGATAGGCGGTGGCTGTCCAACGAACGGCTGGAGTTCCTCGGTGACGCCATCCTGGGGGCAATCGTCTGCGAGATGCTCTACCGCCGCTATCCTACCTACCTGGAAGGCGAGCTGACGCGGATCAAATCGGTGGTCGTCAGCCGTCAAACCTGTGCCAAGATCAGCTCTATGCTGGGCTTGGAGGAGTGCTTGATCCTGGGCAAGGGGATGAGCGGCCCGGCGGGCCTGCCCAGCTCGCTGCTGGCCGACGTATTCGAATCGCTGGTGGCGGCGATCTATTTGGACGGAGGCCACGAGGCCGCGCGCCAATTCGTCGCCCGGCACTTGGAGCACGAAATCGACCTGGCCGAAGACGAGCAAACCGGCGGCAATTACAAATCGATATTGCAGCAGTTGGCTCAGCGGGAACACGGCATTACGCCGGTATATTACGTGCTAGATGAAAAAGGTCCCGATCATAGCAAGTGCTTCAAGGTGGCGGCGCAGATCGGTCACCAGCGCTTTCCGCCGGCCTGGGGCCGAAATAAGAAGGAAGCCGAGCAGCGCGCTGCCCGAAACGCCCTCAGCCAGATCACCGGCCAGCAGACGCCCTATCCGGCCGACTGACCGTTGGGGCGCCGCGAGGCACCGAATCGCTAGGCGCCGCTGCCGATCGACAACATCCAGCCACACTGGCGAGCTGCTGGGGCCAAGAAAGTAGAAACGCCCGGTTGACTGTGCCGGGCGTTTCTTTCTCGTCGTAGCTGATGCGGACTGTTTTGCATCCGCAGTGGGCGTTAGCCGCTCAGAAAGCCGTTGCACGCCGATTAGCACTTGGCTTTCTTGGTCGCTTTCTTCTTGGCGACCTTCTTGGCGGCCTTCTTGGCAGTTGCCGCTTTCTTCTTGGCCACCTCGAGTCCTCCTAACTGTTGCGGGGCAGTCGGCCGCGATGCCTTAACCACTAGCGGCAATCGATCGCCACTGCACCCTGGGAACTGGACAACGAACTCATCGACATCCTGCCACCGGCGCACCGCGCGCCGATACAAGCCGTCGTTCGTTTCCCGTCGTGCGCTACACGCGCCATGAGCCGATCTCGCATCAATGCTCAACACATCGCACTTGATTGCTTTCTAATCGTAACGTTTTCTTAAAACTTTGCAAGTACATTTTGTCGTCGCCGCGCAGTTTTTCTTCCATCCACTTCAATGCAACTGTCGCGCACCGCGCCTGACAACCAACAGCCGAGCTCCTACTACATGGCGTCGCTACTACGCACCGGACAACCACCGACCGGTTTCGCCCTGGGCGCTGCGGCCCACATGCCCAGCGGCCAACAGCGCAGCAAGTCGATCATTCATGTCCCACGTTTGCAGCCGCACGCTGCCCAGTGCCGAGCGCTCGTTACCATTGCCGAGAAGCCTGCTCGCGAAACCTGCGCCGCAAAGCGTCGCTCGTCTGACCAGTCGCAAGCAGCATCACTCCAGCGGCATCGCCGCAACCAGCAGTGCCTGCCTGGACAACAATGCTGCACTGCGCCAAGTGTTTAATCGGCCAGGTGTTTAATCGACGCAAAGCGCGCCGCATATCGAAGAGAGGCCCAAAAACGTAGGAATTTGCATAGAAAAACGGCCCTGCGGCATGCTTACGGCTCGCGGCCGGCCGCCCACAGACATCCGCGGCGAATCAGTTCGGCCACTCCCGGCATGGCGATCGCTTTGGCATCGTGACCCAGCGGCGTGTTGAACACACGGCCTTTGCCGTAGTGGAAGGCCAAGGCCATCGGTTCATCTTGGTTGGTCACTTTGGAGCGTGCCACAGCGAGCAGTTGCACGGGCCGGTCTCCGACGAGGCAGAAGTACAGTTCGTCGTCGGCTTCGAAGTCTTGCAGGCCGCGCGTGATGGGATGCTGTCGATCGACAATCTTCACCGTGAACCTTCCGCGCGGATCGTGCGTTCGTTTGCGGTCCCAGATCCTGCCGGCGAGATTGGCGAACTCCTCCCAGCCTTCAAAAGCTCCGCAAGCGAAGTGGAACACCACCAGCCCTTTGCCTTCGCGGACGAAGCGTGCCAAGTTGTCGTGCACCTGCTGCGCGTGCCGCAGCGGCTTGTCGTTCATGAAGTGCAGCAGCACCACGTCGTACTGGAACAGCGCCGGCGAGGCAAGGAACTCCGGGTCTTCGATCACCCGCGCTTCGATCCGACCGCCCTGTTCCAGCGCCGCGCGCAAAGCAGGGGTGCTGGCCCGCCAGTTATGCGCCGGATCGACGCCGGTGACCACCAACACGCGCACCGGGGTTTGGGCGGTTTCGGACATTGCCGGTTGAGCCGCAGGCAACAGCAACCACGACGCGGCTAGCGCGGCAATAGCGGTGTTCATGACGAGCCTCCTGTCAGACATTCGGCCTGGGAAGCGGCGCGCTGGTTTGGCGCCCAGAAGTCAGACCATCACACGATCGACCGCATGAATTCTACGCTGCGGCGGATGTTCTCGTCGGAGCCATAGCATTCGATAGAGACCACCCCGTCCCAGCCGGTTTCTTTCATGTACTGGATGCACTTCTTGATGTTCTCGGCGTTTACTCCGCCGCCGATGGGCACTTCGCTGGTAGCGATGCCGGTCTCCTCGCCCCGCTTGGCCGCCGCCAGCGCCGGGCTGACATCCTTGATATGCGCGTGCGACAGGTACTTGCGGAACCGTTTCAGGTACTCAAGCGGGTCCAGACCGGAAATGAAGGTGTTGCCTGTGTCGAGATTGAACCGCAGGTACTCCGATTCGAAGTAGCGGAACAGACGTTCCATGAAATCGCCGTCGGTGGTGTACGGGCCGTGCGGCTCGACGTTGATGATCACCTTATAATCTTCTGCCCAGGAGAGGCATTGCCGGTAATTGTCGCAGGTGATGCGGAAGACTTCGTCGCGCGAGAAGCCTTCGATCTCGAAGGCCCCATCGACGGTATCCACCATCGGACAGCCTACCTCGGCCGCGAAGCGGATCGACTGCTGCACGTATTGCACGCCGAAGGCCGAGCCGTCTGGACCCATAAGCGGAAACGAGCCGTCGATCTGCGAAATTTTCAATCCCAACTGCTCGCAGTAGCGCCGCAGTGCGCGCGGATTGGATTGAAGCGAAATCGCCGGGTCATAGCCCATCGCCTGGACGAAATACTGTCCGTGTATTACGGCGAACTCGATGTGTTCCAACCCGTACTTCTTGGCTGCCTGACAGGCGGTTTGAAAATTGCCGCTCAGTGGACGCCAGTTGTCGGTGTGCAAACCGATCTCGATCATGACATTCTCCCTGCCTGCAACTGCCGATATTCATCGCCGCTTATGGAGACAAAGCCGATCCTAAACACAAATCCTAAACACAAAACAGCGCCGCCAACTTACTTTAGCCATCTTCGGCACGGCCGCCGTCAGCACAGCCGCCGCAGCGCTAAGTGGCTGCGGTGGCTGCGATGCTGTCGGATGACATCGCTGCTAATGGCTCGGATAACATCGGCGCTACTGCCTCGGATAACACCGCCGCTGTTCGGTCGGATAACATAGTGTATCCGCGCGCCGACTGCAACCGACTGGTTGGCACCGCCGATTTTTTTGCGCCGTGCACAAACCGGGGACAAGTGACGTTAGCTGGCACATCGACGCATCGTCAGCGGGGGGCCTGTGGTAACAACACCGCTTCGATCAACTGCTGATCTAGCGCCTGATCGTGCTCGTAAACCAGCAGGGCCTTGCCGTCGGGAGCCGCCGCCAGAGCTGGGTTGGCCACGGCCTGGTCGGCTCTGGCGGTAGATGCCACTACGACCGAGCGCGGCCACAGAAAATCGCCGCCCGCAAGCCCCGCCTTGTTGGCCGCGATCACGTAAGTGATGGCGTTGGGGTCGGTGCGGGCCTGCCAGCCGAAGTCGGTTGCGGCCAGCAACCCCTCGCCAGCCCAGGCGATGGCCGGACGCCAGAAACTCAGCGCACCCTTGCCTGGATTGAGGCCCCGGCAGCCCGGAGGCAACAACGTCTTCTCCAAATATTCTACCGGTAAGTTGTCTTTTTCCTTGCTGTGCGGCTTGGCGAACGAGTCGGTTGTTTGCAACTGTTGATCCAAGCGGACCACTGCCAGCCGGGCGCTGAGGTCCCAGCCCTCGGCATGGTCGGCCAGCGCGACGGCCCAGCCCTGTGGCGTCTGGCAAACCGATATTGCGCTGTAGGCTCCACCGGTCAGTTGCACCGGTCCGGCGACCACTTTTCCGGCGGCAGGGTCGAAAAGTAAAGCCGTCGGCTTGGGCCTGCCGGAGCTGGCAAACGGATACTCCTTTATGTAAGCCACCAGACAGCCGTCGCCGTGGGCAGCAATCGCCGGCAGATACCGAGATGCCAGGCGGTTCCACCAGTAATCGTGCTCGCCCAGCCACCGCTGGCCGGGCGGACGTAACTTGGCGATCAAGGCCGGGTCTTCCACATCCAGAGCGATCGGTTCGGTATCGAGCACCTTTCCGGCTGGCGTCACCCGCGCGCAATATATGCCATATACCGGATACTGCCTGGCGTCCATCCACACCACGACGTAGCTGCCTGCGGCGAAGGCCACAGCAGGGCGAGCCTCGTTATGACTGCCGGCACTGATGGGCAATCCGTCCGGATCGAGCACTTTGCCCTGCGGACTTACCCGCGCAGCGTACACGTCGTACTGCTTGCCGCTGCGAAAGTCCTGCCAGACGACCAGAAAGTTCGTGCCGTCGAAGGCCACGGCAGGCCACTCTTGCAGGTCAGCAGCGCCGCACACTAGCACGCCCTGTGGATCGAGCGACTTGCCGGTGGCAGCGTCGATTCGGGCACAGTAGATGTTGGCCGCGGGACGATCGGCCTGCCGCGAGCCGTCGCTCCAGGCCACCAGGAACACTCCGGCTCCGTAAGCCACCGCCGGCTGACGTTGCACAACCTGTCCCTGCCGGAGCGCTTCCGGAGCAACCGCCTGTGGCCAGACCGTCCGAAAAGCTTCGGCCGACTGTTCTGCCGCAGCCGGCGCGGCTGAGGCTTGCCTACTCGACCAATCAAGCCACGAGCCAAACAAGGCCACCAAGACCAGCACGACCAGGACCAGCCAGCTATGAACGGATGCTGTCATCGCGATTACTCCTTGTTCGGTTCGGTGGTGAAGTAAACTCGCACTACCCAGCCACCCCAGGCGTAAACGCCGGTCTCGGTGTACAGTCGGCCTTTGTGGTCCAGACACAGCGGCGAATACAGCCCCCAGCCGACCTGCTTGGTGGTCTGCTGGAACGTACCGTCTTTTTGCAGATGGGCAGGTTTGCCGTCGGCGATTCGCCGCAGGATCGACTCATCTCCGCCGCCGGTGAAAATGGCCGCAGCATCGGGCGTGTAAACGGCGAAAACCGTGTGGAATCCGCTTTCCAGCAGGGTGGGGCCGTCCAATCCTTGCACTGTTTTGTCCACGCCGGCGAACTTCTCCATTTTCAGCGTGTTGACGTTTAGGCGATACATATTCGGGCCGCCGCCGGGCATCCAGTAGAACCAACCGTCGGGCGTGATGTGGCTGCCGCCGACGTGCCAATCGTGGAGACTCTTGCCCGAAAACTCCTTGGGATACTCGGCCGCTGCCAACACGAGATACCCCAGGCCGTCGCGCACGCAGTACACGCCCGAGTGCGTGGCGAAGTACACCGCCCCGTCCGGCGCCACAGCAAAGCGCGAGGTACAGCCGACCTTCATTTCGCGTGCTGGGATGGGGTTGTCTTTGGTGGGCATTTTAGCGCCGCCGCCGGCCACCGTGGCCACCTGCCATATTCCTTGCCGATCGCGCCAGATACGGCGCAATCGGCCGGGCAGGCCCTCGCTGACGTAGATGTTTCCCTGAGCGTCGGCCTTGATGTCGGCGTCCTGGTACGAGCCGACGCCGAAGTCGAAGCGTGCCCGATCTGCCGGCCCGTCACGGTACCCGCGAATGCCGTCGCCGGCCAACAGCCGCATCACGCCCTGTTGGATGCGATAAACCTGGCAGTTTTCGGCGTCGAGCACATAAGCCACATCGTCGGGTGTCACGCACATCGACACGTGCCAGCTCTTAGCTGCCTCGGTGGCCGGACCGGCAAGCCCTTCGGGCACTTTGACGCGCAGGAAAGCGAAGTGCTCGCACCCTGCCACTCGGCCTTCGACAACCGCCGTGAACTGCTCGGCGGCATGCACCATGTTCGGTTGCGCCTTTGGCCACTGAGAACCCCCCATCAACCAGCCCAGCACGGCCAGTCCCAGCGCGAAGATTCGCCCGGCCAACACCGGCGCAAAGCGCCTTGCCCTGGCGGACGCTGCCAGAGGCTTGGGCATTGTGGACATTGGTTTGCGAAATGCCATGAGGAAACCTCCCACTGTATGCACTACGACGGCAACCCAAGGCTATACACGACGCTCATTATAGTGCCGACGCTTTGTAGTCTCGACGTTACAAAATCTCGACGCTGCCGTCTCGATTTTACAGAATCTCGACGTCGCCATCTCCCGACTGCATCGTCTTCCCGATAGACAGTCTTCCCGCTGGATAGTCTACCCGGTAGAAAGTCTTTCCGCCGCGGGCGCTAAAGCCTGGCGCGGTTTGCGATTGTCGGTTTCCGGCGCGCGACGTACAATCGTTGATTGGTTTGATGTTGTTTCGTTGATTGCTTGTGTTGACAGCGTTCGCCCAAGGCGCTAGCTGCGGCGTGTAGGCGTCTGGAATAATCGGCCACCGGTAGCGACTTCGATACGCTGTGCGGCAAATCGACTAGCACCAGTGCCTGGCAAGCAGCACCGGGGTGTGCGTTGTGGCGTGGTGGGCTTGTGCAAATCGCGGTGAGTAAACGCGGCGAGTAAAGTTTCAGGCGGTCGCTTCGGTAAATGAACTGTTCGGTTCGCAACGTGGCGGTGCTTGGTTCGACCGGGAGCATCGGCCGAAGCACTTTGGAGGTGATAGCTGCTTCGGGGGGCAGGTTGCGCGCCTTTGCGCTGGCGGCCCGGAGCAACTGTCGCCTGCTGGTCGAGCAGGCGCGCCACTTCCAACCGGCTTGCATCGTGGCTGCCGATCCGCAAGCTGCCGCCGCCTACGATTGGTCGTCCCTGCCGCCTTGCACTCGCCTGCTGGTTGGTCCGGATGCCGTAGCCGCAGTAGCAGCCGATCCGGAAGTGGATATCGTCGTTTCGGCGATTGTGGGCAGTGCGGGATTGCGGGGGACGTGGGCGGCGCTAGAGGCCGGCAAGACCGTGGCCTTGGCCAACAAGGAAAGCCTGGTGGTCGCCGGCCCGCTGGTCACCCGCCTGGCCGCGCAGCGCAATGCCCGGCTGTTACCGGTCGATAGCGAACACAGCGCGGTGTTCCAGGCGATGCAGGCCGGCCGACGCGAAGAGGTGCGGCGGATAGTGCTGACGGCCAGCGGCGGCCCGTTCCGCAATTATCCCCGCGAGCGACTGGCCGAGGTGACGGCGGCCGAGGCCTTGGAGCATCCCACCTGGAATATGGGGCCGAAAGTGACGATCGACTCGGCTACGCTGATGAACAAGGCGCTAGAGATCATCGAAGCCCGTTGGCTGTTCGACCTTGCGCCCGAGCAAATCGCCGTAGTGATTCATCCGCAATCTATAGTTCATTCGATGGTAGAGTTTTGCGACGGCTCGGTGATCGCGCAGCTTAGTCCGCCCGACATGCGGCTCCCGATTCAGTACGCCCTGTCTTGGCCGGCGCGGCGCGAGGCGGTGGCACCGCGGTTGGATTGGGCACGGGCCATGGAGCTGAGCTTTGAACCGCCCGACCTGGAGCGTTTCGCCGCCTTGCGGCTCGGGCAGGAGGTGGCCCGCAGCGGCGGCACCGCCGGGGCAGTGCTTAACGGTGCCAACGAGGCGGCGGTGGCGGCTTTTTTGGAGGGCAAGCTGGGCTTCGACCAGATCGTACCGATTTGCCGCCGGGTGCTGGAAAGCCACGACTTCGACCCTCAGCCGACTTTACAACAAGTGCTCGCCCTGGACCGCTGGGCGCGCCAGGAGGTATCGCGTTGGATATCTTGCTGTTTGCGATAGTGGACTTCACGCTGCTGTGGGTCATCGTGGCCGTGGCTGTGGCCCTGGGGGCAGTGATCTTCGTCCACGAGTTGGGACACTTCGTAGTGGCCAAACTCTGCGGGGTGAAAGTCGAAAAGTTTTACCTGGGCTTCGACATCTACGGCTTGAAGCTGCTGAAGTTCCGCCGGGGCGAGACCGAATACGGTATCGGCGTTCTTCCGCTGGGTGGATACGTGAAAATGCTCGGCCAGGAGGACAATCCGGCCAAGCTTCGGGCGGAAATGGAAAGGGCCAAGCAACAACCGACTGCCCACCCCGCAGAAACCCAGCCCATTTCCGCCACGCACTCCGCCGAACTTTTCCCGTCAGACGTAGCTGCGCAAGCTGCGGCGCCGGGCGGTCAGTCGACGACGCCAGCGAAGCAGCCACCAGCTCCGGCAGAGCAGTCGACGGTGCCAACAGAGCAGCCACCAGCTCCGGCAGAGCAAACCAACTCCAGCGCGGCCGAGGCAGCCGAAGCCGTCCACGCCGCCCAGGCGCTATTCGATCCGCGCAGCTACTTGGCCAAGAGCGTACCGCAGCGGATGGCGATCATTAGCGCCGGCGTGGTGATGAACGTGATCTTCGCGTTCTTCTGCGCGGTGGCCGCGTACAGCTTCGGCGTCAAGCAACTCCAACCAGTCGTCGGTCAGGTAATCGCCGGCAGTCCGGCATGGAAGGTAGGCTTTCGCGTGGGCGACCGCGTCGAGCAGATCGGCAACAAACCCGCCGAACGCTTCCAGGACCTATACGCTAACATCTCCATGGGCGACGACCTGCATGAAGGCATACCGATCGTAGTGCGACGCGCGGGCCTGAACGAGCCGCTACTGCTGCGCCCGGTGCCGGTCTCCGACGGTCTGAAGCCCACCATTGGCGTGGTTCCGCCGTATTCTACTGCGTTGTCCGACGATGTGCCTCCGGCCGTTGTGGGCAGTGCCGCGGCAGCAGCCCAGCCGCCGTTGGAACCGGGCGATCAGCTCCAGATGATCGACGATCAGCCGATCGAGGATTATGGGCAGCTTCATCAGTATCTGGCAGCCAACCCAGACCGGCCCATACGGTTGACGGTGCGACGCGGCGGCAGCTCGGGCGAGTTGGTAGAGACGGTCGTACAGCCCAATCCCATGCGGCACCTGGGCGTGGCCATGAAGATGGGGCCGGTCTGCGCCATTCAGCACGGGTCGCCGGCGGAAGGGCGTCTGCGGGAAGGCGATGTTATCCTGGCTGTGGATGACGCGCGGGTTGACGACCCGATGCGGCTTTCCGAGCGGCTGCGCCGTCGCACAGGCCACAACATCGCTATTACCGTGCTGCGAGAGGGAAAGCAACTTCGGCTGGAAGGCATCGCCGTGCGAAAGGCGGATCGGTACGACCAATCGGCGATCGCTGACTCTCCGGTCGCCGTGCCCGAACTCGGCGTTGCTTACTACGTGCTCAACGAAGTGGCCGAAGTGTTGCCCGCTTCGCCCGCAGCCGCAGCCGGCGTTTCGCCCGGGCAGGTGGTCCAACGGGCGGTCGTGCGGCTTCCCGCGCAGACGAACGACAAACGGGCCGATAACAAAGAAGTCACCGTCAACTTCAGCGAGAAACGGCGCAATTGGCCGCTGCTGTACAACCTGCTGCAAAACGTCAGCCCCGATAGCACCGTGGCTATCACCTTCGCCGACGGACGCACGGTCGAGCTGCCCATCCTGTTGGACCCCCAATGGCCCAATCCCGACCGCGGACTGCTGTTCCAGCAGCAGCACTTCGTGCAAAAGGCCGACTCGCTGGGTTCTGCGCTGCGGCTGGGTTTGCGCGAAACGGCCGACTCGCTTACCATGGTCGTCAGATTCTTGAGGAAGATCGGCACACAAGTATCGCCGCGACTGATGGGCGGGCCGATCACCATTGCCACCGCCGCCGGACGGTACGCCTATCAGGGAATACCGGAACTGCTGGTCTTTCTGACGATGCTCAGCGCCAACCTGGCCGTGCTGAACTTCCTGCCCATTCCGCTGCTGGACGGCGGACACATGGTTTTCCTGCTCTGGGAGGGCATCCGCGGCAAACCAGCCGACGAGCGCGTGCAATTGGTCCTCACTTATATAGGACTGGCGCTGATTCTGGCGCTGCTGTTGTGGGTGCTGGCGCTAGATACGACGCTGATACCCCGCTACCAGGACTAGCACACGCCGCGCTTACCAGTGGCGACGCGCTGGTGTTCCACACCAAGATGGTTTCACCGCCCGGCTGGTGTTCAACGGCCAGCGGCTCCGCAACGCCCACCGCGTACGCCGGCCGGGATGGACAGGTCGCGGGCGCTTTCGGACGGGCCTGTGCCTGTTACAGCGGCAGCTTCCAGGGCGGGCGCATCGGTTGGGCCAACATGCGGTTGGCTTGCTCGTCGTCGACGAATCGTTCCTGCTGCGGGTCCCACTTCAGCTTGCGGCCCAGGCGCACCGCGATGTCGGCCACGTTGCCCAGTATCGTGGCGCGGTGGCCCGATTCCACCGGCGAGACCGGCTGGCGCCGCTGGCGGACGGCTTCTAGAAAGTCGGCGTAATGGTTGTTGCTGATAGTGATGCCGGCCCGATCGGGGTCGATTCGCTCGGCCAGCAGCGAAGGCGGGTCGGCGGAAATCGCCCCGCGCGTCACGTGCACCCAGCCCCTTTCGCCGATGAACCGGCAACCGATGGCGTGATGAAGTTTCGCATCCACTGCATCCAAGATCTGCAACGCTTCCTCGGTCAGCCCTTGCCCTTTTTGCCAGTTGAAAGGCCCACGGTCGCTGGTGAAGCTCATCGTCAGGCCGCTGGGATAGACGAACTCGGTACGCCAGGTGACTAGCGTGTCGCACATGCCTTGCGTGGGCAGAAATCCCACCCCGTGGACCTCGAAGGGAGCTTCGACCACCTCCGGGCATCCCCAGGCGGCAATATCCAGATGATGGATACCCCAGTTGCAGATCATCCCCACGCAATAATCGTAAATCCAATACATGCCCAGCCACTCGCAGCGGCGATTGTCGAACGGGTGCAGCGGTGCCGGCCCGCTCCACATGTCGTAATCAAAGCCTTCGGGCACTGGGGCGGGCGGCTGCTTGGGGATGTCGCCGCCGGCGGGAACAGCCACTTCAATGCGATGAATGCGTCCCAGGTATCCGCCGCGGGCCAACTGGCACGCCTGGCGGAACCGGGCATCGCTGCGCTGCTGCGTGCCGGTCTGGAATACCCGCGCGTGCCGCACCGCCGCGTTACGGATGGCGATGCTCTCGGCGATGGTCCGGCCCAACGGCTTCTCGCAGTAAAGGTCTTTGCCGCTTTTCAGCGCCTCGGTGGCGTGAATGCCGTGCCAGTGGTCGGGCGAGGTGATCAGCACGGCGTCGATGTCCGTTCGGGCGAGCATTTCGCGGAAGTCGGCGTAAGTCTGGCACCCGTGATAAGCGCCTCGGCCTGCCGCCTGGGCATAGTGCCGTTCGACTCGCTGTTGGGTGGAAAGCAAACGTGGGCGGCGGCAGTCGCACAGGGCTACGACTTGTGCTTGCGGAAAATGCAGCAGTCCGGAAAGGTTCTCGTTGCCGCGCACCCCGACGCCGATAACCCCGATGGTCACCCGCTCGCTGGCCGGCACAGCGTTTTGCAACCCCAGCGCCATGTCTGGAACAAACTGCGGTGCGGCAGCAGCGGCCGCCATCGCCCCCAAGAATCTCCGCCGCGAATGTGCGCGGCCGGAGTGCCTCTGGCCGCAGCCGAGGTGCGAAGTGCATGCACCGGCTATTACGTCCGCCTTGCCGTTTGTCGCCGCCATGTCGGTGTTCTCCCGTTTTGACCATTTCCCGCGTTTGTGTGTTCTCCCGTACTCGCCATTTCCCAATAGCTGCACGTATTCCCTTTTTACCCGCTTCCCAACATCGTCCGGTAGGCAGTAACGCTCAGCAGTCGGCCGGGGAGCGGCATTTCCCTGCGGTAATGAGTGAGTGAAGTTCCCGGTCAATAACTGACCAATTCTCCGCCGGCGATGAACAACTGTGTCCCGGGGCTAATGTCTGAACGCAGGCTGCGCCCACAACCCAACAGCGAACAACCACTGCACAGCACGCGCGCACGTCGGGCAGATGCTACATCCTAAAACTATAAACGGAGCAGGGAGCAAAACAATGCGGCTACGACACTCGTGCCCCTCTGATGGTCACTCGCTTGTAAATCGTCGGCCGCAGCGCTTTTTTTCAACCCGCGCACTTTTTCAGCGTGGTCGAGCGCTATTGCGATTTTTAGCGATTCGGCTTGGCAGTCTTGCTGAACGGGTCCCACGTCCAGTCGCGATTAGCGGGGGTCGGCTTGGCAGTCTTGCTGAACGGGTCCCACGTCCAGTCGCGATTAGCGGGGGTCGGCTTGGCAGTCTTGCTCAACGGGTCCCATGTCCAGTCGCGGTTACCGGGGGTCGGCTTGGCAGTCTTGCTCAACGGGTCCCATGTCC
>CALLPE010000008.1 GCA_938015445.1 uncultured Pirellulales bacterium
GCGTCCATAGCGGCGGCGCGGTTTGGCACCTCGATGTCGGCTCATCGCATCCTGGGGGTGAAGAAGCTCCCAAGGGTTTGGCTGTTCGCCAATGAAAGCGGTACGTGAGCTGGGTTCAGACCGTCGTGAGACAGGTCGGTCCCTATCTGCTGTGGGCGCACGAAACTTGAGGAGGGTCTCCCTTAGTACGAGAGGATTTGGGAGGACGTACCTCTGGTGTTCCAGTTGTCGCGCTAGCGGCACGGCTGGGTAGCTATGTACGGAAAGGATAAACGCTGAAAGCATATAAGCGTGAAGCCCTCTCCAAGATTAGGTTTCGTAAGCGGCTTAGCCGCGAAAGCCCCCTGGAAGACTACCAGGTCGATAGGCCGGGTGTGTACGCGCAGCAATGCGCTCAGCTAACCGGTACTAATGGGCGAAAGCTTGGCCACATGTATCCAACGCTCCTATTGTGCCTCGGCCACAGCCGCTGGGCACGCCGAGCAATCACGCTCGGCCTGCGCGCTACGGCGCTGTCGGCACTCCAGCCGCTCGCGCTTGTAGCCCCCCAACTGCTGTGTCCTAAAAGAAGCCGCTGATAACCACAACCACCAAGCCTCTGCGCCCAACCAGGACGCAGAGGCTTCTTTCCGGCGACCATATCGGAAAGGCCACACCTGTTCCCATCCCGAACACAGTAGTTAAGCTTTCCGAGCCGATGGTAGTACCAAAAGTGCGAGAGTAGGTGTCGCCGGATCTATTTCGACCACTTCCCGAAGCCCGTGGGTCCACCTCCCGCCCACGGGCTTTTTCCTTTTTGCTCTCCCCCCTGGCAGCGGTAGAGCCAGCTCAGCTCACTGCACGAGAGCCACCTCAGGGCAGAATCTTCAGCTCCGGTCGCGGCGGAGTCTACGCCTCAGCTCGACGCGAAATCAGATTGCTGACTGAAGTACTCCCCCAGCGCTGTTTGCCAATCCGGCATCTGCGGACCTCCCACGGCGTGATACCGCGAAGTGTCTAGCACGCTGTACGAAGGACGCCGCGCCAAAGCCCCGTATTCGGCGCTGGTGATCGGTGCCACCGGCACGTCAAGACCGGCCAGACGTACTATCTCCACGGCAAAATCGTACCATGTGGTCTGGCCCCGGTTGGTGACATGGTATATCCCCCACGGGGCCGGCAATCCCCTGTCGCCCAGACCGGCCAGAAACAGCACCGCTTCGGCCACATGCGGCACGTAGCTGGGGGTGCAATGCTGGTCATTGACCACTTGCAGCGTGCGTCCGTGCCGGGCAAACCTCAGTATGGTGCGCACGAAGTTCTTTGCCCGGGCGTCGCTGGGGCGAGCGTATAGCCCACAGGTCCGCACGATGATGTGCTTGGTCCACTGGGCGGCCGCCTGCTCGCCGCGCAGTTTCGTGGCGGCGTAGACGCACTGCGGCTCGGGTTGATCGTCCTCGCGCCACGGACGTCCCAGCGACTGACCGCCGAAAACGTAGTCGGTGCTGATCTGTATCAGCGGACAATCGACTTCGGCGCAGACCTCGGCCAGATTCGATACAGCCGTGGCGTTGACCGCTTCGGCACGCTCAGGCTCCTTTTCCGCCTGGTCCACGGCCGTGTAGGCCGCACAGTTGATCAGCGCCGCAGGCCGCACCCGGCGGATCGTTTCCAGCACTTGGCGCCGGTTGGTTAAATCGAGCCGCTGGAGTTGGAATGGGCGATTCTCTGCACCAACGTGCAGCGAGGCCGCTGCGCCGGCGGCATCTGTGCCTGCCAGCACATCCACCCCTACAGCCTCTCGGCCCAAGCGCCGACACAGCTCGCCACCCAATTGTCCCAAAGCTCCTGTTACTAGCACCGCCATCATGCGCTCCCAAAGTTTCAGTAGTTTGTCGTGAGCGTCGATTGGCGGGAAACAGGCACGGCCGGCTGGGCCTTTGGATCGGTTTCCCGCTCCGAGCCAATAGACGCCCGGCTGCTCCGCGGCCGAGATGTTTCGTCGCCGACTCCTCCGGGTTCAAGGCAGTTGACGCCCGGCTGTTCCGCAGCGGCGGTATTCCGCTCGCTTCCGCTGCGGCCTGGGATGCTCCGGCCCGTGGCCCGGCATTTCGATGTTCTAGCACGACCGCGCCGAATGTGCCAGAATTGCCTGGGGGTATCGGCGCACCGAGCGGCCGAGTGCGGAGATACTCATAGATACTCAGAGATACTCAACCGAGCGATCGCTTTTTGCATCGTGGAACATACCCATGAACGTGCTGGTTACCGGCGCGGCCGGATACATCGGCTCGCACGCCGTGAGGATGCTGTTGGATGCAGGTCATCAGGTGACGGCGATCGACAATCTGTCGCGTGGTCACTGGCAAGCGGTCGACCGGCGGGCGACGTTCTGCCGGCTGGACCTGGCCCAAACCGACGAGCTTGCCGAGGTGTTGGCCCGGTCTCGCACCGACTGCGTAATGCACTTTGCCGCGCTGGCTTACGTCGGCGAGTCGGTTGCCGAGCCGTTGCTCTACTACCACAACAACACGGCCGGGACGATCAGCCTCCTTCGGGCCATGACGGCGGCTGGTGTAATGCGAATGGTTTTCAGTTCCACCTGCGCTACTTACGGGCAACCGGAGCAGACGCCGATCGTGGAAACCGCGCCGCAGCACCCCATCAATCCTTATGGATGGTCGAAGCGTTTCATCGAACAGATACTGTCGGATTTTGCAATCGCCCAGCCGCAATTCGCTTTCGTGGCCTTGCGGTACTTCAACGTCGCCGGGGCGGCGGCCGACGGAACGCTGGGCGAGGACCATCGACCGGAAACGCATCTGATTCCCTTGGTGTTGCAGACCGCCCTGGGGCTTCGCGAAGCAGTCACCGTCTTCGGTGTGGACTATCCCACTGCCGACGGCACCTGCATCCGCGACTACATTCACGTGGAAGACCTCTGTACCGCTCATCTGCTGGCCATGGAGTGTTTACGTCCTGGCGAGGCCCGGTTTTACAACCTGGGCATCGGGCGTGGGTACTCGGTGCGCGAGGTGATCGAATCGGCCCGGCGCGTCACGGGAAGGGATATTGCTGTCCGTTACGGCGCGCGCCGGCCGGGCGATCCAGCGGTGCTATATGCTGATGCCACGAAAATCAATCGTGAACTCGGCTGGAAGCCGCAGTACACCGAGCTGGACGCTATCGTGGAGTCGGCGTGGCGATGGCACAGCTCACATCCCGATGGTTACCTGTGATGCCCACTGGCCAGTGTAATGCGTCGTGGCCAGGCTGCGCGCTGCTGGCGGTTCGAGCTGGCGACCGGTGTATACGAGATTGCACCGATTGGGGAAATGCGGCCCCCAACCGAAAGCTTCACTATGGCGCGGCGGTGGTTTTTTGCCGATAATAGGGAATAAGCGGCTTTTCGCGCGCAGGGGGGTTGCAGCGGAGGAGTGGTCTGCTAAGGTTACTGATGGGTGGCAGGGTTTTGGCTGAAGCGAAGGGATCGGTTATGAAGACGAAAGTCGTTGCGTACGCTGCGGTTGTGTCGGTTGCCGTGCTGGTTGGTTCTCCCGCAATAGCACAGCCGAAGTACACGCCCAGCCGGCCGACTTTCAGCCCGTGGCTCAACTTGTATCAGCGCAATACCGGCGTGCTGGACAATTATCACACCTATGTGCGTCCGCAGATGGAGCTGGAACGCACGCTGCGGCAGCAGGATTTGACGCTGAGCCGCCAGTCGGCTGCGCTGCGCCAGGTTCAAAGCCAGTTACGGACCGAACGGCCCGCCCAGGCCGGCCCCACCGGCGTACACAGCACGTTCATGAACTACCTGCATTACTACCCCGGCGCCTCGACCGGCGGCGTCAACGCCCGCAGCAAGCAAAGTTGGACACCACGACCGTCGCGCGGCTCGTACTACGGGTACGGGGGCTTCGGGGGCTTTTGACCATAGCGCTGGCGCGCTGGCTGCCGCTGGCAGGTTCGTCGGTGGGGTTCCGTGTGTCCAGTGGCAATGCTTTGCCGCTTGATAAGGTAAGTATGCGCTAAGCCCACGACTAACTTCGACGCCACCCACCTACACGCCGTAGCGGAGCCTGTACCATAAGATGCCAATCCATTCGTGCGCCGCTCTTTGGAAGCGCAGTGCGGCTTGGGGGTCGGGCAGGAGATCCATTATCGACGGCCGGAACTCCCGGGCCCGATAGCGGCAGCCCGACCCTAGCGGTTGGATATCGAACGCCCTGAAGCACCGCTCGGCTCGACGCAGATGCATGGCGTCGGTCACCAGCGCTATTTGGCTGATGCCGCGTTGGTGGAGGATCTCGGCCGAGAACTTGGCATTCTCGTAGGTGTTCCGCGAGCGGTCTTCCAGCAGGATGTCGTCTTGGTCCACGCCAAGTTGCACCAGAAAGTCGCGCATCAGCGCGGCCAGCGTCAGCTCCGGCGCAGCATCGTCGAATCGTCCGCCGCAGACTACTACCGGGCACTTGGGTCCTTGCTTGTAAAGTTGGGCTGCATGGATGCAGCGGATCAGCGTGTCGTCAGCCAATTCGGCCCGCGGCCGCAGCGCGTCGGCGATGTACGCATAGCCACTGAGCACCACGATAGCCTGTGCGCCGGCGGGGCGGTCGTAATCGGGCGGTTGACTGCCTTCCAGCGATAGCAGCGCCAGTCGGGCAGTCAGGGGTAAGCTCATCAACGTCCATAGCGCCACCCCGCCTGTCAGCAGCCACACACGCCGCCCCCAGCCCAAGCGCCGCCAGACCAGCACCAGTCCGACGACGACCGCAACCCAAATCATCATATACGGGCTGAACAAATGGCGAACGATTGTGTACATCCGCTGCCCCGTAAGATAGCAACTAATTGATAAATATTTTTTAACAGTAGGGGATGTGCCCGCCACCCCAAAACCAAATTGCCCGAGACTCACGGGAAACAATTCCGCAGAAGCCAGCGCCGGCGTATTTCCGATTTCGCACGCAGTTATTTGGCCAGCGCCAAAGCCTTGGCCAAGATCAGTACTTACCACGTCCGATGGGACATGCCAACCCTTCGGTTGAAGCCGTCAAATCGTTCTCGGCGGCTCAGGGTGTATGATCTTCGGCATATTCCTTCCATGGCACGCCGGTGCGCTGTGGCACGGGAGCTTGGTGAGTCGGACTTCCGGCGGACGGCTGCCGGTAGTCGATTTTCAAATCGGTGATGACCACCTCAGCCACCGCTCGCGCGCCAAGCACGGCGTTGATGTGCTCGCGTAATTGTCGCTTCAGCGCGCTGAGGGCGGGGTCGTGGAAATCGCCGCTGTGAGCTTGGCGGAGCAATTGCTCGACGGCTTGTCGGACGCGGAACTGTCGGGCGGAGATCAACTCGGCGCTGTCCTCGCCGGCCGGCTCACCAAATGTCACGTACAACGAGAATTCGGCCGAGGATATTGTCGCTTCTTCGGATTCGCCCAACTTACTCGGAGCAGCAACATAACGAAACGTGCCCAGCGGTATTTCGGATGGGCGAGCAGGACTGGCGGCTTGCTGCGCACCGGTGCGCACCAGCAATAGCCCTACGTTCATCGCCAAAGACCCCACCAGCAGCGAAGCCAGCAGCCGACGGCTGGGCGCAACGAGCCACCGTGCCGACCGCCACTCCGCGGCAGGCTGTTGTTCTGCCGGTTCGCCGGAGGTATGCGCGGCGGGCGAAGGCACACTGCGCACATTCGGAGGGTTAGGGGTAGGTTTGTTGGGCGTCATGACGCAGTCTCCCAACTCGATGGTATTCGGCATGTTGTGCTGCCGAATTGCTGGCGCTCGGCACGGCTTGTCGCCAAGAGCGACGTACGGCACGGCCTGTGGCCAACAGCGAAGTGAACGTGGTTCAAACCTCGGCGTTGAGTTCGGTGTTGACTATCGCTCAAGCATGGTGGGGCCGTGTGTCGCACCAAGCGCAGAGCTTGTTGAGCGTGTGTACAGGCCCGCTGCTGAATTGTAGCTTACCGATTTGGGGGGCGTGCATCTTCAGAAACGCCGACAAAAAACGGGCTTATGACGTGCCGCCCTACGCAGCGGCAATCCAGGCGGTAAGGGCAAGATGACCGCCTGGCCCAATGCGTCACAAGCCCCACGGGCCAGCTCGAGTGAAAGAAAAGCAAGCCTCAGACAAGTGCCACCGCGGCGAAAACTGCCGGGCAGCATCCTTTTTTGAGCAACTGCTGTGCCAGTCTGGAGAAAGGTTCCGAAATTAGCAGGCTGTCAGCTTTAAGTGCTTATTCCACATATTGTTACGGAGCCGAAAAACGTGTGTCTCTACCGGGCTTTCAGCAGCGGTTGGCAAGGGCGCCGGGCGGAATGAGCAGTTTCGCTACAGGCCGCCGAAGCACTACGCTACACGCGGGTGCTACACGCCGTTGGTAAATGGGCATATACTGAACCGTCAATCGCTGTCGGCGCGGGCGCGGGCGAAGACGGTGATTGGTCGGCGGTGCGGTGCCGGCAGCGCGGACCCGAAAGCCCACAGAGTATTTGCGTCCCGATAATCGCACGGCAAGCAACTGCACGGCAAGCGGCAGGCAATGGCACATCAACTGGGCGGTCGAACGGAAGCGGGTGCTTTTCGACCGTGGCATGCGGCGGAGATTCCGCCACACGCCACCGAAATCGTGGTGTCGTACAATCCTATCGCAGGTTTGCGTTCCGCCGAGCATCGGGTAGAGAGGCTCACCGCGCTGTTACGCTCGCACGGCTACGAAGCCTCGGTGTACACCGACCTGGCCGAGGCCACCCGAAAGGCGAACGAAGCCTTCGCTGCCGGTTCGCTCCGGGCGTTGGTGGGAGTGGGCGGCGATGGCACCGCGTTGGAGCTGATCAATCGCACTTGTGCGGGAATGCCCATCACACTGTTGCCGGCGGGTAACGAAAGTCTGCTGGCCCGCTATCTGGGTCTTACCGCCTCGCCGGAAGCCCTGTATCGTACCATCTGCGAGGGTCAATTGCGGCGGCTGGACGCTGGCTGCTGTTCGGGGAGGTTGTTTGCCTCGATGGTCAGTTGCGGCTTCGATGCCGAAGTGGTGCACATGGTGCATCGTCGTCGGCGGGGCCACATGGGCACCCGGCACTATTTCAAGCCCATTTGGGAGACTATCTGGACGTATCGCTTTCCGGAAATAAGGATCGACATCGAACACGACGACTCCCAGGCTCAGCCTGCCCAAGCGTTGATCGCCCGGTGGTGCTTCGTCTTCAACTTGCCCTGCTATGGGGGCGGTTTTCGAATATGTCCACAGGCTAGCGGGGTCGATGGATTGTTAGATTTGTGCATATTCGAGCGCGGTGGTTTTTGGCCTGGTTTGTTTTACGCTGCTGCTGTTTTAGCGCGCTGCCATCATGCACTGAAGCTCGGCACCGCCCGCCGCGTAAAACGACTGCGCATCAGCTCGTCGGAGCTGGTATACTATCAGATCGACGGCGACCCTGGCGGGACGCTGCCGGTGGAGGTGGAAGTAGTGCCCGACCGGCTGACGTTCATCGTGCCGCCCGCTACGTTCTAGTTGCACTGACTAGTTGCGGTGTCTCGGGCTGTAGCTCTGCCGCGGTCGCTAACTGTGCAGGCGGAGCGGCAGGCCGCCCGGCCGGTGGTCTTCTCCGGATGTGGCCTAGATTGCCGCCTTGGCCGAAGCCGCTTGGGTCGTTTCAAAGTCGACCGAGGTCGGCAGATTGCCCCGCGGCACAAAACGCCACTTGTCAACGACTAATCCGCTGAGCGAGCGTAAGAGTTGACTGCTGTGCCTAACAATCCGGTTGCAATCGGCCCGCTGCGTTGCGGCCGCGGAGAGCCTTTGCTGCTGATCGCCGGGCCGTGCGTCATCGAGTCGGACATGCTGGTGTTGAGCGTTGCTCAACGCTTGCAGCAGATAGCCCATGAGCTGGCACTGCCGCTGGTCTTCAAAGCTTCGTTCGACAAGGCCAATCGCACCAGCGTGGAGTCGTTTCGCGGGCCTGGTTTGCAACGAGGGCTGGCGATTCTGGCGGAAGTAAAACGGCGCACCGGATTGCCGGTTACCACCGACATCCATCTGCCCGAACAGGCACAGCCGGCCGCCGAAGTGTGCGATTTGCTGCAAGTGCCTGCCTTTCTCTGCCGGCAGACCGACTTGCTGCTGGCCGCTGCTGCCACCGGTCGCCCGGTGCACGTCAAAAAGGGGCAGTTTTTGGCGCCGTGGGATATGCAGCACGTGATTGGCAAACTGGTCGCTGGCGGCTGCCGCGACGTGCTGGTGGCTGAGCGCGGCACGTTCTTCGGCTACGGAAGGCTGGTCAACGACATGCGCGCCATCCCCCAAATGCAGGCGCTGGGCGTGCCGGTGATCTTCGACGCCACTCACAGCGTTCAGGAGCCGGGCGGACTCGGTCGTGCCAGCAGCGGGAATCGACAGATGGTGGAACCGTTGGCGCGGGCGGCGGTGGCTATCGGCGCCGACGGTCTGTTCCTGGAAACGCACCCTGACCCCGACAAGGCCGCCAGCGATGGCCCCAACATGGTACCGCTGGAACAACTTCCGGCGATGTTGCGACGGCTGCTGGCGATTCGTCGGGCGGTAGAAAGCGTGGTATGAAAAACCCTTGGATGGCAAACGATTCTATCAAGTTTTGCGGCTGCTTCTGGCGCGCCAAGCTGGCGCCGCTGGCGACGAGCTGGTTGCTGGCGGCAGTCTTGGCATTGCTGGGTTGCGGCGGAACACCGGCCCAGCGCGTCATCCAAAAAACCGCCAACACTGCTTCGCTTTCGGAAAGACTTACTTTCGCGCTGGATAACCTGTTTGCGCTCGAGCAGTTCGAGTCGGGCGATTTCGTGGGCGAGGTTCTCAAACGACTCGAGGAGGCCGAAAAGGCCGGCTCCCACGAAACTCTCGACCCCCTGGCGCTGACCTGGCCCGAGCCGGCGATGTTGCGCCAGATCGCCGACCGCCTGGCGCAGTGGCTCCGCGATCAGCAGCCGCCGAGCGATTGGCAACCCGATCCGTTGCTACAATCGCTGCCGACGCATCTGAAGCAATTGCCGATGGTGCGCGGCCTAGAAAGCATGGAGCTGGTGCACTACGACTGTTTCGCCTTGATGGAAGCTGCCTGGTTGCGAGATTGTGCCCGCTGGGTAAGCGCGGAAAAGACCGACCAACTGGGGCGTGTGCAACGGCTGTTCGACTGGACAGTGCGGAACATTCAGCTCGAAAACCCCGCAACGGCCGGTGGCGACGCTGTCGCCAGCCAATCGGAGCAGTCGGCCAACGCGGACACCGATGCCACCAGCCCATCCCAGGTTCGCCCCAACGCCCGCATACCGCTGGTTCCTTGGGAAGTGTTGCTGTTCGGCCGGGGCACAGCTTGGGAACGGGCGTGGCTGTTCATTCACTTGGCGCGGCAAGTGCACATTCCCGCTGCGGTGTTGGCCATCGCCAGCGACAGCCCGGAACATCCACCGCGTCCCTGGGCGATCGGGGTGCTGGTCGACGGTCAAGTGTATGTGTTCGACCCCCAACTGGGACTGCCTATCCCTGGTCCCGACGGCCTCCAGCTCGGTCCCTCGGGCACGTTGCGTATCAAGCCAGCGACCCTGGCGCAATTGGCAGCCGACGAGTCACTGCTGCGCCAAATGGACGCCTCGACAGAGCTTCGTTATCCGGTGTCCGCCGCCGACTTGGGCCGTGTGGTGGCGCTGGTCGAGGCCTCGCCCGCCTCGCTGTCGCGGCGGATAAAGCTGATCGAAGCCAACCTTTCCGACAAACACCGCATGGTGCTTGCCGTCTCGGCGCAGCGCGAGGCGGACCGATGGCGCGCCGCGCCGAACGTAAGCGACGCCGCGCTGTGGCTGCACCCTTACCAGACGCTGTACCAGCGGACGCATCTTACAGCGCAACAAGTCAGGGCGCGACTACTCATGCTGTTGCCGCTGCTGGCTCTGGAAGGCGTGCCGCTGTACAAAGGTCGGCTGCTTCATCTGCGAGGGCAGTTTACTGGTGAAGAGACTGCGGTGCCGTACTATCTGGCTGCCCGGCCGTCGGACCAGCAAATCCAGCAGTTGATCGAGCAAACGGTCAAGCAGTATGTGGAGTCGCAAGCAGCAGGACTGGCCACTCTGCCGCCGGCACAGCGCAAGGCCGAGGAACAACGGCTAGCTCAAAACGGCCTCAAAGAGGCGCAACTGCGCGCCCAATTCATCGCCCTTGGCAAGCAGGATGCCACCTTTTGGCTGGCCGTGATCAGCGCCGAACAAGGCAACTTCCGCAGCGCGGCCGATTATCTCGGTTACCGGGCAGCCGATACGCCGCTCCAGAACCGTTGGGCGCTGGCCAGCCATTACCTGATGGCCCGGCTGCTGGAGGCTATCGGACAGACCGACGCCGCCGCGGAACTCTACGAGGCCAAGGATTCCGGGCCTTATCGGCACGGCAACCTGCTGCGCGCAGGCTGGCTGCGCCAACTGTCTAGCGCCGCTAAGCAATCGCAGGGCGAAACTCGGCAGTAGGCCCTGGTTAGCGAAGTTAGGGAAAACCAGGCAAAGGTTTCGGCGACAGGTCTTTCCGTGCTTTCGACACCCCAGAAAGCTCTGTACCCCAGAAATGCTTGGCATTCAAGAAATACTTTGCGCCGCTGAAATGCGCCGCCGAACTGCGCAGCCTTGCGGTGGCTCGCGCTGGTATTGGTCCGCTGCCGGAAGACCTCCGACGCGCAACTACCGCATGCGCCCGCTTGCCGGATGAGGGCCGCGAAACAACAGTCTGCCTGCTGAGCGGCAATTTGCAAGCTATCTTTGGTTAGCGGTTTCCGCACCTTACCGCCGCAGGCGGCTGCTTTGCGCCTGCCGGAAACCACGCTTGCACAGCTTCCACCTTCAGTTTGGCCGAGGAAAAGCGATGTCGGAGCGTTTGCGAGGAATCCTCACGCCGCACATGGTACCGCTGGATGATCGGGGCCGCATAAACGAACCGGAATTGCGCCGCTACATCGATTGGCTGATTGCACGAGGGGTACACGGTCTGTATCCAAACGGCTCGACGGGGGAATTCATCCGTTTCACCCCCGAAGAGCGGCGGCGCATCATCCACATCGTCGTCGAGCAGGCGGCAGGCCGCGTGCCGGTCATAGCCGGCGCGGCCGAGGCCAACGTCCGCGAAACGCTGGCAGCCTGCGAGTATTACCATCGGCTAGGGGTGCGCGCGGTAGCCATCGTCTCGCCGTTCTACTATCGACTCAGCCCCGACAACGTCTACGCCTATTTCCGCGAGATCGGGTTGAACACACCGGTGGATGTGACCGTATACAACATTCCCATGTTCGCCTCGCCGATCGATGTTCCCACCTTGCAGCGGCTGGCCGAGGAGTGTCCGCGCATCGTGGCCATCAAAGATTCTTCTGGCGACGTGGCGCAGATGATTCGCATGATCGATGCCGTCCGACCGCTGCGGCCCGATTTCAGCTTCCTCACCGGCTGGGACGCGGTAATCATGCCCATGCTGCTGGTAGGCTGCGACGGTGGCACCAACGCCAGCAGCGGCGTCGTGCCCGAGCTTACCCGACGGCTGTACGAGGCCACCGTAGCCGGCCGCCTGGAGGAAGCCCGCCGCTTGCAGGCCCAGTTGATCCGCTTGTTCGACCCGGTGGTGCAAAGCGTCGATTTTCCCGACGGTTTTCGGGCGGGCGTCGAAATGCGTGGTTTTCGGATGGGGGCGTCGCGACAGCCGTTGTCCGAAGGGCAGCGTGCCGCGTTGCAACAGATCAAAGAACACCTGCGGCAGTTTTTGGCCGCAGAACAGTTGGAGTCAGCGGCGCCCGCGCCGCCCGTGCCGCTCGAGCCGGCAAGCATCGGCCGAATTGTCGCCGAGGTGCTTGCTGCCTTGCAGCGCACGCCGTCTGGTTGAAAACAGGCAAACCATAACACGTGACTAGCCTTGCGCTGCTGGAGATCAGCAACTTGACGCCGGCGCTGGTGGCGGCCGATCGTTGTGCCAAAGCGGCCGGCGTGCACATAATCGGCATCGAAAGCGCCGATGGACAGCCGCAGTGCATAAAACTGGCTGGGGATGCGGCCGCGGTGCGCGAGGCCGCCTCTGCGGCCGTGGCCGTGGCGCGACAGATGGGAGCTTCGGCCACGATGGTCGTCATTGCCGGCCCCAGACAAGAAACCGAAAAACTTTCCCGGCAACCGCCGGTTTTCAATCCGCTGTTGGGGCTTTATGACGCGCGCATGCCGCGCGAACATTCCATGCGCAATTCAGAGCATAACTCGGACGCATTGGGTTTGCTGGAAACGCAGGGGTTGGTGGCCGCGTTGCACGCCACCGACGAGATGCTCAAGGCGGCGGCGGTACACTTGGTGGGCAAGGAGAAGATCGGGGCGGCTTACGTGACGATCGTGGTTCGCGGCGACGTGGCCGCCGTACAGGCTGCTGTGGCGGCCGGTCGGGCCACCGTGGAGCGTTTGGGCGGTAAGCTGATAATGGCCGATGTGATCACCCGACCCCACCCGGAACTGGCTGCCCTGCTGCCCGGCTGATAATCGCTCCGATCCCGCCACACTGCTAACCTGCCGCCCGCCTGGTTGCTCTCCGGCCGTGCGGTTACTTTCAGCCTGTTCCGTTAATTTGTGGCTTATTTGTCGCCGTGCGGCTGGTTGGTTGGACTACGGGTGGTTGGTTGGACTACAGGTGGTTGGGTACTGTGTGGCTTTTTGGAGCATGTTGGGGGCGATAAGCCACGGGGGTCAAACTACGGCGGGAAGGCGGATACGGAACGTAGCGCCTTGTCCGGGTTGGCTTTCGACCGCGATGCTGCCGCCGTGATTGGTTACTATCCGCCAGCACTTCGACAGACCCATACCCAGCCCACGCCCAGCCTGCCGGGCCGAAAAGAACGGATCGAAAATGTGGCGGCGTTCCTCCGGCGTGATGCCTGGCCCGTTGTCGGCAACGATGATCTCTACTTGCCTCGGCGTTCCACCGCTGCCTATGGCAGCCGCCGGTGGGACGACCGGGCGAGCGTGGTCTTCGGGCGAAGCGGCGTGTTGTTCGGGTGAAGCGGAGGGGCCGTCGGTCAATCGCCCCGTTCGGTCCCGGTCGGGCGGAACGACCGCGGCCGCAATTTCCACTTGTCCCCCGTGGCCCAGCGCTTCCAACGAGTTTTGCAACAACGCCCGCAACGCCACCACAAGCTGCGTCGGATCGGCTTGCACAGTCAATGGCTCGTCAGGCAGCCGGCTGACAATCTGCGTTTGCTGCTGGTCGGCCTGCTCTTGCAGGCTTTCGACGGCACGCTGGATGACCGCCGCCAGTTCTATCGGTTCCAACTGGGGTTTGGGCGGCCGCGCGAACAGCCGCATGTCGGCGATCATCTCGTACACGCGCATCGCTTGGGCGTGAATCGTCGCCAAATCGCGCCGCCGTTGCGGGTGGGTTTCGCTCTGCAAGAGCATCTGCGCGCGGCCGGCAATGACCGTCAGCGGGTTGTTTATCTCGTGCCCCGCTCCAGCGGCAAATTCTGCCAGCGACGCCAGTTTTTCCGCCTCCAGTGCTGCCTGAAACCGGGTTTCCAAGTCCTCCAGCCGGGCCAACCGAGCAGTCAACACGTGCAAGAAATCTCCCGGCCCGGGAAGCCGCTCTGCCCAGCGAGAAGCCGCGTCCAGCGACTGCGAGATGCAGTTGTCTGTAGCAACAGGGGATATTGCGGGCCACTCTCCATCATCGGCTGCCTGAGCGGCGCTGCGCACGGCTGTTGCCACAGGCGACTGGCCGGCGATCCTGTCTGCCAGAGGCTTGGGCAATACGGCACCGCAAATATCTTCCTCAGGTGGAGAGGATGTGTCAGAGCGTTCCAGGCACACCTGCACCCAACGTCGGGCGTCGGCCAGCAGGCCCAACATAAAGGCCTCGGCCGCCGGAGCAGGGCCATGCGCCGAGACCGTCAGGCTGGCCAGCCGGGCCCGACGTATGTCTTTAATAACCTGCTCGGCTAATTCTGTTGCATGAGCACTGCGGAGGGCCTCCCCAGCCTCGGCGGATTCCGGCCATTGTAGTACATCGAGGGCATGTCGGCTGAGCCACTCAGAAAGCTGCCACAGGCTGGCAAACTCGCATTGGCCACGCGCGGCCGCCTGAACGACGGCCCAGAGCACAAGCGGAGGGTCACACTCGAGCGCGGACAGCAGGTGCCCCGGCTGGCCAGAAAGGATTCCCACAACCAACTGCGTCGCCGAACGATCAGACATCGGCAAGCGCAGCAGCCCTGCCGGAGTGGGCACATCGGGCAAAAGTCGCATCCGCGCACTCGCTGGCTAGATATGGTTCGGTTTGCCTAGCGGGAACAATGGCACCGCTGGCTCTACCAGTAGTGCTGCTTGCAAGCTATGGAACGGCGTACGGGATTCCAATAACGCGGAAGCCCAAAGCCGACCAGCGATTTGCCTTACGGCCTTCTGGTGGGCAAGCTACCGCCTTGCAAGGTCGCTGATGGCTGGGCAAGCCGGCTGTGGCATCCGGGCGTTCACCGCTGGGCGAGCTGGCCGTACCACCCGGCCGTTGGGCGGGCATCAAGCGCCTGCGACCACTTCCATATCGAGGTGGTGGCAGATGCGTTCGACCAGTTTTTCCACCTCGAAAGGTTTTTGCAGGAAGTCGTCTGCGCCCGCGCTTTTCAGCTCGCCGACCTTATCCTCGTCGACCATGCCGGAGATGCAGATTACCCGCACGTCGTCCATGGTCTTGTCGTTGCGTACTCGTTGGCAAACTTCCTTGCCGTTGATGTCCGGGAGCATCACATCCAGGACGATCAGGTCGGGGTGATACTCTTTGACCATCATGCCGGCATCGAAGCCGTTGTTGACCGAGCGGACCTCGAACCGCCCGTCACGCTCCAGCGCGTCGGTGATCAGCTCGACCAACTCTTGATCGTCGTCCACGATAAGAATTTTTCGCTTGCCGCTCTCCAGCGCGTCGGTGGGAATACCGTTGTCGCGCATGAAGATGTACAACTGGTCGCGCGGGATGCGCCGGAAGCGACTGCCCGGGACGCGAAAGCCCTTAAGCTGTCCCGAATCGAAACACCGGATGATCGTCTGCTGGCTGACCTTGCAGATCTTGGCCGCTTCGCCGGTCGTGAAGACGGTTTTCATAGACTTCCTACCCATGTCCTTGACTAGCTTGCGACAGCTAGAGTGGGCGTCGGCGGACTACCGGTCGGCAGGACCTGCACGACGCCTTCCTCCATGTTTGGTTGATGTTTGACCGACCGAAATGTTGGCTTGTTTGGGGCCGATACCAGCGTTTGGTCGCTGCAATCGGCAAGCTCCTCCGGCCCTGCCGACATTGCCGGAATTGCCAACAAGCGACAATTATATCCATCTTTCCGGGTCAGTCAATACAGATATTATTTACCCAACTCACCAATTGGAAACAACTTGCAGCAACCGTTACCTTTTTACTCTTTCAAAAATCAAAATTCGTCCCGAACTACCAGGAAAGCCCCAGAACGGATGTATTGGCGAACCTGCGATAGATCGGTTAGCAAAATCGTCTTAAAGTGCCCGGAGGTTTAGGAATTCTCAATAAATCAGGAATAATGGGCAGCCCCGAACTGCTGATTCCGCCTGCGTAGGCTCTTCGGTTCAGCGGATTTGCGTCCGCCGTGTCCACTGGGGTCTACCGGCCCAGCGGGTAAGCTCTGGAGTTTCGCTCTTGACTGGCCCGCCTGTTTTATCTAATCTTCCGCCCGCTTGGTTCGCCGCAGGGTGCTGTCGGCATTCATTATTCGCTTTTATCATTCGCTTGTTCTGCTTTTTTGGCTTTTTCGGCCCATCGCGCAAAGCTGGCCCGGAACGCCCGTCGGCTTCGGCAGACTATTGGAACCCGTGCCGGGCCACGAGTGAGCGAAAAAGACCGGCAAGGCCCGATTGAAACAGACAGTGGCACCAGTGCTCGAAATAGACGAACAAAGGAGTGATGGAAAAAGATGCGATGCGCAACGGTCGTGGCTGTCTTCTGGTGCTTGCTGCTTGCGGGTGGAACTTCGGCCGTCGGCGCCGAACCGTTCGGCAGGGGACCAGAACCAAGCGAAGGATTGCTGATTCTTCGCAACGGACAAATCATAACCGGTCGGATAACAAACTTGGGCGAGTATTACTCGGTTGTGCTGCCGGAGGGCGAATTGCGGCTGCGGCGCTCTGAGGTTGAGTTCGCTTGCCGCGACCTGGCCGAAGCGTACCAGCGCAAGCGGACACTGGTCGGCCCGGACAATGTTCTCGACCGTTTGCAGCTTGCGCAGTGGTGTGTGCGTCATGGGTTGTTCGAGGAGGCCGCGGCGGAGCTGGCCGATGCGCGTCGGCTGGAACCGAACCATCCGCTGATCGCCGCTGTGCAGCGCCGTCTTGAAGCGGCCTTGGAGCCAGCGCCCCCGCCAGCCAGGCAAACAACCACCGACGCCGAGGTAACCATCGAACAACTCGAACGGATGATGCGCGCGTTGCCGCCCGGCTCGGTAGAAACGTTCACCCGCTTGGTGCAGCCCCTGCTGATGAACAGTTGCGCTGCCGGGGGGTGTCATGGGCCGCAAGCGGAGAAGCTTCCGTTGTTGCGGGTGCCGCCGGGCAAGCCGGTCACGCGGCGGATAACCCAACGGAACATCTATCAGGCACTGAAGTACGTCGACGCCCGCAAACCAGAAGCCAGCCCTTTGCTGACCGTGCCGCTGCAACCGCACGGCAATGCGTCTGCGCCGATTTTCACTGATCGGACTGCGGCCCAGCACGAGCGGCTGGTGCAATGGGTGATGGAGGTAACAGGCCGGTCCCAATCGCACACGCCTGCCACCGTGTCGAGGCATCCGCTGGCGGGAATCTCGGCGGTACAGGTCGCCGAACCGGGTTACTACTTCCCCGATCCGCCCAATAGCCCAAACAACCCGCAAAATGCTGCCGAAGCTGCAAAGCCAAACCCTCCGGGCAGTTTGCGGTTGCCTGGCAGCGGAGCGGGATTGAATGACTGGGAGCCAGCAGCGCAAGAAACGCCCAAAAGCAGCCTAGGCGAAACTGGCGCAAGTGCCATGCAGCCGACCAGCCTTCCGAAAGCCGGGCCTCCCGCAGAGCAAGCGTCGAATGGGCGCAGCCCTTCGGGCGGCAAGCCGCATCACCTGCAAGGCGGTCAGTCCCAGCCGGGCAAACCCGCCGCGGCGACCAATCCTCCCGCCAAGCTAGTGCAACCAATAGTGCCTGCCGACCCGTTCGATCCGGAGATTTTCAACCGTCGCTATTTCGGACGCTGAAAATCGGCGTGCCGGATTGCGTCGGATGCGGATTAGTCGTCGTGGCGAGTCTTTGACCCGAACAGTTCCGCCAACAGGTCGTCCTTCGGATAGGCGTGTCCGCGGTGCTGGACGAAGGCTTCGGCGGCGGCAAGCTTCACTTGCGCCCCGCGCATGGCCGCCAGCCGCCGCATAGCGTCGATGTACTCATCGGTGCCGTGATGCGCCCGCAGCCACTCGCGCTGGCTGGCGTGGCACGCCAGCATGGCCGCCTTTTTTTCTAACTGCGCTGCGATATCGACGTAAGTGGTAGGCGTTACCGGCTGGCCCAGTGGGTCGATCCCATCCACCGGATCGCAATAGTACAGATAAGGCACACGCGCCTGCGGATGCAGCGGAAAGGCCGAAGCGTTCGGCGCGGCGTACAAGAAACTGGCTGCCCGTGCCAATAGCGAAGCCATCTCGTGGTCAACCATGTAGTCTTTCGGCGCGTGGGTAATCACCAGCGAAGGCGTCACACGACGCATCAAATCGGTGGCTTTGCGGATGGCGGCCTTGTCGTACACCACCAGACCGTCGCGTTGGTCCAGGCAGTGGTAGGTGGCTGCTATCATCGCCGCCGCCTGACGCGCTTCGGCAGTGCGTCGGGCGGAAATCGCCCAAGTGTCTTCGCTGGTCGTGCCACAATCGCCCGGCGTGCAAGTGGCGATGTGAACTTCCCAGCCGCTGTCGGCCAGTCGGATCAATGCGCCTCCGCAGAGGAACTCGGCGTCGTCGGGATGAGCCATAAAAGCCAGCACAGTTCGACGTTCAGGTACAGGCATTGCTTGTAATTTCCCTGTTGCTCGATAAGGCGAGATTAACGATCGGTACCGTCGGTCGGAGTCGGCGTGGCTAACGCTGCAAGATGGCCACCATCCGCTGCTTGTAAGCCTCGACGCCCGGTTGCCCGTAAGGGTTGATACCAATGAGCTTCCCCTCGATGACCGTGGCGATCATCAACATCTGAAGCAACTGGCCCAGAGCGAACTCGTCCAATCGTGGCAGGCGGATGGTGGCCGTGCGGCGGCCGTCGGCGGCGTAGGCTTGGTTGGTGCCGGTGAAGGCGGCGGCCAGCACATCGGCCACCGTTTTGCCAGCGTACTTGTTCAACCCGTCTTCGTCGGTCTGCCATTGTTCGATGCGCAATGGCTCGCGCTGACACTGCTCGACGTACAAGTTGGTGATCAACTTGTCGCGGCGGCCTTCCTGGTGCTGCTGACCGCGGGAGTGCAAATCGCGCGTGTTGACGACCGTCAGCGGAGTGGCTCCCACGCCCTGCTTTCCCAGGCTTTCGGCCAGCAGTTGATCGTACCATAGTCCGACCGCCTCCAGGCGTTTTCCCCACGTGGCCAGCACGCGAATGGTCGCACCGCGGCGCAGTTCCATCAGATGCGACATGCCGGCGTAGGCCAGCGGCGGGCACTCCATGGCCTGTGCCGAGCGGAACCGTTGGTTCATAGCCGCGGCCCCTTCCAACAGAGCGGCGATGTCCAGCCCTACGATGGCCGCCGGCAACAACCCTACCGGCGTGAAGACCGAAAACCGCCCGCCGACGCCGTCGGGGATGTCGAACACCTGGTTGCCGGCCAACCCCAGCCGGTCGACCAGAGAGCGTAGCTTCCCCGTCTGCCCGGTAATGGCTACGATTCGCTGCCGCAACTTCTCTTGGTCGTTGCCGCAGGCGTGTCGCAGCGCTTGCAGAAAAACGCGGAAGGCCACAGCCGTTTCTAGCGTGCCACCGCTTTTGCTGATGACCACCAGTCCCCAGTCGTCGGCCGCTTCCAGTAGGTCCAGCAGTCCGCGCATGGCGTCGCTATCGACGTTGTTGCCCTCGAAGTACATTCGAGGGCGCTGGCCGCGGCGCTGGCGCGGCAAATCGTTGTGAAATGGATGACAACAGGCTTCCATCAGCGCTCGGGCGCCCATGTAAGACCCGCCGATGCCCAAAACTACCACCCGATCGACCGCGTTGGCCAGCCGCTGGGCCGCCTGGGCGACCTGCGCGACCACCGGCCGATCCTGACTGAGCAATCGTTCGGGCAATTCGAAAAAGCCGGCATCGAACGGCTGTTTTTCTGGTGGGACGGGCGCTCCGGCCTTCCACGCATTGGCGTCGGCCAGTAGCTGTTCTCTTGCGGCCTCCAAGCGCGGAACAAGCCAATGAAGGTCGCTAGGAAGCAGCGCGGTGTCGCGTTCTAGCGCCGGAGCGTCTTCGGCGACCAACAAGCCCGAATAGTCGTAAATTATCTCAGCTTTTTTGTTGTCTGGCATAACAATATTGCTCAAACTGCTCCAGAAACTGTGGAAAGTTGTGGTGTTAACAAGCCGACAGGACCAACGCAAACGACCAAATTATAATCGGACACGCAACTTGGAAAACCCGGCACATTACCGAACCGAGTGCGGCAACGTTGTGCCAACCGCTTCGGCCGCGCTGCGATGCCAAAAGCGATTGGCGCGGCTCAGCCCTTAGCTTGTTGTGTTGACCCGGGCTGCTCTATGCGTTGGCACAATTCTATGCGTTGGCACAATGCGCAGCAGCGGTTCGCTGGCAAATAGCTCCGGCGGAAGATAAAATCATAACTGTTCCAGATGTGCCAACCCAACCGCCGCCAGTTTTCCCGCCCTTTGTCCTTTCACAGGTGTTTAGCCATGCGAACAACCAGAATTGTGTTTGTCGCGCAATATGCACTGATGAGCTTGGCGCCGCTGGCAGCTTCGTACGGCGCCGCGGAGATTACGCTGACGGTCAAAGCGGGGGCTTACGACCGAAGCAACACGCCGGTATCGGCGCTGCTGGAGTTGCCCAAAGAACTTGCCGATGCCGCCACCGCGGAGCTGATCGCCCCGAACGGCCAGAAACTGATCGGTCAGTTGACTGCACCTGGTCTTTCCGCCCGGTACAGCGCTAGCCAGCATAACGCCGACCAAAAGCCCGGCGAAAAGCCGACCATCGTGACACGCCAGTTATGGTTCATTGTGCCGCAGTTGGGTAGGGGGCAAGAGCTTCGACTGTCGGTCCGCGTTCCGGGGCCAAAACCCGAAAATTGCTACGCCTGGAAGGACACGCCCGGCCAACACGCCGAACTGAGCTTCGCCGGCCGGCCCGTCCTCCGCTACATGTACAAGCCTTACGATCCTGCCAACCGCGAGGAAACGTACAAGGTATATCACCACGTGTTCGAGCCCGATGGAAAGGTGCTATTGACCAAGGGGCCCGGTGGTCTGTTCACGCACCATCGGGGGTTGTTTTTCGGCTATTGCGCGATCAGCTTCCCAGGCGGAAAAGCCGACACCTGGGGCTGCGGCGGAAACGCCAACCAGTTACACGAGCGCTTTTTGGCTGAAGAAGCCGGCCCAGTGCTAGGACGCCATCTGGTGGAAATCGCCTGGCGCAGCGGCGCGAAAACATTTTTGCACGAGCAGCGCGAGCTGACGGCTTACAACACCTCTGGCGGTACGCTGCTAGAGTTCGCTTCGCTACTGACCAGCGCTGGTGGCAAGGTGGTCTTGGACGGCAACGCGCCACACGCCGGGTTTCAGTTCCGCGCGGCCAGAGAGGTCTCCGAGGGCACGCAGTCGCAAACTTACTTTCTCCGTCCCGATGGCAAGGGGCAGCTCAATCAGGCCCGGGCCTCGGCCATGAACCTGCCCTGGGACGCGATGAGCTTCGTGGTTGAAGGCAAACGGTACACAGTGCTATACATCGACTCTCCGCGCAATCCGAAACCGGCCGAATACAACGAGCGGACATACGGCCGCTTCGGTTCGTTCTTCAAGTACGAGCTGGACGACGGTAAAGACTTGCTGGCCAACTATCGGCTTTGGGTGCAGCAGGGCGAGATGACCGTCGAGCAGGCCGCCGCTATCGCCAACCAATTCGCCGAGCCGGCCGAGGTGGTTGTGGCGGTGAAATGATTGCAGTGCCGGTCCGGGCTTGGTCGCCCGCCGTTACGCGGAACAAACCATTGCGGCCGGCCGCCTTTAAGTCTGCGTTTGAAGCTTTTCAACTGCGTGTGAAGCTTTTCAACCGCAGCCTCAAGCAGCAATTTCGTACCGGTGCGGGTTATTTCCACGTCGAGGAACTTTTAGATGAGAAGCAGGTTTTTGGTGCTGGTTTTGGCAATCGTGGCCGCTTCGCTTTCGACATTGTGTGCGGCCTGTTCGGCTGCGGCCGACTCCCAAGGTGAATTCGTCGCCTTCTCCGCCGGCAAGGCCGATGTGGTCGTCAGCCGTCAGGGCACAGAATATTTGCGGTTCGGATTGGCGGCTTGGGGGCCGGAGTGGGCCTGGACAGGCTGGAAAGGCGTTAGCCGCAGCGAGCAAGGGGCCACGGTGGGACAGTTGTCGGCAACGCTGGGCGGCACTGGCGTCGAAGTGCAACTAAAGTTCCGCGCCGCCATGCAATCGCCCAAGCAAATGGTCTTCAGCTACGAACTGACGGCCCAGCGCGACACTCCTCTGACGCTCATCGCCGTGGAAATCTTGCCTGGCAAGACATTCGAGGGACGCACGTTTACAGTCCACGCCGGCGGAAAGCAGACCGCGGTGACATGTCCGCTGGAACGTCGCGGGTTGGGTAGCGCGGTAGAGCGGGTGGAAATGAGCGACGCCGCCGGTGGCCGCAGCGTACTGCGCTTCCAGCCGCCCGCCAATATATCTTCCGACGGTGCAGCCCGCGTCGCCTTAGCTCAAGGCAATCTGCCAGGCAACCAACCCCAGCGACTGACCATCAGCCTCGAGCTGCCCGAGCCGGTGCTGTGGTATCCCAGCACAGCCGAAATCCCCGACCCGCCCGGCTATGACCAGTGGTACCAGTGGCGCGGCACCGGACATGGCGAAGGCAGCCTGATCGGTATGGAGGAGTGGATCGAGCGTCCAGCGGGAAAGCACGGGCGGATCGTCCGCCGCGGCGACGCTTTGTTTTGCGGCCAGCAGCCGATCAAGCTTTGGGGGCTGAACCTATGCTACAGCGCTTGCGCCCCGGAAAAAGAGCTGGCCCAGCGCCGTGCAGCTCTGTACCGGCGCTACGGGATCAATGCCGTAAGATTGCACAAGTTCGCCGACGGTCCGGGTTGGGCTGGCATCCAATCGCGCGATAGCGCCGTCGAGTTCGACCCCCAGGCGCTCGATCGCATGGACTACCAAGTCGCCCAGTTCAAGCAGGCTGGCATCTATGTGAAACTTTCGGCCCACTTCGGAGCACCAAAACTCGGCCCGGCCGATAAGCAGTACGTGCCCTATCTGGAAGAGTTCGGAGCGCCGAAAGGGCCCGGGGGGCGGGTGACCGTCCCGCACAGCGCAGTGCATTACTCGCCGGAACTCCAGCAGGTGCATATCCAACAGATTGTCAACCTGCTGAAGCACCGCAACCCGTACACCGGAATGACGTACGCCGAAGACCCCGCCATCGCCTTTGTGGAAATCATCAACGAGCAGAGCATCCTGTTCTACACTTCGATGGCCCCGCTGAAGGCCAGCGCCACGCTGCGTCGGGACGTCGGGCGGCGCTTCTGCCAGTGGCTGAAGCAGAAGTACGGCAGCCACCAGAAGCTGGTCGAAGCCTGGGGACAGCAGGCCCTGGACAGCTTCGCCAACGAAGCCGTCATCGACGGCCCCGAACACCTCGACAAAGGCAACATCCTACCGCTGGGCAACCCGTGGTACTGGGATCCGCAACAGCTTGCCGGCTCGCAAGCATTCCGCAAGCGCCGTTTGCTCGATACGCTGGAGTTCCTCTATCAACTGCAATGCGAATTCTACGACCGATATGTTCAGGCAGTACGCAAGGCGGGTTACCAGGGCGAAATCGTGGCCTCGAACTGGCAGGCCGGCCGGGCCTACAGCCATTTTGCCAACCTACACTCCGACGCCCTAGTGGGCACCATCGACCGCCATAACTATTTCGGCGGCCGGCGTGCCAATGCCTCGATGCTCCACCACCCCGGTTCAGGCATGCTGAGCACCGGCATGCAACAGGTGGCCGACCGGCCGTTCATGCTCTCGGAGTGGATTCACGTATTCCCCAACCAGATGGGCGTCGAAGGCCCAGCCATCATCGGCGCGTACGGCCTGGGCCTGCAAGGCTGGGACGTGTCGTTCATGTTCCAAAACGGCGACGAGGGCACCTTCAGCGCACGCCTAGGACGCCAACAGTGGGATGTTATGGCCCCGCAAATCCTGGGCATTTTCCCCGCCGTGGCAAGGCAAGTGCTGCGCGGCGATGTGCGCCAGGCGGAGCAAGTGGTAGCGCGCAACGTCCACGTCCCTTCCTTGTTCGAAGGCAAGATCGGATTCGACGACCAAGTGGCTCAAGGCTACGACGATAAGGAATTCGACGGCGGTACCGTACCGGCCGCTTCGCTGGCGGCGGTAAGATCAGTGGTCGCCTTCACCGATCAATTCGCCCCCACGCCCGCTATGGATCTCAAGCCCTTCGTAAAAGAAGGATGGCTCGTGGCCTCGACCGGCCAGCTCCGATGGCGGCCAGCAGCCGACAGCCACGGCGGCGTGTTCACCATCGATACGCCGGCGACCAAAGCAGTGGTAGGGTTCGCCCAGGGCGGACGGTTCGAGCTGGGCGAAGTTACCATCGAGCCGCATTGCCCCTTCGGCGCGATATACTTGACCGTCCGACAACCTACAGGCACCGTCGCCCAATCGTCCGAATTGCTGTTGGTAGCTCTCGGCCGGGCTCACAACACCGGCATGAAGTACTCGCCCGACGGTTCGATGATGCTCTCAGCCGGGCAAGAGCCGATTCGCATGGAGCCGATCAGAGCCAGAATCACCATCCGCCGTGCCGGGTTGCCGAAAGTGATAGTCCTCGACCACGACGGGCGAGCGACCGACAAGAGCATTCCGGCCAGCGATGGCAGCTTCGCCATCGACGGCGCACGCGACCAGACGCCGTATTACCTGATTCGCTACTGAATCATGCGCCGCTGAAATACTTGTAACACTTGCAGAGGGTGGCTTCGCTGGGAAGCAGCACCGTCCACACCAGCCGGCCTCACCAGTCCGACGTAACCCTGTTGTGCCGTTTACGCCTGCCCTCGGCTCTCTCCGAGTGGCGCAATGCGCTGGCGTTGTGTTCTTCAGTCTGGCTATAAGCTTGCGGCGCAAGAACCTGATGGGCGGTTGGCGCTCAGTCAGTTGTTATCATATCCGCACTTATCATGCCATCGTTACGTCTGTCTTTCGACGCCTTTGTGGCTTTGTGCCTTGGTGGTGCATATCGGCCTTTTGTCCCTCTTCGCGTCTTTGTGCCTCGGTGGTACGCGTCCGCTCTTTCTATTTCTTGGCGTTATGGTGTGTGGGTAGTGAGTTTTCCCTCGTTCTACGTCTAAAGTTTCTGGGTGTGGTGATGGTGCATGTCTTGTTGGTGCATGTTCCCACAATCGGCGTCCGCTGGCTGTTCAATTGAGCCGCTCTTGACATCGCCCGACCGTGTGCGACAATCTGGAGGTATAATAATCCTTGGTGGGATGCAGCACGAAAAGGGGCAAGCCTTCGCTAGACCCCTTGTGAGCTGCTGTGTGGCCGGGCGCGAGGGGCAATGCTAACCCTGGTCACACACTGGCAAGCCGAGCAGATGTTTCCTTAGTTTCATCACTGGGTTTATTACTTCGCGGTTTTCATAATTTTCAACACAACCAGAAACGAGCAGTACGAACAGTAACAAATAGGGCGGCTAGCTCAGTTGGTTAGAGCGCCATCCTCACACGGTGGAGGTCGCGCGTTCGAATCGCGCGCCGCCCATTGATTCGTAACAAGCAAGGCCGTGGGAAAGGCAAAGCCTGCGCAAATTGCTAATCTTCAATCGCCTCGGGGATGGGGTTTCTCGCTCAACCGACTAGCTGTCCCAGCATAAGCCGTCGTGGCTGCCGCCGGGCATTCTGCAACTGGTTGCTTTACGCGCTTACAACGTTAATTTACGCGCTTACAACATTCTGCGGTTGGCCCGCCAAGTACGCTTCCAAATTGGCGATCACAGCCGCCAGCAGGCGTTGGCGGGCCTGTTTGGTTGCCCAGGCGATGTGCGGTGTGATATAGCAGTTAGGGGCGTTCAGTAGAGGGTTATCCGGCGGGGGCGGCTCAACGCTGAGCACATCCAGCCCGGCGCCGGCGATCTTGCCCGCCCGAAGCGCCGCGGCCAGTGCCTGCTCGTCGATAAGTCCTCCCCGACTGGTGTTGATCAGTAGCGCTGTGGGCTTCATCAGCGCCAAACGGGCGGCGTTAATCAAGCGTTGGTTTTGAGGGGTTAGCGGGCAGTGCAGGCTTACCACGTCGCTGCGGCGCAACAGTTCCTCCAGCCCGACCAGCTCGATGCCCGCTGGCAGCGGCTGCGGCGGCACCGGGTCGGTGGCCAGAACTTTCATGCCGAAGGCCATGGCTGCCGCGGCGGTGGCTTGTCCGATCCGTCCCAAGCCCACTATGCCCATCACCAATTCGCTGACGTCGCAGATGGGAAAGTCCCAGTAGCAGAAGTCCGGGCTGCGGCACCAGCGGCCGTCGCGCACACCCAACGCATGTTCCCCCACGTGCAGCGTAAGATTGAACAGGTGGGCGAAGACCATTTGGGCCACCGAACTGGTGGCGTAGGTGGGTACGTTTGTCACCACGATGCCCCGCCGCCGGGCCGCCTCGACATCGACGATGTTGTACCCGGTGGCCGTCACGCCAATGTACTTCAGCCGGGGTAGCGCGGCGATGATCTCTTCGGAAAACACCACCTTGTTGGTAAGTACGACGTCGGCCTGCGCGCAGCGGGGGATAACCAAGTCGGCCGGAGTGCGCGGATAGAAGGTGCAATCGCCCAAGGCTTGCAAGGGCTCCCAGCTCAGATCGCCGGGATTGAGCGTGTGTCCGTCGATGACCACGATGTTCATTGAACGTTCCCCGAAATGTGCCTTGCCCTGCCCGAAAAACCTCCAGAAAACCTCTTCGATATCGAAACTCGGCTGAAATGGCCGCTCGGCTTAGAAGCGTTGGGGCCTGGCTCCCGCCGCTCCAATCGGCTTTGTATACTGTAAGTTTCGGCTTATCGCAATCTACTCGGCTGGGAGCGACATGGGCGAAAGCGGGTACATATCGCTTCGCGGCGTGCGGGTGCACAATCTCCAGGGCGTCGACCTGGACCTGCCGCGCAACAGATTGATCGTGCTGTGCGGGCTGAGCGGCAGCGGGAAGACCAGCCTTGCCCTGGACACCCTGTACGCCGAAGGACAGCGGCGCTACATCGAGAGCTTCTCGGCCTACACACGACAGTTCCTCCAGCGACTGGAAAAACCAGAGGCCGAAAGCATCCAAGGCATTCCCCCAGCCATTGCCGTCACCGGCGACAACGTCAGCCGTTCCAGTCGCTCGACCGTGGGCACAGCCACGGAGATCAACGACTATTTGCGTTTGCTATTGGCTAAGATTGGTCGGGTATACTGCCTCCGCTGCGGCCGCCAGGTAAGCTGCGACAGTCCGCAAAGCGTGGCTGCGCGGTTAGAGGCCCTGTCGCCGGGCACGCGGTTTCTGATCGCTTTTTCGCCACCGCGACCGGCACGCCACAAGCTGACGAAGATGCTAGCCTCGTTGCGCGAGGAGGGATTCGTGCGCGTGGTGCTCGACGGGCGAACGGTGGACATCGGCGCAACTTCCCCGCCCGCCCAAGCCGCAGGCGCGGAACCTTCCGCGCTGGCCGCAGAGAACCGCGCGGGCGAGGCAACCGTTGCCGACTTGCCCACCAGCGGCCCGGCCGCACGCGAGCCGTGGGAGCCGCTGTACGTGATCGTCGATCGCTTGACCGCCGGCACTACCAGTGAAGAACGCGTTTGCGACTCGCTGGAAACCGCCTTTCACAAAGGGGCAGGGCGTTGCTGTGTGCTGGTCGAGGGAGAGGCACCGCCTCGAGGTAGCACGATTACCATCGACGGGCGGCCGTGGCAAGTGCACAGTTTCAGCCAGCAATTACGCTGCGAGCCGTGCAATTTGGACTATCCTCGACCTGAACCGAGGCTTTACAGCTTCAATAGCCCACTGGGGGCGTGTCCGACCTGCGAAGGCTTCGGCAACATCATCGACATCGACATGGAGCTGGTGGTGCCCGACCCGAATAAGTCGTTGCGCGAGGGGGCAATCGCCCCTTGGAACACGCCGGCCTATCAGCACGAATTGGAAGAGTTGCTCGAGCTGGCCAAGGATTACGGCATTCCCACCGATGTGCCCTTCCGGCAGCTCCGCCGGGAGCATGTCGAGTTGATCATCCGCGGCGTACCGGAGCGGAACTTTGGCGGGCTGCAAGGTTTTTTCACATGGTTGGAGCGGCGCAAGTACAAAATGCACATCCGCGTGCTGCTGAGCCGCTATCGCTCTTACCGGCCTTGCCCCGATTGCGGCGGCGCCCGGCTGCGCAGCGAGGCGCTGGCGACTCGCCTGGGCGGACCTGAGTCGGGGCTGAACATGGCCGAACTGTGCGCTTTGAAGGTCAAAGAGGCTTTGGAGTTTCTGGACAAGTTGCAGCTTTCGCAGTGGGAGCGAACCGTCGGGCGAACCATTCTCGAGCAGCTCAAGGCCCGGCTCCAGTTCATGGACATGGTAGGCCTGGGATATTTGACGCTGGATCGGATGTTGCGGACGCTCAGCGGCGGGGAGTTGCGTCGGGTGGCGCTGACGGCCGCACTAGGCTCCAGCTTGGTGAACATGCTGTATGTGCTGGACGAACCATCGATCGGCCTCCACCCGCGCGACATCGCCCGGCTGCTCGACGCCATCCGCCTATTGCGCGACCGGGGTAACACCGTGGTAGTCGTCGAGCACGAGGAGTCGATAATCCGGGCAGCCGACCACGTGGTGGAGATCGGGCCTGGAGCGGGCGAACGCGGCGGACGCATCGTCTTTCAAGGCACACCGGAGGAGATGCGGCGCGCGGCGGACAGCTTGACCGGACAGTACTTGGCCGGCCGCCGCGGCGCAGGACCGGCACCCCGCCGACGACAGCCCAACCACGGCTGGATCCGCCTGGCCGGGGCGCGCGGCCACAACTTGAAAAATATCACCGTCGAGTTTCCTCTGGGGCTGCTGTGCGTGGTCACCGGGGTAAGCGGCTCCGGCAAGAGCAGTCTGGTGCAGGACACGCTTTATCCGGCCCTGTGTCGCCGGCTGCGCAAAGACGCTCCCAAGCCGTTGCCGTACGACGAAGTGCTGGGCGACGGGCAGATCGACGACGTACTGATGGTCGATCAAAGCCCTATCGGCCGCACGCCGCGCAGCAATCCCGTCACCTACATCAAGGCCTTCGACGAAATCCGCCAGGTGTTCGCCGAGACGGTCGATGCCCGCACCCGCAACTACACGCCCGGCCACTTCAGTTTCAACGTCGATGGCGGCCGATGCAGCGTGTGCCAGGGCGACGGCTACTTGCAGATCGACATGCAGTTTTTGGCCGACGTGTACATGCGCTGCCCGCAGTGCAACGGCGCCCGCTACCGCGACGACATCCTGGAGATCACCTATCGCGGACGAAACATCGCCGAGGTGTTGGAAATGACCGTCCGCGAAGCCTTCACCTTCTTCCGCGGACAGCCCAAGGTGCAGGCCCGACTGAAACGACTCATGGACGTGGGCCTGGACTACCTGCGGCTGGGCCAGCCGGCCAATACGCTCTCGGGCGGCGAAGCCCAGCGGTTGAAGTTGGCCGGGTATATGTCGGCCGCCAAACGCGGTCGCTGTCTGTTTATACTCGACGAGCCGACGACCGGGCTGCACTTCGCCGATGTAACGCAACTGCTCGATTGCTTCGACGCGCTGCTGGGGGTCGGGCACTCGCTGATCGTCGTAGAACACAATCTACAGGTGATCAAAGCGGCCGATTACATCATCGACCTAGGGCCTGGCGCCGCCGACGAAGGCGGACAGGTAGTTGCCAAAGGCACCCCCGAATTGGTCGCCCGCTGCCAGCAATCCGTTACCGCCCAGTTTCTGGCCGAGGCGCTGAAGCGGCGTTGACTCAGCGTTTACGACCGCAAGCGGTAGCTACTTCCACCGGACAGGGCATCGGGCTTACACAACCGTGTGTCGCAACGGTGCTTGCACGACGCTGGAGCTTAGTGTGGTAGCACGGCTGGCTTGTCCGGCCGTGAACATCTGCTGGCACGCACCGCTGCCGCGCGCGGCGAAAAAACCGAAACAGCGGCCATTCCCGTCGCAGCCGCCGGCATTGCTGCGGCACAATTGGCGCTGTGGCGCCGGGCGATTATCATGGCTTGATAAAGCGATTGGATCGGCTTGCGGATCGGTTATTTGCCAGGAAGACTGTTGAGCTGTGCTGATTTTGCTTACCAACGACGACGGGGTTTACGCACCCGGCCTGGCGGCCATGCGCAGGGAGTTGATGCACCTGGGCGAGGTTTACGTGGTCGCCCCGGCCACGGAGCAAAGCGGCGTGGGACATTCGATCACTTACCTCACGCCGCTGATCGTCAAGGAAATCTACGATACCGACCCGGAGGATGGCCGCGAGTACCGCTGGGGATGGGCAGTAGAAGGTAGTCCTGCCGATTGCGTCAAAATCGGCATCACTACCTTCTGTCCCCGACCGCCGGATCTGGTCGTCAGCGGCATCAACAGCGGGCTGAACGCGGGTATCAACGTGCTGTACTCCGGCACGGTGGCGGCGGCCATCGAAGGGGCGTTCTTCGGCGTGACCAGCGTAGCCGTGTCGCTGGAGTACGACGAACATCCACAGTACGCCCGCGCCGCAAGGGTGGCCCGAAAGACCATCGAACTCATCCTGACCCAAAAAGGTCCGGAACCGCAACTTTACAACCTGAACATCCCCACGGCCGCCTTGAGCGGCAGGCCTGAAATCTGCGTCGCTCCGATGAACGTTGTCCGCTACGAAGACCGCTTCGAGCGGCGCACCGACCCCTGGGGCCGCGACTATTACTGGCTGAAGGGCGGGCCGCCGGAGAGCGCGCCGGGACACGAGACCGATCTGTCGGCGTTGGCCAAGGGAAAAATCACCATCACGCCGCTGGATTACGACATGACCCTCCGCGCGGCGCTGGCAGCCATGCAACAGTGGAACCTGGAACTGCCCGAAGAAGCTTTACAGATCGAGCCGCAGTGCGAAGGCCGCCGTCCGCTGCTCCGCGCCGCCCGAAGCCGGAGACTGGAATCAAAACAATAAGCCGCCCAGAGGATACTGATCGTACTTTGTGCGCCAGTCGGCCTGGCACAGCGTGGTAGCTATAATGGTTTGAGAGGGCGCGCCGGACGGTAGACCGCCGTTTGCCTTCACGACGCGCCGTTTGCACTAACGACGCGCTGATCAGCGGTCGGTTGCTTGTCTTGGTAGTCACTCGTCACTGCAATGTTTGGTCTTCCCAGTTGTGCATGGTTCGGGGGGAAAACGATGCACTGCAAACTTCTCGTAGCGCTATTGTGCCTGGCGATCGTTGCTGGGTGCGGCAAACCGCCGTCGGAGGCCGAGAAACCCCAGGCGACAGCCCAGACCGGGACGGAAGCCTCAGCGGTTCCACAGACATCGCCTTCGCCGCAGCAGGCGTCCCAGCAGGCGCCGCAGCAGGCGTCGCAGCCGAGCGAAGCGCAAACGCAACCGCCGCAGATGGCAACTGCTAAGCCTGCGGCGCAGGACGACTTCCGCCCGCCTATGCCCCCTCAGCCGTCGGGCGAGCCTGCCCGGCCCGGAGTGGGCCAGCTCGGAATCGAAATCGCCGATGGTCCGCTGGGCACGCCGGTCAAAGCGCTGTTCGGCGTCCAGGAGTCGCTGGCCTTCATGCGGCTGAAGCAGCCGATGGAGATTTACCGCGCCATCTACGGCCATTATCCCAAGTCGCACGAAGAGTTTTTCAAAGAGATTGTCCAGAAGAACAACATCCGCTTGCCCCCCTTGCCGCCAGGAACCCGATACCTGTACGACGCCCAAATGGCCGCCGAGATGAGCTCGTACGACGTGGACAATCCTCCGCTGCGGGTGGTGAAAGAGTAGCAGCGGACGATATGTTGCTCTGGGCACGCTACGAATGCCCCGCAGGCTTTTCCGGCAGTGGGGCTATGGACTTGGATTACGGATAACCACTGGCCGGCCAGATACACGGCTGGATAAGCCACTCGTGCCACCGTGCTGGTGTCCCGCTGGCGCGCGAGCCAGTCGTGCCCCCCGGCCTAGTCACAGCCCACATTCTGCACCGGCGAACGATATGCGCACCGGCATCTGTTGCGCAATCTGCTTGCAGGCGCCGGCAAGAACATGCGTCTGCCCGTGCAGGTGGAATGCGATTTGCTCTATGTACTGCCGCGTAGTTATCATAGAGGCAGGTGGTGGTTTTTGGTCAACTTCCCGCAACCCGCCGATGCCCAAACGCAACAAAGTCGGCAAACTATGAAGCAGCATTCAGCGTGTTCGGCGGTGTACTGGCTGGCGCTTGCCGCAGCGACATCCTTGACGGCAGCGGGTTCGCCGGCCGCTGGCGAAAGCTGGATCTTCAGGCCGTCCACGTACAGTCATGATCCGATTAGCGGCCAGCGGGTAGCCCAGTTCATGCCCGAACCGGTCTCCTATCGTCGCGAAGACCCTACCTATATGGAAAGCGGCTACCGGCACGTCCATGCCGGACTGCGCGGCGCCGACGGCAGCTACGATCACACCCATGTGGTGCAGACCTGGGGCTTGGGCTGGCTAATCCGACCCTATGGGGAATGGGAATACCCGTACCGGGCCGGTGCCACTCCTTACGGCCCGTGGGGAAATCCTAGCGGTCCCTGGACGCTGCCATACGATTCCTGGTGGAACCCGTATGGGTTGGGACGGCTGCCTCGCCCGCCTTGGTCGCCGTGGAACGTCTGGCCTTACTGGCCACACACTCCTTATCCGCTTATGCCGGCCCCGACGCCTGCACCAGCGCCATCCCCTGGGCCTTCCGCCACGCCGTAAGTTACCCGTATCCCGCCAGTGGCAACGATCGCACACTCGCCCGCCCGGCGGCCTGCTACAGGCCGGCTTGCTGGGCGAAGCGGGCCAGTGCGTGGCGGCACTTGGCCTCCAGTGCGTGGCGGATCTGCTCGTTCTTCACGCGGGGCAGCGACCGCTTGGTGAACGCCGAGAAGTACTCGTGAAAATACCGAGCGTCTTCCGGGGAGCGGATCGGCTGGCCGTCCACCAGCACATAAAAAGGGCTGGTGTGCGCGAAGGCAAAGGCCGGAGAAAGATTCGGATTGTCGCCCCGTCCCAGACACCGCACCGCGACCCAGCCGCTTCCTGGCGGTACAATACGCTCCTTGCGGCGGACCTCTTCCATGGCCGGCTGAAGGTCGATCTGCTTCAGCACGCGCCCTTGATGCAAAATGTCGATGCGCGAGATGGGCGCAGCCGAAACCGCATGAATTTCCACGCTCAGCGCAGTTCCCGAGGCAATCGACAGCTCCGCGCCGGGCAGCCGGCCATCAACGGCAACAAACAGCAGCGGCCGGTTGGTGACGAATGTTCTGCCTTGCTTCAGCGCGGAAAGCCAATTCTCGATGGTAAACTGGCCCTCGACTTTCGCATATACGCGGTTGTACCCTTTCCACACGCCCACTCCCATGCCAACGTTATCCGTGCCGGCCGAAGCAGGCAACCGATACCCGCAATTGAGGAATCGATACCACACGCCAAAGTTGCCATTGGTGCCGTCGTGGACCAGACGCTGCCAGAACTCCTCCTCGGTGCCTCGGTTGGCGATACTGCAATAAGCGTTCTCCAGTACCCCGTACACGTCGATCCAACCGTTGGCCACATACAGCGGGTAGTACCAGATACGCGGTGGATCGTGCATGTAAGCGATTGTAGTCGCGCCGGCAGCGTGCATTTGTTCGACCAGAAACGGAGCGCGCACCAGAAACGACGTCCGCAAATCCGATGAGCCGCCGGGGCGGTCCGGGGTGGCGAAATCCTCCTGCGGCCACGGGTCGTCGCCCAGCCGCAGCTCCACCGGCCGAGGCAAGTTCCATAGGAAGCAATCCCATTCGATGGCCGGCAGCTCGGTCACCAACAGATGATTGGCGTCGGGCAGTTGCCTTACCTTCTGCCGTGGGCGGTAGCTGAGGTTCACGTCGCCGCAAATCGGCACGGCGGCTAGGTTCAGGTCTTCGGCCACCATCAGCGCAGCGTCGGGCATCTGATGCAGGTGTTCGTCGGCGCTGTACCAGCCCATAGCCAATGGATCGATGAGCCGTCGCAGAGTGTACGTCTTTTCTATAGTTTCTCCGGCCGGTACGGCGATCGTATCGTGTGCCGTGCTGTAGGCCGGACCGTGGGCGACGTCGATGTGGGCCGGGCCAGCCGCTATCTCGATGCTGAATGATCCGCTGATGTAGAACCAATCGCCGCACACCGGTTTTGTGCCCTTATATACGGCGCTTTGGCGCGTGGGGTGCCCAGGCGGACGAACATAGCGCCCAGCGGCGTCGCACAGATGCACGCGCGCCGGCAACAACCGGCCCGATAGGTCCACCACCCGCACCTTCAACGTTCCCATCGCCGGCTGTTGCTGCGGGGCGACGTGAGCGCCCGCACAGGGGCGGACGCCGACTCCCGTCAACAGCAACGTCCCGGCGCCAAAGGCAGCCGCACCGGTGATCAGTCGACGGCGGGCTATGCTGGGTTGAGGTATTCCGGAATGCGACACTGGGGAGCCACGACGCGCGGTACTCATGGCCGGGACCTTTGCAGATCGAAGTAGCAGACTTGATTCTCGTCTTTGGCCGTGCCTGCTTCTGCGGCGCCAATCAGAAGCGACTTGCCGACCACAGTCTGCGCCAGCACCGAGCCGTCCGGTCCGGTGACGAGGAACTCGGCGGGATGGACAAACACGATCGCCAGGCCGGTTTCGCGGGAGCGCGCCTGAAGAATCCAGTCGTTCGATTTCGGACCGAACATCCCCCCGGAAGGACATAGCAAGAACTCTGCTCCCTGCTGCTTCATCTTGGCGGCTATTTCTGGCAACCGACGATCGGCGCAGATCATCACTCCTATGCGACCGTAAGGCGTCGCGAACACCGGCGACTGCGTGCCGGGCCGATTGCGCACCAACTCGTGCTCCAAATGCTGCTTGCGATACTTTCCCAGCAGGCGACCGTCAGGCCCGATCAGCACGGCAGTGTTGTAGCGCGCATCACCGTCGGCCTCCAGCATCCCGGCCACCAAGAGGATTTTCAGCTCGCAGGCCAGGGCTTGCAGACGTTTGTAGTACGGGCCGTCGGGAATCGGCTCGCCCAGTGCGCGGTACTTTTCGAGGGGAATCGACTTGTCGGCGATCGCATAACCGTCCAGAAAACATTCGGTCGTGCAAACGATTTGTGCACCGTGCCGGGCCGCCTGGCGGATCATGCCTTCGGCCCGCCGCATGTTGGCTTCCTTGTCGGCCCGAATCCACTTGAGCACTATGCCGGCGATTCGCACACTTTTATGCTTCGGGGCCGCTTCATCGCCCCGCTGCCCATCCTGTGTGCTCGGCTGGTTGCACCGCTGCTGGGCAGCCGCCGCCGCACCGACCGCCAGAAGGACCAAGATCCATATCGTCTGCCTTCCCATCGCCCATGCCTCCACAATGATCGGCGACACGAAGCCCTCGCGGGGATTTCACCTGCCCGGTCGTACTGTTAAGTTACAACCCGCCCGGCAGAAGTGCAAAGCCTTCGCCCGAGGCAGACGGATAATTACCGCTCTTCGTGAACTAGGGCAGTGCGCGATGGGCAGCGCGCTCGGAATTGCTGACCGATAAGTACGTGGCAGGTGCCCCGGCGAACTACGCCATCAACTTTCCGAAAGTTACTCATCGTCTGCCGGCGAGATCTCTATCAGCGGTTCGACCTTGCCCGACCGGTAGAATCGCGCCAGTAAAAACTCCGAAACCAAGTGATGTCCCAACACGGTGCGACTGGCGCAGCCGGATAGCGCCCGATAGATCAGCCACTGCCGCCTTCCCACCGCCACGCGGTAGGCCACGGCTACGTCGTCGTGTTGAGCCGACAGCGCTTCGCCCACCGTCAACTGCCGCCAGGTAAGGCAGCGGCGGAAACGGCGGCGCTTCAGGTCCACAAACAGCGGCGCCAGCAGGCGACATCCATTACAAGTTTGGCTGAGCACCAGCGCTGCGTCGGCAGCCAGTAACTGTCCGCGCTCTGTTTGGCAGCGCCATTCCGGCAGCGCCAACGGCAACACCACCGCCCTACGCTTCCTCAAGCGCAAGTAGCACTCCCAGGACTCGCCAGCAGGCTCGAGGCGGACTTTCCTGCCCACTTGCCACGAGGCTTGATATTGAAGCTGAGCTGGCTGGTCGGCGATCACCGCATCGGCCAAGAAGGCGAAGCGATCGCGGCGCGGCAGAAATATGTGCCGCTGGAGCCGCACTTGCTCTTCCAGTACTAGTTCTAGTTCCAGATAGTCGCCGTCGGCATCGCAGTGCCGCAGGACCGTTTGCCATTCAGAGACGGGACTGAGCACCTGCCCATTTCGGCGGAAACAGGCTTTCCAAAATCCCGAGAGCAGCACACGCCGTTTCAAGCGCAGCTCGATGTGGAACTGACTGCCGCTGGTCGCTGCGGTTAGCGTTACCGCGCCGCGTCCGCCGCGCAGCACCGCCGCATCCGACGCTGGCCGCTCGAGCACCAGTACCGGCTTCCGCCTCGCCGACGAAGGTCCGCGCGCCGGTTCGGATTCCGTCGCCTCGGCTGGGCAAACGACGCGCTGCTGCGCGCCGTCGGCATCGGCGTACAAGGGCCTGGCAAATCGACGCTGATGGCGGCTACGGGATGCTTTGGTAGTCATGGCGACCCGCGGGTTTGTCGGACAATCGAGAAAACTCTCACGTTACGCGCACATCGCCAGGCAGTCAATCCAGTCGCTGGCCGAAAGCGCTGCATTGTCGCGGCTGGGCAAAGCCGCCCCGCAGGGCCAGTACAGCCACAGGCCCACGCAGAACCACTTCACAAAGTCATAATCCGCTGCGGCGGCGAAACATTCGGCGCCAGCGCACAATAAACCGACAACTGTGCGCCGGCTATGACCGATTGTCCGTATTATTGACCGGCACGGCAGGCCACAAGTATTGCCATCGGCGGTCACTAGGGCCTAAGTTATATTAGCGGGCGGACCAAACCTTTTGCAGAAGGAACCGAAAGATGAAACGTTTTCTTGGTCTAAACAGCCTCCGGCTAGCGGTGGTTGTGTGCATATCGGTTGTACTGGTTTGGGGATGTGGTAAGACCCAGCCTACCGATAAGTCTGCTCAACATACCAAGTCGCCCAGCCAAGCACGGGAGCAGCAACTCGCTCATGGCGATAAGCCTGTGGGAATAGCCGACCAGCAGCAACCCGCACAGCCTACCGAGCCTTCCCCGCCTAAGGAACCAACAAGCGGTGGACCTGATCAATCGGTCGATAAACCTGGCGAAGGGACGGCGACGAAGCCGGGCGAACCGAGCCAAAAGCCACCCCAGTCGCCGGGGACATCCCCAACCGCCCAGACTCCTCCTGACGACACTCAGCCCCAGGAGCCAATGCTGCCAGCGGAGCCTAAGCCACCGGCCGAGCCGGCAGAACCGCTGCCGGGGGAGCCTGCGGCACCGCGCGAAACTCCGGTGGAAGAACCGCCCGCCGAAGACAAGCCCGAAGACCTCCAGCCGCTGGTCGATCGTCCGGAGGACCTCCAGCGTCTGGATCCGGTCAAGCCGTTGTGGTTCGACAAGGCCAAGAAGCGTGTGGTAATGGTCGGTCGCGTGGTGCAGAACAACGTTCCGTTGGAGGTCTTCGCCTGCATCAAGAACACCAAGGAGCACGAAGCGATACTTTCGGTGGACGTAAAGGCTGCGGCGGTTCATGCGGCACTATTGGCTGCCGGGGCTAATCCAGGCCGTCCGGCTCGCTGGGACCCCAAATACATGCCGCCCGAGGGCACCGAAATCGACATCACCGTCGTTTGGAAAGGCCCCGACGGGAAAGTACACACTGCCCGAGCGCAAGAGTGGGTCTACGACACCCAAAAGAAAGCCCCGATGGAATACCCCTGGGTGTTCGCTGGCAGCGGCTTTTTCGAGGACCCCGATACTAAGCAGCGCTACTATTTGGCCGAAGGGGGCGATTTCATCTGTTTGTCGAACTTTCCTGGTGCAATGCTGGATGTTCCCATCGAGAGCACCGACGCCGACGCCAGCCTGATGTTCCAGGCCAACAAGGAGCGAATCCCATCTCGGGGGACCCCAGTGACAATAATTTTGACACCCAAGCTTTCCGGGAAAGACGGCAAGCCAAGCGGCGCTTCCGGCAAAGAAAACTCGGCAGCCAACGAGACGTCCCAGCCCGGCAACCAGCCGAAGCAAGACGCGCCGTAGCTACCTTTGCTGCGATGCGGTGGCAGTTAAGCGTCCTGGCTTATTTTACTAATTGGCCGGTCGGTCGAATCGCCGGCCCTTGGTAGCCGGAATGAATTCGCCGCCGGTCATGCCTCCGGCTGGCTGGTATTTGAGCCGGCATCGTGCAGGGCGATCGTCTGCCGGCCGACGGCCACGATCAATCCTGCCAGCACCACGCTGACGCTTCCCAAGACCACATATATCAGCCAAGGCAGCCGTTCGGTCAGCGGCAACTGGGGCGGAACGTATTCGGGATTGTCTTCCCGCTGGGCAAGTGCGGCCCGGGCAGGAGTGGGCTCCAAATCCGTGGGCAACGTGCGGGCGAAATCGTAGTAGGGAGCATCGGCCTGCGGGTTGCCGTAGTACAACCGCAGCGGCTGGGCCAACTCGTTCGACCAAGCGAACACCACTTGCCGGGCTGACGCACCGTAGCGGACTCGCTGGAGCTTCAGCGGCTCGTTGCGGTGATCGACAACCACCAAGCGCAAACGTTCCGCGGTTAGTTCGGGGAACTCCATCACCACAGGAGCCTTGGCCTGGCCGGCCTTGCGGGACAAAGTCCCGCTGTGAAAGGTGCTGAACTGTTCGCCATAAGGTTGGGGACTCCACACCTGGATTTCGTAGTCGCGCACAAACTCGGCGTCGTCAATGGTCAGCTCCAATTGTCGGCAGGGCACTTGTTTCCCGCCCAGCTCGATTATCCACGCCGAAGCCGGACCAAGGTCGTGGCGGGTCGGCTCGCGCTGATGCAGCGTCGCCTCCCACATCACGATCTCGCCCGGCAGCCTGACGCGGTGCAACACTTCGACCGTCCCCAGCCCTGGCGTATCCTTCGGAAGATATTGGTCCCGCTGCACTCGCATCCGCACAAACTTGAACCGGCTGGGCGGATAGCCGAGCGCCGTTCTCTCCACGATTTGGCCATCGATGTTAAAACGCATCACATAACCCTTGGCCAACACGCGCCACTGCGAGCCGTCGTCGCTGCCCTCGACAGTCGCTTGACGGCGGAACTCCAGCCCGCTGAGACTCAGCCGCACCATGTTGTGCTCCGCCTCGGCGTCCAACAGTTCCAAGCACACCTCGTGTTCTTCAGGGCGGTCCGTCAAGCGGTTGAACTCGCGGGCCGCGATCGGCTGGTGGCGGTCCTGGGGCGCCAGCACCCGCAAGGCATAAGGAACCTCTTTGCCCGAGGCGTCGTACAGCCGCAGATCGGCCAGGTCCAGCCTGGCGCCGTCGAACACGCTCGGCTGGAGCACGAAATCGACCCATTTGCAGCCGGCAGGAATGTCCGCAGGCAATACCACTGGCTGCAAGAACTGCCATTTGGCCAGCGACTCGCCGGCTAGGAGCGGCTTTACGTGCGCAAGACACATCAAGCACAGGCTTCCTGCCGTCGCCGCCAACAGCGGCCTCAACCGCGCCAGAAGGGCGGCGGCATAACAGCGCCGCAACATGGAAAACTCGCTATGAAAACTGATGTTCGCCATGTGCAGTCCCTTCAATCTTGCTTGGCAGTTTGAAAATTTGCTTTTGCGGCCTGTAAATCCAAGCGGATGCGCTGGTAGGCCCGGGCGGCCAGCCCCAACAGCACCGCCAAGGCAAAAAAGGCCAGGATGCGATAGATGCGGTCCAAGGCCGCCATATCTACCAGAAACACCTTGGCGGCGGTCAAGCTGTAGAAGCCGATTGCCAGCCAGCGCAGTCCCGCCTGCTGCCGGAAAAACCCCAACACCAGCAACACGCTGGCAAACAGCGCCCAGAAGACCGACAGCGTCATCTGCCCCAGCAATAGCCAATCGACGCCTTTGAGCACGAACCAATCGACGCTTACACCCAGCCGGTCCAACGTGCGGAAGAAGCTGTGCAAGTCTAACGACAGCACCAGCCACACCCCGGCGATCAGCAGTAAGAATGCAGCATAGAGGGCCTGCTGCTCGAGTTGATGCAGCCGGCCGACCAGCCGCCTGCCGGAGACAACCCCGGCAAGCAACAGCCCGAGAATGCCCACCAACGGCAGCGCAACTTGATTCAGCGCCGGCACGAAAAGCCACTCCCTGGCACTTCCGGGGAGTTCATTCAGCACGCGGCCGACCGCCAGCAGGGCCAAGACTGCCGCCAGCGCTCGCAGTCCGCCAGCCTTCACGCGCAGCCCGAACCACCACATCACCGCGGCGTGGGCGGCCCAGCCCAGGCCGATCCATTCCACCTCGGTCGCTGTGCGCTCGGCCTGAAGGGGGATGGCAATGGCGACGAATCCGGCGGCGATGGCCAGCATCAGCTCCACCTGGTGGAAGGCCAGTTGCCGACGGCGCGACTCTACATAGCCCAGCACGGTGTACAAACCGGCCATGGCAAGCGCACCCGAGCCGAGCCAGTCGCCATAGTCCTCCACAAGCAGCGTGTAAGCCGCCAGCAGCCAGAAAAGGGCTACTAGCACCGGACGGACCAGCGCTTGCCAGTCCAGCGCAGCGGTGCGACGACGCGCCACCAGCACCTCGTATCCCACATACAGCAGCAGCATCCCGGCCTGGAAACCCAAGGCCCAGTAGAGCTTCTCGAAATGATAGTTGCTGTGGTACCACAGCCAGAACAATGCCTGGGTGCCGAGCAACGACACCAACCCTAGACCTATCCATCGGCGCAGTCCCATCAACAGCACTACCCCGAAGTTAAGTGCCAGCAGATAGCAGAACAGCACGATGTACCGGTCGTGTTCCGATCGCAGTAGCACCGGCGTGAGCAGTCCGCCCAGGATGGCCACCAATGCCAGCGGCCAACCGTTGTAGGCCACGGCCAGCAAGGCCGATTGGATCACCACTAACAACAAAAAGAGGAAAGCTGCATGTTGGGGTAGAAGTTGGTAGAAGCCGAAGGCGCTGTAAACGGCCAGATACAACACCACAATGCCGGCGGCCGAGAACATTTGCGAAAACCGCAGCCAGCCGTGGCGAAAATAGTACCAGCCGGCAACCATCAGAGCGGCCGCCAGTGTGGCGCCGAACATCACTTGGCCTTGCGGGCCGATCCATTGCTGGAAGGCATGGCGCAGGAAGAACGCAGCGGCAAACACCAGCGCTGCCACCGCTGCCCAACCCAGCGCTTTGCGGCCCAGGAAAAGCTCCCATTGGACGGCGTGGCCGCCGGGCAAGCGATCGCCCGATTCGGCCAGTGCGGCGGCAACCGCCGGCACGGGAGGCGGCCCACCGGCCGCAGCGATGACCGGAGACGGCTCGGGCACCGGCGCAATTTGCGGCTGGGGGGTTGGTGCAGGCCGCGGTTCACCCTCGGCGGGTTTCAATAGACTGCCCAACTGCAATTCCAGCCGCTCGATGCGCTGCCCTAACGACTCGATCCGGCGCGCCCGCATCAGCGCTGCTATCGCCACGATTAGCGCCGCAAGGGGAAGCCCGACAACAATAGAAATCACCAGCAGGGCCAGCAGAAGCCACTCGGTTTCCATGCAGGCCGTACCTTAGGGAAAAGCTGCCATGTGTGAGGAAAAAGCCGCCAGGACGGGTTGAAGACCGCTCCCGCTGCGCGATGCGCGCCACCACCAGCTCGAGCCGCCGCGGCCCAAAAGCTCCAACAATGGTCCGACGAGCGCCCTCGCTTGTTATTCGTTGGCCGGATTGACTGATTGGTCGTCGGTTTTTTGCTGGGCCTGGCCAGTCATGGGCACGAATGCCACCGGGGCCACTGACCGGCGGATCACCGAACCATCGGCTTGCTTTTCGATCAGCAACAGCGTCTGGTAGTACATCTGGCCGACCGGGATGACCATCCGTCCGCCGATCGCTAGTTGGTCCACCAGCGGCTGTGGTACGTGGTCAGGAGCGGCGGCCACCACGATCACATCGAAGGGGGCCTTTTCCGGCCAGCCCTTGTAACCATCGCCGCAGCGGACGGTGATATTCTTGTAGCCCATCGCATTTAGTCTTTGTCGGGCTTCTTCGGCCAGCGGCTCGAGGATTTCGATACTGTAAACCTCCTTGCACAGTTCGGCAAGCACCGCGGCCTGATACCCCGAGCCGGTACCTACGTCCAACGCCCGTGACTGCGGCCCTGGACGCACCAGTTGTGTCATCAGCGCTACGATGTATGGCTGGGAAATGGTCTGCTCGTGACCGATTGGTAGTGCGCGGTCGCTGTAAGCTACCTCGCGCAGGGCCTCGGGGACGAAGCGGTGCCGGGGGATGCGGGCCATCACCGCAAGCACTCGCTCGTCAACGATGTCGCGCCCGCGCAGGTCAAGTTCGACCATCTGCCGCCGGGCCAGAGTAAGCCCCGGGTGCTCGTCGGGCGGAAACTCCGGCCGCGCAGGAAGCTCGGACAACGCGGCCGGCTGCCCCTGCACTGCGCCGCTCTTGTCCGCTGCTGCCGGCGCGGCAGCGGCTTGAACTTGTGGGGGCGGTTGAACCTGTGCGGGCGGTTCTGGACCCCGCGCGATTACCGTGGCCGCCACAACTGCGAAAACACTGGCCGCTAGCCCGAAGACGCTCAACACGACGATCCACGCCACCGATTGTCCGCTGAAGATCGCCATGATCGTCCTCCTCGTGCAGCAATAGCGATTTCCAAAGCCGACACAAGTCGGCCAGCTTTCCCGCGCCAGAATGCCAATCGCGCCGTCATCGCTGCCGGCGCCAAACGCATAGCATCCGTAGATATTGTGCCGCCCTATAAACTCCCCGACTATAACCCTTGTGGAGGGAGTAGCGCCGCCTACGCTTCGCGGCATCCACAAGCCGTGCCATAGCCGGCGCCCGCCAATCCGGGTCGGAAAGGACTCCGGTGCTGTCGGCCTCTGGTGGCCAGGTGGTGCTATGGTTTCACTTCGATGGTGAACTTCTGGGTGTCGGCTCCCACCTGCTGGACGCTTGTGGAAATCACTTTTTCATTGCCCCAGGCCAGCACCTTCTCGTCCAATTGGCGCACGGGTCGTTCCAGCCTCAGCAGTACGGTCACATCGAACTGTCCCGGTGCACTGGGAATCCCCGAAAGCACTCCAGTGGCCGGGTCGAGCTTCAGCCACGCCGGCCCTTGCTGTAACTCGAAGGTGGGTTTTTCGATGTCGAAGTAGCCGCTGACCATCTGCCCGTGCTGCATGCGAGCCGTCAGGTCGCCTAGGGAACGATTGGCCCGGACCTCGTACCGGTACTCGGCCCCAACTTGTGTCTTTGTGGGCGGCTTGCTGAAGATCACCGGGCGCGGCGCAGTAGCGTAGTCCGAAGGACCGCTCCGCTTCCCGAACTCGTCCACTGCCACCACACGATAGTAAGTCTTGTTTGCACTGGGAAGCTCCACATCAGGACCGAGTACTGCCAGTTCAGTATGCGTCGTTTCCGCGATGAAGTTGGCAGGGAACCAGGGATTCCACGCCGCCATTTCCTCTTTGGTGATACCTACCACACTTTGGTACGGACGGTCGGAGACCGTAAATCCCTTTTCGTCGCTCCCGTAAACGCGGTATGTGACCGGCCGACGCCCAAGCTGATTGGGCTTCCACCGCAGCACGGCCCGCTTGCGCTGTGGATCGTAGTCGATCGTTACATCGACCGGGTGAGCTGGTCCCCGGGCCGTAAACCGCCAGGTCTTGCTCCACGGTCCCCATACTCCATTGGAATCCATCGCGCGGACGCGCCAGTAATACTGACGATCCGGGGTGAGCAAGCCCGGCTGCGGCAAGGTGTACTGAGGCTTCACGGTGACGTGCTCTTTGCCGGTGGTCTTGTCTTTCTGCTTTACCGCATCGGCGGTGCGCGAGATGAGCTTGTAGAAAGACATCGACAGCGGCCAGCGCAGGTCGGGCCGATTGGATAGCTCGAACTGATAGTCGGCGATCGGGTCTCCGTCGGGATCGACGGCTGCGGACCATCGGAAGACGATGTCCGTGCCGTCGCTTTGGCCCCCATCGGGCGGATACACTGCCTCGGCCGGTGCCGACGGCGGCCGGGTGGCCGACCGCTCCACCCAGTGATGCGTAATCCGCACCTTGCGCGGCTCGGCGTTCTGGTCGGTATAAGTGAACAGATTCTCGCCGACGACCATTTCGGGCAACGCCAGCGGGGCCATCTGAAGATCATTGACGACCGCCAGCCGCCGCAGCCGGGCCGACCCTTCAAGCTGGCAACGCAGCTTGTATTGGTAGCGCGCCAGACCGACGACCGGGAAGAACCTATCGAGGCTGTCGGTTACGCCCTGCCAGGTTTTGCCATCCGCGGAAATAGAGAAACGGACCCCTTGCCCATCTACTTCCAGGTGCCCGCCTACGAACACATAGGGACTGCGCATCGTCCAGATGATGGTTCCTTGTTTTCCTTCCTCGGCTCTCAGGCCGTCGGCGCTGGCGACGATGTTCTCCACTACATCCGCCCCTTTTCGCCACAGCGGCTGGGTGAAGTCGGGACGGTATTCCCACAAACCATTACAGATGGCCGAGGGATATGCAGGCACCGTTCCCAACGCCCCGTGGTACTTCACCGGCGTAAGCTGTCCCCAGCGCCACACGATCGCCTCGCCAGGCCGAAGCACCATGTCCATCGTTGTATCGACTGTGCTACCGCGCTGGCCTGTCACTTCTCCCTGGTAAAAGTACATGGCGCAAAAGCCGGGACCATCCCACCACGTATCAGGGAAAAGGATTCCCTTATTATGAGTGCGTTTGATGAGATCGTGGTCGCGCACGATGTCTTGTTCGCCCGCCACAGTCTCGTTGTCCCGCAGTAGGTACACGCAGTGCATGTCGCCGTCGAACAGGTGCCAGCGGCCATCGTAGAAGACCTGGGAGACGCAGTGCCCCAATGCGCGGGCGGGCGCTACCTTCAGTCCCGCAGCACGCCATAGGCTGGCCAGGCAGATCGAATCGTTCCCGCAAGTGTTGTAACCGTAGATGTTGAAGACCTTCACCGGGTCCAACAATTCATTGTTGTCGCCGCCCGAGTGATGCCGGTATCGGATCTGCTGGAACCATAGGGCGAAGGCCTTTTCGGCGTCGGTCATCTCGGGCGTAGTCGCTGCGGCGACGATCTGCTGAACGGTGCGGAAGTTGTTCCGACCGTTGGACAGCCACGGATTGATCACGTCGGTCTGCCCGACGTTCTCCATCCGCACCGAGCGATTCGATTCCCAGTGCTGCACCAGTGCTCCTTCGCGCGCGATGCCGCAACCCATGGGAAGGCGGCAACTGCGTCCGTCCATGGTTCCGCCTTGAACGACCGTATACTTATGTGGCGCGGCAACGATTTGCTCAACGTGCCAACGCGGCTGATCGGTGGGGTGTTTGTCGTCGGCCCACGGTTTGAGAGCCTCCTGCGAACCAGAGCCAGCCGACAGTGCGGCCACAGCAAGCACTAGCATAGTGTACATCGGAAGGAGTCCTGGTGTTGGGCAACGGTACGCCAATCGGGCCGGCTAACCAGCACGTTCGCTGCCACGGTTTTCGGTCTTCGTGGTAGTTGGCGGCAGTGTGCCGCTGGGCGGGCGCCGGCCAGCGGGCGATGCCGGGCCATGCTCCGGCAGGCTTTTGGCCGTCACGGCGACTGCTTGGACGGTCCGGCCCAGGCCGGCACTTTGGCCTTCTGGACGGAATCCTGGCCCGGCGCGTAAGGCTTCAGGTCCAGTACCGGGGTTCCCGGCAAAGCGTCGATATTTTCCACCTCGATGATGTTGTCTTTGACCGAAACGATTTTGCACAGCGTCAAAGCGATCAGATTGGGGCGGACTGGGGCGCGGCAAGCGAACACGCCGGTGAGCGGGTTGCTCTTGTCGCCGCGCGGATGTACTTGCAATATCGCCCGGCGCTGCGGCGTATCGTTGCGGTCGAACCACCAGATAACTTGCACATGTGACCACTGGTCCAGCCCCAGCAGGCCGTCCTGATACTTCCCGTCGATGACGATAACCGTCCGGTCGCCGACCCTGTCAACCTTCCCGATCGGATAGACCGTGAAACTCTTGCCCGTCTGCTCCGTCGGCGCGGCGCTGTGCGTGGGTTGGGCATTGTGCGTCGGCTCGGCCGCTAACAATAGCGACGTAACCAGGACCATTACGAGCGCCAGCACTGTCGGGTGGCGAAACAGATGTTTCATAACCTTTCTCCCTTTTAATGCATATTGACCGCACGTGGCGAGGGGTACTGGGACCACCAATCAGGTCGGATGCAAAAAGTTGCCTCGGTGGTATGTCATTTAGGGCAGCAATGATATGCCAGAATAAAGCAGGCGCGGGGGCAGTTGCAAGCGCACGGCTAATTCTTGCCAATCATGCGACTCTGCCGCAGAATGATCGCCCCCGGAAGATGTAGCAAGATCAGGCCGAGTTCTTGCTCATTATGTCGCGGCGGCAAGCGCAGCGCGACTGCTACAGCGACACTACCAATGGCTTTGCCGGTCGCAGTGCCGCAGCAAGCCATCGCCGAGTCTTGCCGAAGCACGCCGTAATGTCGTTTAACGCGCAATGCCGATCAACCTGTGGTTGGGAACACCACATCCTCGGCCCGGAACACGGGCCCTTCCACGCAGCTTCGCCGGTAATCCCAGCCGCCGGATGGTTGGCGGATTTTCACCGCGCAGGAAAAGCAGATGCCGATGCCGCAAGCCATCGGGCTTTCCAGCGATACCAGGCAGGGAAGGTGGCGTTGCCGGGCGATCTGGGCGGCGGCGGCAAGCATCGGCTCCGGGCCGCAACAGACCAGACAGCAAGGCCACGGCGAAGAGTCGACGACCGGGGCGATAAGGTCGGTCACAACTCCCCCATGACCCAAGCTGCCGTCGTCGGTGCTGACGAACACCTCCACCCCTGCGCGGCGGAAGTCGTCCAGGCCAGCCAGCAAATCGGCGGTGCGCACGCCGTAGCAAAGCGTGACTTTCTTGGCCTGGGGAGCCACTCGCGGCGGATCACCATACTGCTGCAAGCCGAGGTGCTCTTTAGCCAGCGCCAGAAACGGAGTTTGACCGATGCCGCCGGCAACCATTACCAGATGCCCGCCCTGCACCGGCGGAAAGCCGTTGCCCAGCGGCCCCCATAGTTCCAGCATTTCGCCGGGCTTCAGTCGGGCCAGCAGCCGGGTCATTTTTCCCACGACCAGATATACCACGTCGATGGCCGCAGGATTGCCACCATCGACGATCACATCGTAAAGCGCCAGCGGACGTCCCAGCAGCGGATCGTTGATGCCCGGCAAACGCACCATCACGAACTGGCCGGGAAGTATCCGCCGAGCGATTTGCGGGCAAACAATGCGCAGGCGAAAGGTATCGCGGGCCAATTGGACGTTCAGTTCCACCTTGGCCACGCCATGCCATGCGCTATCGGCGTAACAAACATGGGTGGTTTGCGGCTTGTCGGCGTTGCTAGGCATGGACTGTTTCTTGTTAGACGAGAGGCGAATTTCTGGTTAGACGAGAGCCGATAGTTCGTTACAGTACTTGCGTGTGGCCGCGTCAGCTCGTCCGCACTGCGCGTCGCAATGCGGCGAGTTCCTCGTCGGTCCGTCGTCGCCATTGGCCCGGCTGGAGTTTTCCCAACCGCACCGGGCCGACGGCGATGCGGGTCAGTTTCATCACTTTGTGACCGATGCGTGCTAGCAGGCGGCGGACTTCGCGGTTCTTCCCCTCGCGCAACACGATTTCCAGGATGGTGCTCTGTTTGTGCTGCGACTTGACGACTACCCGCTCTGCCCGCGCCACGCCTTCGGCCAGATGAACCCCGCTAAGCAGCTTCCTCAGTGCTTCTGGCCCCGGCTGGCCGGCCACCAAGACACGGTAGGTCTTCGGCACGCCATATCGCGGATGGGCAAGCAAGTTGGCCAGTTGTCCATCGTTGGTAAGAATGATCAGCCCTTGGCTGTGCAAGTCCAATCGGCCGACGGAGAACAGCCGGATATTCTTGGCTGGTACCAGGTCGGTGACGCGGGGTCGTCCGGCTGGATCGCGGGTAGTGCAGACCACGCCCGGCGGCTTGTTGACGGCGTAGTAAACCAGTCGCGGCTGGCGGAGCGGTACGCCATCGACGCGGATTTCCTGGCGCGCCGGGTCTACTCGCACGCCAAGCTCCATAACTACCTTTCGGTCCACCTCCACGCGACCGGTCACGATCAACTCTTCGCACTTTCGGCGGCTTCCTAGACCGGCTGCTGCCAAGACCTTTTGGAGCCGCTGGCCTTGAAGCCGCTGGCCGGGCGGGTCCGTCATGGCCGAGCGGCGTGAGCTTTTGGTCGGCCGCTGGCGACTGCCCTGGGCGGTGCGATTTTTGTCGGCCATGTTTGAGTTCCTCTGCGCCCCGAGTCCGCCCCAAACAGGAGCCGCCGCCCCCAAGCCTACCACAGCGGAGCCGCCGTCTGCCGGGAGTTTTTTATTGTTGCCCTGTCGTCGCCCCCGGCCAGCGGCCGCAGGTGTAAACCACCGATGGTTCCAGTACAACGGTACTGGATAAATGATAGGCGATCGGGCAGTGGGGCGGTAGGCGGCGCGGGCAAGAAAGCGGCGCTGCTTCATCAGAAAGCGGCGCCGGTTAATGATCGAATCAACAAGTTGCTGGGAAACTAGGTGTTCCGGCAGCGGTGAAGATATACACACGAAGCCACATCGCCCGCAGGCAGACAGGGTGGCTCTCGGCACATCAGGGCGGTTCCGGACACATCGCCGCAATCGACTTGCTGACCGCAGCAGCGCACCGCCGGCGTGTTTGGCAATAGCCGCCGACGATTCACGGCGTGCCCGGCGGCGCAAACTGGTATGTCTGACTGAACTGCTGGGCGCGGTCGACTTCGGGAATCGAGCGGTCGAACTCGCGCGGCCTAGCGCCGGCCATCGGGGGGCCTATGTTCGTCTCTGGGTACGGGTCGAACCGCAGCGCGCGGGACTGCTGCTCTTTGGCCGTTCCAGGGCGAAACCAGCTTGGCTTAGCCGTGGTTTTGCATCCGGCGGCCAGTAGCAGTCCGGCCACACACACAATTGCCCATCTGGTCATTTTTGGAACCTCTCGCGCGATTCTCCCGCTGGGCTTGGCAGCCGGAGGGCGGGATTATAACCAAGCACATTGTCTGCTGGAAATGCGAATCGGCGCGTCCGGTGCGCCGCCACCGCCAGACGATACCATCGGCCAAAGCGGCCTGCGAGCATAAGTCTTTTCTGGACAATATGTTACCGTGTCAAACTGGTAGGGGTATGCCGATGCTGCGGTTACGAGGGCACCGTGTATAGCGGGGCTAAGCGATTTGACGTCGGCCGCGACCAAGGGCGACATCTCCGCTCAGGTAATCATGCCCATAGGAAATCATTGGCCGAATCATCATCCAGACAATCATCATTCGCAGGACCATCATCCGGACGGTCATCATCGCCCGATATGTGGGCCGCCGACAACAGGAAGACTCTGCCCAGCCGCCTAAGGCAAGAAAATTCTTGCCAACGGTTTACAGCAGGCAGCTTCTTGCTGGCGGCTTACAATAGGAAAATTAGCGTCACCAGCACAAAAAGCGGCAGCAGTATGCACCCGCTGTAGAGCATATAGCCGAGAAAGCTCGGCATGGGCACTCCCGAACGCTCGGCTATTGTTTTTACCATGAAGTTCGGGCCGTTGCCGATGTAGGTGTTGGCGCCCATGAACACTGCTCCCAAACTGACGGCCACGAGCAACAACTGATCGATTCCTGCCGGTCCGTCGCCCTGGTCGTGCGACAGTGCCTGGGCGGTCTGGAAGAACACCAAATATGTAGGTGCATTGTCCAGCACCGACGAAAGGCTGCCGGTGGCCCAAAAGAAATGCCACGGCTTGCTCAGCCCCAATTCTCCCCCTTTTGCCTTTAGGATTTGCAGCGCCGGCTGCATGGTGATGAAGATGCCGAAGAACAGCGCGGCCACCTCTGCTATGGCCACGTAATTGAAGCGATTGGCCTGGCGAACGGCTCGACTGCTTAGCAGTAGTGAAACGGCCACCAGACAAAGCTGCACCATTTCCCGCAGCAGCATCCAGGGGTGCCATCCAGTAGCGAGGAAATCCATACTAGGATCGAGCATTCCCACCGATAGCACCACCCCCAGCAACAGCGGCAGATTAGGCCACAGTCCCCGGATGCGCAGGGGCCGCACGATGGTTTCATCGCGGCGGATGTCGGAGGGAGTTTCTCTGGGGTAGAAGTAGAAACGGTCCCACAGATAATAAAACACCAACAAAACCCCGTTGACGAACAGCCACTCTTTCCACAGTTGCAAAGTCCACAAAAAAGGTACGCCGTGCAGGTATCCCAAGAACAATGGGGGATCGCCAATCGGCAGCAAGCATCCGCCGCAGTTGCACACAATGAAAATGAAGAACACGACGGTGTGGGTTACGTGTCGCCGCTCGCGGTTGGTATCCAGCAGCGCGCGCACTAGCAGCATGGCTGCCCCTGTAGTACCGATGAAGCTGGCCAACAGCCCGCCAATGGCCAAAAATACGGTGTTAACCAGCGGGTGGGCGCGCAGATCGCCCTCGATGCGGATGCCACCGCTGATGGTGTAAAGCGTAAACAGCAACGTGATGAAGGGAATGTAATCGGCCATCAGGGCGTTGGCCAGCACCTCCACTGTAAGTTCGGTATTGGGGCCATGTAGCGAAGGATAGGCGTAGTGATGGCCTGGCCAATGTCCCTCGATCTTGAAATCCACCGCGAAAAAATAATAGGGCAAGATCGAGGCTGCCAGTACGGCACCAACCAGGAACTTGTGGCGATTGTCTTCCCACCAATGGGAAAGCTTAGGAATCATTGGGAAAACGGCGATTATCAACAGCAGCAGCGCAAAGGGAACTACCATCCACAGGGGAGGGTGATGCGTTTCCAGCTCGTGCTCGTCCTCGTGGAAATTGGCCGTATTGGCCCAATCCTGGGGAAATCCCAGCATAGCCAATAGTCCATAGATGACGATCAGCATACCGATGGCCAGCAGCGCACGCGCAGTCGAGCCACTCGAGCTAGCACCATGATCCATTGCTGTTCGCGCCTCAGAGTATTTACCTCTGCTATTTACCTCTGCCGTGCAGTTTCGATCACTTCCGGTCGCCGCACGATAGTTGCGGTTGCGGCAAGAACACTTCCCGGCATAACAGCGACAACAAGGGCTAAAGAAGAACCTATCGGCGCGCGAAAATCAAGACCCGCCCTATCAAAAGCCGAGCCATATAGCGGCTTCGCAGGGCACCACCGTGCCGATTGCCCTACATGGACGCTCTGGTGCGGCCGGCGGGGGGTGCGGAGCGCCGGCAGTTTTCGGGTTCGGGCTAGTGCGCGTCGCCGCGTGCTTTTTGCCTGAGGTACCAACTGAGCTTGTGCAGCTCCATCACCACTAGCAGGGTCAACGCCAGCCCCAGCAGAATCAAGAACTGTTTGGCGTCCACCGGCTCGGTGTGCAGCACGCGTTGCATGAAGGGAATATACAGTGAGGCCATGTGGGCCGCAAAGGCGATGATCACCCCACCTAGCAGCAGTGGATTGCGGAGCGGCGACAGCGCGAAGGCCGACTTGGTTTCCGAGCGGGAGTTGGCGATATGGACGTTCTCGAACAGCACGAACAGCAACAGGATCAGGTTGCGCGTCGAGTATTCGCTCAGCCCCGCATGCTGGATCATCCAATACAACGCGGCGAAGGAGACGCCGGCCATCCACACGGCGGCCACCACGGTGCGTTCGACCATCAACTGATTGAATACCGATTCTTTCGGGGGTCGTGGTTTGCGTCGCAGCACGCCTCCCTCGCTTGGTTCGAAGGCCAGGGCCACATCCTGGATGCCGTTAGTGACCAGATTCAACCATAGCAATTGCGCCGGTAACAACGGCAAGATGACTAACCCCAGTTCGTTGGTAGGGAAGCCGACCAGCATCACCAGGCCCAGCAAGAGCACTTCTGCCGCGCCGGTCGAGATCAGCAGGTAGATCACCTTGCGGACGTTGTCGTAGGCTACGCGTCCTTCTTCGACTCCGGCGACGATGGTGGCGAAGTTGTCGTCGGTGATGACCAGTTCGGCCGATTCCCGAGCAACATCGGTGCCCGATTTTCCCATTGCCACTCCGATATTGGCGTGCCGCAGGGCGGGTGCGTCGTTGATGCCGTCGCCGGTGACTGCCACGTAATGCCCGGCGCGCATCGCGGCATCGACCAGCTCCAATTTCTGCCGGGGGGAAGTTCGGGCAAACACCCGCACTCGTTTGACCACATCGGTCAACTCCTCGGGCGTCATTTGCTGAAGTTCTCTGCCGGTGACGACCTGATCGGGCGACTCGGCGATGCCCAGGTCGCGCGCGATGGCCAGCGCCGTGACGGGATGATCGCCGGTGACCATCGACACCGCCACGCCGGCCTCGTGGCAGGCGACCACCGCCTCGCGCACGCCGGGGCGCAACGGGTCGATCATTCCCACAAAACCCAGAAACTCCAAGCCGGAAAACTCTTCCGGAGGATGATGCACATCGAAGTCTTCCGCCGCCAGACCTTTGGCCAGGCCGAGCACGCGAAAGCCGCGTTCGGCCATCGCCTCGGCCTGTTCGAGCAACTGTTTGTGTCGTTGCGGGTCGTCCCAGCGGCACATCCCCAACACCCGTTCCGGCGCACCTTTGACGAACGCCACCACATCCTCCCCCGCAGCGTTGAACGTGGCCGCAAACTGCCTTTCAGGCTCGAATGGAATGTGGCCCACCTGCGGATTGTGTGCCACCGCGGCGCTTCGGGACAGCCCCAGTTTCTGGGCGAATACTAGCAAGGCCAGATCGGTCGGGTCGCCGCGCCACATCCAGGTACCGTTTTCCTGGTGCAGATCGGCTTCGTTGCACAGGACCGCAGCCAAGGCCAATTGTTCCAATCCGGCCACATCCGAGCGTCTCACTTGCTGACCGTTCAGGAACACCTCTCCTTCCGGCACGAAGCCTTCGCCAGCGACGGTCAGCCGCGTGCCGTCGGGCAGCATCGCTTCGCGGACAGTCAATTGATTGCAAGTCAGCGTGCCGGTCTTGTCGCTGGCGATCAGCGTGCAGCTTCCCAGCCCTTCCACGGCAGCCAGCCGGCGGACGATCACACCGCGGCGGGCCATGCGCGTGGTAGCCACCGCCAGGGCGACGGTCATGGCCACGGGCAGTCCTTCGGGAATGGCCGAGACGGCCAGCGCCACGCCGAACATGAACATCTCCATCAGCCCGTAACCACGGAAAAGCACCCCCAGCAAAACTATGAACATCGCTACCGCCAGGATCAGATATCCCACTGTGTGCGTGAAGCGTTCCATCCGCTCCAGCAAGGGGGCTTTGCCGCCGGCGGCCGACATGACGTCGATGGCCAGTTGTCCCACAGCAGTCGAAGCCCCAGTGGCCACCACCAGGCCTTTGGCCCTACCGCGGGCGACCAGCGAGCCGGCAAAAGCCATGTTGAAGCGATCGCCCATCGGTGCATGTTCATCGCCGCTCCACAGGGGGTCTTTTCGGACGGGCAACGACTCGCCGGTGAGCAGCGATTCGTCGACCTCCAATCCTTGCACCGTCAGAAGCCTGATGTCGGCAGGAACCCGGTTGCCCGACTCCAGCGCGATGATGTCGCCGGGTACTACTTCGGTGGCATCGATTTCGATGAATTTCCCGTCCCTCAGTACCGAAGCCCGGATCTGAAGCAATTTTTGTAAGGCCCTGGTGCTTTGCTCGGCCCTCCATTCCTGATAGCCGCCGATCAGAGCATTGATCAGCAACACGGCAGCGATGAAGATGGCGTCGGTGGGATCGTCCGGGTGGAGTATCAGCGAAACCACTGCCGCCGCCGCCAAAATGTAAATAAGCGGACTTTTGAACTGCCGCAGGCCAATTTGCCACCAAGTAGGCGGAGGCTTTTCGGGCAGTTTGTTGGGGCCGTATTTGGCAAGTCGCTTGCGAGCCTCTTCAGAAGTCAAACCTTCTTGCGTGGCTTGCAAAGATTCAAACAATTCGCTGATCGCCGCGGTATGCCAAGTTCGTTTGGCCGCCAATGCAGTCGTCATGCTTTCTCCGAAAGGCCCTCCTGGGCTTGTAGGTACCACCGTTATTTATCGGTCACTTACGCTAAAATATGTCTTCCGAGAACCGAACGCCACCGCCACACGATATTGCCGAAAACTCGGCGGAGACCGGCGTCAAAACACTTTGGCACTCGTCTGTAGTTATGTAGTTAGTTATGTAGTTGTAGTGCTGTCAGTGCCACTGCGGTCGCATCGCACCGCTAAGCATGGCTGAGCGCCCCGGAAGACCGATAAATTTGGATTGCAGTCAATCCCGCGCCAGGGTCTGTGAAATCTACAAGTATGGCAAAATTTTCTAATCTTGCAAGGCTGATAAGACCTGCTGGAGTTTACCCAGTGTTGATTCTGCCGGTAGTTGCTGCTCCCTTGGTAGTTGCGGCAATTTATGGTGGGCTCATCGCCTGCTTTTAGTGTTTCGGCCTATAGCCAAAACGCAACAGGGCTATCAAAGCTGGCAGTGCGCAGGCAAATAGATGTAGTCGGAGCACTTTGAGCGGTAGCACTTATTCGTGCTAGCCCAACACTGGGTAAACCCCAGTGATAAGACACGAGTTTACCCGGCGCGAAGTTCGCTCAGAGTTGACGGTCAGGTGATTTTTGCCTGCGGTCGGATAGCGTGATTGGGCACATATTCGCCCAGCAGGTTGGCCTAATATTCGATGTTCGATGTAACGGCCTGTTTGTGTGTACCTTCAGGCTGCCGAGGCGGTATTTTATCAACCCGAGGCGGGTATTTTTGCAGCAGTCATTTTATCAAACGTGCGCGGAGCCAGTTGGCGCGGTCGAGCACGTCGGCCCGATCAGCGTAATCGACCACCAGTTCCAGGCGCTGCGCGTCATCCAGGGGTACGGAAACCGGCACGGGCCGTTGGCCGCCGCGAATGACTGGGCTGGCCAGCTTCTGTTTGCCATCCAACAGAACGCGAAACACCACACTGCCCTGCCGACCGGCACAGTCGTCTATTGCCAGCTCGGCCTCGAAGCGACGATACGAGCCATCCAGACCGTAAACCAACCGCGCAGCGCTATGCACGCCCAGCCCTTTGGGATACCACTGGCCGGCCGAGCGCAACATCCCGCCCAACACATTGCGGTCTGTGCGAAAAGGCCACTTCAGCTCCAAGAAGGGCGTATGTTGGTACTCCAGCGGTTCCACGTCCGACAGATACACGGTCCGCCCCCCTAGCGGAATCAGCCCCGCCAGGTGCTTAGCGTCGGTCGAGAAGGCGGCGCCGGCAGGCACAGTTACCTGCAAGCGTTGATCCACCAGCTCCATGTTGGCGGCCAAAACGCGCGTGCCGTCTGAAAAGCCGACCAGCACACAGAAGGGCGGACGCTTGACGTTGCGGCGTAAGGCAGGATTGAAAACGACCGCGGCAACTCGCGAACGATCGAGCTTCAGCGGCCCCAGCTCGGCACGGAAAACAACTTGTTGCTCGGAGACCGCTTCCAACACGCCGGATAGCTCGTCGCCGTTGACCAATACGGCCACATCAGACTGCCCCGGGGCATAAACCAGTCGGTCCAGAAGCAAGTCGCGTTGCAGCCGATCCACTGGAGGATTGAACACCAGGCCGGCCAGGCACTCTAGCGGCAGGCCTTGCTGGCCGAACAGGTCCGAGTCGAAGCGTAAGGTTTCGTTTTCGGTGTCCAGCGGCTCGGCGACGAGCAGGCTGCCGTCGGCCAGCACCACCAGCGGCCCGGCGGAGGGTTCGACCGGCTGGCCCCATTGGACGACTTCGGCAGCGTTGAGAGTCGCGCTGCCTTGCGCGACGGCAAAGTGCCACCGCCACTGTTTATCCGCGGCGCGCAGCTCGGCCGGTTGCGCCGGCCCGTCGACCGGCAGCAGAAGCCCCGCCGCGGGCAGTCGCGTCTCGGTTTTGGCGGTCGCCCCGTCGTCCTGGGAAGCCGAGTATGTGGCGTTTGCCGTCGTGTGCGGCTGGTTGGCACGTGCGTCGTCTGCTCGGAGGGACGAGCGGCCCGCCCATTCGAACGCGACCGCCCACCAAGCCCACGCAGCGATGGCGGCAGCGACGGCCACGGCAATTGCGGTCCGGCTACCACACGTGCGTGCAGCGACGTTAGTTGCAGTTATCACGGCTTGTATGCCCGGGCTACAGCTTGTGAGGCGGCTGGTTTAGCGCTGAAAAATGGGCAAACAGTTGTTGGGCATTTGCAAAACCATCAAGCACATGGCTGTGGCGTACTCCGGGCCGAAGCCAGAGTTCCACGAGCCGTCTTCGCGTTGTCGGGCCAGCAGTTCGTCGCGGACGGCCGGATACCATTTCTCCCAGTATTTTCCGCCGGCTTGCCAAAAGGCCTGTGCGGCGTAATAGAGGCCGTATTCGTAGTAGTTGCCTTCGCGGCGGACTACTCCTGGGTTGGGAACGAATTGCATCAGGTAGTCCAGGCCTTTGGCGATTTCCTGGCCCTCGTACACTCCGGCGCCGTACAGGGCGGTGATGGCTGCTGCCGAGCGAGGGAAAGCGCTTTCGCCCCCCTCGCTAAGCATATACATGAAGCCGCCGTCCGGGTTTTGGCATTTCTTGATGTATTGTATGGCTGTGTCGATGGTCTGCTTGGGCACGTGCAGCCCGGCGTTGCGCGCTGCTCGCAAGGCCATCACCTGACAAACCGTGACCGAGATGTCGGCGTCGCGTCGCTGGGGATAGTAGCGCCAGCCGCCTTCGGCGTTCTGGCAGTTGACGATCAGGTTGATAGCTTTGGAAAGCCGCTCGCGCAGGTCGGCCCGCTGCGACATCCCGTAACACTCCGCCAGGAACATAGCAGCGAACCCATGGCCGTACATCGGTCCGTGGCTAGGCGCGCCTGGGGCGATGATGTAGCCGCTCTGCTCGCAGTTTGCTAGCAGGTAGTCCAGACAGCGGTTGATGTTTGCGCCGTAAGGGCCGCGACCGGGCGTGCTGCCAGCAGCCAGGAAGGCTGTGCCCACCAGTCCGCAAATCGCTACGTTGCCGCGGTAAGGGCCGGAACCGAACGAGCCGTCTTCGTGTTGGCGGGAAGCCAGATAGGCCAGCCCCCGCTCAATGGCCTTCTCCGCCGGAGCGATCATCTGCGCGGCAGCTTTCTCTGGGTCCGTCGCGGCAGCAGAACAATCGCCGGCCAGACGGGGCAGCACCATCACAAAAGCCAACGAAGCGATCGCAACTTTCAGCATGGGGCTGTGGTTTTTGCGGTTCATATGGCCGCACTCGTTCGGTCGGGTGGGACTCGGGTTATGAGGAGTTGCGGAACTCCCGGAACCGCCTGGCGGTGCGGCGCTCGTCGGCGATCAACTCGGTTATTTGTTGGCTGGCGCCGTCCAACGGCAGATGATCGGCTTGGCGCTGCCACCGCCATTTCAATTCCAGTTTACCATCTTTTACGCCGCGTTCGCTGATGACCACCCGCAGGGGAATGCCGATCAGGTCGGCATCTTTGAATTTCACCCCGGCGCGGCAATCGCGATCGTCCAGCAACACTTCGACCCCGGCGGCCTGAAGCTGCTGGTACAGGTCTTGGGCGGCCTGCCACGTCGGCTCGTGGGCCACATTCAGCGGCAGCAGCAGCACTTCATAAGGCGCAAGGCTGATAGGCCAGATTATTCCGTTGTCATCGTGGCAGGTCTCGATCAGTGCCGCCACGATGCGGTTAATGCCAATGCCGTAGCAGCCCATGATGATGGTTTGTTGTCGCTCGTTGGCGTCGAGGAAGGTGGCTCCCAACGCTTCGGAGTACTTTGTGCCGAGCTTGAAGACGTGCCCTACTTCGATGGCCTGGTGCAGCCGCACGACGCTGCTACAGCGTGGGCAAGGGTCGCCATCGACGGCGTTGCGCAGATCGGCGAAGGCGTCCACGGCGAAGTCGCGGCCGAGGTTTACGCCCGTCAGATGCGCATCGGCTGCGTTAGCGCCGGTGACGGCGTTGACTACGCACTGCACATCGCGATCGGCGAAGATGGGCACCTTCTGTGCCAGCCCGACCGGCCCAGCAAAACCCACCGGTGCGCCGGTGACTTGTTGGATCACTTCCGGCGGGGCCAGCCCCACGGTACTTGCCCGGCATTGCCGTCGAATTTTGCCCTCGTTGGCGTCGTGATCGCCGCGAATCAGTATGGCCACCGGTCTGTCATCGGCCAGATAGATAAGTGTCTTAATCATCTGCTTCGGGGTGCAGCCCAGGAAGTTGCTTACTTGTTCGATGGTAGAAGCCCCTGGGGTGGGAACTTGCCGCAGCGGCTCCGGGGAGACGTTTGGTTTGGAAAAATCGCGGGCGCCGACTTCGGCGCGTTCCTGATTGGCGGCGTATCCGCACTCTGCGCAGTGCAGCACGACATCTTCGCCGTTCGGGGCCAGGACCATGAACTCGTGGCTGGCTTCGCCGCCAATGGGGCCGCTTTCGGCCTCGACGGCCAAGTATTTCAGTCCGCAGCGGTCGAAAATCCGGCAGTACGCCTTATACATCAGTTGGTAGCTGTGGTTCAGCCCCTCCAGCGAGGCGTCGAAGCTGTAGGCGTCTTTCATCAAGAATTCGCTGGTGCGCAATACGCCGAAGCGCGGCCGTTCCTCGTTGCGGAACTTGGTCTGAATCTGGTACAGCGTAATGGGCATCTGCCGGTAAGAGGAGATATGGTGGGCGACCAGGTCGGTGATGACTTCCTCGTGAGTGGGGCCTAGGGCGACGTTGATTTTCCGGTTCTGCCGTTTGAGACTAAACTGTATCAACACATCGCCGAAGGCCGCCACTCGGCCGCTCCGCTCCCAAAGCGACAGCGGCGACAGGGCCGGCATCAACAGCTCTATGGCTCCGGCGGCATCCATTTCCTGTCGCACGATCTGCTCGGCTTTGCGCAGCGCCCGCAACCCCAGCGGCAAATATGTATAAGCCCCTGCCATTACTTGACTTATCAAACCGGCCCGAAGCATCAGAATATGGCTGGGGATTTCGGCCCCCTCGGGCGTTTCCTTCATGGTGGGGATGAAAGTCTTGCTCCAAAGCATGGCAATCTCGCACAAATCAGGTTGATTTGCTAGCTACAGAAAGCAAGCATTTTACAGTGTTGCGATGGCAAATGCACGGGCGGTGCAAGTCAAGCTAAGGCGATTTGAGGGCGCCTCGGCCTGAGGCTGTTTGAGGGTGCCTCGGGCTGAGGCGATTTGAGGGCGCCTCGGGCCAAGGCGGTTTGAGGGCGCCTCGGCCTGAGGTGGTTTGAGGGTGCCTCCGCACGCTTTTGCCATGGGCAAGCCACTTGTACCGTCGGGGAAGCACACCTACAATGCAAACGTACAATAACAATAACAGTTTTGATCTAACCACCGGCGCCGCAATTGCGCCTGTCTGTTCTGGCGGGATGGGTGTGCACTTGTCACCGGCAGCCGAGCAGTCAATTCCCGTCGGTCGAAGCCTTCTGACGAAAGCAGCAGGATGACTCGCCGGTACATAAACCAAATCGGTCCAGAGGAAAAAATCGACCAGGTATTTCGCGTCGGGGCAAAACAGCTCAGACCGAACCGCAATGGCAATTTGTACTTGCAACTGGAGCTGACTGACCGTACCGGTTCGATCGAAGCCCGCATGTGGAACGCCACCGAAGGGCTTTACCGCTCGTTCGACAACGGCGACTACCTGCGCGTGCAAGGGGCTACCCAACTGTTCCAGGGCGCGTTGCAGCTCATCGCCAGCAGCATCAGCCGGGTAGATCCGGCGGAGGTCGACCCGGCCGACTTCGCACCCAGCGGCGAAGTGCCTATCGACCGGCTTGTGGCCCGCTTGAGTCAGATGCTCCGCAGCATGAGCAATCCACATCTGCGCAACTTGGCCGAATGCTTCCTCATCGACGAGACACTGATGAACAAGCTGGCCGAGGCACCGGCCGGGATCAAACACCATCACGCTTATCCGGGCGGACTGCTGGAGCACATCGTCAACCTTATGGAAGTTGTGCTGCGCGTGGCTCCCTGCTATCCGCAGGTAGATCGAGACCTGCTGTTGATGGGCGCCTTCCTGCACGACCTGGGCAAGGTGGACGAATTGTGCTACCAGCGCGAGTACGCCTATTCGGACGAGGGGCAGTTGGTCGGCCACCTGGTGATGGGTGTATGCCTGCTGGAGTCGAAGCTGGCCGAAGTAGAAAAGCTCGCCGGTGAGCCAGTGCCCGCCGAAACCGCCCTGCGACTGAAGCACATGCTGGTAAGCCACCATGGCCAGTACGACTACGGCAGCCCAAAACTTCCTATGACCCTGGAAGCAGTGGCTTTGTACTGTCTGGACAATCTGGATTCGAAAATCAACTGTTTCGCCCAACTGATGCGCGAAGACCCCAACGTGGGCAGCACCTGGACGAACTATCACACCGCGCTAGGCCGCAAACTATTCAAAGGCCAGCAAGACGAGGCTTAATGGACAACAATCAACTGGAACAAGCAATTCTGGAGCTGGTCGGCCGACCTGGCTACCAAGCGATCAAGCCCCGGGCGATTGCCCGCAGGCTGCAAATGGATGGCGAGCAGGCCAAGGCCGTAAAACAGGCTGTAAAGCGTTTGGTGCGGCAGCGGGTGCTGGCTTACGATGCGGGACACCGCGTGCGGCTGGCCGCGGCCGGCGGTCAGCAGCGGGGCTGCGTAGTGGGGGTCTTCCAGCGGACGTCCAAAGGTTACGGATTCGTCCGACCGCGCAACGGCCCCCCCAGCGCCGAAGTGGAAGACATCTACATCCCTGCCCGAAAAGCCGGCGACGCCGCTACCGGCGATCTGGTACTGGTAAAGGTAGGTCGTCGACGCAAGCAGGAACCTGGCCCGCGCGGCCAGATCATCGAAATCCTGGAACGTCAAACCAATCGCTTCGTAGGCACATATTTCGAGGCCGGCGGTTCGGCCTACGTGCAGGTCGATGGCACGGTGTTCGCTCAGCCGGTGTACGTCGGCGATCCCGGCGCCAAGAATGTCCGTCGGGACGACAAAGTGGTCATCGAAATGATCCGCTTTCCCTCGCCGGCGCGCGAGGGCGAAGCCGTGATCGTCGAAGTGCTGGGGCCGCGCGGCAAGCCAGGCGTGGATACTCTGTCGGTCATCCGGCAGTTCGACCTGCCGGAGGCTTTCGCCCTCGACGCCCTGGAGGAAGCCCGCGCCGCAGCCGCACAGTTCCGCGAGTCGGTTCCCGACGACCGCCTGGACCTGACCGCCGAGACCATAATCACCATCGACCCGATCGACGCCCGGGACTTCGACGACGCCATTTCGCTGGTACAGACCGAGCATGGCAACTGGCGGCTGGGAGTCCACATCGCCGACGTTGCCTACTTCGTCCGCCCCGACTCGGCGCTAGACCGCGAGGCCCGCAACCGCGGCACCAGCGTGTATCTGCCCGATCGCGTCATCCCCATGCTGCCAGAGTTGATTTCCAACGGGCTGGCCAGCTTGCAGCCGGGAAAGCTGCGCTACGCCAAATCGGTTTTCATGGACTTCACGCCCGAGGCAGTACCGCTAGGCGCCGAGATGCGATCCTCGGTCATCCGCAGCACCAAACGGCTGACCTACGAGCAGGTGGACGAGTTCTTGGCCGACCCCGAAACTGGCAAGAAACAATTGGGGGCCAAAGTGGCCGCCTTGCTGCGGCGGATGCACACCTTGGCCATGACCATGCGGCGGCGGCGAATGGAACTGGGCGCGCTGGAATTGACGATGCCGGAGGTGAAGATCGATTTAGACACTTCAGGCCGGGTAGTCGGGGCGCACGTAGTCCCCTACACCGAAAGCCACCAGATCATCGAAGAGTTCATGCTGGCGGCCAACCAGGCAGTGGCCCAATTGTTGAGCCAGCGCGGAATCCCCTTCCTGCGCCGCATCCACCCGCCGCCTGCGCCGCACAAGCTCCGCGCGTTGGGCGAGTTTGTCAAAGACCTAGGACTGGACGCCGACGACCTGCGCAGCCGCTTCGAACTACAGCGCCTGCTGCGCTCTGTGGCCGGAACGCCGCATCAGTACGCCGTTAATTATGCAGTGTTGCGGGCGATGCAGCGGGCCATCTACGGTCCGGAAGACGAAGGCCACTATGCCCTGGCTACCGAATGCTATTGTCATTTCACCTCGCCCATACGCCGCTATCCCGATCTGACCGTCCACCGCTTGTTCGACACCCTGCTGACCGGCCGAAAGCCTCGCAGCGACATCGAAGAACTGGCAGCCCTGGGCCGCCACTGCTCCCAGCGCGAACAACGCGCCGAAGCTGCCGAGCGAGACTTGACCAAGCTGAAACTGCTGGCCTACTTTGCCGACCGGATCGGCGAGGAAATGGACGCCGTGATCACCGGCGTGGAAGGCTTTGGACTTTTCGTCCAAGGCGTGCATTTGCCCGCCGAGGGGCTTGTCCACGTCGATTCACTCTCGGATGATTACTATCGACTCGACCGCACCACCCATACCCTGGAAGGCTATCGCAGCGGGAATCGTTTCCGATTGGGTGATGTGGTTCGGGTAGCCGTGGCCCACGTCGACCTGGAACGCCGTGAGCTTGACTTCCGCCTGGTGCAACCCAAACAAATCATTAGGTCCCCACAACGGCGATCCACCGCGGGAAACGGCGCCGCCGAGCTGTACGCCGCGCGGTCCAAAGCCGCCAAACAGGTAACTCGAAAGAAAACTGCCCGGCGCGCCGCCGCCCGCAAACGCAAACGCTGAGCCGTACGGTGCCAAAACTGCCCAGGACGCCCGTGGGGCGCGTGCGATTGCCCGCACAAATGCCGTGCTGGGAACCGCCCGGCGACTTGCCGCCGCAGTTCCCGCCCCGCAAATCAGACTGCTTAAGCATAGAGGATGCCAACCAACATGATCTCCTGGCTCCGCAACGTGGTGTCCGCAGTCAGCACCACCGCCAGTGCGCTGGCGGCCAGTTTGCGTTGGTGGTTGAGGACTTACGCTCCTCAGCGCGGAACGTTCACCGAGCAATACGAGTATCCAGAGCTTCCCTTGCGGGTCGCTTCGAGGTATCGCGGATTCCATCGCTACGATCTGACAAGCTGCATTGCTTGCGAACGCTGCGCCCGCGATTGCCCAGCCGAGTGCATCTACATCAGCAAGTACCGTCCGCCGGGCCAAAAGACCTTCCAGGTCACCAGCTTTGTCATCGATTACAGCAAGTGCATGTTTTGCGGAATCTGCACCGAGTCGTGCCCGATGGACTGCATCTTCATGGGCGCCGCGTACAACCTGAGCTGTTACAGTCGGGAAGGGTGCGTAGTAGATTTTGCTCGGCTTCCGCCGGAAATCGCCTGGGGCCGGGCATCGCTGAACCCCACAGCGGTGGCTTTATCGAAACTTCTGACCGGCCCGGCGCATCCCGATCCCCGCTCCGCCAGCGCCGAACCGGCTGGCCCACCGCCCAGTGCCGCCGGCTGACGTGCCAAGGGGAGTTTTTGGGGCAGCCCATACTTGCCGGCAGGTTGCGCCGAGACTGCTATGGTCGCACACCATCTGCGGCGACAATGCTTATGGCAAAACGTGGCAGCGGCGCAGTTGAGCCAACATCTCAAGACGACCAGCACGCCATAAGATGGGATGTCTGGGCGCTATAGGAAATGCGAACAAAGCGTGCGTCGTCCGCGTAGATTCTGCGCAACCGGTAAAATCCACACAACCGGATTATATTCCACAATCGGAATCGCCGAATGATAGGAGAGCCGAGGTAGCAGCCGGGCAGCCATGCTGCGCCGGGCCAAGAGCACATCAGTCGTCTTGACGGCTGCTTCCGGCTGGGCACGACGGCGATGACGGGCGGTTATGACTTCGCCTTGCCCCGCAGCGGCGGCGGGCGAACTTGCCAGCACGGCGCCCCGTGCACCAGAGAACTGTCAGCTTTCGGGTTTAGAACGCTCCTTTCGGGTTTAAAACGGTCTTTTTGGGTTTAGAACGCTCCACTGGTTGGGTTTGGAATACCCCACTGATTGGGTTTAGCAGACTCCCCTGGGCAGAGATCACTTCAGCCAAGCGACGTGTAAGCGCTGGATAGCAATCGCGGGTGAACATGTGTCTGCCGAAAAAGGATTGGCCATGACTGTCAACAGCAGACTTCTCGTGTGCGCGACACTATGGGCGATTGTCCTTGGATTGGCTGCCGAAAGTTGGGCCGCCGCGCCGTCGGCCGAACAGGCGTTGCGGCTGACGCCCACTCAGCCAAATGTCGATTACGCCAAGCCCACCCCGGAGCAAACCGCAAAATGCACCATCTCGGCCAGGAAGTTCAACGGCAAGGTAGGCTGGGTAGTAGAGGATGAGCACGGTCTTACCTTGCGCATTTTCCTGGACACCAACGGCGACAACGTGGTCGACCAGTGGAGCTACTTTCAGGACGGCGTGGAGGTGTACCGCGACATCGACTCGGATTTCAACGGCAAAGTCGATCAGTGCCGATGGCTCCACAGTGCCGGAACGCGCTGGGCAGAGGTGAAGAACGAAGACGGGCGAATCACCGCTTGGCGGCAAATCTCGGCCGAAGAAGTCACCGCCGAGGTCGTCGCCGCCCTGGCTGCAAAGGATACCGAACGGTTCGCTCTGGTGGCGCTGAAACCGCAAGAGGTGCAGTTGCTCGGTCTAGGCCCGGAAAAATCCGAGGAACTGTCCCGGAAGGTCGCTGCCCTGGCCGAAGAGTTCGCCAAACTGGTGGCCCGGCAAGCGCCACTGGACCCCAAGACGCAGTGGCTGCATTTCAGTGCGTCGCAACCGGGCGTGGTGCCAGCGGGAACCAACGGTTCTACCCGCGATCTGCGCGTGTACGAAAACACGGTCGCTATTGTCGATAGCGGCGGAAAGCATACCCAGGTTCACATCGGGACGTTGGTTCAGGTGGGCGAAGGCTGGCGGGTAATCGATATTCCCCATGTGCCCGGCGATGCACAAGCTTCGCCTGCCAAGAGCGGCTTTTTCTTCCATGCCTCGATGTCGGCTCGCCCGACCGGCCAAAGCGGCGCCCCCAGCGAAACCATGCTCAAGCTGCTAGATAAACTAGCGGCACTAGACCAGGCCGGGGCGGAAGCGAAGACCGAAGCGCAGCGGGCCGAGTACATCAACCAGCGCGTGGCACTGCTGGAGCAGATCGCACAGCAGGTGGGCAATCAACAGGAGCGAGCGGTTTGGCTGCGGCAACTTGCCGACATGATGATCACGGCCTGCCAGCAAGGTTTGTATCCCGACGGCCCGAAACGGCTGGAATCCTTGGCCGAGCAGTTGCTCAAAAAGGAAAAAGACAAGGAGTTGGCCGGTTACGTCAAGTACCACCAGATCATGGCCGAGTACGCTCAGGCCATGCAGGCTCCCAAGGCCGATTTCGCCAAGATTCACACCGAGTGGCTCAAGAAGCTCGAGCAGTATGTAGCCGACTATTCGCCTGCGGCGACCACCGGCGAGGCCATGCTGCAACTAGCGATGAACCAGGAGTATGCCGCCCAGGATGACGAAGCCCGCAAGTGGTACTCCCGCATCATCAAGGAGTTCCCCGGTTCCCCGGCCGCGCAGCGCGCAACCGGTGCTTTGACGCGCATGGACTGCGTGGGCAAGGCGATCAGGATATCGGGCAAGAGCACCACCGGGGGCACAGTGGACTCGGCGCAGCTTAAGGGCAAAGTGCTTGTCATCCACTATTGGTCCACGGTTGCCGACAGCGCCAAAAGCGATGTGGCAGTACTGAAAGAGTTGCAGCGTCGCTATGGCAACGCCCTGGCTATCATAGGGGTGAATCTGGACTTCGACGCCCGGGCGATGAACGCTTTCATCGCCGAACATAAGGTTCCGTGGCCGCAGATTTACGAGCCGGGCGGGATGGACAGTCGTCCGGCGGTGGACATGGGAATCCTCACTTTGCCCACCATCATTCTCGTCGATGCTCAAGGGAAAGTGGTCAGCAACTCGATCCAGGTTGCCGAGCTTGACACGGCGCTGAAAAAGCTCATCAGGTGATAGGCCTCCGCCCGCAGCGCAAGCGGTTGGCCGGCAAGCGGTTGTGATTGTTCCCGATTTCATCGGGAAAGGCGCTACTATCGCGCCGCGCAGCAAAATCGAAAAAAAGCTATCAATTGCCACAACCGTTAACCGAAACCTATAAAGCAGCAACCGTCGGACGCGGATGTTGTGCCAAGGGGGGTACATCGCGGACGTCCGACCGCCACGGGGCGCTCAGTCGCCTCGCTTGCCCTCCTTGTCGCCTTCTGCGCACCGCAAAAGCACGCTGCGACGATAGTATGGCAACCGGGGTAGTGGGCAGCTTTCCGCAAGTGCCGTGAGACTGGCTGGAGCTATGACCGCACCCAGTGCGGTAAACGCTGCCGCAAACCCGCCTTTCCCGTTGCCGCGCAACAACCGCAAGGCACTGAACAGGAGGGACCAAATGCGACGAGTCGTAATGGTGTGTGCAGTGGTGGCTCTGGCCATTCTGCCCAGCATGGCCTTGGCCGACAATCAACAGATCGCCGAGCAAATCGCCAAAAACCTGCGCAACAGTTCTCGGCTGAGCGATTACCGGATCGAAGTAACTTTCCAAGAGGGCACCGCCTGGCTGACCGGCCGGGTACGCAACGAAGAACAAATGACCACCGCGCTTCGCATAGCGTTGAACACACCGGGCGTGCAGCGCGTGGTCAACGACCTGGCTGTCGGCCCTCAGACCACGCAAACCCAAATGCGGATGCAAGCCCGAGGCAGCGATCAGCAAGATGCAATCCAACCTGCCTCGGCGTTGGAATTGGGCTATCCGGCGGTACAAGAAGCGCCCAGACCGCTGCGGAGCCGTAACGCTTCCCAACCGCTGCCGATCGCCTATCGGCAAACCGACGGCGAACCAGCGCCCTTGCCTGCCGGCAACGGTAATGTTCAGGGACCCGCTCCGCTGCCCATGTACGCTGGCGCCGCCGGCGGAGTAGCCCCCATGCGCTACGACCAACCGCACTTGCCCAATTACTCCTGGCCCAGCTACGCGGCCTATCCGAACTATGCCGCGCTAACGTATCCGAAGCAGTACTCGCCCACCGCGTGGCCGTACATCGGGCCGTTCTATCCTTATCCGCAAGTGCCTTTGGGATGGCGCAAAGTCTCCCTGGAATGGCACGACGGCTGGTGGTTCCTGAACTTCTACGACCGGCCTAGTTGCCGCGAGTCGCCGCTGGGCCGCTGGTTCTGACGCTTGGTCCCGAAGCTGGCAACGCCAAGCAGGCACAGTCGGCCCAGGCAAATGGCTGCACCAGACAGCGTTCCCGCACGCCTTAAACAGCGCCGCAAAAAGCACAGCAGCCGACGTTTGCAAGTCAGCCGGTGCCGTGCGGCACGCAGCGAATGCCCGCTGCAATAAAGGCAACGACCGCGGCAAGCACCGCAACACTCGGACCACAACTACTGCACGCCCTTGCGACGGCAAGCGCCGACGCAAGGGCGGCTGTGCTTTGCGATGGAGCGATTGTTGATTTAAAGGCTCTAACGAAACCAGGCTTGGGCGTCGGCAGTTTCACCACTTTTTTTCTTGCAAGCCGGCAGGTTGGCGCGTCTGGCTTGTCCAGCCCGTGAAGTAACAACATTTCACCACCAAGGCACCAACACACGAAGGCGAAAATGTGAAGTTTGGCACAAATGGCACTGGTGTTTTCCTGACGTGTTTTGGCTTTTCGCCTCCGGCCAGGTGACACCGGTGGCCCGCCCAGCTCACCGGCGGCTTGCGGCGGCCAAACTGGAGTTTACCCAGTGTTGCCCTACCACGAATAAGTGTTACTGCTGAAGTGCTTCGACTCCGTGTACTTCGGTGGGCACTGCAAGCGTTGATAGCAGCGTTGGGTTTTGGCTATTAGCTTAAACACCTCGACCAGTCACTCGGTGCACCGTAAATTGCCGCAAATACAAAGCCACTGACAAATGCTGGCCGAATCGACACTGGGTAAACTCCAGGGCGGCCAAACGCTTGTCTTCCCCAGCGCAATACTCGATACTCTACGATAGCCAGTGCGAACCCTGTGGGTTTGGGGCGGTTGCGCGGCAGTAGCGCCGGCGCGGAATGCGGGCTTCGGCACAGCGTTCTTTCCCATGTCAACGGGAGGTGAAACATGAATTACGCTCTTACCCGGCGACGGTTCATCGAGCATTCGGCGATACTGGGCGGTGCTTTGGGCACCACCTCTCTGCTGGCGGCGCAGCCAGCGGCAGACGAACATAAACCGCTCAAACCCATCGGAAAAGCAAAGGGCATCAATCCGGGCCGGGTGGTGTGGGTACACGACCCGCAGGTGCTCGACTGGCAAGGCCCAAGCGACGGACGCTGGTATCAGGGCGGACGGACAAAGCAGGGGCGGGTGGACGGGATGCTGCTGCGGGCGGTATGCGAACTGACTGGGCAGAGCAAGCTGGCCGACGCCTGGGACAAACTCTTCCGCCACTTCAACACCGCCCGCGGCAAAGACGCCGGTTACACGCCCGGCGAGAAGATCGCCATCAAGCCCAACTGGGTGGGGATGATCTGGCGGGAGGGAAACGTCGATCCGCAGACGTATCGGCTGATTCGTCGACAGGACTACATGAACACCGCCCCGCAGATGATCCTGGCCTTGTTGCGGCAGTTGACCAGTATCGGTGTCAAACAGGCCGACATTACCGTCTGCGACACGTTGGCTTACCTGGTACACGAGTATTACGAAATCTTGCACGGCGAGTTTCCCGACGTGCAATACGTCGATTACGCCGGCAAGTTCGGACGAATCCAGGTCAAGCCCTCGCAGACTCCGCTGTATTGGAGCTGCCGGCCGCAAGGCAAATTGCAGGATTACCTGCCGGAGTGTTTTGCCGAAGCCCGGTATCTGATCAACTTTGCGGCCCTGAAGGCCCACGGAGCCACGGGCGTTACGCTGTGCGGTAAGAACCATTTCGGTTCGCTGATCCGCTGGCCGGTGCAGCAAGGATATTACGACATGCACAGCCATTCGTTTTCGCAGAAGACCAGGCTTTACCGGGAACAGGTAGACCTTTTCGGACACGAGCATCTGGATGGCAAGACGGTGCTGTATTTGATCGACGGGCTGTTCAGCGGCAAGCATCCGATGGACCACTTGCCCCGGCGGTTCAACCTGCCGCCGTTTGGCGGCAATTGGCCATGCAGCCTGCTGGCTTCGCAAGACCCGGTGGCTATCGATTCGGTGGGCTACGACTTCCTGCGGTCGGAGTTCGACGATTTTCCGCGTCGGCCTGGTGTGGACGACTACCTGCACGAAGCCGCCTTGGCCAACGATCCTCCCTCTGGCACGGCTTACGATCCCCATAATCCCACCGCCCAAAAGCGGCTAGCGAGCCTGGGCGTGCACGAGCATTGGAATAATCCCGCCGAGCGGAAGTATTCGCGCAACCTGGGCACGGGCGAAGGGATCGAGCTGGTGGCTGTGTCGATGGCTGCACGCGCTGGCAATGCTTGACGCTTTGGGGGTGGAGGAGTTGGTAAGCCGCCAATAATCGGCCAATAAGCATCCAATAATCAGCCAATAAGCAAGCGGTGCCGCAATTCCCGGTGTTACATCTGCCCGCCGGCCGGTGGTTGGTGGAGCGCGTTTCCGCTGCTGGGTTGTACGGGCTTTTCGGCGATCTGCATGGAAAGAATTACCAGCACCAGCAGCACCACCGCCATGAAGCCGACAATCCACAACGCCACCCGTACCGCATGACGCAAAATCGGCACAATCTGCTCGTGCCTGGTGGCGGCGTACACCAAGCTGACAGCTATAACCAGCGGCACTGCGTACCACCAATCGTTGTCGAGCCAGTTGAGTGAAAAGATCACAGCGCGCATCGCGTAGTACACTTATGGCTTAACGTCGGGTTGCTGGGCTTTCTGTTGATCGCCTTCTGTCGGTGGAGGGGCTTTGGAGTCGGCGTCCGCGCTGGAAGTGGTGCGTTTTTCTTCTTCCTTGCGGGCGGCGGGCGTCACCGGGCCGCTCAGCGCGTCGTAAATGGCCAGAATATTCAACAGTCCGGCGATCATCGTGTATACCTGGCCCAGCTCGAAGTAGCGTTTAAGCTCCAGGTGCAACCTGTGGGCGGTAGGCTGGTCGCCGTTGACCGCTTCGCGCGGCATGTTCATCGGTCGCGGGGGGGCCATAAAGCCGTTCCAGAGCACGGGCCGGTTGTTGTGCATTCTGTTGGCTTGAATCAGGGCCGGCAGGGCTGGCAAGCCGATTCCTATCTGACACAGATAGTGCAGGCGTTTGTCGCCTTCCTGCCAGGAGAAATACACTACCCTCCCCCAACCCAATTCCGAACTTCCCCCCAAGTACACCCCGCACACGAAAAGCCCCATGATGCACAAGAAATACAACGCCGCCTTGGCATGGCGCCCCTGATAAAGGTGGCCCAAGCCGGGGATCAGCCAGGCGAGGAAGGCCGAGATTTCGGGGTCCTTAAGCCGGACGACCTGCTGGGATTCGGCTTGTTTGGGGATTTCCGGCATTACAGTGGTTCCAAGCTGCCACGATCAGCGACAGGGAAAGCTGGTCGCTGGATGAGCTCTAAAGGCACACCACACTGCTATTAGTACCTCGGTTGAATGTATCTGACGGCACATCTGCTACCTGATTCCGGATTTCGCAGCACATCTGGTAGGCACCTGCCGGCACGTCTGTCGGCGGGTGGCAGTGCCGTGTATGTCATTCTACCTTGGCAGCGCGGCAGTGTCAGCGCCGCGCCAGCGGTTAGGCTTGTGCTGGGGGCGAGTAGATTTGTGCTGACGGCTACTCACAAGCGGATCCCGGTTGGACAGCTCATCCAGCCTTGGGCATCGCCTGCGACGCGACGTGAAAGGTGCGCAGGCTTTTGCAGTGTCTGAGGTTAAGGCGTCGCCAGCGGGCGTCGACGGGCCTCCATCGCTAGCAGCCGTCGCTTTAAGGCGGTGCCGCCTGGCGCCGAAAACTTGCCTAGGCTGCCATCGGCTGCCACTACGCGATGGCAGGGGACAACCAGCGGAAAGCGGTTGGAAGCCATACAGTTTCCCACCGCCCGCGCAGCACCCGGATAACCAGCCATCGCCGCCAGCCGTCCGTACGATACTGTGCAGCCGTAAGCAATTCGTTGGCAGCAGCGGAGCACACGTTGCTGGAAGCGGCTCAGGCCGTCGAAGTCAAGCGCCACGTCGGCAAAACTTTCTGGCTCGCCTTGAGTGTAGCCTAGCATACGGCGAACCAATTCGGGCTGGAGGTTACGCCGGGCGGCAGTAGCGGCCAGTTGCGGGCACAGGGCCGCCAGTGCTTTCTGCTGGCTGGCGTGGCCGAAACTCACCTGCCGCAGCTTCTGCCCGCACCATAGCAAGGCGATCCAACCGAGCGAAGTTTCAAAACTCCAGTGCGCCGTTGTAACTGGGCACATCGCGCGTAGCTCCTGTAGCCGAGGGTGTGAAGCCATGGGCTTGGCGCAGCAATCCAGGCATCCAGGCCGTCGGTACAAGCCGCTGGACGTAGGGGTCGGCTACGGCTCCCCGTTTTGACAGCCGCTGCCGCATAACCATATACTAGTGTAAACGCTGGCTACTAGTATATAAACGCCGGTGGTTCGGGAGCCATCGCGAGATTTTATCGGCAAGAGCTTACTTCAGGCCGGTTCAACGCCACGGCGGCCCGCAGCGACAGCCTGCGGCAACGTTGGCCGCCGTCATTGGGTATGTGGCCAGAAGCGTCTAGCCGGTTGCATTTTCGCAAGGGAACAAGTTGATGAATCGTTATGCTTCCTTGTGCGACGATTTCTTCTTGAACATGAACCTCAGCACGGAGATGGACCTGCCGACTAACCGCGAAACCGTGCTGCACTTCTTCGAAAGCGTACAGAAAAAATACCCTACTATGCGCAATTTCTATTCCCGCGATCGCGGGGATTTCGTCCTCGAAGAGGACAAAGACCACGGCCGCTACCGGTGGTGCACGCTGGAAACCCGTCGGGTGTGCTCGGGGTACGTCAATCCAGAGTCGATCGAAGATGCCCTGCAACAGCACCGGCTGATATTGGAAATCGCCCCGTACACGCTGTCGGTCAGCCCGTTGGATTGCGAAGCTCTGGATGTACTGTTCGGTTTCGATTTCACGTACCGCGGCAACCACAACCAGCTTGTGGCCGAAGCGCTGGGCCTCAGCCCGTCGATGGAACGTATTCTCGACCAGCCGGGCGTAACGGTGCTGAACTACGAACCCTCGTTGACCGTGGCGTTGGATGAAGAATGTCGGCGGCAGTTTCGCGTAAGCGTAGAAACACGTACCAACGCTTATCAAGTGCGCACCGGCGACTATCCGGAAGAGCAGTTGAGCGTGTACGTCACTGCCCGGCAGTACGGCAGCCTTTCGCCCGAGGACGATTTCTTGGCCACGCTGGACCGTTTGGCCGCCACTTGCCGTGAGATGATCGATTCTTACATCAGCGAGCATCTGTTGCAGCCGCTGGCGCGGGCAATATCCCTCAAGTAGCATCCGTCGGTTGGCCGAGTGTGCAAAGGCCGCGGTTGTTATCAACCGCCGAGACACCCAAAGGTTGCGTGCTCGGGGGGTGCGGTCGGTGTACATGTCGTGCCGACGGATGGTGTTGAGCCGGAGGAAGCTATGTCGCCTGAGGGGCGAAAACTGATACTGGCCAGCCGTTCGCCCCGGCGCCGCCAGTTGCTGACTGCCGCCGGCTACCACTTCGAGGTACATCCGCCCAGCCCGGAGGCTGAGACCGACGAACTGCTGCCCGGCGAGACCCCAGCCCAGTTGGTCTGCCGACTGGCGCTTCAAAAGGCGGCTGATGTTGCCCGGCGAATCCCCGCCGGCCTGATCGTGGCCTGCGACACCGTGGTGCAATGCGATGGCCGCATCTTGGGAAAACCGCGCGATGCCGACGACGCCCGCCAGATGTTGCAACTACTCAGCGGTCGCGAGCACCAAGTGTTAAGCGGCTTGTGCGTGTGGCCGATTCCGCACGGGACCCCGGAGCTCCGCCTGGCCGTCACCCGGCTGAGGATGGACCGGCTCGGCCGGGAACAACTCGACGAGTACATCGCCAGCGGACAATGGGCCGGAAAGGCAGGGGCGTTCGGCTATCAAGACAGGTTGGGTTGGATACACGTGCTCGAAGGCAGCGAGTCGAACGTGGTCGGATTGCCCATGGAACTGCTAGTGGAGATGCTCGCCCGGCACGGCTTCGCCCAGCGTAATCCGTAGACCCAAACTTCCCGAAGCCTCTTCGCCTGGCAGAAGACGACTGGCAAGCAGGAGGGAAACGCGCCGCAGGGCATCGCCGCAGAAGCGCCGACAAGCTGATGAGCTGCGGCCCACGGGGCCGTGGCATCCGAGCAGCGGTTCGCCTACAATCAAGCGCTTCAGCTACAGTCAACCATCAAGCGCGACGCGCCGGGATATCGGCGCAGCGCGTTTCGGTGGCGATGTATCGGGCGTTGGGATGCTGCGCAAGCGTTTGTGGGCAGGGGGCTGAAAACTAAGGTTTGCGGTTTGCCGAGGTTTTTGCCGTGTTGGAGATTCGCGCGCAGGTAGAACAGGCCGTCGAGCTGATCGGCCGCTATTGGTCCGAGCGGCCAAAGGTGGGCATCATCCTAGGTACCGGACTGGGAGCTTTGGCCACTGAGATACAGGCCGAAGCCCGGCTGGGCTACGAAGAGATTCCCCATTTTCCCCGCTCGACTTCCATCGGACACGCCGGGCAGTTGGTGTGCGGGCGTCTGGCGGGCGTGCCAGTGGTCGCCATGGAAGGCCGTTTCCACGCTTACGAGGGTTACACGTACAAGCAAATTACTTTTCCGGTGCGGGTGATGCGCGGGCTGGGGGCCGAAGTGCTGATTGCCTCCAACGCTTCCGGCGGTATGAATCCCCAGTACGCGCAAGGCGACATCGTGGTCATCGAAGACCATATCAATCTGATGAACGGCAACCCGCTGATCGGCGTCAACGACGACCGGCTCGGCCCACGCTTCCCCGATATGTCTGCCCCGTACGACCGGCGGTTGATCGACCGCGCGCTGGAGATCGCCCGCCGTGAGAACTTCGTGGCCCACAAGGGCGTTTACGTGGCCGTGACAGGACCGAACCTGGAGACACGCGCCGAATACCGGTTTTTGCGGGCGATTGGGGGCGATGTTGTCGGCATGTCCACCGTGCCGGAGGTGCTGGTGGCCGTTCACGCCGGCATGCGCGTGCTGGCGCTGTCGGTCGTAACCGACATGTGCCTGCCGGATGCGCTGAAGCCCATCAACATCGAGGAAATCCTGGCTACAGCGGCCGGCGCTGAGCCGAAGTTGCGGAAGATCGTCTTGGGTGTGCTGGAGCTGTGTTAACCGCACCCTGCCCAGCAGCGCAGCAATCAAGATCGACTCGCGCAGCCGCTTCCGCTAAAGAAAAGCGACTTTATGAGGCTCCTGGCAGGCTGGTGTAACACTGTGATGCTGGCGGCAGTGTTGATCCACGCCGTAGCGTGCGCTTCCGAGCCAGGCAGGCCTCTTCGGGCGGCGGGCCATGCTTCTGGCTCGGCGGCAGCGAACAATTTCCCGGCTACTGCCGTGGCTGACACTGGCAGCGCAGGGAAGCAGTATTTCGCAATCGAGGTCGTAGACTCGCAGACCGGCCGCGGCGTGCCAATGGTCGAACTGGAAACCGTCAACGCCGTTCGCTACTACACCGACAGCAACGGCTTGGCGGCCTTCTACGAGCCGGGCCTGATGAACCAAAGGGTCTTTTTTCAGGTCCGCAGCCACGGATACCAGTTCCCCAAAGACGGCTTCGGGGCCGAGGGAACCACGCTTCATGTCGTGCCCGGCGGAAAAGCACAGCTCAAAGTGCATCGTGTGAACATCGCCGAGCGGCTGTACCGCGTAACCGGCGAAGGCATCTACCGCGACAGTGTGCTGTTGGGCCGCCCGACGCCCATCGCCCAACCGTTGCTCAACGGCCAAGTGATGGGACAAGACAGCGTGCTGACAGCCGTGTATCGCGGCAAGCTGTACTGGTTCTGGGGCGATACTCAGCAGCCGGCTCATCCGCTGGGAAACTTTCATGCATCAGGTGCGATGTCGGATTTGCCGGGCCGCGGCGGATTGGACCCCGAGCGCGGGGTCGAGCTGGAGTATTTCGTCGACCAGCAAGGCAAGTCGCGGGCGATGGCGCCGATGGCCGGGGAAGGCCCCACTTGGATCGAAGCCCTGGCCGTGCTGAGCGACGAAACCGGCCAAGAACGGCTTTACGCGATCTACGTGAAAGTCCGTCCGGGGTCTTTACAAGCATATCGGCGCGGGATTGCCGTTTTCGATGACAAGCAGGGTCGTTTCCAGCACGTGGCCGACTGGCCGGCCCAGTTTCCCATCCAACCGGCCGGACATACCTTCAAACGCAGCGAAGATGGTGTGGAGTACTTGTACTTTGCCTTTCCGGTCCCGGTCGTTCGGGTGCGCGCCAACACGAGCGATTTCCGCCGTCCCGAGGCATACCAGGCTTACACCTGCCTTAAACCCGCAACAGCGCTGCCAGACCAAGACGACGGCCACAACAGGTCCTCCCGGGACGGCCTAAAGCAGGCTGCCAGCCGTATCGACCGCTGCGACGACGGTCGGGTGCGCTGGGGCTGGAAGACCAACACGGCGCCGCTCAGCCCGCAACAGCAAGCCGCGCTGGTCGATGCCGGCATACTCCAGCCGCACGAGGCGCTGCTGCACCTGCAAGACCCCGACAGCGGCAAACCAGTGCTGGCCCATCGCGGCTCGGTCTATTGGAACGCGTACCGACAGCGGTGGACGATGATCTTCTGCGAACAGTTCGGCACTTCCGTGTTGGGCGAAATCTGGTACGCCGAGGCCGACACGCCGCTAGGTCCCTGGGTGTATGCCCGCAAGATCGTCACCCACGATAAACAGAGTTTCTACAATCCCAAACAACATCCAGAGTTCGACAAGCACGCCGGTCGGATCATCTTTTTCGAGGGCACATATACGCACACTTTTTCGGGCAATCCGCAGCGCACGCCGCGGTATGATTACAACCAGATGATGTACAAGCTCGACTTGGCCGACCAGCGCCTAGTGCTGCCCGTGGCAGTCTATCGTTTTGCTGGACGCGACGGCGCCGAAAGGCTAGAAACGGTAACCCGGATAGCAGGGACGAGAGGCGCAAAAGTGGCTTTTTTCGCCCTGGACCGGCCGCGGCCGGGTTGCGTGGCGGTCGTGCCCGACGGCAAAAATTCCGGCCAACTGCGAGTCGAGCTTGTCGCGGATTCAACAGTCCGCTCGTCCGGCGGGCCGCAAGTATCTTACAACCGGCCGCAAGTGTCGTCCGGCGCTGGCAGCACGGCAGCAGTGGAGCAAGCCCCGCAAGTTATCTTCTACGCCTTGCCAGCCGGGGAGGCCAATCCGCTTGCGAGCGCCCTGCCGCTGTATGAGTATCGCAGCAAAGACGGCTCGCAGCGGGTGTATAGCACGCCGGAGGACGCTCCGCCAGGATACGTCCGCGCCGAAAAACCGTTGTGCCTGGTGTGGCGAAATCCGATCGGGTCGGGCGTGCTGCCGGACGCGGTGCGCGATTCATCGGCGGACTGACAGGTTTCGGTAAGGGCCGATTTTGGTATGGGCCGACGGGCAGCGCGTCGACAATCACGCGGTCACAAGCCGCCCTTATTGGTAAGAGCCAATCCGATCGCAGCCTCTACTTTACTTGGCTTTGAGGCGTTAACATCAAGGCTGTCCCTCCGGCCGTGGGGGTGTGGCGCGGGACATATCCGGGTACGATACAATAGTAGCGCTCCAGCAAGTCCGTGTGGCATTGATTTGGCATGGCCATTGAAGTTGTCTGCCCGTGGTGTGCGGCGGAGTTCCTGACATCGGATGCCCGCGCCGGCGTCACCCAGTCTTGTCCGGCCTGCGGCAAACCGGTGGCCATCCCTTTGGCCGGAACGCTTCCGGAAGGGAAGCTCATTGGGCGTGGCTCGGGGTCGGCTTCCGAAGGCAGCAAACCGGTGATCGATCTTTCCGCACCGCCGGTGGCGCGCCGGACAGTGCCCGTCCCGCCTCCGCTGCCGGACGAAGTGCTCAAGGCCGAGCAGACCGGGCCGTCTCAGTGGCCGGTCGTGGGCGAGCCACCGGTCGTTGTTGGGCCGCCCGTAGTCGGGGATGGGCCGGTTGTGGGGGTCAGCAGGTCGGCCACGGCCGGCAAAGCTGCCTCCTCCCAGTCGAAGCCGGCCGAAAGCCGTTCGTCGGCCCGACGCCGGGCTGTAGTGCCCCAGTGGGCATGGGTTGGATTGGCGGGTGCGGGGCTGGTGGCGGTACTGCTGGCGGCGCTGTACCTGACCAAACCATGGCGCGCCAGGCAAGCGACGCCCACACGCGAGTCGGCGGTGAAATGGGTTGCGGAAGAGCCGGACTTGCTGGCCGAGAATGTCGAGGAGCCACCAGCCAAGCCGAAGCCCAGCACGCCCAGTGAAAAACCTTCCGTTGAGAAACCTAAGCCGTCAGGCCGGCCGCTGGTCAAGCTCCCGGTGGCCCGATCGCCCGACGATGTCGTTAAAGCCATCGTTAAAATCCGCATACCCGACCCAGGCGAAGGCGGTTCCGCTACCGGCACGGGATTCCTGATCAATGATTTCGGCTGGGTGGCCACCAACTACCATGTGGTGGCCAATGCGACCACGGCGGTGCAAGCCGAGTTCATCAACGGCCAACAATATCAGTTCGAGGGCCTGGTGGCCCAAGACCCCCAACGCGATCTGGCTATCCTGAAACTGGCCGATTTCCCGCTGGGCGCCATGGTGTTGGACATATCGTACGACCAGACGCCCCGGGTGGGCACGGAAGTGTTTGCGGTCGGGCATCCTTATAACGTCGATTTTTCGGTGTCCAAAGGGATCGTCAGTCGGGTGCTGAGCACCGATGAGCTGCTGCGGCAGGTCCGGGACGCTATCGGCCGTGAGATACGCGCCCCGGTCGATACTGTCTGGATCCAGCACGACGCCAAGACTGCCGTGGGCAACAGCGGCGGACCGTTGGTGGACGGCTCCGGCCGCGTGTTGGGAGTGAACACCTTTTTGCACCTTAAAGCCGATTATGGCTACGCCAGCCACGTCCGATACCTACGAGCGTTGGCGGCCAAGGCCAGCGGGCAGGTGACGCCGTTGCCACCACCCGGCCAAACGCCGCCCAGACCGAAGCCCCCTTCCGGCCGGCCCGACCTAGAGCCGGATTTGGTCGTCCGACTCAACGACCTGCTGGTGCAAGCCAAAGCCATGGACTTCCTTCCGGCCGACAGTGCGCAGTACAACGTGCTGGCCGAGCTGGCTGTCTGGCTGACGCTGGCGCGGCACGCCAAGGAAAAAGGCCTGCCGGCTCACCCACGGGCGCAAATGCTGGCCGACGCCGCCGCGAAAGCCGACGAGATTTTCGCCCAAGTCGTCAAGGTCCGGTTCGACCACAAGCGAGCCGCGGCCATCAACCAGTTCGCCCAAGAGCGGTTGGCCAAGCAGGGCGAAGGCCTACTAGTGGTAGGCGAGCTTGCGGGCCGCGGCCCAGACGCCCTGCTGTTCCAAATCAAAGACACCGACCAGAAGCTGGTGGTCGAAGTGCCCCGCGAAGTGGCCGAACAAGCACAACAAGGGGACCGCTGGTTGGTGCTCGGAATATGTCAACACATGCAAGACATCGTGGATAAGCAAGGCAACACGATGCGGGTGCCAAAAGTGCTTTCGTACCATTATCACCGGTTGGAGTAAATCGGCAGCGGCTTGGGCTTCTCGAAAAAAAGAAAAAAGAAGGACTGTTTTATGCAGCTTGGCGTTGCCCAACAAATACTCGATATTGGGCGCACCTGCGAAATCGAAAACAGGTACGAAGCCAAAAGCTGCAACTACCTGGGCCGCCAGTGGGAGGGGTTTAATGACTTTCTTAACAGGCGGCTGGGTGGCATGTTTCTTCCGTATCCGCCGGGCGCTTATTCGGGCATCTGCGACGTCGTTCTGACGGACGCTGACAACAAACGCTATTGGATCGAAGTGAAGTTTTGCTGGACTTACAGCAACGATGTCAACCGGCCGAACTCCGTATTCCACAAACACCTTTTTTCGGATGAAGAGTCCGCGCTGAAGGATGTACGCGACAAGCTCGCCACTTTGATCGGCCATCGGCAAGCGGGCGAGCTGGGGTTCCTCTTGGTGTGCTTGTTCACGGATTCGATTCCTCTGGATCGGTACCATATTGCTAAACTGGAGCAGTCCGCCGGATTAAATAAGGCGCCGTGGGTCAAGTACGAACTACCCCCATGGCGCAGCCGAGACCCTAACGTGCCCGGAGGGTGCGTGACAGCTTACTACTGGCAACGGCCCGCGCGCTAAACACGTACAAGGTGCCTTTTACGAGTTTTGTGGGGATAGACGGCAGTTCCGCTTGCAAGTCGGCACATCCCTGAGTGAGAATACCGACTGACTGGCGGTGGGCGGGGAATCTGTGTCGCGCAAGCGGGAATCGGATTTCTACAGCGACACGGTCGACCGTCGTGTGAGGGTTCTGTATCGCGCTGCTGCGTGGCAAGCAGGCGGAACTCTGTGCGTCAAGACGGGCATCGCTTCAGGAGCTTCGGGATATGCCTCAGCAGTTAGGAGAGCTTACCTTCTTGCGCGAGCTTGCGCCGCGGTTTGCTATTCCAGTACCCGAGTTCCTGGAATGGCCCGCCGAACGCAAAGCCGTATCGGATTGTCTGGACCGCTGGAAGACCGCGCTGGCCAAAGCGGACATTCTAGTAGGTGGCCGGGGAAAGGCGGGCTTGGTCGAACGGGTGGACTCCGCGGCCGATGCCATTCGGGCACTGAAGCGGCTGTCGGCCGCCGAGCTGAACGGACGCATGGCCCGTACCTCCTACCTGGTGCAGCACGTCCCCGCCAAGCACGAGGTTTATACGGCTATCACCTACGATTCCCGTTGGCTCTCGCCGGCGATAACCTTATCGCTTAAAGGCGGGGTGGACGTGGAAACGATCGCCGAAAGCGACAAACGCACCTTCCCCGTAGACGTATATCAAGGTCTCGATGCCTACCAAGCCAGCGAGCTGTTGGAATCGCTGGGATGTCCGCGGCCGGTAATCAGTCCGTTGTCTCGGGCGCTGGTGAACTTGTGGGACATGTTCATCACCTCGGGGATGCGGATGTGCGAGGTCAACCCGTGGCGCATCACCCCCGATAACCGCCCGCTGGCCTGCGACTTCAAAGGCGTGCTGGACGAAGCCAACTTCAAGCACCGCAACATCGAGTTCGAGCTGCCCGAATACCCCGAAAGCGTTAGCGAGTTCCAACAAGAGATGGATCGCTGGAACGCGGCTTCGTATCAGGGGCAGGCGCACGTGAGCGATCTGGGGGGCAAGGGTGTGCTGCCGATACTGTTCGGGGGCGGGGCTTCGACGATCATCATCGAGACTCTGCTTCAGTCGGGCGGAGACCCGATGTTCCTGTCCGACTTCGGCGGCAATCCACCCTACGACCGCATGCGCGGAACGGCCTCGATCTGCTTTCGGCACAAACTGGCCGATGCGGTGGTGCTGCTGATTCTGGGTGGCAAAGCGAACAATACCCGCATCGACGTGACCTTCCAGGCCATCGCCGACGCCCTGGCCGAGCACGCCCATCGTCGCAGCAGCGAATTGCCGGTGATCGTCGGCCGCGGTGGACCGCGGCTGGTACAAGGGCTGTTGGCCTTGCAGCGGTGTCTGGAGGAGTTGGGCTGGCCGTACACGATCTTCGGCCCCGATACGCCCATCACCATGGTGGCCCAGTATGCCGGCCGACTGTGCCAGTATCTGCGCAGCTCGAAAGAGGCGGAACCACAATCCCAGAAACAGCAATAACCGGAGCCAAGAGCACAACAGGAACACTCTGCCATGCGCGCCACGAAGCTGACGGATATTTTGCGCCGGGGGGATCGGGTGGCGGTGTCCAACATCACCGGCCGCGAGGCCAGCAAAGTTACCGACATCAGCCAGCGGTACTGCGGGAATATTGTGGGCGGCTGGGCGCTGGGTAAAGGCGGCGACCAACTACCGGTTGGTCCAGATTCTTCCTTGCCGGTCTTCGCCGATTACGCCGACCTGCTCGAGCACCTGCCCCCGGAACAGCATCCCAATAAGATCGTCATCTACTCGCCGCCGGAAGCCGTCTACGGCGAAGTAAAAAATGTGGTGAAGTTCTCGCGCGGCGCCGTGGAAACGATCTTCATCATCACCGAGAACGTCTCGATCGAAGTGTCGGCCAAGATTTACAAGCTGTGCCGGGCCGAGAATATCGACGTGCTGGGCTGCAACACGCTGGGAGTGATAAATGCCACCGAGCACGTGCGCGTTGGCGCCGTGGGCGGCGACGCCCCCGAAGAAACCTTCCATCCCGGTAGCGCCACGATAATCTCCAACAGCGGAAATATGGTCAACACCATGGCCTCGTACTTGTACGGGGCGGGCATCGGCACGCGCTTCGGCATTTCCACCGGCAAAGACCAGTTGATCCTCACGCCATTGCGCGATCTGCTGGAATTGGTGCTGGCCGACGAACTTACCCAGTTGCTCGTCCTGTACGTCGAACCAGGGGGACTGTACGAGCAGATCGCCATCCAATGGATGCGCGAGGTCAACTTCTCCAAACCGATGATCGTGTACGTGGGGGGCGAAGTGGCCGAACGCTGCAACGTATCGCTGGGCCATGCCGGGGCGGTGGTCGAAGGGGCAGGCACCAGCGCACGCGACAAGAAGGCCCTGTTCGACGACTACCTGCAAGCTCCGCCGTTTGCGCCGGGAATGACCTTCCCGCCAGATCGCCCGCCGCTACGCGGCCTCCGCCTGGAAGCCCTGCACGACCTGCCCGAAGCCGCCCGGGTGCTCTACGACATCCTGGGCCGCGAGCGCGACTACCGCCACTACCACCCGCTGCGGCTCAATCCCTGGCTGAAGAACATGGGCCGGTTGGGTACGCGCTTGCCGCCGGCGCTGGTGTTGGGCGAAGGGGTGATCCCATCGCCCTACAAAGAGCAGATCGAAGAGTTCCACCGCACCCAGTTCGGCCGACTGCCTGCCCGCCGCGACATGCGCAACGCCAGCCACGCCTCGTCGAACGACGGAGCCACGCCGCGGATTTACGGGCGCAGCGTGCTGCGGCTGATGGATACCCGCAGTTTCGCCTACTCGCTGATACTGGCCTGGACCGGTTATCCGCCCTCCAGGGATTTCGAGCCGCAGTTGGTGGAAAAGACATTGGTGGCGGCGATGACCAACGGGCCGGGCACGATTTCGGCCCAAGCGGCCAAGCTATCGGCCTCGGCTGGCAACAGTCCGCACGTGGCCATGATAGCCACGCTGGCGGCCATCGGCGAGGTTCACGGCGGCAATGGCAAGGAGGCCGTTTCGTTGATGGTCGATCGGTTCGCCAATTCCGAACTGACCAACCCTTACGATCCGGCCCGCCGCGAGCTGGTCGAGCAAAAGGCTCGCCAGGCGGCGACTGAAATACTGCGCCGCAAACGGGCCGCGGCCGAGCAGGATGTGCCGTTTCAGCGGGTACCGTGTCTGGGGCACCCGGTGTATCGGACCGAAGAGGTCAACTACGATCCGCGCGAACAAGTGATTGCCCGCTTTTTGGAACAGATCGGCGTGTATCACGCCTTCCTGGACTTTTACCACCGGTTGGCGTTTGCCATGCGTCAGGTGGGAGTGACGCGAAACGTGCTGGCCGTCAATGTCGATGCAGCAATAGCGTGCGTGTGGTTGGGAATATGTTGGCCGCTGTTGTGCGAGAAGAAACTTTCGGTCGAGCGGGCCAAGAACATCGCCGTGGCGGCCTTCGCCTTGGGCCGGGTGGCCGGGGGAGCCAGCGAATACTTCGATCATGCCGACTTCGGCGAACCGATGGATATGCGCATCCCGGTGGCGGAGTGCGTCGCGCTTACTCCCTACACCGAAGAAGCTTGAACCGGGCTGGGCAAGAACGCTGTCCTTCGGCGAAATGCCGCTCGGCTTAGCCCTGGCCGCTCATCCCCGGCTAGGCAAGTCAGCCGGGGCATCCGGGCGGGTCACACGACCGACCAATGGGGATCGGGCTTATCGAGGACGACCGGCGAGGCTCCGGCCTGAAGAGACGCTACCTGTTGCTCGGCTGCGCTGACGGCCGCCGCATCGGCGTGCGCTTCGATTACCAGATCGAAGCTGCGCGACTGGCCCGGCGCTAGCAACGCCACTCGGCCGCGCTGCTGCTCGAACGGCTTGGGATTGGGGAAATTGATTCCCGGCTCCAAGCCAGTCACATATCCATCTGGTACCGCCTGCCGGTTCTTCCACAGGGTAAAGTAGGGCAACTGCTGCTTGTTGAACCGCACGGTAACGCCCTGCGTCCCGGTGGCATTGCGGAGCGTGGCCTGGGTACGTCCCTCGGTATCGGCCCGCAGGTCGAGGAAGAATACCGCCTCCGGTGCAGCGGGAGTTTCCGGGCCGTAGCAGTCCCAGTGCGGCAAAGTGCTAGCGGCCGTGGCGTCGCGGGGTGCGACCTTCGCCGCCGGCGCCACCACGCGCGCCCCCGGCTCCAACAGCGGCGCGCCAAAGTTGATGTGATAGAGCAGCTCCATGTCGCCCGGCTCGGCGGAGATGTTGGTCACCGTATCGCGGATGGCGAACCACGGCTGGCCGACTTTGGTGGAAACGACCGTCTCCAACCGCAATTTAGCGCCGAACAGGCGTGCTTCGTCGACCACGCCGCGAACGGATATATCGCCGCTGGTGTCGTCGATGGCCACGCTGACGTGATGGGCCGGGATGTTGGCAATCTTGCCGTGCAGCGGATAGCGTACCGTGCCGTTGGGGTTGAATACCGGCGCCCCGTTGCTCTCCAGCCCGCAGCGAACCACTAGTTCGTCGAACCCGTCCAGCCAACCGATGCCGCTCGGTTCCCAAAGGTTGACGAACGCCGGATGCACTGGGCCGCGGACGGGCGAATCCCATTTCAATTGCAGCCCGCCGAGACTTGCCCGCCAGATGCCCATTCCGCGCGTGGGCACGACGACCAGCCGCAGCAAGCCGTTGTGCACTTCGATCACGTCTACCCCTTGCCGCAGCCCGCCGCGCAAGGTGCGTTTTACCACCGCGTAGCCTGCCGCCTTTCCGCCCAATTGATCGCAGCTCAGGCTGATCTGCTCGACGTAGATTTCTTGCTGCACGTCGGTAAGAACCCAGGTTCGTGCGGCCATTGTGGCATCTCCTTGTGTGAGGACGATCTGAATTAGAGCTTCTAACAAAACCACCTATTCTGGCACCGTGTCGCCGGCACATCGGCTAGTCAAGGCTTTTTGATGGTTCTGTTTTGTTACAGCCTCTTACCAAGCTGTATGGCTATCGTGGAAAGCTCACTGCCGCAATTGGGCACCGTGACGGGCATTGCAAGCGGCGACGATCTGCTCGCGCAGTTGGTCGGCCTGTTGGTTGGTCAGTGTTCCTTCGGCCCACCGGAGCACAATGCTCAGCAGCAGGCTCTTCTTGCCTTCGCCGAGTTTGCTGGGATCGCGGTAGGTGTCGCGGTATTCTAGCCGCTCCAGATACTGTCCGCACGTCTGGCGGACCGTGACCGCCACGTCGGCCCAACGCACCTGCTCGTCGACCACCAAATTCAAATCGCGCGCCACAGCGGGATATGGCGATAGCGGTGTGTAAGTGGGCAGCAAATTGGCGTCGCGCAACAGCGGTTCCAGGCGGACTTCGGCGATACTGGTGCGGCCGCGAAGCTTGAACCGCTCGGCGCCTTCGGCAGTAATCGCGCCGATGTACGCCACCGGCTGGCCGCGGTACGTCATCGAGCACGATTGCAACGGGTCCAACAGCGGCACCGTGCAGGTTTCGGCGTATGCCGTCTCGGGCAAGCGCGACTCTGCCAGCATTGCTTCCACTACGCCTTTCAGCGCCCAAAAATCCCGACCGCTCACTACCGCCAGCATCAGTTCTTCGCGCGGTAGGCCTACCCCTTGCGGCAAATAGACATGGGCGATCTCGTACAAATCGGCTTCGGCGTTGCCCAGCGATTGGTTGAACTGGCGCGTCTGCAACAGGCTGGGAATCAAACTGCGGCGCAATACCTGACAGCCGCGCAACACTGGCAACAGCGTGCGCAGCGGCGGTTCGTCGCTCCACGGGCTGAACGCGGCCGAGCTGGCCTCGTCGATGATGCTTACGGTTATCGCTTCGTCGATCCCTGCCGCCGCCAGCACCTGCCGCAGCTTGCCTAGCACGCGGTCTTGGCGAGTGCGGGCCGAAGGGGCGATAGGTATGGGCACATCGTCGGGAATCTTGTCGTAGCCGTGGATGCGCGCCACTTCTTCGACAAGGTCGATCTCTCGCTGCAAATCGCGCCGCCAACTGGGAGCGATCACCGTGACGGACTGCCCGCCCTTCTCCGCCACTGGCGAGGCTGTTAGTTCCGCCGGCTGCTCCTGACAACCCAAGGCCAGCAGTATCTGGCGGACTACCTGGGGCTCCACGTCGATCCCCAGAATTCGCTTGAGCTGACTGAACCGCAAAGTGATCGGTTTTCGTTCGGGCAGAGCTTCTATCACATCGACTGCCCCGGCCGCCAGTTCCCCGCCGGCGATCTCCAGGATCAGTTCTGCGCAGCGGCGGCTGGCCCAGTCGATGCCTTCCGGGTCCACGCCGCGCTCGAAGCGGTAGGACGAATCGCTTTGCAGTCCCAGTTTGCGGCTGGTGCTGCGGATGGAAAGCGGGTCGAAACCTGCCGATTCAATGAGCACGTCGCGGGTAGAAGGTGAGATTTCTGTGGCCGCTCCGCCCATCACGCCGGCGATCGCCACCGGGTCGGTTGCGTCGGCGATGACGCACATCTGCTCGTCAAGCTCGTAGAGTTTATGGTCGATTGCTTCGATCGTCTCGCCTGGCCGTGCGCGGCGAACGATGATCGTCGCTCCTTTCAGCCTGCCGTAATCGAAAGTGTGCAGCGGCTGTCCGCACTCCATCAGCACGTAGTTGGAAATATCGACCACGTTGTTGACCGGGGTCAGCCCCAGCGTTTCCAGCCGACGCACGAGCCACTGCGGGCTGGGGCCGACCTTTACTCCGCGTACAACCCGGGCGGAATATCGCCAGCAGAGGTCCGGGCAGTCGATGCGAACCTTGATCAGCGACTCGACGGGCGTGCGGCCTTCCTTGGGCCGGGCCGGCGGCAAACGCAACGGTACACCGAACACCGCAGCCGCCTCCCGCGCTATGCCTAGATGACACAGGCAGTCGGGCCGGTTGCTGGTGATCTCCAATTCGATGGCCAGGTCGTCGCCCACTGACCTGCTGCCCTCGTGATTCAGCCCAGCCATCGTCAGGCGGCGCGCAACTTCCTCTGGGGATACATCCAGCGCGACGTAATCTTGCAGCCACTGCCAGGAAACGATCATGGTGTAAAGGAAAGAAAAGTAATTGCGCCTACTCGATGAAGCGCCAGGTATGAACCGCTGTTACCTAGCACCCCAAAATCGCTCATCGATCGCCACTGCTATACGGGTTTGGGCCACCGCACTACTGAGGTGCTTCGGGCACCGCACTACTGAGCTGCTTTGCGCCGGGGAAGCACCGTGCGGGCTTATGCCGCTTGATGTAAGCGACGCAGCCCCTGCCGCCGCCTCTGAAGCAACCTCGCTTGAGCGTCGGCCATTTGGCCTGGACACTCTTTGTGTCTTTGTGCCTTGGTGGCGTCTTTGTAACTGGAGTCACACTTTGTAACTGGAGTCACAAAGCCTTGGTGGTGCGACTGTGCTTTTGGAACGACAACTCCTTGATAGTGTGTGTGCAACTGCAATCACAAAGCCTTGGTATCACAAGGCCTTCGTGGTGTGTGCAACTGAAACCAGAAACTGGACTCAGAACTGGTGCAAGAACCTCACGTCGTTGCGGAAGAACTGGCGGATGTCGGTCACGCCATGTCGGCGGGCGCAGATGCGTTCGATGCCCAGCCCGAAGGCGAACCCGCTGTACACCTCCGGATCGTAGCCGACGGCCCTGAGCACGTTGGGATCGACCATGCCTGCTCCACCCATCTCGATCCATCCGCTTTCCCAGGTCATGTCCACTTCCACACTCGGCTCGGTGAAGGGGAAGAAAGAGGGACGAAAGCGGATTTCCACGTCGGGAGCGAAGGCCATGCGGGCCAGCAAGCGCAGGGTGCTTTTCAGGTGGCCCATCGTCACGTCGCGGTCCACCATCAAGCCTTCGATTTGATGGAACATGGGGAAATGGGTGTCGTCGGGGGTGTCGGGGCGATATACCCGACCACAGGAGATTACCCGCACCGGCGGACGCATCTGCTCCATCACCCGAATCTGCACTGTACTGGTCTGGCTGCGCAGCAGTCGGGGCGGGGCCTCGGTCGGGTTGAGTGACGGTGCGCCGCCGTTAGGTATTTCGGTTGCACACCGGGCCGCCGTCGCCAGGTAGAAGTTATCCAGCGGATCGCGGGCCGGGTGCTCTGGCGGAATGTTCAACGCCTCGAAGTTGTGCCACTCGTCTTCCACTTCCGGCCCTTCAGCAACCGCAAAGCCCAGCCGACCCATGATGTCCTTCAGTTCCTCGATGGTCTGGGTGATCGGGTGCAAGCGTCCCAGCCGCAATGCAGTCCCAGGCACCGTAGGATCAAACGCCCGCTGCCGCTGCGCCTCGGCCTGCTGACGACTGCGCATGGCAATCCGCTCCGCGGCGCCGTCGAGGCCGGCCTCTACCTTCCGCTTCAACTCGTTGAACCGCTTGCCCGCCGCCGGGTTGGCAGTCGCCGGCACCGCGCCCAACGCCTTCTGGAGTTGCTTGATGCGTCCGCTGCGGGCGCCGAGGAACTCGATGCGGGCCGCTTCGAGCTGTTTGGAATCGCAGGCCGCCTCGGCCGCCGCAAAGGCAGCTAAGGCCTGCGCTTCCAGAATATCGCATTGCTGGAGGAACTCGTCGGGTGACATCAGTTCGCCCACTGCAAGCCGTTGCTGAACCGCCAAACGAAGCTCAGTCACCAAACAGGACCATCAGGCCGGGAGGGAAGAAAACGGCCCATACGGAGGCCAGCTCGCCGTGACTGGCTAATGGCCCAGCGCCGGTAGGCGCGGCACATCGGCAGCGCTTGGCGACCAGCCGATAAGCGGACCGGCGCGGCATAGCTCAAACAGCTCCCACCGGCGTTGGCAGCGCCGCCTTGACCAACCCTACCACTGCGTCGAAGGCGGTCGGATCATTGACGGCCATCTCGGCCAGTGTCTTTCGATCCAGCATGATGTTGGCCCGCTTCAGACCCGCTATGAACTCGCTGTACCGTAGGCCGCGCTGCCGGGCAGCGGCGTTGATGCGGATGATCCACAGGCTGCGGAACTCGCGTTTGCGTACACGTCGGTCGCGGGTGGCGTATCTGCCGGCGCGCAACAGCGTCTCCTTGGCGGTCCGCAATAGCCTGCGCCGACCGCCCACGTAACCCTCGACTTTCTTCAGTAGTCGCCTTCTTCGCTTGGTCTTCGCCGGACCGTTGGTCGTCCTCATGGCAGAACCTCGTTGAATGCTGGGCTGTTTTGGTAGTCGCCGGTCATCGACCCGCCGACTGCCGGTACCAGGTCGACGATGCACTGGGCAGCGATACCAGGCACTGCGCGACAACGCTGGGTACAATGGGCGGTGCCAGGGCGGCCGTGTATCGCCGGGGCGTCGAATTATCGTATTCTGGTCGAATTATGATAGCTTATGAGCGGCTGCGAATTGCTTGCGAATCAATAGCTGTTGCCGGCCAAGGACTCGCGAATGCGTTTGGCCTCCACGCCGTCGACGATTTTCGTGCCGCGCAGATTGCGCCGTCGTTTCTTGCTCTTACGGAAGGCCAAGTGGCTGGTGCCAGCGCACCGGTGCCGCGCCTTGCCGGTTGCAGTGAGCCGGAAGCGTTTCTTTGTCGCCTTGTGCGTTTTCATCTTCGGCATATCAGTAGCCCTCTCAGCCCGGCCGGCGGACCAGAATCTTTACCGGCGGGCGACAGTTCGTAGGAACATCGCCCGGCTAGTACAGTAGCCGCGCAATCCGCCTCAGGCCGAAACGCGCATTATAGCTTGTTCCTGGCCGCCGGGGAAGGGTAGCATCGGGGCTGCTTGTACGGCAGACGCTTTTGGCGATGCATGGCGGAGTAGCATCACGTGGGAAATATGCCCGGACATATGCCCACACGTCGGCCCGCTGACTTGGCCAGCCGTTTCTTTAGGCCCACCCAGAGGCGGCCGGACCGCGTTTGGGTTCCTCCGCCCCGGTGCTGATCAGAGCGCATATCGTCACCGGGCCGAAAGTTACGGCTTTGCTGTGGCCTACCAGGGGCGATAGCTGCTGACGGCCTGAGTCAGAGCTTCGTCGACGGCTACAGCCAGCAAAGGCGGCTATTACACTCCGCGAATAAGGCGGCTATTCCGCTCCGCGGATAGCAGGTGCCGGACGCGGCCGAAGCTGCCTGACCGGCTTGCGCCGCGCTGATGTGCCGTTTACGCCAAGCACGCGCCGGGCCTTGGCCAAGTCGTTGACTTTTATGACCGCCACCACCCCGGACTTGCCTTTAGTGCCAGGCCCGAACGAACAGTATGCATAGTCGATGTTCAAATGCTCGGCTGCCAAGCGCTCGCAAATTTTGCGGAAAGCGCCGGGCTGATTTGGCACGTCGGCCAGCAGGACATCGGTCACTTCGTACGAGATGTTCGATTTCTCCAGCACTTTGGTGGCTGCGTCGAGATCATCGGGCACGAAGCGTACCGTCCCCCTTTCGGCCGAGTTCATCACCGCCAGGGCGCGGAAGTTGACCTTCTCCTTGGCCATCGCCCCGAGCATTTCAGCCAACCGACCAGGCTTGTTCACCAGCCTGACAGACAGTTGCTTGGCCGTCTGCATCAATTGAGTCCTTTCTGTGCTAGGGACTACGATCTGTGCTAGGGACTACGATCAAACCCCACTACGAAAGGGTATACAGACGAGCGGCCGCACATCACCGGCCCATTTAGATAATATCAGCCCCAGCCGAATCGTCAAACCAAAGGTTTTCGCTGAGGGACGAAAAACCGTCTTTCGGCCAAAGCGGCGATATCGCCCTTAAGGAAAAAGCGATCGAAACGGCCCCGCGCCGGGCAGTGGCCGTGCGCATCGCCAGTGAATCTCTCTTTGCGTCTTTGTAGTAAACTCCTTGTTTGCGATAAATATTCGTGTTTGTAGTAAATCTTCCTGTTTGCGGTAAATATTCGTGTTTGTAGTAAATGTCCGCGTTTGTGATAAATCCCGGTTTGGTTGTTCGTAGCAAAGTGCCGTTTCATTCTGTCGGGGCATAATAAGGCGTGTTTTGGGGAAACGGCTGAGCACGAGTTGCCGGCAGCAAGATCGAGCAGCAATATCGAAACGCCGGCGAGTCTGCTACAGTTTCAACTTGGTTACACCGGGTATGGCGAAGACCGGGTACTGCCCATCCGGGCCGAGTTTGACCGGTGGTTCCATGTCCAAGCGGACATCTTCCGGCTTGGGAGGATAATAGAACTCGGACTTCATCAACTGTTCCCAGGTCAATTGCTGGCCGGTGTAGCAGGCCAATTGGCCCATCACGGCCACCATGGTGCTGCGGGTCATGTAGTCGCCGGCGTTGACGGGCTTGCCGGAGCGGATGGCCTCGAACAGTACTTTGTGTTCGATGTCGTACGGATTGCCGCCCGGCCCGCTGTAGCGCCATTTGGTTTCGCCCTCGATGGTGCAGGCAGTCAGGTTGCAGCGTCCTTTGCTGCCCAGTAGCAGACTGGAGCTTTCGTTGTAGCAGCCGTTTTGGGTACGGCAGAAGGCGTACATCCGCACGCCGTTTGGGTACTGATAGACCACGCCATGATGATCGAAGACGTCGCCGTAGATTTCGCCGAACGAGGCTGCCCGGCCGCCCATGCCGCGCGCCCACACCGGCGTCTGTTCTTTCATGGCCCAAGTGGCCCGATCGACGTTATGCACCAGCGATTGCACTACGTCATCGCCGCACAACCACACGAAGTGATACTGGTTGGCCAGTTGGTATTCCACTTCGGTCTTGTAAACCGGCAGGCGCGGATAGAGGCCATACGGCCCGCGGAGGAAGTTCTCTTCGATAGCCACGATTTCGCCGATAGCCCCGTCGTGGATGCGTTTGATGGTTTCCTGGAAACCGGGCGTATAGCGGCTTTGCAGCCCGGACATGATGCTCAGCCCTTTTTGCTTGGCCAGTTCGGCGGCCTCCGTGGCCTGGCGTACTCCCGCCGGGTCGATGGCGTGCGGTTTTTCCACGAACACGTGCTTTCCGGCCTTGACGGCCTCGAGCGTGTAGAAGGGATGGAATTTGGCCGCGCAGGCGATCAGCACTACATCCACGCTCTGAATAACGTGCTTGTAGCCGTCCAGTCCGGAGAAGCAGTGGTCGTCGTCAACCGTGACTTGTTGTGGTTTTTCGGCCTGTAGCCGTTTGCGCGCGCCTTGGACGCGCGAGAGGAACACGTCGCTCAGGGCCACAAGGCGCACGCCCGGATCCACGTTCATGGCGTTTACCGCCGCGCCAGGCCCGCGGCCGCCACAGCCGATCACCCCAATGCGAATGATGTCGCTGCCAGCCGCGTGGGCACTGCGGCTCAGCGGCAGCACGCCAACGGTAGCAGCCGATGCAGCGGCGGCGAAGAACTTGACGAACTGACGGCGCGAGGTACGGCGTTGCGACATGGCAGGTGCTGCTGTACGAGACATGGCCATTGCTCCTGTGGAGGAAAAAACTGTATGTGGGGTCCGATTGCCTTGCTGGGGATCGGCCCGGTGCTGCTGATGAATATAGGCGCAAACGGGGCGCAGTCAATCTGTTCGCCCCTGAGGTGCTCTGCTACAATTTCCCCGCCCGAAGGCAGGCAGCGGTGGTTGCTTTCCTGTTGCAAAATGCGGGACGCTATTTTCTGGATTTCCTGGGTGTTGTTTGCGCGCCGAGCTGATGAGCGAGCCCAAGCCGAAAAAACCTCGTTTGGCCCTTCACTGGCAAATCTTTTTCGGGCTGCTGGTCGGGGGATTGCTAGGGCTGTTGGCCAATTGGTTGGCTGCTCGGCGACCGCTGGAACTTCCCGCCGAAACGCAGCCGGCGGCTACAGCACCGGCTGAACATACCGACCCGTACGATTTGGATGGCAACGGCGTCCACGACCGGCTGGATTGGCTGGTGCAGAACGTCACCGCGCCGGTTGGCCGAGTGTTTTTGCGGCTGATCTTCATGGTCGTCATCCCGCTTGTCTTCTCCGCCTTGGCGCTGGCGGTGATCGAAATTGGCGATCTGCGCTGGCTGGGGCGAATCGGGTTGCGAACCTTCGGGCTGACGTTGCTGCTATCGACGACCGCCGTGGTTGTGGGCATTGCACTGGTGAACATCATCCAGCCGGGCCAGGCCCTCTCGCCCCAACAGCGCGATGCACTAAAGGCCCAATATCAACCAGCCGCCAGCAAAGCGGTAGATGAGGCACGGCACGCTAAGCCTTTGCGCGACGTGCTGGTGGACATCATCCCCGAAAATCCGCTCCAGGAAATGGTCGGGGCGATGGATGGCAGCAGCAAGGGCAACGGGATGCTGGCAGTGATGTTCTTCGCCCTGGTGTGCGGAATGGCCATCGCCGTCAACCCAGAGACGTGCCACACCCTGGTATTGTGCCTGCGCGGACTGAACTGCCTGGCGATGACCGTGATCGGTTTTGCGATGCGTTTGGCGCCGCTGGGGGTGGCTTGCCTGGTATTCAGCGTGACCGCCAGGCTCGGGCTGGCCGTGTTTCTGCCGCTGGCAGGGTTCATCGCTGCGGTGATGCTGGGACTGCTGTTCCAAATGGCAGTTGTTTACAGCCTGTTGTTAAAAGTGGTCGCCGGGATGAACCCGTGGAAGTTCTTCGTCGGCATCAGCGACGCGGTTCTGACGGCCTTCGGCACATCGTCGTCCAACGCCACTTTGCCCACCTCGCTGCGCGTGGCCGAAGAAAAGCTCGGTCTGCCACGCCAAACGGCTAACTTCGTGCTGACCATCGGGGCCACAGGCAACCAGAACGGGACCGCGCTTTACGAAGGAGTGTTGGTGCTATTCCTGGCTCAGGTTTTTGGCGTGGAACTGGACTTGACTCAGCAGGTCATGGTGGTGGTGATGTCGGTGCTGGCCGGCGTAGGAACCGCGGGAGCACCAGGGGCCTCGCTACCGATGATCGTGGCCCTGTTGGGCTACTTGCGCGTGCCCCCTGAAGGAATCGGCATTATCTTGGGGATCGACCGTTTTCTGGACATGTCGCGCACGGTGGTGAATGTGACTGGCGATCTGGCCATTGCGGTTTGCGTCTCCCGAGGGCACACTGCCTTCCGCGCGAGTGATCAACCGAATGCCTCGGCGCCGGCAGAGTCCGACGCCCGCTTCCGCGCCGACCATGCCCAGCCCTGAAACAGCGGCGACTGGCGGCCACTGGTAGCGGTGGCGGCGTCTGGCGCCTGCTGCTAATAGCTGGTGCCGTCTGGCGGCGTGTGGCGCCTGCCGGTGGCGGCTGCTAGCGTCTGGTAGCGGCTGGCGGCGGATTGCGGAGATGGGCAGTGGCCGGTGGTCAGGCTTTGCGGCTGGCGCGGACTTGCTCCTTGATGCGTTGGATGTGTCCGCGGCCCAGTCCTTTGACTTCGCAGCCCAGCTCGAAGTAGCGGCGGATGCGCTGGTCGTCCAGTATGCCGAAGCAGTCGATGACTGCCAGCGGCCCGCCCGCCCAACGCACCACGTCATCCGGGTTGAGCTTCAGATATGGTTCATGCGGCACAGCCAGGATCACCGCCTCGGCATGGTCCAGCGCCTTGGGAAGGTCTTTCTGCACGCGGATGTTCTTCAAGGCTTCCTGATTGCGGAAGAAACGCTTCCATGAGCGTCCCGGGGCGGGATACTCGTCCTGGTTCTCCAGTTCGTACCAGTGATCTACATACGGATCGTGGACGCGCATTTCGGCGCCCATCTCGGCCAGCTTGCGGACCACCAGTTCCGAACCGCTGTAGCGCGTATCGCCCACGTCTTGTCGGTAGCTGGCGCCGCACAGCAGCACGTCGGCCCCGGCGATGTAACGGCCCATGTTCCGCAGGGCGTCGCGGGTCAGTTCGGCCACGTGCAAGGCGCGGGTATCGTTGATGTCTACGGCCAGCGGACTGATCTTGAAGACGTTGTCGCCGTCCTCAAAGCCTAGGATATGTTTGTACGCCCAGTACCCCAAACCAGCGTCTTTCGGCAAGCAGTAACCGCCGATGCCTGGACCGGGAAAGATGATGTTGCTGTGCGTTGGCCGCACCTTGATGGCGTTGATGACCTTGATCAGATCTACCCCGTTGCGCTCGGCAAACAGACTCCACTCGTTCATGAACGCTAGGATGGTTGCCCGGTACGAGTTCTCCACGATTTTGGTGGTCTCCGACTCGATGGGCCGGTCCATCACCGTCAAGGGATATTTTTCGGTGTTGATGACTTCGCGCAGGAACTTTTCGGCGCGGCGGCAGGCTTCCTCGGTGCAGCCGGCGCACACTCGCCAAAAGTCGCGGATCGAAGCCACGTACTCGCGTCCGGGCATTACCCGCTCGAAGCTGTGCGCCAGCAGCGGCTCGCTAGTGATGCCGCGAGCGGCGAAGGCCTTTTTCATGATTGGCCAGGCGACGAACTCAGTGGTGCCGGGCGCGACAGTGGTCTCGATAAGCGTCAGACAATGAGGCTGCACTTTTTCGCCGATGATCCGCATGGTGGCTTCCAGGGCGGCCATTTCCGTCTCGCCGTCGCGCATGTTTCCTAGCCGGTTCTTCAGGTAGTCGCACTGCACGTCCACCACCACTACGTCGGCCAGCGCCAGGCAATCGCTGTTGAAAGTGGCAGTAAGCGTTTTTTTCTCCAGCACGCAACGAGCGATCATGGGATCGACTTCAGGGTCTTCGGCCTTGACGGGCGATTGGCCGCGATTGAGCAGCGGGATTTTCCAATAACTGCGGGTGCTGGGACGCTGACAGCCGATGACGAATTTGCTGGGCTTGCCGGTGGTGCGATCGACCGTGTCGGCGATGATCGCCGCCATCACCGCCCCAACGAAGCCCACCCCCATCACTACCACCACTTCTTTGCCCTCGCTGCGGGCTTGGGCAGCGAGCTTCTCTACCCGCGCCAACTCGGCCGGATACTCCTCAGCTTTGGGAATGGAAAACTTCTCGCCCGATGGACTTACCGACCACTGGCTCATGTTACAGCTCCCACGGTGTTCAATGGACCGTTAGTACAGGTGCAACTCAAACGGCGGCCGACCGAAGAGGGCAAGCCGCTGGCAGCCACACACCACTGCGCCGCAGCAAGCGCAACACTCCGCCGCCGGCCATTGCAAGCATACCTCACAAATCACGCCCCTTGCTGCCACAGCAAGACCCGTCGCCCAGCGGCCGGAGCGGGCCAACGCAGCGCTGAAAGAACCCCGGCGACGCTGCCACCTTGTTTTTCGGACGGGGACGCCGGCGGCGAAATCAAGAGTCTTTCTCGTCTTATTCGTAATCGTCAGCGTCGTCTTCATTCCCATCCGGGTACTGGGGAGGACTTTGCCCCACTCGCTCCACGACTCGAGGATACCGTCCCTTTGGATAATCTTTCTCGATCGACACCACCTTGATCTTGTGCCACCACTCGTCGCCGAAATCGAACCAGTACCAGAAGGTCGACCGGGGCTTTAGCGGCAGCGAGCCGATGATGGTCCGTGAAGCGTCTTCGTCAGACTCGCCTTCGTCCGTGTCGTCGCCCAGGCCTGCCCCGTCGAGAAAAGAAGAGAAGAAGCCGACGTCGGTCTGCTCTAACGCCTCGGGAATCACGTACCTTTTCGCCTTGCGATCGTGAGGTTTCTTGCCGAACTGGAACTCGTACATATGTTCTTCCTCGCGGTCGAAGGCTTCGTAGATCGCCCAGTGCAGGTCTTCCAGCGTTTGATCGCCGCGAATGGCGATAGTCCGCGACACCTCCGGATTGAGACTCACGAACTTCTGGGTGACCGGCCCATCAATTAGTATCACCTGCAACTTGTATAGCGCCGGCGCGCCGACTTCCTCTTGTTTCTTGTGCTTCTTGCCCACGATAAAATCCTCCCTTTTTCACAGTCACGCATCGCTTTGCATCTGCCCGCCTGGTGGCCTGGACACCGGAGAATACCTATAGCACGATTTGCGGCTGTTCGACAGTAGCCCATAGATTCTTATGGCTGCGGTGCCGCTTGAAGTCTCGCCGGTCGGCGGAACCATCTGCGCCTGAGTTCTACAAGGCTGACCGCGCCTGAGTTGTGCAAGGCTGAGTCTTGCCACACCGCCATCAGGCGGGTTGCCGGAATCTCCGCATTCTGGAAATGCGCCTTCGGGAAAGTCGTAAGCTGGCCGCGGAGGGACATCCGTCTTCAAGCAGAACCGATCGACTGCAATGTTGCCGCCAAACCCTGCGCGGACTATAAGAACGGGCGGTAAAGCCGCTGTCATTGCTGGCAAGCCTGGCGGCCGAAAATGGCCGTCGGTAAGCTGTGATGACGCCAAGGCTTGCTCCGCTGGCTACGCGATGATCGTGCCGGGCAGGACTGCGACGCGCACGGTCTTTGGGGCGGCAAGGGCAGGGGCATCGCACCAGGCGAACAAGCCAGTGAAAGCGTTTTTCTGCTTCAACAAGGGAGACGAGTTATGCGAGGCATTGCTTTGTTGCTGGTGGCGATACTGTGGGCGGCGCTTGGGCATTTCGTCGTTGGCGCAGATACCGTGCAGCGCTGGGGCTGTTTTGAACTTGCCTTGACCGGCCCTGCCACCGGCAACCCGTATCTGGACGTTCAATGGTGGGCCGTTTTCCGCCAGGGCGATGTGAAGATTCGCGTGCCCGGCTTCTGGGACGGCGGCGACACGTACAAGCTGCGTTTCAGTCCGCCGACGCTCGGTCAGTGGCGATACCAGACGCACAGCACCACGCCCGAGCTGGATGGCAAGACCGGTGTGCTGGAAGTGGTGGCCCCGACGGGGAACAATCACGGCCCGGTGGAGGTTTTCAACACTTATTATTTTCGCTATGCCGATGGTACGCCGTATCACCAATTCGGCACCACCTGTTACGCCTGGATACACCAGCCGCGTGCTTTGCAGGAGCAGACGCTGCGGACGCTGGCCAGCGCGCCGTTCAACAAGATTCGGTTCTGCGTTTTCCCTAAGAGTTACGCCTATAACCAAAACGAGCCGGAGCTGTTCGCCTTCCAGCGTAGGCCGGACGGGAAGTTCGATTTCGCCCGGCCCGACGTCCGCTTCTGGCGGCATCTGGAGCAGCGCATCTTGGACTTGCAGCGGTTAGGCGTGGAGGCTGATCTGATACTTTGGCATCCGTACGACCGGTGGGGCTTTTCCGAGATGGGAGCGGCCAACGATGACCGCTATCTGCGGTATTGCATCGCCCGGCTTAGCGCGCTGCGTAACGTCTGGTGGTCGCTGGCCAACGAGTACGACCTGATGGCGCCCGGCGCGATGCGCGGACACCGTGGCGACAAGCAAATGGCCGATTGGGACCGCTTCTTCCAGATACTGCAAAAAGAAGATCCCCACCAGCGACTGCGCAGCATTCACAACTGCCGGCAGTTCTACGACCACAAGAAACCCTGGGTGACGCACGCTAGCATTCAATCGCACGATTTGCCGCGGGTGTTTCGGTGGCGGGGGGAATACGCGCGGCCGATCATCGTCGATGAATGCGGCTACGAGGGAAACATTCCGCAAGGTTGGGGAAACCTCAGCCCGCAAGAAATGGTCCGCCGCTTCTGGCTCGGCACCATGTGCGGTGGTTACGTCGGCCACGGGGAAACCTACAAGCACCCAGAAGATATTCTTTGGTGGTCCAAAGGCGGCGTGCTTCACGGCCAAAGCCCAGCGCGCATCGCCTGGCTGCGGCAATTTATGGCTCAGTTGCCGCCTTTCGATCAGCTACAGCCTGCTGAACCCGCTCAAGGACGGTTTATGTTGGCCAAGTCGGGTCAGTTCTACTTGGTGTATTGCACGGTTGCGGGAACGCACACAGTAGAGCTGGCCGGCGACAAGCCGTACAAATTGGACTTGATAGACCCTTGGGAGATGACCATTGCGGCCATCGGCAACGCACAGCCCGGCCAGGCGAAGTTGCACGCCCCTAAAGCGAACGTGGCGTTCCGCTTGCAAGTTTATCAGCCTGGCGAGCCGCTGCGGCCCGAGCCGAAGATCGAGGCGTCGGTGACCGAGGGTGTAGCCCCGTTGAGCGTGAAGTTCTCTGGCTCCGGCGGAGAGAAGCTGCACTGGGACTTCGGCGACGGCACGAGCGCCACAGGGCCATCAGCCGCCCACGTGTACAGTAAACCGGGCGTGTACACCGTCACCTTGACTGCCCACAGCGCTGAACGCCAGGGGCGCAGCTTCGTCGACATTGTCGTGGATCGCAGCGTCATGGAGCCGCTGGTTCGTGCAGGTTTTCTCCAAAACGAATCGCCGGCGCTAAAATTGCAAGGGACTGCGCGGCGCGGTCAAGGCGGCGCGTTCCATTTGCCCGATGGCCCACCGTGGGGCTGGGTAGAAGTAGCCGAATCGCCAATCGAAGACATCCGCGGTCTGCAATCCTTCACCATCCTTGGATGGCTCAAGCCCGAAAGCCTCAAGACCGGGGCAGGCGGAAATCGCATCCTCTTCTGCCTGAACAAAGACCACTCCGGAATAGACCTGGTGTGCCATGCCGATGGACGGTTGCGGCTGGCGGTGAATCAATGGCCTGACAATGTCAAGTGCGACAGCTCGCCGGGAAAACTTCAGGTAGGCAAATGGACGTTCTTTGCCGTCACTTACCACGCCAAACGCAGCAGCGATAACGTAAGCTGGTATTTCAGCTCGCCTTTGGATGCGCCCGGCCAAGCGGAAGTAAAGCTCGATCGCCACAGCACCTACAGCGCCGGGGCGGTGGGAGTGGACGTTGGCCCGCTGTGCATCGGCAACTTCAATCCCACTATGCGCAGCTACGGAATGGACCGCCAGTTCCGTGGACAGATTCGCGGCTTGCAAGTGTTCGGCAGCCGATTGGCCGACCGCGGCGCGCTGGATTTGCAAACCATTGTCAAACACATGTGACGACCGAACGCTGCGCTGCCGAAAACAATCGCTGTCGCACCGCCAAACATGGCACGCCGTTCTGAAACCCCAACTGGCCATGCGCCTGATGGAAGCGGCGAGTTGATGCGGTGCGAGCGTTTGTTATCGGGCCATTCCGTTATCGGGCCATTCGGGGTTGATAGGCGGTAGGGAAACGGGCCATTCGGAATTGATAGGCCGCAAGGAAAATCGCCGCATTTATAGCCGGCAAGGAAAAGCGCCGCAACGTCAGACGGCTGGGGATATTGACGCGGGCGCATCGACCGCACGCAGATCGCAGGGGAGTTCGAAACGGATGGCCGCGCCGCCGCCGGGGCGATTCTCGGCCCAGATGCGTCCCCGGTGGGCGGCGATGATCTCGCGGCAGATTGCCAACCCCAGCCCGGTGCCCCCAGCCGAACTGCGCGTCTTGCTGGACTGAATGAACTTGTCGAAGATCGCTTCCAGCTCGTCTTCGGGAACGCCCACCCCTTGATCGCAAACGGCCGCTTGTATCTTGTCGCCATCGCGCTGGAAAACCACCTCCACGGTGCTGCCCTGGGGCGAGAACTTGATGGCGTTGTCCAGCAGATTGCGGAACACTTGCAGCAACTTCATCTGATCGCCGATGACCTTCGTATCGAACTGGCACTTGGCCACCAGCAGTGTGATCCCTTTTTCCGCAGACCGCGAGCTTTGCTCGTCGGCTGCGCTGAGCGCCAGCATGCGCAAGTCGGTGGGCGCAAAATCGTAGGTGGCCTTGCCCGACTCGAGTTTCGCCAAGTCCAGCAGGTCGTTGATCAGCGCCAGCAGACTCTTCCCGCAGCGGTCGATTTTTTCAAAGTACGTGCGCAGTTTCTCCGGCGGCGCAACCAGCGACTCTTTCAGTCCGAAAGCCGCAAAACTCAAAATGCCATGCAACGGGGTGCGCAGCTCGTGCGACATGTTGGCCAAGAAACGGGTCTTGGCCTCGTTGGCTTGCTCGGCCGCCTTGCACATCTCGACAAGAGCTTCATTGGCCCGTTGCAGTTCCTCGGTCCGCTCGGCCACCAGTTCTTCCAGGTGCGCTTGGTAGTGGGCAAGCTCTTCTTCCCTGCGTTTTTGTTCTGTGATGTCGCGGGCGATAATCGTCGCCAGCGGTCGCTCGTCCACCTCGACAGTGCGCACCGAAACCATTAGCGGTACCCGGCTGCCGTCTTTTCTGTGGCCTACGACTTCCCGCGTGAAGTCGAACTGTCGCCGGTGCCCGGATAAATCGCCGAAGAACTGTTGATGCTGTTCCTGTTGCTCCGGCGGCATAAGAATCCGCAGCGGCTTGCCGATGATCTCCGCGGCGCTATAGCCGAAAATCCTTTCGGCTGTGATGTTGAACATTTCCACTCGTCCGTGCTCGTCGGCAGTGATTATGGCGTCGCCGGCGGTCTGCATCACTGCGCTGATGCGCGCGTAGTACGCCTGCTGTTCGCAAAGCCGGCGTTCGTGCTCTTCGATGGCGGCAGCCACCGCCTGTTGATAAGACTCGGCAAGCGTTTCCTGCTGGGCCTTCAGATGCGCTACTTTGACGCGGAGATGTTTGAGCGTTTGCTCGGCTTGGACGGCCAACAGCGCCAGCCCGGTGCAGGCTTCCAGCGCTACGTGCAGCGGCGCGATCTCCCAGTCGGAAACTGCCCTTTCCAGCAAGCCACACAGCAGGCCGGTCTGTTGGCCGATACGCGCCTTTACGGCAAATGCGGTGCTTTCCGCAGCGTCGCCGGACTGCCAGCGAGCAATACTGGCGGCGCCCAACTGTTCGAGGGCTTCTGCGGCCAGCGATTTGGCTTCCTGTATTGCAAACGGCCGGCTGGCTTGAGTGGCCACCGGGCGTCCGAATTGGTCAACCAACATCAATAGCGACGGATCGTAATCCCGAAGCAGCCTATGCACTATCGCCAGCGCACCGGTTTCGTCGGCCGGCACGTGGGGCTGATCGAGCATCTCGGCCAAATCGCAAAGCGGTTGACTCATCGCTACTGCCCTGGGCGGCCTGGTGCCGATAAGACGGCGGAGTCTGCGGCAGGCAATCGGCTCGTGGACCGTTGCCGCCCGTGTGTGTTACGACCCTTGGTTCAGTAATTTCCCCAGAAGAAGTACCCTGTAGATACGATAGCTTCGCAGGAACGGCGCGGCGCTGAGATGTGGCGTTGAGCGAGTGCGATGCGCCGCTTTGCACCGATCTTGCCGGTCGTGCCGCCCAAAACGCGACCAACCACACTGCGAACCCGAGCACTGCCAACGGATGTACTGCCATTACCACCGGATAATCCGGCAGCCGGCGCTCGAATTCGCCGCTGTTGGCCATCGTCATAAGCAGCGAGGCGGGTACCATCAGCCACGGGGCGCACGGTTGGGAAACCGATGTCATAAAGGCCCAAACGTTCAGCGGAGCGATCAGCCCAAAGGTAGCCCGTTCGGTGCCGGGACCGAAGGTAAGCTGCCAGGCTGCCCACATCGATAGCACGAACGTGAGCAGCTTGGCTTTGAAGACGGCGGCCGCTTTTGGCGGGGTTGCGTCCGCAGGAAATGCGAGGTTGCGGTCGAATCGGAGCTGCGCCGCAGTTTGAGCGCTGCCCGGTGAGCCGTGAGAAGGCTCTGGCAGACCCGGGTCATTGTCGCCCGGAAGGATTTCTCGTCTCCATTGCCAGCCTTTCAGCAGGCACAAGCCAAGGACTGCCAAGGCTGAAGCGAGCTGCAACACTGCGTAAACTCGTGCGTTCACCGGCGGCCAGAACACCTCCCAAATCGTCCATGCGTCGCGGTATATGTGGCGTTCCAGCGCTGGACCTGTCAGCAGCGCGTACCAGTTGCGGTACTGATCGCACACGTACTGCCAGTCGGCGACTAGTAACGGCGCGGCACCGACGGCTAGCAGGCAAACGATGTAGCGTACGCTCAACTGCCGCGGCCAACAGGCGCACATCAGCAGTCCTGCCGCCACCGGCCATACCTTTATTTGCACCGGTGCCGCAAGCAGCAGGGCCGCTAGCCACCATCGATTGTTGACCACCGCAGCCGCTGCGCAAGCCACCAAAGCGAAGACTAGGGCGTTGCTTTGTGCGGTCCAAAGCGTGCGCACCGCCGCCGGCAGCAACAGGAGGACGAACACCGCTCGCCGCCGTGGTGTGTCCAAGCCGGGCAACACCCAACGCCACAGCGCCCACGCTCCGATCAGCAGCGCCGCCACATTTAGCCACGACCACAACAGGCTGCCCAGCCACTGCGGCAGTACAGCCAGCGGGATCATCGACACGGCAAACGCCGGCCCGTAGCGGAATCCGGTGACGCGGTGCTTGGGCTGATACAGGTTGTCGCGGGCCAACCATGCTTCAGCGCCGCCAACGAACGCGGGAAAGGTCGAGCGGTCAGCGGGTTGCGCAGCGGCCTTCCAGCCCAGGACAGCCAAGAAAACCAACCACACCCCGACCGCCGCCCAATTCAACCACCGGTCGAGAATGCTTTGCCTACCACCCTCAGCAAGCTGATTCATTAGGCTTGTCCTTCGTGTGTGCCCCCGCCGCCAACTGTTGCAAACGCCCTAGCGTTCGGCCAGAGGCAGCGATGCATCGGGCCAACTCGGCGGACGTTAACAGCCGAGTTTCCTTGGGCCGTTTTCCTTCCAACGGATCGTGCCATCCGTCACATCTGCCGCTAGATGGCTCCCAAGGCTCCACTGCCGGATGAATGACTATTTCCACGTACTGCGCTGCGGTGCATTGCTGCAAGTATTGTTCGACCATCCTTGCGCTGGTGATGCGTGCGGCGTGGACGGTTCCACACACCGCGTCGGGAAAGGCAAGGCCGCGTGCTTGCAGTCGGAGCCGTTGCCTGGTTGCGAAGTAGCGCTTCACTTGTCCGAGCAACCATATCCACGGTCCGAAGCCTGACAACACTGTGCTGCGCAGCAGACCTGGTTCGACGGCCGAGCGCACCACGGCAATGCCAAAACGTTCGAGCAGTTCGGGCATCAATTGGCCGATTGCCGGGATTAGTTCGATGTATTGGTGGCCGTTCAAGTGCGTCGGTCTGACGCCGTGATCTAGCACCAGCTCGACTTGTCCGACAAGCTCCCGTCTGATCGCGGCCAACGCCGCTGGCGACGGACGGCGCAGTCGGAAAAACAGTTTCCACACGCCAGGAAACCGGCCTTCGGCGTCGAGCAGTTTGGCCGGGTATCGCTCGCCGGTTAGCGGTCGGCCTTGCGTGAGGTTCAGATGCACGCCCATGTCAGGCGGCAAGGGCGGGTCGCCAAGCGTCCGTCTGACGGCGGCTGAGGGCCACGACCGCTGGTGCCACTCGGCCAGCAGATGCTTCCAAGCCGAAAGCGCCTCGGAGGCGTGCGGCGCGTTGGCGATCACGGCGGTGCTGGTCAGCAACCCGTGCCGAAAACCGCGCACCACTCCTTCGGTCGTCGCCCGGTTCAGGCCGTAATCGTCGGCGTGGAGGATCAATCGGCGGATGGGCGGCCGAGCCATCGCCGGTCCAGCGAGCCAGTCGACCTGCACATCGGTGGTGTTTTTCGCATGAGTAGCCATCGTCTAGTTCGCTACAAGGGGCTTCGCCCTCATCGGACACATTCCGCATGCCGACGATACGCTCCGAAAAGTCTTGCCGATACACTCCGAGAAATCGTCGCACCGGCTTGGTCCTTGCAACCGAAACCAGTACGACTATCAGGCTGCTTCTTTCCGCTGCTGTGTCGCCGCTTCCGACTGGTGCTGCCAGACCGCCGGATACGGCACAACCGGTATCGGCAGACGAAGTTTCCTCGCAGCAAGCCAGATGCGCACCAAATCCACCAGCATCGGCAGCGCATGACGCCGGATCGATAACGTCGAGCCGTAGTCGTTCACCAGCGTTACCGGCACGCGCTGGAATCGCAGGCGCAAACGCTCAGTGAGCATCACCACTTCGGCGTCGAAGGCGAAGCCGTCGATTGTCGCACGGGAAAAGACATCGACGGCTGCGCGCCGGCTGAACAACTTCAGGCCGCATTGCGTGTCTGTGACCTGCCGGGAAATCAACAGCCGGGCTAATTGGCGGAAGACGATGGTGGCCAGTTGCCGGGCCGGACGCCGGGAAGCCAGGTGTTTCGACTCCGGCAGGTCGCGGGCGCCAAACACCACGTCGCAACGTCCGGAAACTATCAAATCATATCCCTGCCTCAGCGCCGTCAGATCGAAGGGCAGATCGGCATCAGTAAAGGCTACAACCCGACCGGTAGCTGCCAACATCCCTGTCCGCACTGCCCGGCCTTTCCCGCCGCACCGCTCCAGCCGGATGGTAGAAAACCGCGCCCCGTAGCGGCAAGCAATGGCACCGGTTTGGTCGGTGCTGCCGTCGTCTATCACCAACAGGCGGTAATCGATGTCCCAACCGGCAAAGTAATCGGCCGCCTGCTGCAACGTCCACGGAAGACGCCGCTCCTCGTTGTGTGCAGGGATGACCAGCGTCAGGTCGTGATCGCACGGACTAGCTGCCGCCGCCGTTAGAGGGCAGCAATGCTGGGATGCCGCGGCGCAACGCGTCAGATGGCCTTCCATGGCTGAACTTTGGGAATCCTTTCCGCCGCCGGGCGCCTATGATGTGGGACTTGCCCTTGTCGTCGCTGCCCAGCAGGCCGAGAACATGGAGCCTATCAGCTCAAATACGGGAGTTGCCAGGTCAAATGCAAAAAAAGTTTTAAGCTCCCAGGCCAAATATCGAATCGACCAGGCCAAAGAGGGAATCTACCGCGGCAGCTACAGCACCGACTGGGCCGACGACCGAGGCCCGCCCCGGTTGGGAATTCTTCGCGTTAAGTCGAGTGCGAGTTTTTAATCTTTTGGCGGACTTTTGTAAAGGTCAATTATATAAGTAACAAGCACAAGATGGCGAGAATGGGCACTTTCGGCATCCAGTACGCGTACCGATGCGACACATTCAATATGCAGACCCACGCAGCACCCGGCGCCGCAGTTGCCCACAACGGCGGTGCCGCTAGTACTGGCGGAAAAGGCCGATCAACACGGTCCGAACTACGGCTGGCTACGGCTAGTTCGACTTTTGTTGGGGTTGGCCGACGCAGCCAGCACGCGATCCACCAGCGCCAACGCCTCTGCTTTGGTGCGGATCCGGCCGTCGAGTTGCTCGGCGCGCACACGATGCAGTAGCTCCTTAAAGATCGGTCCGGGTTTCACGCCGTAGTCCAGCAAGTCTTGGCCGCTCAGCAGCGGCGGCGGATCAAGACGCTCTGCCGGCTGCTGTAACAACTGCCGGCAATACTGGCTTGCTTGTCTTTCTTGCTCACCGGAGGCTTCTAACAGTCCGAGCAGCTCTTCGATCCCCGGCGCAATTAGCAGCGGTTGCAGCGCAGACCACGGCATACTGCGGGCGTTGCGCACCGCCTGAAAATGGGTGATCAGCCAGCAACAGCGGTCGGTCTCGGCGTTCGACAGTCGCCAGCGGCGCCCCACCGCCGCAGCAGCCTGCGCATCGACCAGCTTGTGCAACAATGCGGCCAAGGCCAAGGGGAACGAAGGTTGCTGTAGCCGTCCTAGCGTTTCCAGTGACTGCTCGAGACGTTGCTGGGCGGACGGCTCAGCGACGACGATCTCCGGCAGGATGGCGGCCGCCAGATTGCTTTCCAGCAGCAGATTGACGGCCCGTACCCGGTCTGGCCCGGTCAGCATGCGGCGCATTTCCTCGGCGATCCGCTCGGCGCTAACGACGGTGATCTGATGAGCCATTTGTCGAATCGCCGCAAAGGTGGCAGGCTCGATGGCGAATTGGAACGCTGCCGCAAACCGCACTGCCCGAAGCATTCGTAGCTTATCTTCGGCGAAGCGTTGTTGCGGCTCGCCGATTGCTCGGATCAGTCTGGCACGCAGGTCCTCTTGTCCGCCGACGAAGTCCAACACCTGCTGGGCCAGCGGATCATAAAACAGTCCGTTTATCGTGAAATCGCGTCTGCGTGCATCTTCGACGGCCGAGCTAAACACAACGGCGTCGGGATGCCGCCCGTCGCTATAGGCGATGTCTTGGCGGAAGGTGGCCACCTCCACGTTCCCGGCGGCTTTGGGACCGCGCACCGCGATCACTCCGAATGCTGCCCCGATGGCCAGCGTCCGCCTGTAGCCGAACAACTTGCGGATCTCCGACGGTTTGGCGTCGGTGGCGACGTCGTAATCTTGCGGCGTGCGCCCAAGCAACAGATCCCGGACGCATCCGCCGGCCCAGTACGCCTGGTAGCCGGCCTGCTTTAGCCGCCGCACCACCTCGGTGGCGAATCGTCTCTGTGCTTCGGGATCGGTTTGCGGCATCGCGTGCATTCCGACGACGTTTCTGGGGTGTTTGGTCACCCCAGTTTAGCACCTGCTGTCGATTACCACAGCGGCTATATCTCGGTTACCTCAGCGGCTGTGGCGGACTGAAACATGGTGACAGTGACATCGAAAATGGTTTCCGCCGGCCAAAGGCGCACGGAGCTGACGCCTCGGTGGCAAAGCTCGTCAGCGGGCTACCACTAGAGGGGCCGCGAGGATGACACCAGGTTCGCCTGCATAACGTGCCTAGCAAGTGTACGGGTGCAAGATGTCAAGCCTAGGGCGGCATTACGCGGAGTAACGTGTTGCGTTCAGCCGGCCTGGCAATAGCGGATTTTGGCTGAGTTGCTGGAAGAATGCGCTCGGAATATGGTCGAAAGTGTTCACAATAATGCACAAAATGCTTGATAGCGAGTCAAAAATCTGTCATAATATGAAAGGTATCAATCACTCGCTATAAAAACGGGAAAAATGCGCACCGAGCAGCGGCGTAAGCAATTGTTGGAGTTTGTTCGTTTGCGCCGCTTCGCGTCGCTGCCGGAGTTGGTGCAGGAACTGGGGGTTTCGGAATCGACTATCCGGCGTGACCTAGACTATCTGGAGGAAGTTGGTTCGGCTCGGCGGACTCACGGCGGCGTGCTTTATGCAGGCGACCTGCCGAAGTTCCCACACTTCGAGATGCGCCAACCGGCCGACTGGCCCAAAAAGCGCGCCATTGCCCAACGCACTGCCGAGCTTATCGCCGACGGCGAAAGCATTTTGCTCGACGGAGGAAGCACCACCTACGAAGTGGCCCGGCTGCTGGTCGGCCGGCCCATACACGTGGTGACCAACTCGCTGCCGGTGGCCAACTTGCTGGCGGCCGACGCGCGAGCCGATCTGGTGATGATCGGCGGCAATGTCTGCCCGCGAACCGGAGTAGTGTTAGGCCCTTACGCCGACAAGATGCTGGCTTCCATTCGGGTCCGCAAAGCCATACTCAGCGTGGCAGCGATAAACGAAGAAGGGTTTTTCAACAACAACCTGCTGCTAGTCGAGACCGAGCGCGCCATGATGCACGCCGCCACCGAGGTGATCGTCGTGGCCGACAGTACCAAGTTCGGTCATCAAAGCCTGGCGCACTTGTGCCCGCTGGGCGAAGTTGACTGCTTGGTAGTCGACGACCAGGTCGATCCCCAGTGGCGCGACAAGGTGCTGGCCGCAGGCGTGAAACTGCTAGTGGCGCAAAACAGCGTGTGAGTACGGGCAACGTATGAGCACAGCCTCAACAATCGGCCGCAAAGCGGTCGACCGCAAGTTGGTCGAGCAGATCGTCCGCGAGATTGTATTGCGGCAGATCGGCGGGCCGCCGGGCAAGCCGCACCTGGTGGTCAGCGTCTCGGCCCGGCATGTGCATCTGAGCCAACAGGATCTGGAGACGCTTTTCGGCCCAGGCGCCAAGCTCACGGTGATGAAAGAGCTGTATCAGGAGGGTTTTTTCGCTGCCGAGGAGACGGTGATGGTCGTCGGGCCGCGACGGCGAATGCTACCGACGGTCCGCGTGCTCGGCCCGGTGCGGCCGGAAACCCAGGTGGAGATGGCCTTCACGGATTTGATTTCGCTGGGGATCGACGCGCCGGTGCGGGCCAGCGGCGACATCGAAGGCACGCCCGGCTGCGTGCTGGTCGGCCCAAAAGGCGTGGTGGAACTGAAAAAAGGCGTCATTCGGGCCGAGCGACACGTGCACATGGGCCCGACCGATGCCGAGTATTTCGGCGTGAAGGATGGCGACCGGATGCGGTTGCGGGTAGTGTCGCGGTGCACTACTGTTTTCGAGGACTTACTGGTTCGGGTGGGCAAGAAGATCAAGTTGGAAGTACACCTCGATACCGACGAGGGCAACGCCTGCGATATCGACCACGCCCAAACCGTAGAGTTGCTTAAATCGTGATGACCCAAAGGAGCCGCGAACCCAAAGCCGTTCTGAACCAACCGACAAACCTGGGCTAAGGCCCAGAAGTGGTGCTCGCGACGATACCGACCGAGAAAGCGTGGAGAAATAGCAAGTAGTTGTCGTTATCGAATCCGTAGTGGTCGTTACAAAATCCCAGGTCACTGATCGTGGCAATATGTATTTCCATCCCGACCCGGTTGTAGCGGGAAGTTGCTCTAAAACTTAGCAGGTGAGGGGAGATGAACACCATGGCAAAGTCCAAATCGATGGAAGCGTTGGGGATGATCGAGACCAAGGGGTTTGTGACCCTGGTCGAGGCCACCGACGCGATGCTCAAAGCGGCCAATGTGGAGTTCCTTGGGTGGGACAAGGTTGGCAGCGGTCTGGTCAGTGCGTTTGTGACCGGCGATGTGGCGGCTGTCAAAGCGGCCACCGACGCTGGCGCGGCTGCCGGAGGCCGCATCGGCGAGATCGTCAGCGTGCAGGTCATTCCCCGGCCGCATGACGACCTGAACGTGGTACTGCCCACGCCGATCAAGAAAGGTGCTACCGACTAGGATAACCTGGCCGCCCTGCCGACCGGCGGGCCGCAGCGCGTGCTGGGCGATTCGGGGGCCATAGCTACGCCATGCCTGTGGTGTGCCCTTGGGCCGCCTGGCGGGCAGCGTCCGAGCAGCCAGCACACCATCGCACCGTTACAGTTCAAAACCTGATAGGTCAACTACAGAGGGGTTAACAGCAATGCAAGACGCCATCGGACTACTGGAAACCAGAGGTTTAGTGGCATTGGTCGAGGCTACCGACGCCATGGCCAAGGCAGCCAACGTGCAGATCGTCAAGCGCGTGCAGATAGGCGGCGGGTTGGTGACGACCATCGTGCGCGGGGACGTAGGCAGCGTGCGGGCGGCAGTCGAGGCTGGGGCCAACGCCGCTTCGCAGGTGGGCGAGCTGGTGGCCAGCCACATCATCCCCCGACCGGCCGAAGGCGTGATCGCCGCGTACCTGACGTGATCGACTCCGCGGTGCGCCGGAGCACGCTAAGTTTGCGCAAGCGCGGCTGGCGCCGGGTTTTCGGCCCGCGGGGGCAACCCGGCCATAGCGCAACTAGCCGCCTGGTGTTCGCCGTCGCTGGGACAGTGCACCAACTGGTGTCGGTGCAGGTACTGAGTGGTCGAGGCCGCTGACGCACCGTTACCGCATGGAGGTAAGCAATGAAAATCTTGGTGGCCAACATCGGTTCAACCAGTTTCAAGTACCGGCTGTTCGATATGGCGGCGGGCATGCAGCTTGCCCGCGGCGGCATCGAACGCATCGGCTCGCCCGAGAGCCGCTGCACGGTGGAGATCGGGCCGCACAAACAGGAACTGCTGCTGCGCGTGCCCGATCACGGCGAGGCAGTGCGCCAATGCCTGGCTCAGCTTACCGACGAGAAGACCGGCTGCTTGAAGGATGCCGGCGAGGTATCGGCCATCGCCTTCAAGGCGGTACACGGGGGGCGAATCAGCGGCGTGCAGCGGGTGACGCCCGAGGTGCTCGCCTCCATGGAGGAAATGAATTGCGTCGCTCCGGCGCACAACCCGCCGTACATTGCGGCTATGCGTCTGCTGGGCGAACGATTCCCGCATATCCCCTTGGTAGCGGCATTCGAGACCGACTTCCACCGTACCATCCCGCCGGCCAACCGCTATTACGCCATTCCCTGGGAGTGGGCCGAGCAGGGCCTGGTCAAGCGTTACGGTTTCCACGGGGCCAGCCATCGTTACATCGCCACGCGCACCGCCGAGTTGTTGGGGCGCAACGACCTGCGGTTGATTTCGATCCACCTGGGCGGCTCCAGTTCGCTGTGCGCCATCCGCAACGGCCAGAGCGTGGCCGCCAGCATGGGCTTCAGCGCGCAGAGCGGCTTGCCGCAAAACAATCGCGTGGGCGACTTCGACCCGTTCGCCCTACCGATCATCATGAAACACACCGGCAAGACGCTGGAAGAAGTGCTCCAGGTGCTGGCCTCCGGCAGCGGCCTGCTGGGCCTGAGCGGCGTCAGCGGCGATCTGCGCGACATCGAGCAGGCGGCCAAGGCCGGCAACCAGCGGGCACAGTTGGCCATCGACGTGTTCGCCAGTTACGTGCGGCACTATTTGGGGGCGTACCTGGTGGAGTTGGGCGGGGCCGATGTGATTGTCTTCACCGGCGGCATCGGCGAGAACCGGGCTGAGTTCCGCGCGCTGGTCTGCCGCGACCTGGAGGAACTGGGCATCGTGCTCGACGCCGAGCTGAACCGCACAGCCAAGGGCGAGGCTCGTATCAGCGCCGCCCACAGCCGCGTACAAATCTGGATCATGCCCACCAACGAAGAATTGATCGTCGCCCGGCTGGCCGCCGATTTGTTGCAAGCGCAAGCGAAAAACTGACGTGAAGACGCGAAAACCCAGAAACGCGAAAACCCGCAAATACGCGAAAAACACACAGACATGCCAACGACTGGGAAATACGCGAAACAGATAAATACGTCAAAAAACGCCCAAAAGATGGCCAGAAAGATGAACGAAACACATTCGGCAAGCGAATTGGCAGGCGAGCTGGTCGGCACCGACTGCCATGCCCACGCCGGCGCTGCCCGAGGTTGATGTCATGCTGCTAGCCAAGGTCACCGGATCGCTGGTATCCACACAGAAGATCAGCACCATGGTCGGCCGCAAGCTGCTGCTGGTCGAGTTGTATCGGGTAGATCCGCAGTCGCGCGACCGGCTGGCAAGCACCGGGCGAACAATGGTGGCGGTCGATACAGTCGGGGCCGGAGAGGAAGAGGTGGTCCTGATCACGCAAGGCTCCAGCGCGCGGCTGACTCCCGAGACACGCAACCTGCCGGTCGATACGGTGATCATCGGCATTGTCGATAAGGTTCACGTGGGCAACGTGTGCGTGTACGACAAGGAGAAAGCTAGAGTGGTGTAACAAGCGCCGACGCCGCCGGACGGAAAAAAACAGCGCGCCCGTGGCTGTAGCGGCGCCTGGGCCGTGTGCCGCGGCAGCCAACAGGGCCGGTAGCCGCCGGGGAGAATCGTTTTCGGAAGGAGGAATCGTTTTCCGAAGGAGGAATCATTTTCGGAAACCGAATAGTTGCAGCAAACCAACCGACGAGTCATCCGCTGGACAGCATATCGACAGCACGCATTACAAGTATTAGGACATGGCCATGCAGATCGACGAAACCCTTATCCGCAGCGTCGTCGAACAGGTTTTGCACCGTCTGGGGACGAACGGGAACGTATTGGGTCCGGTCGGCCGCAGCTATCACGGCCGTTTCGGCATGTTTACCGACGTTAACGAGGCGGTGGCCGCTGCCCGAGATGCCTTCGAACAGCTCTCCCGCCGTACCTTGGAGGACCGCAAACGGATCATCGACCATATCCGGCGGCTGGCCATCGAGCACAGTGTCGAGCTGGGCACGATGGAGATGAACGAAACGAAGATCGGCCGGCTGAAGCACAAGATCGAAAAGCTGCGTACCCTGGGCGAACGTTCGCCGGGGGTGGAGTTCCTCCGCAGCGAAGTGTATAGCGGCGATCACGGGCTGGCGGTGATCGAGCACGCTCCGTTCGGGGTCATCGGGGCGGTCACGCCAGTTACACACTCGCTGCCGACGATCACCGGCAACGCCATCAGCATGATCGCCGCCGGCAACACGGTGGTCTTCAATCCGCACCCCAGCGGCAAGCGCGTGGCTGCCGAGGGCGTGCGCCGCTACAACGAGGCCATATACCGCGACCTGGGCATCGACAACCTGATGTGCGTGATCACCGAGCCGACGCTCGACACCGCCGAAGCCCTGTTCAAACATCCCGACGTGGCCTTGCTGTGCGTCACCGGTGGCCCGGGAGTCGCTCGCGCAGCCATGCAGCAAGCCAAACGCGCGATCGTGGCGGGTCCGGGCAATCCGCCAGTGGTGGTCGATGAGACTGCCGATCTGGACAGGGCGGCCCGATGCATCATCCAAGGCGGTGCCTACGACAACAATTTGCTGTGCATCGCCGAAAAACAGGTGTTCGTGGTCGATCAGGTGTTCGACAAGATGCTGGCCGCCATGGAACGCGCAGGCGCAGTGCGGCTGAACACCAGGGAGATCGAAGCCTTGACCAAGGCTGCCATTCGCACCGTCGGCGAAGGCGAGCACAAGCACGATGTGCCGGCCAAGGAGTTCATCGGGCAGGACGCCGCCGTGTTGGCCCAGGCCGCCGGCAAGAAAATACCGCCCGAGTGCGAACTGATCTTCGGCGAAACCGAGGAAATGCACCCCTTTGTGCAAGTCGAGCAGATGATGCCCTTTTTGCCATTCGTGCGGGCCAGGAACATCGATCATGCCATCGAAATGGCCGTCCGCAGCGAGCACGGCTTCAAGCACACCGCCATTATCCATTCCAACAACGTGCGCAACATGACCCGGATGGGAAAAGCGGTAGATACGACGCTGTTCATCAAGAACGGGCCGTGCATGGCAGGGCTGGGACTGGGCGGCGAAGGTTATCTGTCGTTTTCGATCGCAGGCCCGACCGGGGAAGGCATCACTACCCCGCTGACCTTTACCCGCGAACGACGCTGCTCGATGATCGACGACCTGCGCATCTTGGGCAAATAACACCTAGCGGCGATTGCCACGCTTAAACCCGGTGAAAGTTAAACCCAGTGGCAGGGCAGGGCTGAAAACGCGAGGAACAAAACGAAACATCGGAAAACACTGGATGCGGCCTGCCACGGCCGCGAGGAGCATGGCGAAAGGCGATGTACTTTGGGCGGGTTGTGGGGACGGCCACGGCGACCGTTAAGCATCCCTCGATGCAGGGCTGCAAGTTACTGCTGGTCATGGCATTGCAGGCGGATCGAAAAAGCATCGAAGGTGACCCTGTGCTGGTCATCGACACGCTGGGAGCAGGCATCGGCGACATGGTGATGATCACCAGCGACGGCATCGGCGCGCGCGAGTTGGTACGCGACGAACGCTCGCCGGTGCGCTGGTCGGTGCTGGGCATAATCGACCAATGAATCAGTCGGCTTTGGATATGGAACGGGTGGTGACCGAAGTGCTGGCCGAGCTGCGCCGGCTGGCCGGCGGCGCGGTCGGATGCCCATCGCACGGTTCAGCCGTCCAAGACGGGCCTGGCTCTGAAACTCCAGCCCCGGCACCCCTTGCGTCCGATGGGCAGGCAAGCAACTCCCTTGCATCGACTGCCCGGGACGTACAGGCGGAAGACGGGCGGCTGGTGTTCGAGGGCCGAGTTTTGACACTCGAAGCGCTATTCGGCCGATGGAGCAGCCTGCGTCGGGTGGTGATTCAGCCGCGCACCATCGTCACCCCGGCGGTCCGCGACGAATTGCAGCGCCGCGGCATCGCCCTGGAATATGCGTCTGCGGCGCGACTCCGTACCGAAGGGGCCATACGCCTGCTGGTGGTCAACGCCCAGCGGGAATTTCAGGTCGCAGAGCTGACAGCGGCCCTCCGCGCGGATGGAGTGCCGGTGGAAGTGCTGGAGTTGAATTGTCTGATCGCTGCTACCGACCGGCTGGCCGCCGAACTGCGCCGGGGCGACACACTGGGATTGGTACTGACGCGCCATGTTCCGGCTGCGCTATGCCTGGCCAATCGGCACGGGGGCGTCCGCGCGGTGGAGGCCGCCGATTTGCCGGGCATGGCCGCTGCTGTCGAAGCGGTGGGGGCGAATCTGTTGGTGTTGGACCCCGCAGCACTTACTGCCTTCCAACTGAAACAGATGGCAGTGCAGTTCTCCCGTGGGGGCGTGCGGCCATGTCCGGAACCGCTCCGCCTCCGATTGCAGTAAGCGGCAGAACGAACCAGGAAAGAACAAACGGTCATGCGAATCGGAGAAGTAATCGGCACGGTGACGCTCTCGCGCGTGCATCCTACGCTGATGGGGAAGACTTTCAAACTGGTCGTCCCGGTGTTGTGGGACCAGTTGCTGGCAGCTACAGCCGAGCCGGCCGAGGAGACAGTTGTGCTCGATGAACTGGGTGCCGGCATTGGTGTACAGATCGCCATGAGCGAAGGGCGCGAAGCAGCCATGCCTTTTCACCCGGATATAAAGCCGGTGGATGCATACAACGCCGCTCTGCTGGACCGGCTTGTTATAGAGCGATCGCTGTTGCCCGACGGCGCCTAACTACGGCACCTGACTGCAAAGTGCGGCCCTGCCCGGTTATCCAGTAGTGCAGCTCCGAGCGGCCCTGCTGGTTTGTCGGGCAGGGCGGCAGTGCCGGTCAGTAAGGCACGGTGGCACTGTCGGCTTGTCCAGCAGTGCGATACGCAGGAAACCCGGCGCAGGAAAAAACCGAGCGAAAAAACACTGCGAGGTTGACTGATGCTCAACGTACACAAGATCAAGCAAGAGATATGCGAGATCGGCCGGCGGATATACCAGCGCGGCTTCGCCGCTGCCAACGACGGCAATATCAGCTTTCGGCTTGGCCCCAACGAGGTGCTGTGCACTCCCACGATGATTTCCAAGGGCTTCATGAAGCCCGAGGACCTGTGCGTGGTCGATATGGAGGGGAAGCAGCTTTCGGGCCATCGGAAGCGGACCAGCGAGATCATGCTGCACCTGGAGATCATGAAGGCCCGGCCCGATGTGAAGGCGGTGGTTCATTGCCATCCGCCTCATGCCACCGCTTTTGGCATCGCTCGTGAGCCTATCCCGCAATGCGTGCTTCCGGAAGTGGAGATTTTTTTGGGCGACGTGCCGATTGCGCGCTACGAAACGCCAGGCGGCCCGGAGTTCGCGAAGACCGTATTGCCGTTTGTGGAGAAGACGAACATCATCATCTTGGCCAACCACGGGACGGTCAGCTACGGAGAAACGGTAGAGCGGGCTTACTGGTGGGCCGAGATACTCGACGCCTACTGCCGCATTCTGATGTTGGCTCGCGGCCTAGGACGAATCCATTACTTCAGCGAGCCGGAAGCGCAGGCCCTGCTGCAACTTAAGCAAAAATGGGGGTTTAAAGATCCGCGCTTCGAGCTGACCAACTGCGACATCTGCGCCAACGACGTGTTCCGCGACAGTTGGAAGGAAACCGGCGTTCAACACCAGGCGTTTCAACCGCCGCGGTACTGTAAGCCCGCCGACGGCGCGGGCCAGCCGGCCGCGAAATCAGCCGGCCAGTTGGCCAACACCGACGGCCAGCCCGCTGCGCCGGGAGCGGCAACGGCCAATCCACATTCCGCCAGCGCTGGGCAGCCGACCGAAACGGTGCAGCAACCGTCCGTGGCCCAGCTTGGTGCCGCCGAGCAGGAAGCGCTGATTCAGACTATTACCGACCGGGTAATGGAAATGCTGGCCAAGATGTAGGGCCGCCATGCAGTGGCAACATGTAACGTCACCAAGCAAAGGGCAACACTGAGCGGCGACGTGCAGGGGCAGTGTGTAGGGGCAGTGTGTAAGGTCGACGTGTAGGCCCGACATGTAGCGGCTTGTGCACCCGCGTTGCCCAGCGGCAGCGCATCGAACATTATTCGGCCGGCCAGACTGGCTCAGCGGAATCTGTAGTTGGGGTTGCGGATGTCGAAATCGGCGTCGGTGAACCCGTTGTTGAGCTTCAGGTTCAAGTAGGTGTACTCTTCCATCAGCTCAGGTTCGCCGCCGGGCTGCTTGGGCCAGTCCCAGGCCTCGTAGCGGATGGGCACGTTCAGCTCGTCGTCCACGTAGATGCGCGCGATGTGGAACAGGAACACCCGCCGCGGCACAGGATGTACCACCTGAATGCAGGTGCAGGTGCGGTCGTTGATCTTTGCGCCTTTGAGGAACTTGACCTCGCATTCGCCGAAGCGGGCATCCTTCTCAGCCACTTCTACCAATCGGCGCGTGAGGTTCAGAATCCCGATCTCGGTCAGCGGATAGCGCTGGCCCTTCATGGCGATGGCGCTGGTGGGCGACAGCGACACCGTGCCGACCAGTGTGTCTTTGATGCCTACGGTATGCGCCCACATGTTGCCGTTGTTCTGGCCTTCGACGTAAATGACCTCTTGCCCCTTGATCGACGGCGGGGAGAGGAAGTATATGTACACGCTGAACGGCTTGTGACGGACTTTAATGAACATGTACTCGTAGTCGTTCAGCTTGCCGTCGTGCCGCTCGCGCTTGCACAGCGTGGCCGAGTAATCGCTGATCTTCTCCATGTTGGCGATTCCCTCGTAAGCCCAACGGATGGCAGGCATCAGTGGGTGCTCGTCGGGCTGTTGAGGGTCGGCAATTGCTGGCACCGGCCGGCTGCTCAGCTCGGTGCGTTCGGCCACCAGCTCTGGCTGCCTGCCGTCGCTTTTCGGCTGCTCTTGGGCGGCCGATTCCGGCTTTTTAGGCGACTCGTGTTTCTTGCGCGGCAATATCTGCCCTGTGCTTTGAGCGCTAATAGCCGCCGCAATCCATAGTGCCGCAATCAGCCTCCAGAACGCAAACCATTTCGACTGCATGAAACGAACCTCCTTGTGCCAACCGCCACGCTCATCCGCTGCTTTCGGCGTGATTTGTCGGCGTGTTATGCTTGTGGGCTGGGGTCACACTCGATACCTAACGAAGCCAGATTTACACAAGCGCCAAGCTCTGGTCGCGCGGCCGCCGGTTGCTTTCCGCCTGTGTTGGGTCGCTGCTGGCTTGACCGCAACGGCGACAAAGTTGGACGGGCACCTGTAGCGCGCATGCCGCCAAGCGCTGGCAACCCTTTATCCAGCATATCGCCGCTTAGGGCTGGCACAATTACAATGTTTGCTCCCGCAGGCTGCTTTTACGCAATCGTCACGGTTAAGGTGGCGAGCTGAAGCGTTTTTAGTCGGTAAAGTTTACCCAAACTTGCGCTGTCGTGGGAGATCAATCTGTGAGTACTGGCAATATCGAGATTTCTTGCGTGCTATCTGTCCCGTTCGAGGAGAACTGCTACGTGGTGCGGCGGGCCGACCGCAACGAGTGCGTCTTGGTAGACCCAGGTCTGGAGCCGGAGAAAATCGTCGCTTTTCTGGAAAGCCACAACCTCCAGCCGGCGGCGATACTTAACACGCATGGGCACGCCGACCACATCGGGGGGAACGCCGCCATCAAAGCCCGCTGGCCCGATTGCCGCCTGGCTATCGGTGCCGACGAGTGTTCTAAGCTGTCCAATCCGGCGGAGAACCTTTCGGAGCTGTTCGCGGCGGGGCTGACCTCCCCACCGGCCGATGTGCTGCTATCCGACGGGGAGGTGTTCGCGGCGGCTGGCCTGGAGTTTCGGGTCATAGGCCTTCCCGGCCATTCGTGCGGACACGTAGTGTACCTGCTCGAAGGGCATAATCCGCCGGTGGCGTTCGTTGGCGACGTGATTTTCGCCGGAAGCGTCGGCCGCACCGACTTCCCCGACGGCGATATGCGCCAACTGGCCGCCGGAATCCGCGAGCGGCTATATACCCTGTCGGACGACACACTGCTTTTGCCCGGTCACGGCCCGGCAACCACCGTCGCGCGGGAGAAACGCACCAATCCCTTCGTGCGCCCGTGATCCATGCTGGCGCAGTTGCCAGTATGGCAGCGCCGCAGGGCTGCCCTTGGCGGCTGGCCTGACGTGTGCGATGATGGCGCTTGTGTTGTGGGGCGCGAAATGTGGCAAGACGTAAGGATATTCTTCGGCGAGTTCTGCCGCCGGCACTATACCACCGGGGCGATTGTTCCTAGCGGGCGTTTTTTGGCGGCTGCGCTGGCGCGCTATGTGGCCGAACCTGGTTCCCAGGGGCGGCGGATACTGGAAGTCGGCCCCGGCACCGGCGCGGTTACCCGGCGGATCATCGCCGTCATGCGTCCCGAAGACCAGCTCGACCTGGTCGAACTGAACGAGCGGTTCGTCGCCCGGCTGCAAGTGCTTTTCCAGACCGACCCGCTGTTCCGCCGCGCAGCAGCACGCAGCCGAATACTGCACTGCCCAGTGGAAACGGTGGACGCCGAGGGCCAGTACGATCTGATCGTTTCGGGTTTGCCGCTGAACAACTTTTCGCCGCAAACCGTGGAAAATATCCTCGGTGTGCTCAGCCGTGTACTCAAGCCAGGGGGTACGCTTTCGTTCTTCGAGTACATAGCGTTGCGGGCGATGCGGATGGCCGTTAGCGGGCGAGCGCAGCGACAGCGGCTGCGGGGGGTGCGCGATGCCATCGCCAAGCTGCTCGACGGCGCCGAAATCCGCCGCGACTGGGTCTGGCTCAATGTGCCGCCGGCATGGGTCCATCATGTGCGCCTTGCTCAGCCGTCGCCGCGGCATTATACTTGCCATTGAAGGGTTTGATTGTGGCCCTTGAATGGTTTGTGGCGCCGACAGTTGCGCAGCGGCACGCCGTTGGCTCGTCGCCGAAGCTTCTTGGCTGAGCTAATCGCGTTGTACTGCTGGCCCGTGGCGGTTTGGTGCAAGGGAGCCTTCTGAATGGCCCGATGGTTGTTGGCGGCGGCTTGCGTACTTGTGAGCCTGCCGGTGGGGGATGTTTTCCCCGCCGAGGCGAAACCGCCTGTCAAGGACGATTACTACGAGCTGTACAAGCTGCTGGTCGATACCATCGACCAGGTAGAGCGGAACTACATCAAGGATGTTGACCGCCGGGAGCTGGTCGAGGCGGCCATCCGCGGCGTGCTCAGCAAGCTGGACGGATATTCGACGTACATTTCGCCTGAAGACATCGAGCGGTTTCGCACCTCGGTGGAAAGCGAGTTCGGCGGCATCGGCATCCAGATCGCCGTGGAGGAAGGCCAGTTGAAGGTGCTCAGCCCGCTGGTGGGTACTCCGGCCTATCGGGCAGGGATCATCGCCGGAGACCGAATTGTGGAAATCGACGGCAAGAGCACCGAGGGGCTGACGCTCGACGAGGCTGTCCGCCGGCTGAAAGGCAAGGAGGGCACCCAGGTGACGCTTACCGTTGTTCATCCGGGCCGCAAAACTAAGGAGACGATCACCCTTACCCGCGAGCGCATCCACGTCGATACCGTCTTAGGCGACTGCCGCAAGGCAGACGACACGTGGGACTACATGCTAGACGCCCAGCGGCGCATCGGCTACGTGCGCATCACTGCTTTCAGCTCCGACACCGCCCGAGAACTCCGTAAAGCGCTCGACGAGCTGAGGGCCGCCAACATGCGGGCGCTGGTGCTGGACTTGCGTTTCAACTCGGGTGGGCTGCTCAGCGAGGCGATCGAAGTGGCCGACCTGTTCATCGCCCAGGGGCGAATCGTCAGCACCAAGGGGCGCAACAGCCCGGAGCGAGTATGGAACGCGCGCAAGGACGGCACTTACGAAGGTTTCCCCATGGCGGTGCTCGTCAACCGCTATAGCGCCAGCGCCAGCGAGATCGTGGCGGCCTGTTTGCAGGATCACAAGCGGGCGGTGATCGTCGGCGAGCGCACGTGGGGCAAAGGAAGCGTGCAGAACGTGATCGACCTGGAAGACGGCCGCAGCGCACTGAAGCTGACCACCGCCATTTATTGCCGTCCTAGTGGGAAGAACATCCATCGCTTCGACGACGCCAAAGAAAGCGACCAATGGGGCGTGCAGCCCGACGAGGGACTGGAGCTGAAACTGCCCGACGGCGAGTTGCTGGCCCTAATGGAGGACCGCCGCCGGCGGGACATCGTGCTGCCGAAGCCCGAAAAACTGGCACCCCAAAATCCCAGCCTCGGCCAGCCGACTGCCACCGGACAATCGGCGCCAGCAAGCCAAGCAGTGGGGGCCAAGCCTGGGAACTCCCCGGACGATACCACCGCTCAGTCCTCCGAGAGCCCCCCGTTGAAGTCTAACGCTGGGTCCTTCGTCGATCGCCAACTACAATTGGCCCTCAAGTACCTGAGCACGGAACTGGCTAAGGCGGACACTAACTCGCAACCGGATATGCAACGGTCGAAGCAAGATTGATACTCGCTGACCGACGGCGCGGCGGGAAGTCGCGCGGATTTGTGTGGCCTTGAGGCTACGCCCACTGTCTGTCTGGTCCCAGCGGATGAACATCCTGACGATCGAAACCACTTGCGACGAGACTGCCGCTGCCGTAGTGACCGACCAGCTCCAAGTGCTCTCGTCGGTGGTGGCTTCGCAGGATGAGTTGCACCGGCGGTTCGGCGGGGTGGTGCCGGAAATCGCATCTCGGGCTCATCTGGAACGCATCCTACCGGTCATCCACGAAGCGCTCACGCGGGCCGGACTAAGCTTGGCCGACATCGGCGCCGTGGCAGTGGCCAACACGCCGGGACTGGCAGGCTCGTTGCTGGTGGGGTTGGTGGCGGCGAAGACTTTGTGCGTGGCACTGGATGTGCCTCTGGTGGCCGTAAACCATCTTCAGGCACACGTGTACGCTTGCCGGCTGGCCGCGGGTCGGGAAGTGTTCCCTTGCGTGGGACTGGTGGTAAGCGGCGGACACACCAGTTTGTATCGGTGTCCGGATGCGATTCGTTTCGAGCTGCTCGGTTCCACCATCGACGACGCCGCCGGCGAAGCGTTCGACAAAGTGGCCAGCATGTTGGGCTTGCCGTTTCCTGGTGGCCCGGCCATCCAACGCGCCGCCGAAAAAGGAAATCCCCACGCCTTCGCTTTCCCGCGCTCGATGCTGGATGACCAGCGGCTGGATTTCAGCTTCAGTGGGCTGAAGACGGCGGTTCGCTACAAGCTGGTCGGTCCGGGACGCGCCGACTTCTCCCGGCTGGAGTTGCCCTCGCAGCTTGTGGCCGACTTGGCAGCCAGTTTTCAGGAAGCGGTGGTGGATTGCTTGGTGGGCAAGGCCGTGCAAGCGCTGGAGCGCACCGGACTGGACACGCTGTGCGTGGGCGGCGGAGTGGCGGCCAACACCCGACTCCGCGCCCGGTTGGAAGAACAAGCCCGCATAAAAGGCTTCCGACTTTTCATCGCCCCTTTGCGATTGTGCACCGACAACGCCGTCATGGGGGCGATCGCCGTGGAGCGGCTTCGGGCGGGCTTGACCGAAGAGCTGACGCTCGACGTTCATCCCGGCCCGCTGCGCCGCTGACCGGCTACTGCTTCGAGAGCTGCCCTCGCGCTGGCCGCAGCCAGCGACAAGATGCCGATTCTGGCGTTGCCTTTTCGTCGAGGCCGTTAGCGCCGCGCGGTGGTTGGTGCAGCGGAACTGCCAAGCCAACCCTTGCCGGGCCGTGTGGGGCGGAGATAATGAGCAACACCGAATGGCCGGCCCAGTGGCCGCCTGCCAAGAAGCGTTGTTGCTGTCGAGGATTTGTCGTCATGTCACTGGTTGTCGTCGGCTCTGCCGCCCTGGATACCGTAGAAACGCCTTGCGAAAAGCGGGAAAACCTGTTGGGCGGATCGGCAGTGTACTTTTCTGTCGCGGCAAGTTTCTTCACCAGCGTGCATCTGGCGGCGGTGGTCGGTGAGGACTGGCCCGAAGAACATACCCGACTGCTTAAGACCCGGGGCATCGACACCGCCGGACTACAGGTGGTTCCCGGCGGCAAGACCTTCCGCTGGCACGGGCGGTACGAGCCGAATTTGAACGATCGGGAAACGATCGACGTGCATCTGAACGTGTTGACCCAGCACGACCCGGTGCTGCCGGAGCACTATCGCCGCTGCCAGTTCCTGTTTCTGGCCAACGGTGCCACCGGCTTGCAGCTACGCATGTTGGAACAATGCCCGGGCACGGTGCTGACAGTCGCCGATACCATGGACCTGTGGATCCGTACCGAACCGGACCAACTGGCCGAGCTACTACGCCGCGTAGATGGCCTGGTTCTCAACGACAGCGAAGCCAAACTGCTGAGCGGCGAGCAGAATGTGGTTCGGGCAGGCCGGCGCGTCCGCCAGATGGGGCCGCGCTTCGTGATCATCAAGAAAGGCGAGCACGGGGCGATGTTCTTCGGACAGCACGAGACCTATGTCCTGCCGGCCTATCCCACGGCCGACGTCGTCGATCCGACCGGCGCCGGCGACGCTTTTGCCGGCGGCATGATGGGCTATTTGGCCGAGCAAGGGCAGTTCGACCCGCTGTCGCTCAAACAGGCCATCGCTTACGGAACCATCACGGCCAGCTTCACCGTGGAAGGATTCAGCCTGGAGGGGCTGCTGCGTGCTACCCGCGATGATCTGGACGCCCGACTGGAACAGTACAAACGCATGGTGAGCTTTTAGCGCTGCTGGGACCACGCGCCGCAGGCCGGCTTACTCGCCGCCAGGCAGCCGGCGCTCATTGGCTGGTAGGTGTGTCGTCGGAAGACAGGGTCGGTGGCTGCTGCCGCACCAATTGGCTGATCTGCCTGAACTGCTCGGTACCGGCAACCTGACACCACTCGAACAGCGCCGCTTCGGTGGTTGTCAGTGTCGCTCCGCAGCACTCCATGCGGCGCAAGGCCGTCTGGTGATCTATCCGGAAGCGTGAGCCGACCGCGTCCACCGCCACGTAAATCCGCCAGCCGTCGGCCAGCAGGTCCAATACCGTCTGCTGCACGCAGACATGAGTCTCCATACCGCACACCAAGATTTTGCTGCGCCCAAGCTGGCGGAGGTTATCAAAAAGTTCCGGGCAGCCGCCGCAACTGAACGTGAGCTTCGACGGGAGACCCCCAACCGGCCGGAGCCGGCTGAGCCGCTGGGCAAGTTCCGCCACAGTGGGCCCCAGTCCCTTGGGATACTGCTCGGTAGCGCACACCGGCAGGCCGAGTATCCCGGCCCCGTCGAGCAGCCGACCGCAGTTCCACACCACCAGTTGGCGGTCTGAAATAGCCGGCACAAGCCGTTCCTGTACGTCCACGACCAGCAGCGCGGTGTCGTGGGCCGACATCAACTCGGGACTGCGCGGCAAGCAATTGCTCATGGATGTCATATCACAGGGGCCGATAGAACTGCCAAAACTACAACAACGTGGGCGGCTAGAACCAGTTACGCCGCTCGATTGCATAGCTGCGGTAGAACTCTTCGTCGCTTTTGGTTAGATAGATGATCCCTTCGACCAGCCCAATGGTGCCCATAAGCATCGTCGGCAAAGCGTACAGGCACACACCGAACACCGAGACCAGCAGCATGAGAATGCCTGTGCCCACAAACCCCAGAATGAACTTGTGAACCCCCAGCGCCCCTAAGACGATGCCGCACACCCCGGCGGGAATCTTCTTGCTGGCGAACTCGCGCACCAGAGGGTCTTGCTCGGCATAGTGCGGCGCGCCCAGCGGCGATCGGGCCATCGGCAGCGGGGCCTGAAACTTGCCGCGGCACAGCGGACAGATGGTTGCCGCCCCGGCGTGGCTCGGCGAGATGCTCAACCGCGCTTGGCAGTAGGGACAGTTCAGCTCTAGCGAGCTGGGACGAACGCGCGGCGGAGGTTCATCGTAGGAGGCCATTACAAGGCCTTTTCAACAGTCGCCTGTGTTCCTGCCCGAGTGGCAACGGCGCAGGCAATCTCGCACCCTTATGATGGGGACATTATAGTTCGGGCGCGGCCCGGCCGACAACCCACCGCCAGACAATCGCCTTTCTGCATTCGCCGCCGATAGCCTGCCACGTCCCCGCGTATTGTACGCTCTTCGGCATCCCCGGCGATAAATTACACGGCCCGCGCTGCCACATTTCGGCCCTGGGCGTTGTCAGGACACACAGCACCGCAGCCCGAAGCCACGCGGCACATTGGATGGGTCATTTTTCTCGGCGATACCGAAATACCCACATGGTGCTGTTGTCGTCGCTGTCGCCGGCAGAATGGATGAAAACCGCGTTGAGCTGCGGATCGTAGAAGCCGTTCTTGGCCTGGCGGTTGCGTCCCAACTCGTCGGGGACGGGCAGCGGGTCGTCCAACCATTGATTGGCGTCGGGATCGTACACGTACACGCCGAGCCTTTCGGGCGTGTCGTCGTGGTGCGAGTGGAAGACCAGCAACACCTTGTCGTTGGCCGAGTCGTACACCAGCATCGCATTCTTGGTGGGGTAGCTGTTGGAGCCTTTACAGGGCTTTCCTTTCGGTTGGGGGTCGAGCCAGCGCTCGGCCTTTAGGTCGTAGACCCAAAATGCGTGCGTGCTGGGCGGTGCCACCGGATAGCTGCCCCCTCCGATGTAGATCCGCTGGCGTTTCGGGTCGTAGCAGCTTACAGCGTCGATGCCCCACGGCGGCGGCGGTCCGGCCGGTTTGACCTGGCTCCAGCGATTGCCCGGAACGTCGTAATACCACACCTCTTGGTTTCGGTGCAGGAAGAAGGCTGCTTTGCGCTGGGGCAAGTAGATGAGCGTATCGCCGTGTCCAGTAGGCGGTCCGACTGTGCCGGTCCGCAGCCGCTCCCAGCGGCCGGTAAGCGTGTCGAACATCCACGGGCTAGCGTCCGACGGCGGCGGTTTCAGCCATGTTTGCCGCTGAGGTATCGCCCGCTGCCAATACGGATGCGTGTTGGGCATGCTCATCAGCCGCCGGTTGTCGGTGTCGTAGGCGTTCATCGAGTAGCCGTGCACCTGGGAGGCGACGGGAATGCGCTGGCCGGAAGCATCGGCCTCGAAGCCCTCGGAGTCGATCTGCAAGGCCAGCCGTTTGCAGTCCGCGCCGGGGTAGCAGCAGATCCAGCGATGGGCGTTGATGTCGTACAGCCACAAGTCGTCCATGTAGTGGCCGTCCGGCTTCACGTAACCGTGAACTCCTTCGCCGAACAGGAACGCCCCGCGCAACTCCGGCGCCAAAGGCATCACTGCCGTCCATGAACGGCCCCGCGCCCGACCCCACTTCGGATCAGGAGCCGGCGCGCCCAGCTTCAACCACTTGCCGTCTTCCAGCGATTTGATTTTCGCTATGTGCTGACCTTCCGGGCTGGGCAGTCCTTTGAGCGGCCTAGCCATCGCCGGGGGCGTGCCACTGGCGGCAGGGGCGCTTTGTGGCTGCCCGGCGGAAGCGTTTTCCATGTCAACCGGGCTGATGGCCGAGCGCAAAAACAAGCTGGCAGCAATGAGTCCCAAATAGCACCAGCTACAGCGTGGGCGACGGAAACAGCATCGCTTCCACATATAACACCCTCCCCTGTGCGATTGGTAAAGCTGCACTTTGAGTGCCGCCACTGCGCGGCCGAGATGCGGAACTAAGCCACTACGCGGTCGCGGTGAGGAACCAACTGGCCTAACAGCCTTCCACGACCGCCGTGGTTCAACTGCGCCGGTATTTTATCCTTCCGCCGACGATCACCATCTCGGCCCGGCCCGTCAGCTCCATGCCTGCAAACGGCGTGTTGCAGCTCTTGGAACGGAACTGCGCGGGGTCGACTTTCCAGCGAGCGGCCGGGTCGATGATCGTCACGTCGGCGTCGGCGCCGATTTTCAACGTTCCTTTAGGAATGCCGAGTATTCTGGCGGGATTGATAGTCATTTTGGCCAGGGCGGCGGGCCAGTCCAGATGCCCCGGCTCGATCAACCGCCTGATGACCAGCCCCAGCGTAGTTTCCAGTCCCACGCAACCGAACGGTGCCTGGTCGAGTTCACGCATTTTCTTTTCTTTGGCGTGCGGGGCGTGGTCGCTGGCGATGACATCGATCGTGCCGTCGGCCAGGCCGGTGATCAGCGCATCGACATGTTCCTGTCCGCGCAGGGGCGGATTGATCTTGAAATTGGAGTCGAAGCTGCGCAGGCATTCGTCGGTAAGGGTGAAATGGTGTGGGGTGGCCTCGGCGGTCACGCGCACGCCGCGGCTCTTGGCCCGACGCAACGCATCGACGCTGTTGGAAGTCGATACGTGGCAGATGTGCAACCGGCCGCCGGTGGCCTCGGCCAGGGCGATGTCGCGGCTGACCATTACGTCTTCGGCGGCGGCCGGGATGCCCGGCAGGCCCAGGATCATGGAAATCAGCCCCTCGTGCATCACGCCCGACTGCGTCAGCTCGCGGATTTCTGCATGGTTCAGCAGCGGTTTGTCGAACATCAGGCAGTACTCGAACGCGCGGCGCATCAGTTCCGTGTCGCCGATCGGCGCGCCATCGTCGCTGAACGCCACTGCCCCGGCCTTGACCAACTGCCCGATCTCGGCCAACTCCTTCCCTTCGCGGTTCTTGCTCACGCAGGCGATGGCGTACACGTTGCAATTGTCGGCCCGTTGCGCCTGGCCGTGGATGAACTCCACGGCGGCTTGGGTATCCACCGGCGGATCGGTGTTGGGCATGCAAGCCACGCTGGTGAAACCGCCGGCCAGTGCGGCGGCCGTTCCGGAGGCGATGGTTTCATCTTCCTCGAAACCTGGCTCGCGCAAGTGCACGTGCATGTCGATCAGCCCCGGCGCGACGATCTTGCCCGAGGCGTCCACCACTACCTCTGCCGCTGCTTCCGGCGGCACGTCGTAGGCGGCGATACGCCCCTCGGCAAGCAACAGATTGGTCACCCGATCTATTGCTTGCGAAGGGTCGATCACCCGACCGTTGCGAATCAATATCCTGTCCATGCTACTGGCTGTGCATGATGCTGGCAAAAAGCGCGCTTCTGGCGCCGACCGAAAGTCTCGCAAATCGGGATGCGGATCGAGGTTGTCGCGGGTCGGAATGCGGACCGCGACTCACGCAAGTCGAGATGCAGATCGAAGCTCAAGCCGTTCGCCACGCTGCCCAACGACCCGCATGGCTGTGATGATTCTAGCAGGAAAACTTGCCGCGCGATACTACCTATGCCCCGTGGCTTTCCCCGGCGCGCTGGGTTGCCCCGCCAAAAACGCAGCCGGCTCGCAAAACGCAGCCGGCTCGCCAGTAACTGCACCGACCCGGCGATACCGTGAGGGACAACCATCCCCAGGCGACGCTATAATTGAAATTGGAGGTGTAGCCGAAAGGACCAGTTAATGAGCAACGACAACCAGCGCGATGGAGGCCGAGCAACCCCGCCGCGGAAGCCCGCGCCGGTCAGCAGCAACTTGGGATGGTACCTGCTAATTTTCGGTGCCGGGGTGGTGTTGCTGGTGGCCTTGATGAACGACGGAGCGCAGGTGGAGATCGGCTACGGCAAGCTGGTAGAGCTGATCGAGCAAGGCGCGCCGGAGAAGAACCCCGGTGCGGCCATCGAAGTGACCGAAGGCGAAGGCAACCGCCGTCGGGTGGTTCGCTACGGGAACCTCTCTGAGTTGAAGTTCGGCCCGCAGGAAATCACCGGCAAGGTCAGCCGGCAGGTGATCTCCCCGGCCACCCAGGCCGACAGCGCCCCGGAGACGGTCACCTTTCGCACCTCGCGCTGGGGCCTGGATGCCGACAACAACAAACTGTTCGATCTGGCCCGCGAAAAAGGTTTTACCGACATCCGCGCCGAGAAGGCCCCCAGCGGATGGCGGCACTACCTGCCGATGCTGCTGATCACGTTGCTATTTATCGGGGTATTGCTGCTATTGATGCGGCGGATGGGGGGGCCGGGGTCAGCCATCGCCTTCGGACGCAGCCGGGGAAGGCTGTATGCTCAGGAAGACATCGATGTGACCTTCGAGGATGTGGCAGGCATCGACGAGGCGGTCGAAGAACTGCGCGAGGTGGTCGATTTTCTCAAGGAACCGACCAAGTATCAGGTGCTCGGTGGGCGGATTCCCAAGGGCGTGCTGCTGGTCGGACCGCCAGGCACCGGAAAGACCTTGTTGGCCAAAGCCATCGCTGGCGAGGCGGGCGTGCCGTTTTTCAGTCTTTCCGGCTCCGATTTCGTGGAGATGTTCGTGGGCGTCGGGGCGGCGCGGGTGCGCGACATGTTCCAGCAGGCCCAGGCCAGAGCACCCTGCATCGTGTTCATCGATGAATTGGACGCCCTGGGCAAAACCCGGGGCATGAGCGTCGTCGGCGGCCACGACGAACGCGAACAGACGCTCAACGCTTTGCTGGTGGAGATGGATGGCTTCAACTCTAACAGCGGTGTGATCGTCATGGCCGCCACCAACCGCCCGGAAACCCTCGATCCGGCCCTGTTGCGCCCCGGTCGATTCGATCGGCACGTGTTGGTCGATCGGCCCGACGTACGCGGGCGCGAGGCAATCTTGAAAGTCCACGTCAAACAGGTCAGGCTCGATCAGTCGGTAGATCTGAAGGAAATCGCGCGGTTGACCCCCGGCTTCGTCGGCGCCGATTTGGCCAATCTGGTAAACGAAGCTGCGCTGCTGGCCGCCCGAAAAAATAAATTGTCGGTCTCCATGGACGAGTTCATCGAAGGCGTAGAGCGAGTCACGGCCGGTCTGGAGAAGAAGCAGCGCGTGATGCAACCGCAGGAGAAGCAGCGGGTAGCCTGCCACGAAAGCGCCCATGCCCTGGTCGCCTATAGCCTGCCCGACACCGATCCGGTACACAAGGTATCGATCATCCCGCGCGGCTTGGCCGCGCTGGGCTACACCATGCAGCGACCGGAAGGAGATCGCTATCTGCTTACGCAAAGAGAGCTATTCAGCCGCATACAAGTCCTTCTGGCCGGCTCGGTGGCCGAGGAACTTGTGTTCGGCGATTTATCGACCGGGGCACAGAACGACTTGGAGCGCGCCACCGAGATCGCTCGCAGTATGGTCATGGAATTCGGCATGAGCAGGCTGGGAAGGATCAGCTTCCACGAGGGACGGAGGGCAATGTTCATTCCGGCTGGGGACGACCTGCTACGCCCCCGCGCCTATAGCGAGCAGACTGCCCGGGAAATAGATCAGGAAATCAAGCACATCATTCAGCAAGCCGAGGAAAAAACCCGGCACATCCTTACTTCCCGACGTAAAGCCTTGGAGGCGCTGGCCGACCGGTTGATCGAAAAGGAAACCATCGACACCGCAGAGCTGAAGGAAATCATCGAAGCCAACTCCCCCAGCCCGATGATCGTCCCCGGCACCGAGGACGCCGCCAAGCGCCGCCATACCGACCAGTCGCCGGCCACAGGCTGCGCCGCGGCGCCGGATGGCACCGCATGACAGCCGTACCACCACATGGCAGCCGTGGCGGAGTTAAACCGTTGTGGCGACGCTTGACAGCCGTGCAGGAGCTGTTAATCTGCCGCTGCTGGGCCGTTTGACGGCAGGGCGGTCGATTCTATGCTGCATCGTCTCCGCCGGACGCCGTGCGGCTTGACGTGCAACGCTCGACGGACAGGAAAGCGCCTTCAAAACGACCGCCATGACGAGAAGCTGGCTGCCACACAGCAGGCGCATCCCCCTTTGGCTCAAGCTGGCGTACACAGCTTTCGTGTGCGTGTTCGTGCCCTGTTACTGGCAGACGTACGGGCCGACGAACTTCCTTTTCCTCTGCGATGTGGCGTTGTTTATCGGCTTGGCGGCCATCTGGTCGGAAAGCCCGCTGCTGGCCTCCGCGCCGGCGGTGGGAATACTGATCCCGCAGTTGGTGTGGATTGCGGACTTCACAGCGGAGTTGATCGGCTTGCGACTGACGGGCCTTACCGGATACATGTTCAAGGCCGACATCCCCCTGCATACCCGCGCGCTGTCGTTGTTCCACGGTTGGCTGCCGCTGCTGCTGTTGTGGATGGTGTGGCGGCTGGGCTATCACCGCCGAGCGTGGATGTTGTGGACCGCCGCGGCCTGGGTGATACTGACGATTTGCTATTTGTGTTTTCCGCCGCCGCCTCCGCCGCCAGATGCCCCGCACAAGCCTGTCAATGTCAACTACGTCTATGGTTTCAGTCAGCAACAGCCGCAAACATGGGTTCCGCAATGGCTGTACTTCGCGGCAGTGTTGGCGGGCGTGCCGCTAGTGGTAGTGCTGCCGGCCCATGTGGTGCTGAAGCGGCTTTTCCCTGCGCCAGAAGTGCCTGCTGCCGACCCTGCGCCAGAGGTGGCCGCTGCCGAACCGTGCACAGGCACCGAGAGTAGCGCCCGATAGTCAACTGGCGTCACTGTCTTCCGGCGCTGGTGGGCAAGAGAAGCTCTGGGCAAAGAAGTGCCCCAGCTCCTCAGCGCTGCCTTGGGTTCCCCGAGCCAATCCGCCGTCGATCACTCCTGCGGTTTCTTCAGCGGCTGGAACTCAGCGGCGGCCTTTTCCGCCTCGCGCACTTCGGCCACCGCCTGGCGGAAGAAGACCTCCTGGGCACGGACCTTCGGGCCTTTGCGCGGGGCAGGCAGGTAGGTGCCGTCGCTCTGGAGCAAACGGGCCTTTTGGTTGTCGGCGAAGAAGGTGTGCAGGATGTCGATCAGTCGGCGGCGGTGGCGCGGGTCGGGCACAGGGAACAGTATTTCCAGCCGACGTTCCAGATTCCGCCGCATCCAATCGGCGCTGCTGAGATACACTTCCTCATGGCCGCCGTTGTGGAAGTAATAAATCCTGGCATGCTCCAAGTACCGATCGACGATGGAGCGAACTTCGATATTCTCCGACACACCCTTGATCCCTGGCCGCAGACAACATATACCCCGTACGTTGAGCATCACCTTCACCCCCGCCTGGCTGGCGCGATACAGCGCCCGCACCATGTCCGGGTCTTGTAACGAGTTGACTTTGGCCATGATCAGGCCCGGCTTATCGGCGGTGGAGACACGGATCTCGCGGTCGATCAGATCGAGGAAGCGTTGCTTCAGTCCGGCCGGCGCGATCGACAGCGTGCGCCAGCCGACCGACTGCGAGCAGCCCGTCAGCAGGTTGAAGAACGCTGCCACGTCGGCGGCGATGTCGCGGTTGCAGGTCAGCAGGCCGATGTCGGAATATAGCCGTGCCGTCCTCTCGTTGTAATTGCCTGTGGACAGATGCACGTAGCGGACGATGCGCGAACCTTCTCGCCGCACGATCAGCAGCGCCTTGGCATGAGTCTTAAGCCCGGCTACGCCGTAGATCACATGGCAGCCGGCGTCTTCCAGCCTGCGTGCCCAGGCGATGTTTCGGGCCTCGTCGAAGCGAGCGCGCAGCTCGATCAGCACCGTCACCTCCTTGCCTTTCTGGGCAGCTTGCTGCAAGGCGCGCACTACAGGCGAGTCGCCGCTGGTGCGATACAGCGTCTGCTTGATTGCTAGCACACCAGGGTCGGCCGCAGCCTGTTCCAGAAGCTCCACGATCGGATCGAAGCTCTCGTATGGATGAAACAGTAGCACATCGTGGTCTTCCACCGCCTCCCACAAGTTGTCCCAGCCAATCAGGTCGCGCGGACGCTGGGGCGGCCATTCGGGATTGCGAAGTTTGTCGAACCCTGCTTGGGCGGACAGTTCCCACAAAGCTGCTGCGTCCTGGAAGCCGTCGATCTGATAAACCTCCTCCTCGCGCAGGTCGAGCCAATTCCGCAGCGACCGTTCGATTTGTGGCGGGCAACCGGCCGAAATGGTCAACCGCACCGCCGCCCGACGACGCCGCTGCGCAACGGCCTGTTCCATCTGCCGCAACAAATCTTCCGCGTCTTCCAAGTCTACATCGATATCTGCATCGCGCGTAATGCGGAACAGTGCAGTGGCTTCCACTTGGCAGGTCGGAAACAGCAACCCGCAGCCGGCCGCAATCACGTCTTCCAAACGCGCCAGATAAACGTCGTCCCCTTCGCTGGGCAAGGTTACGAAACGCGGGAATTGCGTGGGCACAGGCAACACCACCAGGTTCGCGCCTTGGGGCTCAGCGGGGCTGTCTGCCGTGTGCCGCCCGGCCTTGGCTTTGCCCCGGCGTCGCTTACCGGACAAGTGCGTGCCCGGCTCCGCTGCGGCCGATGCAACCTGCGCAGCCTCTTGCGACCAAAGCGGCATGGCTGCTGGCCCGGCCGGCATATTCGCTGGCTCGCCGGGCATGGTCATCTGCTCGCCGTGCCCTTGTACCACTGGCGATATGATCGCTGCTACGAACAACTGTTGGCTAGGAAGCAACGGGCGGGGCGAAAGCTGCTGGATGGCCAGCGGAGTCAGCACCGGCAGCACTTCGTCGGCGAAACGGGCTTCCAACCAGCGTCGTTGTTGGGGCGACCACTGTTGAGGCTGCAATACGTGAAGCCCGTGCTCGGCAAGCGCCGCCAACACTTCGCGCACACCCTGTTGGTGCTCGGCCAGCATCCGCCGCACGCGCTGGCCGATGGCCGCTAGCTGCTCGTCGGCCGTCATTCCGGCCGGATCGCGGCGACGGGAACCTGCCGCACGCTGGCGCATCAATCCCGCCACGCGCACCAGGAAGAACTCGTCCAGGTTCGACAAAACGATGGCCAGGAACTTCACCCGCTCCATCAAGGGCACTTCTGCGCTCAGCCCCTCGCGCAGCACCCGATCGTTGAACTCCAGCCAACTCAGTTCGCGGTTGATGTACAGAGACGGCGATTTCAGCGGGTCTTTGGCCATAGCACACTATGATACGAAAACTGCTTTGTCGCGGCTGTGCCTCGCGCGGCGGTGCGCCTTTGTGGTGCTGCCCCGCTATGCTGCGCGCTGGTAGCACCGCGTTGCCGCGCTGCGACGTGGTAGCGCTGCGTTACCGCGTTGCACTGTGTTGTGCTGGGCTGCGGCCCCACGGCTGTCTGCCCGTCCGCTGCGGTATCGCACAAGACGCATCATGCTTCTTCCAGTCGTAATTTCAGGCCGAATATCTCCTCGAACATGTCGCCTTTAGCTGCCACCGAGCGGCGTTCCAGCGTCAGATCGAAGCTGCTCGGCACTTGCAGAACCAGTTCTTCGCCGTGGCGCTGAATCAGTACATCTTTGACTTTGCGCAGCCGGCCGCGCGACAATGCATCTGCTACTCGCAAGATCGCCGCCAGCTTGCTTACGATCACACGCTGTTCTCGCGGCAACGCCATATAACTGGTGTGAGTTGGGCGCGGTGGGCTGCGGCGATGGTATCGGGCCACCAGCGATACAAGGGTAACCTCGTTCCGAGTCAGTCCGAAAATCTCCGAATTGGCGATCAGGTACTCGCTGTGTTTGTGGTGGGAGCGGTTGCTCAAGAATCCGCCCACCTCGTGCAACAATGCCGCTACGCGCAGCAGCAGCCGCTGCCGCGGCCCCAGGCCGTGATCAACTTGTAACTCGTCGAACAGCCGCATGGCCAGTTCGGCCACGATCGACCCGTGCGCCGCGTCGGCGTGGAACTTTTGCGCTAAGGTCATGGCCGAGAGGATCACACCCGAGACCAAGTCGTCGTCGCGTCCGCCCGTAACTTCCCGGGCCAGCTCCAGCAGCAAACCGTCGCGCATGGAGACATGAGACACCAACATCCTTTCGGCCTGAGTGCGATGTAGCAGGGCCTGATAAATCAGCAATGCGGCGTTGAGGGTTTCGGCCTCGGCGAAAGGCAGTCCGTATCGGCGGGCCAACTCGGTGGCGGTATAGCGAACCGAGCGCTCCACGAACCGGTCGAACTCCGACGGGTCGATGCTCAGCAGTGCCGTCCGGCCGGTAGGACGTCCGATCCGGCTGGCCACGAAGCGTGCATCGCCCCCCACGGCCACCAGCTCTCGCATCGCTCCCAGTGGCAAAGAGCCTTCCGACATATCGATCACGTTGGCCACGTGCTGGCGGAGGATTTCTGCCGATCGTTGCGGAGGGTCCTCGCTGGTGATCAACATTTCCTGGATACGGATGGAGCCTAACCGCAGGCTTTGCGTGGCCACGATCTGGCCGCCCTGCAACACCGCCAACAGCGTACTGCCCCCGCCGACATCGGCGATCAGCGTTTGATCCATCGGCGCATCGCCCAAAGCCTCGCGCACCGCCGAGACTGTCAGCCGGGTTTCTTCGGATGTGTCGATCACCTCCACCTGAAGACCGGCGGCCAAAAAAATGCGGTCCAAGAAAGTATCGGCATTGCTGGCCTCGCGGACGGCGCTGGTGGCCACGGCCTTTACACGGGCGACCTTATACAGATCGAGCAATTTTCGGTAATCCTTGAGCACGGCCAAAGCCGCGCGCATGCTTTCCGCCCCCAATCGGCCCCGGCGGAACGTATCCTGCCCCAAGCGCACCGAGCGCTGCAAACGTTCCAGCACCTCAGTTCGTCCGTCGGGGGTTACTTCGGCGATCACCATCCGCAGCGCGTTGGTGCCAATATCAACGGCAGCCACGGTATGCGCCGCTTGCGTCCCCGCAGCCGGTTTTTGCAGGTCGGTCGTCAAATAGCTGGTCCCGTAAGCTTGATTGTGCTTGGTCCCGTGAGCTTGGGTACCGACAAGATATACCCAATTCGCAGGTCCTTTCAGGGCGAGCTGGGTTGCCCTGTGACGCCTTCCGCCATTTTCCCCAGGATGTTTTGTTGGTCAAGGGTGGCCTCCGCCGACCTAAATCCCATCTACGCGCATTCCACAGCACGCGGCCCATGACAGCCTTGCTGAGGCACTTGTTTCCAACCTGCCCCGCTACGGTGCCCCACGTTGCAGTTGACTTGCCGCCCACCGGCGCGTAGCCTTGTAATTCCGGGGCTCAGACGGGCGTTGCCGTTGCCGCTCCCGGCCGAGCGTTCGCCCGGCTAAAGGCGGGCATCTCGGCCTTCCGGGGTGCGCGGGCTGCCGTGTTATGCTCAGCAATAGCGCTGTGCAGAAACCAGAACATGCGGTTGCGAAGGAGGCTGCTGTGGCAGTACATCGGGTGGGAATAATCCTCAACGGGGTCACCGGGCGGATGGGTGCCAACCAACACCTGGAGCGCTCCTTGCTAGCCATCATCAAACAGGGCGGTGTGCGTCTGGCCAGCGATGAAACCATCATGCCCGACGTTTTGCTCGTAGGCCGCAACCAGGCCAAGCTCAAAGCTCTGGCCAATAGGCATGGCTTGGAGCATTATACCACCGACTTGGACGCGGCGCTGTCGGACAGCCGCTACACCGTGTATTTCGACTCCCTGGCCACCAATCTGCGCGTGCCGTGCGTGCGCAAAGCCATTGCCGCCGGGAAACATATCTATACCGAGAAACCCATCGCTACCACTACCGCCGATGCCTTGCTGCTTTACCGCGAAGCGCAGGCCGCCGGCCTGAAGCACGGCGTGGTGCAAGACAAACTGTGGCTGCCCGGATTACGGAAACTGAAATACCTGCTGGACTGCAACTTCTTCGGCCGGATATTGGCGGTGCGGGGGGAATTCGGCTATTGGGTGTTCGATGGCTTTCGTCAGCCCTGCCAGCGACCAAGCTGGAACTATCGCCAAGCCGACGGCGGCAGCATCATCTTCGACATGTTCTGCCACTGGCGCTATGTGATCGACAATCTGTTCGGGTCGATCCGGGCAGTGGCAGTGCTGGCGGCTACGCACATTCCCCGGCGCGTCGACGAAAACGGCCAACCGTACGATTGCACCGCCGACGATGCAGCCTATGCCATCTTCGAACTGCACAGCGGGGTGCCAGTGGTATTCAACTCCTCCTGGTGCGTCCGCGTCCGCCGCGACGACCTGCTGACCATCCAGGTGGATGGCACGGAGGGTTCGGCTGTGGCCGGGCTGCGGCACTGCCGCGTGCAGCACGACAGCTTCACTCCCCGGCCGGTGTGGAACCCCGACATCGACCAACCCATCGACTTCTACGACCACTGGCAACTGATGCCCAGCAACATAACCTACGACAACGCCTTTAAGGTGCAGTGGGAGCTTTTCCTGCGGCACGTGGTCAAAGACGAGCCTTTCCCCTGGAACTTGCTGGAAGGAGCCAAAGGCGTGCAATTGGCCGAGTTGGGCTATCAGGCCTGGCAACAGCGCCGCTGGGTTGAAGTACCCCAGTTGACCTAGATACTATCTGTCGCCCGGCGATACTATCTATCGCCCGGCTTGCCGTTTTCCTCCTTCGGCAGGCGCTTGACCGCCACCAGCGTATCGCCCTCGTCGAGCGTCATGATTTTCACGCCTTGGGTGTTGCGCCCGATGACGCTGATGTCGTCGGCCGCCACGCGCTGAATCTTGCCGCGGGCGGTGATCATCAGCAGCTCGTCGCCGTCGTACACGCGGCAGATGCCGATCACCGGCCCGTTTCGGGCGGTGGTCTTGATGTCGCGCAGCCCCTTGCCGCCGCGGTGTTGCGTGCGGTAACAGCGCTGCGAGTCGGGCGATTCGGCTTGGTCCTCTTGCTCGGCGTCCGGCGCTTCTTCCGCTGCGGCTTGCTCCCCTTCGATGGCACGCCCGGCCCCAGGCGCATCGAGTGGCTCCTGTGCCGACACATCTGCCGAGACGTCTTCGAAGGTGGCGATGGGTTCCGGGCCGGACGGTTCGTCTTCGGACAAGTTCGGGCCGAAAGGCGTCCGCTTGCCGTACCCGTTGGCGCACACCGTCAGCAGCGTGGCGGCCGGATCGGCCACGACCATCCCCACCACCGAATCGCCCGGCAGCAGCGTAATGCCCTTGACGCCGGAAGCGTTGCGCCCCATGGGGCGAACGTCGCTTTGGCGGAAGCGGATGGCCATGCCCCGCGCCGTGGCCAGCAGCAATTCGTCGCCAGGCTTGGCTACCACCACATCCACCAACTCGTCGTTGGGACGCAGCCGGATGGCGATGATGCCGTTCTTCAGCGGCCGGCTGTAGGCTTCCAAAGGCGTTTTCTTCACCAAGCCGCGCGCGGTAGCCATTACCAGGTAGTGATCGGGCTTGTCGAAGTCGCGGATCGCCCGACAGTCGGTAATCCGCTCTCCTTCCGATAACGCCAGCAAGTTGACGATCGCCCTGCCGCGCGCGTCGCGCCCTAGTTGCGGCAGGTCGTACACCTTGCGCCAGTACACTCGCCCCTTGTTGGTGAAAAACAACAGGTAGGCGTGCGAACTGGCCACGAACAGGTGCTCGATGGGGTCCTCGTCTTCCACTTTTGCGCCGATCAGTCCTTTGCCGCCGCGGCGTTGCTGCCGGTAGGCCGACACCGGGGTGCGTTTGATGTATCCCTGACTGCTGATGGAGACCACCATCATCTCTTCTTCGATGAGGTCTTCCATCTCGATTTCACCCAATTCTTCCCCAGTGATTTCCGTACGGCGCTCGTCGCCGAAACGGCGTTTCAGGTCCCGCAGCTCGTCGCGGATGATGTCGTGGATATGCTGCTGGTCGGAAAGAATACGCAGGTAGTCGGCGATCTCGGCCAGCAGCTTGCGATGCTCCTCGGCGAGCTTTTCCTGCTCCAGGTTCACCAATTGGCCGAGGGTCATTTTGAGGATAGCGTCGGCCTGCACCGGGGTAAGCGTGTAAGTTTCGGCGCTTCCCCTTTCCCGTTCCACTACAGCGAACCCCTCTTCCCCCAGTGCGCGGCGCAGCAGAGCGGCGGGCGTCTGAATGGCCATCAAGCGCTGCTTGGCCTCGGCCTGGGTGGCGGAACTGCGGATCACGCGGATTACTTCGTCGATGTTGGCATGGGCCAGCAACAATCCTTCGACGATGTGCTTCCGCTGCCGCGCCTTGGCAAGCAGAAACTGTGTGCGCCGGCGGATGACCGTCACCCGGTGCCGCAAAAATTCCCGCAGCATCTCCTTGAAATTCAGGATCCGCGGCTTACCATCCACCAGCGCCAGGAAGATGATGGAAAAGGTCTCTTGCAGCGGGGTGAACTGGTAGAGCTGATTGAGCACGATCTGCGGGTCGGCGTCGCGCTTCAGCTCCAGTACCAAGCGGACAGGCTCTTCCAGGTCGCTTTCGTTCCGCATGTGCGCGATGCCCGAAATCTTCCCTTCGCGCATCGCGTTGGCGATTTCTTCCTCTATTCGGTCCCGGGTTTGCTGGAAGGGAACCTCGTGCACGATGATCCGCGCGCGGCCGTTGTCTTCCTCTATACTCGCCCGAGCGCGCACGACGATGGTATCGCGCCCGGTGTAATAAGCGCGGCGGATGCCGGCCCTGCCGCAGACGATTCCGCCGGTAGGGAAATCGGGGCCGGGGCAGATTTCCAGCAATTCGTCGATGGAGACATCCGGGTCGTCCATCACCCGAATTAGTGCATCGCAGATTTCCCCCAAATTGTGCGGAGGTATAGAAGTGGCCATCCCCACAGCGATCCCCGATGCTCCGTTGACCAGCAAGTTGGGGAACTTCGAGGGCAGCACAGTGGGTTCAGTGCGCGACTCGTCGTAATTGGGGACGAACTCCACCGTGTCGAGTTTCAAGTCCTCGAGCATCACGGCGGCGATGGGGGACAAACGGGCTTCGGTGTAGCGCATGGCCGCCGGTGGTAAGCCGGCTATCGAACCGAAGTTTCCCTGTTTGTCCACCAGCACATACCGCATGTTCCATTCCTGGGCCATGCGGACGAGCGTGGGATAGATCACCTCTTGCCCATGGGGATGGTAATTGCCCATCGTCTCGCCGGCGATCTTGGCGCACTTGGCCCGGGCGGCAGTCGGCCCCAATCCCAAATCGTTCATCGCCACCAGTAAACGGCGTTGGGAGGGCTTGAGGCCGTCGCGGACATCGGGCAGCGCGCGGCTGACGATGACGCTCATCGAGTACGTCAGGTAGCTGCTCTTCAGCTCCTCGTCGATGGGTACGGTCAGCAGCCTGCCTTCCGGCGGTTCCTCGAAGGGCGCGCCGCCTTGGGCCGGTGGTGGCACGTCGGGCGGTGTGGGAGGCGGTTTGTCCGGGGGCTGCTCGGGGGGAGCCTGATCCGGCGGCGTAGGAGGCTGTGCCGCAGGTGGTTCCGAGGCAACAAGTTCCGACGCAGGTGGTTGTGACGGTGGGGATTCTGATGCAGCAGGTTCTGCCCCGGCAGCCCCGGCAGGCTCGGCCCCAGAGTTGCTCAACGACGGAGCTTCGCTTTGTCCGGAAGAGTGGGGCGCACTGGCCCCTTCCGGCGGTGCTCCTTCGCTGGGCGCAGCGCCAGAGGTGTTTTGTGGTTGCGATGGCAAACGCGGGTCAGTCGACAAGGCGATTCCTTCCGACGCAACGCATGTGCAATACGAAACGGTTAATGTACCTTTTCTGCGCCGCGCCGACAAGAAGACCGGCTTTGCCCACTGGGCCTATGCCACCGGTTATGCCTTCCTCAATTCCACGTGGACTGGCACGTTTGTTTGCGGTTTTTCTGGCTCGATCTGTACCAGGCCGTACCATCCGGCGGAGGCGGCGCCGCAGTTGACTACGGTGGTTCGGCCGAGCAACTCCACCCCGCGTGCTTCGTGGACGTGGCCGCAGACGACCAGGTCGGGTTGGTGCTGGTCGATAAACTCCCGCAACGCCCGGCTGCCGACGTGCTGTCCCAGGTAAGTGCGGTCCAGGCGGCCGTCCCGCGGCGGAGCGTGGGCTAACAGCACGTGCAGGCGGGCGTCGGCGATCTGCCGGTAACCGATTTGGAGGAGGTGTTGTATTTGGTCTTCCGGGAAACAGTACATGTGACTTCGCCAGGGGGGACTGCCCGAAAGACCATGAAAGCCGATTTCTGCTTGTAACAGTCCGCGCCCGTGCAGCGATACGCCTATCTCCTCCAGTCGGTGTTGGATTTGTGGCGAGTCGCAGTTGCCGGCCACGGCCAGCACTGGCGCGCCGGCCGCCTGTGCGCGGCGGACCAGGTTCTCGGCTTCTTCCGGTGTGCCGAAGCTAGTGATGTCGCCTCCCAGTAGGATCAAGTCCACCGGCCCGGCCTCGGCCAGGATGCAATCTAGTGCGGTGCCAGACGAATGCAAATCGGTTATGCAAAGCAATTTCATCGGTTGGCGAACCTGGTGCGAACCTAGTAGGACGGAAAGGCGCGGCCGGGGCGAAGGCTTGCAAAACGCCCCAGCGATGCGCACACTGGAATTCTATGGAACCAGACGATACGGAACTGAAAGCTCCCAGCAGCTTAGACCCGGCTTCGAGCGACTACTGGGAACAAGCATACCGTATGGGAACGCCGCCATGGGAGACCGGCGTGCCGGCCGAGGCATTGGTGCGCGTGGTCCGGGAGAAGCTCGTTCCCCGGGGCACGGTGCTGGAAATCGGTTGCGGCAGCGGTGCCGACGCCATTTTCCTGGCCCGAAACGGGTTCGAGGTCACCGCGGTGGATATTTCGGCCATCGCCATCGAGCGAGCCAGGTTGCGGGCCGAGTTGGAAGACTGCCTGCCGCGGTTCGTGCTGGCCGACATATTCCGCTTTGCGCCCACGGCCGGGCAATTCGACTTCGTGTACGACGCTGGGTTTTATCATTACATTCGGCAAACTAACCTCCATGGGTTCCTGGATGTACTTTGGCAGGTCACCCGACCGGGTTCGTACTACCTGACCGTGGCGGGAGCGACCGGCGAGACGGCCGACGGCGGCCCGCCGCAGGTTTCTGCCGACGACCTGCACTACGAACTGGCCCGGCTGTTCGAACTGGTCGAGCTGCAACAGTGCCGGATAGCCAGTCCGCGCCGTAAAGAGGGCTACCTTGGCTGGTCGTGCTTGATGCGCCGGCCTATACTTCGCCCGGCGACGGCGAAGTGATATAATGCGTGATACCTCTGTGGGACCGCACATTGCCCGACGCTGTGGCGCACTGCCGAAAGCCTGCCGAGACGACACCGCCTACCTGCCGGTATTGCACCACACCTTTGATTGGCGGTATGCTTGGGAAGACAAAGCAAATCGTCAACAAACAGTGTCGTAAATCGCTTGGCACCAGCGGCGTTAGGTTCAGCTACACACAAGGGAAGTCGTTAACGTTTTGAATCCGTTATGCTCACTCTACTTTCCCGCGTAAGGAGAAATGCTATGAAGCGCGTTGGATACATGGCGCTGTTATTGGCAGGGCTGATGTTGGTGGTGGGGTGCCCCAAGCCTGCCGAGAAACCGACCGATAAGCCCAAGGCCCCAGCGCCCAAGTCGGACCAGAAACCGACTGAGCCGGCGGGCAAGAAGGCGGAGCCTGAGAAGCCCGTCACTCCTTCCGAGACACCGGAGCCGACACCGCCGCAGCCGAAGGAGGAGCCAAAACCGCCCACCCCGAAAGATGAGCCGGCGACGCCTAGTCCGAAGGAAGAGCCTAAGCCGACTCCTCAGGAGGAACCAAAGCCGCCCGCACCCAAGGAAGAACCCAAGCCGCCGGCCGACGACGATCCGTTCAAGACGCCGGCCGAGAAGTCGCAATCGTCCGAACCGAGTGGGCCTTCCATGCCCTCGGCCGAAGAGCCGAAGCCGCCGGCCCCCACCGAAGAGCCCAAGCCGCCCGAAAGTTCCGGTGCGGCTGCAAAGGGGCCAACTGGCGGGAAGGTGCCCTCGGCCCTGATGAAAGCGATTCTTAAGGGCCTGGCCGAGACCACCGATACCCAGCGGCGGTGAGCAGACTTCAGGCTCGGTGTTGTCTATCGCGGCGGACCAGCGGTGGCGTAGCGGTTGGCAGGCCTTCGATCAGCTTATGCGCCGCGCCCGCGTGTTAGATGGTTCAACTAGAAACGATCGTTCCTGGTACTCTGCGCCCAGCAAAACAGCTAGTTCAGGCCTTTGGGCTTTATCGGGTGTCGGAGTGTTTTGCCACTTTTCCGGTCGGGCGACACTGCCGGCTTGCGCGGGAGTGCTGTTATGGTTTGGGTTGCTGTGCACCACCAGCCACCCAAATGCCCGGTGGCCACTGACATGTCCGGGCGGGCAAGATAGCTTTACCACCCGGACAAACTGGCACTGCACACTGCTAGCCAAAGCGGCCGTGCCACCTTGACGTTTTGAAAAAAGTGGCGAAACTGCCAACGCTAAAATCTGGTTTTGTTAGAGCCTCTAGAGTCTGACCACCCAACGCAATCCCCCGAAAACACAATTATCCCAAACGACCGGTATCCCAAACGACCGGTGGCTGGTGACGGGCGAGATTGTCGGAAAAGTATAATCCGGGCCGCAATCCTCGCTCACCACCCCACGCTTACTGCTTGAAGCTGTTGTTTCGTGGTTGAATGGCAGCCTTGGGGCAAATTTGCAGCAGCACGCTGTTGGACTGCGTGCCCGGCATGGGATATTCCTTCAGCTTCCGCAGGGCCAAGTCGCGCATCAGGCCGTAGTGTCGGGCTTCGCCACGTTCTTGTACCCAGCCTGGACCCTTGACGATCAACATCCGTTTGAACGAACCCCAGTAAGGCTTGAACCATTGCAGCACAGCCCGCAGCCGGCCGATGGCCCGGATGGTTAGCGTATCGAATCCGCGACGCTCGAGAATGTTTTCGGCTCGAGCATGATGCACCGGTGTGTCCAGCCCCAGGCGAGCGACGATGTCGGTCAGGGCGCGGGCCTTCTTGCCCACCGAGTCGCACAGTTCGATGCGCAGCTCTGGGCGAAGGATGGCCAGCACGACGCCGGGCACGCCTCCGCCGGAGCCTACATCCAACACATGTTCGCCCTGGCCGAGATGTTCGGCAAAGGCCAGCGTGTCGATCAGATCGCGGGTAACAAACTTCTGATAATCGGTGTGACGCGTCAAGTTCAGCTTGCTGTTCCACTCCCACAGCAAGCGGCAGTATTGCTCCAGACGGTCGAGCTGTTCGGCCGGCAGGTAGATGTCGTACCGCCGGGCCACATCGGCCAAAGTTTCATCCGGGCCACTGCCACTAATCATTGCTAGCGGATAGAATCGTTTTTTAGAGAGTGTCGCTTGGGCTTGCTTGCACCTGCTTGAACTTGCTTAACCAACCTGGCTTGACCCACTTGGTTGCACAACATGGTTTTACAACAAAATTGGCGGAAAGATCGGGTCTTGTTCCGACGGCGACTTTCCGGCCCCAGCGCCCAACCATTGGATGCACAGGCCAAGTGCCGCGTTCCGCGGCAACCATATCGGCGGCGCGACCCAGTGGCATTTGACCGCCCTGGCGGCTTTCAGTCAAGGTAGCTCATGCTGGCCCGCGAGGAATACATCGAACAGGCGTACTTTTTCCGTCGTCTGCGGGAGCGGATGCACGAGGGCACTTCCACGCAAGATTTGCTGGCGGCCATTCGTCAGGAGCTGCTTTCGACCACCATGCTCCCGCACGCCGTTTCCTTCATGGCCGACGAATTGCGGCACACCGGCGGATTCGCCACGGCCATGGCCCGGCTGCCACACTACTTCACCCCGTTTCAGACCTTCTTAATCTCCGAGGCGGAACGGGCCGAAGGGCGCTTCGACTTCCAGATTGCCTTGGAAATACTGGAACGCGAGGCGGAGTATCGTGCCGGCGAAGTCTCGGTACAAGGGATATTCCTCTATCAGTTCGAGTCGCTGTGCCGCAATCGTCTGGGATACGACCGCGGCCTGGAAGCAATCGCCGCCGATCCGATCTTCGACGACAACTGGCGTCAGTGGATCGATACGTTCCGCCGCCAAGTCGGATTGGTGGACATCTGCGACATGATCTACGTCCGCAGCGAGCTGTATCGCAAGATGCGCCCCAATCCCGACGAACCGGAAAAACCCGTCCTCTTCGGCGAAAAAGAAGGGCGCATCGCCCTGGCCAACCGACGGAAGGACCCGTTGTATCTGTTTTCGGCCTTGCAGCGGCATCTAGGCTATCCGGCGGTGCCGCGGCCAAAGCCAGAAGACACCCAACGACATATCCTCCCTTTGCTCCAACAGCGCGTGGAGCGTCTGGAACAACGACTGCGATTGCTGGAAGAGGAGATGCGCGGCGGCATCAACCTGGCCAAGTTTTACGTGCAGAAGCAAGAAGAAGCGCAAAAAAAGTAGCGGCGCTGCACCTGCTATCGTGTAATCGAGCCTGTCCGCCCGGCAGCGCTGCTGTGCGAGGCGGCTTTGACTGCCGAGCCAGCCTGCTGCTGTGGTTTGTCGGGCGGTTGGGGGCCGAAGACCGGCTTGGGTTGCGGCGTGCGACTGGTGCCGGCCAGATAGTTGTCGATGGCGGCCGTGTCTTGCAAGTGCTCGAAGTACTCAGCCATCGCCAGCCGCAGTTTCTTTTCGTAAATGTCTTTGTAGATTTCCTCTTTGACTTCCTCGAACTTCACGTCGATCGGCTTGGTATAGCCCTCGCAAAACAGGATTACGTATTTGTCGCCGATTTGGACGATGCTCGACAGTTCGCCCGGCTTGAGCGAAAAGGCCTCTTTCTCCAGCGCCGGCTGACCGCCGTGCTTGCGGATGGGCGGCACTTCGCCCCGCAACGCTTGGCTGCCCGGCTCGATCGAATATTGCTCGGCCAGCGTGCCGAAGAACTCGGCGGTGGGATTGCGTCGGGCTTTTTCCCATACTTCTTGGGCGCGTCGAGCGTTGTTCAGCACGATCGCCCGGCACCGAACGCGCGGACCGTAGTTGGCCTCGAAACCCTTTTGCAGGTCTTCGTCGCTTACCTTCACGGCAGCCGCGGCCAGTTTTTTCAGCGCCACCGAAGGCCAAACCGCATCGTGCCGATACACCTCGACCGATATGCCTTGCTCGTCGGTGACTCGCTTGAGCCAACCTTGCACGTCCGGTTTGCCATCGGCGGTGGGAGGCAACATCACCGCAGCCACGCGGGCGACCTCCTCGTCCAGCTCCGCCTCCGACACCGTGATGTTCCGCCGCCGGCAAGCCTGCTCCAGCAGCCGTCGGTTGATCGTTCCCTCCAACACCTGCTCGCCGTAACGCTCGATGCACTGCTCGGCCAATTCCTGCAACATTATCGGCTGGCCGTTGATCGTGGCCGCCACACCGGGCATAGCCTTGCGCTTTTCGGGATCGTTGAGGATGTTTTCCACCTTTTGATCGCGCTGCAACTGGCGAAAAACCTCACCCGCTACGGCGCGCAGTTTGCGGTCGCGAATCACTTCCTCTAGCCGCGGCGCTACCTGACGGAAATCGACCGACTTTACTCCTGGCAACAACACTTCTCGCTTGATAATTACATACTGGTCGCCGACGGCGATCACCGGCGACACCTCGCCATCCTTCATGCTGAAAGCGGCGTCCTCGATCTCCTTGAAGCCGCCATGCTTGCGGATCGGGGGCACCAGTCCTTTGACGCTGGCACTGGGGTCGTCGGAATACTGCTTGGCCAATTCCGGGAACTCGTCTGGCTTGGCGGCCGCAGCGGCGCGAACCTTTTCGGCCAATTGCCGGTCCTTACAAGCAATCAGCCGCACGCGCACCGCCGGGCCGTACTGGTTCTCGAAGGCCTGCTGAACCTCTTCGGGCGTTACCTGAAGCTGCTGGCCCGCCAGTTTGCGCAAGGCCAGTGTTGGCCAAATGATGTCGTTGGCGTACTGAACCGGAGTGATACCCCGCTCTTGCTTAAGCATCTTCAACCACTGATCCACCGACAATCCAAAGCGCGTGGCCATACGTTGGATTTCGGCGTCCACCTCTTGCCGGGTGATGACCACGCCTCGGCGTTTGCACTCCTCCATGATCAAATACTTGTTGATCATGCTTTCTAGCACTTCCTTGCCGTAATGGCGAAGGCACTCGGCGGCAAGCTGATCGCGGGTGATGTGCTCGCCGTTGACGGTAGCCACGATCTTCGGTTTCTCGGCCGCTTTGCCCGACTCTCCCCCCGACCCCTTGCTGGAGGATGTATTGGCTGAATTGGCCGGCACCGGCTGGGTAGGTCGCAACGACGCAGTCGTGGAAGTACTGGTAGGAGCCACCGGGGCCAGCGCCTTTGGGGCTGCCGAACTACGGCTTGGCTCTGCACTGGCTTCTGTGGGCCCCCAATAGTACCTGATCGCCGCAGAGATCCCCAAAACGGCCATCCCGACGAAGATCACCCCCAACCATTTCACGCTTTTTCGGGGGGCCGAATGCGTGCGTGGAGCATCCTGGGTCATGTGGTTCCTCCTTAAGCCATCACCAGGAAACGACTTGCGTTTGCAGACATACAGGCCGCCAGTTGCGCGGCCCGGCGTGCCTTGCCTGCGTACGTTTCAGCGCATTGACAGAGCGGCGGCGGAGTATAGGAATCCGTGCATCGTGCCGCAAGCCCGATTGACAGGCGACGGCGACGCAAATCCGCAAATCCGGTGGGCCGGTAGGACCAGGTCCCGATGGGGAAGTGGGAAAGCAGCCGAGGACGGAGCTATTTGGCGTGGGATGCAAAGAATCGGGCTACCCGCCCCGGCAGAAAGTTTTGCAAGGACGCTAGCCTTTTTACCCTACAGTCCTGACAATCCTTGCAGCCCCGGGGGTTCACCTTGGGTCGGGCAAAGCGGAAATGCGTAGCAAGGCCCAACCTGTAACGGCGAAAAGATTTTCCCAGGCCATGCTGTCGGTGGTGACAACGTGCTGACGCTACCTGCAACTGTTTAACTCGACGACGACCCCAAGTTGGTGCACCAACAGTGCGCAGCGTGAGCAATCGTCCTAAGTCGTTGCCAGTGGACTAGTACCGGCCAACTTCAAATTGGGTAACTTCCGGAATTGCAGAACCTTGACGCCTCGCCGTCCGACGGGTAAGTTGATTCGTGTTCGGCAAGATTTTTGGGCCGCCAATGTTAGCCCTACGACGGCGCGCGGCTCGGTTAGCGGACCGAGACCAGATTCGGCGGGTGCCAACAAGTCCGGTTACGGTGGCTGTAGCTCAAGTGGTTAGAGCACCAGACTGTGGATCTGGGTGTTGGGGGTTCGAGTCCCCTCAGCCACCCTTAATTACTGGTTCTGGATAGGCCGTTGGTAGAGTGCATCCGGGCAGCCGATAGGGTTGCCTCTCTGGCGAACGTGGCAAACGCTGGGGCGAAACTGGCAAATGCTGGTTCTTGGTATCGCGGTTAAATGCTGATTTAAATGCTGAAATCCAGCGGCGGATTAACAGTATCGTGGAGGTGCAATCGCGGCTTTTCCAGGATCACGGTGGTGTATGGCGCCACCGAATGCGTCAGCCACACGCTGGAGCCGATAACCGAGTGGTGTCCTATCACCGTGTTCCCGCCCAGCACGGTGGCGTTGGCGTAGATGACCACCGAGTCTTCGATAGTCGGATGGCGCTTCTTGCCGCGGACCAGGTTGCCGTTGGAGTCCTTGTCGAAGCTGAGCGCTCCGAGGGTCACGCCCTGATACAGTTTCACCCAATTGCCGATTTCGGTCGTTTCGCCGATGACCACGCCTGTGCCGTGGTCGATGAAGAAGTGCGATCCGATCTTGGCCCCTGGGTGAATGTCGATTCCTGTGCGGCTGTGCGCCCATTCGGTCATCATCCGCGGGATCAGTGGCACGCCCAGTTGGTGCAGTACATGAGCCAGGCGGTAAACGGTGATGGCTTCTAGGCCCGGATAGCAGAACACCTCCTCGTCGAGCGACTTGCAGGCCGGGTCTCCAGCGTAGGCGGCCTGCACGTCCAAGGCCAATTGGCGGCGCAACTGGGGCAGTTGACGGAGGAAAGCCACCGCCTTGGCTTGTCCGATGGCTTCGAAATCCGCACGCTCTTGGGGATTGCAAGGAGCCGACTTGCCAGCCTCGTGACACAGCGCGCGGGCGATCTGCCGGGTAAGCTCGTCGTGAAGCCGGTCGATCAGGTCTCCCACGTAGTAAGTGACGTTGCCCGGATGAAGACCGTCGCGGCGCCGGTAGCCGGGAAAGAGCACTTCCGTCAGGTCTTCGGTGATGGCGATGACGGTTTCGTAGTTTGGCAGTGGGCAGTGCCGCAAGTGGCTTATGCCTTCGATTTCGGCGTAACTGCGGACGAGCTGTTCGGTAAGCTCGGGCAGCGATTCCTTAAGACGTACGTCGGTGGCCATGACTTTATGCCTCCTGACTGCGCACTACGGCGCTAGGCTGATGTACTAGTGTACGGCGCAGGTGAAGAGAGCCGAAAACGTCGAGACGACGAGCCGCAGGTCCGGTCTATCAGACCGGACAAGTACACGCGCACGCCAAAAGATGACCTTTGTGGTGGGCAGTCATGAGTTTAGGTCGCGTGGCTCAACAAAGCACGCCTGCGGGAATATTACGCGCGACCAGCGGCACAATCAAGCAGTACGATTCTTTCTTCGGCAATTGGCCATCGAATAGTTTACCCCCTGCGCATAGACGGTGCCAATAGGTCAGCACAACACTAAACAAAAGCGCGCTGGTCAACACAGCGGCACGATTGCACTTCTGCGGCCATTGAGAGCGTTTTGCGCAATCCACGGGTTGCTAGTCCGATGGTGGGCAAAATATAGTATAAGATCGGCGGGTCGGCGGCTGGCATCAGCTTGCCCGGCCTAAGTTGTAGTCGTGGTGTACTTCCGCAGGCTATGAAACCGGAGAGCTGAGAAACATGGCAGCCCGACACTTTTGGCGTGTTACGACTTCGATTGGCATTGTTCTGCTGCTGGCGGCGGTTTGGGGCGACCGCGCAAAGGCGGCCGAGAAGCCCGGCGCAACCACTTTTCCTAAGACGATCGTCGGCCCCAACGGACAGACGCTGGAGGCCGTCGAAATAAAACTTCCTCGGCCTTTATTCCAGGGTACGCCCAAGCACATCAAGCCTTCGCCTACTCTGGAAAAATACAGCGAGGCGCCGCGACCTCCCCTTTACGCCGTGCCGGGAGTGACCAACATCGCACTGAACAAGAAGGTCACCTCCAGCGACATGGAGCCAATCGTCGGCGAGCTGAGCATGGCCACCGACGGCGATAAGGAAGGCGCCGACGGTTCGTTCGTGGAACTCGGTCCTGGGTTGCAATGGTTGCAGATCGACTTGGGGAAGGAGTCGGAAATCCACGGTCTTTGTGTGTGGCATTTCCATGCCGAAGGCAGAGTGTATCACGACGTGATTGTACAGGCTTCCAACGATCCGGAGTTCCAGCGCGACGTGGTTACCATCTTCAACAACGATTTCGATAATTCCTCGAAGCTTGGTGCAGGCAAGGACCTGGAGTACATCGAAGACTATCGCGGCAAACTGATCGACGCCCGCGACAAGCAGGGCAACCCCGTCAAGGCTCGTTATGTGCGGCTGTACTCGAAAGGCAACACCTCTAACGATATGAACCATTACGTGGAAGTGGAAGTGTACGGCAAGTAGAAGGTCCGACGCAAGTCTTCCCGCCTAGGCAACAACAGCGGAGCTGTTGTGCAGCCGCTTGCAGTGCCCAAGCGCACACACGTTTGGTGCAGGGTGACAACGAATCGCCAGTCTTCAAATCCTGCCATCCGCAAGTGGTTGGTGCTTGCGGTAATGCTGATTGCCGCCGCGGCGCTGGCAGTGCGCTTGGTAGAGCTTGACAAACGCCCCATGCACGGCGACGAGGCCAACCAAGCCTTCAAAGCCCACGAGCTGCTGGCCAGCGGCAAGTACGTCTACGACCGCGACGATCATCACGGGCCTACGCTGAGCTACTTTACGCTGCCGGCGTTCTGGGTGTCGGGCTGCTCGAGCCTTTCCGACTGCCGCGAAGCTACCTTGCGCACAGTGCCAGTGCTGTTCGGCGTGGGCCTGATCATACTGCTGTTGTTGACGGCCGATGGGCTGGGGCCGGTAGCCACACTGGCCGCTGCGCTGCTGACGGCCGTTTCGCCGGCGATGTTTTTCTATTCGCGCTACTACATTCAGGAGACTTTGTTGGTCTTCTTCACGTTTGCCTTGCTTGGTTGTGGCTGGCGTTACGTGCAAAGTTCCGGCGCGGCGCTCCACACGCTTTCCGGCCCACCGGTCGGCCCACAAGCCGGGCATTGCGGGTTACGAGGGTATTGCTGGGCGGTTGCCGCCGGTGTGTGCCTGGGCATGATGCACGCCACCAAAGAGACCTGGGTGTTGGCGGCGCTGTCCGCTGCCGTAGCACTTGGTGTGATGCTGTGGTGGCAGCGCAGTTGGGCGCCTGTGGACACCCCCGCGCGCTCCTACGCCCCAGGCGAGCGGCTGCCGCATCCCAGCGCCTCGGCGGGCACCGAGGGCCAGGCCGCTTGGTTGGCGCGGCACTGGCTTCCGCTGTCGATTGCGTTGCTGGCAGCGTGTGCGACGGCAGCGATGCTGCTGTCGAGCTTCGGGCACAATTGGCGCGGCCCGATCGATTCCATCCTGGCTTACTCCGACTATTTGCGTCGCGGGGGCACGGGTGGCCTGCACCACAATCCCTGGTATTTTTATTTGGAACGACTATTGGCCTTCCGCTCTGGCAAGGTGTTGTGGAGCGAAGGGCTGGTCGCTGCGCTGGCCGTCGTGGGCGGGATTGCTGCGGTGCTGGGGCGTGGGCTAGCCCAACCCCAGCAATGTCTAGGCCGCTTCTTGGCCCTTTACACTCTGGTGCTTGTGTTGGTTTACAGTGCGCTGCCCTACAAGACGCCTTGGTGCATGTTGAGTTTTTTGCACGGGCTGATCTTGCTGGCCGGGGTCGGAGTGGCGGCACTGCTCGGCTGGCTGCGAATCCGCCCGCTGCAAGCCATCGCGGTGCTGTTGATACTGCTGGGCGTTTTGCAACTGGCAAAGCAGTGTTACCGGCTCAACTTCGTGTTTTTCGCCGATGCACGCAATCCCCATGTGTACGCACACCCGGTCAGTCATCTGCACACCGATTTGCCGCCGCTGGTGGAAGGCTTGTTCGAGGCAGCCAGCTCGCGGGCCGACGGCGGCGGAGAGGAACCTCCGCAGACGGTCCAGCTCGGTTACGTCCATGTAGTAACGACCGAGAACTACTGGCCGGTTCCCTGGTACTTGCGGCGCTTGCCTCAGCAGAGCATCGGCTATTGGCAGGACATCCAAGCGTGGCGCACGACAGCCGCCGTTTACCCCCAACCCTTTATGGTACTGACCACCTCTTCAGCACAGCAGGCGGTGGAAGCGGCATTAGGCGAACTCGGGTGGATGAAAAACTTCTTCCCCTTGGCATCTTACGGACTGCGACCGGGCGAAAAGCTCATCTTGTACGTCCGCGAGGACGTATGGCACGGTTACCGGCAGCAGTTGGCGAGGGTTGAATAGCCGCCGGTGGGCCACTACCCTAGGCCCCACAATTCGGCAAACACCGCTGGCAATCTAGCGGCTTTTCTGGAACAATTATCTGTAGAGGGCAGGTAGCTTGTCTTAAATGTTCTTGGGGATCGCTCATGCTCACAGCAAATCGACGCACAAAAGGATTCACTCTGGTTGAGCTGCTGGTCGTAGTGACCATCATCGGCATCCTGGCGGGGCTGATGATGGTAGCCATCAATGCGGCCCGTCGGGCAGCGATGCGAGGCCGCTGCGCCAACCACTTACGCGAATTGGCGCAAGGAGCGGTACATTACGAACAGGTTAAGCAAGGGTATCCGGGTTTTGCCAACAACCTCAAGGGCAAGAGGGTCTCTTGGGTGGTGATGCTTCTGCCTTACATCAACCGCGAGGACTTGTTCGCTGTGTGGCGCGATTCCTCCGGAGCGCCAACGGCAGTGCGGGTCAACCAGACCCTCTGCCCGGCCGACACGCTTAACGCCAGCATGACCGATGGTTTGAGCTTCGTGGTGAACTTCAACATCTTCATCGATCGCTTCGCCAACCCGCAGAAAAAGTACAGCGGCGAAGACTTGGAGTCGGCCGCCATGACGCCGATGATCTCTGAGCGCATCGACACCACCGCGCGGGTCTGGGGTGGCACGAACCCCACGCAAGCCGCCATGACGTTCACCTGGCCGTATCCGCCCACCAACGATCTGATCATCACCCGGGTGAACTCCAACCACGGGGGCGGTTCGCACGTGGCGTTTTGCGACGGACACGTGGAATATCTGGTCGATAATACCCGCTGCGACCAGTTCCTCGCCGGTCCGAAAATCAGATAGCCCTTGGTTGGCAAAGCCACAGGGCACCAGCAGCCCGCAGCCCTCGAAGGCAGAGCGTTGGTGCGCAGGCTGGCGGCCAGCAGGGCGCATCTGAGAGCTGTCACTTGGGCAGGAAGTCCTGCACCACAGTCACCTCGCGCAGTTGCCGACTGTCTGGCTCGAAACAGCGGATGCGAACTTGTATGCCCCGCAGCGGGGCCGGATACGGCGGCGGAGCGACCAGCTCTTCGGCGTCGTCCACCACTCCGTTACGGTCGTCGTCGAAGCCGTTGACCGCCCGGCCGGCAAGCTGATCTCCCGGTTGACGCCCGGCGGTTTCGTAGTGGAACGACCAGGTGTCATACACGCATCCACGCGTAGCCGTGCCCACCAGTCCGGAACGCGGATCGCCCAGGTGATAAAACAGCGGCTGTGGCGTGCCGGGTGGCGTCATCAGCTTCGGGTTGTACTGGGCGTTGGCGTAACCGAGGTCCACGAACTCGCCCACGCCGTTGGCCGCTCCAGGATCAAAAACCTTGACGTCGAAAGCGATGACGTGCGTAAGTATCACGTCGTCGGTGTATCTTGTGCCGTCCATGTAGGCGCTCATTGTGCCGGTTTCGCGGTCGACGTTGGGCCATGGATGGACGCACGGTGGGGTAACGTCCGCCGCCGCCGCCCAAAAGTCTATCTGGTTGGCCCAAACCGGCTCCGGCGGCGGGGTCACCTGTCCGGCACTCCACTTGCTCGAAGAACATTCTCTCAAGGTGGGCAAGCCCAGTTGTCCCCAGCCCCGGGCGTCGTACGGGTACTGGAACGGATTGTGCGCGAACCGGCATTCGCGTCTGGTCAAATCGCTAAGCGAGTTGCCCAGCAGTACCTTCAAATCCGGATCGAACCGCACCGAAATGTCGTTGTGGGCGTAGAATCCGGCCGGCTGTGCATTGGGCGGAACCATGCCCGGTGCCACCAGCAGCACCCGGCGATACAAAGTTCTCCCGCGGACGAACCACGCCACCTCGGCCGTGTCGGATTCGATCACCCCGGTGGGTGAGTACTGACAACGTCCCACGAACCTGCCGCGCGTGGTAAACATCAACACGTCGTCCACATCGCCCACGGTAGTGTCCGGAGCGCCGGTGTCTTTGATGACGGCGACCGTCTGCGGGCTGACGCGCGTTCCCAGCGGCCCTTCGATAATCTCCAGATAACCTTCGCCCTGTTCGGGCCGACGCGGCGGCAGCGGCATTACGGTGATCCCCTGAAGGTCTCGGGAAAGCATGGTCGCCGCCGAGCGCAGCCGATCGGCCATTTCCAGGTTCGCCCGGGCGTCGCCTACGCTGCCGCCGATGTCGCCGAAGTAGGTTACCACCGCAGCCATCAACAGCAGCGTCAAAGCCGTGGCCACTAGAACTTCGACCAGTGTAAAGGCAGGCGCGTTGCGGCTTGTTTTTAGGTGCGCGCCGCTAGTGACATTAATATGGGGCCTGAACATTCAGTTTCTCCTGTTGCGGCCCGGCGGCCGCAATCCGAAGCCAACTTGCCCTTTCGCACAGCCGGCGCCGGGCGCAAAAACACGGCGGTCCGACGCCGCCGGCGCACCGACGGACAACCGGCGCGAGAGGCCGATCTCAACACCCTGGGGAAAACTGCCCGGCAGATATTCACCCATCGTGGCACACTTGCTGTGCCGAACTGCCACCGCGCCGCGGCGCCGAAAAGCTGTGGCTGGCCCTAACGCGCCCTTCCAAATCTATTCGACCCCAGCGAGTGCGAAAAGTCAAGCGCAACCTGAGTGCTGTTGCTCTATTGCCCGCTTGGCCACGCTTGACCCCGGCGGCTCTGCCGCCGGGCAGTGAGCCACCCCAGGCCGGGAGCGTAAGCGAGCACTACGCTGTCGGGCGCCGGAAAACGGGTTGCTGGCAGTGTCACCCCGACGCTCCCTGCTGGAGCCGTTTCAGCCGTTCCATTTCCAGCCTGCGGCGCAGGGCCTTCTTTTCTTCCTTTGTGAGTTTGCGTCGCACCGAGGCTTCGGCGGCCTGGATCGCCGCGGCAGAAGAGCCTGACACGTCGTGCGGCGCACTGGCGGCCGCACCCATGCTCCCGCCTGACGGTGAACTGCTGACATTGTTCGGAGGAGGAAAATTGCCGCTTGCTGCACCCGCTGCCGGCGCTGGAACAGTCGTTACGGCGGTGGTCGGCCGAGCTACACTCCGGGCGGAAAAGCTAGAGTGCGGACCCGAGCAGCCTGAATGCGGTGGATGAACCCTTACCTGTGCCAGCCGGGCGGCAGTGCTGTGGTCGGTCTGCTGGCAATCGGCCAGTTCAGACGAATCCTCTTCGGCAGAGCCGGCAGGCAATTGTCCGGTTGCGTCCAACATCACATGCCGCCCATATAGCAGTATGGTCATCAGCACCATCAGATTGCCCACAAGCTGTGCGCCGTGGAGCACCAGGGCCTGTTGGATTTTGTCGGGAATCTGAATCGCTTGCAGTCGCGCTGCCAACGCAACAGCGTAGCAAAACGCTGCCATCGACAGAGCCGCAGTCGCCAGGCGGCTTTCCCAAACATCCACCAGTAGCCGCGCGCCGATTGCGCCGAGCAGGAAACCGTAGGGGAGTATCCACCAAATCTGTCCGTCGCCGAGTAAAGGGGTGCCGGTTGCGGTACTCAGCAGCGTTTGCACTGCGCGGTGAAGGCCCGCCGCCTGATCGACCGACACCAGCAGCAAGCATCCGGCTGCCCAAAGCCACACCCGGTAACGCCCTTGATAGTCATCCAGCCGATGCCTGCGGACGTAGTACACCAGCATTGCTAAGACCGCTGCGGCCGTTAGCATTATGGTCGAAAACCAGCCCGGCAAACTGCTGCTTTGCGACAAGTCGAGCGGGGCCGCTACCCAGTCGGGCAGGGGCGTTAACTGCGCGTACCCGCACATTAGGGCCGCGATAACAGCCGTGCTGACCAGCCATATTGCCCCAACGACCGACAGCCGTTGCGGCAGCAGATCCGTCAACCGCATCTGGTCTTCCAGGAACAAGGCATTGCCGTAGTTCCGCGAGCGGTACTGCGGCGGACGCGTTGCCGGGCCGACCGACGTCGCTGAGCTGCCGGCGTATTCGTCGGCCAGCAACCGCCGTCGCCTATCGTAGTCCCAAGCGAATTGCGCCAGTTGACCGGGTGATTGCAGCGACATGGATCAGTGGCCAGTTTCGCATGTGGCGGAGTCATACGCCAAGCGGAGCGACCTTTGCCGACCTTACCGCTTTGCGTCGACAACAAATGCGCATAAGACTCCGCAAACAACCGTTTCATGGTAAACTTCGGCATTTTTTCGGCTTGCAGTCCAAAATATGGGCCAGCAGTAGAATCTTCCCAGCAGTAAGGAAACCGGCTGATAGGAAAGACCATCGGGGAAAGATGTGCTATCTGCGCAAGGCTTGCGTGGCGTTTGCCCGCAAGCGACTTGAACTGGCTTCAAAACGCGAGGGGGGCCGACCGGATTGCCCGGCCGGGCGACATCTTACTGCGTTGGCGTATTACGGCGTATTACTGTGTTGGCGTAACTACACAGACTTCTTACTGTGCCGGCGTACCTACAAAGCCGGGCAACATACACTGGTGGCCGCGGACTGCGGATTGCGCACAATCGGTTGCGCATTACTGGTTGCGCACTATTGCTTGAGCCACACAGTGCCGGTGGGGCTATCGGCCACACGAACGCCCAAGTTCCGCAGCCGCTCTCTGATCGAGTCGGCCGTCTGGTAGTCCCGGGCCTGTCTGGCTTTGTTGCGGGCGTCGATGAGTCGGGCGACCTCGGCTGCGGTAGCATCCTCCGGGAAGTCGATGACGGCGATGGTGGCGTTTACCTGTCGCAGGAAGTCGAGCACAGCCGACGCTTGCCCACCGTCGAGTCGGCCGGCCTCCAGTAGCCGGTTCACATGGCGAACAAGTCCGAACACCTTTCCCAGTCCTTGGGGCACATTCAAGTCGTTGTCCATGGCAGAGTGCCATCCGCTGCGGGCCTCGTACAGCGCCTGGTCGAATTGGGGGTTATTGTGGCCGCCGCTGAAATGCACCAGTCGCGCCACGCAAGCATTCAGCCGCGTTACGCAACGGGCGGCCTGCTCCAACTGCTGACGGCTGTAGTGCAGCACGGTGCGGTAATGAGTTGCCAACAGCCAATACCGCACCACGACCCCGCTGAATCCCTGCGCCAGCAGATCGTCCAGCGTCACGTCGTTACCTGTCGCACGGCTAACCTTTTTGCCATCGGCCATGACGACTTCCGAGTGCAACCACACGTTGGCCAGCGGCTTCTCTTTCAGACCGCGGGCGATGGCGATCTCGTTGTCGCCGTGGGGAAAAATCAAATCGGTACTGGCCGTGTGGATGTCGAACGGCTGTCCCAGGTATCGGGTGGACATGCAGGCGCACTCGATGTGCCATCCGGGCCGGGCATTTCCCCAGGGAGTTTGCCAATAGATGCCGGCCTTCAGTTCGGCCAGCGTAGAGCGTTTGAACAGCGCGAAATCGGCCCAATCGTCCTTTTCGTAATAGTCGTAACTGGTGGTGCTCTCGCTGCGGATGTGCTTAGGCTGTACGCCGGACAGCCGCCCGTAGTCGGCCAGCCCTTTTACCCGGAAGTACACCGAACGCAGCTTCTCGTATGCCAAACCTTTATCGAGCAAGCAACGGGCTAGCTCGATCATATCGGCCACATGTTCGCTGGCGCGCGGATACTGATGTGCCCGCTTGACGCGCAACTGCTCCAAGCACTCGAAGAACTTTTTTTCCCACCGCGCCGTAAACTCCCGCAAACTTTCGCCCGCCTTGAGGCATTCGCGCACGGTGCGGTCGTCGATGTCGCCCAAGTTCATCACGTGCTTGACCTGGTAATCGCGGCTTTCCAGATAGCGGCGCAACAGGTCGGCAAAGACCAGTCGGCGGCACAGGCCCAAGTCGGGCGGGCCGTCGAGGCTCGGGCCGCAGGAGTAAATGGCCACCTTGCCCGGCACGATTGGCTCGAAACGCTCGATCTTCCCCGACAGCGTATTGAACAGGTTCAGTGGCTGAGGTGCGGTTTCGCAGATGAACAGATTAGTGGACAGATAGCGCTCGCCTCCGTCGGGCAACAGCACTACCACCACGCCCTGTTTTAGCGTGCGTGCTTCGTCGAGGGCGACTTTCATAGCCGCCCCGGAACTCATGCCCACCAGTAATCCTTCTTCTCGGGCGAGGCGGCGGGTCATTTCAAAGGCTGCGTCGTCGTCCACGTTGACAATGGCGTGCAATTCGTCGGGGTTGAAGATGCCCGGCGCGTAGCTTTCCTTCATGTTCTTCAGCCCCTGAATCTTGTGCCCTTTGAAAGGTTCGACGCCCACTACGCGGACTGCTGGGGCCAGTTCCCGCAGCGCCCGAGTCACCCCCATCAGCGTGCCGGTGGTGCCCATGCCAATGACCACCACATCCACTTTCCCTCCCGTGGCCTCCCAGATTTCGCGCCCGGTCCCATAGTAATGGGCTTGCCAATTGGCGTCGTTGTTGAACTGGTCCAGCAGGACGTACTTGTGAGGTTCTTCGCGGGCCAGCCGATAGGCTTCTTCGATGGCCCCGTCGGTACCGCGGTAGCCAGGCGTCAACAGTATTTGCGCCCCGTAGGCCCTCAGTATCCGCTTCCGCTCTTCGCTGGCCGCTTCGCTCATGGTCACCAGCAACGGGTATCCTTTGACGGCGCAAACCATCGCCAACCCGATGGCCGTATTGCCGCTGCTGGCCTCGAGCACGGTTTTTCCCGGCTTGAGCCGACCCTCGGCCTCGGCTTGCTCGATCATCCGCAGGGCGATGCGGTCCTTGACCGAACCGCCGGGATTGATGTATTCCAGCTTTGCCAGCACCTCCACGCCGGGCACGGTATTGAGCCGCCGAATGCGCACCAGAGGCGTATTGCCGATAAGTTCCAGAACTGAATCGACTTTCAGCGCGGTCATGCCGCACACCTTTCATGCTGTGCACCACCGGACAGCACACGATCGGTCAACAGGCTGCCCGCTCAACGCCGCAGACCGTCGGCCATCACCACCGCTGGTGGAACGAAGATCATCAGTGGCAGCCAAGCTGCCATTGCCGGGCTGATCAGACAGACCGTCCCCAAGTACTGGGCGCCGATCACCACGGCCGAAACCGTGCTCACCACCAGCAAGCACATGCCCACAGCAATGAATATGTTGCGGTTCTGCCGAGAGGCCACCAGGGGCAGCCCCAACATGAACAGGGTGATGTCCAGCAACGGTTGCACGAGGCGGGCGTGGACGGCCACCCGCAGCTCCGCTCCGAAATCGAAACTGGGGTTCCGCAGCGCGGCGATCAGTTGCGGCAGCGAGCCGAACTGCCGCAATCCGCGTCCGCCAGTCAATTGCTCGAAACTCACGTCGCTGACGAGGAAGCACTGGTTGGGCTTGAGCCAATCGGCGTCGGCAGGCGTGATGAGTACCGGCTTGCCATCCAAGTACAGCGAAGAGCGCCGCTCGAGGCCTTTTGGTTCGGTCACTTCGTCGAGCAGGTATCCGGGGGGCCGGTCGCTGCGGGCGCGGCAGTAATAAGCTTGTTTGGCAGTCAACTGCGGCCCGTAACGGTCCAAACTGCGCGGCATCTGAAAGGCCGGTTCCTCGATCCGTTGCTGGTCGGCGTAGGTGGCCTTCCCATGAATTACAACATTGGTCAGCCGGTCGCGCTGGGGATGCATTTCTTGTCCTTTGTCGCCTAGCAGGTCTTGCGGCTGGCGCGCCAGTTTGTCGATCAAGCGCGGGGTAAGCACCTCGCGGTTGGCGGCCGCCAGCACACTTACGCCCACGGCTGCGCACAACAGCGGGCGGATGATGCGCACCCGCGGCACCCCGGCGGCCATCAGCGCTGTCATCTCATTATGCCGTTGAAGCCAAGCCACCGTAACCACAGCCGCAATCAGGGCCAACACGGCGCTGGTGCGGTCGAAGACCGCCAGTGTTTGGTATCCGTAATAGGATGCGATCAGCCGCAGCGTACCGCCCGCCTTCTCGCCGCAGCGGATGAACTCTTCGAGGTTTGTAAACACGTCGAACACCACATACAGTCCCATCAGACTGGCAAAGCAAATCGCCAGCGTACCGAAGAACTGTCGCAGCAAGTAACGGTCGATGATCAACATGCTTACCAGCAGCCACATCCTGTTGTACTGTGGGGTTAAGTGCCCAACTACCAACGCAGCTTGCGGTGTCGCTCACAGCCGGGCGGCCGAAACGGTTTGTCGCACACCGGTTGTTGGAGCCGCCGGGCGCTAGCTCTCCGTCCGCGGTGATACCTGCAAGGTAATCCCGGCCGCGCTGACCGCCGCAAGGTAATTCCAGCCACGCTGTGCCCTGCAAAACAATCCCACCCGGTCTGGTCGCTGCAATGCAATCCCGCCCGCGCTTGTCCCGTACCCTAATCCCTAATCTAATACAAGCTGCTGTGCGCTAGACGACCTGTGAGACCGCTCGGCGCAACGCTTCGACGCCCCGTGTAATCTCCTCGCATGTGGGGATGCCGAAACTTAGCCGTAGGAAATTCTTCGGTTTTCCAGCAGGTTCCGCTGGAAAGCAGCACTGGCCGGGAACATAAAGCACTCCCTCGGCTACCGCGCGGTCGAAAAGCGGCCCGTCCGGCCCGGTGTCCACGTTTTCCGGCAGCCGCAGCCAGACATACAGACCGCCTTCTGGCGTCAGCCACTGTACGCCGTCGGTTTCTCCGAAACAGCGAGACACCGCCTGCAACGTTGCATCGAGTTTTTGCCTGTACGTGTCGCGAAGCTGGTGGACATGTCGGTCGTACAGGCCCAATTCCAGCACGGTGGCCATCAACACCTGATTGAAGTTCGGCGAACCAAAGTCGATGTTCCCCTTTTCGGCCAGAACCGGTCCCAGCAACTGCCTGGGGAGCAGTCCCCAGCCAACGCGCACCCCGGGCGAGAAAGTCTTGGAGAAACTATCCACGTGGATGACCGTATCGCCTGCGGAGTCCAGCGAGCGGATGCTGGGGGTGTCGCTTCCGTAATAGCGCAATGGCCGGTACACGGCATCCTCGATCAGATAAAGCTTGCTCCGCCGCGACCATCGCTTCACTAGTTCCACCAGTTCGGCCCGGCGCCGGTGGGGAACGGTCGTCCCGGCCGGATTGTCGAAGTACGAACACACGTATATCGCCTTTACACGCCCAAGCTGGCCGTTGGTTTGGTAATGCCGCAGCAGTTCGTCGATGGCCTCGGGTATCGGGCCGTGCCGGTCGCTGGCTACTGCCACGGCCCTGGCCCCCAGATTCTTCAGCGTGCCGAGAAAAACGAAGTAACTGGGCGATGCGCACAAAACGATGTCGCCTGGGTCGAGCAACACGTCTCCCAACAAAAAAAGCAATTGGTTGCTTCCAGCAGTAACTACCACTTGGTCGACGGATGCCCCGAGCTGAGCTGCCGAGCAACCGTCGGCCTGTAGCAAGCGCTGGAGCACCATTTCGCGCAGCGCCGGATACCCGACGGTGGTTCCATACTGAAGGGCTGCCCGGGCGCGAGACGGGTCGCGCCAGAGAGCCTCCATCGCTTGGCGGACAAGCTCCAGCGGAAGCTGCTGTTGGTCGACGAAACCGGCGGCCAGGGAAATCAACTGCGGGTTGGCCAAGCTGCGCGCCATCAGCAGACTGGCGATAGGTTCCCCGCCGGCGCAGGCAGCCCTGTGGCTGAGTCGCGCTGGCGCCGTTGGGCGGTTGGTCAAATCGGTCAAATCTGCGTTGTTGTACGACATTGCCCGCTCGGCCCGGTGACTGTCGGCCAGTGCACGCCCCGATGCAGCGCCCTGCCTGCTACCCACCAATGCTCCCATCCGTGGTTTGTATAATAGCTTTGTTGTGCCGCCTGTTACCTCCGCAATTAGCCGAACAGCTCTGCACAAAACAACTTGCGGCGGAAGGCCATCCGTTACACCGGTAAACGCTCCAATTGGCTGAAGATAGAACGATTGGCTAAGGCAGGTCAAGGGCGAGTTGCGCTTTTTCTGCGCTGAAATACATTCGCCAGCAGCCGGCGGCAATATCGGCCCCGGTGCGGAAATAAGCAGCTAAAGTAACGGGCACAAATGCTACGGTTTGCAGCGGTATGTCAACTTTATTGGCGCCATTTTTATCGTGCCAGCCTGGGGCTGCTGTTTCCGCCCCGTTGTGCGTGCTGCCGAGCCGAACTGCCTACTGTTGCGGAGCTGATGCTGTGCCACGCTTGCTGCCAGGAGTTGAAAGCGGTGGGCAACGCCTTCTGCCCGCGGTGCGGTGCCATAGAACCCGGCCAGCCAGTCGACTTGCGTGGGTGCCCATTGTGTCGCGGTACAAAGTTTCACTTCGAGAAAGTGGTAGCCTTGGGATTGTACGACAACCTGTTGAAGCACGCCATTGCCAGGATTAAGGGGCCAACCGGACGTGTGCTGGCCGCTGCCCTGGCTGATCTAATGTTGCACAGCAGGGGCCAGCAGCTTAAAGAGCTGAAAGCCGACCTGGTCGTGCCGGTGCCGATGTATTGGGCGAGGCGCTTTTGGCGCGGGGTCAATAACACCGACCTGTTGGCCGAGCGACTAGCCAGCCGGCTATGTTTGCCGGTGCGTCGAACCCTGGTCCGCAACCGTAACACCTTGCCGCAAACTAGCTTGCGTCCTCACGAGCGGTTTGCGAACGTGCGCGGGGCGTTTACCACCCGCACGGTCCGTAGCTTACAAGGCAAGTCTATACTGTTGGTAGACGATGTACTGACCACCGGGGCGACTTGCAGCGAGGCCGCCGGGACGCTGCGTCGGGCGGGAGCGGCGCGCGTAGTCGTGGCGGTGTTGGCCAGGGGACAAGGCTAATCATCCACAGTCGGTTTGCCAACGCGGATAAACAGTCCATGAGACCGCGCTAATGTGGACGTTTGCCATTTTTGAAAACTTTTTCCGCCAATAGTTGCCCAAAACCCCGCGTTAAATCCCGCGTTAACTGATGTAATCTTCTAACTTTAGTATCTACGATAATTTAGGGAATTGCACCTCCTGGCAGCTTTGAAATTGGCAAAGCTCGGGCAAAGTCGTGTCGAAAGTCGAAATAGGAAAAGACGGGTAACTGTGAAATATAAAGCACAAATCCGACTTTGTGTCTCATATTACCGGCAGCCGCGACATAGCGATGTCGGGTTAGGTATTACACTATTTGCTGGTTCGCCGTCATCCAATTGACGTATCGATGGTGCTGGGTTTTTTAAACTTGGCACAGGGCGAGTGGTGGGGCACTGGCGACAAGGAAAAGCCGCTCGCGTTGACCGGCAGGCCCGGTAAGAACCGGCCGCTCAGCAACCGGCGCGTTGCGACCAACTCGGCTAGGGACATATAATCCTCGGTTGGTGGCAATTGCAATTCGGTTGGTGGCAGTGCAAGTGTATCTGATTGGTGGCACTGGCAAGCGTTTTTTCAGTGGTATCGAACTACCAAGTGGCTCTATCAGGCAGTAATTAGTGCGGCAGATGGGTACAGGCCTGAACAAGCACCAAACGCAATCGGCCCCTAGGTACGCCCAGGATACGCCTCGACAAGCGTCGCGACCTTTTCGGGCTGCGGTCTTCCGCGGCTTGGCCGTGGTTACTCCGCCGGTACTGACGATATTGATCTTCGTTTGGGTAATAAACACTACCCGGTTGTATGTGCTGGACCCGGTGACCGGTCTAGTGCGCGAGCTTATCGTCTGGCGGATAGCCGATGTGCAGGAAAACTTGGTGCTGGCCGCACCCGGGCAGCGTATCGCCAACCGCGAGGGCCGTCAGTACCGTAAGATGGACGACGAGAAGTTCATCCCGCTGGAAATTTATGAATTGGTGCGTAAGGCCTCGCTGGACCAACAACCTCCGCAAACCGCTTTGGGAGTGTACCGACGTTACGTTGACCTGCGCTATCTTCGCCCGCAGTACACTGTGCCGCTTTTCATCGCGTTTTTCTTGCTGTTCATGTATTTTTTGGGTCGATTCCTCGCCGCCGGCATAGGCGCTTTCTTTTGGGAGCGGATCGAACAGGGATTTCGCCGGCTGCCGTTGGTGCGCAGCGTGTATTCCGGCGCTAAGCAGGTCAGCGATTTCATCTTCACCCGCCACCAGGTCAAGGCTACCAGAATCGTGGCCGTGGAGTATCCGCGCAAAGGGACCTGGGCGATCGCTTTCGTCACCAGCGAGTCGTTCCGGCAACTGGAAGACGCGGTGCAGGAACCGGTGTACGCGGTGCTGGTGCCTTACTCGCCCATTCCTCATACCGGAGCCACGGTGGTGGTGGCACGCAGCGAGTGCATCGAATTAGATATGACGGTCGACCAGGCGCTACAGTTCATCATCAGTTGCGGAGTGGTCATACCGCCGCACCAGCTTGCTGAGTTGGCTGCCAATGCAGTGCCATCGGTGGAGTCTGACCGCAAAGGGTGAATTCTTGCCCGCAGCCCGAAGCACAGAACCTGCACTGCCACTGCGATATAGCCGGGCTGATACCGGCTTTGGTGCCTGGCGGCTTCGGAGGCCACTGTGCTTTTGAGCGGCGCTGCGATCCGCTCAGCATCGAGATGTCAATCGATGTGAAAAAAACATGTTGATCCGTTTAGGAACACGAGGTAGCGCGCTGGCTCGATGGCAGGCCCAATGGGTTGCCGAGCAGCTTCGCGCCCGCGGCGTCGCGGTGCAGGAGGTAATAATCGTCACCAGCGGCGACCGCCGCGACGGCCCCATCGGCGGCGGAACCAGGGGGGCGTTCACCAAAGAAATCCAACAAGCGCTGCTTCAGCGACGCATAGACTTGGCGGTCCATAGTCTGAAGGACTTGCCCACAGAACCGGTCGAGGGTCTGTTGCTTGCGGCCATTCCCCAGCGCGGTCCGCACGCCGACGTGCTCGTATGCAACGGCGATGCGACCGTGGATACGCTTCCGCCGGGAGCCAAATTGGGTACTGGCAGCGTGCGCCGCCGCGCCCAATTGCTCTACTTGCGCGCAGACCTGCATGTGGAGCCGATCCGAGGCAACGTGGACACCCGGCTGCGCAAACTGGAGGAGGGCCAGTTTCAGGCCCTTGTGCTGGCCGAAGCCGGTTTGCAGAGGCTAGACCTTGCTCGGCGCATCACCCAGCGACTACCGATGGAGATCATGTTGCCGGCGGTAGGCCAAGGGGCTTTGGCCCTGGAAACCCGCGCCGACGATCGGGACACGCAGCAGGCCGTCGCGCCGTTGGACGACCCGGATACCCGAGCAGCGGTCTGCGCCGAGAGGGCGATGCTGGCGGCACTGCGCGGAGGATGTTTGGCGCCGGTGGCCGGATGGGGCCGGGTGGATAGCGGCAAGCTCGTCTTGACCGGCCGCGTGCTCAGCCCAGATGGCTCCAGGAGAATCGACGTCACCGAATCGGCCGACCCCCAACAGGCCGAAACCTTGGGCCGGCGGGTGGCCGAGGTGCTACTAGCGCGCGGCGCTGGACAGATGATTGCGGCTGCCCGGCAATGAGCCAACGCCCCTTTTCGGCAAGCATGCACTGAGCAAGCGAATTCGCCAATGCTCCAATGAGCAATTAGGGCGACGAACCAAGGGAAGCACTCAACGAAGAATTCAATCCCGCCGCTTTATTCTCGCTCCTCGGCTATCGTACCTTCCAATGCAGCCGTTGGCTCGAACTGGGCCAGCGCATCTTCCAGAGCCGATGCTGCTTCGACCGCAGATACGCCTACCAACTCTGTTTGGCCGGTATGTGTGGGCGGATGATGCTCTTGGCCGTTTGCCCCCTGCGGTTGCTGCCCATATCGACCGCTTTGCCCTTGTGGAACGGTTTGGTCGTCTGACGCCACCTGATGAGCGATTCGGGCGCATGCAGGGCGGCGTTTATGGCCAGCCGCCAGGACGTTGGCACGCCGTGGGCCAGGGTAAAACATCTCCACGGCGGCCAGAAACTGCCGAAACGGCTCCAAGTTCCCGCTCGCCTGGCTCAACACCTTGTCGCGCAGCATCCGCGATTGATAGTAACCGGTAGGCCAGCGAACCGCCAAGATGTCGCTTACCTCGTCGAACAACTGATAAACCCTGGCCCGAGTCAGCCCCGCTGCCCGGGCCACTTGCCGAACGCTGAGTACCTGTCCGTTGATACCCAACCGGCCCTCGGCCAGAACCACAATCGTTTGCGGGGCGTCGATGCGAACTTGCTCCAGCAGCGGCTCTACATAATTCTGCCGCAATTGGCGGGCGGTAAGCGCATCGCCGGAGCTGAGGGCCATTTGCACCCACTGCTCGGCGCGGTCGATGAACCGCGGGACGATGCGCACCGTCAAGTGCTCTGGCTGGGCCATTTGACCGATCAGAGAGTAAACCGCGTGGAAGACTTCCAAAATTGCGCGGACCCGCTTGTGGCCGTAAGTCTTGCGGCTGCGAAGTTCCGCCAGGCTGACGTCAGTAAAATGACCCAGCGGGGTGTTCCACACTACTTTGGTCAACCGCTGAAGGCTGGGAGCGAAACGGCCCAGCGGCTCCGCTTCCAGGCCATGACGCACCACGCTCTGGCGCCACTGCTCCCACTGTAGCTCGGAAACTTCGCCGGCGTCGAACACCGGTTGACACCCATTGCCGTCGAGTGGTTTGTTCGAGTCATCGACAATCGTTGCCGCTTTGCCGGGAAGCGACTTGCGGTCGGTGGCCGCCGCCCGGGCTAGCAACTGGATGAACGTGGCCATCTTCTTGCGTCCGATGCCAGGAGTGGCGGCCAATTCTTCCAAAGGAGTTTGCAGCAGATCGCCGAGCCTTCGGGTCAGAAAGGCTATGGGAAGTCGGCGATCTGTGGGCAGTGCCCAGTAGGCCAGCGGCTTTTCTAAATGAGCTGAATACTCCGGCGCCGACAGCACGGTGCGCAGGTAATCGAAACGAGTGACGATTTGGAGCTCTTCGACCGAGAACTTCTTGCTGCACTTCATGAGGCTTTCCCCCACTGGTATGCCCCACAGAAGGCCGCACGATCGGTCCGTGACCGAGCTACCTGGTGTCTGGTTTGATTTGGCGGACACGCCTCCCCCGCCAGTACGCGATTTAACAGTTCGAGAGATACTCGACATATAGCAAAACCGTCTATTAACGAGCTTGCACTGTGTGCAATCTTCTCTCCACCGGTCCGCCTTGTTGCCGCGGGGCGCCAAAGCCCACGCATCCGAAAAAACCTGCTTGGCCTGGGTAACCCCCTGGGCAGACGAGCGGTTATTTCGATCCACGGCCGATCGTGCGCCCTAACTCCCAGAACCGCCCGCGGCTGAATTGCCCCGCGCCGGGACGCACAGCTAGCAAGCTGAAACCGCACATTACAGCCGACCTTGGCTGGCGGGGCACCACAGTCCACAGTCGCCAGGCGGGCAACTGGCTATTTTTTGAATTTCAAGGCGAACCGCGACATTCTGTCTTGCCGTTACTAGGTTAGTCAAGTGTTTGCAACATTTTTTCTGAAAAAAAGTGGAGCTAGCAGAAAACGCCACCAATCGCACCCCCTTTTTCGGGCACACACGGGTATCGCCTGGTTCTGGACCGACTGACAATGCAAACCCCCGCGACGCGTGCGCGGCCAGTCAGGTATGTGCTTCGCACCTTGTGCGAAGACCCCTGCACGGCGTTTCCTTCGGCTTCATTTCGGCTGCTTGTTACTTTTAAGGTGTGCAGGCCAACTGCGGCAGCGAATGAGTTGGTCCATTACAGGAACCCTGGAACGACACGGGTTATAATTGCACTTATATTGTTGTAGTGCTGCCAAAGGGCAATTAGACTACTGGTTTTGTGGCAACAGCATCTTCAGCGTTCAAGGGAGCACAGCGATGGCGGCAAAAATGCGATCTCGACGAGAGTTCTTGAAAACAGCGGCTGCGGCAGGCGCGGCCGCCACCAGCGCGCTGGCGATCTCGCGCAGCGTACACGCGGCTGGGAGCGACGAGCTGAAGTTCGCCCTGATCGGTTGCGGCGGACGGGGCACCGGCGCAGCAGCCGACTGCATGACGGTGCAGAAAATCCTCGGCCACAAAATACGTCTGGTGGCCGTTGCCGATGCCTTTGAAGACCGTGCCAACGGCGCGCTGCGGCACCTGCAAAAGGAGTTCGCCAAGCAAGTCGATGTCCCGCCAGAGCGCGTGTTCTCGGGCCTGGACGCATATCAGAAGGCCATCGACTGCGGCGTGGACCTGGTGGTGATGGCTTCGCCGCCGGGGTTCCGCCCCGCCCAGTACGCAGCGGCGGTCAAGGCCGGCAAACACGTCTTCATGGAAAAACCTTGTTGCACCGACGCCCCCGGCTTCCGCTGGCTGATGGAAACCAATGAGCTGGCCGACAAGAAGAACTTGAAGGTGGTCGTGGGCCTTCAGCGCCACCACGAGGCCGGCTACATCCGCGGCGTGCAAGAGATTCACGAGGGCAAATTGGGCGACATCATGTTCATCCGCGTGTTCTGGAATGGGCTGGGTGGCGGCGGTCGCGACCTGGGCAAGCGGCCCCCGGACGACCCGAACGAGATGGCCTTCCAGATACGTAACTGGGGCTGCTTCCGCTGGCTTTACGGCGACAACATCGTCGAGCAGCACGTGCATAACATCGACATCGCCAACTGGGTGATGGCCAAAGACGGCGATCCCAAGAAGGCCCATCCCATCGAAGCCAACGGCATGGGCGGACGCTGCAACCGTGGCAATTACGGCGACATCTTCGATCATCACTTCGTGGAGTTCACCTACGCCGACGGCACGAAGATGTTCAGCCAATCGCGGCACATACCCGGCACCTGGGACCAAGTCACCGAAATCGTGCACGGCACCAAGGGCACGCGGCCGGTCAACGTCGGCGGCGGCCCGAAGCTGGAAAGTAGCAACCCGTACCATCAGGAACACGTGGCCTTGATCAAAGCCATCCTCAACGATACCAAGCTCAACGAAGGTTGGTACGGCGCTGTCAGCAGCATGACCGCTGTGTTGGGACGGATGGCTACCTACTCGGGGCTGGTTGTCAAATGGGACGAAGCCGTCGCCAAAGGCCCAGACGAAGCCCCCGAACGCCTCGCTTGGGACGCCAAGCCGCGGAGCCTGCCCGGCCCAGACGGCTTCTACCCGTTCCCCATGCCCGGCATTTACAAGCCATATTAAGCGCGGCTGCGCGGGCGCCTTGACTACCGCATTTTGTGGAATCGTTCCGGATCACTGCATTTTGTCCAGTGGTACCGAATCCATGTCCACATAGTTGCTTCTGCGCATCGGTTCGAGGCACTGGATTTTGTTCAGTGGTACCGGACCCGTAGCTCGGCAGGTCACGCTGGCCGGGATTCAGCTCGAGGTCACCGAAAGCACGTCGGCCTGGTAACTTACCCCGGCAGGCTGGGAACCGCTGCGTCCTTTCAGCAGCAGCCCCTGGATGATCAGGTCTACAGCCTCATCCTCGGACAGTCCCCGGCTCATCAGGGTTTCTAATTGGCGGGAATCGACGCTGCCGATGGCCGCCTCGTGGGTCACGTGCGCCTTGGGATGCGTGACCTCGACCACGGGGACGGCTTTGGCCACGGCCTGGTCTTGGACAATCTCCTTGCAATCGACGTGCCCTCTGGCATACGGCGCGCTTGCCCGCAGCGTGTTGTGAACCATCGCCTCGGCCCGGTGACGAAGCGCCACGCTTGTTTGAAGCACACCGCGGGCGTAGGCTCCGGCCAGATGAGCGACTTCCCTGATGTTGATCCGGTCGTCGCCCGAGCCGGACACTCGCGCCGCTACTTCGCTTGTGCTGTGCGCTTCGCCCACCAGCTCGATGTCTATGTCGATCTGGCCCACGCGCCCGCGGATCAACTCGAAATCGGTATGATACCGGCCGCCTTCCAGCACACGGACTTTGGAGCGGGGAATGACCACCACGCCGCCTTCGGCCCCGTGTACGTGGCGCTCGATGTAAGCATATTCGGCGTTGCGGCCAATGGTCAGTCGGGCGTCCATCTCGTGTCGGATGTTCCTGGCGTTGGGAAAGGTGCAATGGGCCACCACGCCTGCCCGCGCATCGTCCTCCACCACGATCTCCAGTATGATGCGCTGGACGCCGTTGTCGGGAATCATGCCGAAACAGACTTGAATGGGCTTTGCGATTCGCGTGCCTTTGGTCACCAGGATTCGGGCTTCGATGCCGTCGTCCAGTTGGCGCGCGTCGACCTCCAACCCATGCACTAAATGAACACCCAGCACCTGATTGGCGTGAATCTCGATGCGTGCCACGTCTGGCTGCGCCCACAGGGTGTGCGGGTTGATCCCCACCGACTGATACATCGCCTGCAACAGACTGTTATCCGACATTCAGACCCTCCGCTTCGCGCAGCTTCAACTCCTGGTGATCGCAAGGAATGCACCGTTGCTGAAAGTAATTCGCGATCTTGTCCACAGCCCCTTTGCTGACCAGCCGTCCGCAACAAAGCAGGAAGGCATGTTCGGCATGTCGCAGTACGGCCAGGCTGTGGGTAATCATTATCACCGTGGTGCCCTGTTGCTTTAGCAGCTTCAGGGCGTCGAAAATCCGCTCCAAAGCCTCGACATCGATGCCACTGTCTGGCTCGTCGAGCAGGACCAGCTTTGGCTGCATGGCCAGGATGCTGGCCAGCTCGATGCGCTTCCGCTCGCCGCCAGAGAGCGTGCGATCGACCGAACGAGACAAATACTTCTCCGGGTCTAAGCCCACCTGGCGCAAAACTTCCCGCACTTTGGCGTCGCCGCTGTTGCGGGCGGCGGCCTTGATAAAAGAGTAAACCGACAGCCCTTCGAACCGCGCGGGCTCCTGCCATGCCAGGGTGATTCCCAGTCGCGCCCGCTGGTCGATCGTCAACCCCTTGATCGACCGCCCCTGGTACAACACGTCGCCCTCGAAATCCGTATAGCCAGACAACCCCATAATCACGTTTGCCGTGGTCGATTTCCCCGCCCCGTTGGGGCCAATCAGGGCGTGAATGTGTCCCTGCCAAAACTCGATCGACAGGTCGTTGAGGATTCGTTTGCCGTCCAAGCAAAGGGTGACGTTTTTCAGTTCAAGGATCGTCATCGTGCGGCCTCGCTCGGCTGCCGCCGCGACGCGGACCTAACGCCCCCCAAGCTAGATGCTCAAAGTGCCCGGGGCCGTTCGCCGCCGCGCGGAACATGAAAAATAGCATTCTACCGCCTTCGGCCCGATAAAACACAAGCAATTATTGTAACCTTGATTGCCCGCAGCACCCAAGATGCCCGACTTGTACTCTTGCACGGTTTGGGCAACGGCGTATATTGACTCCAAGACTCAAGGCTATATTGACTCCAAGGCTCAGGCCTATATTGACTGCAAGGCTCAAGCGTGGATTGACTCCAAGACTCAAACAGCTCGATGGTTTTTTGCAAGGTTCCTTGCCCGGCTGGGCATCACCGCCGAAGCAAGGCCGAAGGCTGTTGGCCGCGCGGCCCACAGCGGCTATTGCCCTGCGACCACGGGGCACCGTAGCAGCCACTGGCGCCATTGAAAAAAAGAGGTCCTAGAGATGTCCGAAGCGCAAAGCACCACTGTGCGTGCGGTCGCATGGAAAGAGGTCTTCTGCTGGGTGAACGTTTTCCGCGCGTTTCGGATCGCCGCGGGGGTGCGCGTCTTGGCGCTCGCAGCAGTGGGGACGTTATTGACGGCTATTGTATGGTGGTTTTTCGGAATGCTTTTTCTCCCGGCTGAAGACGCGCCGTCGGCGGCCACCGCTTGGCTTGCGCCATATAGGGTTTGCCCGTGGAAGACCGTCACCGAGCAATTTGTGCCCGATAAACCCATTCTGCCCGGTGTGCCTGAGCGGCTCGACCATCTGGTGCCCCCCGTGGAAACTTGGCAGCCGCGGGATCCGCTTTTCGGGTCGTGGTCGCAATTGACCCGACCACTGTGGAGCATATTCGATCTCCACATCGGCTTGCGCGAGTTCGTCTGTTTGGCACTATGCGGATTGGGTGCGGCGGCTGTTTGGGCGTTGTTTGGCGGGGCAATCTCGCGGATTGCCGCTGTGGAGTTGGCCAGCGAGGAACACCTCGGTCTGACTGCCGCCCTGCGATTCGCGGCCCGAAAGTGGATCTCCTATTTCGCTGCGCCTTTGCTGCCGTTGGCGGGAATTGCCGCGGTCGCCGTGCCCATCTTCCTGGTGGCTTGGCTGCTACAGTTCGACTTCGGCTTGTTCTTGCTGGCACTCGGGTGGCCGGTCTTGCTACTGCTGGGCTTCGTGGTGGTGCTGTTGCTGGTGGGACTGTTATTCGGCTGGCCGCTGATGTGGCCCACCATCAGCGCCGAAGGCACCGACAGCTTCGACGCCTTGAGTCGCTCTTACGCCTACGTCTTCCAACGCCCCTTGCACTACCTGTTCTATGCAGCAGTAGCGGCGCTGCTGGGCTGGCTGGGCTGGCTGCTGGTACGAAACCTCGCAGCGGCCGTTGCGTGGATAACATATTGGGCGGCAAGCTGGACCGCCGGCTACCCCAGGGTGGAAGCCATCGTCGCCGGCCAGTCGCTAGAAGGAATCGCCCGTGCCGGCGCTGTGGTGATTCATTACTGGGTCGGTTGCGTTAAACTGATTGCGGCGGGGTTTTTCTTCGGGTATTTCTGGGTGGCCTCGACGGCAATCTACTTCCTGCTGCGCCGCAACGTGGACAACGCGCCACTGGACGAGGTGTTCCTCGACGCCGACGAAAGCGAAAAATCATACGGTTTGCCGACCATTACCACCGACGCCGCCGGCGCTCCGCTAGTCAGCGCAACGGCCCAGACAGACGCCACTTCGGCACCCCAGCCCCAACAACCTTCCGCCGAGCCTGCGGGACAACACACCCCCGCCGACGATGCGCGTCAGTCGCAATGAAGCCGGCGCGCTGCGCAGTCCTCCTGCTGGCGTCCGGTGCGTCGCCCGCGCAGGGCCCCAATTGGGGCCGGCCGAGTTGCTTGTTCGAGCTTGTTCCACGGCCTCACACTGCTCCAGGGCCGCAGTAGCCGTCGTCGATCTGAATGGCCGCCTCGGCCGGAACAACGAAAATCTTGCCGTCGCCGATCTGACCCTCCGGGCCGGTACGCGCCACCTTGATGATCGTATTGACCGTCCGCTCTAAAAAATCGTCGTTGACCACGATTTCCAACACCACTTTGCGAAGCAGCCGGGCGGTGTATTCGTGGCCGCGAAACAACTCGGTGCGCCCTCGCTGGCGGCCGAAGCCCTGGGCGTCGCAGATGGTCATGCGGGTGACTTCGACCTTTTCCAGCGCTTCGCGCACGGCCGTCAGTTTCGTCGGTTGAATGACGGCTATTACCAGTTTCACGGCCTGCTCCAGTGCTCGGTAGTACGCGGCGCCGCCGCGGAACATTACAACCCCTTGCCCATCGCAGCGCCCACCGCCCCAGCCAGCCACACATCACTCTTACCATGCCCTTTCACTACAGGCAATGCCTGTGCGGGCCGGCTGCTGCCCAGCGGCAGCAAGGCGACGATTGATAACCATGCGGATACCCCGAGCACTACCAGCCAAGCCCTCGATCTGTGGGAAGTGTGTATTGGGCTACCCTTGCGCAAGTCGATCGGCTGGTTGCCGCGCCAATAGTGTTCATGCTAGCGCAAGCGCTCGATGTGCTCGGCCACGCTGCGGCGAAATTGGCTCCAGTCGCTGAGGGGAAACAGCTTGTCGTGCTCCCGTTGCCCTAAACGGAAGGAGTCCATACGCCGCTGGATTAATCGCTGGGCGGGTTCATCATTTTTCTCTTTCGCCAGCCGGGCCAGCGTCAGCAGGTAACGATAATCGTCGAGTCCCTCGCGCATCTCGCGCTCGAAGTGTAAGGAGGGAACCAGCTCCCCTTGTGGATTGGAGTTGCACCAAGCGTAGTCGTCCTCGCGGCAGTCCAGAGCATAGTAGGGATCGCCGGCCACAATATTCCAGTGCCAACTAAGGCGGAACTTCATGTCGAACTGTTTGGCGGCTTTGTACATGTAGGTGCCGAACGTCCAGCGGTTGCCGCCATTGTAAAAGGCCCACTGTCCGCCCGCCTGTTGGATCATCCTCACACTTTCCTCGCTATGTGTGTTCAGGTTAGCCACGTGCAGGGCGGTAGCCAGGGCAAAATGAGGATCATCACTCTTGCCCGACGCAAAACTGGTGGCGCCTGTAAACCACGGCGGGCCTTTGGGGAAGGCGGTGCGGTACGCGCGGGCGTTTTCGGCAGAACGACGCAGGTCGTCTCCTATAGGTTCGTCAGCCAGGTTCCAGTACACTGGCAGCCACGCGTTCTCCTCGGCGTGCCGTTGGATGGCAGTGAACACGGCGCGGACGAACTGGCTGTAATCGGAGAAACCGGCGCGCTGCATCGCCCCTTCGTCCTTGTAGTACATATTCAGCCCCGCAATGTGGACGTAGTTTACCACCGGCATTGTGAACCCCATTTCCCTGGCTAGCCGCATTTGCCGATCGGCAACAGTGAAATCGAGGTGAGGGCGGCCATCCTGGCAACCAAGGTAGCGAAGCCGCGGCAAGCCGGAAAAACTGGTGAAACCGTAATCACGCAGCCGCTGGAGGCTTTTGCGGGTCATGGCGTCGTTCCACGCTTGGGCCTGTGGGTCGCCTTCCGGCCACGGAATCCGGATTTCGTGACCCCAGGGGCCAACGGGGATGTCCACCTCGTCCAAGGTTCCCTTGTACACGCGGTATTCCACCGGCACAGCAGCGGGCTTGCCGTGCCGGGGGGTGATGGTGATTTCGCCGCGATACAGCCCCGGGGGTGCGTCGGCCGGCGGCCGGATCGTCAGCCAGAAGCGCCGCGTAACCCCTTTTCTTGCCTCCACCGGCTTACCATGGATGATCAGCCGAGGGGCGATGGTGTACACCGACCCTTCCGCCGTCACCCGCGTGAGCCGATTCGACACGTACCCCACACTGATGCACTTGCTCGGTATCGTAGCGCGTGCCGACGCCGCACCCATCGGTTCCGCCGGTTTCTCCAGGCGCAGGTCTCCCGCCGTTACGGTAACCGCTCCCAAGTCTTTCAGCGGGTATATGGCCACCGTCAATGGTTCCCATTCGCCGGCAAATCCGAATCCCGTCACGGAACGATTGATTTCCTGCTGACGTGGTGTGTCGTTGTAGAACACATCTTCCATGTAGTCACGAGTGAAGATGATATAGCCCCTTGCCAGGTCTTCCGGGGAGGGAGCGACGGGATCGCCGGTAGGCTTGTGCAAAATGCGGCGAAAGTAGTTGTCGAAAAAGAAGCGTCGCTTTTCCACTACGTATTCGAGGAACTTGTTTCCTTCGGCCATCCTGCTTGCAGGGAATATGATGATCGCCGAAACGCAGTTGGCCCAGTTTTCGCCTACGAACTCCAGGTTCAACTGGCCATCAGTCACGTCCACCTCGAAATGTTTTTCCTGGAAGTACGCCCGCTGGTACTTATCGAAGGTATTGTCCTCGGGACTGTCCTCGGTGTCCCAGAAGCGAAAGTACTTCTGGATAAAACGGTGGAAGTCCATCGTCTCCTTGACCACCGGCTTGCCTTCGGCACGAATTTCCCTGTTGCGAAATACCTGGTATTCTCCCCAGAACCCAGAAGGACTATCCACGTTAACTACTACATGATACCGGCCGTTGGGAACATCCACGGCCAGGCCGCCGGATTCGATGCAGATGAAGTCTTGGTACAGCGGGTCGGGCTGAAGGGCATCGAAGCTGCGCCAAATCGTGGCATCCTTCAACCCGTATCCGCGCCCCACGCTGTAAATGGTGGAAGCATCGATGCGGGTGAAGCCGGGCATCAAGGGGCTTTGTGCTGGCCCGAGGTCGAAGGCCCACAATCCTTCGAACATCATCCGGGGAGTTTCCACGTCGCGTTCCAGCCGGATGTTGTCCACGAACAATGGGCCGACGGGATTCTCGCCGATGTTGAACACGAAATGCGTTATGGCGCTGAGGATCAGGCTCCTGCCGGGCCGCGACTTTTCGCCCACGTAAAGCTGCCCCAAAGGCAGTACCAGCGTGCTACGGCCTGGCGGCACCACTGTGATGTAGTTGACTCGCGTCCAGTAACCGGTGGTCTGCTGGTCGCGGATCTCCACGTACAGCTCCAGCGGCGCGTCGGCTGCCGTATAGAGGTCGGCTTTGAGATAGTCGTAGCCGGAGAAATCCAACGGGGCATTCCAGACCACATAGCTGCGGTCGATGCGCAGCGCGTGGCTGCCATCGGTGGCGTGCTGCTGGACCACCGTACCGCCGGAAAAAGGCGACTTGCCCTCGAATGAGGTAAGCAGCTTCACGGGCGGGCCGGCGGCAGGCTTGTCTGCCACTGCCAGCACGCTGCCACAGGCGTAGCAGCGCTGCCAACGAGGGTCGTTTCGATAGGAACACTCCGGACAGCGCACGGGTTTCTGGCCGAGCGGGCCAGGCGGGATGATGGGGCTTTCCTCGTTGCCCAGCACCGGCACAGGCGTAAGCGGCACGTCGTCGCCTACCGGTTCCATCGTCACGTCGTCGATCCACAGGTAGCCCGGAGCCATCAAGCCAAACGACGGCCCTTCCACACCGGTTCTCGGTTCCTTGATTTCGACGACGTAAGTCACCGGCGTCCAACCGAAGGTGCCGTTTTTCTTCAGTTGAAAGTACTTGCCGTCGAAGGCGAACTCGGTGGTCGCGCGCCACAATCCCTCGCCGATGTCCAGCCCGCGAATATAGCCGGTGATCTTGTACCGCCCGGCAGGCAATTGGTCGTGCCGATATCGGATCCGGATTTTGGGCTGATGTCCGCCGTAGAGCAAGCAGGAGGTCTTTCCGGTGCGGGCGATCTGCCCTACGCGGAACTCGCATTCCCCTTCGTACTTCCAGCCACCCCAATGTTTGAACACCAGCCCAAATTGATCGCGCGGTTTTGTCTCCTCGAAGGACGGGTCTTTGATGATATTGCCCGAGTTGGCAGCGGAGCCTTCCCCGGCCATGACCGGGTCAATTACACACAACACTAAACGCAGTCCGATGACTAACGCGAATACTTTGGGAACTCTCATATCAGTGCAACTCCGCAACTAAACATCCTGGCGACTTTACAGCGACGAACTAATGGTCAACACGTTCGGTCCGACTGTGTAATGTGGTGCAATCGGGGGATATGGTGCAACTGTGCGACGCCAATCGGCACAGCCTGGCCAGCGCCGATGCATCTGTGGCTGGCAGGTCCGCCCCAAGGCGTGCATCACCAGGGTCGGTTTGTTATGCTCTTCAGCGACTGAGGGTTTCATCGGCGGGCAGCGGGCAATGGTGTATTGGCCGCGGCGGCGCGTGTCCGCCGGAGCGTATTGTACGCAAGCCCAATTTATTGATAAAAGCACATCGCCTTGACACGGCCCCGCAGACTCGTGGGGCGCGTCCATGTCTTTTGGGTATGCGGAGATCAACGGGTGGGGCGATTATCGGTAAGCCGCGAAGGCCTTTGTCACACTGCGGGCACGTCGAAGCCGAAATACTGGGCCGCGTTGCGGTAACAAATATTTTGCACCATCGAGCCGATCAATCCCAGGTCGTTGGGCAGCAATCCTTGTTGCATTTCCCCGCCCAGCAAATTGCAAAGTATGCGGCGGAAGTATTCGTGGCGACTGTAGGAAAGGAACGAGCGGCTGTCGGTAAGCATGCCCACGAACCGCGCCAGCAGCCCGTGGTTGGATAGCGCGTTGAGCTGCCGCTCGATGCCTTCTTTCTGGTCCAGAAACCACCACGCGGCGCCGTACTGCATCTTGCCGGGGATAGTGCCGTCCTGGAAGTTGCCCAGCATGGTGACCACCACGTCGTTGTGTGCTGGGTTGATGTTATACACGATGGTTTTGGCCAATTTCTGCTGGCGTTCCAGGCGGTCGAAGAATCGGGCCATGGGGCGGGCAAGCTCGCCGTCGCCGATGGAGTCGAAGCCGGTGTCCGGCCCAAGCGCCTGGTACATCCGGGAGTTATTGTTTCGCAACGGGCCGACGTGAAACTGCTGCGTCCATTGCTTTTCCCAGTCCATCACCGCCAGTTCGTACAGCAAGGCCGAGCGGAACTTCAGCAGCGACTGTTCATCGGGCTGCTGGTTGCAGCGCAGCCGGCTAAAGGCCGCAGCCACCTCGGCCGATGTATAATCGTCCGCATAGAACGTCTCGATGCCGTGATCCGATAGGCGGCATCCCACGGCATGGAAATAATCGTGCCGGCGCCGCAGCGCCTCTACCAACCGTGGAAACTGGTCGCCGATGGCCACATCGGCGGCCTGCTCCAATCGCTCGACCCACTCGTTGAAAGCCTGCACGCTGCCGAAGGCCAATGCCCGATCGGGCCGAAATGTGGGCAATACCTTGATGGCACAGCCCGTTTCGGCAGCAAGCGCTTTGTGATGCTCTAGCGTGTCGGTCGGGTCGTCGGTGGTACATACCAGCACAACGTTCATCTGCCGCAGGATGCCGCGGGCGGAAAACTCGGGCTGCTGCAAGCGCTGGTTGCAATGGTCCCAGATGTAGCGCGCCGTTTCGGGCCCCAGCAAGCGGTCGCTGAGGCGGAAGAATCGGTGCAGCTCCAAGTGAGTCCAATGATACAGCGGGTTGCGGAGGGTCTGGGGCACCGTTTCGGCCCATTTGGCGAACTTTTCCCAGTCGGTGGCGTCGCCGGTGCAAAACCGTTCCGGCACACCTGCGGCTCGCATCGCCCGCCACTTGTAATGATCACCATACAGCCAAATCTGGGTGAGGTTGGCGAAGCGATGATCGGCAGCAATCTGCTGCGGCGGCAAGTGGCTGTGGTAGTCGATGATCGGCATCGGCGCAGCATACCGATGATACAACTCGACGGCTTGCGGGCTGTGCAGCAGGAAGTCTTCGGTGATGAATAGTTTTGTTGCGTTCATAAATCGTCTGGTTAAAAAGCGAACGATTTACATGTTACTTGCCCGGGCGCCGGCGACCGTGCTCTGGGTTGCCAAAGCCTGTGGCTGGTAGGGCGATAGCCGACAGTCCGGCGATAACGCCCAAGCTAACACTTGCCTTCTCGGGCATTGATTAATCGCCTATTGTTGGTCAGTCGCCCAGCGGTGGCGGCGTGGCGGCGAACTGGGCGTAGCGGCGTGCGGCGAGCTTATCGTCACCCTGCCGGGGAAGGAAAAAGCCGCGCACCATGGCCAGCCAAACAACGCCCTTTTCCATCACATTGCCGAACAGTGTGTGAATCACTTCCAGGCCGCGCTGGCCGTAGGCAGCCACACGTACTCCTTGATCGTTCAGCGGATGGACCATTTGGCTGTAGCTCCACTTTCCGCCCGGCAACCTGCACAACAGCGCCTCTGGACCGGCCGGCTCGATCGACGCGGCGGTTTCGCATTCCGGCAGTCGGGTGCGAACCTCCAAGCGGGGCCAGCACTCCCACGACTCGCAGTTGGCCAAAATCATCAGCTCGAGGCCGATGTCGCCCGGCTGGTCGGCAACGCTTTTGTCGGCGCCGACGAGCGGCTGCCAAAGCATTCGGAGCGCCAGAGCAGTTGTTGCCTCCTCGCCCTCCGCTTTGTGGGTAGCCTGATACCTGGCGCACAAAGTGCTGCCACGAGCGAAACAGTCTAGCAATTGAATTTGGGGGGCGGGTTCGGCCGGGTCGATTCGCAGGGCGAGCACTTCTGCACCCGGCAGCGCCACCCCGCCTATGCTCAATTGCCAAAGACCGCACTCGGGTTTGCTGAGATCGATATTGGCCGCTAGCGTGCCAAAACTTAGCTGGGCCACGTAATTGTCCAATCGCCAAACCATGGCAAGCTGCGTCAAGGAAGCAGGAAGCGGCGGAAGCATCCATCGAGGATCGTGCCAGCTTCGGCAGCCGATCACAAGTCGGGCCGACAGCAACTATAAACACGTTTTTTACAGAGGGCAGGAATCATTGTCAAACCTCGTTGCAAAAAAGCCCATCGGCGAGCGGATACGGGGCTGGATTTGCAAAGGTCACCCGGCGGCGGGACGTCGGCTCAAAAGCAGCCAAAGGAAGAACGGCCCACCGAGCAGGGCGGTAATGATTCCTACCGGCAATTCGGCTGGGGCCATGATGGTTCGTCCGATGGTGTCGCAGACGACCAACAACGGCCCGCCCAACAGGATCGCGGCCAGCAGCAGCCGACGATGGTCGGCCCCGACCAGCAGGCGGCAGATATGGGGTGCCATCAGGCCAATGAAAGCGATCGGCCCACACAGCGCCACTACTGCCCCGGCCGTCAAAGCACCGACCGCCAGCAGTAGTATTTTGACGTGCTCGACTTCCACGCCGCGCGAGGCGGCAAGCTCTTCGCCGGTAGACAGTAGGTTCAATTCGTGGCTGAAGTAAAAGGACACCAAACAGCCTGCCACTGCGAAGGGCAGCAGTTGGAGTACGTCGGCCATGCCCACCACGCTTTCCAGCCCGCCCATGGTCCAGCGCAGCATCCGCAGTGTGCGCGTAAAGTCGTTCAGATATTGCAGCAGCAATATCAAGCTGGAGCAGAAGAAGCTGATGGCCACGCCGGTTAGAAGCATCGCGGTGACCGAGAAGTCGCGGCGCAGCCGTGCCAAGGTGTACATAAAGGCGACCACGGCGGCCGCTCCGGCGAACGCTCCCAACGAAACCGTTGAAACCCCCGGCAACGGCAGGCGCAATTCCAGTTGCATCGTCAGCACTGCGCCCAGGGCCGCCCCGGCCGAGACGCCCAGCGTGTACGGCTCGGCCAAGGGATTGCGGAACAATGCTTGGAACACAGTCCCACTGGCCGCCAGCGCCGTGCCGGCCAGCAAGGCCATGGTCACCCGCGGGAGGCGAATTTTCCACAACACCATAGCCGCGGCAGGCTCTTGATCGGACCACACGGCCCCCAAGGGCACCGATTCGATTCCCACAAACGGCGCAGCCGCCGTCACGGCCAACGCCACGCAGGCCAGCAAGACGAGCACTGCAACTCGGTTCATCGTAGACGACGTCGATTTGGCGATTTATTTTGCGGTTGTGCGGGAATTAAAGCGCGCTGACTGCTAGTTTTCAATGTATCCGGTCGTGGGGCTGCCAGGTTCCACTGAGGCGATCAGGCTGAGCACATAGGAGGACTGCGGTGCGCGATTTCGTGAGACGCTCATTTTTATTTTGCCTGGGAATTGTAAAATCTCCGCCATCATGACTCGTGCGGAAGCGGTTGCGGCCGCCAGCCTGGCTGCTACGCCACGCCCGACCGTCATCATTGTGGCACGATCACTGGAAGGTTGGCGGTCGGATGAGTTACCATCAGCAACGGGCTGTCGTAGATGCGTGCCAGTACTTCTGGGCGCATCAACTCTTGCGGCGCGCCGTCGAAAGCTACTTCGCCCTGCCGCAGCGCAACAATTTGTCGGCTATGCAGGGCGGCGGTATTGACGTCGTGGGTGACCGCGACGATCGTGCTGCCCAGCGTGCGGTTGACTTCCACCAACAGTCGGCAGACTTCGGCCTGATGGCGATAGTCCAAGAACGTGGTCGGTTCATCCAGCAACAGCACTTGGGCTTGCTGTGCCAGCGCTGCGGCGATGAAAACCTTTTGGCGCTCGCCGCCGCTGAGCGTGGCGATGGGCCGCTCCGCAAGTTCGACCAATCCCGTCCGTTCCAGAGTGTCGCAGACGATCTGCCGATCGGCCTTGCTGATTGGCGCCAGCGGGCGGAAATATGCGTATCGTCCCATCATCACCATTTCGGATACCGTGTACGGCAGGCCCGACTCGATGGTCTGCGGCACGTAACTGAGCACGCGCGCCAATTGGCGCTGCGAGTATGACTCCAACGGGCGTCCGGCGACGAGCACTTCTCCGCCGCTGGGGCGCAGGATGCGCAGCAGGCAGCGCAACAGGGTGGTCTTTCCGGCGCCGTTGGGGCCGACGATCGAAAGATACTCGCCGGGGTGTACTGCGAGGCTCACGTCGCGCAGTATTTGTTTGCCGCCGATGGCCAGCGACAGCCCGCGCACCTCGATGATCGGCCCGTGATGAGTCATGCGACGAATATCCACTTTGCCTCGAACGGATGTCACGGCCCGCTTGCCCAGCGGTGCATGTCACCGGCTGGCAGGGCCGCACGGCTGGCTCGTGCAGCGGTGAGCAGTTCCCGCGGGCAAGCTCGTGTATCGAAAAAGTTTGGAACGCTAATCGTAGGTTGTTGCGCTATTGTTGTTTTTCCCGGTCGAACAGGACTGTAAATGGCGGTCTCAGTAGCAGTACTGGTGCACAATCCAGAAGTGCCATTCGCGCGGATAATTACCGTTTGTCGTTGGTATTCGAGAGTTCCGGGTGGAGCAGGCTAGCCAGCCGCTCGGCCAGGGCTATGAAGTTGGGTCCGGGGAGCATCGCCCGGTCGTCGACTAGCACATGCACCCGGCCGTTGCGGACGGCGCTTAGCTCCCTCAGTTCCTGCCATGGCGCCGTAAGGGTGTTGATGCCCAGGCTGGCAGCCAGCGACTCGGGCGCAAGTTCAACGATTACATCCGGGTCGAGCCGGAGCAAGCTTTCTCGGGAGAGGATCGGGTATGGCACGCGGCCTTCATTCAGTGCGCTGCGCCCGCCGGCCAGATTTATCACCTCGGCCAAGTGGCCGGTGGTTCCGCCTGCTTGTACGTCTTCCAGTTTGTGGCTGAAGTAATTGCGATCGACCACCAGCAGCACCGTGGGGCGTACCAGCCGGGCGGTTTGTTGCCGTAGTCGGTGAATGCGCTGTTCCAGTGTGGACTTAATTTGCGCCGCTTGGGCGGGTGTGCCGCAGGCTGCGCCGATCGTTTCCAGCGACTCGAGGATGCTGGCTGTGTCGGTGTGGCGCACGGCAAGCAGCCGCAGGCCGAGTTTGTCCAGGGCCGGCATCGAGTTGCGCTGCTCTTCCAGCAGTATCACCAGCTGGGGCCGGAGGGCGACGATGGCCTCGAAGTTCGGGTCGAAGTATCCGCCGACTTTCGGCAGCCGCTGGACTTCCGCTGGATACTTGCAGAAGCGCGACACACCCACCACCCGCTCGCCCAACCCTAAAGCAAACACCGTTTCGGTGACGCTGGGGGCCAGGCAGATGATGCGCTGCGGGACGGTTTGTTGCTCTGCTGGGCTTTGACGCACGGCGAGCAAGGCTTGCGCTACCCAACTGCCCACGAACAGTACCGCTATCACGACCACCAATGCCGTGCTTCTGCGCATGAGCGTATAGTAACAAGCAGCAGGGTTGATTCACAGGGGGAAGCGCGTTTCCCGGCGCGCGAAGGACTGCCAGCTCCGATCGACTACCGATCGCGGCGGCCTTCGATGGTTTCCGGCCGGCGCTGAGAAGCCAGCCAGTAGCGCCAGGCTTGTTGATCGAAGTGGAAGTTCTGGCCCGTTAGCGACACCAGCGCATCCAACACCGGCTGGTTCATCACGGTGGTGATGACTACCTTGGGGCCGCCGCCGACGGCCAGTCCGCCCGGCGGTGCCCCCGGCCCCGTGCCAAAACCGGCAGAAATCGTGCCCGGACTGCCAGTAGAAATCTTTTGTTTATGCCGGGTGATAAGCGCGTCGATAAGCGGACCGACGGCCGAACGATCGCCCAGTCGCCCCAGCGCGCTGGCCGCCCGATTGACCATCAAGTTGTCCTTGTGCTTCAAATAGCCGACGAAGAAAGTGGTCACGTCGGGGTTGGGCGGCATTTTGCACAGGTAGTCCAGGCAGGTGAGCCGCACTTCCTCGTCATAGTCTTCCATGGCCGTTTCCGCCAGCACTCGGATGGCCTCGGGCACGCCCAGATGCGCCAAAGCCTCGACAAACAACAGTCTGACTTCCAGTTGCCGCTCGGTGCGCAACGCGGCCGCAAGCGCCTTCAGCGCCAGCGGGTCTTTGATGGACAGTATATTCTGTCGGGCCAGGTGGCTTTTGTCGGTGGCCAGCCATCCGCGCCAGCGGTTGATCTTCTGAAACCACTCTTTTTCGGTTTGTTCCTGCTCGCGTTTGGCTTCCAGCAGTTCGATCTCCTGTCTGGTGCGCCACGCCCCCTGGTAGCGCTCGTATCCGCGGCTGCGCATCACTTCTTCGGTGGTTTGCCACTTGCCTTCGATTTGGCTGTAGCCCAACGCGCGCCGGGCAAGCACATGATCGGGGTCCAGCTCGATAACCCGCTGCAAATGCACATCGCGCTGCGACAACAGCCGCTTCTGTCGGCACCACTCGGCAAGCTCCCATTGGCCTTCGACTGTGTCGGGATACTGGTGGCGAATGCGTTGGTACTCCGACTCCTCTGGCCGCAGCGATACGACCTTCTCGACTTGGTCGGCAGCCAGCGTCACCTGTACGCCGTCGGCCAGGCGAATGACGTAGTTTTCCCGGGGACGCTGCTCGGGGTTGAGCAATTCTCCCTCGATGCGACCGCCGTTGGAAAGGTAGAAGACGTCGGCCTGGAGCGAGCGGACGTTAGCCGCCACAAGGCCGATGGCCACCATGAACGCCGGTAGTGCACTATGCAGCTTCATGCCCAAATTCGCCGGAGCCATGCCTGACCAGCCGTGTGCCGCCAGCAAAACCGCTTCGGCACGGCGAGTTCTGGCAATTCTCTAAAGTTAGTATAGGAAATCCCCGGCAGAGTTGACAACGAAAATCCGACCCGAAGTGGTATGCGTGGCATCCCGTCATGCCGGTGGCGACGGCTGGGCAAGTAACGGCGGCTGTCGCGTATCCGACCGCAGGGCGGAAGGCGAGAAAGCTACTGGCGGCCGCACAAGCCGATGCCAACCGCAGGCCTGCAAAGCTCACAGCTCGTCGCGGGCCACGTAGCAGACCAGCGATCGACCTTCCAGGTCGATTATCCCATCGGCGGGCGGCGACGGACCATCCAAAGCCGGATAAACATCGCGCGGCGGGCGCAGGCCGGTGTTGATGAACAACCGCCAGGGGAGGTGCCGGGCAACTTCTGGGACGACGAACCGCTGTGCATCGGCCCCGGCGTGCAGCATGAGCATGATATGGTGATTGGGTGGCTCCAACGGTTCGCGGGGCGGAACGGCAGCCAGGATGCAGGTCAGACTGTGCGAGTTGCCGCTCCAATCGACCGGACCACCCGAGGCAGAGTACCAACTTACGTCGGGCAGTCCGCCGGGGCGAAATGGGCGTCCGCTGAGGAAGTTGGTCTGCCGCACGGTAGGCTCGGCTTTGCGGAAAGCGATCAAAGCCTCGCAGAAGCGGCGCAGGTTCTTGTGCTTGTCTGCCAGTTTCCAATCGAACCACGAGATTTCGTTGTCCTGACAATAGGCGTTGTTGTTTCCTTGTTGCGTGCGGCGGCACTCGTCGCCGAAAAGCAGCATCGGCACGCCCTGGCTCAGCAGCAGCATGGCCAGAAAGTTGCGGATCTGCTGGCTGCGGACGCGTTCGATGCTCTCCAGCCGCGTCGGCCCTTCCACGCCGTAGTTGTAGCTGAAATTGTTATTCTCGCCGTCGCGGTTATTTTCGCCGTTAGCCTCGTTGTGTTTGTGGTTGTAACTGACCAGGTCGTTGAGCGTGAATCCGTCGTGCGAGGTGACGAAGTTGATGCTATGGTACGGGCGCCGGCCGCCGGGTTGGTACAAGTCGCTGGAGCCTGCCAGTCGGGTGGCCAAAGAGCCGATGGTGTGCGGATCGCCGCGCCAAAAGCGGCGCACGTCGTCGCGATAACGCCCGTTCCATTCCGCCCACCGCATACTGGCGAACGTGCCCACCTGGTATGCCCCGGCGGCATCCCACGCCTCGGCGATGATTTTGGTGTCCGACAGCAGCGGGTCTTCGGCGATGGTTTCCACCACTGGCGGGTTGGGCACCAGATTGCCTTCCCGATCGCGGCTGAGGATCGACGCCAGATCGAAGCGAAACCCATCGATGTGATAGTTGTGTACCCAGTAGCGCAGGCAGTGGAAGATCATCTCGCGGACAATCGGATGATTGCCGTTGAGCGTGTTTCCGCAGCCGCTGTAATTGCGGTAGTATTGCCCGCCATTCTCCAGCATGTAGTACACGCGGTTTTCCAATCCTTTGAAGCTCAAGGTGGGCCCACGCTCGTTTCCTTCGGCGGTGTGATTGAAGACTACATCGAGGATCACTTCGATGCCGGCCTGGTGCAAGGCGCGCACCATCTGCTTGAACTCGCGCACCTGGCAGCCCGGCTCTTTCCCCACAGCATATCCGCGATGCGGAGCAAAGAAGGCCAGCGGGTCGTAGCCCCAGTAGTTCGGGTGCGGGGGCATCTTGCCCAGACAGTCTAGCACCGAAAACTCGTGCACGGGCATCAGTTCCACAGCGGTTACGCCCAGCTTTTGCAGGTATGGTATCTTCTCGATCAGGCCCAGGTAGGTGCCGGGGTGTTGCACGCCGCTGGTGGGCGAGCGGGTGAATCCGCGGACGTGCATCTCGTAGATGATGGTTTCTGACAATGGCCGACGCAAATGCCGATCGCCCTGCCAATCGAACTCGTCGCTGACGACCACGCACTTGGGCGGGCGGATGATGCCGTCCTCTGCTGGCATGAACTCCCCGGCCAACGCCTTGGCGTATGGGTCGATCAGCCGCGCCTGCGGATCGAACCGATGACCGCGGTGCGGCTCGTACGGCCCGTCGGCCTGAAAATGATACAGCGTCCCCGGCCCCAACCCCGGCACGAAAACGCTCCACACGTCGCCCCAGCGGTTCAGGTCCGGGTCGAAATCGATGACTTGCGCCGGGTCGGGCTGATCGACCGAGTCGTACAGCAGAACGCGCATCGCGGTAGCCGACCGGCTGAAAACCACGAACTGCACGCCGCCCTCGTGAAGGATGGCGCCGTAAGGCAACGGATGGGCGAATCGCAGCGCCGCCGTAGGTTGCAACATCATCGCCTGATCGGGGTGGTAGGCGGAAGGAAGCTCCGCCGATTGAGCATACCACCTGTTAGCGTCCACCGACATGCTTCCTCCCAGTTGTTGTATCTCATGGTGGCACAACTGCCCTACTCAGTTATTGTTCGGCCTGAGGTGCCGGAAATTCCAGACCGCTCCCCGAACCCCTCCCGATCCGGCCCGGAAAACTCCGCTCCACCGTCGTAACCGGAATTGCCGCCTGTGGCACACCAGTCCACTGCGGCACCGCACCACGGATGAAGCAGCCGCGCCGTTGGCACTGCCCAAGTGCATATCATCAGCGGCCAGACGCCGGTTCCGTCGCGCCGAATGGCAATCAGTGCCAGCGCGCAGCTCGGGCAACAGGGCAACAGTTCGATCGGATGCAAAGTACCGCCGGCGGGCTGTGATACTCCCGGCGGACTAGAACTGTAATGCTCAATAATTCCGGTGGACTAGAATCGTGCTGGCCGGCGTCGGGCATGTGGTATTCTGCGCGCGGCGCGCACACAGCGACTCGCGAAGGCAACCGGCGCCAACGCTGACGCTGAGTTGACGTGACGCTGGCCGGCGCGGCCCACGGCAGGCAGGCTTTTACTTTTCCGACTCGTCGCCGGTTTTGCCGATGGCCTCCTTGTGGAAGACCTCGTGGCATTTGTCGCAGCTTACCGTCAGGCGTTCTATGGCGGCATCGCACTCGGCTTGGTTACCGGCGCGGATGGCCGCATTTACGGCCGCTGCTTCTTTGCGCATCTCGACGCAGAACTGCGTCCACTGCTTGATCTGCTCGTCGTTCTTGGCTTCCGATGTATCGACGATCGAAGCGTGCGCAATGGCCGCCAGCACCGCCGAATAGCCCGCCGTCTCCTTGGCCCGCGATTTGAACCGCGCAGGTTGTACCTGCCGCCGCAGCCTGGTGTTGATGGTGGGCACGGCTTTCATCAGTTGCGACAGATCGGCGACCTTTTCCCACTTCAACGGGTGGCTCTCGGTTGGGTCGTTTTCCGCAGCCGCTTTAACGGCCTCGATGGCTTTGCGCGCTGCGGCAAGATCGGTTGTAGCCGCCAACTGCTGGGCGGCCTTGATCATCGCCCCTGCCCGAGCTTTATACTTGTTGTCCTGATCGTGCAGCCCCAGCGTCAAGCAGATCACCGCAAAAGCATTGGCGTCCTTGATCAACTTTTCGGCGAAGTCCTTATAGTCTTCCTCGCTGGCGACTGCTTTGTCGAACTCCTTCAAGTAGGCCGTAACCTGGTTTTCCAAATCCTCGGCCGGCGCGAAGCTGGACACTTTGGCCGCCATGGGATCGTCTTCAGGCGTCGGGCTGGGCTTCGGTTCAGGTGGTTTAGGCTCTTCTGGCTTGGGCTGTTCGGGCTTCGGCTCTGGTGGTTTGGGTTCTTCAGGCTTTGGTTGTTCGGGCTTGGGTTCCTCTGGTTTGGGCTGTTCGGGCTTGGGTGTGGTCTTTTCTGTCTTAGGAGTTTTGTCGGTTGGCGGGGTGGGCTTTTGTGGGCCGCCGCAACCGATCAGCAACCCCGCTAACAAACCAATAATCACCAGCACACAAACGCATCTGCTATAAAAAGTCCTCGTCATGTCTACGTCCTTCCTCGCGACCTTTTATCTGGTGTTCTCTAATGCACAGATTGCGATTATACCGGCAGGATAACTCCCGTCACAGCCAAGCCGCCGCGATGACAGCCGCCAAAGGCGAGAGGCATTCAGGTTATGTTGCTGCCCTGACCGCCCTGTCAGCGCTGCCAAGCAGTTTTGCAAAGCGCTATAAAGTTTTGCGAAGCGTTGTAAACAGTACTTGCAAACTAACAAGGCACCGTTTCAGCCACCCGCTGGGCACGCAGGCAGGTATGGGTCGTACTTCGCGGAAAGCCGCGCAACTGCTTTGTGAACACGTAAATTTGAATTGCGTTGGCAGCGCTGTCAAGTGACGTGGCGAGCACGTTTTCAGCGGTTCAGCGGTCTCCCAAAGCGCACAAGTCGATTTGAGTTTCCCCGGGCGTGCAACCCTATTTGGGCGTGCAACCCTATTTCCGGCGCAACCGGCAGACAGGTTCACACCTATTCTTGGCCCGGAACCGCAAGGGCGTGGCTGCTTTCTGGCCAAATGGCTTCTGCCGACTTATCCCATTGCGCCGGTCCGTCGCCCCGCCGAAGTCGCTGAAAGAAAGCCGACTGCGCTGGAAGCGACCTTTCGGCCAGCTCAATACCGTGCTCGGCCGATATAATTGCAGCCTATCAGATAAGTTTTTTCGCCGTCGCGCTTGGTTCGGGTGACGTGGGCGACCTGGGCCACCAAATACATCAGCTTGGGCGGGGCGCCCAGGGCGACTACCAGCGTTTCGCTGGGCGGAGGGGTGGCGGAAAAGAAAGAGAACCCACCGGCGGAAATGTCGTTGCATCTGACTTCCTTGAAAGCACTCTTGTCTGGCAATCCGTCGCCGGTGCAAAAAGCAACCAGTTGAAAATATGGGTAGGCGCGTCGGGAACGCTTCCGCCTTTCGACATGCAGCGCAGAAACCAGCGGCTCGGCTGCATTCGAGTGGCGCTGAAGGGCCGTCCACAGCGCTAGTCGGGCATGCTCGGCGGCCGCCTCGGCGCGCTGAGCCCGCCGTTCGGCTTCCCGCTGTGCTGTCACATCGATCCCGGTGGCAATCACCCCCTCCGGCCTGCCGCGCTGGTCGCTGAGCGTGCGGGCGGACCAGGACACGTAACGTTTTTCCCCGCACTTTGTCAATAGCGACGATTCCCATTCTGTTGCCACTGCGGGAGGCAACTGTTCCAGTCTACGCCGAAAATCTTCGCTTTCCTCTGGAGCGGCCAAGACGTTCCAAATCGGTTGCCGTTCGATTTCCTTGAGTGTGAAGCCGCTGATCCGCTCGCCTGCCGGATTGATATATCTGATGCGCAACTGGGCGTCGAGCATCAGCACCATCGCCTCCAGCGTTTCCAGCAAATCGTTGTAGTGGCTTCGCTCGGCGGCAAGCAGAGCCTCGGCTCGACTGCGGGCCACCGTCGCCGAAACCAACTGCGAAAGGTTTTCCACGAGCAGCAGGTCTTGCTGGTCGAAATAGTCGGGCATGGGGCTGTAGGCCGCCAACACGCCAAAATTGCGCTCCGCAACGATCAACGGGGCCGCCACCACGCTGCGCAACTGATGGGCGCTCAAGAAACTGTCGTGAAACCTAGTTTCCTGTTCCAGATCGCTGGCCAGCAAAGGCAAGCCTGTGTGAACGACGAAACCTGCAACCGAAGCTTCCCGAGCCAACGAGTATTGGTGCCTTACGGTTTCGCCTGGCCGACCATCGCGGCGGCAGATATACAATCGCATGATCAGCGTGGCGTCGTCGGGCAGCAGTTCGGCCCAGCCGCTCAGTGGCGTGGCCAACACCTCGGAAAGCAACGCCGCGGCGTCTTCCATCAACACGTTCGGGTCTTGGAGGCGCAAGGCCCGGCGGCCCAAAGCCGCAATCGCGCGCTGCCGCGCCAACAGGTCTTGCTTGTCGGCCGAGGGGAATGCGCCCTCCTGCCGCGCAAAGCCGACCGCAGCGGCTGGGAATTGTTCATCAGCAGGGCTGTAAGATGCTGGGCTATTCATCGCCGCAAACATCGCTAAAGCGTTATATGCTTTTCTTCGAGTGCTAAGTTGGGGGGCACCACGGGCGTTGGGTAGTCGCCCTCGTGTACGAAAGTCCGATTCCGCCCGCTAAGTTTGGCTTCATGCAACGCGCCTTCCAGCCGAGAGAACAGCTCCCGGTGCTGTTCCTCTGCTCGGAGGGCCGTCACTGCACAACTGACCGTCGGCCGAATCTCCTGCTCGCCCGCGCGAAAGTGCGTCAATTCGATGGTTTGCCGGATTTGTTCTACCAGTTGGGTGACGGAACGCATTGGGGCGTCGGGGCAGAACAGGGCGAACCGCTGGCCGGCCAGCCGCGCGCAGTCGCACACGTCGCGCGTCTGGCTGAGAAGTATTTGGCCGATGGCACGCAGCAGCTTATCGACTACCTTATGGCCGTATTGCTCGTTGAGCTTGCTGCACCGATCCACGTCGATGACTGCCAACGACAAGCGGCGTATTCCGTGCGGATCGCGTTGCTGCCACTGGCGCACCCGCTCTTCCAAGGCAGCCCGATTGTCGATCCCGGTCAATTCGTCTTTAGCGCTGAGCGACTCTGGCTGTCCGGGCGAACGCTCGGCGGCCGATACTCTAAGCGCCGCTTCCGCCAGTGTGTCGCGTAGCCGATAGTTGGTGTTGGCCAGTTTGCTGGTGTGGCTGATGGCTTCGGAGTGCTGGGCGGCAATATCCCCTTGCGGATGGAAGGCCTGGAACACCTGCCGGCTGGCGCTTATCTGCTCGTCTTGGCTGCGGATGGCCTCGGCCAGCTCGTCGCGGACGGGCTGCAATTGTTCCTTTGCGGCCCACGATTCTTCCAGACTTTTGTGGAGTTGCTCTCTGTGCTTCAAATACTCCTCGGTTGCGGCCAACAACCCGCTCAGCGCAGCCTCGATTTCTGCCGCGTCGGCCGGTCCAATCCGACTGCGGAAAGCCTCGTCTGTCTCGGTCAGTTTATGCTGGTACCTGTCGACCTCGTGCTGCATGGCGGCGATTGGGGCCATCGCAGCCGATAAAGGCTGGGCGGCTTGACTATCGGAGGGGGCGTCGGACTGCGGGCTGGCCGACGACGATCGCTCAGCATCGCCGCTCGCGCTAGCAGTGGGTTTTTCACCGCCGAGCTGAGCGGCCAAGCGTGCAAACTCGCCGGCGCTGTCCGACGGCAAAGCCTCCGAATGTGGCGCAGCCAAATGCTGGCTCGGGCCGGCGGAAACAGGCTCGGACTGGTCGGAAAGCTGGCCTTGAGCCGCCGGCGCAGACGCGGAACACTGGCCTGCTAGCGGGCCGCTCGTACCGTCCGCATTCAGACCCGCCGAAGCCGTCATCAACCGATACCGTTTTCCCAGGTAAGCTGAGACTGCGAACCCCAGGCCCAGGTTCACCGTGGCGATAATCATTACATACACGGTAAAGAAGCTCACGTCAGTCGCCCCTGTCGGTCAGCGGAAAATTACGCAGCCGTCGCCGAGTGTGCCAATCGCGACTATGTCGGCCAGTAAGCCGATCCGAGCCAGAGCGGCACCTCCAGGTGTACGGCGACCGTGCAGCGGCGTGCCCAGTTGCGCGAGCTTGATAAACCGGTAGCTGCTCTCCACGTCCGCAATAAATTGGTAGCTGCTGGCCAACGTCAGCCTGCCGAGCTGCCGCAGCGGTCTGCCTTCCCAGTAAGGTTGGGGCTGGGTGATACCCTACTAAAACCTAGCTTAGGCAATTGGTGGAAGGATGGCACGGGGACGCCCAGGACGGGATGGCCTTCAGGGCAACCCAGCAGACCGGCCATGAGAACCGGTGACAAAAATAATCGCTCAAGAGACTTGCTGTCAGAGTGCTCGAACAAGCCGGTTGTAAGAGCTGGAGCCGAGCCGCGTGAGCGGGCTTTGCCGATTGCTCGGGATCGAGGCGTTGTAGCCGAGATGTCGGTTCCAGGGATTGTGACGAGCGTTGTGTGCAGTTGTGTCGGTTTGCGGACCGGCGGCTACATGTGCAGCTCTACGACGTCCTTATCCTGAAGCACGTAATCGCCTTTGACCTGGGTGCCAGGGTGCACCGCCGATCCCCATACGCGGGCGAACTTCAGCTTGGTCAAATAGTCCTTGTGAACCATGCCGGCCAGTTCCAGCAGCGTGCTGCCGCGGCGGAGAGTGAAGGGCCGGTCCAAGTCGGGCTGTTTGGCCGAAGGCAGCTTCGAGTACACTCGTACCACATCCATCGCCCGGTATATCGCTTCCCGCAATTCCTCCAGACCGATCCGCTGTTGGGCGGAGATGACATACTCGGGGAAATCCAGGGGGCACAACTCGTGCAGCAACTCGAGGCGCTGACGTGCATCGGGCAAGTCGATTTTATTGGGGACCAAGAAGGTTCGGGTAAACGACAAGCCCACGTCGTTCTCGTCCAGGTACGATGTGGCCGCCAGCCGCGTCTTGGTGGCCGCCAGCCGATCCAACACCTCTTGGCACTGTTCGATACCGGCGTCGCTGCCCAGGTCCACTAGCAACAATGCCAGATCAGCACTGCGGATGATGCCGTGCATCAGCGGATCGAGGTAGTCGCTAGTGATCGGCGGGGTGTCGATCAGTTGCACGAATACGTCTTCCCAGGGCATCATGGCCGGGGCGGGAGTCTTGGTGGTAAACGGGTAGGGGGCCACTTCGGGAGTGGCGTTGGTCAAAGCGGCGATAAGCTGACTCTTACCGGCGTTCGGTCCACCCAACAGAACTGCTGTCCCTGCCCCTTGCCGCGGAATGCGAAAGCCGCGCGTCCGTTTGCCCGTGCGCTTTTCGGCCGCCAGCTCGCGCTTGACCTTGGCAATCTTGGCCTTGATGTCGGCCTGAAGATGATCCGTCCCCTTGTGTTTGGGAATTTCCTGAAGCATCACCTGGAGGCATTTCAGCTCTTCCTCCAGAGTCGTCGCCCGGCGGTATGCCTCCTCGGCCTTGAGGTACTGCGGGGTCAGATTGGCTGGCATGGCGGTTTCAGTTGCGAACTATGCTCCAGGCCCCACCGACAATATGATTCTCCACGGCATTACTATTATCTACCGGAATCCGCAAACGTTCCACCGGGACCAGCCGCCCGCGAACAGGCTCGCCGCTACGCGCTACCAGTGGCGGCAGCAGGGCGGTCTTGTCGCCGGGATCGCTGAGCGCCGGACCGACCGGGGCCGTCGGCGGGTGAGAGTTATCCACAGGCAGCGACGGCTTCTCGACAGGGAACGACTTGGACGGCGGCTCCAACGACTTGGACGGCGGCTCCTGCACGGGCTTGCTGAGGGGCCGCTGAAGTTGGAAAGGCAGCGATCCTGCGCCGGGCCGCAGCGGCCAGCCCGTACCTGTCGGCAAACCGTTGCCGCCAAATGTCGCGCCGCCGGAAGTCCTTCCGCTCGAACCGCCGCCAGCCGCAGGGTGGCCTCCCGAAACATTGCCGCCTGGGGCAGTAGCTTCGGTATGCTGAGCACCGACGGTACCCTGACCACCGAAAAGATGCTGAGTACCGACCGGATGCTGCCCGCCGCTAGGATACTGAGCACCGACAGAATGTTGACCGCCGATAGGATGCTGACTACTGGAGCTATTCTGACCAAGGGTATTGTCAGTCCTGCCGTTGCCATAAATTGAGGAGACGCCCTGGCCGCTGCTTGTGCCATTCGAGCTTGGTCTGCCAAATGTGTCAAAGCTGCCGGAGCCGGCCGGAACGCTGAAGTTGGTAGGCGGAAGTGGGCTTGGGGCAGGCTGTGTAGCCGAATAGTTGACCGCCGCGCTGGCCGAGCTGGCGGTGTTCACCGGCATATGGATGGTGCCCGGCACCAAAGTTGTACAACTGCCACTGGTCGGCACAGCCGCCGGCGCATAGACAGTTGGTTGCACAATGCTATAAGTGGGCGCAACGCTATAACTGGGCGTGATGTGTGCCGCCGGTGCATACTGCGCTTTGGTGCAGACCAGCCGATAAGTGGTGTAAGGCACAAGTCGCACCTGATTGCTGTAGGTGATGACAGGCTGATAAGCAGTCACCGGGTAGCCTGTGCAGGCGTCGCGCGTCACCACCGGCATGTAGCTAGTGACTGCCGTGGGCTGAACCACCTGTCGGTATGAAACCTGCGGTACGTAGTAGCACGTCGTGCCGACAGGGGCCGATGTACTGCGCAGCGTCGCCCGTAACCGTGCAAACGGCCCGGCCGGCGTCGTGCTGCTGCTGGGATAGTACACGGTTGGAGCGACATATCGGGGGGTGTATGTGGTCTGGGCCGCTCCGCCGGCGCCGCCACCCCAGAGACAATCCAGCAACCCGGCCTCACTGCCAGCCGGATGCAACACCAACGCCGAAAAAACCGCCATGAAAGCGGACATTACAAGCGCCAGTCGCAACACGTACGGAAGCATCAGCTACGCCTCCCCAAAGCAAAGTTTTTAGTATCTCACGCACCCACGGCTCGCTTCTGCCGGAATGCTTACGGCGATTGTCTGGATGTTTGGGACTCTATGATTCTCTACGAAGCCACCGTGGCAGCAGGTTTCTATTTCACGTTTTCTACAAAGCCACTCTAACAGCGAGTTCTACTTCTACAAAGCCACTCTAACAGCGAGGGCCTTTTTCTCGGATGTGCCGCTGCGCAGATGCCGTGGCCGAGTCAGCCTGCGCCAAGTTCGCTTGCCCCCCTCTACTATTTGGATACCAAATGCGCTTGTAGCGGGGGCACGGGCGCACACAGGCCCAAGAAAGATTACCTTGCGGCTGGGCAGGGGCAACCGATTCGAGCTTCCACGGTGAGTGTCAGGCGACTGGTTTGCGTTAATCGCACTTGTACGCGCCGCGCCCGTAGAACGCATTTATGTGCGTTGGGCACATAGATTGGCCTTTGGGTTGCCGACGCACACTGCGCATTTCCGCAAGCGGCGGTGATGTATTCGGCGCGACGGTCAAAATTTGCCCAGGTTGCCCATCCGCTGTTCATAAATGTCGTATAGAGCAAAAAACATCTCGCGCAGGTCGCCATGGGCGGCTGCGTAGCAGGCGGCCACGTCGGTGGGGGTGACAAGCTCCCGGTAGCCTTGCTGAAGCTGGGCTGCCAGCTTCTGGGCCAGAGGCAAACCAGGGCGCAGAGTGCACAGGGTAGGAAAGCCGGCGGGGCGGTGTGTGCTAACAAGCAACCCCAGCTTGCGTCGGCGGCAGAAGTGCTTCAGCCGCATTCGGGCGAGCCACGAGAGTTGCTCGTACCCATCGACGACGATTACTGAAATGTTCTCGGCGCTGCGCAGCTTGCGAAAGCTGAGCGGCAACCGGCGTTGACCAGCGTGCAACTCCAGGTGCAGCACGCCCAGTCCGCTGGCCTCCAAGCCAGCCCTCAGCGTTGCCAGCAGCGCCGACTTGCCGCTGCCGTGTGCGCCGACTATCTGGCCCCAATAGCCGCTGGCGCGAAGCTGTGTCAGCAAGCTGTCCAGAGGCGGCTGTTCGTCGAATATGAAGTCGATTGCGCCGGGCCGAACGCGCGACGCTGTGAAAGGATTCTCGGCTGCAACATACCAATGATCGCTCACGGATCAGCCACGCCCAGCAGCGCCGGCCGCTGGCAGGCGGCCGGTCCGTTGGCGGTCGATTTGACCGGTGGAATCGCGCCCAGCCGAAACACCTTTTCTCCTACAATTTCCTTCCCATCGCTGAGAAACACCCTTACCCGCACACACCACCGCAGTTTGATTATCTGCCCTTCGTAACTCAAAGGGCTGTGGGGTAACTGGGTGCTGAAGCGTTGCGGATGGCGCAGATCGGTGGTCTGCGGCTCGTGGAATTCGTACCGCCAGAACTCGTGTACGGCCAGGTCCTGGTCGCCTTTGCCCTCGGTGTACCAAAGCACCGACACTTCCAGGGCTTTGGGCGGTCTGTCGGGCAAGGTGCTGAGCCGGAACTCGCCCGACAGCACTTCTCCCGGCCGATACACCCGGCCGTTGCCATCCAAGCGGATGATTACAATCGGTCTATGCATTGGTATTCCAGCACGTTGTGTTCCGCGTATTCGCACGGGGGAAACACCACCAGGGGGAAGCCGCGCACCACCGGCGGCCAACCGTCCGCTTCGGCGGCGACAAGTACTTTCCAGCGCACCTGGTTGTTGGTGGCTCTGAAGGAATGCATTGCCCCGGAGGGAATATGCAGCAAGCACTCGGCTTCAAATGGCACGCCGCTGCCGACCTCGAAACCATTCTGAGCCAACAACTGTTGGCGGTACACCTCTCTGACTTCGGTCCGGGCGTTGGTGCCCTGGCGGTAAACTGCTTCTTCTTCGCAGACCAGCGCGACCGAGAACCGCCGTACTTTCAATCTGCCGCTTTGCGAGACGAATAGCCGATAACTGCCGCCGGGCACAAGCGGATGGTCGGATATCTCTACCAGCGTCGGCCCCACGCCCGTGGTCGTCACCAGTTTGCGGATAAAATAGGCCAGCAGCACCAGACCTATTGCCACGAAAGGTATCAAACCGATGTTGAGCCGCCAATCGGGCCTGCCCTGGGAAAACAGCGTCATCGCATAAATAGCGGCCCCACCGACGATCACGTTCCACAGCAGTGCGGCCAGAAACAAGCCGAACAGCGACCAGCCGGGCGAAGCGGCGATCGGCAGCCGGAAACGCAGTCTGGTGCCGGGGCTGTTGGTGATTTCGCGTCCGTCGGGCACGAAAGGAAAACGCGGTTTGGGCTTGCCGTTGGCTGCCAACATGCCGTTGGGCGTCAGCCGGCTGGATAAGGCCGCCTTGCGCTCGGCCGATTTACCCCACGCTAGCCAGGTGTACAACAGCCCGCCCGCACCAATCAACAGCACCGACAGCGGCACGCTGAAAGCCAGCCATGTCCACCACCTCGATCCGCGCTGAACAACCACCAGGTGCGGATCGGCCGGATCGTACCAGCAGGGATACTCTCGCGGTCGTTCGGGATCGACTACGAATCGCGCAGCCGCTTCCGCCTGTGCCTGCTGGTCGGGCGAGTAAGAGCTAGGATCGTCGCGTACCGTGGCGATGTCGTAAGTCCACTCGACGTAGGTCTTGCCATCCACGTGGTATTCGATTTTGACTTCTGGGCGGAAGAGGTCTTCTGTCGGGTGCTTGCGGACTCGCGTATCGAGCACTACGCATGTGTGGGGGATGAACCTGTGACTGACCTGCCATTGGGGAACCACCAGCCAGAAGAACATCATGGCCAATCCGGCCACGCCCAAAACCGTTAACACGGCGAAGAACAGCAGCTCGCCAAGCCTGCCCACCCGCGCAGAACCGGTGCGCCGATGGCCGCGTTTTTTCTCGTATAGCCGAATTACGCGCGCCACGCTGCTTGCTCCGTGCCTGTTTTCCTGGCGTGTCGTATCGGAGTGCATCCGTACCCACGCCTTCCGGCCCTGTGCCGGTCCGTCTGGGCAAAATCGGCTACCAGCCGGTCAGCCGGGCGTGCGGGCCAATGGCGCCGATTCTACAAGTGGGCCTATGCTGCCGCTTGATTCTGCGACTGGATAGTGCGCTGGGCTACTGGGTGGCTGCGCACTGGGGAACCTCGCGGCGAAAACCGATTTTCTCCAGCGCCTGGTAAACTTCCTCCAGTGTCTTTTCGCCGAAATTCGGGATACTCAGCAGTTGTTGCGGAGTGCAATTGAGCAAGTCCTTTACAGTGAAGATGCCGCATTCCTCCAGGCAGTTCGTTGTGCGGACCGAAAGCCCGATCTCCGCAACGCTCAGCTCCAGCTTGGCTTTCCTAGCTTCGGCCTCGGCGATTTGCGGGCAGATGCGGATGCGTGTTCCCATGGCTTCCCTCCCATGTATCGAAGGTCTCCGTACGAAATTGCCTCCGTACGACGTACACCGAAACAACTACAAGTTTGCCTGGTTCACAGCCGCAAAAACCGGCTGCCTGCCAGCAAACGACCTAAACCGCAAAACCCGTAGTATAGCAAAAGGGAGAATTTACGGTAGCCGGCCTTATGAGTATTTTGGACCTCCCCACTCGGCAAATCGCGTCTTGGCGGGGCTTGCCAACCTGACCAAGGGACTGTCTGGCAGCAGAGCGCCGGCCGGTGGTAAAGCATACACGTCGGTCGGCCAGCTCGGTGATGCTCGAATGGGCCGGTCTAACGGCTTCAGCGCCGTCATTGCTGCCGGCAAACATATCGCATCGGTGTTAGCAAGCAGCGTAATTCTGTTTGTATCAGTGCTGGCAAACCTATTGCCTCTGTGCTAGCGAAACATTCTGTGTTTATGCTGGCGAGCGTATTGTATCTGTGCTAGCAAACATATTGGCACGCCGTTACACTTGCTTACAGGCACTGGTGCGGCAAAGAGCCATTCGGCCTTCGTCATGGCCCGGCGGGCCTTAAGTCGCAAGGCGAACACGCCTTTGCTGGACCCTCCCGGAGACCACAGACCTTGGAAGCAATTCTCCAACAGCTTACCGAGGCCCAACGGGCTGCCGTGACTCACCGCGACGGGCCGCTGCTGATTTTGGCCGGCCCTGGCAGCGGAAAGACCCGGGTCATCACTCATCGCATCGCTTGGCTGCTGTCAGAAGGCGTGCCGGAAGGGCAAATACTGGCCCTGACTTTCACCAACAAGGCCGCTGATGAGATGCGCGTCCGGGTGCAACGCTTGGTGCCGGGCAGAACTGTGTGGATCAGCACTTTCCATCGTTTCTGCGCCCGGCTACTGCGCAAATATGGGAAGTTTGTGGGACTTGGGGAAAATTACACCATCTACGACCAAGCCGATAGCCTCCAGATTTTGCGGCAGGCAATGCGACAGACGCTTGGCGGCGATTCGCCTTGGACTGCTGAGTCGCTGGCCGAGTACATCGGCACCGCGAAGAACAATGTGGTCGGCCCACAGCAGGTGCTCGCTTGGCACTCCGCTGCTGCGCGACCCAGTGTTGCCGGCGCCCAGCCCGACGTTGTAGCTGGCTCACGCCACATTGTCGCTGGTCAATTCAACATTGCCGGCGGTCAATTCAACATTCCCACAGAAATCGCCAATAAAGTCTATCACACTTATCAACAACTGCTCATTCAGGCCAACGCTGTTGACTTCGATGATTTGTTGATGCATGTCGCCGTCTTGCTGCGCGATAACCCCGAACTGCGCAGCCAACTGGACTCCCGCTACCGGTACATCCTGGTCGACGAGTACCAGGATACAAATTTGGCGCAGTATGCGATCGTACGGGCGATGTCGGTCGATTATCCCAATCTGGCCGTGACCGGAGATCCCGACCAGTCGATTTACGGCTGGCGCGGCGCCAATTTGAACAACATTTTGGAATTCGAGCGCGATTTTCCCAATGTGCGGGTAGTCCGTCTGGAGCGCAATTACCGCAGTACACAGAGCATTTTGCACGTGGCGGCTACGCTGATCGCGCATAACGTGCGGCGAAAAGAAAAGGGGCTGTACACGCACAACGGCGTGGGCCGTCCGGTGCGCTTGGTGTGTTACCCTACTCATGCCGACGAGGCCCGAGACATCGCCGCGCGGATCGCCCAGCAAGTCCGTGCTGGTCAGCGCAGCCCACGCGATTTCGCCATCTTCTACCGCATCAACGCGCTGAGCCGGTGGTTCGAGTTGGCGTTGCGCGAGGTTGGCCTCCCGTATCAGTTGGTTCACTCGGTGGAGTTCTTCCAACGCAAAGAGATCAAGGATGTGCTAGCCTACCTGCACCTGTTGGACAATCCGCACGATCAGATCGCGTTTCTGCGCGTGGTCAACACGCCGCCGCGGGGTATTGGGCGGACGACCGTCGAGCGGCTTATAGTACACGCTCGCCAGCACCGCCTCAGTCTGCTGGAAGCCGCCCGAGAGGCCAGCCGCATTTCTTCCCTAACTCGTCGCGCGGCGGCGAAGCTCCAGCAGTTCGGGGCCATGATCGAGCGGCTGGCATCGTCGGCCGGCGGGCCGCTGGAAGAATTAGTAGGGCTTGTGCTGAGCGAATCGGGCTACCAGGACTACCTGCGCAGCTCGGGAGCCGAAGAAGACCAGGAGCGACTGGCCAACGTCGAAGAGCTTCTGACGGTGGCCCGCGAGTTCGACCTGCGCCACCCAGGTACTCCCCGCCTGGAAGACTTCCTGGAACAAACCAGCTTGGTCAACGACACCGACCGGTGGGAGGGCAGCGCGGATCGCGTCACCTTAATGACGCTTCACGCATCGAAGGGACTGGAGTTTCCTGTGGTCTTCCTGGTGGCGGTAGAGGAAGGCCTGTTGCCCCACGAGCGTAGCCGACACGACCCAGACCGACTGGAAGAAGAACGCCGGCTGATGTTCGTCGGCATCACTCGTTGTCAACAAGAGTTGCAAATCTCCTATGCCAGACACCGCGATTATCGCGGGCAGCGCAGGCCGACGATTCCCAGCAGTTTTCTGATGGAACTGCCCCGGGCCGACATGGAAGTAATCATTCCCGAAGATAATGCGGCTGGACCTGTCGCCGCGGCTGTACCCGTCGACGGCGAAACCTTACTCGCCCGGGAGCTTGTGCCGGAATACGGCGACTATTGCACGGAAGAGCTGCCTGGTGTGTATGAGCAACAGTCCGAACAGTGCATGGTCGGGCAAGCGGATCCAATGGGCCAGCCGGTGAAAAAGGCCGACATTGCCCATGGCCCCGCGCGTATTGTTACCGGGGCCGATTTGGCCGGAGATCCGCCGGCGGATGTGGAGGCTTTTCATCAGGGCATGGTCGTTTGCCATCCGCATTGGGGGCTAGGGAAGATCGTGGCGCTAAGCGGTTCGGGGCAGTTGCGCCAGGCGACGGTGGATTTCGCCCCCGGCATCGGTCGGCGCAAGCTTCGGCTTGCCGACGGCCAGTTGCGTCCGATCGGCGTTGCAGAAAAAATTGCAGAAAAAAATCAGTAGCTAACACTTATTCACGAAGCATTATGGATTGTGGGGTGTTGTAGCTATTTCGGTGCGTTGTAGCGATTGCGGGGTGTTGTAGATATTGTGGGGGGGCAACTACTGCGGAGCCTCGCTGAGCGCTACGGTTGTTGTAGCTATTGCGGTGTGTTGTACCTATTTCGGTCCGTTCTAGCCATTGCGATGTGTTGTAGCGGCGCTGGGTCGTGGTGTTGGAAGGCAGAATCAAAAGTCGCCCGCTGTGCGGCAGGGCGTCGCCGGTAAACGGGCCGGTAGCGTCATCGATCGGCACGGCCGAGTGGGCGGGGTCGTCGGGCGCCGCTGATTTGCGGGCGGGTGGGCAGGGTCGTTGGAGTGCTGCTGATTTGCAGGCCGCAAGCGTCGGCTTCGGCGCTTCGGGGTGTAATTGGTGTGGCACGACCGCAATCATTCAAAAGTTCTTTCTTTTTCTCAAGCGGAGGATGACCGAGCATGTCGCGACAAGCGATCTTCGAAGCCTCTACCCGGTACTTCTTGCAGCCCATCTTGCCCCTGCTGGAGGACGACACGATTACGGACATCCTGGTCAACTCTTACGACGAGATTTACATCGAGCGGCGGGGCCGCTTGATCCGTACCGATCTGAAATTCTCCAGCGACGACGCGCTGTTGTCGGCGATTCACAACGTGGCGCAATGGGTGGGCCGGGAAATCAGCGAGGAACACCCGGTGCTCGACGCCCGATTGCCCGATGGTTCCCGCGTTCATGCCGTCATTCCTCCGGCGGCGCGGACTGGAATCTATCTGACCATTCGCCGCTTTCCCCGTCAGACGATGACCCTGGATGATATGGTGAAGCTGAACACCATTTCGGAGATGGCCAAGGAGTTCCTGGAAATCTGCGTGCGTCTGCGGAAGAACATGCTGATTTCCGGTGGCACGGGCACCGGCAAGACGGTGCTGTTAGGGGCCATTTCCCGGGCCATTCCGCAGGAAGAACGGGTAGTGGTGATCGAGGACACCTCCGAATTGCGCCTTATTCAGGAGCACTGCTTGTACTTGGAAGCCCGGCACGGCGGCACGACCGGCCAGGAAGGACTGAACGTGCGGCAACTGTTTCTCAACTCGCTGCGGATGCGGCCCGACAGGATCATCGTCGGCGAAGTCCGCGGCGGCGAGGCGCTGGACATGATCCAGTCGATGATCAGCGGGCATTCCGGGGCGATGTCCACCATCCACGCCACCACGCCGACCGACGCTTTGATTCGCTTGGAGACCCTGTCGCTGATGTCCGACGTGGACATCCCGGTGTACGTGGCCCGTACACAAGTGGCCTCGGCCATCCACTTGATCATCCAGATTGCGCGGTTCAGCGAGGATGGCTCGCGCAAAATTACCCGAATCACCGAAGTCCGCGGCCTCGATGAAAATAATCACTATGCGACTAAAGATTTGTTTGTTTTCAAATTACGCGGCCGCACGCCCGACGGTATGTTGGTTGCCGATCTGGCCCATACGGGCGAAAAGCCCACCTTCGCCAGCGAACCGTATGAGCTAGGAATAGAAAGGTTTATTAACAACAGCGAGCCACTTTGGGCGAAACCTTGAGTGGGTATTGGGGTTTAATCGTCTGGGAACGGGCAGAGGAGCGGGGGAGCTTTGCGCGCATAACGTCACAAGCGCTGTGCCGCTCGACAGCGCTGGTGGCAGGGATGCTCCACCGATTGGAGTAGTTGAACTGTTGGCATAATCGAACCACACCAGCCACAGCACAGCACCGCCCTGCCTGGCGTTGCCGCGTGAGACTGGCAATTGGTGGCCGGCCAGTTTATCGCCGGACGACCGTTGTGATGCACCTGTGAAGCGCACCGAGAAAGCCGATTGCCTTGCAGACCGGGGTACAAACAGTCGAGCCAGCCGGTTGCGTCCAGGCTGGTGTACACGGCGCGACGCCGGTTCTGCGAACCGGTTGACATCGGCAAGCCAGTTCAGTTGCAAACAGTTGATTTGCCGGTTGCTCTGTGAGAGAATGGTTAGTGATGAAAACCACAAGGCATAGAAACACAGGGCAAAATCGACCGAGGCGCAGCGGGTTGGCAGCGCTCGACTATATACTGCTGTTGGGCGTAGTTCTTCCTATGGCGGCTTTTGTCTTCTGGGCCGGGCCGTTGCTGATGCGCCTGACGTACGAAATGACCTGCATGTTGATTAGTTGGCCTTTCATGTAAATCGGGGTTTGTTCTACCACAGATACAAACGTTGACGGTCGCTTGGTGCGCGGCATCGGGGCTTTGGCAGCGGCGACCGTCGTAATGCGGCTGTACTGCGGCGTGCGAGTCGGCCGCACGCGGCAACAGACCAGATAAAGGAGCAGAGAACATGAAGCCGTCTTCGCTGTGGGGCCTGTTGCGCAAGGTTCACTCCGATGAGGATGGCGCGGTGGCGAGCATCGATACTATTCTGATCATCGCCGCCATCGCCATTCCGGTATTGATCTTCCTGTGGCGCTTCGGTTGGCCGATGATCAAACAGTACTTCCTCTCCGGCATCCAAGAGCTACAGGGCGAGGCCGACAAGGTCAAGTCCGGCCAGTAAAGCCAGCTTGCGCCGATGTTGCTCACAGCCCTGCTGCTGGCGCTGGTCGGTATCGCTGCGCTTACGGACCTCAGCAGCCGGAAGATTTATAACTGGCTGACGTATCCGGGCATCATCGGCGCGGTGACGCTCCACGGCATCGGCTCGTTGTTGGCGTTCGTACAGCTTGTCGACGAGCAGTACCTGCGCACGCTGGGCTGGTTGCCCTACCAGGAAAGTCTGTTGGGGCTTGTGTTGTGCGGCGCGGTGATGCTGGTCTGCTACGTAATGTTTGGCATCGGCGGGGGCGATGTGAAACTGATCGCCATGATCGGAGCGTTCCTCGGCCCGTACCAGGGGCTGGAAACCATGCTGTGGACGTTCATACTCGGCGGCGCGTCGGGCGTTGTCGTGTTGATCTGGCGGTTGGGCGTGGTGCGGTTCGTGGTACGGCTTTTCAGACAATTGATGTGGGCGATCAGTTTGGGGCGAATCGGAACCAGCGGACAAGAAGACACCTCGGGCTGCTGGCCGCTTTTTTTGGCCCCCAGTGCGCTGGCGGCGGTGGTGATGGTGCGGTTCGGCGTTAGCCAGTGGATCAGCAGTCTGGTGGGTTAGCATCGGGCTGCTGGCTGGCGAAGTTCGACAAGCGCTCGGGCTGGATGCTGCGGCTTTCCGGCTGCGGCCTAACAGTGTGAAAGGTCCCCGGCATGGACCGAGCCGTGTTGCTGGCATGTTTGCCCTGGCTTGGGCTGATGGCCGCCGGCGCGGCGATGGCGGCGCTGCTGGTTCATCTGAGCGGGGTTTGCGTGCGCCCGACTCGGTTGCTACAGTTGCACCGCGATCAGGGGGGCGGTGTGCAAAGCCTTAGTTTCGTGCTGACGCTGCCGCTTTTTGTGCTGGTGATGCTGTTCATCGTGCAGGTCAGCCAGTTGATGATCGGCACCATCGTCGTTCACTACGCGGCTTTTGCCGCCGCCCGCAGCGCAGCAGTCTGGATTCCCGCCGAATGCCCACCACCGGAAGGCGCTAACTGCATCAGCGCTTACCGCATCGATCCCGAGGCCCCTGACCAACGCTTGCCGGTGCTCGACCCCGACGATCCCGCTTACGGCCCTGCCCCGGGCGGGGTGACGTACATCGTCGAGCCAGGCAGCTACAAATATAACCAGATTACCGCCGCGGCAGTGTTGGCCTGCATGGCGGCCAGCCCATCACGCGACCTGGGCCTGAGTTTGCCGGCAGCGGCTTCCGGTTCCGCCGGGGTATTGGAGGCGGTTTACCGGGCAATGGCGCCCTCGGCGGCGGCCAATCCGCGCACTTCCGCCCGGCTGTACAACAAACTGGCCTATTCGCTTCACAACACGATGGTGGAGATTCGGTTCTATCACAAGAACGCCGAGCCGCCACTGGTGACTTACTTCCTGCCGCCGGACGAGGCCGAGTTCCGCTTCAACGAACTCGGCTGGCAGGACCAATTGACGGTGACCGTGTGGCACAACTACGCCCTGCTTCCCGGGCCGGGACGATTCCTTGCCAAGTATTTCCCCAGCCCAGCCGGGGCGGACCGCGTCGCCCCGCGCATCCGGCAAATCGGCGGCGTGCACTGCTTGCCGCTGACGGCCTCGGCCACGTTGGTCATCGAAGGCGAAAAACCGGTGGTGCGGTATTTTTACGGGGTGTATTAGGGCGGGGGCAACTTAAACGCCAATAGGCCACAGGAACTGACGGCGCTTCCGCAATGAACACTGCGATTAACAAAAACGCCGGATGGCCGGAGCGGGGCTTTTCACGGGCAGTTGTGCGCCGGTGCCGTGTGGCGGCCAGGGCCGCCGCAGGTTGTTGCCTTCGGGCCGGTGGGCAACTCCACCGTGATCAGTCCGGCGCGATGAGCATCGTGGCCGTTTTCGCCTTGCTGTTGCTGACCATGCTGTTGGGCATGGTGTGGAACGTTGCCCGGCAGGCCGACGGCAAAGTGCGCATGCAGAATGCCGCCGACGCAGCCGCCTACTCCGGTGGGGTGATCATAGCCCGCGGCATGAACACCCTGGCCTTCACCAATCACCTGCTGTTCGACACCTTCGCCATGACGGCCTTCATGCGCGAGGCCCGCGACCAAAACGCCGCCTCCTATGTGCCGCAAATATTGGCTGCTTGGTCGCGCATCGGGCCTGTGCTGGCGGGCTCGCCGTTCGCCAAGTTTCAGGCTTTGGGTAGCGCTATCACACAGAAGGTTCCGCTGGAGCAACAGATGGTGACGGCCTACACCAACTGGGCGGCGGCGGTCAGCCAGCGGGTGCTGCCGGTGCTGGAGGAAATCCTGCGGCAGGAGATGATCCCCCATTATCAGCGGAGCGTGGTCTGGGCTTTCCCGCAAATCGCCCAAATGGCCGCCATGGAAATCGCCCGGCGCCATGGCGAGCCATCGTTCGGGCGCGGCCCGATGTTGGGCGCCCTGTGGCGTGCCACGGGCGAGATCGTCGGTGGCGATGCCGAGATGTACAACCCCTCGCTGCCGGTGGTCGAGCCGTTGCCGGGGGTGGAAGAGGGCGACAACCACTTTACCCGTGCCCGGCAACAGCGGCGCACCTACGCCATCCGCTACCTGAACGATTGGAACAACCAGACCATGGCGGCCTTCGACCGCGAAGGGAAGATGTCGCAATTCTCGGCCCTCTGGCGCAGCTTCACTTGCGGGCAGTTGGAAAAACTATTGGAAGAGGAGTATCCCGATCGCAACCTGCCGTTCCAGATTCGCACCCGGCGCAGCGAGATCATCGACGCCAACGAGCATTTGGAGCAGCACTTCATGTTCGTGGGCGTGGTGTATTGGCGTCGCGTGCCGGAGACCGCGCCGACGGTTTTCCGTAATCCGCTGGCGCCAGGCGCGTGGAACACCGCCTTCGCCCAGGTGCAAGTGTTCGTGCCCACGGCGCGGCTGGAGTGGCAATGGATCCGCGAGTGGGGCGGCGGCAGCAATTCGATACCCATCGGCGGCGTGCCGGGCGATTTCCCCACGTTGCCTGCCGATGAGCCTCCTGGGCCGCAGGGCGGCGGCGGACCTGGCCGCTGGGTCGTGGGCCGCCAACGCGTACCGACTTCCTGGGACTTGCTGAATCAGTCCTGGAGCTGTCAGTTGGTGCCCGCTACTGCCCCGGCGCTGGCCGACATACTTCAGACTCCACCGCCGCTGCCTGCCTTTCAAGGTCTGGACGTGAGATTGCCTAGCCTCGGCGGGGCGACTTCCAGAGACATTGGAAAAATCAACATGCATTAGTGGGGTGGTACGAAACGCCCGCCCCATGCCGGACTGTCTGACTCAGTATCAGGACTTATCAGGACTGACTAACGTGAGCCAAGCCGACGGGAACAGAGTCTTCGCAGGGCTGCCGAGTCGCCAGCCGGTGGGCGACCGAGGGTGCAGTATGCGGCGAAATCGCGATTGTCGCCGGCGGATGAGCCGCGTCCGGGGACTTGCTCCGCTGGAGCTGGTGCTTGCGCTGCCGCTATTGCTGCTAGTGATGGCGTTGATGATCAACTTCGGCACGCTGGCCTGTTGGAAGATTCGCGCGTTGACTGTGGCGCGTAATGCTTTGTGGGAAAGCCGCTGGCCGCGTACCCCTTCGAGCAATCCCCGGCCCGTGTATTGGCCAGTCGGGGCTAATGTAAGCGTGGCCGGCGGGCAGCATGTTCCGCAGATCGACGACCCGCGGGTCGATCAGCCCGTGGCCCGCGGCCCGACGCTTCCCGGTGGCACCATCGTCAACCGGGATTTGCTTGACCCCACGCGCGGACTGCGCACCGCAACCGCGGGCATCGAACGCCCGTGGACGATGATCGCCAATTTGGGCAGCTATCGGCTCAGGGCCGAAACGTGCATGATCGACGACAAATGGCAGTATCAGCGCACCGGCTTAAGCAGCAACTACCAGCGGCGGATCGACGCGATTTGGGCGTTGGCCAAGGCGCCGCCGGCGCTCAGCCAGGCGTATGTGCAAGCCGTGGTGAACATTTTGCAAGCTCCTTTCCGCGCTAGCCTGGCGCCGTTGGACCGCGATCCGGAGCACATTTACTACGGTCAGCTTTTCGGCTGGGGACGCAGCGCGCCGGATTATCACCCGGGGTTGCAACGATTTTGTTCGCTGGACCGCGAGCTGGCAGACGTGCGGGTGACACAGCTTGTGGAGCGGATCGAAGGGAAGATCGAACGGGACTCGCGCGGGCGGATTGTACGCCGGGTGCAAGGCGTGCCGGAGAGAATGACGCAGGGGTTCATCAGCTTGTATCAGCGGGTGATAAACCAGTATCGCCGGCTAGGCATTCCCGCCGAAGCCGAAATCAGACAGTTGGAACAGAAGATCGAAGTGCTGCGGGCGTACTTGCAGGCGTTGCAGCGCCTCCAGGAACAACAGAGCAATGCCGCTGCGGCAGACCACCGACCTTGACGACCGGCCGCGTCCCAGCGCGCAGCACGAGCCGCCGGCCCCCAGTTTCGGGCTGCTGGCGCGACGGATTGCAATCTGGACTACCCGCGGCTTGGCCTGCGCGCTGGTAATGGTTACAGCCGTAGGTTTCGGCGTGCAAACGCTGCGCTGGTGGCGCACCGAACCGAGTGCGATTTTGCCTCACCGTGCTGCGCTGGAAGAGCCGCTCGGTGACCAGAATCAATGGCACGTCATCACCTTCGCTGGCCAGCCGTGGCAGATACATCACCGTATGCTGCACGGCGATAACAGCGCAGCGGTCGAGTCGCTGCGACTGCGGTGCCGCGCGGCCCTGAAAGGGTCGTCGTCGGCGGGTGTGCCGGCCACGCCGGCCGAAGTGCAATTGTTGGAACAACTCGCCGGCTCAAAGCCGATTGACGAACAACCGGGCCGCTGGAAACTGTACTGCCACGACCAGACGATGCCGATGCTCATCGGCGTAAGCCAGGCCGGGATTGAGCAGGCCCAGCCGAAACCAAGCGGCGCCGCTGAGCACCCGCGCGTGTTGATCTGGGCGCTGGCAGCGCAGCAGGCCGCCGAAATCTGGTCGCTGTATGTCTTTGAACCGCAAGAGCAGCGGAGTGGGGGTGCGGCGACATCCGGGGGAGAGGTTCGGGTAGATTTGCCGCCCGGCGCTGTGCGCACGCTACAATTGGCCGTGGCCCCGGGGGGAACGGTGGCCGCTTTCCGGACCCCCACCAGCCCGGACGCTTGTCAGCGCTTCTTCGACGAGTGGTTCGCTGCCCAGCGGTGGATGCCGCTCAGCGGCTGGCAACGCTACGGCACTAATACTCGCTGTGCGCGGTTCCGCCATACCGGCCAAGACGTTTCGGCCGACGTGCATCTGAGCGAAATGCATTTCGGCGGCGTCGGGCGGCAAACGAGCGGTCTGGTTTTGCTGTGGCAAGGGGGCCATTGAAGCGGCCGACGGCGGTGGGCGACGACTGCACTCCGCGGTGCAGTACACCGCCGGCTGCAAGGCGTTCCAACACGCTGGCCAGGTAAGGCGTTCCAATACGCTGGCCAGGCAAAACGTGCTTTGCAGCAACCTTGGCTGCCAAAAACAGCCTTGCGTAGGATATGATTAGGGTATGGCATGATGATTAGAGTATGGCATGGCGCATACCACACGTGTTGGTTAAGCCTGCAAACAGTTAGGCGGCCCAGGGGGAATGCCTCTGGCGTGCACAAGCGGCGATCAACGGACCGACGCTCGCTGGCCGGCTTGGTTGTTGTGCTGCCGGTGGGCGGGCGAACCGCCAGAGGTACGCCGCGCGGGGAATAGGCGTTCGGTGATTGTCGCATGACGGGGTGAATTGGGCCAAACAACCGTTGGCAAGTCGGAAAGAGCCGCAATGAAAGCAGTTTACGGTATAGCGATTGCCGCAGCCCTGGGGCTTTCTGGGGCGATGCTCAACCTGGTGTATCTGTCGAAACTTTCTGAGCAGGTCGATCTGGTGTGGTTCATCGGCATCAAGCGCGACGTAGTGCTGGCTCGCGGGGAAACCATCCAGGATGAACACATGGAGGCGGTGCCCATCCCGCTGAAATGGGTCGGCAAGATGACCGATTACGTTGAGCTATGGGAGAGCCGGGAGGCGTGTCGCGGGCGCCCGGTGTCGCGAACGGTGATCGGCCCTTGCTTGCTGCTGTCGGAAGACCTGAGGACACCCCCGCCGGAAATGGAACTGAAGCTGGCCGACGACGAGCGCGCCTGGGGCATTCCCATCGACACCCGACAGTTTCCCGTAGCGCTGATCAATCCTGGCGACCTCGTGTCGTTTCTAGTGCCCCGCACTGCCGCACTGGCGCCCACTTCTGCCGGCGTGCAAGGTTCTGAAGGCGAGCCCACGGGCGAGGAAGGCCAGGAACCCGCCCCCAAAGCGGCGCGCGGCCCGGTGGAGACCATCGGGCCGTTCAAGGTGCTATCGTTGGGCAACCGTCTGGGCAGTGCCGAGGTGATGCGAGCGCACCGTATTCCCGTCAGCCAGGAGAACGTGCTGACCATAGCCGTGAAGATCGAGAAAGGACAACCTGAGCCGAAAGCGCAGAAGCTGTTCACGCTGCTGCACGCGGCCGATTTTCGGGGCGTGGGCGTGCAGTTGCATCCTCGGCCGAAGACGATCCAGTAACGTTCCTAAAGCGCTATGAAGATTTGGTACAACAAAATCAGCGAAAGTCGCCGCTCGATGGTCGAGGTGGCTGCCAGCGAGGTGACCATCGGCCGCGACCCGGCTAACACTGTAGTGCTGCAAAGTCCGTTGGTGTCGCGTGTCCACGCCGTGGTGCGACTGGTCGACGGCAAACTGCAATTGCAGAACGTGGGGCTGAACAGTTGCATCGTGGGCGAGGAGGAAGTGCTGGGTGGGCAGACGGCCTTCTTCGAGCCAGGAACCAAGGTGCGCATCTGGCCGTTTACGCTTACCTTCGAGGCCGAGCGGCCCACCGTGCTCAGCCGTTCCGAACTGGAGGCCCACCTGCGCTCCATCGTGGCCGACCTGGAATTGCGCATCCATCGCAAACTGCTGGAACGGCTGGACCTATACGACTTCGAGGCCCGACGCGGCGCCGACCCGGAAACCGTCCTGCTGTTGGAGAACAACATCGAGGACGTGTGCCGCGAGCTGGGCGTGTTCGAGCCGGAGAACGAGGCCCTGTTGGAAGAGATTACCGGCCTGACGCTCCGCGACGTGCTGGTCAACCAGTTGATCATGGAATTGGGAACGGACCAGTACTTCGACCTCTCCTCGCTGATGGCCAACGAGTTCGACGTGCCGGCCACACTGGTTCCGGAACGGGAGGCGGAATTGCATGGGCTGTTGAAGTTCATCCGCGATCGACTGCGACTGCACGAGTGCCGGGACATCAGCCAGCAGGTTCACCGGGTGGAGTCGCAGTTCAACGAAGTGTTCCACCTGGTACGTCCCCATTTGCACCACGAGCTGCGCAAGTACCTTATCCTGCGCACCTTGAAGAAGGATTTGAAGGACACGATTTTCGGCTATGGCCCCCTGCAAGACCTGCTCCGCGCGCCGACGATCACCGAAATCATGGTGGTAGCCAGCGATCAGATTTACGTGGAGCAGGGGGGCATCGTCGAGAAGTCGGGGCGACGATTCATCTCCGACAAGGTGACCGAGGCCATCATCGAGCGCATCGTGGCGCAGGTGGGGCGGCGGATCGACAAGAGCCAGCCGTTGGTGGATGCCCGACTGCCCGATGGCTCCCGCGTCAACGCCGTCATCCCCCCGCTGGCCGTCAAAGGCCCCACACTTACCATCCGCAAGTTCCCTGTCCAACGCCTGACAATGGACGACCTGATCGAGATGGGGTCGATCACCAAAGCGGCGGCCAGTTTTTTGCGGGCATGCGTTATCGGCAGACGCAACATCCTTGTCAGCGGCGGCACCGGCACCGGCAAGACTACTATGCTGAACATCCTCAGCAGTTTCATCCCATTCAAAGAGCGAATCATCACCATCGAGGACACCACCGAACTGCGACTGCACCAGGAACACGTGGTGCCCATGGAAGCCAAACCACCGAACATCGAAGGCGCCGGCGCGTACACCATTCGCGACCTGGTGAAAAATGCGCTGCGGATGCGGCCCGACCGCATCATCGTCGGCGAATGCCGCGGCGGCGAGGCGCTGGATATGATCCAGGCGATGAACACCGGACACGACGGCTCCATGACCACCGTGCACGCCAATAACGCTAGCGACGTGATCGAGCGCTTGGAAGTGCTGATCCTCATGGCCGCCGATCTGCCCGTGGCCTCGATCCACCGGCAGATCGCTTCGGCCATCGACCTGATCGTGCATCTGAGCCGTATGCCCGGCGGCGCACGAAAAGTAACGCAGATAACCGAGGTGGTACGCTACGATCCGGAAGAAAAACGCATAATCTTGCACGACATTTTCAACTTCCGCACCGGCGTTTCGCTGCGGCCGACCGGTTATCTGCCCACTTTCGTCGATGTTCTGGTGGAGAAAGAATTACTGGACATGGAGTTTCTGTACGGGCGGGATCAGCCTACCGCCGAGCGGATCGCCTCGCCGGCTGCGCCCATGCTCGCCCACGCCAGACCTTACTTGCAACAAACACCATGAAACACTGGCTTGACCGTGAAACAGTGGATTGAAAGATCGCTTGTGCGCCCTGTATTGCTGCCGGTTTGGTCGGATGCGACCGACGGTTTGTCAGGCAAGGCCGTTTTTGTGCAGGACTGTCAACCACCTTTCGTGTCAAGTCGAGAACCAAATCTCGAGTTAAGGACTGCATCGTGTCCAGCGGCGTTGACTACGTTCTGTGCAGGGTCCTTGGCCACGGTGTGTCCACAGTGGTTAGCTACGGTGTGTGCAGGTGTGTTGATGGTGTTCTGTGCAGGGTTGTTGTGCCCGTTGTGCACATTGTTGTGGATGTTGTGCACATTGTTGTGGATGTTGTGCACATTGTTGTGCACGTTGTGCACACTGCGTGATTGTGGCTTATGGTAGTGAACTTCGACGCAATTGCCGCTTCAGTGATGATCGGCGCCGCGGTAGGCGTGGGGGGATACTACGGCCGGGGATATCTAGCGCAGGGCTTGGATATTCTGGAAAACGACATGGCCGACAAGCTGGCACGGCTGCGCGCTTCGGCCCTGCATCTGCGCAAGATCATCATCGCCTGGCTTATCGGTATCGCCGTCACGTTCATCGGCTTTTGGGTGATGCTCAATCAGGTGCTGCTGGGACTGGTACTGGCCGTGCTGTTGGTGCTGGCGCCCTGGTACATCTTGCGGCGAATGGCCGAATGGCGGCGGCGAAAGATCGAAGACCAGCTTGCCGACGCCATGGTCTCGCTGGCCAACGGCGTAAAGGCTGGCTTGTCGCTGGCCCAGGCGCTGGAGATGCTGGCCAACGACAGCCCGTGGCCCATTAACGTCGAGTTTCGGCAAATCGTCAACGAGTACAAAATGGGGCGCCCGCTAGACCGCACTTTGGTCGAAGCCAAGAACCGCCTGCGGAGCGAAAACTTCGCCTTGTTCGCCGCGGCCATGCTGGCCAGTTACGAAAGTGGCGGGAAGCTGAACGAGACGGTGGAACGGATTGCTCATTCGGTGTTGGAATTGCAGCGCTTGGAGCGCAAAGTGCAATCCGAGACGGCCCAGGCCCGCAAAGCCGCCATCTACATGGCCCTGGTCCCGGCTTTTGTGCTGGCGGTGTACTACGTGGCCATCGACGCCGAGAACACCAAACTGCTGTTTACCAGTCCTGTAGGGCAAGCGATGCTGGCCACAGCCGTGGTGCTAAATGTGGTTGCGTATTTGTGGGCGCGTTCGATCCTTAACCCGGATATCTGAGCCGCGCGACTTTTCGTTACTGCTGGGGGCGAATGAGGACTTATCGCCACAACAAGCACTCAATAACCACTGCAAGAACTGACGAGTAACGAATGACTGCGGTGTTGCCTATTGCTCAATCGCCGCTGTTGGGACTTCGCCTGGGCGCCAGTGCGCTGGTGGGGGCAGCGGTGGGAGTGTTGGCGTGGTGGGTGATCTACTCGCTGCGCAGCACCGACTTGCCTCAGGTGGGCGAGTGGCGGTACGACATCAGCCGCATCAACGAACTGCGCAGGGCAGATGCATTTTTCCGGCTGTTTCAACCGGCCATCCAATTGCTGGCCGAGCTGAACCGCCGCATGTTTCGCGAGGCCATGCCCACGATGCACCGGGAGATACAACTTTCGGGCTTACCCCGCTTCTGGCTGCCCGAGGAATACCTGGCCAAATTGGAATTGCTCTCCTTGTTCATGCTGCCGGTTTATGTGTACGTGCTTGTTTCGATGTCCGGGCCGTGGGGCGTGGTGGTAGCACTGTTGGCGGTGGCGATGACGGCGTGGCTTCTGCGTTATCGGTTGCGGGCGCGGGCGGCGGCGCGGCTGCGGGACATCAAACGGCGGATGCCGTTCCTGCTGGACCTGCTTACCCTGCTGATGGAAGCCGGCGCCACGTTCATCAACGCCCTGTCACAGGCCGTGCAAGAGTTCGCCGATCATCCCGTCGGGCAGGAGTTCGGCCGCGTGCTGGCCGACATCCGTATGGGCAAGACCCGCCAAGAAGCTTTCCTGGCCATGCGCGACCGGCTGGCCGACGACGAAATCACTAGCATCCTGGCGGCGATCCTCCAGGGTGAATACCTGGGCACGCCGCTGGCACAGATCTTCCGCACCCAAGCCGACGTGCTGCGGCTGAAGCGTTCCCAGCGCGCCGAAGCACTGGCTGGCGAAGCGGCGGTGAAAATGCTTCTGCCTGGGCTGTTGGTCATGGTGGCCACGGTGATAATTATTTTGGGACCATTCATCCTGGTGTTTTTCAAAGCCGGGTTTGGGTTGTAGTGTCTTATGGCGATCAAGCTGCCTTGTCCGCGGTGCAAGAAACCCCTGGCCGTGCCGAATAAGAAGGCGGGCAGTTACGTCAACTGTCCGCTGTGCAACGGCCGGCTGTGGGTGCCGAAGGATTCGCAGGCCGATGCCGCGCACTTGGACGAGGTGGTGGCTACCACAGCGGCTACCCCGCCGGCGCCGCCCGAAGCCGCCGCGGCCGGCAGCGGCAGCCCGGCACAGATTCCTCTGCCTCCGGCGGCCTCGCCGGCCACGCTGGCCAAGGTCCTGAGTCCGCCCGGAGCAAATGCGCCGATTAACTCCAGCCCGATTGCCGCTGGAGCGGCCAGCGGCGGGACCGCTGCCGGGGCACTTGCAGCCGGCAACACTTCCATCAGCGGTCCTGCTGGTGTCGCCGTTGTTGGCGGAGCTGCCAGCGGTGGAGCTGTTCCCGGCGCCGTTGTCGGTGGCGGTTCGGCTGGCAGCGGTTCTGCTGTGGGCGGAAGCACTTTCGGCAACGCTGCTGCCGCTGGGCCAGCGGCTAGTGCGTCGGCCGGATACGGGCCGCCGCAGCCGCCGGTGGCCCCGCAATCTCCGGCCGGCGCGCAATCGCCCATCCCCCCGCAGCCGCCGGGTTATCGGCCCACTGCGCAGCCGATATACAGCCAAAATCCTCCGGTGGCGCCGCCGGTGGTCGGGCCGGCCGGTTATCCGGCCAAACCGACTGTAAGTGGTGGGGCAGCCGGCCCGTGGCCGGCCGGCGACGCGCCATCGGCCGCTTTGGGGGTAGCCCCTGCCCAGGCCGCTCCGCCGCAGCCGCCGCCGGTGGCGGCCCAAACCGGTGCAGTCGCGGCCGAGAAGCCCAGGGTACCGCGGTTCATCTCGGCCGAGGCGGCCCTGTCGCGGCTCCAGTTGGCTTCTGACGGCCGTCTGCCGCAATTGCAGTTGCACGAAAGTGCCGAAGAGCCGAAACAAAAGCAACAATCGCGCTCGGTCAATCCGCTGTTGTTGTTCGCCTTGTTGGGGGCGAGCGTGCTGGCGTCGATACTGATGGTGCTGGCGGATACCAGCGGTGGCTCGGCCCAGCAAGGGCGTTCAACCGAGGAGGCGTGGCAGATCATCGAAGCCCATTACTTCGGCGATCCCGACAAACCGCAACGGCCGCAGCGTTATCAGGAATTGCTTCGCGACGCTCAGCGCGCCCGAAACCGCGGCGACATCGAAACCCAAAATAAGCTGCTCCGTGAGGTGCTGGCCATGCTGGACGCCGAGCCGCATCCGAACGACCGCGGCCGGGGTTTGACCGGCAGTCCGGGACGCGATAAACGCCTCCGCCAGCAGATCATTGTGCTATTGCGAGAAAAGTGATGGACGGGGAACTGCGCTACGAGTTGTTGGATACTATCGCCACGGGCGACTTCGCCACGGTGTTTCGGGCCCGGGACCGGGAACTGGGACGTGAAGTTGCCATAAAGCAAATTCATCCCCAGTTCCTCCACGACCAGCGCCAACTGGCCCGTTACTGGCAAGAAGCCCAACTGCTGGCCACGCTCCAGCACCCCCACATCCTGACCATCTACGACATCGTGCGCTCCCGCGGCTGGCTGATCCTGGAGCTGATGCGCACCAACGTGAAGCAATTCGCCGCCGGGCGGCCGATCGAGTTGGATTTCCTTCGGGTGGTGCTAGTCAGCGCTTTGCAAGCCTTGGATTTCCTCCACCAAAATGGCGTGATCCACGGCGACGTGAAGCCCACGAACCTGTTGTTGGACTTTCAGAACCGCGTGAAACTGGGGGATTTCGGGCTGGCGCGCCGCGCCAGCAGCGAAGAAGGTTCGCTGGTCAAAGGCACCACCAAGTACATGGCGCCCGAGTTGGTCTCGGACCAATTCGGGGCGGTCGGGCCGGCCAGCGACCTTTATTCGCTGGGTTTTACGGCCTACGAGCTGCTCTGTGGCGACCAGTTCGAGAACCTGTTCCCCACGCTGAGCACTTACGGCCGCGACCGGCAGATCGCGTGGATGCTGTGGCACGCGGCGCCGGACATGCGGCTGCCGGAAATCTATCGCGTGCTAGAAGGCGTTCCGCCGGAGCTTGCTCGGGTAATACAGCGGATGGTCGTAAAAGACCAGTCTCAGCGCTATCGATCGGCCAAGGAGGTGCTGCGCGATTTGCGTGCCGACGGTACGCAGCCGCTTCAGCTTCCGGCCGAAGACGAGCTGGCCCCGTTGGTCCAGCAGGAGGCCGCCGCCAAGCGCCGGCGGCGCATGCGTGTGGCGGCCATCGGTGCGATGGCTTTCTCGCTGATGCTGTGCGTGGCCTTGCTGTGGCCCAAACCACAATCTCCACCGGTCGAGGAAGAACGTCCCGAAATCGGAGTGGTCAGCAGGGTCTATCCAGATGACTGGGAGGTGGTGGTCACCACCGGCGAGGGCGACGCCAAGAAACCGACGAAAGTGAAGATCAGTCGCTTCGACCGCATCTTCATCAACGGCGAGCTGCACTTGTTGCGCGATTTGCTGGAAGGCGACCGGGTGGAGATCAAACCGGCCCGGGACGACCAAGGCAGGCGCATCCAGGAACTCTACGCCACGCGCCCCGAAGATCACAAAGGACGCATCAAAGCCCTCAAACCCGATGAAGGCGTGTTCACGCTACTGATCGAAGAAGGCAAAAAGAAAGGAAGCGAATTGGAGATTGCCGTTCCCCAGGATGCCAAGCTGAGCTTCAACGGTCGGCCCGATCTGGCCGGCAAGCCCGTGGCGCTGGCCATGCTGCAAATCGGAGATGAGGTGAGCGTCAAGCACGAGGGGGACGATCGGGGGGGCCGGCGGGCGCTGGAGTTGTCGGTACTGCGGGTGGTGCAGACTTCGGGCATACTGCGCGAGTTGGACGAAAAAACTGGCTTGGTCAAAGTGGAAGTCTCTCAGGACGGCCAGGCACGCGAGGTCGCGCTGCCGCTGGCGCGCAAGTGCGAAGTGACCCTCAACGACCGCACCACCATCGAGGAGCGAGCCCTGCGCCCCAGCGATTTGAAACCCGGCGACAAAGTCACCGTACATCACAACACGCATATCGTCCGTGTTGAGGCTTACCGCGTATTGGGCGAAGGAGGCACGATCGCCCGGGTACATTTCGACGCCCGTACCATCGACGTGGTGCTGGACGGCGGCGGCGAGAAAACATACGTCATCGGCCCGCGCTGCAAACAGATCACCCTGGGCGGCGAGCCGATCGACTTCACCGAGCTGCGCGACGGCGACCAGGTGGATGTGATCCACGACATGCCGGGTGTAGCCACCCCGGAGGCCACCAGCATCGCCGCCCGACGACCGGCCGACCCCAGCCGCTGGGCCATCCTCATCGCCAACCAGCAGTACGAAGACCAACGCTTGACCCCCATCACCCATCCGGTCAAAGATGCCACCTTGCTCCGCGACGCCTTGATCAAACGCTACAAGGTGCCTGACTTGCAGGCGGTGCTGTTGGCCGACGAGAGCCGGGTACACATCGAACAGACTGTTGCCAACCGGCTGCGGCAGGTGCCTGCCGAAGGGAAAGTGCTCCTCTATTACGCCGGTCACGCTTACAAGGACGATCAAGGGGTGGTATATCTGGCCCCCAAGAGCTTCGACCTAGCGCAAATGCCGCAGACTGGCATCGCCCTCCAGTGGCTGGTCGATCAGTTGGAAGCCTGCCCGGCAAGCCAGAAGCTGCTGTTGTTGGACTGCTGTCAGCCGGGCACGGGCACCGACCTGGCACGGCAGCCCTCGCCGGTCGAAATGCTCCAATCGCTTAAGGCTCCGCCCGGCCGCGCGCCACTGCGAACCGTCACGGCCATCGCCAGTTGCGGGCCTGGACAGCGGGCTGTGCTATTGGCCGAGAAAGACAACCACGGGCTGTTCGGCTGGGCGCTGGCCGAGGCCTATCGGGGGAAGGCGGACAAGAACTTCGACAACCTGCTGGAGCCGACAGAGCTATTCGCTTATTTGTCGGAAACGATGGCCGCCCAAAGCCAAGCACTGGCCGCCAAACAAACCCCCGAACTGATTCTGCCCGACCAACGTCCCCCTCGGCTGAGCGACGAGGCTAAAGTGGCGATTCGCAAATTGGCGGCCACTGTGCGCCAGGAAAAGATCGACCCGCTAGCCGCCCAAGATCAATACACCGAAGCCAACAGCCTTTGCGCCGGCGAGCCGGAAGCGAAATTGCTTTACGGTCTGGTGCAAGTGCGGCTACGGGACAAAGGGCGGGACGAGGCCATCCGCATATTCACCGAGTTGAAGGCCGAGCGCCCCGAGCTGCTGCTGCCGATGCAAGCCATCGCCTGGGTGCAATTCGAGCGTCGGGCTTACCGCGCTGGGATGAGCGAATTGCAGGAGCTGGTGGGCAAGCTGCCCAAGCCGAAGAACCCCGATGACCCATATCCGCCGGAAATCCAGCGGCTATTGGCCTGGATCGGCCAGTTGCGCGAGTTCGCAGCCGAGGCAGCAGACCCCAGACTTCAGCCACCCAGCGACACGGTGACCGCCCTGGACGCCGCGGTGGCCGAACACGGCCCCAGAGCGCTCGAGGCTTATGAACAGGGCCGCCAGCGCACCCGCAAGCGCATCGCTGAGTTCGACGAACAAATCGCCAAAGCTGCTAGTGACGCAGTAGCTGCCCGTTTGAAAGTGGACCGCCAACTGCCCAGCCGCTACGTCGAGTTTCCCTACCAGGATGCGGTTCAACAAATCCTGGCCGGGTTGGATATGTGACCACCCTGTGCTTCCGCTCGGCGAAGGTGCGCGCCGCAAAGCTCTTGACGATTCCCGCGCCCGGAAAAAAACACTCTCGCCATAGCGCCGGAACATTCTGCGCACCGACGACAGGCCCGGGCCAGTTGCTTGCAATCTCTAGTGCCGCGCTGATAATAACTGGCAGCGGTGTACACACCGGAGCGACATCCGGTGGCGTCCGCTGCAATCTGTAGGGGAGCTGCGAATCGGTCGGGAAGCTTCCTGCGACCCCGGAGGTCAGGGCTTGTAGCATTGCGAGGCCAGAGGGTTCTATTCTTCGGACGCAATCAGGAGATGGGCCAATGAGCGAGACACTGAAACGGCGTGAGTTCATCCAGTTGAGCGTCGGCGCCGGCGCAATGTGCGCCGCCTGGCCAACTCTGGCGGCGATGGCAGCCAATGGGCAGTCGGCCAAGATCATCAGCCCGGGCTCCCGCAAAAGCAAGGTCAAAGTCGCCCGGCTTTTCCTGGGCAGACCCGGTGCCCACTGGCCGCACCCCAAGCTGAACATGGACGACGAAGTGGCCGCGTACCGCAAACGGTTCGCGGAGTTTGCCAACGAACTTAAGGACGTGGAGTTTGTGGCCGACCAGCTCCTGACCGAACCTACGCAGGTCGAGCCGCTAGCCGAGCAACTCCAGCAGGCCGACGGGGTGCTGCTGATCCACATTAACATGGGAATCGTCCCGATTTTGGAAGCGGTACTGAAGCTCGGCCGGCCGACCATGTTGTTTGCCGCGCCTTACTCGGGCCACGAGTGGACCCGCTTCGGTGCCATCCAGCAGTCGCCTCTAGGGGAGAGAATGTGCTGTGTTCTGACGAGCGACTACCGGCGATTGGTGCAGGCCATTCGGCCCTTCAGGGCCATTCATCACCTGCGCGAGGCGAAGATCCTTAACGTCACTGGGCGTGGGTTTGCCGCCTACGCTGAACAGGTCCGCAAGAAGTTCGGCACGGAAATAAAGCAGATCAGCATCGAGCAGATGCTCGAAGAGTGCAAGTCGATCGACGACGCCGCGGCCAAGGCGGAAGCCGACCGTTGGATCAAAGAGGCCACAGCCGTGGTGGAGCCGAAGCCCGAGGAAGTCTTCCGCTCGTGCAAACTGGCGCTGGCGTTCGAGAAACTGATGGACCAGGAACAGGCCACGGTGATGACCATGGATTGCTACGGCAGCGCGTTCAAGCCCATTTGCCAGGGGTATGCTTTCCCCTGCGTAGGCTTTGTGCGGCTGAACGACATGGGGCTAGGCGGCATCTGCGAGTCGGACCTGCGCTCGGCCATGACGCACATAATCATGCAGGGGCTGACCGGCCGGCCCGGCTTCATCAGCGATCCAACGGTCGACGAATCGAAAAACAGCATCATCCTGGCCCACTGCCTCGGTTCGCGGAAAATGGATGGACCGGACGGCCCGGCCGCGCCGTACAAACTGCGGACCATCATGGAGCGGCAGGAGGGGGTGGTGCCCCAGGTGACGATGCGTGTCGGCCAGAAGGTCACTCAGGCCATCTTGGCCACCATGGACCTGATGCCCTATTTCACCGGCGAGGTGATCGAAGTTCCCGACCTGGAACGCGGCTGCCGCACGAAAATCAACGTCCGCGTCGATGGCGACGTCCGCACCCTGTGGAAGAACTGGTCGCACGGTCTGCACCGGGTGACCTGCTACGGGAACATCGTCGAGGAACTCCAGCAGTTCTGCCGCTACATGAACATCACCCTGGTCGATGAAGCCGCCGAGCCGAAGCCTGCGCCGGCCACAGCGCCACCCGCCGCCAAAACTTAAAAGGCCGAAACGCTGTGCGACGTGTGCAACTCAGCGAGCCGAGTGTGCAACCTGGCTACACGCCAAGCCGCGCGCGAACCGACCTCGGCTCGACGGCGCAGTTTTCGCCTGAATAACGCAGCGTCTGCACGCGGCGTCTGCGCCGAGTCTGCGCCGACCAGACACAACGTCCCTATCGCTCGAACAGTTCGCTCACTGGCACAATGCGCACGTCCTCGGCGCGTATCCGCAAGGGAAAAGTGGCGATGTGCTTGTCTTCGTCGAGTATCTGTTGCGGAACCGGCACAGGGTACTTGATGGGGCTGGGAAGGTCTTTGACCAGTGCGTCCTTCAGCGACTGAGCGTCGGTAGTGACGAACACGATGTGCATGTTCTGCCATTGCAAATGCTTGCGCACCGCGGCGTTGACTTGCTCGCGCGTCAGCGTCTTCATGCGCTGGCGGAAGCGCTCCAAGTGGCTCCCCTGGATGCCGTAAAACCGGTCGTCCAGTGCATATCCTAGCCGGGACATGGTATTCGGGGCGTAGTTGAGAACGAACTTGTCCAGGAAGTTGCGGGTCAACTCGAACTGCTGCTGAGTTAACCCTTCGCGCACCAGCCGGTCCAGTTCCCGCACTGCCGCCCGCAAGGCGAAGTGCCGGGCCTCGTGCGGCACCGGCCGAATCCAGATTTCGAAGATTTGCTGTCGGCGGCAAACGTTTTGCGGGGGCACAAGCAACTGTCCGCCGCGGGGAAAGTGCTCGATGTAGGAATAATCGCCATAGTTCAGACCGCGCCGTTCGCGGATTACCTGATACAAATGGCTGCTGGAACTGCGATGCTGTCCCAGCCAAGAATTGGCTAGCGCCAGCGGATACCAGTCTTCCTGCCCGCGCAGTACCTCGATCGGAAAACCAAAACTGATGGCCGTAGCCGGCGCGTCCTTCTCGACGATCGTCACCCGCAGACCTTCGATCGGCCGGGGCCGAGGCGGTGGAGGTTGCTCCGGCCTTCCCGGCGGAAGTCGGCCCAAGTCTTCGCGCAGTCGCACCAGCAACCGCTTGTCGTAACCGCCGCCGATTCCTATTACCAGGTTTTCGCGGGTGTAATACTTGCGATAGAACTGGCGCACGTCATCGACGGTCATATTCCGCAGCGCTTGGACGGTGCCGGCTGTCAAATGCCCGTAAGGCGTGCCAGCGAAAATCTCCTTATACAGCACCGCCTTGCCAAGTTCCTCGTCGTTGGCCCAGCGGAGGGTGTTCTCCAGGTAGTTGATCGCTTCGCTGCGTAATCGCTCGAAGTCGTCTTGGCGGAAGGCAGGGTGGCAGATGGCGTCCAGCAGCAATGGGTAGTAATCTTCCAGATTGTCTTTGTGAACGCGGCCGGCGATGACGGTCATTTCGGCCGACGCCGACCCGGAATACTCCGCCGCCAGCGGAAAGAGCTTTTTGAGAATCTCGTCGTAGCCGTGTTTTTCGGTAGATGCTTCGGCGATCATCCGTGCCGTCAGCGCTGCCAGCCCTTCCTTGCCAGGCGGATCGTTCTGCGAGCCGACTTTGAACCATATCCGCAGTGAGACAGTTGGGTCTTCCGGCACCGGCAATTCGACGATTTGTTCTTCGGCAACGATTTGCTGAGCCCCCAGTGCCGCCGTGGTTGCCAAAGCCGCGCTGCATGCGGCAGTGGCCAGCGCCCACCACACTTGCCCGGGCACCGAACCCAGATGTCCCCAAGAATGTACCCAAGATAGCAGCGCAAACATCAGATTGGCATGACAGTTGATGTTCAATTTGTAAACCTCCGATCAAGACGGCAAAGCCAACAGCCGAGTTTACGGCAAAGTCTTGCAAAAACTCTTCCGGGCGCGCCGCCCGCCGGTTGATGGCTCCCGGTCCGACACGCGAACTTCGCCCGATGCTCCTACCAACGCTAGCTCGAAAGCCAACACGGAGAGCCGGTATGGAGAATTGTAACCTACCGGCGCCTGCGACAGAACATGCGCAGACGAGGCGTGGTGCTACAGGTGCTCGCTGCGGGGGTGGCCGGGCGCTTGTTGTGTGAGCAGCTCGGCGCCCGCTGCGGGAGCAGGCGCACGCTTGCTGGTGGGGCAGGAGCACGCTTGCAGCGGGCGCAGCCGGGCGTTACTTGAAGCCAAGCCAGCACGTCCAGCGACAGCCGGGCGAGCCGGCAGGTTAAACCACGGCATAATTGCCGTTGCGCATCGGCGTGACGGTCGAGCATCACATCGCCAAACTTTTCTCATGCCTGGCCATCGCGGCATTGGGCATTTTGGAAGGAGGCAACAATCGAGCATTACATTGCCGCACTCTTCTCAGCTTGCCCCTGCTATTTATATTGCCGATCTTGCTGGCAAAGAATCGGGCTGGACAACTCTGCGCGGGTCGATTATTTTTCCGGCCCTTATCCCATAGCGATCATTCTCGTCGCACTGCATTGTCCGGAGTGACGGATGGCTTCGGTCCTGGCACCTACTGCGCCCGCCGCGCCCACGGCATCGAGGCTTCAAGACCTCATTTTGCCGGTGGGAATAGTCGCCACGGTGTTGGTGATCGTGGTACCGCTGCCTGCGCAGTTGATGGACGTGCTGCTGTCGGCCAATATCACTATTGCCATCGTAATGCTGCTAACGACGATCTATGTCCGTACTCCGCTCGAGTTTAGCATCTTCCCTTCCTTGCTGCTGGCAACCACGCTTCTGCGGCTGGTGCTGAACGTAGCCACTACCAGGCTGATACTCACCCGCGCAGGAACCGAAGGCCTAATGGCCGCCGGCGGTGTGGTGCGCACCTTTGGCGAGTTCGTTACCGGCGGTAGCACTGGCACCGACAAGATCATCGTCGGACTGATCATCTTTGCCATCATCGTGTTGATTCAATTTGTGGTCATCACCAAAGGGGCTACGCGCATCTCGGAGGTAGCCGCCCGATTCGCCTTGGACGGAATGCCAGGCCGACAAATGGCCATAGATGCGGACCTGAACGCGGGCGTTATCGACGAGCGCGAGGCCCAACGGCGCCGCGCCGAAATAACCCGACAGGCCGACTTCTTCGGCGCCATGGACGGTGCCAGCAAGTTCGTCCGCGGCGATGCGATTGCTGGCATTGTCATTACGCTGATCAATATCGTCGGTGGCTTGTTGATCGGAATGCTCGAGTTCGGCATGTCGCTCCGGCAGGCGACATCGGTGTTTACCACGCTGACGATCGGCGATGGGCTGGTCAGCCAAGTGCCGGCATTCTTGATCTCGCTGGCCGCCGGTCTGTTGGTCACCCGCAGCAGCACCGAGACCAATCTGCCCAGCGAGTTCCTCAGTCAATTGTTTTCCCGCCCACAAGCGTTGGCCGTGGCGGGCGGATTCCTGGGCATTTTGGTCTTCACCAGTTTGCCGCGCATACCGCTGTTGCTGTTGGGGGGCAGTTGCTTAGGAGCAGCTTTGGCCCTGAAAAGAAGCAGGGACCGGGTGGAGGCACAGGCCGCAGCCCAGCGGCGGGCTGAAGCCGCCAAACCTGCCGAGGAACGGGTAGAGGACTACCTGACGGTCGATCCGATGGAGATCGAACTTGGGGTCGGTCTGATCCGGCTGGCCGACCCGAAACGCGGCGGCGACCTGCTGGAGCGCATCCAGCGCGTGCGGCACAAAGTGGCCGCAGACATCGGCATCATATTGCCCAAGGTGCGCATCCGCGACAACATGCGCCTGGAACAGAACCAGTATCGTATCAAGATCGCCGACGTGCCGGTGGCCGACGGCGTGGTTTATCCGCATCTGCTGCTGGCTATTGGCAGCGGTTCGGCGGCCGGCAAGGTGCAGGGCATCGAGGTCCGCGAGCCGACGCTCGGCGCGCCGGCCGTGTGGATCGATCCGGCAAACCGCGATCAGGCCGAACTGCTTGGCTACACAGTAGTCGAACCTGGCGCAGTGTTGGCCACACATCTGAGCGAAACGGTCCGCAAACACGCCGACGAGCTGCTCACTCGCGACGCCGCCAAACACCTGATCGACGAACTGAAACAACACTCCCCCACCGTGGTCAACGAGCTTATCCCGGGCGTAATGAAAATCGCCGAGGTGCAACAAATACTGCAAATGCTGTTGCGCGAGGGGGTTCCGATCCGACAGTTGGGCGCGATACTGGAAACACTGGGCGATTATGCTCCGCGAACAAAAGACCCGACACTGTTGACCGAATATGTCCGTCATCGGTTGGCGCGGACGATCTGCGCGCGTTACCGCGACAAGGACAATACGATCCGTGTAGTGACGCTCGATCCGGCTTTGGAGGACCGGATTCGGGCTGGTTTCGACCACAACGAGCATGGGTTGTTCATTCGCCTGTCGCCGCAGATGGTGGAGCGCATCTGCCGGGCGATCGGCCAGGAGGTGCAGAAGCTCACCGCCGAGAATCGACCAGCGATCGTGCTGGCGGGTCCGCAAATCCGTCCTGCGTTAAAGCAAATGACGGCCTCGCACCTGCCGCAATTGGTGGTGCTCAGCTACAACGAAATCACGCGCGACACCCGCGTCGAATCGGTAGGGATGGTAACAGATACCACTTAGCCGCAGGCGGCCGCGCAGGTGACGACGGCCTTTCCTGCAAGCGCCTGTGTGCGGCGCTTGACGCGCCAACCAGCCAATGGCGCGACGACCGGCGTTTCGCGTGACAGTAACGGCACCCGCTGCTCCGCACGCCTGTTGCGCCGCGCTGGGTCGTTGCGGCGCGTTTGGCCGGGCCGTGTGCGGCTTGAGGAACGAATGAAACGCGGCAGTACGCTTGCAGGAGCTGCTGCCAGCAAGGCATCGGAGGGCCAGAGATGGACGTGCGAACTTATCGAGCTGCTACCATGCACGAGGCGTTGGCGATCGTGCGCCGCGAGCTGGGGCCCGACGCCGCCGTGCTGCACACCCGCGAAGTCCGTACCCGCGCGTTATTCGGCCTGTTGCCGGGCAAGCGATGGATCGAGGTGACGGCCTCCGCGGGCGTCAACGTTCCCAGCCGGCTTCCACCGGCGGCTCAACCGGCGGTTGCACCGGCGCTGGCGGGGACGCGGGCAATGAGCGAACGGCTGTCTTTAGGCGTCGCCGGGGCTGTGGCAACGCAAGAGTTGTCCACCCACGTGCAGAGCCAGTTGCGCGACCTGCAAGCTATGGTCAAGCAATTGTGCCAGCGGGCGCCGCATCAACACCGCGATCTGCCGGAAGAGCTGTTCCGCCTCTACACCGATCTGATCGACTTGGACCTGAATGAGGAATTGGCCCGCGAGTTTGTGGATCGGGTGCGCAGTAGCGCTAGCCCCGCCGAATTGCCCGACCCGGTGCTGCTCAAAGCGCGCGTCGCCCGACTCATCGAGGAGGAGGTATCCGTCACTGGGCCGATTGCAGTGCAGCCTGGGTTGCGGCGGGTGGCGGCGTTGGTCGGTCCGACGGGCGTCGGCAAAACCACCACCATCGCCAAATTGGCCGCCAATTACCGCCTGCGCGAGAAACGCCAGGTGGGCCTGATAACAGTCGATACTTACCGCATCGCCGCCGTCGAACAATTGCGCACTTACGCCGAAATCATCGACCTGCCCATGCAAGTCGTCTCCACCCCGAAAGAAATGCGCCAAGCCGTGCGCCGCATGGGAGAGCTGGACTTGATCTTGGTCGATACCGCCGGCCGCAGCCCCAAAGATGAAGTCAAACTCCAAGAATTGAAAGCGTTTTTGCACGAGGCTTCGGCCGACGAGGTGCATCTGGTGCTGAGCGTGACCGCCGGACGACGCACCCTGGAAGAAACTGCCGAGCGCTTCGCCGAGGTAGGCACTACGGCGCTAGTGCTTACGAAGTTGGACGAAGCGCCCACTTTGGGAGCAGTGCTGCCTCTGCTGCGGCGCAGCCGGCTTCCGCTGAGCTATTTGACCGACGGACAGAACGTTCCCGACGACATCGCCGTAGCCGAACCACGTAGGCTCGCCCGGCTAATCCTCAACCTCCACTGACCCAAACCCCAAGCGGCCGCACTGGGCCGAGCAGCCCTCCGGCCGCGCTGGTTGCTAACGCTGCATTTTCCTATGGCCCACCACCAGCAACAGCTATCGACGCGCGACCAGGCAGAAGCATTGCGAAGGCTCGTGGCCCAGCGCGACCGACTGCCGATTGCGCCGCTTTGCGCCGCGGGGCGCCACCGGTGGCCGGCAGCGCCACGTGCCCGCCTGGTGGTAGTGGCCGGCGGAAAGGGAGGCGTGGGCACCACCACACTGGCGGTGAACATCGCCGTAGCCGCCGCCCAGAGCGGTCGTCGATGCCTGTTGGTCGATGTGGATGGGGAATGCGGGGATGTGGCCTCCCTGACCGCGGTGCGCGAACGATACACCGTGGCCGACGTGCTGGCCCAGCGCCGTCGGCTGGCCGAGTGTGTTCAGCCCGGGCCGGCTGATATCAAGGTACTTGTAGGCGCTTGGGGTTTTGAACGACTCTCGGATCATCCGCCTGCGGCCGCAGATGTGTTGCTCCAGCAGATATGCGAGATGTCGGCAGAGTTGGATTTGGCCGTGTTCGACTGCGGCAATAGCCGCACCAGCATGACCGAGCGTTATTGGCGTGCAGCCGATGTGGTGCTCGTGGTCGGTTCGGTCGAACCGGCTGCGATATTGGACACGTACGCGGCCATCAAACAGTTGTACCACCGCCGGGCGCAAGGAAGACTGTTTTCGGTGGTGAACCGGGCGCCGAACAGGGCTGCGGCGGAATCGGTACATCAGCGGTTGCGGGAAGCGTGCCATCGTTTCTTGGCGGTTGTCTTGGGCGCGGCAGGAACGGTCTGTCACGACGAAGCGGTGGCCGCGGCAAACCGTTGCGGGATACCGGTGGTGCTGCGTTGGCCCGACTGCCAGGCCGCAAAAGACATCTGCGCCTTGACACAGCGCGCGTTATGCCTTGCCGGTGGTGCGAAAGGAGTAAGTGCAGAAGCGACAGAAACACTTAAGATTCGGGCCGGCGGCAGCCGATAACAGCCGAAAAGCGTTATTAGCCGCCATGCTGTTAAATTGCAACGATTAAGCAGATTTTAGCGGCAATGCAGGAAAGCGCCCGTGCCTCGAATCTATGCCGGAGTCCTCGGCTTTTTGGCGATGCTTGTTTCCCTTGCACGTGGCCTTGTCCACGGCAGCCAGCCTGACCAGATAATCGGAAATGCTTGTTTTTACCTCTGGGTGTATGCGGCCATTGGTTATCTGGCTGGTTGGGTCGCACAGACGACAATCGAGGCTTCGGTCCGCACTCGCGTACACGAGCAACTCAGTGCGCAGGCTGCTGCGGAAGCTAGCAGCGACGGCGCGAGCGGAGCTTCCGGCGGAGCGTAATCCGCAAAAGTAAACTTCAGCGGCTAAAACCAGCTCGCAAGGTAGCACAACGCAACAGCCACGCGGCGGCCGCGGATTCGGCCGCCCTCAAAAACAAAAAACACCCCCTGCCGGCTAACCGGCCGGTGCGGCGGAGTCAATTGGACCCGACACGGAGGATCGCATGTCCACCACCGTTGCTGGCGAGGAAATCGAACAACTGTGGGTCGAGTTCAAGAAGAACCCTGGCAACAAGGAACTGCGCAACCGGCTGGTGGAAATCTACCTGCCCTTGGTCAAATACAATGCCGAGCGTATCTGGGCCAGACTGCCTGAAGGCGTGGAATTGGACGACCTGATCTCGGCTGGTGTGTTCGGCCTGATGGACGCCATCGACTCGTTCGATCTACAGCGGGGAGTGAAGTTCGAAACCTATTGCGTCCCGCGCATCCGCGGCGCGATGCTCGATGAACTGCGCACCATGGATTGGGTGCCCCGCCTTGTGCGCTCCAAGGCCAGCAAACTCAACGAGGCTATGAAGAACCTCGAGTCGCGCTTGGGACGCCAGCCCAGCGAACAAGAACTGGCCGAAGAGTTGGGCATCTCGCAAGAAGAGCTGGAAAAGATGATGGCCGAGGCCAGCGCCGTCAACCTCATCAGCCTTAACCGGAAGTGGTACGAGACCGACAGCTACAAGGACGTCCGCGAAATAGACATCCTCGAGGATAAGAAAGGCGAAGACCCCACCAAACGAATCCAGCGCAACGACCTGATGCGACTGATCACCAAGGGCCTAAGTCGCAACGAGCGGTTGATCATCATTCTCTATTACTACGAAGAGCTGACGATGAAAGAGATCGGGGCTACGCTGGACCTTTCCGAAAGCCGCGTCAGCCAGATGCACAGCGCGATCGTCCAACGGCTGCAAAACCAACTCAACCGCCGCCGCACCGAGTTCGGCTCCTGAGCAGCACGGCTGCGCAATTGCAACCGAGCAGCCTTCTTGGCTAGTTGCGGACAATTCTTCTTCACTGCTAGGCGGATTGTCTGTTTCGCTGTTGGCCGGATTATCGCTTGCGCTGTTGGGCGCACTGTCTGCTAACGGTTCTTGCCGGATTCTCTGCTTGCTGTCTTGCATAATTGTCGTGTTCGCTGCTTTCCGGGTTTTCTCCTTTCGGGACTTGCTTGTTTGCCACTTGTTGGATTATGTGCGGCAATCGCGAGCCAAAATCGCGACGGCACGTCATTCTCCGCCATAGCGCGCAACCGACTACGTGCCGTTCCTGCTACCCTGCCGTAAATGCCGGCATTTCTTTTCGGATTGGAATATCCTATTTATTCCCATTAGTCTGCGCAGGGCTGCGCTGTAATGTAACTCTCGCCGCTTCTCTGTTTTGCGCCGACATAGTATATTAGCTGGTTCACTCGCGCCGAACTGGCAGACGGTGTCAGTCAGCGGTGCACTATCAGGCGCAGCCTATCGAGAACCATCAGCGGCGCAGACAAGCCGAGTCGCCGACAGCCGGGGTTCCTTAACGCAAAAGCAGGCGAGCACAGTACTTGCGTGGCGGAAAAGCCGGCTATGCTGGAGAGACAAGCGTGAGCACACTGAACCTTGACAAGATATTTTCTCCTACGCGCGTGGCGGTAATCGGCGCTAGCGACAACCCAACCAGCGTCGGGTACACAGTACTACGCAATTTGGTTGGTTCGGGTTTCCGGGGCGTGGTGTATCCGGTTAATCCCAAACGCGAAGCCGTGCAGGGCATCCAAGCCTACAAAGACATCTTCAGCCTACCGCATCCCCCCGACTTGGCCGTTATCTGCACGCGGGCAGAGACGGTGCCGGGCATCGTACGGCAGTGCGGCGAGGTGGGGACGCTGGGCCTGGTGATCATCTCGGCCGGCTTCCGCGAGATCGGCGCCGAAGGCAGAAAGCTGGAGCAGCAAATCCTCGATGAGCAGAAGAAGTTCCGCGGCATGAGGATCATCGGGCCGAACTGCCTGGGGATCATCGTGCCGGGAATACATCTGAACGCCAGCTTCGCAACGGCCACTCCGGCCAAGGGGCATGTAGGTTTCATCTCGCAGTCCGGGGCACTGTGTACTTCGGTCCTGGATTGGGCCTTGGATGAGGGGATCGGCTTCTCTTACTTCGTATCGGTGGGCAACATGCTCGACGTGAGCATGGGCGACTTGATCGACTATTTCGGCTCGGCTACCGAAACGCAGTCGATCATCCTGTACATCGAGTCGATCAGCGAGGCACGCGAGTTCATGTCGGCCGCTCGGGCCTTCGCCCGGACCAAACCCATCGTGGCCTACAAAGCGGGCCGGTTCGCCGAGTCGGCCCAAGCGGCTGCCTCGCACACCGGCGCGATGGCTGGCGTGGACGCGGTTTACGAGGCGGCGTTTCAGCGGGCGGGCATCGAACGCATCTTCCAGATCGAGGACATGTTCGACTGCGCCGAGCTGCTGGCCCGGCAGCAGCCACCCAAAGGCGACCGGTTGGCCATCGTCACCAACGCCGGCGGTCCCGGGGTGATGACCACCGACGCCTTAATCGCCCGCGACGGAAAACTCGCCCGATTGTCCGAAGAGTCGATGCGCGAACTGAACGAGTTGCTGCCACCGTTCTGGTCGCACGGCAATCCCATCGACGTGCTGGGCGATGCCCCTCCGGAACGCTTCGCCCGGGCGACCGAAATCGCCCTGAAAGACCCTAACGTCGACGCAGTGCTAGTGATACTTACGCCGCAGGCCATGACCGATTCGACGGGCACTGCCGAGGAAGTGGCCAGGGTAGCCGCCGGAAAGCACAAGCCGGTATTGGCCGCCTGGATGGGCAGCCGGGTGGTCAGTCAAGGCGTACAGATTCTCAGTAGCGCGGGCATTCCCACCTACAGCACGCCCGAACAGGCCGTCCGCGCCTTCATGCACTTGGTCTCCTACGCCCGTAACCTGCAAATCCTCCACGAAACGCCGCGCGACATCCCGGTGGAATTCACTTTGGATCGGCAGCGGCTGCGGGGGGTATTCAATACGATACTGACCGAGGGCGAGGACATCCTGTCGGAGAACGTATCGAAGGCCTTCCTGGAGGCTTATGAAATCCCGGTCACCAAGCCGCAGCCAGCCCGTACCGCTGAGGAGGCCGTCGAGGTTGCCCAGCAGATCGGGTATCCGGTAGTGCTTAAAATCCATTCGCCGCAGATCACGCACAAGACCGACGTGGGCGGCGTGGCCCTGAATCTGACGAACGACGAGGCGGTGCGCAAGGCCTTCGAGCGGATGATGACTCAGGCCAAGCAGAAGCGCCCGGACGCCATTATTCGCGGCGTGACCGTGCAGAAAATGGTCGCCCACCCTAACGGCTTCGAGCTGATTATGGGCACCCGCAAAGACCCGGTCTTCGGCGCGGTGATCATGGTGGGCATGGGCGGCATAGCAGCCGAGGTATTTCAAGACCGGGCGCTAGGGCTGCCGCCGTTGAACGAATCGTTGGCCCGCCGGATGCTCGAATCGCTCCGTTCCTGGCCGCTGTTGCAGGGTTACCGGGGCAAGCCGGGAGTTAACATCGACCGGTTGATCGAGATCATCATGCGATTCTCTTATTTGGTGGCCGATTATCCGGAAATCAAAGAGCTGGACATCAACCCCTTGCTGGTGACTCCCGAGGACGTCATCGCGCTGGATGCCCGGGTAGTGATCGACCGCGACTTGGTCGTGCACGCGGTGCGGCCTTACGCGCACTTGGCCATCCGGCCGTATCCCGAGGAGTTCGTCGCCCAGCGGCAACTAAAAGACGGCACGCCGGTGATACTTCGGCCCATCAAGCCCGAGGACGAACCGATGTGGCACGAGTTGCTGGCAAGCTGCTCGACGCAATCGATCTGGTTCCGCTTTAGCTATCTGTTCAAGCAGACCACCCATGAAATGGCTGCTCGATACTGCTTTATCGACTACGACCGCGAACTGGGCATTGTGGCCGAGATCGAGGAGAACGGGCAGCGGAAGCTGATTGGCGTGGGACGTTTGGTGGCCGACGTGAATCACGAAACCGCCGAATACGCGGTGATCGTCGTCGACCGCTGGCACGGTCACGGCTTGGGCGGCCTGCTGACGGACTACTGCTGCGACGAAGTGGCCAAGAAATGGGGCATCAAGAAGATCGTGGCCGAGGTCTCGAAAGATAACGTGAGGATGTTGGCTACCTTCCGTAACCGCGGATTCTCTTTAGATGCCAACCGCGAACAAGATGTGGTAATCGTCACCAAGGACCTGGCGTGACCGAACGCGTTATTTTTGCGGAACTATGATCCATAGCTTTGCGGTCAGCCATAGCCTAAGGCCAGAACTGCCGCGAATCCCGGCCGGTCTTATAGCGGCAGCCTGAAACAGTAGTCACTCCTGGCTTCGTCCTGTGAAGCGCACGATGAAGTACAGCAGCGTCAGCAGTGCCTGCAAAGTGGCAGCTACGTAAGTAAGCGCTGCTGCGTTCAACACGCGCGATACATAATACATCTGGTCTTGGCTGACAATTCCCAGCATTGCCAATTGTTGCTTGGCCCGGGCGCTGGCGTTGTACTCCACCGGCAGGTTGACAAGCTGGAAGAACACTACGCCGGAAAAAAGCGCTATGCCGAGCCAAATCAGCAAGGCGTTCATGTTAAGTATTGCGCCAAGAATGATTAGGATAATGCCGGCATTGCTCCCGAAACCTGCTACCGGCACAGCCGCGTTGCGGATTGCCAATGGCGCATACTGGTAAGCGTGCTGAAGGGCGTGCCCGGCCTCGTGTGCCGCTATGCCCACGGCCGCAAGCGACCGACCGTGATACACTTCTGGGCTGAGGCGCACTACCCTGTCTCTTGGGTCGTAATGATCGCTTAGATGGCCGGGCGTTTCTTCGATTTCCACGTCGGTCACGCCTGCGGAGTTGAGAATATGCCGCGCCGCAGCCGCACCGCTCAGCGGAGCTGGCATCTGTTCAGCCGCCGCATAGTTGACCCTAATCCGCAGTTGTGCCCATAAACCCAGCAGAAACGCAGGCAGCACGATCAAAAAGTACAACGGGTCGAAGAACATCGTTTATTTTCTCCCTCGATTGGCGCACCAGCCGGGCAGCACTGCCGTGTGTGGCCGATGTAAATAGTCCCTTGTCAATACGTTCGACACCCGCCGACGGTTCTATCCGGCATGCCCAACTGATGGGCATCTGTAATTATGATACTCGACACACTCCTGTGGTGACAATTCACCAGTTCAGCCGTGAACCGCGCCGGGGTGCTGTTTCGACAACCGGCAGCACAACGATTTCCGCAGCTTCTCACCCATTTCTACAAAATACTAGGATATCCATACAAAATACTAGGATATCCAATGGCATCAGACCACCCCACCGCGACACCCCTCACCCGACGCCCGGTCCTGCGCGTCGAATATACCCAGCCTTCTTGAAAACCTTGGCGGTTTGTCGTAAGTCGTATTCAGATAGTGAGTTGATCGATAGTCGCGCGAATCGCCGCAGCGGTTAGGTGTCTGTTTGTTTTCCTACGGGGCGACAAGCACTATCTTTCCCACCAGATGGCTTCGCCCGAGCAGCGTTTTTTCCTCTTGCAGGCGATGAGCTTCTGCCGTTTCGGATAGCGGCAACACTTTACCGATTAAGGCCTTAAGCAAGCCGCGGGCGGTCCAATCGTTTATCTGCAACGCCGCGGCCCGCTGTTTGTCGGGTGTGGCGTTGAACATCGCAAAGCCATATGCCGAGCAGTCTCTGGTGTAGAACGGACCCAACGGAAACACCGGCCGGGCGTCGCGGCCAGCCATCAGTATCAGCCGTCCGCGGGGGGCCAAGTGCCTTACGGCCAGCTCCAGGTCCGGTTCGCGTAGTGTCTCGAACCACAGGTCGATCGGGCCGAAGTCGCCCAACAGTTTGTCGATCTGCTCGCGCCGGTAGTCGATTACCAACTCGGCACCCAGCTTGCGGCACAGTTCGGCCTTTTGGTCGTTCCCGGCCGTAGTCGCCACCGAGGCACCCACAGCGCGAGCCATCTGCACCACACACGATCCCACTCCGCCCGAACCGCCATTTACGAAGACCTTTTCGCCGGGCCGCAATTTGCCGTGCGTAAACAGGCCTAAATGTGCCGTGATACCCACCAGGGCCAATGCGGCGGCGTCGGTCGAGGCCACCGCGGCAGGAATTGGATAAAGCCAGCAGGCGTCCACGGCTGCGTACTGGGCGAAGGTTCCCTGCCGGCCGAACATGCCCTGGTTGCTGCACCAAACCCGATCGCCTTTGGCAAGCCGCACGATCTGGCGGCCTTCGGCATCCAGCGGCGGAGTCACGTCCGGCCCGACCTCCTCCACCACGCCCGCCAGATCGCACCCGACGATGTATGGCTTGGGCAGTTCCATCGGCACGCTGCCGGCGCGAATGTATGTATCGATAGGGTTTACCGAAACGGCTTCCACCCTGACCAGCACTTTGCTACCGTCAGGTTTCGGGTCGGGCAAATCGCCGTAGCAGATTACCTCCGGCGGTCCTGGGCGCTCAATAAAAGCAGCTTTCATCTGACGCGTACCTTTCCGGACATAAGTAGCGAGCAGCCAATTATTACCACGCCGGCCAACGCAACCCCCAGCCCCCCAGCCATTGCCATGTTGTACCGCCGCCGCCACTCGAAAAACATTTTGATGTCTTTGTCACGCCCCGGTTGCAATCCTTCGTTGCGCATCGCTTGGAACATTCGGATCAGCTCGAGCGGCGGGGCGGACTGTACAACACGCTCAACGAAGCGCCGCTTGGTAGCATCGTCGGGTGGCTCGGGCCGACGAGACCAGAAGAAGGCCAGCAACGCTGTTCCCACCAGGAATATCACCACGCCTATCACGAACGTCCTGTGTTTAACGCTCCATGACGTGGGGCCTACTTGGTTCGCTGATTGGACTTGCTCCAATTTCCGCATCTCCAACAGCGTAGGCACAGGAAGGGTATCGCCGCAGTTGCACACGAGCTGGTCGCCCGCCTGGGCTGGTTCCACTGGATGTTTTCGGCCGCATTTGCAGGGCAAAAGGTATTTGTTGGGCATTGCCGGCCCCTCGATGCTGTTGTGTTGTGTTATATACGCAATTTACCGGACGCCTAGCCGCGCAAAAAGCTGTACCCGCGATATACCGACCGTCAAAAACCGTCCTGCCCACCGTCGAAACCTGCTATACCAACCGTCAAAACTCTCTCTGACCACCCTGTAATAACCAGCCCTATCTACCCTCCGAAAAGCCTTCTGCTGGCGGAGAATCTAGACAAACTTACGAATAAGCTTTTTGCGTGGTTCAGCCAGAGCGTCCTGAGCCTGTGGCTGGCAAGCGATGTGTTGTCACGCCGCTTCGATATGCTGCCGCTTTCCGCGAGCGGTTCTGGGTGTCTGCAAACCGCATTTCCGATCAGTTTCCGCTTTCTGTGTGCGTTTCCGCCTGTCAGCGGGCCGAATTGGAAAATGCGTTTGTGCGTGCTGTCAGATCGAATTGGAAAACGCATTTCTGGTAACTAGTAGACCGAAACGGAATACAGGTAAACGCATTCCGGCCGGCCCTTGCTGCGAAGTTTCCACCTACAGTGCAGACGCTGGCAGATGCTGGATGCCTGGATGCCCAGTCTGGCAGAATTGGGCTTGACCCGAATACAAGCGGTTTGTTAATGAGCAGTTCTTATCTTGCGCCGACGGTCTTTTCTCACGTGCATCCCGCCCAGGCAGGGGGTGGTTTCGTGGACTCTGCGATCTTTCGAGGCAGAACGGTTCTGGCAGCGGCTGTGTTGGTGCTGTTGTGCGGGACAGCGACAGTCGCGCAGCGCATTCAGTTTAGCAGCCCATTGCCAGACGGTTATCAGGGCGGCTCGAGTGCCGGGAACACCGGGGCGCCGGCCGCCGGGTCGGCCTGGACTTCGGCCAGCCCCGGCACAGCCGGCGCTGCGACATCCGGTCAAACTGCTGGCATAGCGGGCAGTGGCAGCAACGCTGCGCCGATTTATCCGCCGGCAAGCAGCGGTTATCCGCCGGCAAACAGCGGTGGAAGTACCTGGTACGGCGCCGCTGCGCCGCCCGGGACTGTGGGCGGCGCCCCGGTCGGTGCGCCTGGTGGGCCGGCGATGGGCACTTTCGTTCCACCGTCGGGTGGCACTTCACCAGCGGGTAGCGGCATCACATCCAGTCCGGCCGGAATACCATCTACTCCCGGCGGAACAATGCCCAGTCAATCCGGAATACCGTCCGGTCCACCTGGGCTACCGCAGTCTGCACCGACGGCCCCAGGATGGTCGTCCGGGGTTGGCAGCGGGGCGGTCGCTCCGTGGTCGGGCCCGGTGCCATCTTATCCACCCAACTATTACGGCGCCCCGCCGAGCAGCACGCTCGACGGTCAGGTACAGCCGGCCGGGCCGATGTGGGACCCGTATCAGCCTCCTGGAACCACCCCGGCAACCTTGTTGCCGCAAGACCCGAGCTTCCAACTGGGCAGCGGCCAGTGGGCTGGTACGATGCAGAAGTTTCTGCAAGAGGTGCGGTTGGACTACTTGTGGATGCCCGGCAGCGGCGCCACCGAGATCGGCATGAACGACATCGGTCTGAGCGCCACGTTTGCCCTGCCGCTGTTTTACAACGCGCAAACGCCGCTGTTGGTGACGCCCGGTTTTATGATTCACTGCTGGTCGGGCCCGGAAACGCTTCTCGGCCCGCCACCACCGGCTGATCTTCCGGGCCAGACATACGACGCCTATTTGGACGCGGCATGGAACCCGCAGCCCACGCCCACATTCGGTGCCGAGCTAAACTTCCGCATCGGCGTAGGGGCCGACTTTAAGAAGGTCACCACCCGCAGCCTTCGCTTCACTGGTAAGGGCTTGGCAGTGTTGAACCTGTCGCCGAGTTTTCAGCTCAAGGGCGGAATGATTTACTACGACCGGGTGCATTTGAAACTGTTGCCGGCCGGCGGCGTAGTGTGGACGCCCACGCAAGACTGGCGATTCGACATCGTGTTCCCCTATCCGCGGATCACCAAGAGGCTGAACTCGGTCGGCACTACTGAATGGTGGCTATATTTCGCCGGCAGTTACCCCAATGGCGGAGCGTGGACGATCAAGCGGGCCGACGAGGCCGACCCGGCTATAGCAGGTCAGATCGACCTGGTCGATTACACCGACATGCGCGTGGCAGCCGGTTTGGAGTTCAAGGCGATCAACAACGTTCGGGGCTTTGTGGAAAGCGGCGTGGCCTTCGAGCGGCAATTGCATTATCGCAGCGATCTTCCCGACGTGTTCTATGCGAACGTGAGCGTTTTCCTTCATGCCGGTCTGGCGTATTGAACCGACGGACTGCCCCACAAAAACTCGCTGTGCCCGCATACATGAAGACTATTTGCCAAGCTGCTGGGCTGTTCACCAAGTTGCCGTACCGGGTGGCAGGTGCCCGAATCAGCTCTCTGCGTGCCGCGCCGGAGTTTTTTTGCGGCGCTAAGAAAACGATCGACTGTGCTGCGCCACTCAATTGCGCCACTCAATTGCGCCACTAAATAAGGTCGCTACGCGCCCCAAGTGGCCGGTAAGCAACCGAAGCCGTCGCTACTTAACTCAAAGTGAAATATGTCTGATCAACCCCTCGCGGTGCGCCAGTGAAAAACCTTAACCTGATCAGAACACTTGTCGTGTGGCTGTGGCTTGCTGTGACGATGCCGGCCCTTGCCCAAGTGGTGCGCCTGCCACCAGCCGACAGCGCTTTATTGCCGGCCCCTGCCGTGGCTGAGGCCAATCCTAGCGGAATCGGCCCGGAGTTATCGCCTCCGTGGCAGCTTTGGGAAAACCAATCGGTGGCCTATCAGCCTGGTGCTGCCGCGCGGGTGCTGGAAGAGCCGGGCGGCCGCCAGTTGCCTTCGCAGCTTATCCCGCCAGGCCGCGACTTGTCCGGCGATCAACGCCACACCTCGGCCGAACCCCAGGAACAACTGGAAATGCCGCTAGACGTGCGGCCGGGGATGTTCCAGCAGTTGGTTTTCGAGGGCACATGGCTTGCCCGCACGTCGGGCAGCAAATCCATGGGCCAGTACGACCTGGAGCTGAAAAGCGTGCTGGCTGTGCCGTGCCCCACACCCGACTCGCCACTGCTGATAGTTCCCGGCTTTGCAGTGCATTACTTCGACGGCCCGCAGCATTTGCCGATTCCGCCTCGGGTGTACGACGCTTACTGCCAGTTCCGCTGGTTGCATCGGTTCGGGCCGCAACTGGGGGTGGATTTGTCGCTTGTGCCGGGCGTGTACAGCGACTTTCAGCAGAGCTATAGCGAGGCCTTCCGCTGGACTGGCTACGCTGCGGCGGCTTGGACGGTGCGTGCGGAGTGGCAATTGGTCGCCGGCGTCGGGTATTTCAACCGTTTGGATGTCAAACTGCTCCCCATCGGCGGACTGATCTGGAAACCTAGCCCCGACGACCGCTGGGAACTGCTGTTTCCCAAACCGGCCATTATGCGCCGGGTGGCGTACCGACGCGCGTCCGACGGCACCATCGACCGCGAAGATTGGCTGTACCTGTGCGGCGAATTCGGCGGCGGAACCTGGGCCATCGACACCGGCGCCACCGAACCGGATCTGCTCGACATCAAAGACTACCGGCTCATCGCAGGCTGGCAGCGCAAGGTCCTGGGCGGCATCGACAGCCGCGTAGAGGTCGGCTATGTCTTCGGCCGGCGGATCGAGTTCCGGAATATCGACCCGGGCTTCACGTGCAGCGACACCGTGCTATTGCGGGCCGGCGTGACTTATTGAGCCGGCCTGTTGCTGCGGCGACCAGCGTTTTGCGGTCGATTGCGCCAGAATCGGGCCTGGGATGTATTCATACATCTATCATAAGGGGGATGGGTTTTAGTCTCGCCCGGCCAAAGTCCTATCCGGCTCCCGGCCAAAAAAAGATGTAAACGACGCTGATGATCAGGTTCCGCACACCAGCTTGGGTATAGCATATCAACCAATTGTGGTGTAGCTGTGCGCAAAATTGTTGACAGCGTTGTAGGCCGGGATTATTCTTATTGTCGGATCTGTGTAGCAATAGGCCGTTGCTAAGCGGTCAAAGTTTGTCGATTCCTAAACTTTCTAACTCTTACTGAAGAGGCAGCGTAGCCGTCCGCGATTTGTAGGTTGTCCGTATCTGATCTCCGCGGATGACAGCGGGCGGCGTTCTGGGTTTGCGGCCATTTGTCCCAAGTGTTTGAGGGTCTGCGCGCCCGGGTGCGCAGTGGCCAGTAGTCGGCATCCCACTGACGAACAACGAAGACAACAGGCTAGACGAACAAAAAACCAACACACAACACACAGTCAAAGTTCAGCAATCAACTTTCGTGATACAAGCGGCGAGTTTTACGATCGGGCGATAAAGGTGCAAGGGCTATGAACACAACCAAGATAATTGCTGCGGCGTTAGTTGCAGTGGGCATTGCGTTGTCGGTGGTGCCCGGCTGGGCAGGCGTGATCCGTATTGACATCGCAGGCCTAGACTTGAAATACGACGGTACCGACGTGTTCGACGCCCGAAGCAAACTCGGCGGCAGCGGCAACCCCGCCGATGCCGATCCGCTGGCGCGGCTGGTGTTCAGTTACGTGGAGACTCCCGGCCCTGGCGAGGTGCGCACCGAACTGGGCGTGCTGGACGCGAATATCTACGCCGATGTTTTGGTCAGCGGTTTTACGATCCCGGCGACTCCGCAATGGGTCACCTCATCGGGCGGCGGGTACTTCGATATCTTGACCAGCTCTTCGGTGCCTGGCTTCGGCCTGGGGCTGAATGTGCAGTCGGCGAGCATATTCTACGGCAACGGGTTGGTGATGGCGCTTTCGACCACCGCTGCTAACATCCGCACTCAGAACCTACCGTTTTCCATCGTGTTGGAAGAAGGCGATCCGGTAATGATCGGTGTGGTCTGCTCCAGCGCCCAAGGTACTATAGTCGGCTCGCAGGTGGTCCAGTTTATGGCCTCAGGAACGGCCAATCTGGCCACTGCGGGTGTGCCCGAACCGGCCGCTGTTCCCCAATTGGCGACGCTCTTGGTCGGGGGTCTGGGTTGGTGGATGTTCCGTCGCCGTCGGGCTAGTGCGTGAGCTGAGCGAGCGTGCCAGAATCAGCCGAGCTTTCCAGAAACCAATCGGCCAGCGGCTCGGCCAGACAGCCCACAACGCCCGCATTTCCCGTAACTCCGGTAACTCTCCGGTTCTGTAACTGGCGGACCGGGATTTCAAACCGGTTTCAATTCGCAGCGTATTCGCGCTGTGCGACTCCGGGCGCGTGCCGCATCTCTGTACTCGTCTGTGTGCTATTTGTCTAACTGGCTTTCTTGTCTTTGTGGCCCGGATGTTGCCGCGCCATCAGTATCGTAGCCAACCGGATGGTCGATTAGGGGACGCTTGAGCTGGTGTGCGCCCCTGCTCAATCATCAGAGCTTTTCAGCGCAACTCAGATTGCCGAACGCACCATCGCCTAATATGACTGCGGGGCCTTAATGCCCAAAAATATGGGAAAAATCTTTCCGAAAAATCTTGACTATTCCCGCGGCCCCACTTCGGTAGGAATTTGTTAAACGTGGAAACTTGTGCCAACTAAATGCTTGACGCATTTTCAGTAGTCTTGTTAAATTAGCTTATTGGCTTGATGTGGGGGGTTGGCGGAGACTGGGTTGGTCCTGCTCGGGACGGTCCCAGCAACTCACAACCGGTCGATAATTTAAGTTTCACGCGGAGATGCATCATGAGAAGCGTCGTTGTACTTGCAGCTTTGTTGGTTGCACTTGGGCTGGGACTGACCGGCGGGCCGGCAACGGCAGGGACTGTGAAGATCGACTTTCCCAGCGGGTTTAATTTCGCGCTGTCCGGCGGAAGTCTTTACGATGCCTCCGGGCCAAGCTACGGGGCAACGACTTCTATTCCCGATGGCGTTGTCTTCTACTTCGACTTTGGCAGCGGTTACGTGCCGGTCGGCGCAATTCCTTCCGGGGCGTTTGCAGATCTGTTGATAACCAATATTCCGCCCATTCCCACAACGGGCACACCTGTGACGGCCTCCGGCGGCACGTTCCATTTCGACCTGCTTACACCTAGTTACGGTCCAAACTCAGGAGTTAAGCTGACATTTAACCAGGCCCAGTTGTCGTACTTTGGTCCTACCCAATTCGTTTTAGCCGTGACAGGGACCGCTACGGTTTTCCAACAGGAAATGGACTACCCATTCGGCCAATTGTGGTTCGACACCCCAGCGGACATCAATCTGTCGCTGTGGGGGACTGTGTCTGGGGCGCAGTTTGATAATGACGGCAATTTGATTGCCTTTTCGGGTGTTACATCTCCTTCGGGCAACCTGAACGGCCCCGGTGGTTACGTGCCCGAGCCAGCCTCGCTGGTGATTTGGTCGGTGCTGGGCACTGCGTTGTGCGTGGTCGGCTGGCGGGCGCGGACCAAGGTCTGAAAAGCCCATGGTCGTTGCCGAGAGTGGCGACGTCTGGCAGTCGGTTATTGAGGGTAGGCTTTTGACTATCGGCGCGCTTGCCGGACCTGTCGGCCAGCCCTGAAGTTTCTCTAACTCCTGCACAAGCCTATAGCAGGCCGCTGGTTGCGGCCTGTTTGCTTTTCTTGGCCGGTTAGTGGTGCGAGCGAGCCGGAAAACAGCACCGCCGCGTAACTAGCAGAATCGCCGTCGCGCCGGGTAGCGCGGCGCGAAATCGCCGTCCGGTCACCTACCGGTTTTGTTGGCAGCGGGGCACCGGCGTGTTACTTCGGGGCCAGTGTGCAGACGATACGTCGCCCCTGATGGCTGGGCGGGGTTTCGACCTTGGCCAAGTCTTCCAGCCGGGCGAGGATGTTGTCGAGCACTTTACGGCCTTCCTCGATGTGCGCCAATTCCCGACCGCGGAACCGTACCGCCACCACCACTTTATTCTTCTCGGTCAAGAACTCCCTGGCCCGATTGAGCTTCACCTGCAAGTCGTGTTCGCCGGTGCCGGGACGAACCCAGATTTCTTTGATTTTCGTCTGGCGGGAGTGAGTCTTGTGCTGCCGCTTGCGCTGCTGGTACTTGAACTTGCCGTAGTCCATGATGCGGCAGACGGGCGGGCGGTCGTTGGGGGCGACTTCCACCAGGTCCAGCCCGACCTTGCGGGCCTCCTGCAAGGCGTCTTCGATCGACATGACGCCCAGTTGTACGCCGTCCGCACTGATCACGCGGACCGGAGAGACGCGGATCTGCTCGTTGACCCGCTGCTTGCCTTCGAGCGACTGTTTGGCCATCAAACTCCCTGTGCTTAAAGGTAGCGGAAAACGCCAGTCACTTACACTCCAAAACAACCATTAAAACGCAAAGCATCGAAAAACTGCCCACCGGCACCGACCGTACGCCGTGGGCACGGGCTGCTGCATGGCACTTTTTGATCGCGCTGGGCCGCTCCGATGAAAGTATGCAATGCAGCATTGCGCAAGTCAACATTTCGTGCTGTGGGCTGAGGGTCGGACAGTCGGGCTCCCAGCGTCGGCGGGTAGCTTGCGCGCCGCTCATAGGATTTGTTTGGTTGCAATTTCGTCTTTTAGCCGGTTCAAAGCGGCTTGGAGGCTCATCGTTCCCAGGTCGCCCTGGCGGCGGTGGCGGACCGAAACTTGCTGCTGCTCCATTTCCCGGCCGCCAACGACGAACATATATGGAACCAATTCCAGTTGTGCGTCGCGGATTTTGGCGCCGATTTTCTCCGCGCGATAGTCGCCGGTGACGCGCAAGCCGGCCTCGGACAACATTCGCTCCACTTCCCTGCCGTACTGCTCGAACTTCTGGCTGACGACCATCACCCGCACTTGCTCCGGCGCCAGCCACAAGGGAAACGCGCCGGCGAAGTGCTCGATCAACATCCCCACAAACCGTTCTAGCGACCCGAACGGCGCGCGGTGGATCATCACCGGCTGGTGCGGTTGGTTGTCTGGGCCGATGTACTCCAGGGCGAAGCGTTCCGGGCTGGGCAGGTTGTAGTCGAGCTGCACGGTGCCCAGTTGCCATTCGCGACCGATGCAATCGCGCACCAAGAAGTCGGCCTTGGGGCCGTAGAAGGCAGCCTCGCCGGGGGCCAGTTCCACATGGGGCAAGTCCATTTCGGCGCAAACGGCTTTAAGCGCCGTTTCGGCCCGCTCCCATACTTCAGGGCTGCCGACGTACTTGTCGCTGGCCGGGTCGCGCAGGCTGAGCCGCACGCGGTACTCGGTCATGCCCAGCGTGTGCAGCACGAACTGCGTCATTTCCACGCAGGCGCGGAACTCGGCGGGCACTTGCTCTTCGGTGCAGAAGATATGGGCATCGTCTTGGGTGAAGCCGCGCACCCGGATCATCCCGCTCAACTCGCCAGATTGCTCGAAGCGGTACACCGTGCCGAACTCGGCCAGCCGCAGCGGCAGGTCGCGGTAGCTCCGCGGTTTGGACTGATATATGCGGATGTGGTGCGGACAGTTCATCGGCTTCAGCAGGTAGCGCTCGCCGTCTTCCATCTGGATGGGCGGAAATTGGCTGTCCTTGTAATAGGGAAAATGACCCGAAGTCTCGTACAACTCCACCCGACCGATGTTCGGCGTATTGACCGGTTGATAGCCGCGACGAATCAACTCCCCGTAAAGAAAGTTCTCCAGCTCACGGCGGACTACGGCGCCTTTGGGCAGCCACAGAACCAGTCCGGCACCGACCATCGGATCGATGAGAAATAGTTCCAGTTGCTTGCCCAATAGCCGGTGGTCGCGGCGCTTGGCTTCTTCCAACCGGCGGAGGTAGTCTTGCAACTCCTGTTGCGTGAACCAGGCGGTGCCGTAGAGTCGCTGCAACTGTTGTCGGCTGGCGTCGCCCTTGAAATATGCCCCGGCGACAGACAACAGCTTGAAGGCTCCGATAGCCCCTGCGCTAGGCACGTGCGGGCCGCGACACAGGTCGATGAACTCTCCCTGGCGGTAGAAGGAAACGGTCTGCTCCTCGGCCAGAACATCCTGGAGATGCTCGACCTTGAGCATTTGGCCCAAGTCGCGGCATAACTGGATGGCTTCGTTTCGGGGCATCTCGAGCCGCTCGAATGGCTCATCGTCGGCGATGATTCGAGCCATCTCGGCCTCGATGCGAGGGAAATCGGCTTCGGAGATCGGCTGCGGCAGGTCGAAGTCGTAGTAGAACCCGTTGTCGATAGTCGGTCCGAAACCTAGCTGCACGCCTTCGAACAAGCGCATCACTGCCCTAGCCATTACGTGCGCGCAGGAGTGGCGCATCACTTCCAGAGCTTTTGGGTCTGCGGCAGTCAGCAACCGCAGATGAAGGCAACCGTTAGGGGGCAACAAAGCATTGGCGTCGATGAGCTGCCCGTCAGCTTCGGCGGCGATAAGCTTATTACCCGTCTGTGTCTGTAGCTCTTCAGCTATATCCAAAGGCCGAACGGGACGAGTATAGGTACGCGATTGCCCATCGGGCAAGATGACTTTTACCATATTCTCCACAATTCCCAAGTTGCCGCCTCAGTCTTCGCAGCACAAATTGCCTATTTGCCTGCCATAGCGCTTCGATGCCAGCAAGCTCGCCCCTCCCGATGGGCACAGCAATCTACCGTCCAACAAGTGTCGTCAACTTGTTCTTTGCCGACGGCTGGTGTCAACCAGCCCACCACGGCACGGCTTGCTGAGTTTGGTCTCCTGCCAGGGAAGCTGTTACGCGGCTATGTGCTGACAGTCTTCCGGCCTCTTAAACGTTATGCAGATTGTGTTAATGCTGTCTTGATGCGACATGTTGTTTTGATGCGACCTTCCTGCTGAGCGGAAACCACTGCCGCGGCAAGCAGCGAGCTACTTAGCTCCAGCGGGCGTAGGTAACACCGGTCTTATTATATAGGTCGGCACTGACGATTGCATCAAGAAGAGCAAGGGGCTATTTTCTTCGCTATTGTCCGCGGCGTCGAGGTTGGCACACTGGCACCAATTCCCGCGCCGCAAGTGGGGGCGCAGGGTGGGTCGTCGGCTATGCTCCAAGTGGATATAATCCAGGTTTTTGGCCCTAGCTGTGCGTGCGGTGCAGACTGGGAAGCCATGTGGCCTTCCAGTGGGCAGTGCCGGCTGGCAACGGGCGCACATTCCGGCGCGCTCGAATACGGCCGGTATGCACGCAACGAAGTTCACGGCTTTGGGAAGTTCAGGCTATGAGTCAGACCGAAATTGCCCTGAATCAGTCGCGAAAAGAACCACCAGCAACGCTGGGGCTGACGGCCGAAAACCTGTACGAAAAGTGCATGGCCCTGGCCCGCAACCTCTGGTGGACCTGGCAGCCGGAAGTAATCAATCTTTTCAGAGACCTGGACCCGATCCGCTGGCGCCAGTTGGACCACAACCCGATCGCCTTGCTGTCGGAGTTCACTCCGGAACGGTTGGAGATGAGGGCGGCGGAACTGGTATTGCACAGCCGCATCAACCATGCCTTCCGCCGGCTGAAGGAATATTTGAGCGAAACCCCGCTGTGGGGCAGGACCCGCTCGGGGGTGTTGGGTTCCAAGCCAGTAGCCTATTTTTCGTTGGAGTTTGGGGTTCACGAGTCGGTGCCCATTTACTCCGGTGGGTTGGGCGTGCTTTCAGGCGATCACATAAAAAGCGCCAGCGCCCTGGGGGTGCCGCTGGTGGCGGTGGGGCTGTTTTACGACCAGGGGTATTTCAAACAGCACTTGGATATCAATGGGTGGCAGCAGGAAGAATACATCAACATCAAAGTGGAAAACCTGCCCATGGAGCCTGCCCGCGGCCCAGACGGCAAGCCGATTACCGTCGAGATTCAGACTCGCACCGGCCGTCTGCTGGCCAAGGTGTGGCTGATGCGGGTGGGCCGGGTGAACTTGTATTTGCTGGATTGCGACGTGCCGGGCAACAGTCCCGAAGACCGCGAGCTGACCGCCCGGCTCTACGGCGGCGATAATCGCACCCGCATCCGACAGGAGCTAGTGGCCGGGGTGGGCGGTGTCAGGGCGCTGCGGGCCTTGGGGATTTATCCGGGGGTATATCACCTGAACGAGGGCCACAGCGCCTTTGCCACCCTGGAAGCCACACGCATGGTGATGAAAGACGACGGCAAGACTTTCGACGAGGCCCTGCGCGAAGTCGCTCGGCACACCGTCTTCACCACCCATACCCCAGTGCCCGCCGGACACGACCGTTTCGACCGCAATCTGGTCGAAGAGCATTTGGGACCGTTGCGCGACGAGCTGGGTATTTCTTTGGAACAGTTCATGGGCTTGGGGCGCGTCGAACCGCAGAATGAGCACGAACCGTTCTGCATGACTGTGCTAGCGCTGAAGCTGTCGCGGCACGCCAATGCCGTAAGCAACTTGCACGGATACACTTCGCGGCGGATGTGGTCGCACTTATGGCCCTGGCGGGTGGAAGAGGAAGTTCCCATCGGCCACATTACCAATGGCGTACACATCGAAAGCTGGCTCGCCTGGCAAATGCAGCAGCTTTTCGACCGATATTTCCCTGTCGGGTGGATGTCGCGAATGGGCGAACCAGAGGTGTGGCAGGCGGTACACAACATCGACCCGGGCGAGTTGTGGGAAACGCACTACTCGCTGAAGAACCTGTTGCTAGCCTTCGTGCGCCGCCGAGTTAGCCGCCAGTGCCGCCGCCGCAGCGAAAGCGACGAGGCCGTCGAGGCGGCACGCAACATCCTCGACCCCAACACGCTGACGATCGGCTTTGGCCGGCGGTTCGCCACCTACAAACGCGCCGATCTGATCCTGACCGATCTTGAGCGGCTAGCCAGACTGGTGAACGATCCCCAGCGTCCCATCCAGTTGGTCTTCGCGGGCAAGGCTCACCCCGCCGACGAGCCTGGCAAGCACCTGATCAAGCGCATTGCCAGTTTGCGGCACGACCCGCGCTTTGCCGGCCGGGTAGCCTTCATCGAAGATTACGATATCAACGTCTGCCGTCACTTGGTGCAGGGGGTCGACGTGTGGCTGAATACTCCGCGGCGCCCGTTGGAAGCCTCGGGCACCAGCGGACAGAAAGCGGTTCTCAACGGGGTGCTACACCTTTCGGTGCTCGACGGCTGGTGGGCCGAGGCTTACGACGGCTCGAATGGTTTTGCGATCGGACGTGGCACCCATCACTCCGACCCGCAGGTCACCGATGCACGCGACGCTGCCGACTTGTATCGCGTGCTGGAGCAGGAGGTAATTCCGCTGTACTACGATCGGGACATCGACGGCTTGCCGCGGGCGTGGATCAAACGGATGATGAACTCCATCAGCTCGCTGGCATGGCGGTTCAGCGCCCAGCGGATGGTGGCCGATTACGTACAGCACGCCTACTTGCCCGCCGCCGGTGGGACAAGTTGCGACATGAACTTCCGCTAACCGGCCACGAGCTTGCCGCAAATTGGTATGCAGGGCATTGCTGCCGTTGCGGGTAGCACATATTCCGGTCGTCGTTTTGTCTGCTGACGCACGACGTGCCGTCATCGGTTGTCCGGTATCGCTGGGTTGACCGTTAGTTGTCGACCGACCGTTATTTTTAAGTTGACCATTAGTTTTCGTAGTTTTCGGTCGACCATCAGTTTTGTGTCGACCGTCAGTCCTCGATTGACCATTAGTTTTCGATTGACCATTAGATTTACCTAGAGTTGACTGAAGGGCAAATGAAAATTCTCGTCGTCATCGGTCATCAGCGGGTGGGCAGTTTCTGTCATGCGATAGCAGCGGCTGCCGTAGAGGAACTGCGACGTGCCGGTCATGAGATAGTGTTTCATGACCTTTACCAGGAACGATTCGATCCGGTGCTGCGGCACGAGGAAATCCACGACCCCAACCAAGCCGACCCCGTTGTCCGCCGGCATATCGACGAACTGCTGGCCGCTGACGGATACCTGATAGTGCATCCGAACTGGTGGGGCCAACCGCCGGCGATGCTTAAAGGTTGGATCGACCGGGTGATCCGCCAGGGAGTGGCCTACCAGTTCACTGCCTCAGGGGTCGAAGGGTTGCTCAAAGGCAAAAAGGCGCTGGTGCTGACCACCTCGAACACGCCGCGCGAGGACGAGCTGCGCCTATATGGCGATCCGCTGGAAAACCTGTGGAAGAACTGCATCTTCGGCTTTTGCGGCGTTACGGATTTTCTGCGCCGCAACTTCGAATCCATTGTCCTCAGCACGCCTCAACAGCGTGCCGAGTGGCTGGACGAAGTCCGCCGCCTGGTGCGCAGCCATTTCGGCTGAGACGCTCGCCGCCGGGCGATTGGGTTCTGCGCTATTACCAGGCCGCTTGCTACTACCGCCGCACACTACGGCACTACGGCACTGCGGCTACCGGTGGTTGCATCAGGCCCGCAGCCGCCGCCTGCCGATTCCAACCACCACAGCCCCAGCCGCCAGCAGACCCAGGCAACCTGGTTCGGGCACGCACACCGTATTGACCACGATTTCGGAGATGTTCGTGCTTTCGACCAGTTGAAAGGTGATGGTTTCGAACTCCGGGTTGGGGTCGATTCGGATCAGGCCGTTGTACGTGTACCATGTGCCAGCCCCCCACCGGATCGCCGGCAGACCAGTAGGCAGACTGGTCCCAGGCGGATCGGTGGTGGGAGGATCGCCGGTGGGCGTGACCGACTTGTCGGCGGTGATCTGCCAAAAAACTAGCTTGTACAGGTCCGGATCGGGATTGTTGGGGACCTTGATCGTCAGCGTGCCGCCCAGAGGATCGGAAATGTGCCACGTGGGGATGATTTGTTCATGTGGGCCGACTTCGGGTACGACCTCGGCCCCAGTGAAGCTGACTGTGGGAAGGCCGTAGGGATTTTCGAATCCCGGATTAGGTGGGACCATTTGGGTTCCAGAGTTCATTTGCGTATCCCATTCTTGGGAAGTTTGCTTGGGCAGCGACTGGCTCCACGGTGGCGGAAAGACCACCTCTGCCGAGCATAGACGAACTAGCCACAGCAACGTACCCCCACAAACCAGCAGCGTTCTGGCGTTCATGAGAAAACCCCCTGGAAATTGGACTGTAAATAGTGACGTCCCCAAGTTGATGTGTTGTGCGGGGCATCGCGCAGCCGGAGAACAGCGCCCGAAGATGCTTTTCTATGCGCGGGCAAAAGAACCGGCAGCATAGTAACGGTAGCAAGGGACAGCTACACTCCGAGGCACGCTGCGGTCACAAGCGGTCATCAACGACAAGCTTTCCACCGCAGCCGGTTGTGCTTTGTGGCATGGGGGCTGCAAACCGTTTCTTCCTACGCAAACGCTCGGTGGACGCTGCCTCGCAAGCCGGAAGGTTCGGAACCGCTACACGGTTCACCACAAAGAACGAAGAAACGGTCGTTGACCCTTAGCCTAACGGGTAAAGTATCCCGGTCAAGCGTTTGGTGAAGATTCTTCCGATCGACTCCGGCTGATGGGCTTGCCCAAAACCTCACAAGCAGTAACACGGCCCGCATACTTCCGCAGCAGCGGCAGGCCAACGCCTGGAAGTTTATTCGCAGCATGGGTGGGGCAGTCACACCTATTAACAGGAGTGTGCCGCCAGCATCCTGCTTCCGTTCGCGCATTGCCGCTGACAGCCCGGCAGTTCCGCCGGCCATACCCTGGGCACTGCGGCGGCTGCGAATTGCCACAGGGGGCACTCGGCGTGATTAGGCACGTCGGCCGCAGCCCTTTGCAGCGCAACTAATTGTGCGTTTGACATTTAGGAAACCGGCGGCCAAACATCGGCCGAGTCTTGCTGCACCCAGTGCTACGGTCCGCGGCAAACCTAGTCGGTACCGCCGGCGAAATCCGGTCGGCTACCTTCGGCACATTTAACCAATCGCTAACCGGCTTATGATTTTCCACTAATTGGCCCTGCGTACGATACTGAGGGTTGAGTTACTGAGTTTGTTGTACGACAGGAATATACAGATGGGCCTTATCGCCCCTAATGAATCAACACGGTTTGGCTTGCCACGCAGGGTTGACAAACCTCCGCTCGGCGAGCGAATCAGCACAATCGTGGAACAGTTGCGGCGCGACCCGCACGCGCTGGCCATCGACGGCGCCGTGTCGCGCATTCAAGAGGTTCTCGTCGACGAGTTCCCGCCGGATAAGTTCCACAGCAACCTGTCGCGCAGCGGGCTGCGAGGCCAGCTCTTGGCTGGCATCCGCGACGGTTCCCCTGTCGTGCTAGCTTTCGCCCGCACGGAAAAAATCCCAGAGGGTGTCTGGACCTGGTACGTGAATTTGGTGGACATCGGTGGGGTGGCTGCGCGCATCGAAGACATGGTGGCCACCGTTAAGATGCCCGACGGCAGCGTATGGCGCGGCCAGAGCGGCCTGTGGCAAAACGTTTTGCTGCTACCGCCCTTCGGGCGCGTGGAGCACCGTTGGTCTTGCCCTCTGCGGTGGTGGCGGGGTGGTACTGTTAACCTGGCCTACTTCGGTTTCTATGGACCGAAAGACCGGCTGATAACTGTTCATTGCTCGGCAGTTTGCCCTTGGGCGTAGTGGCCAGTTTTTTGTACGCCGCCTGAACGGGAACACCGCCCGATCGAATGCGACCTTTGGGCCGCTCGACGAGTCAGGCTTTGGCATTCGTTTGCCGCGATCAGCATTCAACCGAAGCTCATACAGGCTTTCTGCGATGAGCATTCGACCGACGTTGAGGGCTGAAGCGGCAGCCGGTTGGATGGCCGACTCTTAGGGTCATTAGTTTCGCGGATGGATGCGCCAACCGCTTGCTGCGCCGCCAAGCTACAATGGAAGTAGTGTAGGGAGCGGCGGCAGTGGCGGAGCTGAATCTTGTCACCCTGCTTGCATTGGCAGAGTTGCTGTGGGTGGTGGGGCTGGCGGTGTGGATCATTCTGGAGCGCCGCTCACCCGCAGCCACTATCGCCTGGATATGCGCTCTGGCTTGGCTGCCCGTGCTGGGCATTGCCGTTTATCTGGCGATCGGGCCGCGGCGGTTACGGCGGAAGCGTCTGCGCTACCGGCGCGCCCGTGCGTACCTGGCCGGTGTGGCCGAGCAAATGCGTTGCTTGCCGACCGAGCCACCGGGCTGTCCTTTGCTGTCCGAGCCGCTGGCTCAGTACATCACCCTGCTACAGCGCGCCGGTCAGCCGCCGCCGACCCGAGCCCAAAACCTCCAACTTTATGTGACTGGCGACCAGTGCTACGCGGCCATCGAGGAAGCACTTGAGGCGGCCACCCACCATATTCATCTGGAGTATTACATCTGGCGTCCCGACAGCGTAGGCACTCGGCTAAGCGAGCTGCTGTGCGCCAAAGCCCGACAGGGTGTCAGCGTCCGTTTGCTGGTCGATGCGTTGGGTTCGGCCAGTTTGGGGCGACGGTTCGTCCGGCCTCTGGTGGAAGCCGGCGTACAGTTCGCCAGATTCAACCGGCTTTCGCTGGCCCGATTGCGCCCCGGGCTGATGAACTTCCGCACCCATCGGAAAATCGTGGTGTGCGATGGTCGGGTAGGATTCACCGGGGGCATCAACGTGGCCGATGAGCATAGCCAGCGGCAGGTCGGCCCGCGCGCATGGCGCGACACTCACCTGCGGATCGAAGGCCCTCCGGTGGGCTGGCTTCAGATGCTCTTTTTGGAGAATTGGTATTTCGCCGTGGGCAGCGCCCCGCGCGACAGGGCCTACTTTCCCGAACTGCCCATGCCTGCCGAAGGCCCCTGGGTGCAGATCGTTTCGTCCGGGCCGGACTACGAGCATTACGCTATCGAGAAACTGTACTTTGCGGCGATTTCTGGTGCGCGGCAGCGGGTACTGATCACCACGCCATATTGCGTGCCCAACGAAGCGCTGTTTGCGGCGTTGGCCACAGCGGCCATGCGTGGGGTGGAAGTCAAGATGCTAGTGCCTGCCCGCGGCGACTCCCGCTTGGTCGACGCCGCCGCGCGGACATATTACGAAGACCTGGCGCATGCAGGCGTGCGCGTGTATCAATACTATCCGGCTATGTTGCACGCCAAGACGATGGTAGTGGACGACCAATTGGCGCTGGTGGGCACGGCGAACCTTGACAACCGCAGTTTTCGGCTCAACTTCGAGGTCGTTGCGGCGATATACGACTCGGCGTTCGCCGCACAACTAGCCGACGTGTTCGCCGCCGATATGCAATACGCCGCCAAGTTCCGCTATCGCGCCTCGCGCCGCGCCCCGTTGTGGCGCAGACTTAGCGAAGCCACCGCACGGCTGCTCTCGCCGCTGCTGTAAGCCATTAGCACGCTGCGGTTGATTGGCCGATCGGAAACAACCGCGGGTGCCTGGGAATCGGAGCGTGCTCACCCCTTTGTTTTTAATGGTCTAGTGCCCTTCGGGTGCACGGTTCTATTCTTCTGAGAGGGGTGAGAACATCGCTGTAAGAGGCGCAGGATGAGAACATAGCAAGACCAAGGTGAGAACATAGCAGCACCAGGCCGAGAACAGAGGAGGAGCCGTTTGGCTAAAATTCGGGCCGAAACGCAATCTCAGTCCCTGGCTTTCCTTGAGGAGCAAACAACGGTGTTCTGCCTGCGGGGATGCTGGCGTTAAGGTTCGCGCAGAGGCTGTTCGGACAGGTAGCATTCAAGTTGTCGGCGGATGCGGCGCACGAGTTCCATTTGGCCGGCGGCAAGGGCCTCGCGTTCTGCGCGGCGGGCCATCTTAATGGCGTCGGCGAACTGGCCGCATTCCGCGTAAGCCGCCGCCAAAGTGCTCAAATTTTCCGCCGGCACACGTGGGCCGGTCTGGCAAGCCATCTGGGCCATCAGCAGTGCCTGGCGACCGTCGCGCAGCTCCTGACTGGGATGGGTGGCCAGTATCCATGCCAGCCGCTCCAGGGCCTCTAGCCGCCAGGGCTGATCTTCGGCGGCCAGCTCGATCGCCCGACGGTAAGCGATCGCCGCCTGCTGGTGCTGGCCTCGCGCGTGAAACTCCCGCGCGGCACGGAAGTAAAACTCGCCGTTGTCCGGCTCGGCAAGCAACTGCTCGTAATAACTTCGCAGCAGCGCGTCGTTTGCTGTTGGTTCGGGAAACAACGCTTGCACGACCGGATGCGGACCGGCCAGCGTGGCCTGTTGCTTGCGCGCATTGACTAGCGCACGCGAAAACGCCCGTTCCCGCGCTGGCACGCGACGCACCAAAAACTCCGGCGCGTTGAACAACCGCAAGTTATGTTCGTAGTATCGCGGGTCCTCCTGCGGCAACACCAGCGGTTTATGCGCGCGATACTGCTGGTCGATGTAGCTGATGTACAATCGCGTAAACAGCCCATCATCCCGCTTGCTGGCGAAGATGATCCACCGGCCATTGCTCGACCACGAGTGGTAGGAATCGGTTTGCGGGCTGTTGCACTCCACCGGCCAGAAGCGGCGCGTGTCGAGGTCCATAAAGTACAGGTCGCATTGGGGCTGGAAGGGAGGAAATGAGCCCCAGCGGTGCAGGCAGAAGGAGAGCACTCGTCCGTCGGGCGACACGCGCGGATGGCTCACGCTGCCGCCGGCGCGGGCGGCGGCCAGCAGGGTTTCCGGCTCGCCTACCTGGTTGTCTTGCCGATCGTAGGCAACGCGCACCAGGTCGTACTGCACTTCTTGCCACACCGGTGGCATGAGTTTGCCCCGGATGTTGCCGGTCCACCGCTTGGGCGCCCGGACGAAGTACAAGTACTTCCCGTCCGGCGCGAACCACGGAAAGGTTTCCAGCCAGTTGGGGTGGGCGATTTGGAGCGGGGCGGTGAGCTGGCCAGTTTCCATGTCGTACAAACCCAGGTCCGAATCGTAATCGAATACCTCGCGGCTTTCACCGACTTCGTGGTGGAATAGCGCCAGCCGGTTGAACGACATGGCCAGTACTTGTCCGTCGGGATGCCAGGAGGAGTATCCTCCCCAGCCGGGAAAAAGCGCCGTGCGCGTGTCCACGCGGCTGATCTCTCCGTCGCGCAGCAACAACATCCCGTTGCCTTGCTGGCCGCGATAGTGCAGCACCATTAGCTCTGGCTTTCGGGCGGGGAAGGTATGGCAATTAGCGCAGCGACCGGAATGGGCGTCGCTGCTCAGCAACGGCGTCTCCACATAAGTGCTCAAATCTCGCTGGTACGTGCCCATCTGCGTGTAATAGTTGTGCGCCGGGCGAATACGCCGATAGACTACGTAGGGGTCAATGTCCTCTGGTGCCACATGAAGCGCTAGGTCGTCGAAGCGCTGCCATTGGCCATCTTCGGCGCGGGCGTACAGCTCTACCTGCAACGTTGTGCCGCGATTGGCCCGAAGCAAGTTGTGCCATTGTTTCACCGGCCAATACACCGCGCCGTCGTCGCTGCGAACCACTACCGGTTGGCCGGCCGCACCGCACAGCCGCGCCACATACCGGCTGCCAGGCTCGTGCACCACGAACCGCAAGGGAGCGATGTTGGGCGGAATGACGCAATCGTGATAGTCCGGCTGGACGACCGCCAACCGACCGACGGATATGAACTCTGTGGGCACATCGGCGCCGTCGGGCCGCAGTAGCACCGTGCCGAGTGCAGCCAGAAGCAGTAACCCGGCCGCCAACAGATACTTTCGCCTCTTGTTCATTGTTGCGCGCCCGATCGGCCCGTTAACAAGTACCGCGAAAAACTGTACGGGAAACGCTGCGCCAGTTCGGCGTCCAAAGCTTCCCGATCGTGGCTATATTGGCGAGCCAACTGCGCCGCCTCGTGGACCTGCTGAACGATGCGTGGATGGACCATTTCGGCGGGCCCGACCGGCTGGCCGCGAGCCGGGCGATAGCTGCTCCACACCAGCGCCTCGGCCCACAATGGCGGCAAGGCCTCCGGCTGTGTACAGGATCGCAGTTGCTGGAAACGTTGGAAGTACTGGGCGAGCTTGTCCGGCTGGCGGGTCAACAGGCAGTGGGCCACCAGATACTCAGCCGCCATGCGGTTGGCAGGGTTGCTCTCCAGCAGCGCTGCTAGCACATCCTCGGCGGTTGCCTGCTCCGCCAAGCGGTCGTGCAGGGGCATGTTGGCCCGCGCGGCACGCACCAACGGGTCTTCCGCATCGGCCGGATTGGCTGCCAGCCGCTGTAGGTATGCGTCCGCCCAGTCGCCGTGGATCAAATCGTTGCGCAGTACGTTGAGAAACACCCGCGCGGCCGTAGCGTTGCCCTTGGACAGATGGATGCGAGCCAGCAAGCGTAGGATTTCCGGGCGCTCGCCATGCACTTCCAAGTACTCATGGGCCACGTGCTCGGCCTCGTTGACGCAGCCCAGCAGGAACAACACATCGCCGCTGCCGCGGACGAAGGCCCCTTTCTGGCCTCGTTGAAACAGCGCGTCGGGCTGTTGCGGATAACGAAACAGATCGCTACCAAGGCGGCCTGTCTCGTACAGGGCACGGCACACATCGCAGGACAACGATGCGGTGTACAATTCCGCTGGATAGCCTTCCAGACGCTCCAGCAGTTCGGCCCACTGCTCGGTTCTGGCCAGATAGTTCAGTTGCAAGGTCCAGCGCAGTTGGCGGTCCAGCGTTCCCAAAGCGATCGCCACTGATGCGGTCAACATGAGGCACACGGCCGCGGCGTGGCAGCCCGCGCGGCTTAACCCTGCCAACCTTCTGCCCGCATGTTCCGTCGTCCAGGGATACCAGCGGGCCGCAGCCGCAACACAACATCGCACCAGAACCATTCCCAGCAACACTCCGTACAGGGCGAGTTGCGGTGCGTTGGCCGCAGGCAACCAGGGACATATTGCCTTCTGTTCCCGGTAATTCCAGGTCGGTACCAGTTGGAGCCACCATCCGCACAGCGCCGGCAGGAAAATGGCCGTCGCCAGTCCCGCGCCTGCAACAAGATAGCTCCGCCGCGCAAAGAGTTCCCACAGCACACACGTGCCCGCCAGTAACATGGCCGCAGGGCCGGTCAACAGATAGCTGACCAATATTGCGCTGGGCAAGAGCAGGGCTGCCACTGCGCGGGAAGAGCTGCCGGCCAGCAGCAGGTATGCACAGCCGAACAGCAGATTCGATGCGATGGCCAGGGCACTGTCGATCGGCAACACATATCGATTGTAGTTCCACACGAGCGCCGACCACGGAGCCAAAGCCCACAGCCATCCGTTGGTAAAACCGATGCCCCGAAATAGAAATACCGACGCGCCGTACAGCAGCACAACACAGGCTGTGAGCATTGCCGGGCCAGCACAAGGATAGTAGCACAACTGGGCGATGGCGGCGGCACAGTATTCCACGGGGCCGCCTGGCCGCCGAAAGAAGCCTGCTCGGAACTCGGTGCCGCGAACAAACACGGGAATGCCGACTGCCCTCCCACTGGCGGTGGTAATACCGTCGGCGTAATAGACCAACTGGGGATGCACGTTCACGCGCAGGTGCCAGTACAGACCGGCAGCAAGCAGTGCTAAAATGATTGCGCGGAAGATGGTGCTGGCGATTTGAGGCGGGCAGATGTGGGTTATCGAGGTCGCCGACTGCACCAGCAGTGTGGACAGTCCGCTCGTCCGCCCGCGCGCGCAGTCCAACAGGCCCCGCGCTGCCGTATGCCCACCGCCGCAGAGGTGCTCCCCAGGCATAAGGCCGCCTAATAAGCTAGCGCCCCCAGTCGAACCTCGTTCAGACAAGGCAGCGTGGCCGGCACGAGCACCGGCCGGACGGCAGGTCTTGCCGCCGTAAGACTCGACTGTGACGAAGCTTGCCGTCCGCGCCCCCGGTTTCGTGCGCCGGCTAGCCTATGTGAATGTACTCCTCCGGCCGGGCACAGTCAATCGCTTGCATTTACTTGAGTTCGGCTGGTGCCGGGCTATCGCCGATGTGCGAAAGTGCTCGAGGTGCTTTGGCCGAGAGTGACCCTTGGACGCTGCTAGCGTTAATAGCCCAGGCCATCGTTGGGTAAAAAGCTAAAAGCTAAACGCCAACCCCAGGCCCCCCAGCGCAGCGCGACGCATCGTAAAATGCTGAAAACCTGGTAGCAGTAACGAATCCCAGTAGAATCAACACTGGATAAACTCCAGTCGCGCTGTTGGTTGACGGTAAGCCTAAGCGAAACGAGGGTTTATTTTGGCGCTGTATCGAGACCGACATTGGGTAAACTCCAGGGAGGTGCCCGTTGTGACCCAGGGCGGTTCCAGCTATACTTGGTGGTTTAGGTTGCGCGATTGGCCGGGCTGACTGGCACGGGGGTGGAATAGTATTGGCGGGTTTGCCATGCGTTTCGCACTAGTTGACCGCATTATCGAGCTGGAGCCGGGTGTGCGGATAACGACTGTCAAAAGCCTTTGCATGAGCGAAGAGTATTTGGCCGACCATTTTCCGCTTTTCCCGGTGATACCAGGCGTGTTGATGTTGGAGGCGATGGCGCAGGCGGGGGCTTGGCTGGTCAGGGCCACCGAGGATTTCGCCCATAGCATGGTGGTACTGCAAGAGGCCTCGAACGTGAAGTATGGCCAATTCTTGGAACCCGGCCAACGCTTGGTAGTTACCGCCGAACTGATAGAGATGACCCAAAATCGCAGCCGGCTTAAGGCCAAGGGAACGGTAGACGGTGGTATTATCCTCAATGCCCGCTTAGTCTTGCGGCATTACAACCTGGCCGATACCCGTCCCGACTACGCAGCCACGGATCGGGCGATCATCCGACAAATGCGAGATTGGTTCGCTGTGCTGTACCAACCGGAGCTTCCGATCGTGGCTCCCGCCGCTGTGTAATACTCGATTTTATACTCGATGTTCGCTAATACTCGACGTTCGCCGCGGAGCCGGGGCGGTGTGTGCGGCAAGCACTCGGCAGCAGCCCGGACCGGGCTGGTGTTGCAATGAACAGCTTGGTTTTGCACTGAATTACTGCATTACCGTGTTACTGTTAGGCGAAATACGGTGAGCAAAACACTGTAGGCGAAGACACCAAGGCAAATCGACATCCGGCCGAAGGCGGCCGCCGTGAGTAGCAGATGAGGTTTGAAGGCAAGAAGGCAATCGTAACCGGCGGAAGCCGGGGGATCGGGCGAGCTTGTGTGGTCCGCTTAGTGCGCGAAGGGGCTGCGGTAGCCGTCGTGTACCATCAGAACCGCCAAGCTGCCGAGCAGCTACTGGCAGAGCTGAGCGACGCTCGGGGATCGGTCTGCGCTATTCAGGCCGATGTGCGCGATTACCAGCGCGCCGCTGAAATCGTCGATCAACTGCTCCAGCAATGGCAACGAATCGATATACTGGTCAATTCTGCCGGCATCATCCAAGACGGCCTGATGGGGGCCATGACCCCTGAGCAGTGGCGTGACGTGGTAGAAACAAATCTTTTCGGCACTTACAACTACTGCCGAGCCGTGACTCAGCCGATGATGATGCAGCGCGGGGGGGTGATCGTCAACCTCTCCAGCACGGCGGCCGAGTTTGCCTCCCGCGGACAGGTAAATTATGCCGCTAGCAAGGGGGGAATCAACGGCCTGACGCGTGCCTTGGCCAAAGAACTAGCTGCCCGGAATATTCGGGTAAATGCCGTAGCACCGGGGATGATCGAAACCGATATGAGTCAAGTAGTGCGCGGGCTGGCCGGCGACCAGATAAGAAACGCGATTCCACTGCGGCGCATCGGAAAGCCAGAGGAAGTCGCCGCCGTGGTGGCCTTTCTGGCCAGCGACGATGCCGCTTACTTGACCGGACAGGTGATCCGCGTGGACGGAGGATTGAGCCTGGGCGGATACTGATAACACTGAACGGGCAATCGCCCACGCCGTTTTGTCGTACAATTTCACGTGGCTGCAAAGCACCACAGATGTGAGCAAGATTTGGAGGTGGCGCCTTATGCCTACGCGGGAAGAAGTTTTTGCGAAAATCAAAAATGCGTTGGTTGAAGCATTGGGTGTAGAAGAAGATGAGGTCGTTCCCGAAGCCACGTTGGTCGGCGACCTAGGCGCCGAGTCGATCGACTTTCTGGACATCGTTTTTCGCCTGGAAAAGGCCTTCGACATCAAAATTCCCCGCGGCGAACTGTTTCCCGAAGATGTACTGACCAATCCCCAGTATGTGCAGGATGGAAAAGTCACCCCAGCCGGGTTGGCCGAATTGCGCCGCCGAATGCCGTTTGCCAACCTGGAGAAGTTCGAGCAGAATCCTGTGGTGCAAGATTTCGGCAATCTGCTGACTGTGGCCGACATGTGCCGCTTCGTGGAAAGCAAGGTGGAGATTACCGACTGAGTCCCCCGCTGGAGCAATTTTTGATTCGCCGTTCGAGACGCCGGCCATGCGTTGGTATTGGATCGACAGGTTCATCGAGTTCGAGAGCGGACGGTACGCCAAGGCCATCAAGAATATATCGCTGGCCGAGGACCATCTGCACGACCATTTTCCCAATTTCCCGCTGATGCCCAATTCCCTGGTGATCGAAGGGCTGGCGCAGACCGGCGGTTTGCTGGTCTGCGAGTACCGCCAATTCACCGAGAAAGTGGTGTTGGCCAAGATTCCCTGGGCCGAGTTTTATTGCGAGGCCGTTCCCGGCGACACGCTGGTGTACACGACTACCATCGAGTATATCAAAGAGGAAGGGGCGATGATCCACGCCACCAGCCACAAGGGGAACACGCTTCATGCCGAGGCGGAGATCGTCTTCGCCCACCTGAACGACCCCCGCATGGGCGCGCTGTTCAAGCCCGAGACCTTCTTGCAGATGATGCGACTATTAGGGGCGTTCCAGGTGGGCCGGGCTGCCGACGGTAGCCCTTTGCGCCCTCCGGCCCACTTGTTGCAGTCCGAAGACGTGTCGTACTCCGACAGCAAGCACAGCGGCAAACTGACGTAAGACAATCGCAACACATGGTTCATACCGCAGTAAAGTCACCCGAACAGGCATGAGACGGCGAGTTGTAGTAACAGGCATGGGAATGGTGACTCCGCTGGGCGCCGACCTGGAGCAGGTCTGGCGGCGCCTGCTCAACGGAGAGTCGGGCATCGGGTACATCACCCTGTTCGACGCCAGCAATTTCCCCACCAAAATCTCGGCCGAGGTGCGCAACTGGGACCTGTCCGATGTGGGCGAAGACCCCCAACAGTGGAAACATCAAGGACGGCACACCCATTTCGCCATTGGGGCTGCCAAGAAGGCGATGGCCGATTCCGGGCTAGATACCAGCAAGATCGATCCTACCCGGTTCGGAGTGTATCTGGGCAGCGGCGAGGGACAGCAGGACTTCGACCGTTTCACGCAGATGATGGTGGCCGCCCTGTCCGACGGCGACCAACTCGATCTGGCCAAGTTCACCCGCGTAGGATTGGAGACCCTCAACCCGGTGGCCGAGCTGGAGCAGGAGCCGAACATGCCCGCCGGGCACCTGGCTAGTCTGTTCGGCGCCGAGGGGCCAAACGTCAATTGCCTTACGGCGTGCGCGGCCAGCAGCCAGGCGATAGGCGAGGCGGTAGAGATCATCCGCCGCGGCGAGGCCGACGTGATGCTTTCCGGCGGCACGCACACCATGATCCATCCGTTCGGGGTGACTGGGTTCAACCTCCTTACGGCACTGAGCACCCGCAACGACGACCCCAGCAAGGCCTCGCGCCCCTTTGACCGCTACCGCGACGGCTTCGTGCTGGGTGAAGGCGCCGGCATGGTGGTGCTGGAGTCGCTGGAGCACGCGCGGGCCCGCGGGGCGCGCATCTACGGCGAAGTAATTGGGTACGGCTCCACGGCCGATGCCTTCCGCATTACCGACACTCATCCCGAAGGACGCGGCGCCATCACCTGCATGAAAATGGCCCTGGCCGACGCACGCAAGAACATCGACCAAATCGACTACATCAATGCCCACGGCACCAGCACCAGTGTAAACGATAAAGTGGAAACGCTGGCCATAAAGAAGGTCTTCGGCCAACAGGCATACAAGATACCGGTCTCCAGCACCAAGAGCATGATGGGCCACCTTATTGCCGCTGCCGGCGTCACGGAACTGATCTTTTGCTTGCTGGCCATCCGCGACCAGGTAGTGCCGCCGACGACCAATTATGAAGAGCCAGACCCCGATTGCGACCTGGATTACGTGCCCAATGTGGCCCGTGAAGTCCGCTGCAATGTGGCGCTGAGCAACAGCTTCGGCTTCGGCGGGCAGAACATCACGCTGATTGTGGAACGGTTTAACGGCTGAGTATCTTGCTCCGCTGTTTGCGCCGCCTGCCGCGGCTGCTGTGCCAACCGGCAAGTGCTCTGAAAGACCTCTCAGCCTGGCCTACGCATTCCGAAACTGCGCGCAGCTTATCGCGGTGGGAATGCTCGACTCCAAGTGCAGGAGAATTGCGCAATCGCTGGCAAACTGGTCCGCCAGCATCAACAGCGGCTACGCGCTTGGATGGCCTGAAAGGTTCGACAAGGCCGATCTCTAACGGCGCCAGAGGACAGACTGTTAGTTTGTAGCATCTATGCGGCGTGCGCGCATCTTGTCCAGTGGTTGGTCGATATTGGTTTGCGGGCGCAGCCCTCGTTAAAAGTACACCCTGCACGCACCTGCCGCGGCCAGCGCGACGCTCATTCGACCGCTAGGGCCTCGATGCCCTCTTGAGTGGCCACGATCAACGCCGGTCGGCCGTCGATTTCGACGGTGGCCAAGCCGTGTAACGACGCCCCGTAGTTGAACTGGTCGATCAAACTTCCGTCGGCCGCAAGGATGTGGATGGAACCGTCTGGGCCGGGCAGAATCCACTGACCGGGGAGCTTGCCGCTGAGGCGGCCGGGGATTATCCGCTCTATGGGCTGCTGGTGGATACCCGACGGCAGCGTGTAGCTCCACAGCTCTTTTCCCGACAGGTCGAAGCCCACGGCTATTTGCTGTCCGATCTCCGGCGAAACCACGCCGCACCACAGCAGTCGGCCATTGCCCAGCAGATCGGCGGCCGCCACGGTCTGCAAGCGGCGCCCTTCCACCACTACGTCTGCCTTGTGCTGGAGTTTCGCATCTAGGGCAGTCAGCGTGCCGTTGGGGTGGATGCAATACAGCCAGCGTTGCGACTGGGCGTCGGCCGGGCCCGGGGTCATGCCCCAGGTGAAGGCGAGCAGTTTATTGGCGGCCGTGCGTTGCCCTTGCAACGAAACGGCATGGACTCCCACTACGCCCCAGTAGCCTACGTACACTTCGGGTGTGCCGTCGCCGTCCAAGTCAGCCAGTTGGACGTCGGAGATTCCCTCGTGTTTGTGCTCCAGGGCGTCTTCCGGATAGCTCAACAGCTTGCGGAAGGTGGAATCGAACACGTGGCAGCGCTGAAGCCGGCTGCCGAAGGCGGCGATGTACAAGGCGCCGTCGGCTGAGCGAGCCGAGCGAAGATTGAACGCCCACTCCTGTCCTTCGACAAGGCCCAAATCGTGCAAGGCTAGCAGTTTGCCGTCAAGCCCGATCTCGGCCACCGAGCGGTACGATTCCAATACCAGCAGGCGCGGTTTGGCCTGCTTGTCGTGCAGCACTAGAATGTTGCCCGGCGAACGCACCTCGGAACACTTCCAAATCTGCTTCAGTCGGAGTTTTTGAGGGTCGCTGCGCGGGGCGATCTGGGTAGGAGGTTGTTCGATTTCCTCTTCGAGAATTGGCTCGCCGCGGGCGGCCATTTCCTCGAACTTCTCCGTCTGGCGTTGCATCTGCTCTAATTGCTGCTGGTACTCGGCCAGTTGCTTCTCGAAGATCTGCTGGCCAGCCAGCAGCGACGCTATTTTTCCGCTTAGCTCCTCGGCCAGCTTGGGGCGATAGCCCAGCTCGTAAGCCTGCACCACGCCCTTGGCGTCGATCAGGAGCAGGTAAGGTATATCGGCAATTTGCAGTGTTCGGGCTGTCTGCTCGTCGGCCAGGCGGGCCACAGGCAACCCAACGCCCAGCTCCTGGAAAAATCGCAGCAGTTCCTTGTTTTCCACGTTGGGTTCATCCACGCTGACAGCCAGGATTGCCACGCGGCGGTCGTCTTTGAACTGCTGATACACTTGGTTCAGGGCGGGCAGCGTTTGCCGGCACGGGCCGCACCAAGTGGCCCAAAAATCCAGCGCCACGATCCTGCCTTGCAGTGTTTCGCGGGTGATGTTGTTGCCGTTGAGGTCCACGAAATTGAACTGTGGAATGGGCCGGCCCAACAACTGGGCAGGATGAGGCAATACGAAGAACTTGCCTACTCTGGCATCTGGCGGCGGCGAGAGTGCGAAAAGCTTTTGGGATAACGGGCCATTCAGTTGCGCGGCGGTTAGCTCTATAACCAGCGACAACCGCTGGACGGGGCCTTCGGCGCTCAGCTCGCGATGTAGTGCGCCGGTGGGCAGCACCGCCCGGCGCAATACCAGCGTTTCCTTGTCGATCCACAGCACTAGGTTGCCGTCGGGAAATTTGACGTTGACCCGATGGCACTGCCGGCCGTCGATCTCCCCTGGCTCGGCCAGCTCCGGTTTTTCCGTCGCCCCGTGAAGCAGTATTTTCACAGCCTCGTCGTGCAACAGCATGAGCATTTGTGGCGGGTGGCCGGCGATCCCCCGGCCGACGACCATCGCCACAGTCGGTTCGGCCTCGAACACGGTGCTCATTGTGCATCGCAGTGGGGCCTTGCGTACCACTGCTTGGTCGGGCAGACCGTCTATCAGCGCCACGAACTTCTCGCCGTCGGAAGCCACCAACGCCTGATAGGCGTGCAGACGGAAGCGGTCGGGCGTATGCGGCTCGTCGTTTGCACCCGGACGCTGCAAAGCTGCCGAGAAAGGAAATTCCTGGTCGTACTTCTTGTCTGCCACCTCGGCAGTAAGACGCACCACACCGCGATCGCTATAGGTGCGCGCCTTGCGATATGCCGCCGACATCGCCGCCAGCAGCTCTTCGGCCGAACTGAATTGCATTTGCCCAGCGGCGGTTACGGGCTGTTGTTCGCCGGCTGGAGAACCTTCCGATGGCTGCGCGGGTTTGCCATCCGCGGCCGTCTTCTGCCTGCCGCCGCATCCTGCCGCCAGCAAAACAGCCACCCCCAGCGCCACAGCCCAATGCCACAAAAAAGTGCGCTTCATAATTGCTCCTTCCGCGATTGGCTTGCGCCCGCGCTTGTGCGCCACAGGCGCATCAGATTCTCGATACAATCCTTGCAAAAAACAGACTCCTGCGGGCCGACCCGGTAAGACCGGCTGCGCACCTGCGCGCACGTGATACCGTGCAGTAACTGGCGGCGGAGTCTGCCCGACGCGACCGCCGGTCGATGCGCACTTGCCAGCCGCCCAATTATTCAAAATCTGCCGATTGCGGTAAAGCTCGACTTTCCCGCAGGCACCTTCGCTCCCTCGTTCCCCTCGCCCCGCTCAGCTTCCCTAGCTTGCAACGCACAGCTTGGAGCAGATGGCCTTGGCAAAACCACTGTGATGGTGCTCCAGGCGGCCAAAAGTGCAGTAGTGCTGCTCCAGATCAAAACTACGTCCATGCAGTTACAGGTGGCGGCGCTCTCCATCAGCGGAGGGATAAGCGTTGCACGTATACTTGCAGCGCGGTAATATCTACCGCGGTTTACCTGGTCCGCGGCACGGTAGTTGCACCGCGCGCGTCGAGGCCCTCAACCATGCAGCGGGCGGTTATAAAGCTTCTCAGCCTCGGCCGGGAAGCTATGCTTGAAGCAATGAACTGGTTCTCTAGATTATCAGGAACTTAGCGGCACTGATGAGGACTGTTTGCTCATCGGGCTGGCAAGCGAACCGCACACCCAGACCGCCCAGCAAGTTTACCTGCTGGGGGCTTGCGCATTAAACAGGTGTTGGTGATTGGATGTCTCTGAAGGTTTATATCAACGGCAAACTGTACGACAAAGAAGACGCCAAGATCAGCGTTTACGATCACGGCCTGCTTTACGGCGATGGCGTGTTCGAGGGCATTCGCAGTTACAACGGGAAGGTCTTTCGGCTGCGGGAGCACCTCGATAGGCTGTGGAACTCCGCCAAGGCCATTTGGCTCCAGATACCGATGTCCAAAGACGAAATGGCCAAGGCCATCGAAGACACGCTGCGCGTCAACCGGATCAGCGATGGGTACATCAGGGTGGTGGTTACCCGCGGCGTCGGTACGTTAGGACTCGACCCCAACCATTGCCAAGAGCCTCAAGTAATCATCATCACCGATTACATCGCCCTGTACCCGCCGGAAATCTACGAAAAAGGGCTGGAGATCATCACCGTCAGCACTTTGCGGAACCATCCGGCGGCGCTCAGCCCTAGAATCAAATCGCTCAATTATCTGAACAACATTTTGGCCAAGATCGAGGGACTTCAGGCCGGTTGCATCGAGGCCATGATGCTCAATCACAAAGGCGAGGTGGCCGAATGCACCGGCGACAATTTGTTTTTGGTGCGTAACGGTCGGGTGCTGACGCCGCCAATCGAAGCGGGAATCCTCGAGGGTGTGACGCGCCAGGCGGTGATCGAGCTTGCCCGCGAGTCGGGCCGCGAAGTGCTGGAAATCCCCTTGACCAAACACGACGTGTACATCGCCGATGAGTGTTTCCTGACAGGCACGGCCGCCGAAGTGGTCCCCGTGGTAAAAGTCGATAGCCGCACCATTGGCGATGGTAGGCCGGGCCCGGTCACCAAAGAACTGATGGCCCGCTTCCGCCAATTGACGCGAAGCTAACTCGCCCGCCGCCGCTGCGAAAAACCGCCTGCCCCATGGTACGTATCTCAGGCGGCGAAAATTTCGTGGCGCGCCGCACCGTTTTACATCGCAGCAGGCCCTCAATGGAACTGATCGAATATTTCATCGACTTGTTCTTGCATTTGGACCGCCACCTCGGCGAGGTCATAAAACAGTACGGAACGTGGACGTACCTGATACTGTTTGTGATTATTTTTTGCGAAACCGGCTTGGTCGTCACCCCCTTTTTGCCGGGCGATTCGCTGCTTTTTGCCGCCGGGACGTTCGCCGGCATCGGGGCACTGAATCCGGTGGGGATCGTCGTGATACTATGCATCGCTGGTATTCTTGGCGACACAGCCAACTACTGGATCGGGGCGTACGTCGGCCCGCGGGCCTTTACGGGCGAAATCCGCTTTTTGAAAAAAGAGTACCTGGAGCGCACCCAGCGCTTTTACGAGAAGCACGGCGGCAAGACGATCGTGCTGGCCCGTTTCCTTCCCATCCTTCGCACTTTCGCCCCGTTCGTGGCCGGTATAGGCACGATGAACTACAGCCGATTCCTTTTCTACAACGTTTTCGGCGCCCTGCTATGGGTGAACATATTCGTGTGGCTGGGATACTTCTTCGGAAGTATTCCTGTCGTACAAAAGCACTTCAGCCTTGTTATCGTGGCCATAGTGCTAATATCGGCAAGCCCGCTAGCATACGAAATTGTCAAGGGATGGCTGGAAAAACGGCGCGCAGCACTTACTTCGACCGCTTCCAGATCGGCAGGCACGACGGACTGAGCGCACCGGGCAACTGAAGCAGTCGGCAGTCCCGACCGGGTGGCAATCCATATCACCGCCAAGCGCGATTCGAAGGAGGCTCGAAAATGGCATCGCTTAGCATACCGACAGTCTGTCTGGGGCTGCTATTGGTGTTTGGCCTTCCGATGGCCATGGCTGACGGTGCGGAGGTTGCGGATGGTGCAAAGGTTCCCTCCGGCACAACCTCCACCCTACCGAACATTGTTTGGATCATGGCCGACGACTTGGGCTGGGGCGACGTGGGATGCTACGGGGCCTCTAAGGTACGCACGCCCAACATCGACCGGCTGGCCCGGGAAGGAATACGTTTTACCGACGCCCACAGCGAAACCGCCTGTTGCACGCCTACTCGCTACGGCATTCTGACTGGCCGGTATTCTTGGCGGACTTCGTTGAAAAGCGGTGTGCTGGGTTGGGCTGCGCCGCTGATGATAGAAGAGGGCCGGCTTACTACGCCCGCCCTGTTGCGATCGGCCGGTTACGTCACCGGGTGCGTGGGGAAGTGGCACCTGGGGGTCGGTCGGCCCGGCATGGATTGGAGCGGCCTGCTGAGGCCCGGCCCGTTGGAAGTTGGCTTCGACTACGCCTTTTACATGCCCGGCTCCAACCACGGTATTCCCATTCTCGTAGAAAACCACAAGCTGGTCGATCCGGCCGATGCTTTCCGGGTAAAGAAGTACGAAGACGCCGAGCTGCGACTGAAACGGCAGCAGGAGATGGGGCCTACGCTGGCCCAGAAAGCAGTGGAGTTCATCGAAAAGAACAAACACCAGCGCTTGTTCTTGTACTTCAACCCGGTGGCGATCCACACGCCCTACACGCCTGCCAAGCAGTTTCAGGGCAGTAGCAGCTCGGGTGTGCGCGGCGACTTCATCCAGGAGTTCGATTGGGCAGTCGGTCAGGTGGTCGAAGCCATCGACCGGCTGGGGCTGGCCAAGCAGACCTTGCTCATCGTCACCAGCGACAACGGCGGCGACCAACCCGGCTCGATGGGGCCGTTCCGCGCCCACAAGAACAGCGTGTACGAAGGCGGCCACCGTGTGCCGTTCGTGGCCCGCTGGCCAGGCAAAATTCCAGCCGGCAAGGTATCCGACGAGACCATCTGTTTATCGGACCTGATGGCTACCTGCGCAGCGCTGCTGGGGAAGAAGCTGCCGGACGATGCAGGCGAAGACAGCTTCAACATCTTGCCGCTGTTACTGGATCAGAAGCCCGATGGTCCGCTGCGCGTAGCGATGATCAACAAAGCCTGTCGCGGCCCGTCGATTTCTATACGTCAGGGGCCTTGGAAGCTGATCCTGCCGGAAGATTGCTGGCCGACCGAGGAAGGCGTCACGGCGCTAGAAAACGGCAAGCTAGGCAAGGGCGAGCTGTACAATCTGGCCGAGGACATCGGCGAAACCAAGAATCTTTACGAGCAGCATCCCGAAATCGTCAAAAAGCTGCAAGCACTGTTCGTGCGCATCGTGCGGGAGGGGCGCTCGCGGCCCCGCGCGCAGCAAACATCTCAGCCGCTGTGAATGCCGACCGGGAATGTGTGGCCGTGCTATCCTGGTGGGGCACGTTCCGTCGGCTGGCCGACAAGGGCCGGTCACACTGGCTGGCTGAACACCGCCGGTTGCGTGGGAAAGGACGTCGGCTGCACAGGAAAATCTCAGACGACCTCTTTTTCCTTTTGTTCTTTGCGCGCCGCGGCCGATTGTTCTTTGCGTGCTGGAGGCGATGAATCGTCCTCCGCCAGATAAAGCAGCCGGCCGCAAGCCTTGCAAAACATGGGGTGCGACATCTTGATTTCCACGTACACATTGATGGGCACGTGCTGATGGCAGCCGCCGCAATATTCTCCCTCGATGGCCGCCAAGGCATCTTCACCCCGCTGACGAACCACCCGCTGATAAAGATCGCGGATTTCCACCGGAATGGCGGTCTCGGTCTGACGGAGTTGTTCTTCGGCGCGTTTCAGATCCGCAGCGATGATGGGGGTTTCTTCGGCGAGCTGTTTTTCCACGGCTTGTAGTTTTTCTCGGGCCAGTGTGACCTTGTTTTCCAGTTCGGCGATTTTCTTTTGTTGCTGATCGACTTGTTCCAAGGTTTCCAGGATTTCGTCGGCCAGCACGCTGTTGGCCATGTCGTCGGCGGCGATCTGGTCGCGCAGCGCCTGATACTCGCGGTTGCTGGTGGCGGTCATCAGTTTGCGCTTCAGGTCTTTGATCTTCTCCTCGTTGGCCCGAAACTGCAACTGCTTCTGATCGGCGGCGATACGGAGCTTTTTCAAGTCTTCTTGTGCTTGGGCAAGCTCCTTCTGCTGCTGGGCCAGTGCGGCTTGGGCCGCGCGAACGCGCCGAGGACCTTGCTCTTGTCGGGCACGCAGGTCGGACAACTGGCGGTGCAGTCGGTGCAGGGTACGAAGGACTTCATTACTCAGGTTCGGCTTCGATGGTGACATAGGGGTTCGACTTCTTACGGTGCAAAACGGACTTTTGTGCCAAGAAAACAAAAAAGCCGCTGGTTTGCGGACCAGCGGCTTGCGGGGGAAGCTCAACCTGCCACCCGCTCCAAAAACCCGGCGAGTTGCTGGCTGCGCACCGGGTGCTGCAACTTGCGTACGGCCTTGGCTTCGATTTGCCGTACACGTTCTCGGGTGACCTTGAAAATCCGCCCCACTTCCTCCAGGGTGTAGGTGTAACCGTCGCGCAGACCATAACGCAAGCGGATGATCTCGCGCTCCCGGTAGGTAAGCGTTTTGAGCAGCGCCTCGATTTTCTCACGGAGCAACTCATTGCCGGCGGTGGTCTCTGGACGGGGGGTTCCGCTATCTTCGATGAACTCCCCAAAACAATTATCTTCGCTTTCGCCGACCGGCCGGTCAAGACTTGCCGGGTGACGGCCCATATTCAGCACCCGCCGCGCCTCGTCCACGCACATCCCCGTGGCAGCCGCCAATTCCTCCAGCGTCGGCTCCCGGTGCAGCTCGTGCGACAACGCCCGGGCCGCCGCCTTCAGCTTGCCAAGCTGGTCGATCATGTGTACGGGTATGCGGATGGTGCGGGCTTGATCGGCGATGGCCCTGGTGATCGCCTGGCGAATCCACCACGTGGCGTAGGTGGAGAACTTGAATCCGCGGCGGTACTCGTACTTGTCCACCGCACGCATCAGGCCGGTGTTGCCCTCCTGAATCAAGTCCAGGAAGCTCAGTCCCCGATTGCGGTACTTCTTGGCGATGGACACCACTAGCCGCAAGTTGCCCCCGGAAAGCTGCCGTTTGACTTGCTCGTAATCCTGGTATTGACGGCGCATCAGTTCGCAGCGGCGGCGCAGGCTGGTGGGCGTTTCCTGGGTCGAAAGCATCAACTGGCGCAACTCGCGGCGCAGATGGGCCCGCAACCCCCGGGTCTCTTCGTTGTCTACCAGCAATCGCAGCCGCTGGCGAATGTCTTCCATCCGCTGGAGCGCCTGTTCCATTTGGCGCATCAGCGCCTGGACGCGGCGGGTACGGACGGAAAGTTCTTCGATCAGCGTGAGCATCTTGCGGCGCCGACGGATGAAGCGTTTGCGGGCGGCGGCCTTCTCTTCTGGCGGTGTGCTGCGGCGCAACAAGCGCGCGAAGTCCCTCTCGTTCTCCGCCTGCAAACGCTCCAAGGTGCGCAGATTGTGGGGCATGCGGGCGATGATCTGCTCTTTGGTCAGCCGCTCGGTCAGCGACACTTTGATTGTTCGGTCGAATGGCAGCAGGCCCTTGTGTACCTTTTGCAGCGTGCTCAGCGTGTTCTGCATGGCCAGATTGCAGCCGATGACCGTGCGGCGAAAGCGCTTCCGCGTTACCTCTACCTTCTTGGCCAGCGCGATTTCCTCCTCGCGCGTCAGCAGCGGGATCTCGGCCATCTGGCTTAGATACATGCGGATCGGATCGCTGCTGAACTTGGTCAATTCGGCTGGCAAGGCAAGCGGCAGCGGTTCGCCGGGCGTTGGTCCGCCATTGGTCGGACCAGCTTGCCCGGCACACTTGTTCAGTGCTGGGTCGAGCGTGTCGCCTTCGGGCGGTTTGTCGACCAAGTCGATGCCCTGCTCCTCCAGGGCGAGGATAAGGTCGTCCAGCCGGTAGGGATCGACCTCGTCATCGGGGAGGAATGCGTTGACTTCGTCGTAGGTAAGATAGCCCTTGCGTTTGCCACGAGCGACAAGTCTGCGGAGGTCCTTCTCGTATCGGTCCACGCGTGACTCCTTTCACGCCTCCCTGGGCGCACTGGGTGAATGCTTGGTGCGGCAGGACGCCCTCACTCCTCCGAAAGCTCGGAAATGCCCTGCCGGTCTTGCTCCTGCTGGCGTATCCGTTCCAGCAGGGCGAGCGTTTGGTCTTCGTCCAGTTGTTTATTGCGCAGCGCCACCAGCTCGGCCGGGCGCCGCTGTTGAGTCTCTTTATGGCGAAACCTTTGTATCAGTGCTTCAATCAAGGCTGCCGGCTCCACTGCGTGCAGTCCCTTGGCCGCTGCGCGCTCGTCTAGCTCTACCAGAAGATTCTTGACGGCCGGGTCGTCCAAGTGGAGCATCAGCCGGTCGAAATCGGGAGTCAGCCCTTCGGCAGCCAGCCGGCAAGCAGCATCGTATACCGCACGACCAAGCCCGCTGCCCAGCCATGCGGCGCTGATTTGTGCAGCGAAGCGGGTGAACTGCTGCGGATGGGCTACCAGCAGTTCCAGCAGTTCGCGTTGCCAGGCGTCGGGCTTGGCCTGTTCTGGGGTAACGTCGCGTGTCGTTGCGGTAGTTTGCCTTGCGAGGCGTCCCCGTACAGGGGGCTGCAACGGCTTGCGCCGCAGGGCGATTAACCGCTGGCGGATATCGGCTTCGTCCACCCGAAACATCATAGCCAAACGCTGCAAAGCCTTCTGCTCGCGGAGTCGGAATGCCGAGGCCGTGTCTTCCCGCAAACGCGGCGCCTTGGCCACAATGCCGATCAGCTCCTCTAAGGCCTGCGAGGCCCGATGCACATCGCGGTCCAGGTCCACGCCGCGGGTTTTTGCGCGGAAGGCATGTTCCAGCGCGTCGATTGCTTGGGCTTCAAGCAGCTTGTGCAAAGCCGGGGCACCGTGCTGCTGGAGGAAATCGCAAGGGTCAAGGCCTGCTGGCAGAGTGAGGATTTTCAAGTCTACTTGGTGGGCCACGAAAAGCTCTAGCACTTCGTTGGCCCGCCGCTGCCCCGCTTCGTCGCCGTCCAGCAGCAGCACCACTTGATCTGCAAATCGTTTGAGCAGCCGGATGTGGTTTTCGCCCAGCGCTGTGCCCAGCACTGCCACCGTCTCGGTGAAGCCGTATTGGTGGGCGACGATCACATCCGTATATCCCTCGACTACAATCGCGCGGCGTGCGCGGCGGATGGAATCCTTGGCCAAGTCGAGGCCGTACAAAAGGGAACTTTTCGAGAAAAGCTGGGTTTCGGGCGAGTTGACGTACTTGGCAGGGCTGCCGGCCGACAGTTCCGGAAGCACCCGGCCGCCGATACCCACCGGACGCCCCTCTACATCCCGAATCGTAAATAGCAACCGCCCGCGGAATCGGTCGTATCGGTCCCGGCGGTCATCTGTTTTGACCAGGATGCCTATTTTCTCCAGGATTGCCGCTCGGGCTTCATCGGCCGGAAACTTCCGCAGTATCCAGTCCCGTTGCGGCGGACAGAAGCCAAGTTGAAACTTTACGATGCTTTCGGAGGTGATCCCCCGTTGTTGCAAATAGCGACGCGCCGGCTCGGCATCTGGGGAGTTCAGTAGGCATTGGTGATACTGTCGGCAAGCCCAAGCCATCGCTTTGTAAAGCGTGGGCTTGCCTTGGCCGGCGTCGGACCATCCGATTGCGTCAGCGGGCTTCAGTGCGATTCCCGCCCGCTCGGCCAGCATGGCCAGTGCTTCGGGAAAGCCGACGCCTTCGATCTTCATTACAAAGCTGAAGATGTCGCCGCCGATGTCGCACACCCAACACTTGAACGACTGTCGTTGGGGGTTGACCTGAAGGCTAGGTCGAGTGTCGTCGTGCCAGGGGCAAAGTCCCACGTACAACCGTCCCTGACGCCGCAGTTGTACGTAGCTGCTCACCAAATCGACGATGTCGATCGCCTGGCGAACCGACTCTTTCGCAGCGAGCGAAAAGCCGTGCGACACCGCAAACTCCTCTAGGGCAGAAGCTGCGACATCCATTTCGCACCCTATTGGCAGGCCGACACTTCCTTTTGCCGTGCCACGTGGGGGTCGAAAACAGTTCGACCGGGCAAGAAGCCAAACGGCTGGCTAGAACCACTGGCGGCCCAACGCAGACCGCCCCCCAAAACTAAAGTGACATCCAAAGCGGCGCTTCTGTCAAGACGCCTCCCCGCGACGCGCCGATCCGCTACTGTCCCAAGTGGCGGCCAGATTATACCCCGCCGCCTGTTGCTGGTCAATCGCAATGTGAACCTGGGGTTTGCCCAGTGCTGGGTTAGCACGAATAAGTGCTACCGCTCAAAGTGCTCCGACTACATCTACTTGCCTGCGCACGGCCAGCGTTGATAGCGCTGTTGCGTTTTGGCTATAGGCCGAAACAGTAAAAGCAGGCGATGAGTCCACCATGAATTGCCGCAACTCCCAAGGGAGCAGCAACTACCGGCAGAATCGACACTGGGTAAACTCCAGCAATGTGAACTGACTTATACCCGAATCCCCGATTTCCCGAATCCCCGATGAACCGGAGAACCGGATTCGGCCGCCGCTCTGTGACACTAGCCGGCGCTCGCCTGTCGGAAGCCGATGGGTTGCCTGGTTGCCTTCAAATTAGAACCGCAAGCTTTCCGGCAGTATGCCTTTGAGACGGTCTAGCACGCCGGTGCGCGGCGGCGGGGATGGTTCAGGTTCGGGTGGCTTTTGCGCTACCGGCAGGGCTGGCTCCACGGGCACGAATGCTTCCAAAAACCGCGGCCAGTAGCCATCCAATAGCCGGGCGCATTCGGCCAGCCGACGGGTCTGAAACAGATACTCGGCCACCGTGATCAGTTTGGCCAATTCCCGGCGCTCGATTTCACCGAATGCCAGGTCGAAAACCTGCACGTCGTCCACCCAGACCTCGCCGGCCCCGATCAAGTCGAATCGCACTCTGAGCTGCGATACGCCCTCCAGTAGCAGATCGTCCACGGCAAAGACGAACTGCGTCCAATTCGAGCCGATGGGGGTTACCGGCGGCTGGTGAGCGCCCAGTGGTGGAGACTGACCGGCCAGCGTGGCTGTTGGCAGCGCGCCGACCTCGGCGTATCGGTAGTAGGGGCGGCCGTCGATCCGTCCCTCGATCGCCAGCCGCAGCGGTGGCTGCTGCGCCCCTTCGGCCACCCGCAGCCATACCGACATCGTCAACCGGCCGGTTTGCGGCGCTGCAAAAGGCCGGCTTACCAGGCAAGCAATGGGGCCGGTGCTGGTAATTCGGGCCGAGTACTGGCCGCTGCGACTCTGGGTGCGATCTGCTTGAATCAACACGCCGGCGCGCTTGGTGACGGCCCAGTCGGGCAACGGTTCTTCGCTCGTGCCCGGTTTCTCGAAACCGGGATTCCCCAGAGCCGGCAGCGGAGCTGGGTTTGTCAAAGCCGATGTGCGGCTGCCTAACCGCCGGATGCGTTCCTGCAAGGCCTGTTCTACTTCCGGCGGCAAATGGACGCGCAGGTCGCTGAAGGCTACTGAAGGCGAAGAGAATTGCACAGCTAAAAAATCGTAAGGCTGCATGGAGATGGTCCACACTTTGCCCCGGGAGTCTTCCACTGGGGCCGGAACCTGACGCAGCCCGCTCAGCTCCTCCATGTGGCATCCGCTGGGGGCCTGAAGGCGGACGGTGGCGACGACCGGGAAGGGGAAATCGTTCACCGCATACACGAAAGTGCGCTCGGCATGTACCGCCTTTCGTATCAATACCGGTTGGGTACGGGCGGTATCGAGTGCTTTTGCCGATTCGTCCCCCGAACCGCCGTCGGCTTCCTGGCCAATCGCCCCGGCTGCTGTGGCGAAACGCACCGCCGGAAGGTTGCGATAGGCGACGAACAGGCTACGGATGGACTCTTCCTGTCCCATTGGCAGCAGCCAACCACCGTCGACCAACACCTGACTGTCTAGCGCCGCCAGGCTGCGCACGAACCGCCGGCGGTTGCGGCTTTCCACCTGTGCAGCTTGCACCACCAGCCAGGCGTAACAAGGCTGGAACGGGCTGCGCCCATCCAGCGAGGCGACCCGTAACTCCTGTGGCTGGTGGAAAAACAAGCTCCCCGGAACCGACATCCCCTGGAAGCAGCGGTCTAGGTCGGGCAACTGCTCCATTTCCAGGCTCAGGGCGTGCGCTGCCGGCAGGCTGCTGGGGGCTACGCGCTCCGGGCGCAGCAGCACCGGACGGCCTTGCCCGCGATAGTGTTGCACGTGCAGGCCTACGCGCAGCAGCGACTCGTACATGGTGACTCTGCGCGTCAGGGCCGGACGAAGCTGGTACTGCGAGTCGCCGCCGGCCAGGACGTTGCTTCCGGCCAGATACAATCGGGCGTCGGGTCGGATGGCCCTCAACTGGCTTTGCACTTTGTTGTAGAACTTCGCTACGGTTTCGGCGCGCCAATGCAGCCATGCCTCCCGTTGTGGTCCCAAGAGGAAAGCCGCCCGTTGGGCGAACCGCTCGGCGCCCGAGCCGGGCACTTTGATGCCTGTCTCCTGCTCGAATCGGCTGATGGTGCGGTCGTCCAAGCCCCATTCCGGCGGAGGCAATTGGGCGTAGCCGCGCGCCGAAAGCTGTATCGCCACGCCGCCGAAGGACGGATGGTGGCCGTAACGTGCGGCCACCTCGCGGATCACCGCCAACATTTGCTCCTGCACAACCGGATCGAGCAGATTGTAATACGGCGCCAATCCACGGTATGGCGGCTCCAGTTGCGTAAGCGGCTTTCCTTCCGGGCCGATCCAGCGGAGCGACTGTACCCCCGGGCCGCCGCGTCGCTCGGCTGCCTCCAGCGCCGGCAACGGCGCGCCGAAATCCAGCGCTGGAATCAACGTCAACTGCTCTCGGTTGAAGAGGCGAAATAGCATTTCCAGCACGTCTTTGCGTATCGGGTCTTGGCCGGTGGCGAACAGCACTCCTTTGTCGTAGCGCGGAGTAGGCTCGATCAGCGCGCTGGGATAGATGCTGCTGCCGTCGGCCATTACCGAGATCATCAGCCCGTTGTACCCCACGTAGTGCAAGTACTCGATCAGCCGCGTGCCGCCTTCGTAGAAGGTGACCCAATCGTCCAGGCTGTGACCGCTCCAGCCGTCTAGCGCTTCTGAGCCGCCGAAGTTCTTGTGGAACAGAGGGCGATCGTAATAGGCGGCCAGCAGTCGCCATCCGGAGCGCAGCGGGGCAGGGCTGGCCGGGGGTAATTGCTCCCAGCCGCCCAACAAGCGAATCTTGCCGTACACTGCCGGTAGTCGCCCCTGGCAATTGGTCATCAGCAGCAGCGGACTGCTGGTGCGTGGCCAGAATATCAGCCGGTGCCGCAACCGTTGGCCAGCCGCCACGCCGAAGCCGTCCGACTGGACGTCAACGGCCGAATCCAGTCCGATGGGCATCAACGCTCCCGCAGCGTTCGGCTCCAAAATGCTGATGCCCAGCGTCTGCGGCACTTCGCTCGGAAGCTCCACTTCCAATACATGCGGCTTGCCCGGCTGGCTGATGGGCAAAGTGTAGGCTTCCCAACTGACGTCTGGCGTCTGCGCGCTGGGGGCCAGGCGGACCATCTCGCCCAGCGGGTGGCGCCACGTCTCGCTGTGACCGCTGCCCAGCGGGGTCTTCCACAAGCGCTGTATTCGAGGCAATTGGGGGAGTTTACCGATGATGTCCCACCAGCGGGGGTTGGCCGGGTCCAGCGGCACCAATGTGACAAGTTCGGTTTGGCTCGCTCGGGCCGGCGCTGGCCGACTGGCTTGCAACACCAATAGTTGCACAGTTCGCTCGGCCACCGGCTTGCGCCAGGCCAGCGGCTGCCTGACCGCTTGCTGCCAAGGCGGCCACGGCACGGCCGAAAACACCAGATCGTAAATCCCTTCCTGAGACGGCAGTGGTACCTCGAAGGCAATGGGCGTGGGTTGACTGGCGTCGAATGTCTTGTTCGCGGACCACAACTCGCGCTGGGTTCGCGCCGGTACAAGCTGCGCCCTGATCTGCACTCGGCCACCGGGGGGAACCGACAATAGCGACGGCTCTACCGCTAAGCGAAATACTTCGCCTGGCGCGAAAATCAGACTCTCGCGCTGGAACCGCACGCGCAGCGCATCGCCAGGCGCACGATGCACCAGCAAGCGATTCCCAAAGCGGTCCAACTGCTCGTTTCGCAGTTGCTCGGCCAGGCCGGACAAAGGCATTTCTATCACCACCGGTTCCGCAGGGTCCTCGGCAGCCGCCAGGTGGATTGTCAATTTGGCGTCCAGCGGAGCTACGGCGGTCAGGTCCACACCGTCGAAGGAGCGCGGGCTGCGTTGCCGAACGACCAGTTGACGCTCGTCTTCCAGCCACATCGAGCCGGGTTCGTCGGCCTCCACGCCCAAGCACTGTGGGGCAGCAAGAGTGCCGCTACTGAGGCTTATCGAGCCGTACCAAGTTTTTTCCGCTCCCCCACCCCAAACGACCCGCAGCCTGATCGACTGCTCGGCACAGTACAGCGGCCAACAGATTGACATCACGGCCAGTACCAGCGCAATCGTCCGCCAGTGGTCCCAGCCGACGGACAACTGTTTCCCGCTGCTCAGCGCCACCGGCCAGCAGTCGCGCCAGCCGATGGACAATTTTTTCCGGCTGCTCAGCGCGGCTGTCAGCATCACTGCTAGCCCAGCGCCAGCCGATGCGGTGCGCGCCAGCGCAGACGCCCAACGGCACCGGTTGGCGTACAAAGGCAGTGATGTACTGGGACTTCCGTGTCCGACCATTGCCGATCAGCGCACCGGTAAGGGCATACTGTGCTTGGCAGCGGCTGCCGTGCCGCCGGCCCAGTCAGTAAGACGGTCACTCAAGGGCCGCGATTATATCGCTACCGTGTTGCAGATGGCCACACCGAATTGCCCTCGCGGAACCTTTATTCGCACCGAAAGCAGATAAGTCGATTAGAGACGGCCGTACCGCTTGGTTGTTCGGACAAGGCCGGGCATGTGCCCGGGTCTCCAAGCAAAGGGCGATACCGGTAGTTTGGAAAAGATGGATAAACAGCAGAAGCTGGGGGGCGGGTAAAGGTGGGTCTTGTGCATCCTCTAAACAGCATCGGCTCCCAAGGTGCTTCGTCTAGCCGGCAAACCCCCAGCCTCGGCACTCGGACGAAACACACTTCCCGTAAATGTCCCCCTCAAGCAGGTTATTGACTTTTAGCCATTCGTTGACCAATAAAGAAGGTGGACCAGTACCTATCCATAATATCGCCACAGCGATGGGTGGGATATGAGCGTGCCATGCCGTTAGTAGACAAGGCCACATCGGCAACGCCAGCCAGCACGGCAACAGTGACACGCAGTTAGTTCATCAAGTGTCGCTTCACATTTGGAGGTACATCGCAGTGTGCTGGAGGTACATCGGAGTGTGCTCGTAGGTACGTTTCCTGGCTAAGCAACTCCATTTGTTGCTCATTTGCTCCACATGAATGGGGATGGGCTAAACGCTGTTTAATAGATTTCACATCGCTTCGCATTTCAGGCGATTTTGCGCGGCGAGCAAATTGGCCACTGGTAGGACCTGTTTATCAAGGCCGCAGGAGGGGACATCACGGTTGCACTGGGTGTGAGTCGCGATGAACCACAAGACATCGAATAGCTAGACCCAGACCAGATTGGTAGTCGGTTGTTTGGCACGTTCGAGCGAAAAGGAGCCGTCAGATGCGTTACAGCACGTTCTTTGCGGCAGCGGTGGCGCTACTAGCGCCTATTGTCATCAGTGCAGCAGAGGAGGGACTTGGCGAAAGTAGCAGCTCCCGGCCGCGCGGGGTGCGAGTTTGGAAGGACATCTACGGCAAAGAGGTAATCGAGGGGCGATTCGAGGATATAGTCGGCGACACTGTAACGTTGGTACACGAAGGGGGGTTGCAGCGGATCATCGACATCAGCGAACTTTCGCGGTCCGACCAGGAGCTGATAAACAACATAGTGCGTGTCAGGACGCTATTCTTGTTTTTCCTATTAGGTGCAGAACGGGTCCCAACGGAAGTGGAAGAAACCCTGGTGCTGGCTGGGTTGAATCCACACACAAACCAACCCGAAACGCTGCATATCTTGCGCAGAAACTATGAGATCGAGAGAACTGTGCCGATTGTGGGCACGATCGAAAAGCTGATGGGCGTTCTTTCCGAACACTTGGCCGGCAAGACGCTTCGTTTTTCCGGCCGTGTGATCAATACTGAGCGTCCCCGAAATTCGTCGCAAATTCGCATCGATTTTCACATCGAGCAGCCCAACTTGTCCTCGGCCGGACAGTGGTGGAACACCGTGTTTCGCGAGCGCTTGTTTTTGCCGGTCCGTCTGCTGGAGGGTGATTCCGCCGTAAAAGCCGGCGACACCGTGGTGTTCGAAGGCCGTTTTGCCCTATCCATCGAAGCGTGTCCTAAGTGCAAAGGAACTGGAACGGTGCGTTGCCCCTATTGCTCCGGAGGCGTAACACGAGTGACCGAAATGCAATATAACATGACACCTGACGGTAAGGGCTATGCCATACCAGTGGGCAAAAGGGTGACCTGCGGCCGCTGCAACGGCACTGGTCGACTGGAGTGCGACCATTATGTGAAGCCGCAAGATTGGAATCCCTTTGACCTGACCGACCGCAGCCGGTTGGTGATCGGACAACTACAGTTCAAGAAAGATCTCTCCCATGTTCTGTGTTTCCGTCTACAGGACATATCTGTGTCGTTCGTGTCCAAGAGCACGGGCAACAGTTTCCGTTTGTCGCGACCGACGCCTGATGCGGGAATCCAATTGAAAAGTCAAAAGAATTGACACACCGCCACCGCTGCTACCGCTTGACCAGAAGAAGGGTGTCATGGCTGGTTTGACCAGCAGCACGGTGCCACGGCTGGCTTGTCCAGCCGCGAATTTGTAGCCCAGCGGGTGAACGACTTCCCGCAACCGACAGCGCCCCAGTGCAGCAAGGCGGCCTTGGAGCATCGCCCAGCCGAAGAGCCGTAACAACCTCCGGGCAGCACGGTGGGTGGCACGGTTAGTTGCACAGTTGGTAGCACGGTTAGTGGCACTACTCGGGTTTGTGCGTGGCCGTCAAAGTCGTGCCAGCAGCAGCGCGAGTGCGGTAATAACTGCCGCGGCCGCTGCTACCGCTGCCAGAATCCGCCAAACCGATAGCGGTTTTTCCCCTGCCGCCTTGCCCGTCTGACCGTTTACCAAAAAACGATACACCTTGTGCCGGTAACGGTAGCTGAGCAGATATACCGGCAGTAGGATCAGATCGGAGTTGACTTGCTCGAAGGTGGTGGTCACTTGCAAGCTACGGTGGGTGTCGCCGGGCATGAAGGCGGCGCAGGCCGCCCGCTCCCGGCCCAGAAATTCTTGCTGCGAAACGCGCAGTGCCTCTTCGCGCTGCACGGAATATTCCTCGGCTAGCCAACCGGCCAGATAGAACGGTTCGTAGCGTTTCAGGCCTGCCAAATGGAACGGCATGATCCGTTCTGCCCAGTGCTGCGGCAACCCGCGACTGCCGGAAACCAGATATCCGCTGTAGTAGTCGTGGTGCCGGCCGCTAAGCTTCCACCATTCGGTTTCGGTGACCGTACGGGTTTTGACCACAGTCTTGCCGCCCACCATGGTGGTGTAAGTTTCGGTGCGCTTCCAGTACTCGCCGATCATTGCCGACCAATGGCTTTTGGCCAGCATGGAAAACGACCAGAAAGGAACGTACACGCCTTTGAGCTTCTCGGCCACTTGGGCAGTGTGCAAGTCGCCGGGCTGAAACAATCCCCAACGTCCCAGCCAATGGTGGAACTTGTCTAGCGCTTCTTCAGCGGTGATGGCAAAGCCGATGACAAACTCCGGCGGTTGACGGCCGGTCAACTGCGGCGAGAACTGCACGACGTACGTGGAATCGCAAAAGGCGCAGCGGTAGCTGCGCTGCTCGGGGTCAACGGCCACTTCGGCCCCGCAGTTCTCGCAGCGAAAGTAGCGTGGCAGTGGTGCGGCTTCGGGCGGAAGTTTGGCCGGCACCGCCTGTTCGGCCCCGCAATTGGGGCAAAAACGCTCTTCCCGCTCGACGCAAGCCCCGCAGCGCTGGCACGAAGTGGCGTGTACCACAGGCACTTCACAGCCGGGCGCTGAGCGATATATCTGTGACTGTTCCATTCTGCTTGCCACACTGTGTTGCTTGCCGCTATGTCGATTGCCGCACCGAAACAGCTTGCGACTCTTCCCGAAACAGTTTGCCGCCATCCCCGACACGGCACGCACCGCCTTCGCCGCAGGTTTGGCGAAGAACCGCCTTCGCCGCAGTTTGGCGAAGATCAGCGTCCGTCGGCAGACCGGGCGCGGCTCTGCTGGTAAATCGCTTCGATCAGGCTTTGCACGTCTTTAAACTTGCCCTTGGTGGCTAGCACCGAATCGAGCAGTCGGCGGGCGTCGCTTTCGCTGTGGCCCAGTTTGCGCAATACCTCGTAAGTCTCGGAAACCACGTCCGGGGGTACTTGGGCCGCGTATTGCACCTGCCGGGTGACCATCAAGGCGAACTTGGGCACTTTGCGGCGCAGCTTGGCCACGATTCGCTCGGCCATCGCCGCACCAATGCCCGGCAATGACGACAGACTCGCCAAGTCTTGCTCTTCGATGGCTGTAGCGATGTCGTTTACAGGCCGCACCATCGCGCGCAATGCCTTTTTGATGCCCACCCCATCTACCGAACAAAACAGCTCGAAAAACTCGCGTTCCACTTCAGTCAGAAAACCGATGAGCCGAGGGGTCATGCGTCCGTGCGCTGGGTTCCCATCCAAATAGTGGATAGTAAACAAACTAATTTGGTTCCCAACCTCTTGTTGCAATTGCCGACGAGTGAACTCGGGCACCAGCACCTCGTATTCAAAAGCATCGACGCCCACGGTCGCAGCGTCGTCGCCCAAATCTAGCAGTGTGCCGGTAATTTTAGTGATCAAGGCTATTTTCTCCTCCGATGATTGTCGTCTCCTATGATCGTCCTCTGCTGTGATCGTTGTCTACTGCGATCGTTGCCTGCTATTGTTGTGTCCTATGATGGTTCCGTGCTGTGATGGTTCTGTCATATCATGGTTCTGTGATGCGAGCGTTCTCTGCTTCGACAAACGGCCTGCCGCGCCCGAGGCGCAGTCGCTACCTACACGACAGTAAGGTGCTGATCCAGGCAACGCCGCGGCCAATGCGATGGCCGAGACCTTTGCCTTCCCACGATCGCCCAATTCCGCACCGTCTGTATTCTGGTTCAGTTGTTCAAGGATGCCAAGCCTGCCGCGCAGCAACACCATCGGTTAAGGATGCCCACACCGCGGCAATAAGCATGCAATTGGCAGAGGCATAAAACGGCAACTATAATAGCTTGTAGGCGGCGCTAGCAAACTCCGCGCTGCAAGCGAATCGGTGAGCCGTCGTTGCATGGTGTGGCGCGGCGGGCTTACGTAGCCGATCGGCGCTGGGCAAGCACTTCGCAAGACGAGTGCCCAAAAACCGTGAGATTGATACGCTTCTCAAACCTCAAATTTTTAAACTTATTCGACATTATTGAACGCTTTGGCGGCGCGTCGACCTGAAGCGATCCAATTATAGCGATCCAATTATGAAGGGGGCGAAACCGTGTCGAAGGGTGGGTCTGGCGACGAGTTTGAACTGAAGCCCATTGACGAGCAGGCCGATTCGGAGGCCGGGGCACAGCAGCCGGTGGCGGAGGAGTTTGACATCTCCTTCGAGCCGGTTTCTGAACCGGCGGGGCAGCCGGCAGAATTCGTTTCGACGGAGCCGAGGGATGTAGGGCCGTCGGTCGGCCAGCCGAGCGGTGAGGCGGATATTTCCGCCGAGCAGTTTATCAGTGCCGGCGAGCAGGAGCCGGGGGAAGAAGCATCGGGCTTTGTGCAGCCTACGGCCGAAGCCGAAGAACCTACTGCCGCGCAGTCCGATCAACAGCAAGTCGCTGGCAAGCTTGCGCCATTTGAGCCTAAAGAGGAAGTTGCGCCATTTGAGCCTAAAGAGGAAGAGGAAGAAGAACAACAAGAGGAAGAAGCCCGTCCCAACATCTTTGCACGCCTGGCCGAAGCCAGTCCGTATACGGTTCTTTTGGGGGCGGCCTTCGTGGCATTGTTGATTGGGGTGATCTTTCTGCTGCTGGAGCTGAAGACCTACGATTTCGACACCGGCGGCAAGAAGGCCCGACAGGGAGCGATGGATCGCCCGGCAGCGACATCTTGGCATCGGCCCGGCATAGCGTGAGATAGTGTGAGGCCGTCTTGCGCCCGGTTTCGGTTTTTTAAAGCCTCTAACAAAACCACCTTTCCTTACACTACGCCCAGTAGAGGGCTAGTCAAACCTTTCAATGCTTTCGTTTTGTTAGAGGCTCTTGTTTTATCTTAGGCGTAGGCCAGTAGTCTGCCGCGTGAATGCCGTTTGCAAGGGCAAACGCCTTACTTCGACTGCCCCCCAACCCGCTCGGGCTTGCGCGATTGACACTGCGCTCCAGGGGTAAGTCAGCAGTTGTGCTTGTGGTGCTAACGGGCGACAGTCGTTACAATTGCCCGTACAACACCATCAAATGATGTCGCCGTGCTCATGCCACCGGGAACCATCATGCGCATGCCGCTTTTGTACCATTTTGCCGTTTTGTACTATGCTGCCGTTTGGCTGGTTGGTGTTTGGCATGTGTCGGCTGTATGCGCTGCGGAGGGAGCCGAGCAGGCCCAGAACCCCGTCATTTGGGCCGACGTTCCCGACATGGCCATGATCCGCGTCGGCAGCGTTTACTATATGAGCAGCACCACGATGCACATGAGTCCCGGGCTACCGATCATGAAATCCACCGAGTTGGTGAACTGGGACCTTGTCGGCTACGCTTACCAGACGCTGGGCGACAACGATGCGCTGACGTTGACCGGCGGGCGGAATGCTTACGGTGGCGGCTCCTGGGCGAGCAGCTTGCGCTATCACCAAGGCACTTTCTACGCCACCACCTTCTCGCACACGACCGGCAAGACTTACATCTACACGACTAGGGACATCGAAAAAGGCCCTTGGCGCGAAACGTCCTTCTCCCCCGCTTTGCACGATCATTCGCTATTCTTCGACGACGACGGCCGGGTGTACATGATTTACGGCGTAGGGAACATTCGATTGGTCGAGCTGAGGGCTGACGTTTCGGGGATCAAACCCGGCGCAGTCCATCAGACCATTATCGAAGACGCCGCCCGTGTGACCGGCGGGAAAGGGGGGCTGCGCGGGGAAGGATCGCAGATGGTCAAATTTGGCGGGAAGTATTATTTGTTCAACATCGCTTGGCCGCGCGGCGACATGCGTACGCAGATCGTCCACCGGGCCGACAAGATCACCGGCCCCTATGAAGGCCGCGTGGTGTTGCGCGATCAGGGTGTGGCTCAGGGAAGCATTATCGACACCCCAGACGGCAAATGGTACGCCTATCTGTTCCAGGATCACGGCGCGGTGGGTCGGGTGCCTTTCATCGTACCAGTGCGCTGGGAGGACGGCTGGCCGATGTTGGGAATCGACGGCAAAGTGCCGAGAACCTTGGACATTCCAGCCGGCAGGGGTGGAGTGGGCAATATCGTCGCCTCCGACGAGTTTGATCGCCGCCCCGGCGAGCCTCTCCTGCCGCTGGCATGGCAGTGGAATCACAACCCCGATCACCGGTATTGGTCGTTGGAAAAACGCCCAGGCTGGCTGCGGCTGACCACTGGCCGGGTGGACCCCGATTTGCCCAGCGCCCGCAATACGCTTACGCAAAGGACTTTCGGCCCCCATTGCTCGGCGACTGTTGCAATGGACGCAACCAACATGAAAGACGGCGATGTGGCGGGGCTGGCAGCATTCCAAAAGCGCTACGGACTGGTGGGCGTGCGCATGCAAAACAACGCCCGGTCGATTGTCATGGTCAGCGCCGAGAGCGATTCGCCCCAGACGTTGGAGACCGTACCTATAAATCAGCCAGTGGTCTTTCTGAGGGTGGAGTGCGACTACCGCGACCGCAAAGACATGGCCTACTTCTACTACAGCCTCGACGGACGGCAGTGGAAGCCCATCGGACGAGCTTTGAAGATGGCCTACACCCTGCCGCATTTCATGGGCTACCGGTTCGCGCTGTTCAACTTCGCCACCAAGACGCCGGGCGGATCGGTGGATTTCGACTATTTCCGGGCGAGCGGCGAGCTGACCGATGCAAACTGAGGGATGGTGGCGGGGATGTCTGCCTTCGGATGGCGTGCCAGTTTGCCAGTTCGCCGCAGTAGCGTTGCTGCTCTTGCGTGACTGCGAGCCAGCGCGGTAGCCTTGTGTAGCCTTGTGAGGCTTGCCTGTGATTTGTCGTAGCGGCTTCCTCGCAGTGAGGGCTCCCTGTGTGGGTCTTTTCTCGGTTGCGTTCCTGGTTGCTGTTGCTGCTTAAGCTGGCCATCTTCGCACTGGTGGCCTGGTTTGTCCGCGGTACGCTGGTGGCGGCCTGGCAGCAACTAGGCGAGCATCCGCTTCATTTAGAGCCGCTATGGCTGCTGCTGGGCGGAGCGGTGTATCTGCTAGGTTTAGTCCCGGCAGGGGCGTATTGGTACTATGTGCTGCGAGTGATGGGGCAAAGGCCGGGTTGGTGGAATACTTTGCGAGCATATTACGTGGGACACCTGGGCAAGTACGTGCCGGGAAAGGCCTTGGTAGTGATTATCCGTGCCGGGATGATCGGTGGGACCGAGGTTCATCTGGGAATCGCCGCCGGCAGCGTGTTTGTGGAAACGCTAACCATGATGGCCACCGGCGCTTTCATCGCCGCGCTGACGGTGGCCATTGCCCTGCGCGAGGAGGTGATGCTTTTCTGGGGCGCGATCGGGCTGATGCTGCTGGCGCTGCTGCCCACTTTGCCACCGGTCTTTCGCCCGATAGCCAAAGCACTACTGTCTCGTAAAGACCCAGCCGTGGCGGCAAAAATCCGCAACCTCCGCTATCGCACGCTTGTATTTGGATGGCTGTGCATGGCCGTCGTCTGGGCCGTTGTGGGAATAAGTCTTTGGTGCGTGTTGCAGTCCCTAGGCATCGAGCAAGGGAACCTTTGGGACACTCTGCCCAAGCTGACCGCCGCGGTGGCGTTGGCTACGGTGGCGGGCTTTTTGTCGCTTATACCCGGCGGGCTGGGTGTGCGCGACCTGATATTGATCCACCTTCTTTCGCATTCGGTGCTGTTTGCGCTGAGCGAAATCGAGTCCACGGCGGCCGCCGCCTTATTGCGCATCGTGTGGCTGCTGGCGGAACTGCTGATTTCCGCTATGCTATATGGAGCGGGGCTGCTGATGCATCGCCGCAAATGACGCCGCAGAGGGCGTGGCGGGGATAGCGGGGCCAGCAATCCGGCGCCGTCTGGCCACTGGCCCTCCAGCACAGTCATAGCGCCGCTGTGGACAGGGGTGGCGAGTTTCGCCCGAACTTGCTCCCCAAAACCAAGCAATAATTTCCCACCTACTGAACAGCTTGTGATGCTTTCGATCGTCATACCGGTTTACAACGAGGCGGAAAGCCTCGAAGAACTGTACCGGGAGATTGCCGAAGTCGCCCAAGCGCAAGGCTACCAGTTGGAGATCATCTTCGTCGACGACGGTTCGCGGGATGGCTCTTGGGCGGTGATTCGGCGATTGGCTGGCTCGGACCAGCGGGTTCGGGGTATTCGCTTCCGGCGCAATTTCGGCAAGGCAGCGGCGCTAAGCGCCGGATTCGCCGACGCGCAGGGCGAGCTGGTCGTCACCCTAGATGCCGACTTGCAGGACGACCCGCACGAAATCCCCCGCTTCGTGGACATAATGGGCGACCAGTACGATGTGGTCAGCGGCTGGAAGCAACTGCGGCGCGACCCGTGGCACAAGGTATTGCCATCGCGGGTGTTCAACTGGATGGTCAGCCGTTTGACGGGCGTCCGTCTGCACGATCATAACTGCGGCATGAAGTGTTACCGCCGCGAGGTGCTTCAGGAAGTCCATCTTTACGGCGAACTGCACCGCTTCGTCCCGGTGTTGGCCGCAAACCGCGGCTTCCGCATCGGCGAGCTGGCGATTAACCATCGCCCGCGCAAGTTCGGGCGCTCGAAGTACGGTTTGTCGCGCTTCGTCAAAGGGTTTTTGGACTTGCTGACGGTGAAGTTTCTGACCGGCTTCGGACAGCGCCCGCAACACGTGCTGGGAACGATCGGGCTGATACTTTTCGTGCTGGGGGCAATGGGGATGACATACCTGGCCGGGCAGTGGGTCATTTCCCGTCTGTTGGCCACCTTGCTAGAAGGCTATCAGCCGGTGCATCTTGGCAACCGCCCGGCGCTGATATACTCTGTGGGCTTGTTGCTGATGGGCGGGCAGTTCATGTCCATCGGTTTTTTGGCCGAGCTGTTTGTAGCGTATCACAATCCGGCCAGCAGGGCGTACTCGGTCGCGGAGCGCATAGGCGGCGACCACCCCACCACCGACAAATCCGCCCAAGGCACCGGCGTCTGACCGCGCGACGCTTGGCGGGGCCGCAGCGGCAACTCGGCTCCCCCCACAGCATGGCTTGTGATGGCCATTTCGGAGCGAAGATGAGCAGATTAAGCGACCAATCGGCTTTGCAGATGCGGCGAACGGTGTACGCCATACTGATCGTCGCCAGCGGGGGCTTGATACTGGGCCGCATCTTGGCTCTGGATGCTGTCGATCGCACGGTCACCGGGGCCCGCACCATGGCTGAAGTGGCCCGTGATGAAGCGGCTTTGAACGCCGAAGAGAAATCGCTTGCCCAAGAAGAGAAATCGCTGCACAGCACCAAACAGGGCGCCGAGCTGGAAGCGGCGCTACGGGAGCTGGCGAAAAAACGTCAGACGATAGCCGAGAAACGCCAACTGTTGGAGCTACGCCGGGCTGAGGCCGCCGCCATGCGACGCCCCTTCCTCAGCGCAAACGACCGCAGCCGATGGTGTACGGTGCGGGCACTGGTCGAGCCGGAAATGCGCGTCCCCGGCGCGCCTTACGCCATCGATAAAGTGGTGCTGGAACCAGGCTGGGACACCATCGACATGGTCAAACACGACCGCCGCTACAGCGGACCGGCCGAAGACCCGTATAAACGCATTGCCGACGCCAAAGACCCCGATCGCGCCCGGGTGCTCAATTGGGACGGTCAGCAAGTCGGCGGACACCTGTACTCCAGCAAGCCGCCGCTGCTGCCGACGCTGATAGCCGGGCTGTACTGGCCGATCTACAAATTGACCGGTATGACTTTGGGCACGCACCCGTTCGTGATCGGTCGTTCGCTTTTGATCGTGGTCAATCTTGTTCCGCTGCTGATCGCCTGGTTGCTGACTGCCCGGCTGGTGGACCGTTTGGGGACAACCGATTGGGGGCGGCTGTTTACGATGTCAGCCGCCTGCTTTGGCACGTTTCTTTCTACTTTTGCGGTAACGCTTAACAACCACTTGATAGCGGCGGTAAGCGCGGCGCTCACATTGTTTGCTGCGGCAGCGATTTGGCTGGACGACGATCGTCGGCTGCGCTGGTTCGTCCTGGCCGGACTGTTCGGCGCTTTTACCGCGGCTAATGAGTTGCCGGCACTTTCGTTGCTGGCTTTGCTGGGAGTGGTTCTACTGGTGCGATTTCCCAGGCAAACGCTCACGGCCTTCGTGCCCGCCGCAGCCGTGGTGGCGGCAGCCTTTTTCGTCACCAACTGGATGGCCCATCGCAGCCTTGTGCCCGCCTATCTGAAGCGCGGCGGCCAGGAGAATTGGTACAACTTCAAGTGGATCCGGTGGACCAGCCCGGAAAACAAACTCAAGAAAATCGGTTTCGAGGACCTTGGCTACTGGGAACGGCTGGAAAGAGAAAAACAAGAAGATCGCCGGCGCATGGCCGAGGACCCCAACTATCGGCCCAAGTGGCACATCGACAAGAACGAGCCGCGGTGGACCGTTTACGCCTTTAATGTTCTGATCGGGCATCGGGGGATTTTTTCGCTTACCCCGGTATGGCTGATGAGCATGGCAGGCTTGGCGGTGTGGCTGCTCCAGCGCCGGGACACCGGACTGCGCGATCTGGCAGTGCTGATAATTTTGCCCACCCTGGCTTGTTTGGCGTTCTACTTGCTTAGTTATAAGACTTACGGAAACTATGGTGGCATGTCTTCGGGCCTGCGGTGGATGTTCTGGTTCGCCCCGCTGTGGACGGTGGCGATGACGCCGGCGGCCGACGCGATGTCGCGCAGCCGCTGGAGCCGGGCCGCAGCACTGGTGCTGCTGGCCGCGTCGTGCCTGTCGGCGGCATACCCGGTGTGGAACCCCTGGACTCATCCTTGGCTGTATGACCTGGCTCAATACATCGGCTGGGTCGAATAGGGGGCCATGTGTCGTGGTCCAGACTGACAGGCAAACCGCGCCTGCACTGCGGCTTCAGCCATGAACTTTTCGGGGGCGGTTTGTTGTGAGCTGGCAGCGGGCTTTCGCCAGCGTATCACACATAGGCAGCCCAGGCGGCTTCTGGTCGGCGGCCACTGCCAGTCAGGACCGTAGCGCCGCGCACATTGGCGCCGGCCCAGTTGAAAACCATTAGGGCGGGAAAGCATGGTAAGTCCGATCGAACACTGCAATCCTGATGACCCGATAGTTCGCCACATGCGCACCGATCCGGCGCGGCTGCTGGCCGAACAAACCGTCGGCCAAGCGCTAGCGGCTATTCGCGACAATCCGCCTGCCAATCGCATAATCTACTTTTACGTGGTCGATCACCAAGGCCGGCTGTGCGGCGTGGTGCCCACAAGAAGGCTCCTGCTCAGCCCGCTGGAGCGGCGGATCGCCGACATCATGATCCGCGACGTGATCGCCATTCCCCAGACTGCTACCGTGTTGGAAGCCTGCGAAATGTTCACCCTGCACCGGCTGTTGGCCTTTCCGGTTGTGGATGAGAATCGCCGCCTGCTGGGCATGATCGACATCGAGCTGTACACCGACGAGTTGAGCGAGCTGGGTGGCATCGTCGGCGAAGACGTGTTCCAGATCATCGGCGTGCGGTTGGCCGGGGCACGCCCGTTTTCGGCGTACAATGCCTTGCGACGCCGTTTTCCTTGGCTGCTGTGCAACATCGGCGGCGGGATTGCCGCAGCGCTGCTCTCCGGCATCTTCGCCGACGAGTTACAACGGGCGGTAGCCCTGGCGCTGTTCGTCCCTGTGGTGCTGGCATTGGCCGAGAGCGTCAGCATCCAGTCGCTGACGCTGGCCCTTCAGGCGTTGCACGGGAGCCGGCCCACCTGGGGTCTGTTGTGGGCCAAGTTGCGCCGTGAACTTGTTACCGGTTTGTTGCTGGGGGCTGCCAGTGGAGCATTGGTAGCGCTGTTCGCCCTGCTGTGGATCCGGCAAACACACCTGGTATTGGCCATCGGCGGCGGCATTCTGGGCGGGGTCACCGCGGCCGCACTATTGGGGCTCGGGTCGCCGAACCTGCTCCGGCTGCTGAGACTCAATCCTCATGTGGCCGCCGGCCCGCTGGCCCTAGCGCTTACCGACATCGTTACCCTGTTGGTATACTTCAGTTTGGCACGTGCGCTGATCGCCTGAGAGCACAATGAGGAAGGGGGGCCAAATGAAAACTATCCTGCTTTGCGTGCTGATCGGCATCCTGACGGTCGGCTGCTGTTTAGGGGCAGAACAACCCCAGTGGCACCTGTGGACGACGACTCACACTGTGCGCGTGCTGCGCGAAGACCCGCCCGGACAATCCGCCCAAGTAGCCTTACAGGCAGCACGGGGCGAGTGGCGGGGCTTTCAAGTGTTGATGCGTTGCGCTGGGCCGATAGGGCAAGTGCGGGTGGAGCTGACCGATCTGCGAAGTGCGGACGGCGCGGTAATACCGTCCGGGCAGGCGGAGGTCTATCGCCAGCACCAAATGGAGATCACGCAACCGACCCATCGCAACGACCAGTTCCGGCCGGGGTGGTACGCGGATCCGCTCATTCCGGCCCGGCACCCGATTACTCGCCAGCCGCTGGCCGGCCCGCGCTTCGTGGCCATGCCTTTCGATTTGCCGGCCGAGCAGACGCACGGGTTTTTCATCGACGTACATGTGCCGCGGGAAGCCAAGGCGGGGCAGTATAGGGGGGCGGTTCGGCTGACTGCCGCCGAGCGTCCGCCGGTGGAAATTCCTGTGGAGCTGACCGTGTGGGATTTCCAGTTGCCCCAGGTACCCAGCCTTCAAACCGCCTTTGGCTCGCCCGCCCAACGCTTACGCGATTACTACCGCCAGCGCGCAAAAGATGGCAAAGAGAACGAACCTGCCGACTGGGAGGAGGTAGAAACCCAGTGCGCCGCGTTATTGGCGCAGCATCGTTTCAACGCTACTTTTCCGGGCAGTCTGTTGCCGGTGGCCCAGCCCGACGGCAGTTTCCGCATCCCGCCCGAGCAGATCAAGGCCCTCCAGCAGTTCGTCGATCGCTACCACGTCAATGCCGTCCCGGTGCCGCATCCGGAGCGCGTCATCAAAGACCCGGAAGCCAACCGCGACCGCTTGAGCGCTTGGCTTCGGGCATTCGACGCGGCGGCCAAACAGCTCGACCGCCCGCATGTGCTCTTCTACGTCTATCTGAAGGACGAGCCCAACGACGCCGAGGCTTACAAATACGTGCAGCGTTGGGGTCGGGCGATCCGCGAGGCCAAGTCGGCGGTGAAGGTGTTGGTGGTCGAGCAGCCGCAAACGCAAGACCCCGCCTGGGGCGACCTGTACGGAGCAGTGGATATCTGGTGCCCGCTGTTCTCGCTGTTCCAACCGGAGCCTGCCGCCGCTAGGCAGGCCCTGGGCGAGACGATCTGGACCTACACCGCTTTATGCCAACTGAAGAAGACCCCGTGGTGGCACATCGACTATCCGCTGCTCCACTACCGCGTGCCCACGTGGATTGCCTGGCGGTACCGGATTCGCGGTCTGCTATACTGGGGTGGGATGATGCACTTCCGGCAGGTGGAAGACCCCTGGACCGAGGCCAACACTTATCGTCCCGGCCCCAAGTCGGTCTTCAACGGCGAAGGCACGCTGGTCTATCCGGCTCGGCCCGTGGGCTACGACGGTATAGTGCCCAGCCTGCGCTTGAAAGCGCTGCGCGACGGCATTCAGGATTACGACTATCTGAAGACGCTCGAGGACCTCGGTTTGGCCGCCGAAGCCGAGAAGATCGTAGTGCCTCTGGCCGGTTCGTTTTTCCAGTGGGAGCCAGACCCGGCGGCTTACGACAAGGCACGAGCGCGATTGGCGGAGTTGATCATTTCGGCCCAGACTCGCGCTGCTCAGCCAGCAAGGCAACCTTAAGCCGGACGATGACGCTTGGCAAGGCACGCGGTCGTGCGGCAGCCGATAAAGTCGCTTTGCTGCCGGTTGAGCCACTGGGGGGCAGACTACGGCGGGCCGCTTTTGTCGATGCCCGAGCTGTGTTTTGCGCCAAGAACCTCTTGCGGCATGATCAGTCCGTCTTCGTTGAGGTCGTAGCGGCGGAACTGTTCCAACGCCCACTGGCCACCCTGGGGAGCGAACTCGGCGAAGTCGAGCTGTCCGTCGCCGTCGGCGTCGCGGGCCAAGAACCAATCCGGCAGTCCCGGCGGCAGCCGCGACGGCGATACGTGAAACTTCTTCGCCGGCTGCCGCGCGGAAGACCCTCCGGCGTTGCGCGCTGCCTGAAGGCCATTGCTTGGCTGCCCCGGTTCGGCGTTCGGCGGCAAAGAGCCAGCTTGCGCCGACGCACCCGGTGTGCTTGGGTTTAGCAGTGGCGGGGGTTGGGGAGCGGTTTGCCGAGTGCGCACCACAGGCTCCAGTACTCGGTGCTGCCCATAGGCGGCAATGTACTCGGCCAGCTCCAGGGGACTGATGAGACCGTCCCCATCGGTGTCGAGACGTTCAAGCTCCAGCGAGAGGGCGGCCTCCGCCGCGGCCCATTCTGGCTGCTCTAGCTGGCCGCTGCCGTCTGTGTCGAATCGAGCGATCACCCGATCGGCATGTCGGAACAGCTTGGCCGACATAATCGGCATCGCCACGCTTTCGCCGTGTGACTGCGTGGCTGGCCCGACAAGCTGCTGAATGTTATCGGTGCCCTGAGCGACTGCGGCGGTCTCGGCTGCCACGGCTGCAAGCGCCGATGTCAGCCAGCAAACAGCCGTCAGCAAAGTCAGGGGCGCATTGTTACAGATTGCCCAAGCCATACATACACAGTATATATCGTCGCTGAGGCCCACGGAAACAGAAACACAACGCCCTGTGCTACTGGAGTTTACCCAGTGTCGTGCTACCACGCATACACGAATGAGTGTTACTGCTGAAAGTGCTTCGAGTCAGTGTACTTCGGTGGGCACTGCAAGCGTTGATGGCACCGTTGCGTTTTGGCTATCGGCTTAAACACCTCGACTGAGTTTTGGCTATCAGCTTGAACACCTCGACCAGTCGCTCGGCGCACCGTAAATTGCCGCAAATCCAAAGCCATCAACAAATCCTGGCCAAATCGACACTGGGTAAACTCCAGCCTGTGCTACCTTCCTCCTTTCAGTCGCGCAACGCAATTTCAGTGGTAACCTTATGGTGCTTTCGGCGCGTCGGGCGACAGTGGACGCGACCATTGGGCCGGCCGGACGCACCGGCAGGCTCCGCTCAGGCGCACAGTCTGTGTTGAGCGAGGCGCTGCGCAAGCCAATCACGCCACCGCCGAGCACTTGCAAATTATCAGCATCACATCGACGCGATGTCGCATCGAGGCTATGCCAGGCTCGGCAATTGGTCCATCCCGCAGCGGCGAGCTTCGGACTGCATCCGGGCGGTCAGTTCCCGGCGCATTTCGGCAGAGATTACCGGGGCAGGTGGCTGGTCCAGCAGCCGGCGTACTTCCCGATGGGCCCGCTCGAGCAAACTGGGACGGCCTAATTGTTCCCACCGTTGGCGCCGCGAGCGGTCTATCACCGGGCCGGGGAAATGGATTTCGGTTTTCAGCCACCGTCGGGTGTGATCGGCGATCAGAAGGTGTTTTTCCTTGAGTAGTTCTTCCAGTACAGTTCGGGCAGGAAAATCCTCTCGCGGTTCGATGCCAGCCGCCAACCGAAACGCCATCCCGCATAGCTCGTTATCTAACACCAGCTTTTCCAGGCTCTGGCAGTTCTCGAAGTCGAGCATTCCCGGCCCCGACACGTTGTTGATGCCGGCCAACACCGCCAGGGTCACCCCGATGCCGCTTTCCAGCCCGGCCTGCGCATCGAGGGCCTTGGCATCGCTCATCCCGATGTAGGCCTGCGTGGGAAGGCCCAGGTGTTTGCCTATTTCGCAATATGCGCAGTCGAGCATCATCGTTTCCATGGCGGCCATGGGAGTGGTCTCGTGGCGGACATCGAAAATCGCAGGCGAGCCGCCATACAGCACCGGCGCCCCCGGCCGGGCGAGCTGGCTGAGCACCAATCCGCTGAGCGTCTCGGCCGTATGCTGGATCAATGTGCCTACCAGGGTCACCGGGGCCTGGAATCCCGAGAGCGGCATGGCGATGAACTCCACAGGGATGCCAGCCCGGGCGCAATCTAGCAAGTTTTGTGCTGGGGCATAGCTCCACCGCAGCGGCGATGTGGGGCAACAAGAGAAGACCGTCAGCGGTTTGGCCTCCAACTCGGCCTGAGTGCCGCGGACGATAAGCTGCAAGTCGTGCATTACGGCGAACCCTTCGGCCGAAAAGGCGCCCGTCACCACCGGCTTGCAGCCATACAGCAGGCTGAGGAACAAGCGGTAACTGTCCGAGATCGTGGCCGGCACGTCGGCTGGAACCATCGCCGTGCTTTGCGAAGCGATATGTTCGAGCTGCTCGACCAGTCGAACGTAGGCTATGTAGTCGGCGGTAATGGGGCGGCGGACCTGACCGCTAGGGTATTCCCACAAGTACAGGGCTGCCGAAGCAGGCGTGAAATACACTGCATCGCCGGCGAAGTTGTGCGTCTGTCGTCCCAGTACGTCGAACAAACCGAAGCTCTTCGGCGCGGTGCGCACCGCTTGCTCTACCAGCGATTGTTTGATGTACACCCGGCAGCCGTTCTGCCCTACCCGGCAACCGTGCGACGCCAACAGCTCCACAGCCTGGGAGTTGTGAATCTCCACGCCCAGGCTTTCTAGCAGCGCGACTGCCTCGGCAACGATCTGCTCAATCAGTTCGTCGGTCAAAAAGCGGACTCTGGGACGCATCGGACGCCCTTTGATGCAATGTTGACTCACAGTTGAATGTTGCGCCACACCAATAGCAGCGCAGGCCGAATAAATACACATTCCGAGCGGGTATGCACAACCACATCGGCGTACTTGCGCGAGTCGAAAATGTCGTCGCCGAGCGGTGAGACACCAATCGGGCGCTGCCCAGTCTACGCCACGGCCTAATGGCATGGCAAGCATTTTCGGCTGCGTTGGGCAGGTGCCATTGGCCGGTACGTCGACCGGGAGTCGTGGGCTGATGAAAACAGCGGTCCAGGGCCTCTACGCGGAAACATCGGTCCACGGGTTCGATGTGAAAACAGCCGTCGGCGGGGGCGGTGCGAAAAAAAGCAGTCCACGGGTTCGATGTAGGAAAAGCAGGCCACGGGTTCGATGTGAAAACAGCCGTCGGCGGGGGCGATAACCGATCAGACCGTCAGGGGCACAAGCCGATTGGGCGATTGGGCTTTCGGCGCCCGCTGCTTCTTTGGCCGCGTTGTGGCAAATCGTGAATTTTGGCGGCCTTGTGACAAGCCAGCGATTTGTTACAATAGACAATGCAGCGATTTGTTACAATAAATGCTGTTGTGTCGGCTGCGACCCCCTGCGCGGGGCCCGCGGCGCTAAGCGTTTATCGCGTCGCGGTTGCTCGGCGATGGTAAGTCGCTGCCGCAGTAAGCGTTACTGGCGCACAGTAGGGCTTTAGCACCGGGCACATCGGGCGATGTGGCTATACGGCCAGTCTTCCGCCGGCTGCGGGCATAGCTACCGAGTTCAAAACACTTCCAAAGCAAACAACTGGTTTGTCAGAGCGACGTTTTAACGAATACTCGCACGATTCGGCCTGGCTATGGTTGACCGCAATGAGCGGTACATCCTAGTACTCTAAGTGGCGTTTTTACTTGTGTTTTTTGTTTTTTTAGGCAACAAAGCTTTTATTTAAGGCAACAATCTTTTTAAGGCAAGACGCGAAAAGCACACACCAGCCCACTAGCGAAACGTCAAAAGACTCCTATGGCACGAAAGTTACAGATCACCAAGGTAAGCAAACGCCGGGCGAAAGCAAAGCTGCGGACGAAGAAGAAAGATCCGATCTTCGTCGACGGACAACGCCCCAGGCCCATGTATGTCGATTACAAGGACGTTGATCTGCTCAAGAAACTCACCAACCGACAAGGCAAAATCTTGGGACGTCGCAAGACCGGCTGCACCGCGGTCAGTCAACGGGCGGTGGCCCGGGCGATCAAGCGCGCCCGGTTCATGGCGTTGCTACCCTACGTGGGCGAATGACTCGGTTTGCCGGCAGCGTGCTAGGCGGCTTAAAGGCTTTCGGCAGAGCCAGGCGACACGCAGCAGGAAACGACCGCCCGTGCTCGGTGCTGACGGCAGCTTACCGTCGGAAAGCAAAAGGTTGCCGCAGCAAGCGGGCCGCCGTGGGCGTAGCGTGTAATGCCGTAGCAATACGATTAATGCTTTTTTCTTGAGGCGATAGCGGGCAACTGCCATGAAAAGCGAGCGGCGACACGAACTGGAACAAAACGAACTGGCCATTTGGCTTGCTGAGATGGCTCAAACCATCAAGCCATACACCAACATCATTCTGGCGGTCGCGTTCGTGGGGGTGCTTTGCGTAGCCATTTATGCCTGGTTCAGCCGACAGTCGCGCGCCGAAGCAGCCAAAGCCAGTGCCAGTCTTGTGTCGGCAAGTGTTTTCGACCTTCAGAAGCTTCAGGAAACGGCAGACAAGTACCCGACCACCAGCGCCGGTCAGTTGGCGGCGGTTACCTTGGGCGATTATTACCTCGCCGTTGGCTGCGCGGCTATTCTCGAGGATCGGGCAATGGCCAACCAGAACTTGGGCAAGGCCATCGAATTGTATAAGCTAACGCTCGACCATGCCCGCGACCCATTACTCCGGGAGCGGGCCACGTTAGGACTTGCCCGGGCGCACGAAACCCGCGGCGATTTGGAACAAGCCGCCGGGTTGTACGAACAAGTCTTGCAGCAGTGGCCCAAGGGGGCCTACTCGGCCGTGGCGACAAATCGGCTGCGCGATATCCAGCGGCGGGCGACGCGGGCGTTCTACGACCGGCTGGCCAGCTACGAGCCGAAGGGGCGGTTCATTGAGGATTCGGGTTTGCCCACTGGTAAACCGGCCTTCGATCCCAGCACGCTGCTGGAGGACGGTCCGGTGTTCGACAAGCCCGGCTCGAAGAAGCTCTTGCTGCCCGAAAAGGAACAACCTGTCGGCCCAGGCGAACCGCAGCAGCCTTCAAAGCCCGAAACTCCCGCCGCCGGCTCCGGCCCCGAACAGCCGCTGCCGATCGATCTGAGCCGGCCGTTGGGCGAGCAGCTTCCAAAGCTGGAGGCCAAGCCAGAGACCGAAGTAAAGCAGCGCGAGGAGAAACAGGAGCAATCGGGCGACAAGCCGGAGGGCACTGAATCCGCGGCGCCCAAACCGTAGCCGCTTTATTTTTGCTGGATTTTTGCTGGGCTAGCGACTTGCAGGTCAACGACTGTCGCTGCTGTTTGTCGTTCGTATGACAGATCGGCTATTGTCCTCCGAACCGGTCGAGTTGGTTGTCGGGCCGAGCGATGCCGGGATGCGATTGGATGCCTTTCTGGCGCAGCAATTCTTGCAATACAGTCGGGCACATTTAAGGCGGGTGATTACTGCCGGGGGAGTGCGGGTCGATGGCAAAGGGGGCAAGCCGGCGTTTCGCCTCTCGCCCGGACAGAAAGTGATCATTGTCTTGCCGGAAATCCCCAGGCAAACCGCCCAGCCGGAAAACATCCCTCTGGATATCCTCTACTACGACGACGAGATAGCCGCTGTCAATAAACCGGCCGGCATGGTCGTACATCCCGCCCGCGGTCATTGGAAGGGCACCCTGGTCGGCGCTTTGCAATACCATTTTGGTCAGCGGCTGAGCCGTGCCGGAGGGCCGACGCGGCCAGGCGTGGTCCATCGCCTGGACCGCGACACTAGCGGCGTTATCCTGGTCGCCCGGAGCGATCAGGCACACGCTCGCCTGGCTGCCCAGTTCCAAGCCAGAACCATAGAAAAAGAGTATTTCGCGCTGGTCTCCGGCGTACCGGAACGGCATAGCGACTATATCGATTGCCCCATCGGCGTCCATCCGCAGCAGCGCGAGAAGATGGCCATCCGGCGCCACTGGTCGCACAGCCGTCCCGCACGCACGTACTACGAAGTGCTGGAGCGTTTCGAGGGGTTTGCGGCATTGCGGGTGGTTCCGCTAACCGGACGCACGCACCAGATTCGCGTTCATCTAGACCACATCGGCTGCCCGGTGCTGTGCGACAAGCAATACGGCGGGCGCAGGCAGATCACCCGAGGCGAAATCCGCCGCGACCCTACCGACAGTCTGGTGCTGCTCGAGCGGCAGGCCCTGCACGCCCGGCGAATAAAGTTCATCCATCCTACTACCGCGTGCCCGATGGAAATCGAGGCCCCGCTGCCGCACGACATCGCCACGGTATTGCACGAACTGCGAACCTACCGTAGCGCGCGATAGCCGCGCCGATGGTTCGCCTTGATGGCCAAGCCGCGAGTGCCCCTCCGATATATACCGTCCGGGCTAAATAGTTGCTATGCACGACGAACTTGCCCGACGCACAGATTGCCTGACATTCGTGGGCAACCACCGTGGGAGCACTCTGGCATTTGTGCAGTTCATTGAACGACTAGCAGCAATGTTGGGCAGACAAGCCGTTCAGCTCCGTGGCGGTAAGTCGGGCTGGGGGCTGCGCAGCACATCGACGATCGCCCAAAATGCAGGCTTGGGCTGGTTGTTGGCGTCGAAGACCAGCGGGTGCTGTCCGAAGCGCCAGGTCCTCCGGTCGTTCAATCCCCAAAATGTCACTCGCTCGAGTACGCTGTTGTGCTCGACGAAGATGGCGAACAACCGTGCATAAGCGTCGGCCTGGGCTTTGAGGTCTTCGGGCGCAGCCGGCGCGATGTTAGCCGCTCTGCGCGGTCCGAAGCCGGGACCGAATTGCCCGCCCGACGTTCCCCGGATCGTCACGTCCAGCTCTGTGATGGCTACTTTTAGGCCCAGCGCGGCATAGTTGCCAATCGCCTTGTCGATGGCGGCGTAAGGGATGCCTCGGGTGCTCCAGTGCCCCTGGATGCCTACAGCGTGGATCGGCACGCGCTGATCGAGCAACCGTCGGAGCAGCACCAGTGAGCTGGCGTGTTTCGGGCCGGCTTCGATGCCGTAGTCGTTATAGTACAGCTTGGCTTGGGGATCGGCCTGGTGGGCGAACTTGAATGCCAGCGTGATGAACTCCGGCCCCACCGCCTGTAGCCACGACGAGCGGCGCAGATTCTCTGTCCGGCCGGTCTGGGCGTCGCCGCCGTCGCTGATCGCCTCGTTGACCACGTCCCAGCTTTGAATCTTTCCCTTATAGCGTCCCACAAGCGTACTGATGTGCTCCTCCATACGCCGGATGACTGTCGCTTTGTCGCCGTCGCGAAAGAACCAGTCGTTGGTTTGGGCGTGCCAGACCAGCGTATGACCGTGCACGTCTATGTTGTTCTCCAGGCACCATTTCACCAGGGCGTCCGGGCGCTCGAATCGCCAGGTGTTCTGGCTGGGATGCACCAGGGCGGGCTTCATGCAGTTTTCCGGCGTCACCATGTTGAAGTGCTCTTTGACCAGCGCCAGCTCTTGTTGGGAATAGTTTCCTGGCAAATCCCCCGCCATACCGATGAGGAAATGATTCCTGTACAACTCCTTGAGTGCAGGGGGCCGACGCTCAGACGGTTGCCCAGACTCCTTCGGGCGGTTAGCATCAGACGGTTGCGAAAGGTCCTTTTGGGTGGGCGCAACCGACGGCTCGGCGCCCAGCGCGGCCGCAACACCCCACAGCGCTGCGCCAGCACTGGCCTGCTGAACAAACTTGCGTCGATCGTATTGGATTGCCATCGTTCGTCCTCAGCGGAAAACGTGTTGCAGGAAGTAGTACAGGTTGTAGCGCCACTCTTGGGCATCGTGGCCGTGGGAACTGACGTTCCATACGTGCGGCACATCGTGTTGTTTCAGGTAAGCATGTAATCCCTGGCTGATGCCAATCAAGCCGTCCTTGTTGCCGCAAGAGAGCCACAGCAATTTGAGCTTTTGCTTGGCGGCGGCCGGATCGGGTACGAGTTGCGCTGGCGGCTTGGTGTTAGGCGCAGGGGAGAAGGCGCCGACCCAGGCGAACTTATCCAGGTGCCCCAAACCGAAGTTCAACGCCTGCCCACCCCCCATCGAAAGCCCGGCCAAAGCCCGGTGTTCGCGGTCGGCTCGAACCGAATACCGCGATTCGATTGTGGGTATGACGTCGCCCAGCAAATCCTGCTCGAAGGCCGCAAAGGCTGGCGCGGACCGGAACACATCGCCCCCGGGACGGTCGTTCTTTTGCGCTCGACCGTTGGGCATCACGATGATCATCGCTACTGCCTTGCCGTCGGCCAGCAGGTTCTCCAACAGCACATCCGGCGTGGCGAAACGCTGCCATTCCGTCTCGTCGCCGCCAATGCCATGCAGCAGATACAGCACCGGATACTTCTTGTCTTCGCAATACCCTGGCGGCGTGTAAACTTGCATCCTGCGCGTAGTGCCGACCGATTTGGATTCGTAGGTTATCATCTCTAGTTTGCCGCGGGGGATGCCTTCCCGCCTGGTATTGAATCCGGCAGGGGGATCCGGGAACACCTGTTTGTCGTCGGGGCCGAGCTGAATCGGCCGGCCGAAACCACCCGGTGCGCGCCGCGGCGGTTCCAGCTTGGTTTCTGGCTTCGGATCCGGCTTCGCTTCGGGGTTGGATTCGGGGTTGGATTCGGGCTTTTGCTCCGGCTTCGGTTCCGGCAGCAGAGTTGGCGGCTCGCTGGAGGAGCGCAGCGCTGACGACTCGGTGGCTGAACGTGGCGGCTGCGGCTCCGTAACCGCGCGAGGCGATCGCGGCTCGGAAGCCGGCGCGGAACTCTGGAATAACCGCGGAGCGAACTGCCACAGACAGCGCCGCCAAGTTTGCCACTCGTGGGCCGTGCCTGGCGATTCGTAGAACACGGTCTTGATACCGGCCTGCTCCAGGGCGTCGCGGAAACCCTTGACCCGCTGGTAAAACCGCTCGCCTTCGGCGGTGCCTAGGCCGATCCACACCAGTCGGACTTTGCGGTTGAATGCCTCGGCGTCTGCAAACACCCCGTTGTGCATGGTCTTGACGTCGATGCCCGTACCGCCGAAACCGCCGCCGGCGCCGCTGAAACCGCCGATCCACGCGAACTTATCGAGGTTATTCAGCGCGATGTAGAAGGCCTGCGCGCCGCCCATCGACAACCCGGCAATTGCCCGATTCTCCCGATCGGGCAATGTGCGGTATGTGGCATCGATCAACGGGATAAGCTCATGGAGGAACACCTCTTCCAACGTAGCGAACAATTGGCGGCGCTGCGAAGCATCGGCGCTGCTGCCGGCGCCAGCAGGGCGCGAAGCGGTGCCGGTTTCGCCGGGCTTGCGGGCATATCCGTTGGCGATAACGACGATCATGGGCCGGGCCTTCTTCTCAGCGATCAGGTTGTCCATGATGTGGCCCACTCGCCCTTGCGCAACCCAGCCCCGCTCGTCCTCGCCGGCGCCGTGTTGCAGGTACAACACCGGATAGCGCGCCGACGGGTTCGTGTCGTAATCCGGCGGCGTGTAAACGAACACGCGCCGCCACGCGCCGGTAATCTGGGAAAAGTACCACCGCTGGCGGACCTCGCCGTGCGGAACGTTCTTGGGCAGGTAGAAGTCCACGCCCGCTTCCGGCACTTCGATGCCACTGCACTGACGTCCCCAACCGAAAAACGTCTCGCTGCCCGGGTCGCACACCTTGGCGCCGTCGAGGATGAACCAGTAATAGTGGAATCCGGGCACGAGCGGCGGCGTGGTTACGCTCCAAAAGCCGCCAGCGCCGCGCGTCATTTCGTAGTCTTTGTCGGGCAAGTGCAGCACAACCTTTTGCGCCTGCGGCGCTTCCAGTCGGAACGTCACGCGCAGGTCGGAGTGTATCCGCGGATATTCCGCCCCAGGGACGTTGGACGACGCCGGTTTGGCATCATCGGGCGTTGCCTGTTCGGTTTGTGCCCACGACGGCGCCCAAATCGCTCCTGCTATCAAGACGCTGCAATACAGAATCTGCCGCATACGACGCTACTCCTGAACTCGGTGTGGAAGGCAACGGCCTGCCGTCGCCAAATAAAAAGGGCCGTCGCCAAACGTAAAGAAAAAAGAAAGCGGTATCGTGCAGCGGTACAGTTGCCAAAAGTTTGCCTCTGCGAGCCGTTGCCAAAGGTAACAAGACGGGTCCGTGCAACAAAAAGCATAGTCATCACAAACAGTTAACAGCACTATTATCGTAAGCGGCCAACAGCGGTATCATCACAAGCGACAAACGGCACTATCCCTATCAAACTTGCCCACCGCGGTGCAACCCACAGCAAACATAAACCCCCGAACCCGATTATGGTGCCGCAGGCCATGCCCCCGGAAGCTCGCAAAACGTAACCCTCCCACTTGTTCCCACCTGTGGTAAAAGCAACCTTGGTAGCAGAGCAGTGTCGATGTCTTGGGATGTCGTGCTCAACAATCACCGCAACCGATGCTCGGCCAACCTGGGGCTTTGTCAGGCGGGCATAGCGGCAAATGCGTGCCCTCAGTGCGGCTACGAGGCGCTGCGGTATTTCCTGCCGCCGCCAACAACTGGGATGCCCCAGAGACTATCGCCCGCACTACGGCCCGTGGGTGACAGCTCGCCTGGCGCGGATGTACGGCGTTGCTGGTCTACTGCAATGCCTCCTGGCTTTTGGTGGAGCGTGTCGTATTTCTGGTGGGCCGTGTCGTTTTTTTGGTGCGCCCTCTCGTTGCGCGCCGAATTGTGGCGCTGTTGCAAGGGTCTTTTTCGCGCTCGGCGTCGGTCAGGTTGCGCGTGCCGTTGCGTGGCCGCGCGCCAACGTTCGGCGCTGTTGCAAGAAGCGCCCATTTATGCAATACTGATTTCGATGGTCAAGGTTGCTGACCGCAGTATGATAATATGCCCACGCGGCAGTTCGGCGTGCGGCTATTTTCGGGGCGTGGCGCAGTCTGGCTAGCGCGTCTGAATGGGGTTCAGAAGGTCGCAGGTTCAAGTCCTGTCGCCCCGATTATTTTCGATTTCGCTCTGTTCGGCCAAAGCGGCAGGGTGGCATGGCTGGCTTGCCCAGCCGTGCATCTGAGTGACTTAGTGGCTCAATGCCCGGTGGTGAGCTGTAGGGCAAATCATTGCAGCATCGCGGGCCAAGCCGGCGGTACCACCGGGCACTTTTTGTCAGCACGGGGGGCACTCCAGCGTTATCAGTGGAGTTTACCCAGTGCTAGTCTGCCACGAATAAGTGTTTTACTGCTAAAAGTGTATCGGCTACATGCACTTCGGTAGCCACTGCAAGCGTCGATAGCACCGCTGCGTTTTGGCTGTGAGCTTGCACCTCAACCAGTCGCTCGGCGCACCGTAAATTGCCGCAAACCAGAGCCAGTGACAAATCGTGGCAAAAACAACGCTGGGTAAGCTCCAGTGGTTGTCAGTGTTGACCTTGGGCACGGGCTTGATAGACTGGACTGGCCCGAACAACCCACTTCGACTCTGCCCCCAACAGGCCCCGCATATCAGGAGTGCCCACCATGCCGCGGCTACGCTTTGCGCTGCTTGGTATTGTCGTTTTCGCGATGTGGGTTTATCACGCTTGTGGCGGCGAGCAGAAGCTGGCGCCGGAAGCGGCAGCCATGCTTCAAAGGGCGATGGCAGGGCCGCTCGCAGAGGTCAGTGAAATCATCTTCTGTACCCGGTTGGGTTACAACGATCCGCATTGGTACGCCAATATCGGATACTTTTGCGATGATGAGACTCAGAAGGCCTATGCGGGCCACGGCAAGCCGGACGTGGGAAAATTGTTGGCGCTGGACATCCGCACCGGTCAACTGCGCGTGATTTTCGATGCCCAGGGCGGTTCGATCCGCGATCCCCAGGTGCACTACGACGGCCGGAAGATACTGTTGGCGCACCGCAAGGCAGGGGACGATTATTACCATTTGTACGAAATCAACAGCGATGGTAGTGGATTGAGGCAGCTTACCCACGGCCCGTTCGACGACTACGAACCGAGCTATCTGCCCGACGGTGGCATCGTCTTCGTCTCTACGCGTTGTCGGTCTTGGGTCAAGTGCTGGATGACGCAGGTGGGCGTGTTGTACCGTTGCGATGCGGACGGCGGTAACATCCGCCGCATATCCTTCAACAACGAGCACGACAACACCCCTTGGCCGTTGCCCGACGGCCGTATCCTTTACACGCGCTGGGAATATGTCGACCGCAGCCAGGTGGAGTTTCATCATTTGTGGGCGATGAATCCCGACGGCACTGCGCAGACGATCTTCTACGGCAACATGCATCCGGGAGTAGTGATGATCGACGCCAAGCCCATCCCCGGCACACGCGATGTGCTGGCCTGCTTTTCGCCGGGGCATGGGGTCACCGATCACAAGGGAATCGCCACGATCGTCTCTGCTGCGGCAGGTCCTGACCATTTGCCTTCGGCCAGGCGGTTGCACAAAGGGCCGCTCATCCAGGACCCTTATCCGGTTTCGGACGATTGCTTCTTGATGTCCGACGGCAAGCGCCTGTTGGTAATGAACAGTGCTGGCGTGATGGCGCCGATTTTCACGCTTTCCGGCGAAGGGGAAATCCGCGAGCCGCGGCCGCTGGTCGCCCGGCCACGCGAGCCGGTGATCCCCACGCGCGTCGATTGGGGAAAACAGTCTGGGCTGATGGTCCTGGCCGACGTTTATCGAGGACGGAATATGCAGGGCGTACGCCGGGGTGAAATCAAGAAACTGCTCGTCCTGGAAGACCTTCCCAAGCCGGTCAACTTCAGCGGAGGCCCAGACCTCACTTCCTGGTTGGGCACGTTCTCGCTGGAGCGTGTGCTGGGCACAGTGCCGGTGGAGGAAGACGGGTCGGCGTATTTCGAGGTTCCGGCAGGCCGGGCCGTGTACTTCGTGGCCTTGGACGCGAACGATATGTCGGTAAAACGTATGCACAGCTTCACCAGCGTGATGCCTGGCGAAGTCGTCGGGTGCGTGGGCTGCCACGAGCCGCGCACACACACTGCCGATCTTCCCCGGACTGCCGAAATGATGCTTGCAAACCGCCAGGCCGCTTCCTCAGCCGCCGGCGGCGCAATCGTCGAAGTGGCTCACCGACCAACCGAGCCGGATAATCGGCCGGTGTTGATGGCGCTGCGCCGACCCCCGAGCCGAATCGAGCCAATGGCCGGCTTTCCCGATGTGCTGGACTTCACCCGCGACATCCAGCCCATCCTCGATCAGCACTGCGTGTCCTGTCACACTTACACACGCCGCGAAGGGGGGGTGATATTGGCAGGCGATCTCGGTCCGCACTGGTCGCACGCCTACTTCAGCCTATTTGCTCACGACTTGGTGGCCGACGGCCGCAACGGACTGGGCAACCATGCGCCGCGCAGTATCGGCAGTTCCGCCAGCCGATTGATGAAACTGATCGATCAGAAACATTACGATGCCAAACTCTCTCCGGAGCAGCGGCGCACCGTGTGGCTGTGGATCGAAAGCGGCGCGCCATACGCCGGCAGCTACGCCGGGTTGCGCAACGCCGTAGATCAAGCGCGCTCGGGCAAGGCGGTGGGAACCGTGCTAGGCGGTGGGAGCCAAATTCTTGGCCGCCGGTGCGGCCAGTGCCACACCATCGGCAATCCCCGCGACGAAAAAGGCCGCGCGCTGCCCCTGGAACCGATCACGGCCGGCAACGCCCGTGGCTTGCCCCGACGAGTTGCCATCCACGAGCGCGTCATCTTGCCCAACGACCCTGTGGCACGCTACAGCAGCAACATCCTGCTGAACTTCACCCGACCAGCCAGCTCGCCGCTGTTGCTGGCGCCGTTGGCGCGCTCGGCCGGCGGATGGGGAAGCTGCGGCGTGGTCTTCAACAGCACTGACGACCCGGACTACCGCGCGCTGCTTGCGCTGGTGGAACGAGGCAAAGCCGAACTGGAGGCCGTGCCTCGTTACGGCACGCCCGGCTTCCGGCCGAACTGGCAGTACGTCCGCGAGATGAAGCGTTTTGGCATTTTGCCGAAGGATTTCGACCCGGCGCGCGATCCGATCGACATTTTCGCCACCGATCAGGCCTATTGGAAATCGCTGTGGCCTTCGTTACAGTGAGCGTTGTCCTGTGCCGTCGGCCGGGAAAACCGAACACGTGGCCGAGAAAGTCGCACAAAGCGGCTACCCAATCAAACAGGCAGACTGAACAAGCAGCAAACTAGTGGCGATCGCCGGGGCGGATTTGTGCCCTAGCGCTGCTCACAGGCGCCGGTCACACGCAAGCGATCGGGGTTCTCGAAAGGACGTTCCAGATGGTTTCCGAACAGACACACAGCCGGCCGTCGGCCGCGGACGCCGCCAAGCGGTTGATGGCGCTGCGGTATGTGGTCGGCTACGCGCTGGCGACTCCACGGCCCGACTTGCTCCGACCGGCCTTCGAAAGCTGGGACGAAAGCGACCGCTTCGAGTTCGCCCACGACGCCGAGCGGATTCGTGACAAGTTCTGGGAGCCTGTACGGGTGTCGCCTTTGTGGGAGGCGCTTTCGCCCCGCGAAAAACAGTTCGCCGAGACTACCGTGGTGACCATGACCGCCCAGCAGCACATCGACTTCACTTGGCGGCTGGAGGCGATGCTGGTGCTTATGTGGGCGATGGAATTGCTGCCGGCGCTTCCGCCCTACGATGAGCCGGCAACTCCCGAGCTGCTGGAAAAACTTCCGGCGGTGACTTTCGATGCATTTGTCCGTGCGGCACGCCTCCGCCCCGAGGCCGATATCGACCAAGCGCGCAGCCTGGCCGAACTGTGGCACTGGCGCAGCCGCACCCGAGAACTTATCGAAGTAAATCATCCCTTTCCGGCCGACCCCAACCTCAAAGCCGCAGGACTGGCGAGTTTCGACGACGTAGTGCGGGCCACTGCACGTATTTGCGCCCAAGAGGGCAGCGTCCCAGTCATTGATGAGGATTTCGCGGCTTATGGCAAAGCTTACCGCGACCTTTCGCCCGAACAGTGGTCCGAAGTACGCTCGGTCGCCTTGGAACGCCATTTGACCTTGAATTGGCTTTGCGGTTACGCGCCCGACAACCAGTGGGACGAAACGCCCACCGATACATAATCCTTTGCCGTGTGCCTGCGAACGGCCGTCTGCTACACCGACTGACAACCCTGCAGCGAATCTGCGAGTACCGACAATCACCGCGTTTGCCGTTCGGCGGGCGCCGCTTGCATTGCAGCGATGAACTGCAAGGGCTGAAGGGCCTGCTCGGCGGCTCGGTCTATTGACGAGGTAGTAAGGCGACTGTATTGTTTATTTGACGCAGGTTTGACATAGTTTCGGTTCTTTATTGCGGCAGCGGCTCGGGGTGATAGCCGACTGCTCGCTTGGCAGAGAGGGTGAGCCGCGCAACGTAGCGCCGCCGTGGCGTTGTATCAGAACAAGAGCGCAAGCTAGTCAATTGCTGTGAAGCGGGTGTAGCTCAGTCGGTAGAGCACCGGCTTCCCAAGCCGGTTGTCGCGGGTTCGAATCCCGTCGCCCGCTCTGTCTCACCCTTGGGGCAACCGCACTAGGATTGTCGTGCTTTTCTCCAGGTTGCTCCAGAAATTGCAGTGCCAGGGCTTGATAGTGGTGACCATCGGCCCGGTACTGCTGGCGTTGGCCGGGAGTGCTGTCTAACCCGGACACTGTTAGGGCGATTGCGCAGGCCGCGTACGGCTAGCCTAGCAACCGAAGACGCTGCTGAGCTAACCAATTTTTAATAGTGCCATTTTGGTCTGCCTAAATACTTATACAGTCCAGCTTTGGGCGTTGCGATGGATGTCGGGTCAGCCCGATGCAGCTCTAGCTACAACGCCAAACGCTTGCCACTATGTACTGACCGCTTAGAATGCGGCGCTGCTTAGATGATACGTCAAATATCGAAGCACATCGGCTGCACCAGTTTTCCGCGGCATTTGCATGAGCGCCGACATAGAAAAAGTCGTGGCGATTGCTCAAGCGCTATCTGACCCGCACCGCCTTCGAATTCTGAAGTGCTTGGATGGCAGCGCGCTGTGTCTGGGTCACTTTGCGCAAATCTTAGGCTTAACACAGTCCACTATTTCCAAGCACCTTCATGTGCTTTTGGAGGCTGGCCTGCTGACAAGCTGGCAAGAAGGTCGCTGGCGGTACTATCGCTGGGCTGGTGAGGAGGCCGGGAAGTGCGTGCAGGATATTTTGCGTTGGGTGAGCCAATCGCTGGCCGACGTGCCGGTGGTAGTTGACGACGCGGCGCGCAGGGCAATTGCCTTGGAGAAAGTCGCGGCGCCATCGCCCTCGGTTGCAAAGCCGCGCGTTTTGTTCTTGTGTACGGGCAATTCGTGTCGCAGCCAGATGGCCGAGGCGCTTTTGCGCAAGCACGCTGGTGATCAGTTTGAAATCTATAGCGCGGGACTATCGCCCAAGCCTATTGCTGCCGAGACGTTTATCGTCATGCGGGAGATTGGTGTGGACATAGACGGTCAGCGGCCAAAGAGCGTGATGGAATTTCTTGGCCGCGAGCATTTCGGCTACTTGATTACCGTATGCGCAAACGCCGAAGCGCAATGCCCTATTTTTCCCGGCGCAAGTTTCCGCTTGTACTGGCCTTTTGAAGACCCGGCAGAAGCGAAAGGCACCTTGGAGGAACGTCTGACGAAATTTCGAGAGGTACGGGATCAGATCGAGCAACGCATTCTCGCTTGGCTGCGTGGCCAAGAGTCGCGTGCTATCACTCACATTCATAGAAAGGAAGGAACATGACAAGGAACATTACGACGTTCGCACTCATTGGGGTCTTGCTGCTAGCCACTGCTCTAGTGGGATGCAGCAAACCGAGCAGCACCGGGCAAAAAACAGAAGGAGCCGCAAAGCAGTCGCTATCCGGTACGATTCTTGTGGATGGCTCGAGCACGGTATTCCCGATTACTGAGGCCGTGGCCGAGGAATTTCAGAAGGCCTACAAGGGCGTCCGCGTTACGGTAGGCATCTCTGGCACTGGTGGCGGCTTTAAAAAGTTCGGCTCGGGCGAGACCGACCTTACGGGTGCCTCGCGGCCCATCAGGCCGACCGAGGTGGAGTTGTGCAAGAAGAACGGGATCGAGTATATCGAGCTGCCGGTGGCGTACGACGGCTTGGCTGTGATGGTCAACCCGAAAAATACCTGGGCAAATTCGATTACCGTGGCCGAGCTTAAGAAAATCTGGGAACCCGAAGCACAAGGCAAGATTACCCGATGGAACCATGTCCGTCCTGAGTGGCCGGATAGGGAATTGCACCTTTTCGGGGCGGGCGTCGACAGCGGCACATACGATTACTTCACGGCGGCGATCGTGGGGAAGGAGCATTCCAGTCGGGGCGACTTCACCTCCAGCGAGGACGACAACGTGTTGGTACAGGGAATCGCCACCGACGAACTGGCGCTGGGATTCTTCGGGTATGCTTACTACGAAGCGAACCGCGACAAGCTGAAGCTGTTGGCAGTGGACGACGAGGACCCGCGCAACGGCGATGGACCGATCCTCCCTTCGCTGGAAACGGTGATAAACGGGACATACCAGCCTCTTTCGCGTCCGATCTTCATCTATGTAAACAAGAAGTCACTCGACCGGCCCGAGGTGGCCGAGTTCGTGCGATTCTATCTCAGCCATGCCCCCAAACTGGTGAAAGAGGTCGGCTATATCCCATTGCCTGAGCGCGCCTACCAGTTGGCCCAAAAGCGCGTTGACGCCCGAAAAACCGGCTCGCTTTTCGCCGGCGAAGGCTCGAAGGTGGGGGTGAAGATCGAGGACCTACTGGCAGCGGAAGATAAATGAGCATCCATACGGCCATCCCAGCACACCTGCCAGCGAGGACCGCGCTGCATGAGCGGCGCCGGCTAACCGAGCGCTTGGTCGGCGCCGTACTGTTTGCGTGTGCCATAGTGTCCCTGATTACCACCGTCGGGATCATACTGGTGCTTATCGTGGAGACAGCCGGCTTTTTCCAGGAGGTGTCGCTGCGCGACTTCTTTGGAGACACCCAATGGACGCCGCTTTTCGCCAAGAAGCACTTCGGTATCTGGGCGTTGGTTGCCGGGACGGCGCTTACTAGCGCGATTGCCGTATTTACCGCGGTGCCGCTGGGGTTGTTGGCCGCTGCCTACCTGAGCGAGTTTGCCGAGGAGCGGGTTCGCCGCGTGCTAAAGCCGATAATGGAAATCTTGGCAGGCATCCCCACAGTTGTTTACGGCTATTTCGCCCTGACTTTTGTGACCCCATTGTTGCAGAAAGTCGTTCCGGGGCTGGCCGGTTTCAACGCTTTGTCTCCTGGTCTGGTAATGGGAATAATGATTTTTCCCACCATCGCCTCTTTGAGCGAAGACGCTTTGTATGCTGTGCCGACCAGTCTGCGCGAAGCCGCTTACGCACTGGGGGCCACGCGTCTTGCAACGACGTTTCGTGTAGTGATACCGTCGGCCTTTTCGGGTATTGTTGCGGCCATCATTCTCGGCGTGTCCCGCGCCGTCGGCGAAACGATGATTGTGACCATTGCGGCGGGACAGCAACCGAGGTTCACCTTCGATCCGCGCGTCCCTGTGGAAACCATGACCGCATACATCGTTCAGGTTAGCCTCGGCGATACTCCCACTGGCACACTGGAGTTCCGCACCATCTTCGCGGTGGGCATGATGTTGTTTGTTTTCACCCTAGCGTTGAATATGGTTGCCCATCGGCTTCGTCAGCACATCCTTAAAGGTTCTCTGTGGTAGGGGAAGGTGTCGCCGCATGGAGTCCGATTCCAAGCAATCACAAGAAACGCTGCGGGAACCACAGCCCAGTTTGGCGACCATTGGGCCCGAGAAGGCTTTTGTCGCTATTTGCCGCTTGGCAGTTGCGCTCCCTCTGTTGCTGCTGGTGGTACTGGTGGTCGATGCAGTAGTCGATGGGTGGCCGCGGCTGAGTTGGGGTTTTCTGACCGGTTACCCCTCCCGAAATCCGGAGATCGCCGGGATTCTTCCGGCCCTTGCGGGGAGTGCCGCGGTTATAGTGCTCACCGCGGTGATGGCAATCCCGGTAGGGGTCGGGGCAGCAATCTATCTAGAGGAGTACACCAAGCCAGGTCGGCTTACTTCACTTATCGAACTGAACATCAGTAATCTAGCAGGGGTGCCTTCGATCATCTACGGGCTATTGGGGCTGGAACTGTTCGTGCGGGCCATGCAGATGGGGCGCAGTCTTCTGGCCGGGGCCGCTACTCTGGCCTTACTGGTGCTCCCGGCTGTTATTATGACATCGCGCGAGGCACTGCGCACGGTGCCGTATTCGCTGCGCGAAGCATGTTACGCCCTGGGGGCAGACCGATGGCAGACGATTTGGCGAGTTGTCCTGCCCATGAGCCTGCCCGGCATTCTGACCGGGATCATCCTTTCGGTTGCCCGTGCCATTGGGGAGACGGCCCCACTGATTATGATCGGCGCGCTGACCTACGTCGCCTTTCTGCCCGACTCGCTAATGAGTCCCTTCACTGCGCTGCCGATTCAGATATTCAACTGGGTGTCCAGGCCGCAAAAAGGTTTTCACACCAATGCGGCGGCCGGAATCGTTGTCCTGTTGGTGCTGATGCTGTTGCTGAATGCCACAGCGATTTGGCTGCGCGTCCGTCTGCAACGAAGAGTCAACTGGTAGACTATTTTCCGGGAGCAAGCTTATTATGGAGCACGCTTTGAAGACTCCCCGCGAAACCTCATCGCCCGACCCTACCAGACGGCCGCAGACTGTCGTGCGGCCGGCGGAGGAATCCGGGACTCCTCAGGTGAAGATGCGCACCGAGTTGCTGCGCGCCTGGTTCGGCCCCACCGAGGTCCTCAAGGGAATTAGCCTGCCGATCCTGAAAAACCGAGTCACGGCCATCATCGGTCCGTCGGGCTGTGGGAAGTCCACCTTACTGCGGTGTCTGAACCGGATGCACGAGGTTGTCCCTGGGGCACGAGTCGAGGGAAAGGCATATCTCGACGAGCAGAACATCTATGAAGCCTCGGTCAATCCGATTCGAGTGCGGCAGCGGATCGGAATGGTTTTCCAAAAGGCCAATCCTTTTCCCACAATGTCTATTCGTAACAACGTGTTGGCGGGCCTTCGACTCCAGGGAGTGCGCCCCCGCTCCCCGGACGAATTGGTGGAGAAAGCTCTTCGGCAAGCGGCCCTTTGGGACGAGGTGAAAGACATACTCGATCGGTCTGGTGTCAGCCTTTCGGGCGGCCAGCAACAACGGCTGTGCATCGCCCGCGCGCTGGTCTTGGAGCCAGAGGTTCTCTTGATGGACGAGCCGTGCTCGGCACTCGACCCCATCGCCACGGCGAAGATCGAGGACTTGATCTACGAGCTGCGCAACTCCTATACCGTGGTCATTGTGACCCACAATATGCAACAAGCGGCGCGGGTGGCCGACTTCACCGCCTTCTTGTACCTGGGCGAACTTATCGAGTACGACAAGACCGACACCATCTTCCGCACCCCGCGCGACCCCAGGACCGAAGCCTACATCACGGGCCGCTTTGGCTAGTCTTACAGAGCGCAGCCACAGGGCTGGCAACCACATCGTCCGCCAGGGCTAGTATAGTAACCATGTTTTCCTGCGCGCGATGTTTGCGCGGATCGCTGCTTGAGTGGCATAGCCGTTGCTAATACCAACTGGTCAACATGGCCCGATGACCCGCCAATTTTTTCCCCTGGGCCACAGAACTGGGATGAGTCGGGGCGATGCTCCCAGATTGGTCGGCTCGCGGTGTGCAGCCTGCACAGCGTCCCCGAGTGTGTGCGAGTGTGGCAATGCTAGTAAGCGCCGCACTGGGTGCACTCGAGGGAAAATACTGCGTTTGACAAAGCGATAGTGCTTTTAACTAAGCGCAGGACAGATAGAATAAAGCCTAGCAAGCGCGTGGCCTGTAACAATTCTGTTCGGAAAGAAAGGAGCCCGTCGATGAAGAACGAGGCGAAACTGAGCCGGCGGCGGTTTATCCGCACCACTGGCCGAACTGGCACGGCATTGGCCACCGTACCGTGGTTGGCCCCCGCAGTACTCTCCGCCCCATCTGCGAGCAAAGTGCTAGGGATAGGTTGCATCGGGTCGGGGACCCGCGGCGGCGACCTGATAAAGGCCGTTGTTCATATACCCGAGGTCAAGGTAACGGCCGTCTGCGACGTCTATGGTCCCCATCGGCAGAAAGGGTTGGATCTGAGCGAGAACCCAGAGGCGAAAGCTTACGTTGATTACCGCGACCTGCTGGCCGACCCGAATGTCGATGCAGTGATCATTGCCACGCCCGACCACTGGCACTGCCAGATGGTGCTGGAGGCCGCTAAAGCCGGCAAGCACATCTACTGCGAAAAGGGGTTTGCGCGGACTTTAGACGAGGCCAAACGCATGCGCGAGGCGCTGAAGCGCAGCGGAGTAGTGTTCCAATTGGGCCACCAGGCGCGCCAGGCGACCTGTGCCTTGCAGGCCAAGGAATTGCTTGCCCAGAACATTCTGGGGCCGATCAGCCTGGTGCGCACAGGGCGGTTCAAGGCGTCGGACCCCCAGTATCCCAATTGGCGCTGGTACGGGTACTACAATCAATGGGAGCGACCCGACCCGGCAAAAGTCGCCAAGGAAGTCAATTGGGAACTGTGGCTGGGACCGGCGCCCAAGATTCCCTGGAACGAGCGGCACTTCTGGCACTGGCGCTGTTATTGGGCGTACGGTACGGGTTACGCAGGGGACCTATTGTCGCACGAGCTGGACTTCGTGCAGTACCTTCTCGGGCATGGGATTCCAGACACTTGCTTCTGTACGGGGATGATTGCGCTGCTGCGCGACGATCGCGAGGTGCCGGACACATGGTGTGCTGTGTACGAGTTCGAGAAACTTGGCCGGACCGTGACTTTCACTGGTAGCATGAATACCGGCCAGGCAAAACAACCGGTGGAAATATGTGGTCGCGACGCTACGCTTCGTTTCGACGACATCGCGCACAACGTAACCCGGTTCCAAATCATCCCTGAGGAGCACAACACCCGTACCGATCTGCCCAAAGGTTACGACTGGAAGAAGACTCCCAGGCAGCCCAACCATATAGAGGACTGGGTGAACTGCATTCGGAACGGCGGCGTGCCGAAGTGCTCGACCGACGAGGCGTTCATCGAAACGGCCACTTATTTGATGTCACTGGTATCCTATCAGCAAGGGCGCAAGGTACGATGGGATCCCATTCGGGAAGAGATTGTGTGAGGATGCACCGAAAGGAAAAAACCATGAGAACATCGCTTGTGTGTACTATCATCCTTGTTTTCCTGTGGCCGTTGCTTGTCGATGCAGGAGCCGCGCCGCAAGACCTCCCCGGGCCGGAGCCTGGCAAGGTCGCGTATCGCTCCGGCGGTCTGCATGGATATATCGGCTTCCGCACGGCGCGGCCGCCGGCCGAGTACTCGGCGGGAATGGGGTTTTACACGGCGGTCTGGCCGCTGATAAACCAGCCGCTGGCCGATTTCCAGATTGGACTGGCCGGCTGTTGGATACTGCCGGACAACTCCGACAACAAAGACACGCCGCTGTGCCCGGAAGGCACATTGGCCCGGCGATGGAGCGCACGCGGGCCTACCTGGGAAAGCGTATTCCAGACTGTCGAGGGCGGAGTGGGCTACTGGGCGGGAAACCACTTTCGCTACGGCCCGCCAAAGTTCAGCATGAACGCCACGCCCCAATGCTACGACTACGAGATCGGCTCGCCCGGCTGGTCCTTCTTCTACAGCAGCAAAGCCCTGCCCGACGATCGCTTGGGCATCGCCCAGTTGTCTAACCGTCTGCTCATTCCGCCCGATGGCTTGACCTTCCAGGGGAACCCAAATGGCGAGTTCCTGGGATACACTTGGATGGCCTTGCCTTTTACCGAACCTACTACGGACGATCCGCCCACAGGCGACCAAAGCTGGACCTGTTTCCTCAGTGCGGCCAACTTCAAAGGGCCTATTGCCTACTACATCCCGGAAACATGGAGTAAGATCGGAAAGTTGTTCAAGTGCCAGTTCCTATACGGCCGTGGACTCGATGCCCGGCCGGGCAAGATGAACGGCGGCGCAATGGAGATCAACACTGTTCCACGGTTCGACGCGCAAGACGCTCAGGGGGTCTTCTATTCGAAAATCCCCACGCTCCAGTTCCCGGTCGATGAGCAGGGCAGAAGCTTTTTGGTGCAGGAGGTCACGTACTACTCGAAAGCCGCATTGTACGATGCTTTCAAGGCGTGGCGTGACGGGGGCGCCGCCTGCTCCGGGCAATTCGACCAGAAGGCGGCATGGAAACCCGAACTGACGACGCACACTCCGCAACTGCGCGTAGCGGGGAAGATCATGGACAGTGTGGAACGTTTCTTCCGGACGAAGGTGTTCGAGGGCAACATCTGGGGCATGGAGTGGCAGCACAGCGACATTTCTCCTAAAGGGGTCTTTCCGCGGTACTTCAAGTGGGATGGCGAAAAGGCCGTCGCCGTGCCGGCCGCCGAAGTGCCGACGGAAACGCGGCTGCCAGAGCAACAGTTTAAACTCGCCGGGCCGGGCGAACCTTATACCTCGCCTGAAGCCGGCGCCTGGACTCGGCCAGGCCCGACACGAGGACCGTTTACTGTCCGGCTGGCTGACGGTTCCCTAGTGACCTACTACTGGTACCGGTTTGTCGATCAGCCATCGTTTCAGCAGTATCAGTGGAGCGAGGCGAAGAAGGCCAAGTTGCAGGCCCTGGTGGAGAAAATCCACGCCTCTTGGCCCATCGACCGGGATTACATGCCGCCGTTGAAACAGGGAAAACTAGTCTCCCTCGATCCCGCCCTGCTGGTCACGCCGCCCAAAGGTCTGGAAGCAGGATATGTTCCCATTGTCACACGGCAGGAGCACTCGGCCGGGCAGGGAGCCACGTTGGACGATGAAAAAGGGCTGCTAGGAGGAATGGAGAAACAACCAGGGTTGAAAAAGGTCAAGCCAGTCAAGGTCCTCAATTCATGGAGCGGGAAGATAGCCGACGAAACGCTCAGGAAATACGCGCCTGGCGATCTGCTGGTTCTCGACGAACAGCAGTGGGAGAAGCTGTGGAAGGCGTGGCGCGGGCCGGAGAAGCTGCCGCAGATCGACTTCCGGAAGGAGCTGATCTTGGTGTTTACCGCCGGTGGCCCCAACAACGTGGGTTGCCGGCCGATGGTCGATAGCGAAGGGAACCTGCAAGCCGGCGCGATGAGTACGCTGATTGCCGGTCCGGGGTTCGGCTACCTTATCCAGTGCATACCGCGCGAGGGCATCAGGTCGGTCAATGGCAAACCGCTGCCGGAGCAGAAACCTCCCGCCAAGAAGCCGCGTCCCAAGACTCCGGGCGCAGAGCCGGGCGTCGGGCCCAGCGGCGAGCCGGGGGTGGTGCCCGGTTCGCCAGGCGCTGCGCCGTATCCGGGCGATGCTTCCGGCGAGCAGGTGCAACTGCCCCCGCTCAAGCAGCTCGATAACCTCGTGCCAAGCAGAAGCGTGTTCAAAGGCGCCAATTGGAGGGCGCCACTGGTGCTGCGCTCGCCGGAAGAAGCGGCCAGGCATTTCCCTGCCGAAGAACTGGCCAAGCTCGGCAAGCAGGTGGACTTTTCTAAACAGTTCGTGTTGTTGTTCGCGTGGCTCGGCTCCGGACAAGACCGCTTGGATGCCGCCGTGGCCGAGTCGTACCCTGAGCAGGTCTATTTCAGGCTGGTACCAGGTCGCACCCGCGACTTGCGGGAACACGTGCGCATTTTCGCGTTGCGTGCTGATGTGAAATGGAGCGTTGCTTCGGGCCAGTAGGAAGCCGGTGGGGATGGGCCGTTCTCGCCCTCAGCAGCCCAGCCGCGGTAACCGGCTGTTAGCGCCTGCGGTGCGCTGCCCAGCTAGATGCTGTGCGTTACTAGCCGCCGGAATGCCTGCGTCCCTTCCTGTTGTGCAAAACGCGAATAATCAATCGGACGATACAGCAGTCGAAGTTCTTCCGACGCTCATCGCAAGCTGTATTTGTATGCGATCGGGCAATAAATCGCATAGTTAGTGGTGGTCGGTTTGGGCGACGCATAGTCTTTTTCCACAGCACGCCCGCTTTGTTTTTCCTTGGTTTTTGGTTAGCGCAAGACCGATGGTTGAGAGTGCAAAACCGATACAGCAGGCTGTGTTGGTACGGCAGACCTCCGAATCCAGCGGTACCATCTTTTGTGAGCTACTCCCCCCTTGACAACCACCCCCTTTTAGAATTACAGATGATATGGTGGTGGATGCGGCAGGGGTAGATCGGGGGACAGACTTTCGGGTTGCATTTGCGCACGCTACTGCCCCCACCCAACTGGGACGCTCAACCTCGGCTTGCTGGCGTTGATTTTGGTCGCGGAGGTTTTTTACCGGACAGCGTAGGTGCGAAAGGCGTTGGGGGCTTCGGGGCGAGTTTTAATGGGCTTTCGTGCACGCTGGCCTTTGCCTGAGTAAGTGCATGATCTTATCAATGCTTTTTCAAAAACGTGCAATTCCAGGAGAAGAACAAGTGAGTACTAACAAGATCAAATTGCTGGTGGCTGATGACCACGAGGTGGTTCGCAGTGGTCTGCGGTCGATGCTGGCCAATACCGACATCAAGATTGTGGCCGAGGTCGGTACAGGCAACGCAGCCGTCAAGTACGCCTTGGAAAACGACGTGGACGTGGTGCTGCTGGACATCCGCATGCCCGATGGCGACGGGCTGACGGCTTTGGGCCGCATTAAGCTAGACAAGCCAGACTTGCCGGTTCTGATTCTATCGACCTTCGACAATCCCACCTACATTGCTCGTGCGGTGGCATTGGGGGCAAGCGGTTTTCTGCTGAAAGGATGTACGCGCGACGAACTGCTCGAGGCCATCCGCAAGGCTGCCGCAGGCGACAGCGCCTGGACCCGGGACGAACTGCGCCGCGTGACCGGTGCGCTGGCCACGCCGCGGTTGATTACCGACGTGGAGGTGCCGCTGACGCAACGCGAACACGAAGTGCTGCGCCAATTGGCCTATGGCTTGACGAACAAAGAAATCGCTCAGGCCATGCACATCAGCTACGAGACGGTCAAAGAACACGTGCAGCACATCCTGCGGAAGATCGGTGTTTCCGACCGCACCCAGGCGGCCGTGTGGGCCGTGCGCAAAAATCTGGTTTGAACGCTGGACCGTCAACCAGCAAACCACAGCGCGCCGTTAGCGCTGCTGGGCTGGCGGCGATCGGCAGACCTGTTTGCCCCGTGGGTTGCGCGCCTTTGTAAAACGACGCGCCTTTGTAAAAGGAATCGTCCGTGGCCAAAGCAACCGACATCCAACTGCGGGAAGCTCTCGCCAGTACCGAGTACATCGCTTACCGGACGCCGATGAAGTTTGGCGGACGGGTGGTCACCGACGTGGTGCTGATGAACGTGGCGTGCCGGGTGCAAACCCGCGACGGTCGCAGCGGCATGGGCGCCGGCTCAATGCCCGTGGGCAACGTGTGGGCTTGGCCCAGCAACTCAGTGCCGACGGAAACGACGCTGGCGGCGATGGTGGAGTTTGGCAGGCGGTTCGTGGCCGAGGCCGACAACCACCGCGGCTGGGGCCATCCGCTGGAAATAACCCACGAGCTGTCCAGCGTCATGCCGCGAATCGCGGCTGAGGTGGAAGCGGAGTTCAATCTGCCTGAGCCGATGCCCAAGTTGGCTCAATTGGTCGCGGCCAGCCCGGTGATGGCCGCCATTCACGACGCTTACGGCAAAGCGTTGGGCCAGAACTCGTACAACCTTTTGGGGCCGGAGTTTGTAAACGCCGACATGTCGGCCTATCTGAACCAGGAGTTTGCCGGCCAGTACCTGGACCGTTACACTTCGCGGCAGCCAAAGCCGCAGATGCCGCTGTATCATTTGGTAGGCGCGCTGGACCCGCTGACCGACGCCGATATCAGCCAGCGTGTGGGCGACGGCCTGCCCGAGACGCTCCCCGAATGGATCGTCGCCGACGGCCTGCGCTACCTGAAGATCAAACTTAACGGCGACGACTTGCGTTGGGACGTGGAGCGGGTAGTGTCGATCGATCGGGTGGCGACCGAAGCCCAGCACGCCCGCGGCTGCACCGAATGGTTCTACTCGGCCGATTTCAACGAACGCTGCCGGGACGTGGAGTACGTGTTGGAGTTTTTGGCGCGCATCGAAGAACAAGCTCCCGAAGCCCTGCGCCGGTTGCATTACATCGAGCAGCCCACTCACCGCGACTTGCGCGCCAATCCGCAGAACCGCATGCACCGGGCCGCCCAGATCAAGCCGGTGGTCATCGACGAATCGCTGGTGGATTTCGAGAGCCTGCTTTTGGCTCGCGAGCTGGGCTACTCCGGCGTAGCCCTGAAGGCCTGCAAGGGGCACAGCGAAGCCTTGTTGATGGGCGCTGCGGCGCAGCACTACAATATGTTCCTGTGCGTGCAGGACTTGACGTGTCCCGGGGCGTCGTTCTTGCATTCGGCTTCCCTTGCCGCCCGTATTCCCACCGTATCGGCCATCGAAGGCAACGCCCGCCAATACTGCCCGGCAGGCAACAAAGGCTGGGCAGAGCGATATCCGGAAATGTTCACAGTGCGCGATGGGATGATCGGCACCGCAGTGCTCGATGGCCCGGGACTAGGGTTCTAAGCACGCCGACAGGTGTCCCCCACCACATGGACATCGAAGCTCGGGGCATTGGCAAGTCTGGCCTGCACGGGCGCTAACAGTCGTGCCATGCAAGGCCACGGCATCCAACAGGCGGAAGCGAAACCACACTTTTTAGCTCAATTCCCGGTGCAGGGGCGGTTCGTTGGCCATGTGACAGTCCGGCGATAGCAGCGTGCTACCTTCGGCAATCTCGCCGTCGTTGGTAGCTTCAGCCGTGTCGCCGTAACCGGAGGCGTGATATGAAGCCGTTGTGTGGGACAATCGTGGCGGTGTTGTGCCTGGTGTTGAGCCTTTCGGCCACGGTCGCACGGGGTTCGTCCGGAGAAGAAAATCCGTTCGACGCCCCCATACTGTCGGTACGGCCGCGGGTGTTCATTCGGGCGGATGAGGCGTTCGAGGGGCTGACCGTCGGCAAGCTGCGCAAGGCCCGGCAGCAGCCCGACCTGGAACCGTTCGCCCGCAAATGGCCTTCCCAACCGCTGGGGCGTGCTGTGCTATGGTTGCTCGACGGAAAGCAGGAAGACTTGGCGGCGGCGATCGCCGGGCTGAAGCGGATGGAGGCAGCAGGCCAGTCGTGGAGCGATCGCGGGCTGGCGCTGATGGAGCTTTCGGCGCTGTTCGATTGGCTGTATCCCCAACTGGATGAGTCGACCCGCCAAGCGGTGGTAGCCAAGATCGAAAAAGCAGCCGACGAAGCGGTGCAGCACATCCGCCGCGGACAGGCGCCGTTCTTCTACTCTCGCACGCCAGGCGCATTGGCCGGACTGTGCCTGGCTGGCATCGCACTGACCGGCGAAAGCCAGAAGGCTGCGGAGTACCTTGAAGTATTCCGGCAATATGGCCCGGGAGAGTATTTTAAAGCGTATCAGTGGGTCGACGGGGCAGCCACCGGCGCCACTTACACCATCTACTACACGTATGTGGACCTGCCGGCGATAGCTGCTGCTTGGTGGTCGGCCACCGGCAAAAACCCCAACGCTTGGATCCGCAAGCATCAGGGCGATTGGCTGGACGGTATCGTGCGATTCTACCTGTGGTACATGCGGCCGGGGTTCGCTTTTACCGACATCAACGACCAGTACCGGGACCAATGGGCCAGCCATGACCAGTTTTGCCGCGGGCTGGATATCGCTTCTTACGTCACCCGCAATGGGTATGGCCGGGCCTGGGCACAGCGGTGGGCGGGACGGTTCGGGGCGGAGCTGTATCACGGCCAGTACGCACCGTGGGCCATCTTCCGCGATGCGACGTTGCCGAGCGAATCTGTGGAGAGATTGCCTCGAGCAGCGCTGTTCGGTCGGGAAAGCTGCGGGTACGGCTTCTTCCGCAGCCAGTGGCCAGCCCCGGGCGAACCGGACTCGGCCACTCACGTCTTCTTCCGCTGTGGCGACCCGATGGATGTACACGGCGGCGTAGCGGCCGGAGAGTTCCAGGTGTTCAAATACGCTCCGCTGGCTGCCCGTAGCGGACGCTACTCCTCCTACGATTCGCCGCCCGACCAGTATCACCGCAACTGTATATCCGCCAACGTGGTGCTGCTGTTGGATGGAAGTGTTCCCGACGACCGCGGCGATCAGAATACCCGCCGTGGCCTAAAGACCGACCATGCCACCTGGGTCGAGTGGTTGGCCATCCGCGAAAAGAACAAGCTGGATGTGGCGGAGATTACCGAGTGGCAGGTTTCGCCCGGGCTTGCCCGGTGTCGGGCCGATCTGACGCGAACCAATCCGCCCACCAAGTGCAAGACCTGGATTCGGGAGTTCGTTTGGCTGGCCGACAAACACCTGATCGTGCTGGACATCGTCGAGACGGCCACGCCCGAGATCAAACGCCTGTGGCAGTTGCACAGCCAAACGGGGCCGCAGATCGGTCCGCATTGCGTGACGATCGTCAATCAAATTCCCGACCGGCGCTGGGCCGACGATCGGTTACGGCCCCGGCCCGGCCAGGCCCGATTGTTCTGTCAAACCCTTGTTCCGCGGCGCTACACAGTTGTCTTGCACGGAGGCGGCAAGGCGGCGGCTTATGACCAGAGCGGTCGGTTGCTGGGCGACGTGGAGGGCAACCCGTATCATTTGAAGTATGGCAACCACGTGCTGCAAATCGACCCGGGCAATCACGACACGCGCAGCGTTTTTCTGCACGTACTGACGGCGGTTGATGCGTCAGAAACATTAGCGCCGAAATGCCGATTGCACCTTTCCAAACCGGGCCAGCTCGAGATCGACGTCGAGGGACACAAGGCGGTTCTATCAGTTCCGGAATGGTTTTCGGCCCTCGGCCAGTAACAAACAGGGATAGCCGGCTTGGGTCGGCCTCGGCAGCCCGAGAAAGCACACCGGCACCGGCCGCGCAATACACTACGCCCCAGCCGGAAGCGCAAGACCCGGGAGCGCAAAAGCTGGGAAGGCAAGACCCGAGAGCGCAAGACCCGAGAGCGCAACACCCGGGAACACAAAAGCCGGGAGCGCAAGACCCGGGAGCGCAAGCGATCGGCAAGAACCTGACACAGCCGGAAGCGGGTACTAGGCCAGTCCCGGCGACGAAGTTTCGGTCGCCAAAGCCCAAGCGGCGCAAGCCCTATCGGGCCGTAGCTGGTTGATGTAGGCGGTTGGCGATTTCGCCCGTCAGGTTTTGCCGATTGGCGCTGGGTTGTCCTGGGATATAGGGTCGGGGTAGCGGAAAATATCGCCGCGGAAGTTCCGCAGCAGCAGGTCGTCGCCATCGCGGCCCACGACGTAATCGGGCTGTAGCGGAATCTTGCCGCCGCCGCCCGGGGCGTCGATCACGTACGTCGGCACGCAGTATCCGGTGGTGTGGCCCCGCAGTCCCTCGATGATTTCCATTCCCTTGGCGACCGAAGTGCGAAAATGGGCCGACCCGCTGATCGGATCGCACTGGTAGAGGTAGTACGGTCGCACGCGCATCGTTACCAGCTTATGGACCAACTGCCGCATGGTCTCCAGGTCGTCGTTTATCCCGCGCAACAGGACGGTCTGCGAACCTAGCGGGATGCCCGCGTCGGCCAGCCGGGCACAAGCCTGAGCCGCTTCTGGGGTACACTCATCGGGATGGGTGAAATGCAGGCTCATCCACAAGGGATGGTACTTGCGCAACATGCGGCAGAGCTGGGGCGTGATGCGTTGCGGCAATACGGCCGGGACCTTAGTTCCGATGCGCAGCAATTCCACGTGTGGGATTTCGCGTAGCTGCGACAGTAGCCACTCCAGACGCTCGTCGCTCAGGACCAAGGGGTCGCCACCGGAGATCAGCACGTCGCGGACCGAGCGACAGCGGCGGATGTACTCGATGGCCCTTTCCAACCGCTGTTGAGTGGGCGAGAGCACCCCGTGCCCTACCACCCGCGACCGCGTACAGTACCGGCAGTAACTGGAGCAGAAGTCGGTAGCCAGCAGCAGCACACGGTCGGGATAGCGATGGACCAATCCAGGGATGGGGCTGTGGCGGTCTTCGCCCAGCGGGTCGTCGTCTTCCCCGCAACTGCGCTGGAACTCGCAAGTGGTGGGAATCACGCTGCGGCGCAACGGCTGAGTGGGGTCCACCGGCGAGATCAAGCTCATGTAATACGGCGTGATGCTGACGGGCAGCATCGTGCCGTGTCGGCGGAACGCTTCGCGCTCGTCGCTGGTAAGTACCAGCACCCGTTCAACTTGCGCTAAGCTCCGAAAGCGGTTCTGGAATTGCCACTGCCAATTGTTCCACTGTGCTTCGCTGACGCCGGGAAAGTGGATGCGCCGAAACGCTCGGCTCTGCTGGCTGCTGCGGCGTTGCGGTTGCCGACCCGGTGAATCACAGATCAACCGCTCCCGCTGCACGCCTCCGATCGGCGGCAACCGTCGGCGGCGCGTCCCCGGCCAAGAGGCTACAAGCTGGAAGGTCGTACCCGGAGGCTCTTCTGAGTTTGGGGGTTCTTCTTCGTCGATCCGGCAAGCTGAACAAGAGTCAGCATCGAAGCTGGTCATTTAGAACCATCCTCCTGAATGTGGCCGATACAGCGAGCTGCATCAGATGGCCCGCTTACTGTAGAAGCGATGCCGGCAAGCACGTGCTCGCCGAGTTTTCATCGCGACTGTGCTTCTCCTTTTTATTAATCCTTTCGGCCAATGCGCCGGCGATTTGAAATCAATTCATATCTTTGTGTGAAAAAAAGTCAAGAGGAATTTGAAACGCACGCTGGACGGTTGGCGGTTTCGGCCCGATGAGCGTGTGTCCGCCCGCTGTGTAGCCGTGCTGGCGCGCTTGCGCGTGGCATCCCGGCGACGTGTACAAACCGCGCTGCGCGAAGCGGCCTACCGTAGCACGAGGCTGGAAGGTATGGCTCGACAACCGCGCTGGTCATCGCCGGCAAGAGTGGCCGAATACGCACAGGAAGCCCCACAGCCTTCTACAGAAGCCTTGCGCGTCAGCCGCGTTTGACCATTTCCACACAGATGCCGCCGGCGCGCAGGAGCTTGTGGATCGGGGAAAACCATAGCTCCTTGTGCCATTGCAGGCCGACCTCGCGGCAAGCCTCGGCCAGTTCGCGACGATTGTACGTCCGGCAGCGCCAAACCCGGCTGGTGCAAGCTCCGGAGAAGGTATCTTCTGTGGTGAGCACTAGCATTGGGGCCCCAGGCATCATTACCCGGCTCAATTCGGCCAGTCCCAGTCGGGCATCCGGCAGATGTTCCAGCACGTAACCGCAGGTTACGCAATCGAAGCTGGCGTCGGGAAACGGCAGGCGGCTCAGGTCGGCTGCCAAGAAACGGGGTCTGGTGCTGCGCAGCCGCTGGCGCGCGCGGAGAAGCATTTGGTGCGACAGGTCGAAGCAGGTGATCCGCGCTTCCGGATCGGCGTACTTTAGAACGTGCTGCACAAGCTGGCCGGCTCCGCTGCCTACATCCAGTATGTTGCGCCGCCCACGAAGGTCGAACCGGCGTTCCCGAAAAAGCCGCTCTCCTAACGGCACGTGCAAGGAAAGCAGGCTACAGACGGCCAGTATCGCCCCGCGCGTTCCGGCGTACACCTGCCGGATTTCCTGACGATACTGGTCGTAACTGACCCGCCGGATCAAATCGTCTTCCAATAGGCGGTTGACGACTTTCTTCCGCGTGCTGGCCGATTCCAATTGGCTAGCGCTGCGGCCAGCGTGTCGCTCAACGAAATGCTCGCTCTTCATAAGCGATTTCCGCTACCAAAGATTCCCCTGATTCGATCCAGCTCAGTCTAGATATACCAATTTGCGCTAAGGCCGGGTAGCCCTGTTGGATGCATTTGACGTGACAAAAACCGATTGGAAGCGGTTGACCGACCAAAGCTTCAACGGATGAGTCGTGCCGGCAGTACCCCCAGAGCCGCCGATTTTGGGCCGACCACAGGTGCGTGCAAAGCTGCCAACGGCGATCTTAAGGGGGGCCCCCAGAGCTGCGGTTGTTGGGCCGATGCGCCGGCGAAGCGTCAATCGAGACTGTGTATTAGACTGTGCATTGTATTAGACTGTGCATTAGACTGTATTAGACCGTGCGTTAGACTTTGTATCACACTGTGTATCAGACTGTGTATCAGACTGTTGGCACGCGTTTGGGCGCATTGCGGCGGCTAGGCAAGATGGAAGAATCCGGCAACTGGGCCATGGTCATCTGGCCAGCAGCGCCCCCTTTGGAAAATCGGCGCCTTGTTGAAAGAAATTAGCGTTCTGGATGCCCTGCTGCGGCCCTGAACTGCAAGGGAACGCAAAGTAGTGGTCTATCGAGTTGACCTGGGCAAGTAATGTTCAGTATAGTAGGGTGTAACTGGAGGGGGGTTGGGTGGAAACGCGGGCCGGTTTATGCCTGTCGAAGTAATTGACCTGCGTGTTGCCGAGGACTGGCGCGACGTCGTGCATCGGGCCGTCCAAACCCTGGCCGAAGGCAAACTGGTGGTCTTTCCCACCGAAACCGTTTATGGTCTGGCTGCCAGCGCACTGGACCAGTCGGCGGTGGAGCGGTTGATTCGGGTGAAGGGGCGCCGGCCTGGGCAGCCGCTGACGCTGGCCATCCGTAGTGCCGCAGAGGCCCGAGACTACGCCCCCGACCTATCTGCCTTGGCCCAACGTCTGGCCCGACGCTGCTGGCCCGGCCCTATTACCCTGGTGCTCGACGACTCTCATCCCCAAAGCCTGGTAAGGCGATTGCCCAGCTTTGTCCAACAGGCCGTTTCGCCCAGCAACGCGGTCGGGTTGCGGGTGCCGGGACACCAGTTGATCCTCGACGTGATGCAGATGATCGTCGGCCCGCTGGTACTCAGCAGCGCCAATCGTTCCGGGCAGCCCGACGCCGTCACTGCCGCCGAAGTGCTGGAGAGCCTCGGCGACGAGGTGGACTTGCTGCTGGACGACGGCCGGTGTCGTTTTGCCCAACCGTCCTCGGTGGTGAAGGTGGTGGGAAACCGCTACGAAGTTCTTCGCGCCGGTGTGGTGCCCGAGAAAACCATCCAGCGGCTTTCCAGCGTGATGCTGCTGTTCGTATGCACGGGCAATACCTGTCGCAGCCCTTTGGCCGAGGTCATCTGCTGCGACATGCTGGCCAAACAAATCGGCTGTCACCTGGATGAACTGGAAGACCACGGGGTGATCGTGATGTCGGCCGGCGTGGCAGCGATGATGGGTGGAACGGCCTCGGCGGAAGCCATTCAAGTTGCCGCCGAACTGGGGCTGGATTTGACCAGCCATCAAACCCAGCCGGTCAACGAGCAGTTGGTCCGCCACGCCGACGTGATCTTCACGATGACTCGCTCGCACCGCGAGGCCATCGTCGAGCAATGGCCCGAGGCCGCCGAGCGCACTGAGCTGCTGGCGGTCGACGAGTCGGATATCTGCGATCCTATCGGCGGCCCGCTGGAACGCTACCGCTTTTGCGCCGCTCAAATCCAGGAGGCGCTTGCCCACCGCCTTAAACAAATCGAGCTGCCCAGCCGGAAGTAGAACTCGTCTGAAAACCGGCTCGGGCGCCGGCGCTTTCTTATTCTTATACGATTTTGGGCACGTGAGACGCTTGCAAACACGGCGTACACTGCAAAGACGGCGTACACCTACACATACTGTGCCCACATAGCCCAGTGTTGCGGGGCATCAAGACGTTTTCTTCGCCGTCACCATGCTTGCCGGTGTGGGGCTGCATTTGGGCATTTCGGAAACCGCGCGGCCGGTCAGTAGGCGATCGTAGCAAAACCTCGAGCGTGCTGGGGGCTACCGCTCATCGTAGTGCCCGAGCGCGCAGATAAACGTCGCCTTCGAACTGTTCGACCACAGGGGTTTCCAGTGGCAAGGCATTTGCCACCGTTTCGATTCCCTGCCCGGCGACTGGCGAGCCGGCTGTTGCCCCGCCCAGCAGCTTCGGCGCGATGAAGACGTGTACTTCGTCGATCAGCCGACCGTCCAGCAGCGCGCCGAAGACTTCCGCTCCGCCCTCGAACAGCACGTTGGTCAACCGCCGGTTGCCCAGCTCGACCAGCAGCGCGTGCAACCGCTCAACATGTCCCTGGCCCTGGCATACGAACACCTCGCAACCGGATTGCTCTAAGCGATGGCACTCGGCCGCTGGACACTCGGGCCCGATCGCTACGATGACGGGGAACTGCCGGGCGGTACGTACCAGTTGGCTTTCCGAGGGCAGCCGGCCGCGGCTATCCAGTACGATGCGCGTGGCCACTCGCGGTCCTGGCGGCCGGGCTGTCAGCAGTGGGTCGTCGCGCACAGCGGTACCCCGACCGACGACGATTGCATCTACCCGACCGCGCAACCGATGCACTGCCGCCCGGGACCGCTCGCCCGAAATCCACCGGCTACCACCGTCGCGGGCGAACAGTTTGCCGTCGAGCGTCATTGCCCATTTGGCGATTACCCAGGGCCTGCCCGTGGTGAGCAGTTTAATATACGGAGCCATCAGCCGCTCGGCTTCGGTCGCCAGCAGACCGGCCGAAACTTGCAAACCGGCTTCGCGCAATCGGCGCAGGCCCCCGCCCGATACGGCCGGAAACGGGTCGGTTGTCGCCGCTACCACGCGGCGAATGCCGGCGGCGATGATGGCTTCGGTACATGGCGGCGTCTTGCCGTAATGGCAACATGGCTCCAAGGTTACATACATTGTGGCCCCAGCGGCACGCGAGCCGGCCATTCGCAGCGCCTCCACTTCGGCGTGCGCGCCGCCGAACCGGCGATGCCAACCTTCGCCGATAATCTCGGCCCCGTGGGCGATCACGCAGCCGACCATCGGGTTCGGCTCGACGTAGCCTTCGCCCTGGGCTGCCAGTTCCAACGCACGGCGCATGTGCCACAGGTCGATTTCTTCGGGCGACATGGGCGATTCCAAACCGTTAGCCGATTGATGTTAGTCAACCGATCGTTCTGGCTCGATTTAGTATATCGCCCACACGGCTGACAGCCCAATTAGGCCGATGCTCGCTGCCCGGCAATGCCTCTTTCGGAGCGCCGATGTGCGCTTTGGCTGCTCGCTGGCCAAAACCTGACTGGGCGGTCATCACCGCGCTAGCGCACCGGCCACGGTGTGCCAAGTGCTTCCGCCGGTGGGTTTTTCCGCTCAGTTGGGTTTGTGCGCCGGTGCTTCCCGCAGGTCATACACGGCGTACGAGCCGTTTGCATAAAGACGCTTTAGCGGCAAGTCGGTCTTGCGGTCGGCTAGCAGAAAGGTGGCGTTGTACTTTCGGGCTGCCGCCAAGAGTTGCTCCAGCGGCACGCTGCTGAGCGAGCTGTGCATCAATTTGCCCGGAGTGCTGGCGTACCCGTATATGTCGCCCAGTCTTTGCCACCACTGGCAGATGCCTGCGGGATCCTGGGGCAGCTCTTTCCAGGTGACGACCTCGGGGCGGCTGGTGTACCATTTGAAGGTCTGATTAGCCCGCGGCGTGAGCCAAATGGCATCGGGCGGTATTTCGGCGTTAGAGGCGATCCAGGCGCATACGTCACGCCAGGCGGGGTAATCGGGCAGGCGATCGGCCCGCGGCACGCCCGGCTCCAGCCGTTGATAGGCAAGCGGCAGATAGTGAACCGCCAACAAGCCGATAACGATTGATAGCCACAAGGCAGCGCGGCGCGGAGCGGAACGCATCATACCCTCCACCGCCCGAGGCCCCACCAGCGCCACTCCCAGTGGCAGTGCCACATCGGCCAAACGGAACCAGTAGAATCGCAACAGGCTGGCGGCCATCATGCGATCGACGAATTGCAGCAACGCCAAGGCTGCTCCGACGATTGCAATGCACAGGGCAACGGCTACGAACAGCCGTAAGCGACGCAGAGGCGACTGGGCCGGCAGCAACTCGCACAAAGCCAGCCACAGCACACCAAGCAGCACGAAGCGGACGACAAACGGCGGCTGAAAAGACAGCGGGTCCAAGTGATGATAAAGCCGGTAGAAAACGTATATCACATTTGCTTGATCGATGGACGCCGCATCGGCTCCGCGGCTCAGTAGCAGCACCGGGACGATCCCCGGCAGAGCGATGACCGCTCCACCCAGCATGGCCGGCACCATAGAGCGCAGCGCGGGCCGTTCGCTACGGTCCAACCACCACACCAGGGCTGCGGCTATGGCGGCCCAACCTCCTACCAGCGGATGAAACATCGTCGCCGCGCCCAGCAACAGCCATGCGCGTCGCCAGCAGGCTCGAACGATCGCTTCCACCGCCAGGAACATCAATACGAAAGCAAAGCCTTTGGCTTCCACACCGCCAATGAGCCATTCGCCAGCTACATGGCAGCGGTCCACCAGGCAGGCCAGCAGTGCGCCGGTAAGCACCGACCACCACCGCCCGGGCAACACGGCAGTGCTGAGCCGCTGCCACGACCAAGCCAGCAGCGTCCAAACCAGCAGTCGTCCCACCCAGGCCATCACCGGCGGCGATACCACCAGAGACAGCCAGCCAAAACTCAGGTAGAACACCAGATGAGCGTCTGGCGTTTGCAGGAAAAAGTCGCCTTTGGCCCAGTCGGGGTTCCACCAGTGGATGGCCTTGCCCAGGTAGTTCTGCTCGTTGACGTCCGGCACCGGGTAGGCGCCTTGCACTGCGAACAGCGCCAGCAGCAACAGCATCTCGGCCAATCGTTGAGTGCGGGTCATGGCCAGCAAGGTGTTCGCCGAGGTGTTTATGCCAAAGGTGTCATTGCCGATGGACTATCGCGCTGCTGGAGTGCTTGAGCGTGTGCGGCCCAACGGACAGCATTCGCTCGGCCCAAACAGCCGACCTATCACTGGCCGCTGCGCAATCGGGCAATGATCACGTCTCGGCTTTGGCGGGCAGTTTGGTTGTCAGGCTCTAGTTTGAGCACAGTCTCGAAGTCTTCCAGGGCGCCTTCCAAATCTCCCAGCCGGTAAAGCACGTAACCGCGATTACTGTAGGCGGGAGCGAACTTCGGGTCCAGTTGGATGGCTTGACTGAAATCGGCCGCCGCTTCTTCGAACTTCTCCTGCCGCCGATAAGCCAGGCCGCGGTTGTAATACACTTCGGCGTAGCGGGGATACAGCGATAGGGCTTCGGTGTACTGGTCGATGGCCTCTTTCAAGTGGCGTTGTTTTTCCGCATCCGAGACGTTTGCCTCCCCGACCTTCTTGTGCAACTCGACCCCCAAGCGGTAAAGGTTCTTGGCTTCCTCTTTGGCTGCGGCCAGCGCATCCTCGAAGCTGTCGATGATCTTGGCCGCTTCCTGGCGGCCGCCCTCGTACACCCAGTTCTTCACTTGTGTCGGCGGCAGTGCCTGTTGAAGTATCAGCGCCTTGTAGTCGGCCAGTGCTTTTTGCGAGTCGTTTTTTCGGGCGTAGGCCAGCGCCCTGTACAGTAGCGATTCGCCATGATCGGGATTCAGTTCCAGCGCGCGAGTATAATCGGCAATGGCCTTATCCATCTCGCCCTGCTGGGCGTAAGCGAATCCCCTGAAGAACCAAGCCATGTAGTCGTCGTCGGCCAACTGGATGGCTTTATTTAAATCGTCCATGGCCTGGGGGAACTGCTTTTGCATGGCATGAGCGAAACCGCGTTCGCGGTACGCTTCTGGCAGGCTGGGGTCGAGCTTGATGGCCTTGTCGTAGTCGGCCAGTGCCTTGAGGTAATCGCCTTTCCGCGTGTAAGCATAGCCCCGATGAAACCAGGCCAGCGCGCCGTCGGGCGCCAAAGCCAAAGCACGATTCAGGTCGGCCAGAGCGCCGTCCGGGTCTTCGGCCATGGCCTTGCAATAGCCCCGTTCGCTCCAGGCATCGGCGTCCTGGGGGTCAAGCGCCAGCACTTGGTTGTAATCGGCGATGGCCGCCTCGTAGCGCCCCATCTGCTGCAAAACCATCGCCCGCGCCGAATACACCTCCGGGTCCTTGGGCGCCAAACGGACCGCTGCGCCCAGATCGGCCAGTGCCTTGCGAAAATCGCCTCTCAGCGCATGGAGCCAACCGCGATCACGATAGGCCGCCACATACTTCGGGTCGAGCTTGATCGCCGTATCGTAATCGGCTAGCGCCTTTTGGTTCTCGCCCTTTTGTCGGTAAACGAAGGCGCGGGCGAAATAGACGTGCGGATTCTCCGGTTCCAGCTTTACCGCCGCCGACACGTCGGAAAGCCCGCCCTCCACGTCTCCGCTGCGCGCGCGAATCAAGCCCCGTTCCATATACGCCACGGCCATCTTGGGATCGAGCTGGATGGCACGGCCGAGTCCGTTCAGGGCTGCCTGAACGTCCCCCTTTTCCCAGGCCGCCATGGCTTGTTTGTAAGCATCCATAGCCGAGCCGGACTGCTGCGGGGCCGACTGCTCCGGCCTGCCCTCGCGCCCCAGCAGAGGGAAAAGCCGAGGACGCTCTGGCTTGCTATCGGCCCCCTGCGAGCTTGCGCACAGCGCCGCCGTCGATGCCACGGCCAAAAGTAGCAAAGTTGCCACACACCGGTTGCGCGCCATTGTTCGGTCTCCTCATCAGCGCCGCAGACCACGAGAAAACAGCATCCGAAGTCACAGTAAAGCGTCACCGTCGCCCATAGGAAAACCCGTTGGCGCAAGTGCGGTTATGCTAGTTTAGCAACCCGAGCCGTTAACAGAAACAGCAACTGGCGGCTGCAATTGAAGATTCGGGAACCGTTGGTCAAACGAACGTTTAACAACCGTGGCGTGCATGAAGGTTCGATGACTGGTGGTCACGGGCCGGTTCAAGAACCGTTGGTCACAGTCCGAACCGGCTAGGCAGGGGCTTCGGCGGCGGGGCGGTCCCTCAGCCTGAATTGGCTGCATGGCTTCGGCCAGCCAGCGGCGCTAACGCGCTCGCAGGGCTGTCTTGCGCCGTTGCGGCGGTTTGCCCGAATTGCACCCCGCTGGCAGGGCAAAATCGCCGCCCTCTAGGCGACATCACAGTGTAGCTTCGTCGGGCGTGGGGTGGACGACGCGGACCGGGCGGACCATTTCGGTGTCCTCCCAACCAACGCCCCGAAGCACCATGCACTCGGAACGATACCGGCGCCACAACGGCTCGCCGATCTCCACCACTACCGCCCAATCGAGCGGCCCACCGTCCTCGCGCTCTAGTTGCTTCACATTATGCACAGCCGCCGCCGCAATAGCTTGTTTGCGGTGCAAGTACAACTCGTCGGGATAGACGTACCCTTCGGAGTGGGCGTCGGTGTTGGTTACCCGGCAGTACTCCATTTCGGGCACTTCCAGCGGGTGCGACGGCCTGTATTTCGGGGTGCCATAAACCAGCCGAAAACGGTCGCCCGGAAACACCGCATTCATGGCGAAGATGCTCAATTGGGTGGTACATACGGGCGACAATTCGGCGGAGCCAGACATCGTACACAACTGCCGCCGAAGCTGTTCGGCTTCCTCCGCCGTGCGGCAAACCGCTTGAATTCTTCTGCTAGGCAGGTTTTCGACGATTACATATAGGACTGTTTGTTCCATCAGCCTTTTCCCCCGGAGGCTTGGTCGTCTAGAATTGTAATGGACAGCGGGACAACCATGCAAACTGCCAACAGTTCCTTATCCACTGAAGGTAGTACTGCATTTAGCACAGAAGTATGGTAGCAGGCCGCTTTGCTTGCTGTAACTCGAGCCGCGCCTAGTCTACCAGTCGGACTTCGCCCTGCAAGCTATGGCGACGGCAAGTGCTGCGAAGCCAGCCTCTCCGGGCAGCGCCGATGGCTCACGAAATCGCCAAATTGATACTCGAACACGCCGGGCGTTTCATCGACCGAGCCGAGGCGGTCGATGTGGCCTTGTGGCTCGGAATGCCCCTGCACGAAATCGAGGAGTATCTGGACTGGCTCGAGTCGATCCGCGGCGCTGCCAACAACGGTCGCTCAGAAGATGCAGAGCAGGAAGACGATCGGCCTTCTTGAACGCCTGTGCAATCACTCGTGGCGTCGCCAGTCGCAGCATCCTATGTGGCGCTGCCGCCTAAGCGAGGCCGCGGAACCAATACAAGCGTCATCCCCCGTGCCAAGCTCACGGTTGGCATAGTCGGTCGAAAAGGCTGCGCCCGGTCAATTTCGCCTGTTGGCGTCGGGTAGTGCTACAATATTGTGTGCTGAAAGACGTAATAAACAACCCCAGGATTAATAGGAGGTTTGCCGTGCGCGCCACAATCTCCAGAGCCCTGTTGGTAATCCTGCCTGTCTGTCTGGCATTTGCTTGCTGGGCGGTAGGTGTATTCGAGCCTTGCCAGGCCGCTGCGGCCGCTGAGGGAGCGTCGCAAGAGGCCGACAGCAAGAAAGCGGCCGAGCCGCCGGCGGACCAACACAAGCCTCAGACGCCCGCCACATCCCAGGAAAAGAATCACGGCGCCGACAAGACAACGCAGCCGGCGAAGCCGACCCAACAACTGCCGGAACACGCGGCACGGCAAAAGCCGAGCGAGCCGACCAGGGATGATAAGGCCCGCGAGAAACTCCAGAAGCCTATCGAAGTGAGCTTTTCCGGTACACCACTGGAAGCGGTGCTGGAGGTGTTGGCCGGGGCCACCGGCTGCCAAATGTTCCTCGATCGCCGCGCGTTGGCAGAAGAGGCGATCCTGGCGGACGCGTCGGTAAGCATCGCCCTGAGCGACGTTCCTGCCGAGATGGTTCTGGGTTTAGTGCTTGGCCAATTGGGCTTGGACTACTACATCAAGCACGGTGTGATCGTGGTCACCACTGCCGAGAAGGCGCAGGCGGATTTGGAGGTTCGCGTTTATCCGGTGCACGACTTGATCGAGCCGATAGGACTTACCCGCCGCAGCCCCGATACCGAGGCCAGCCGACTGACCGACGTAATCCAGTCCTCGGTAGAACCCGATTCCTGGCAGGACAATGGTGGTCGGGGTACCATTCGGTACTATAGGGGAACTTTGGTGATCGCGCAGACGGTCAAAACGCATCAGGCAGTGGAGCGGTTACTGTCCGAGCTGCGTGCCGCCACCAATCAGACCGCCAAAAAAGAGGAGCTGCCGGACGAGAATGGAGCGTTACATCCACCGACGACGGAGCCTCACGAATCATCGTCCGCTCCGCCCCATTCCGAGCCTTGAAACCGCAACCGGCTATATGAACCCGAGCGTACAGAGGCGCTACTGAGGGCATGCCAATGGCCGTCTGGAACTCGGCTGCGGCAATGCCGGCCTAGCCGGCCAGGGGTGCGCTGCTTCGGGGCGGGTCTTTCCGTGGTGCAGCTTTCCCAAGCCTGGCGCAGCTTTCCCAAGTCTCCAGAGGCGGTCGCCTTGCGCGCCGGCCGGCGGCGAGGTATACTTCGGGGAATCGGGCATCATGAAAAGGAACTACAGGCTAATGAGCGTCTCTGTGCAACTACCACCCAACTACCGGCCGCACTTGGATACCAAGCACATCGAGGCGGCGATTAAAGACATCAAGGACTTTTTCGAGCGGCAACTGGCGGCCGCGTTGAACTTGCAACGGGTGACCGCGCCGCTATTTGTGCGCAGCGGCACCGGGCTTAACGACGACCTGAACGGAGTGGAACAGCCGGTCCGTTTTCGGGTCAAGAACGACGGCAACGCCGAGGTGGAAATCGTACAGTCGCTGGCCAAATGGAAGCGGCTGGCGCTGGCGCGGTACGGCTTTTCGGTGGGCGAAGGGCTGTACACCGATATGAACGCCGTGCGGCCGGACGAGGTGCTCGACAATCTGCACTCCATCTACGTGGACCAATGGGATTGGGAAAAGATAATCACCGCCGAGCAGAGGAACCTCGATACGCTGATTTCCACGGTGCGGGCGATATACGAGGTAATTTGCCGCACCGAGTTTCACATTGCTTCCCAATATCCCAGCATCCGCCCGATGTTGCCCGAGCACATTACCTTCATCACCTCCGAAGAGCTGTACGCCCGCTGGCCCGACTTGCCGCCCCGCGAACGCGAGCATCGCATCTGCCAGCAGTGCAAGGCGGTGTTCGTGATCGGTATCGGCTGGCCGTTGCCAGATGGGCAACCTCATGACGGCCGCGCGCCCGACTACGACGACTGGAGCACGCCGCGGCCGGACGGCGGCCACGGCCTGAACGGCGACATCCTCGTATGGCATCCGGTGCTGGAGCGGGCGTTCGAGATTTCCTCGATGGGCGTGCGCGTGGACGCCGCCACGCTCCGCCGCCAACTGGAAATTCGCGGTTGTACCGAACGGGCCGCACTGTATTTCCACCGCTTGCTCTTAGAAGGCAAACTGCCGGAGTGCATCGGCGGCGGCATCGGGCAGTCGCGGTTGTGCATGTTCTTCCTGCGCACTGCGCACATCGGCGAGGTAAGCTGCGGCATCTGGCCGGAAGAAATGCAAGCCGCCTGCGCCCGAGCAAACATCATGCTGCTGTGACCGCGCAGGTTGTCGAGCGGCGCGGGTTGCACACCAGCGTAGTTTGCGGGCTGCGGCCGTCGAGCATCTATCGCCGGTGGAGTTTCAGCGCCAGCCGAGCGATGCGGTCGCCCAGCCGCCGGGCGGCGTCCAGTTCCGCCTCGCCCACGCCCGGATCGATCGGGCCGGTCATGGCGGCCGAGCCCATTTCGGCCCACTTGTCGTCTCCCTCCTCGTCTTCATAGAGCGGCCCGGCCACCACCATCCGCAAGTTCACCATGTAAAGCAGTAAGGAAACAATGACGTGCTCTTTTCCGCCGGCTTGTCCGCCGCCGGTGGCAAACGCGCCGCCCACCTTGTCGGTGAAATCCACCTTCATCTTCCACGACCAATCGTCGATGATGGCCTTCATTTTTCCGGGAATGTTGGCGTAGTAGGTCGGACAGCCGAGTATGATGCCGTCGGCAGCTATCAGGTCTTCTTTGGTTACATCCTCGACCTTCTTGAGGACTACCTTTACACCCTGTACACGCCGTGCCCCTTCAACCACGCCCTGGGCCATTTTTTCCGTGTTGCCCCGCAAGCTGTGGTAGGCCACCAACACCGTGACGGGCTGGCCGGCTGGGGGAAAAGCCGCCGGTTGAGCGTTATTCGGCGCTGCGACTGTCGCCTCGGACGAAGTGCAACTTGCTGCGGCACAAGGAGGAAGCTGACGCAACTCGCCACTGGCCGCCGTGGCTGGCGCAATCAACAGGGCCAGAGCCAAAAAGCAAACTTTGCGCATGTAATTGCCCGTCATGTTCGCTTTCCTCCAATACAGGGCTTTGGTTGTCGAAGCACTAACCTTGTAGCAAATCGAGCGACGCTTTTCAAAATCGGCCTGCAAAACAAAGAATCGGGCACGACTTGGCCAAGCGCACAAGTCCCGTTGACAGCGCGCTTTGCTGCCGGCTTTGTGGAGCGATAGGAGCACAGAGGGGGGTCGGACGGCCAACGTGCCGAAAAACCACTTCAGGTGGCGACGCGCCGATGCGGAAGCATGGGCGGTAGTTGGCTACATTTTACCTGCCTGGGCTTCCATGTAGTCGCGCAGCTCGGCCAATTGGCAGTCGTCTAGCTCGTACTTCTTGGCCTCTTCAGGCGTAGGTACCCGCAGCGGACGCACCACCCGAAAGCCCACGAACCACGCGTCGGTAAGATACCATATGCTTTGTGGGATTTGGGGGTCTTGCTTTTTCCAGTCTTTGACGGAGTAGCGTCGGGCGGCGCTGCGTAGCATGGGAGCTTCGTCGTCCCACGAGCCGCCGCGCACCACACGACCGTACTCCTGCACTCCCGGCGAAAACGGATTCTTCACCGTCCGGCCGACGAACTGCTTGTAGAAGTCGGGAACGTACTGATCCAGTACCCATTCAGCCACGTTCCCGTGCATGTCGTGCAATCCCCACGGGTTGGGCTTTTTCTTGCCCACCTTCTGGTATTTGTCGTCGGAATTGTCTAAGTACCAGGCGTACTCGTCGAGCTTTTCCGGGTCGTCGCCGAAAGAATAGGCAGTGGTGGTTCCGGCCCGACAGGCATATTCCCATTCCGCCTCGGTAGGCAGGCGGTAATAGCGGCCCGTCTTGGCCGACAGCCACTTGCAGTACATCTTCGCCGCCAACTGAGTCATGCAGATGGCCGGATAACCATCCTTGCCCATGTTGTTCGACATGTCTTGATACGGATTGGTGGGCACGGCGATGGCGTCGGCTATCAGCTCGCGTTCGGTAGGCTGGGTGCCTTTCTGGCGGTGCGCGGCTTCGCGGCGCGTTCGGTCCAGCTTCATTGCCCACTGCTCATACTCTGCCCAGGTCACTTCGCACTTGCCCATCCAAAAAGGCTCGATTTCCACTTCGATCTGCGGGCCCTCGTCTTCGTTGCGGTTCTTCTCGTTAGGAGGGCTTCCCATGAGAAACTTGCCGCCTCGGATTGGCACCATGTCGAACTTTACGTCGGTGTCGGGGATGATCTCGGTGTACGGCTTCATCTCCGACTCGTTTTTGGCCTCGGCCTCGGGAATGTTGATCACCGGCTTGGGCAACCAGGCAGGGGTCGGCTGCTCGGTCTGGACGCTCAGCTCCACCGGCTTCGGTTCCCACTTGCCGGTCCCCGCCGGCTGCTCTTGCCCAGACGGCTTCTCTGCCGGTTGCGGCTTTTCCTCGGGTTTCTCAGGCATTTCCCTGGGTTTTTCAGGCTCTTGAGGCTGTTCGGCCGGTTTTTCGGGCTGCTCGGCTGGTGGCTTGGGTTGTTCGGCAGGCTTTTCAGCGGGAGCGGGCTTTTCTTCCGGCTTGGGTTGTTCCTCGGCCTTCGGCTTTTCTTCCTGTTTCGGTTGCTCGGGCTTTTCTTCCGGCTGAGGTTTTTCTTGAGGCTGGGGTTTTTCCTCCGGCTTCGGTTCCATCGGCGGTTTTTCAGGCTCCTCCGGCTTCTGTGTAGAAGGCTCGGTCGGGGCCGGCTTTTCCTCCGGCTTGGGCGTCTCTTGCGGCTTGACCGTCTCTTCCGGCTTTTTATCCTCGGGCTGCTCCGCCGAAGGCTTCTCGGTCGGCTTGTCCGGCGTGCCCAGCTTGATGGTCGGAGATTGCTCGGCGGGCTTTTGTTGCGTTTGCGGCTGTTGCTCGGGTTTGGCAGTTTCGGCCGGAGCTTTCTTCAGCGACTGTTTGTCGCTGGGGGCTGGACATCCCCCGCAAAACATTAAACCTAAGGCCAAAACGCAGCCAATTCCCAACCACCACGCACGAGTTGTAGAAACGAGGTACTGCATCGGGCAAGCCCTTTTTGCTGAGAGTTAACCGCAAATGGAGCCAATCGGGCACACTTTTTTTCGCACGGACTGTTCGCCGGCTCTCGACTGGCGCTGCGACATCTATCGACTGTCTGGCGAGAACGCGCAGAACTTGAGTATAGCAGCGCCGCGCGCTTCTCACAAGCCGCCGCAACAGCAGTAATCGTCCGCCCTTGCGAAATCGGACGCAGCGTATTACCATTCCATGATTGCAAGTATTTGTGGAGCGAGTCGATGCGTCATGTATTATCGGCGCTGGTGCAAAACGTCCCCGGCGTGCTTTCCCATATTTCCGGGATGCTTGCCTCGCGGGGTTACAATATCGACAGCCTGGCGGTAGGGGAGACCGAAGACCCCCGTTTATCGCGGATGACCTTCGTGGTCGTGGGCGACGACCGAGTATTGGAGCAGGTGCGCAAGCAACTGGAGAAAATCGTCACGGTGGTGCGCGTGGAAGACGTCAGCGCGCAGAACTACGTGGAGCGCGATCTGATGTTGGTCAAAGTTGCCGCACCGCCGGGCAAACGGAGCGAAATCCGCGAGCTGACCGAGATTTTCCGTGGCCGGATCGTCGATGTCGCCCCGGAAATGGTGATTATAGAAATCTCCGGCCCGGAACGAAAGATCGAAGCCTTCATCGAGCTGATGCGGCCCTTCGGGATTATCGAACTGGTGCGCACCGGGCGGATCGCCATGGTGCGCGGCGCGCGGCAACCAGAAAACGAAGACTCGTAAACGACAGCGTACCTGCGAACCAGAAGACACCAATCTTGCCTGCCTGCCGAATCGCGCATCGGTTGCGCTTAACTGACATGGTCGGGCAGGTCGTTTAGTTTCTGCTAGTTTCACGGATACCAGCCATGCCAGCCACAATCTATTACGACAAAGACGCCGATTTGGCGCAGCTACGCGGGAAGAAGATCGCCATTTTGGGTTACGGCTCGCAAGGACATGCTCATGCCCAGAACCTCCGCGATAGCGGCTGCGATGTGATCGTCGCCGAATTGCCCGGCACTGCCAACTATCAATTGGCCGTAAGCCACGGGTTCCAGCCGCTGGGGACCGAGCAGGCCGTCAAACAGGCCGACATCATCACCATCCTGCTGCCCGACGAACTACAGGCCGATGTGTTCCGCGGCCAAATCCGCCCCAATTTGGCGGCGGGCAAAACAATCGTCTGCTCGCACGGGTTCAACGTGCACTACGGGCAGTTCGACATTCCCGAAGGCGTGTGGGTGCTGCTGGTCGCGCCTAAGGGGCCGGGCCACCTGTTGCGTTCGGAGTTCATGCGCGGGGCGGGAGTGCCTTGCTTGATCGCCTTGGGCGAGGGCACGCCACGCGAGGCATTGAAGCTGGGACTTGCCTACGCCAAGGGTATCGGCGGCACACGGGCCGGAGTGATCGAAACCACCTTCGCCGAAGAGACCGAAACCGACTTGTTCGGCGAGCAAGTGGTGCTGTGCGGCGGACTAAGCGCGCTGATCAAGGCCGGTTACGAAACGCTGGTGGAAGCCGGCTACCAGCCCGAAATGGCTTACTTCGAGTGCGTCCACGAGGTGAAGCTCATCGTGGACTTGATTTACCAAGGCGGCCTGAACTACATGCGCTACAGCGTCTCTAACACGGCCGAGTACGGCGATTACACCCGCGGCCCGCGCATCATCACCGAGCAGACCCGCGCCGAAATGAAGCGCGTCCTGGCCGAGATTCAAGATGGTAGCTTTGCCCGCGAGTGGATTTTGGAAAACAAGGCCAACGCTCCGGCCTTCAAGGCCATGCGGCGCAAAGAGCGCAGCCATCCGATCGAGGTCATTGGGCGGCAGTTGCGCAAGCTGATGTCCTGGATCGAGGCCAAAGAGGTTTAGCACTACCGAAATCCCGGAATGAAGCAAAGCCTGCGGCGACACAAACCCACGAACCTTTCAGCCAGGCAAAATTGCCTTGATGCGTGTTTGGTGGCGATGCGTCGAACCGTTGGGGCTGCCGGCCTGAAACCGAAGCCGCACGCGCCACTTGCATCGTTGCTGCCGTATGCACATCAAACTTATCGGCTGCGAAATATTGTTCCGCGAGTTGTGCGCCGTTGTGGCCCGGTCGCGCAACCAGGTCGATCTTCAGTTCCTTCCCAAGGCGTTGCACGACATGGGCCAGCCGCGCATGTTCCCCCGATTGCAAGAGGCGTTGGGGCAAGTGGACGAGTCGCGTTACGACGCTATCGCTTTGGGTTACGCGTTGTGCAGCAACGGTATCGTAGGGCTGACCGCCAGGACAATACCGTTGGTAGTCCCCCGGGCGCACGACTGCATCACGTTGTTCATGGGCGACAAGGAGCGGTACTGGAAGTATTTTCACGAGAAACCGGGAACTTACTTCAAGACCATGGGTTGGATCGAGCGGGGCGAGGGGATCGCCCAGGCCGGCCAGGAAAGCGTGCTGGCGCAAATCGGTCTGGCCATGAATTACGAGCAGCTTGTGGCCAAATACGGTGCCGACAACGCCCAGTATCTATACAGCAAGCTGGGCGATCTGACGCGCAATTACAGCCGGCTAACGTTCATCGAGATGGGCATCGAGCCTGACGACCGCTTCGAGCGTCTGGCCCGCCAGCAAGCCCAGCAGCGCAATTGGGCGTTCGAGAAAATCCGCGGCGACTTGAGCCTGCTACAGGCGCTGGTCGACGGCCCCTGGGACGACGACCGCTTCCTAGTGGTTCCCCCGGGCCATCGCGTGACTGCCAGCTTCGACCATGCTATCATCAAGGCCGAACCAGTGGAGCATTGACGCACTGGTTCGTACGGTTCACGCAGCGAACATTCCAAAACAGTTGGTATAGCTGAGCCAGCCGAGCAGGTGCTATGAACGGCCGAGAGAGACTGATTGCCATGCTGCGCGCGCAGCCGGTGGATTGTCTGCCGCAAATGCCCATCACCATGATGTTCGCCGCCGACCAGTTGGGCGTGCCTTACGGGCGATACGCCACAGACTACCGGCTGTTGGTCGAGGGGCAGATTCTGGTAGCCGAACGGTTCGACATCGACCACGTATCGTGTATTTCCGATCCTGCCCGGGAGGCGGCCGATTGCGGCGCCGCGATCCAGTACTTCGAGAACCAGCCGCCGGCGATCGACGAGACCAACGCCCGACTGGCCGATAAGACCGAACTTGCCCGGCTAAAAATCCCCGACCCGCTCGGCGGCGGCAGAATGCACGATCGCGTGAAGGCGGCGGCGTTGTTCAAGCAGAAGGTAGGCCGTGACAAGCTCATCGAAGGATGGATCGAAGGGCCGTGCGCAGAGGGGGCCGACCTGCGGGGCATCAACCGGCTGATGCTCGACTTCTACGACGACCCGCAGTTCGTGCACGATCTGTTCGAGTTCGTGCTGGAGATGGAGCTGCGCTTTGCCAAGGCACAGGTCGAAGCCGGGGTAGACATCATGGGCATCGGCGATGCGGCGGCGTCTTTGGTCGGCCCGCAAAACTACCAACAGTTCGTCTGGCCCTACGAAAAACGGCTCATCGACGGCGTAAAGGCCATGGGCGCTATGGTGCGTCTGCACATCTGCGGCAATACGCGGAAGATACTCGACGGCATCGGCCGGCTGGGTTGCGACCTAGTAGACCTAGACTGGATGGTACCGTTGTCCGAAGCCCGTGCGCAGACCAGTCCTACGCAGGTACTTTGCGGGAATATCGACCCGGTGAAGGTTCTCCGCAACGGCACGCCCGAACAGGTCCAACAGGGCTTGGCCGACTGTTACAAACAGGCTGGCCCGTATTACGTGGTCGGCGCCGGGTGCGAAGTGCCGCGCGACACTCCTGCAGCCAACCTTCACGCCATGCGCGAGTTCGCCCGGGCGAACAAACCTTAGCTGTGCCCCATGTGCTGCTGGCTGAATTAGCATTCCGCGCCGAGCAGGACCGAGCACTAGCGCGCACCAGCAGCAACAGGCAACCACATGAACGCGAAAAGCGCCTGGTTGTTTTTCGCCATGCCCGACGCCGTGGCTTTACCCCACCGCCTTGACAATCCGCCGTAGCGATTTTCGAGCGGTGAGCACTTAATCCACTTCCGGCGGGACATTGCCGTAGGACCACGGGCCGCGCGAAGGCGGTGCAGGGGTATGTTGTGGCACGGGTCCAGGCGACAGACTCTTGGCTAGCTCAAGGCAAGCCTGCACCATCTTGGTCCCCGCCGTCGGCTCGAGATTGCTGTACGACGTCAGTCGCAACTCATATCCGCCCCCGTTGGGCCCGAAGGCCTCTTCGGTCGGAATGTATCCTACGCAGTCATTGGCCAACTCGACCGGGAAAGTGAACGGAAACGGACTGCCGGCTTTCATATCCAACCCCAATTGGCAGAACATTTCGCCTGGGGTGGCCAGCAATACCACCGGGCCGATTTGCACGGCTTGCACTTCCACCTCTGCCCGGGGTTCTTTGCCCTTTTTGGCCAACAGGGCGTCGAGCAACACGATCTCTTTGGCGAACGTCCACTGGGTGGCGCCGACTTCGTTGGGGTTTTTTTTGACGATTTCCAAGCACGCCGCTACCCGCTCCGGCCGCGGCACGCGATGCTTCAAAGTGATGGTCTTGGTGCGGGCTTGCACCGGCACTAGCGCGCCGCGCGGCACGGTAAGCAAAGTTTTGACTGCCTCGGCGCCGACGCGGCCGCCGACCAGCCGGGCCCAATCTTCTGCACCGGGGTTAGCGTAAGGGCTGCGATTATCGACTTGGGTCACATCGCCACAGAAGCCGGGCAGGAAGACCACGATCGCCTCGGCCCCGAAGGCCCCGCGAACCGTTTGCTCCAAATAGTAGATGTAATTGGCCGAAATTCCACCGGGACTGGTGGTGGCGTGGCAGGCGTAGTTGACGATGCATCCGATCAGCTTTCCGCTGGCATCCCACGCCCCCAGCACGCCCACTTGCGGGTCGATTGGTCCGGCAGGCTCGACTATATCGGGATTGTTCTGTCCGGGGTGCGTCCAGGTCTGCCCGTTCTTCATGCGGAACCGGCGGTTGAAGGCGACTTTGTCTTCTGCGCCGAAGCCGGCGCCGCAGCGGATGGGCTGACGTGCGGCGTCGGCGGCCACCACCGCATCGACGATCTGCTGTTCCACGTTCCGCAGATACTCAGCATCGGCGCAAGAGGATTTTTCGTAGGCCAGGGTCTTGACCAAGTCCGATGCATGGTCGTACTCGCCCGGCAGCACCATTCCCGTCGGCCCGGAAGAGTGCGAATGAGAAGCGGCCACCAGCACGTTTTCCTCCGGGATACCGCACTTTTCGCGTATGCCTTTGCGCGCCGCCAGTACGCTGCCGCGGCGGATCATCAGCGCGTCGATCCCCACAACGGCTACACGTGTTGTGCCGTCGTCGAAGACCGCGGCGCGGACTTTGCAAGGATCGTGAAACGAGCGGTGAAACGCTTTGCCGTATCCGCCCGGTTGCTCCATGCCCAGCTTGGGCGTGATGTCGCGTTCGGCGAAGCCGGCTTTTAAAGTGCTGTTGGGTTGGCCGGCCTCGCTGCTGAGACAACACGCCACAGCAGCAGCCAAAAAAACGCAAACCGACAAACACGCAGTAAGGGAACAAGCGGACATAACTGCCTCCAGACGGTTAGTTGGGCATCTGGACTAGTTAAGCATCGGGACGAAAGGTTTTATTGCTTCCGGTCGGCGAGATTACTGCTTCCGGTCGATGACATCACTGTTGCCGGTCGACGCTATCACTGCTTCCGGTCGGCGACATCACTGTTGCCGGTCAACGACGAACTGGCTGAGCTGCTCTAAGGTATCGCGGACCGGACCGGGCGGAAGGCACTCCAATTCGGCGCAGGCACGGCGGGCGTAGTCCGTTGCGCGCTGTCGGGCGTAACAGACAACATCGAAACGTTCCAGCCAGGGGCGCAGCGCGGCCCGGCCGTTGTCGCCCAAGCCGGCCAGCAGCGATACCACCTCGCCGCGCTGGTTTGTAGGAACGCTACCCAGCAAGCGAATGACCGGCAAGGTGGCTTTCTGCTTCGCCAGATCGCTTCCCAACGACTTGCCCACGATGCTCTCCTCGCCGAGCAAGTCCAGCAGATCGTCGGCTATTTGAAACGCCGTTCCCAAATGGTGTCCGAAGCGCGTCATTGCTTCCAGCACGCGTCGCTCCGCCCCGGCGAAGTAGGCCCCCAACCGGCAGCAGCAAGCCGTCAGCGCTCCGGTTTTGTCGGCGATCATGTCCAGATACTCTTGTTCGCTCAGGTCGTAGTTGCCCCGGTATGCCACTTGGCGAAGTTCGCCTTCGCACATCCGCCAGGCGGCCTCGGTGATGGTGCGTACGGCGAACAGATCGTCTATCGAAACGGCCAAGGACATCGCCCGGGCCAAAAGAAAATCGCCCAGCAGCACAGCGCTTTCGTTGTTCCAACGGGCGTTGACAGTCTGCATGTGGCGGCGGAGCGTAGCATCATCGAGCACGTCGTCGTGGATCAGCGTGGCGGTGTGGATCATCTCCATGGCGGTAGCCAGCACCGTATGTTCCCGCTTCAGCTCGCCCACGGCTTTGCCCGAAAGCAACACCAGGGCCGGACGCAGCCGCTTGCCTCCCAACCGGAACCCGTGCCGCGATACTTCCTCGACAAAAGCGTGACGGCTCGCCAGTTGCTGCTCCAACAGGCGCTCTACCTCATCCAGTTCGGCGCGGACCGGCGCGTACAATACACTCAGCACCTCGGCGACAAGGTTTTTGTCCTTCGCCGCTTCCTTCATTGGTACGCAGGTCCTTGCTGTTGGCTGCTGGCTGGTTGTACGCAACTGAGCGTGCAAACACGTTGCCGGGCTGCCCAATCGCGCATACAGATTGACTTCAGAAACTTAACGTAATTGTACGCACAATCGGCAGGCGTTGACAGATGGCCCGCCGGCGCCATCAGCGCCGAAGGTGCCGCAAAAGGGGCGACGCAATGGGTGATATGCCGGGTGATGCAATGGGTGATCCAAAGGGCCAATCAATAGGTCACAGTAGGAGGCATGCGAGGGATCATACGGCCTGGCCCCCAGGTACACTGGTGTTCTGCCCTGTTTGTAAGTCTGTGTTGCATAGCAGGCGGCCTTGGCCGCCAGTCTATGTTCCCTGCCAATCTGCGCTGGCTGGCGGTTTGCGCTGCGCGATGGTCGACGCTGCTTGGCAGGCGGAGCGCGCCTTTGGCGGGTGATGCAGACCGGCGTTGCAGATCGGGCCGTCGAGTGTTGCCGAATCAGGGAATAATGGGTCGGGAGAAACTCCGCGCAGACGCTACCCGTTCTCCCGGCGGAAGTGCCCGCTCTTGCCGCCCGCCTTCTCTTCCAACCATACGCGCTCGATGACCATCGCTCGCTCCATTGCTTTGCACATATCGTAAACCGTCAGGGCGGCGGCGGTAACTGCTACCAGGGCTTCCATTTCCACACCGGTTCGGGCAGTGGCGTGGACTTCGGAGCGGATTTCCAGCGTGCTATCGTCCAGGAACGACAGTTCCACCGCCACGGCATCCAATGGCAGCGGATGGCATAGTGGTATCCACTGTGCAGTGTGCTTGGCCGCCATGATGCCAGCTAGGCGCGCCGTCTCCAGCACATCGCCTTTGGGAAGCGCGCGGTCGCGGATTGCCGCAGCGGTTTGGGGGTGCATTCGGACCAACGCCGAGGCGCGGGCCATGCGCGCGGTGATCGGCTTGCTGCCCACATCGACCATGCGGGCGCCGGAGCGTGGGGCGCTGATGGGCTGCTCGAAGGTCACTGCGGCGCCGATGTTCTTCGATGGGTTGCGAGGGTGTTACTTTCCGCCGGCGTCCTCTTCGGGGCTCACCACGGGAACCACCCACACCTTGACATGGGTGTCGATGTCGCGTCCGAGATGAACCTCGATGGTGTACAATCCCAATTCCTTCAAGGGACCTTTGAGCCTTATTTGATCCTGGCTGAGGTTGATGTTCACGCGCTTCAGGGCGTTGACGATATCGGCCGCGCCGACCGAGCCATACAGGTGCCCTTCGTCGTTGGCGTTGGCTTCTATGGTGACGCTCTGCTGCTGGAGCTTCTCGGCCAGAGCGCGCAGTTCGGCCAGTCGGGCTTTTTCCAGCTTTTCCAGCTCGGCACGGTGTTTTTCCACCATCCGCTTGTGGTGTTCGCTGACGATGGTGGCCAGCCCTTGGGGAAACAGATAGTTGACAGCGTATCCCCGTTTGACCCGCACCACGTCGCCCTGGTTGCCCAGATGCTCCACCGGCTGAACAAGCAATACTTCCATGGTTCCGCCCGGTGCGCGGCGTGTCCGCTGTTTAACAGAAGGCACCTTCAACTGCTGTTGCGATTTGCTCTTGCCCATAGCTGAAAACGGTTCCCACTGGTTCGATGCATCAGGCCGGGATTGCAAGTGCAAGAACCTGCCGGCCGTGTGCTGCACTGCTATGATTTGCTGCCGTATATTCGCGACACCGAAACCTCTACAAAGTGACAGACTTCAGAACGGCACATCGTTGTCGGCTGTTGGCGGAATCGGCTCGTCAGGCGGCAATGGCTGAGAGTACTGGCCTGCCGCTTGCCCCGCTGCTTTGCCCGGGGCGGCCTTGCCGCTGGGTGGGCCGAGCATCTGCATCCGTTCGGCGATCACTTTCAGCTTGGAGCGTTTTTGGCCGTCGGACGTTTCCCAGGTATCCAGCTTCAGCCTGCCTTCGATCAATACCTGGGAACCCTTGGTGAGGTATTCGCCGACCACCTCGGCGGTCCGCCCGAAAAACGTTACATCCACGAACGTGGTCTCGTCGACCCATTGGCCGTCGGGCGCCTTTCGCCGGTCGTTGACTGCCAGTCCGGCATCTACCACCGCCATTCCGCTGGGCAAGTAGCGCAGTTCTGGGTCGCGCGTCAGGTTCCCCAGCAAAACCACCCGGTTGTAACTGGCCATGCTCGGCTCCTCAAAACTACTACCCGACTGAACCGCCTTTCGGCAAGGCGCCCAGTTCCCCTCGACGCTTCTTCGGGTTCGGCTACTGTGCGCTCGAGCGGAGCTGACCGGCGCAGCCTGACCGACGGTCAGCCGATTTCCTCGCTGTCTTCTTCGGCTTCCTCGACAACCTCGTCGTCAATGGCATCGACTACAACCGGGACCTCTGCTGCCGGATGCTCCTCGGCGGCGGCAGCAGGCGGCGCCACAGCCGCCGAACGGGCATGAGAAACTACCGCATCGACGATCCGCGGGTCGACCTTCAACAGCAGCAGCCTCAAAATACCTTCATTAAGTTGACACTGCCAATGTATTTCCTTCACCTTGGACGAGTCTACCCGAAAGTAGCTCAACCAATAAGTCCCTTTGCGGTGGCCTTTGATGGGGTAGGCCAAACGCCGCTCGTCCCACAGCCGATGTACGAGAATCTCTCCCCCCTGCTTCTCGATGATCCGCTGGATTTGTTCTGGGATGCCTTCCGGGTCTCTGGCAAAACGGTTGCTGTCGAGTATGAACAGCCCTTCGTAGACGTTGATCGCCAAAGTTTCGCTCCTCACGCTAACAGTTGTATTGATTCATGCACACTTCGATGCCTTCGCGGACCCAAGTCTCCACGGCTCCGGCCGCCTTGACCACGGCCTGCTCGATTTGGTCGCGTTCTTCCGGGCGGAACTTGCTCAGCACGTAATCGGCCCACTCCCAGCCTTCCGGCGGTGCACCGACGCCGATGCGCAGCCGGCAGAACTCCTGCGTTCCCAACCGCTGGATGATGTCTTCCAATCCTTTCTGGCCGCCGGAGGAACCGCGCGCCCTGAAGCGCAGCTTGGCCAGCGGCAAGTTTATGTCGTCGCACACCACCAGCAAGTCCTGGTCTGCAATTTTGTAATAGTCCTTCGCTGCCTGAACGCTCAATCCGCTGCGGTTCATGTATGTCAGCGGACAGAGCAACAACACGTTTTGGTCGCCGATCTGCGACTGGACCAACTCTGCCTGAAACCTGGCCTTGGGCGGTCCGGCGCCTAGGCGGCGTGCAAGCTCGCCCACCACTGCATAGCCGACGTTGTGCCGCGTACCCTCGTATTGCCGGCCCGGGTTGCCCAGCCCCACGATCAGCTTCACTGCTCTTCCTCTTCCTCCTCCTTCTGCTTCTTGGCGCTGATGACTTCCGGCTCGGCAGGCCCAGCCTCAGCAGCCGCTACTTCTTCTTCGGGCACCTCGACCGGCAGGACGCACTGCACGAGGATCGTCTCGGGTGGTTCCAGGCAGCGAGCTCCTTGGGGCAGCTCCAGATCGGCGACCGTCAGACTCTCGTCTAATTTCAGGTTGTTGACGTTGAGCGACAGTTTTTCGGGGATGGAACCGGCAGGGCACTCGATTTCCACTTCGTGAACCAATTGGTTCAGCACCCCACCCTCGCGCACCCCAGGTGCTTCGCCGCGAAGCTCGATTGCCACGTTGACCCGCAACTTCTCGTGCATTGCGATTCGGGCGAAGTCCACGTGCAGCACTTCCAGGCCGTATGTGTCCCATTGCAATTCGCGGATGAACGCCGACTCGTTTACCGCGCCGGATAGCGACACCAATCGGCTGCCATGACGCAGCACCGCTGCCAGCCGATCGGCGGCCACCGCCAGCGGAATGTTATCTTTCCCGTGGCCGTACAATATCGCAGGTACTTTCCCGGCGCGCCGCAACCGCCGATTGTTCCATTTTCCCGTGTGTTGTCGAAGCTCGACTTGAAGTTCTTCCGCCATATTCTGTCCTTCCAGCGGTTATGTGTTTGACTGAGGCCCTACCACACAACCGTGCGCTTTTGCCAGCCGAAACCCATATTCTGCAAGATTTTCTGAGATTTGCAAGCCGGGCACCCCGCGGAGTTGTTTGTGCGTTTGCCTGTTTGCCCACCCCGGAGCTTGCCCTGTACTGGCCAAAGCCCAAATCCCCAGCAAGATCCACCATTGGGTGGTCGATGGATTTGTCCGGGTCGCGCTGTTGCTGGCGACAAGTGGTGGCCTCGGCGGCGGCCCCGGTTCGGCGGTCAGCAATCTGCGTCATGCGGAATCGCCGTAAGTCTGTGCCAATGGGGAGGTACCGGCCAACTGCAAACTGGGTGAACTTCACAGTTCACAGCGCTTGGGGGGCGTGTGACTTCTCAGTGTCACGCTCGTTCGTTATGCTAAATATGCTAAATAGTTGAGCAATCATCCTTTTTTGGTGGGTGGTGCGACCGGATAATCATCTCGAAGCTACTGCGTAATCATTTTGAACCTGCTGATGCACAGGTTTTTCTTCGACTGGCCGCTTGGCGTGCGAATGTGGGTGGTTGCGGGTGCACTGTGCGCCGCGGCTGTTGGTCTGCTCTATCCTACCGGCATAGTAAAGGCAGGCGAGCCTGCTTGGTTTGCCCTTGGCGGCAATGCGTCGGCCGCGGCCCAGTCCGAGCAGGCGGGTCACAGCAGGGGCGCATCGGCAGAACAGGTCGGCGCGCAAGACGAGCAAACCGAAGAGCAGCGTATCCGCTGGCTTATCGAGCAGCTTGGCCACAGCGATTATCACATGCGCGAACAGGCCCAGGCCGAACTGACCAAGTTGGGTTTTGCTGCCTTCGAGGCCCTCAGCGAAGTGGTCGATAATCCGACCAAGTACAAGGATCAGGAACTGGCCGCGCGGGCAAAGTACCTGCTGCGGACGATAAGAGCGGCCTGGGCCAGCCACGATGATCCGCCGGAAGTGCAGAATCTGTTGAAGGATTACGAGTCGCAACCCATGGCGGGAAAGATTTCCCGAATGCGGGAATTGGCGGCCTTGCCCAACGGGGCCGGCCTGCCGGCGATCTGTCGTCTGGTACGTTACGAGCGTCCCTTGGTGCTTTCCCGGCAGGCTGTGGTGCAACTGCTGCTGCGTCGCGGCGCGACAGACCCGCCTACGCTGCGCGAAGCCGAAATAGTCGCCAAACATCTCGGCGCTAGCAACCGCGTGGCTGCCGACTGGCTGCGTTGTTGGGCGCTGTTCGCCGACAATCCCGAACAAGCCGCCGCTAAGTGGCACGCGCTTATCGAGTCCGAACGGAACTTGCTCCGAGCCGGCGACCAGGACACTAACCGAGATATACTGGCCGCCATGCTCCGCTTCGAAATCGGCTGGTCGAAGCAACTCGGCCGGCCAGAACAGGTGGTACTGGCTTTGCGGGAAGTGATCCTTTTGGAGCCTGGCAGCGACCACTCGCTAGAAGAACTGCTCGAGTGGATGCTCGAGCAGAAGGCTTGGAGCAGCGTGGACGAACTGGCCGAGCGCTTCCAAGATCGACTGGCTGCTAATGCAATACTGATGTATCAGTTGGCCAGGTCGCACAAGCTGCGCGGCGATTCCGCCCGGGCCGAGGAAGTGGTCCAGCAGGCGCTGCGTACCAATCCAGGGGGCCGTTTAGAGGACTTGCTGAAGCATCGGGCGGCGGCGCACTGGTTGCGGCGACGCGGTTTGGCCGACTGGGCCGAGCAAGAGTTCCGCCACGTCATCGACAACTCCGGCCAGAATCACACGCTGAAAGTCAGCGCACAAATCGAGCTGGCCGAGATGTTCCACGATCGTGGCCATCACCTTCAGGCGGCGGAGCTGCTCAAACAAGCGTGCCAAACCCAAGAAGAACAATCAGCAGCGTTCAGCGCCGCCAATATCGGGGCGATCAGATCGCGGATGTACTACTTTTTGGCGTGCGACAGCCAGCTCCGCAACCAGCCCGACAAGCAGCGCCAGTATCTGCTGAAAGCCGTTCCCCTGGATGAAGAAGTCGATACGCTGGACGTGGATCTGGACGCAGTCATCGCCCTATACCGGATGAAGGACAACACGCCCGAACAGCGCAGAAGCTTATCTGCTCTCATCGCCCGAATGGCAGAGGAGTACGAGAACGACATCGAAGCCGAGGACCCATTGCCTGAGCGTGCCAAGGCCATGAACCATTACGCCTGGCTGGTGGCCAACACCGAAGGCGACTTGGATAAAGCGCTGCGCTACTCGCTTCGTTCGATCGAACTGGCGCCCGATGTGGGAGCCTACCACGACACGCTGGCCCACGTGTATTTCGCCAAAGGCGACTACGAGAACGCCGTCAGGTGCCAGACACGCGCGGCGCAACTGGAACCGCATTCCAGCGCGATCAACCGGCAACTGGAGTTCTTCCGCGCCAAGCTGGAGGAAAAACGCGCGGCCGATCAGTCGAAGCCACAAGGCTGACATCCGCGGCAGCCGACGTGTATCGGGGCACAACACCACCCACGGCACCGATTTTATCACCTATGCGGCAAAAGGAATTTGCGTGCCGACTTGGGGGCAAAGTGTGTAAGCAAACTCGCCGTAGCCAACTCGAACTCGGGAACGTCTATGCGAACTGCGATCGTCAATCAAGTGTCGTTGGCTTACATCGACAGCGGCCAGGGTTTGCCGCTGATGCTCGTGCATGGTTTTCCGCTTGACCACACGATATGGGGCGGACAGATAGAAAGCCTTTCGCGACAGTGCCGCGTGATCGCCCTGGACTTGCGCGGCTTCGGCCGCAGCGACGTAACGCAAGGGAAAGTGACCATGCGGCAGATGGCCGACGACTTGGCGGCACTACTGGATGTACTGCAAATCCAGGAGCGTGTGGTATTGTGCGGGCTGTCGATGGGGGGGTACATCGCTTTCGAGTTCCTCCGGGCGTACGCCGACCGGCTGCGCGGGCTGATCCTTTGCGATACGCGCGCAACAGCCGATGCGCCCGAAGCCGCCGCTGCCCGACTGCAAATGGCCGACCGCGTGCTCCGCGAAGGTCCTGCCCCGCTGGTGGAATCTATGATCCCGCGTCTATTCTCGCCTGTAACGGTGGAGCGCCATCCACATGTGGTGGAGACGATCCGCTGGGTGATGATGCGCAACGACCGCCGGGGCATAGCCGCCGCCGCTCGGGGCATGGCCGAACGGGCCGACAGCACCGACCTGCTGCCGCAAATACGCTGTCCTGCGCTGGTGATCTGCGGGAAGGACGACGCTTTGTCCCCTCCGGAACAAATGAGCGCCATGGCCCGGGCGATCCCCAACGCTATCTACGTGGAGATTCCCGACGCCGGCCATCTGTGCCCCATGGAACGCCCCGCGGAAGTAAACGCCGCCATCGGGCATTTTCTCCAGCGCATTGTAGCTACGGGCAATTCCTGAGGTTCCCGCGCGCGGGCTAAGCGGGCTGTGGCTCAGGTGCGTTGCAGCACGATGCAACTGCGGGGTTGCGACGCGCTGCCGATTAAGTGCAGCGTGTACGCAAATAGGCTGCCGCCAGCGTGTGCGGCTGGGCAGGTCAGTTGTCCCACGCGGACGAAAGTGAAAAGCCAATACACGTTTATAAAAACATCAGCGCGCTAAATACCAAACAATACAGGTGCGCCTTGGTGTCTTTGTGTATTGGTGGTGAAATCTTGCTAGCCCGCGCCCGAGCGAGCCAAACGTCTATCGCAGTGGCCAGTGGTAAGCTGAAACACAAATAACGCAAAGCAGTGAGGCGAATTATCGCAGCAGCGTCGGGCAAGCGCCCAGTACTAAGCGAGCGAACGACTATAAACTGCTCTTACACCAAACAAGCCAAATGATTCGACTAGCCGCTTTCCTGGGCACAGAGTACCGGGAAGCGGTGCCTTGTTACCGATTGTTTTTCTCCAGGTTTGGTTTTTGCCTGGGTTGTTTGTTTTCTTGCCTCGGTTGCCCTCGACTGCTAAAATGTTCACGGTTTAGGCCGATTGCGCAAACCTGCGCTTTCGGTGTAGCCAAGGGTTATTTGATGATCAGTTCGGGCAGTGCTATGCACTGGTCCAGAGAAAAAGCCGTCGTCTGGATGGCTGGCCTGGCATTTGTCGCCGCTACGGCTATCGGGCCGTGGTTGCACTTTTTGCCGGGACTAGGACATAGTTGTCATCAATGCGGTTGGGACGGCTCGGCTGGAACAGTTGCGAATGGCCATAGCGGGACGGCCTTACAGTCCGTAGCCATTGGGCAACCCGCCGATGCTGACGACTGCCCGATCTGTCAATTCTTCTCCCTGGCCAAGGGTCTCGACTATCGGCCTTTTGCGTTGGATTGCGGCCTGGCTATCTGGCCTGCCTCGTGTGTGCAAGCCAGGCTCGTCTCTGCCAATGCCTGTTTTCACTACCACGCCCGGGCACCACCGGTAATCGGCTGAAAAATCCAGGTTTATTCGCCCGGTGCGCGCCGGCATCGGCACGTGGGCTTCTCGGAAGTTGTGCGCTGCTGTGCTTCCCCGCGGCATCCGGTGGGACGGGCCGACGTTCCCCAGGGCAGCTCGAACGGCGCTCAACTTTTCGCGACTTTTCAAGGTTCGGCGACAGTCCGATCGGCCCGGGAAGCCGTTGATCGTGTCAGTGCGTACCCATGCGGTGCGTTTGTGCCAGCGCGCGGGCATCTTGTGTAGCTGCGTGTTGGGTTGCTAGGCGACCGGCTGGCCAACCGGCTTCCGGAAGCATGCCGTGCCCCAGGCGAACTGATGTTGCGGCGCCCAAACTGCTCCGGGGCGTATCGGGTTCTCCTGGAAGGCCCTAGGGATGCAAGACCCATCAGGAGTCAACAGGGATGTGCGAACCAATAGGAGGTCAATATGAAAACCACAACTGGTTTTTTTAAATCCAGATACGCTTTCACCCTGGTAGAGCTGCTGGTGGTTGTGGCGATCATTGGGGTGCTGGTCGGGCTGACGGTGCCGGCGATTCAAGCTGTGCGCGAGTCGGCCCGAAAAACTCAATGCGCTAACAATCTCAAGCAAATCGGGCTGGCAATTGGAAGCCATCAATCGCACCTGGGGCACTTTCCCACCGTGCTAACCGGCCCAGGTCAGCCCGACGGCCGTGGTGGGTGCGGCGCCGGGTACTTCAGTTGGCTAGCGCGAATCCTCCCTTATTTGGAGCAGAAAGCCCTGTACGAGTCGATCAACTTCCGGGTGAACATGGCCGACCAATGCGATGCACAGTCGGCGATGCGGGTGACCATCAGCGCTGAGCACCCAAACGCGGTGGCCGCGGCTACTAGCGTGGCGGTGTTCATCTGTCCGTCGGATTCTCCGCGCGACAGCGACGTGATGGGAACTGCCCGGCCTGCCCCGTCCAGCTACATGGGCAACCTTGGTTGGCCCGCTTATAGCACAGGAATCGAGGGCCAGGAGCGACAACCGGGCCGCCACAACGGACTGTTTGGCGCGTGGAACCCAGCCATGCCCGCCCCGTGGCACCTCCAGCAGGTCAAACCGCGGGATGTGACCGACGGATTGTCATCCACGGTGGCGGTGGTGGAACGACTGATAGTACGGGCGGAGGCTCCTGGAGGCATTCTGGCCGACGACCCGCGGGTGCGTTGGTATTGCGGCGGAAGCAGCATGCGAAAAGCCACGCTCCAGCAGTACCAGCGGGCGTGCACCGTCGCGCCAAATCCCGACGGGACGGTTTCCATCTTCCAGGGTCGGGCATGGATTTCCGGCTGGCCGTTGGCGGCTAACGCCTATACCCACGTGATGACGCCCAACACGCGCAGTTGCTTTCTGCACGGCGGCGAATACGACGGAAACCTGATGGTCGGCCCCAGCAGCCGGCACCCAGGCGGAGTGCACCTGCTGATGGCCGACGGTCGGGTGACGTTCGTCACAGACGAGGTAGATACGATCGTCTGGTGGGCGGCCGGTTCGCGCGACGGCGAGGAGTCGTTCGTCCCCTCGCTGTGATCAGGTCCCGTCGCTGTGATCAGGTCCCCTCGCTGTGATCAGATCCCGTCGCTGTGATCAGGATGTGACGCGGCTGTGAATTCGCCTCGGTGCGCGTCGAACAACGATAGTCGCACAACGATAAAAGTTGAACGGCGATAACCACAGAAAAGTTCAACTACGATAACCACAGAAAAGTGGTGCAGAAGTCGAACCGCATCCGGTGCATCAGAAAAGTGGTGCAAAAGTCGAATCGCATCCGGTGCAACAAGCTTGCGAATGCCATCGGCACCGTATGCAACACAGGAGTGGCGGGAAAGGATTCGCTGGAAGTAATACTCGTTCTTGCAACAAACCGCAATTAGTGAGGTTCTGATAACAATGAGAGTAGCATCGACGCTTGGTTTCGCTTTTGTTGTGCTAGCTTTGGTGGTCGCACCTGCCAATGCCGACCCGGTGTACCAATATCTCGACGGTCACGCACACATGAGCGTGGTTTACGAAGGGGGACATCTGCATTTGCACTTTCACGGCGAGAACGTGAAGATGCGCCACATCGCCTCGGGTGTCGTACAGTTCTACCCCGAGTTCGAGGCGCACGGCCATGAAGTGCAGATCGTTGTTCCCCAGTCGACCGAAGTCATCCGGCCCGCAGGTTCCCAATGGGATTTCCTGGGAATTCCCGCTGGAGCGAAGTTCTATCAATTGCCGCAGTACAGCACGCCGGGACTGCCATTTTTCGGCGTGGGAACCGAAGAGCTGGACTTCGGCATCCTGGTTGGCGATCAAGTGACTTTCTCTCTACTGGGCGTTCCGCAGCGGCCGGCCGGCGGCGAGTTCGCGCTGTACCAGTTCGGGATGGCCGGGCCGGAACGAGTGATGGATACCGCCGACGGCAGCTTCGCCAACGATAGCTTCGTCTTTCCGGCCGGGACGCATGGCCATTACAACTTCGCTTTTACCCAACCGGGGCTTTACACGCTGACGATCGGCGTCTCCGGCCAACGAACAGCGGCTTACGGGGGCGGAACAGTGCTTGCGCAGAGCGACTTTCACTTCGAAGTAGTGCCTGAACCAAGCGGCTTTGTGCTGTTGGGAGCCGCCCTGTTGGCCACGGCTTTGCCGGCCTGGCGCCGTCGGTTCGGCAATCGACCGTAACTCGACAAATGGTCCCGTAACTCGGCAAAGAGCAGAACGAGGTTAACGATACCTTACTTGGCCAGCTTGAGCCGGGTGTCGGTAAGGTCGAAGAAGCCTTTTCCGCCGCGCGGCAGCCGGAATCGCAGGGCAGGTTCGTCCTTGAAGTTACCCTGTATTTCTAACTCGACGACGTGCTCTTGCCATTGCTCGCTCAGCGAGATTTGCACCGGCTTGGAAACGCGGCGCCAGCCGTCGGCCAGTTCAAACTCGACCGATTGACCAGGCGTGCCGCGCACGCGAAAGGCGAACCGGTATCGGCCAGCGGCCAACTTGACTCCTTTGCCGAAGTTGTAATACAGACTGGAACCGATGCCGAAATCGCCTGTAACGCGGATGACGCGCTTACCGGCAGGGCCGTCCGCGAGAATCTGCTTCTCCAGGTCATAGCCCGCGCTTTGCAGGTTCCAGTAGCGCCACGGGTTGATCAATTCGGTGTTTGGATCGGCGGTCCATGGCGTTACCGCTTTGACGAGTGGCACGGGCGGTGGTTGCACCGCCCGTAGCCTCTCGGGCACTTTGTAACGAAGTGTGTCGTCGAACGCGGGGCTGTCGAAGCTCACGTCCTTCAAGGAAACCTCGTGCGGTTGCCTGCCGACGCCGATGTATCCCAGCGGATGCCACCCCCCGCGAAAATAGTTGCTTATCGCAAAGCGGACGCTGGGCACCATCCCTCCCTGACGGTCGAGAATGGCCAGCGCCACGATGTACTGTCCCGGTTTGAGATCGTGCGGCACAGTGGCGTGCCCTTCCTCCTGATATGCCATCGGCAGCCGGCGGTACGCGAAGGTGTTGCTGTCCCAATCCTCGCCTGGCAGCCATTTGCGGATGTCCACGCCCTCCAGCGCCGCCCACCACACTGGCTTCTTGGTAGCGGGATCGAGCAACCCGACGGCCACTGGCCAGTCCAGATAAAACGGGGCGCTGCCGGTGTTGCGCACCGTCAGTCTCACTGTAAGCTTGCCGCCGGGCTTTATGGTTAGCGGATAACTGGCCGAATCGAGCACGAATCGGTAACCGAAGACTTTTTGCAGCTCCGCAGCACCTGCCAAAACCTCAGGGTCGGAATCGTTGTAGCCGGAAATCCAGCCGAGATAACTGGCGTGGTAGCGGCGGATCTTGTCGATCATATATCGGCGATAAGCCGGAACCTTCATCGTTTCGTCGGGCGTGCGGCCGAAGGTCTCGTTGGCCCTAGCACTTTCGCGCTGCTGCCAGTTGTATTCGACCTCGCCCTCGATGGGAGCGCGTTTCCACAAATCCCTATACACATACGTCGCCTGCCAAGGAAACTGGCTTTTTGGTCCTTGGGGTGGCTCGCGGGTAATGGTCGCAAAGGTGTCGTAATAGATGCCAAAGCCGGCCTGCATGAACTCCGGGTCGTTGTGCCGGACAAGCACCGGCTTGTGCTTGAACGCCTTCTTGAACGCTTCGGCCAACAGACGTCGCTGCGCAGCCGTTGGGGCAGGATTGTGGTGTTCGCCAAAGTATCCGATTAGCCCCATTTGCACTGCGAAGATGCGCGGGTCTTCGTCCCATGCTTGCCCCAGCTTCTCCACCAGGCGCCGCAGCCTTTGTTGGAACGCCGGGCTGTCGTAGTCGAAGGTGTGCAGATCGGCTGGCCAGTACTGTTTTCCAGGAGAGCCGTCCCAGTCGAGATACACCCGCGGCACGAGCTTGACGTTAAAATCCTCGAATCGCTTCCCCTTGATTTGGGTGATTTTGTTGGTGTGAGCGATGATGCGTTCCACGCTGTCGTCTGCCCAGACCTCGATCTCGTTCCACTTGATGTACCGCCGCTCCACCAGGCCGTAGCCATCCTTCTTGTATGCGCGAAAGCCCTTCAGCGGATTGTTGATCGCACCGGGGAATTCGTCCGGGGCGACTGTCACCCAGCCGTCTTGGAGCGAAGTCTTCATCGGCGTCGCGGGGCGCTCGCACTCAGCCGCAACGCTGTCCGCGGGAGGAATATCCGCCACAGGGATAGCCGCCACAGGGATACCCGCCACAGGAATCTCCGCGAGCAGAATCTCGCACAGAAGCAATGGCTGTACGGCGACCAGAAAGGAAAGGCATCGGGTTGTCATATTTTTCCTCCGGGCAATACGGCCTGTGCGGCCGGCTGACATGGCCGACCTGCCCAGCCGTGCAGCTCAGGGGCCGGCGGTGGGCGGTAAGCGAAATCATACACCATGGCCGGGCGAGCCGGCCCGCCGGCCCGCCGGCAAGGCAACCGGTGTTCTCCAGCATCGGTTGGCTACGGGGCGACAGCGCGCGTCGGCCCGCCACCTACTCATCGTCACCCTTCTTGCCCGATGGGCCGATGGAGCGATGGGCCGATAGAGCGATAGGCCAATGAACCGATGGACCGATGGACAAGTGGGCCGCACGTCTTGCGGCCTTATCGGCCTGGCGATAAACTGACCCAATCTCATTTGCATCCCCCGGCTGCGGTGGTGCGGTTTGCATCGCTTGAACCCATCAGGGAACTGCGACCATGGTCAGTCTGCATTGGATCGACTACTCGATCATGGCGGTGTATGTGGCCTTTGTGCTGGGCATCGGCTGGGTGCTTAAGCGGTGGATGAAGACCAGCACCGACTTCTTCCTTTCCGGCAGGGCCATTCCGGCGTGGATCACCGGATTGGCGTTCATCTCGGCCAACCTGGGCGCCCAGGAGGTAATCGGCATGGGCGCTTCGGGGGCCAAGTACGGCATTGCTACCAGCCATTTCTATTGGATCGGAGCCATCCCGGCAATGGTCTTTGTGGGAATTTTCATGATGCCGTTTTATTACGGTTCCCGGGCGCGGAGCGTGCCGGAATATCTCAAACTCCGCTTCGACGAAAAGACCCGCACGTTCAACGCCGTCTCTTTCGCAGTGATGACGGTGTTCTCTTCCGGGGTGTCGATGTACGTGCTGGCCCGCTTGATGGGACTGCTGTTCCACTGGAACTTTCACGTGTGCCTGCTGGTGTCGGCAGGGATTGTGCTGGTTTACATTTTTTTGGGCGGGCTGACTTCGGCCATCTACAACGAAGTGCTCCAATTCTTTCTGATTGTTTTGGGCTTCTTGCCGCTGGTGCTGCTGGGGCTGAAGGACCTGGGCGGCTGGCAGGGACTGGTAACCGCTTTGAACGACGTAGCCAGAGAGGAAGGATTCGCCGAAGGCACCTGGACCAGCGCCTGGCATCCGATGAGTTCGCCGCAGAACAACCCCATGGGCGTTGAATGGTTCGGGCTGTCGATGGGGCTGGGATTCGTGCTGTCGTTCGCCTACTGGTGTACTGATTTTTTGGTGGTGCAACGGGCGATGGCGGCCAACAGCATGTCGGCTGCCCGACGCACGCCGCTGATCGCCGCTTTTCCCAAGATGCTGTTTCCGTTTCTGGTCATACTTCCCGGCATGATTGCCATGGTGGCAGCTCCCCGCTTGCCGCAACTGACCGCCGAACAACTGGCCGCTCTGCCCGGTGGCGAAGAAATTGTGCCGCCGCCCGAACGCGGACTGATCCCGGCACGCTACGAAACCAAAGACGGCAAACTGCAAAAGGTGTACCATCAAAAACCCGACGGCAGCGGACAGCTTCGCCCAGAGCTGGATTACAACATGGCCGTGCCGATGATGCTCATCAATTACTTTCCCACCGGCTTGCTAGGACTGGGTTTGACGGCGCTGATGGCTTCGTTCATGTCGGGCATGGCCGGCAACGTAACCGCTTTCAATACCGTATGGACCTGCGACATCTACGAAACCTACATCGCCCCCAATCGCAGCGACAATCATTATCTGTGGGTGGGTCGGCTGACCACGGTGTTCGGAGTGGCCGTCAGCGTATTGGCGGCCTATGTGGCAGCCAAGTTCAACAACATCATGGACCTGTTGCAATTGGTCTTTGCCTTTGTCAATGCGCCGTTGCTGGCCACGTTCTTGCTGGGAATGTTTTGGCGCCGCGCCACCGGCCATGGGGCGTTCGCCGGGTTGGTGCTCGGCACGCTGGCAGCGGCAGCCCATCAAGCTACTACGGCGCCCAAAGGCGCATGGATCGCCGAGCTGTACTCGTACCGCAGCGAAATGGCACAGAACTTTTGGACGGCAATCGTGTCGTTTTCGGTGTGCTTCGTGGTGAGCGTGGCTGTTTCGCTGGCCACCCGGCAAACCAAACCCGACGAACAATTGCGCGGGTTGGTATATTCGCTGACCCCCCGCGTGCAAGACGAGCCGGGGCTGCGCTGGTATCAGAAACCGGCCGTGCTGGCCGTAATCGTGCTGACAGCAACACTGGCGCTGAACTTCATCTTCTTCTGATGCGAATCTGCCAGTCACCGGGTCGGTGACCCTCACATTGATCGGATATATTTACTGTCCGGCGCGGAAATCACAGGTCCGACAATTATGTTCCTCGACATCCGAATACCGATTGGCTTATTGTTCCTGACGATCGGATTGCTGCTGGCCGGTTATGGGTTGTTCTCCGATCCGGCCATCTACAACCAGTCGTTAGGGATAAACGTAAACTTCTACTGGGGAGGCGTGTTGCTGGCGTTCGGTGTGGTGATGCTCATACTGGCCCGCATTTCCCGCAGCGGCTAGCCGGCAGCCCAGCAGCCTGCATGTAACACTGCTTCTGGCCTGGTGCGGTATTTACCTTGCGGCACAAATGCAAAAGCCGCGCAGGTACTTAGGCCGTGTTTGTGAACCCGGGCATGTTTATCAACCGTGGCATGGCTTTGAACAAAGGCATGATTGTAAGTAAAGGCAGGGTGATGCGCGTATTGTGCGGTCGATGGTGGGCGTGTTGCTTAGGGCTGGCTGCTTTGGCAGCGGCGGGCTGCGGGGAAAAAGGTGGTTCGGAGAAGAAGCTGACTTTCGATGAACAATTGCGCAAAGCGGCGGCACAATCGGCGGCGGATGTTCGCGCGCGGGAGTTTGTGCGCATCGCCGGCGAGCAGTTCCAGGCCAAAGACGTCGGCGGCGCCATGCAAACGGTCAAACGTGCCCATCGGGCAGCCGACGAGGTGGCCGACTTGTCCACCCGGGTGAGCGTCTGCTGCTTTGCAGCCGAGACCCTGGCGCGCGTGGGACAGTCCGACGCAGCCGCCGAGTTCGTCGCCAAAGCTATCTCAGCAGCCGAAAACATACAGGACCTCGAGACTCGCGCACGCCAACTGGCCCGTATTGCCCAAGCGCAGGCCCGTTTCGCGCCCCAAATGGCTTCGGTCAGCATCGAGGAAGCAGAAAAGTTGGCCGCAGAAGTCGAAGACCTGTATGGCCGCGTGTTGGTGCTGGCGATGGTGGGACGCAGTTACGATGCGCTCGGCCGAACTGAGGAAGGGCAGCGGGTGTTCGCGTCTGCGGTGGAGTATGCCGGTACCATCGAGGACGCGCAGCGGCGTACCATGGCACTGGCCGAAGTCGCCGTTCAACAGGCACTGGGGAAGCGACAAGCAGAATCCGAGAAGACCTTCAAGGATGCGATGAAACATTGTCAACAGGTCGAGCCGGCGCTGGCCCGTGTGCATGCCTTGGCGGATATAGCGCAAAAGCTTTCTCGCGCCGGCTCGCCCGACCGTGCCCATAAATTGCTTATCGAGGCCGAGAAGCTCTCCGCCAGCATCGCCGAGCCGGACGCGCAAACCGAGGCCCTGCTGCTTATCCGCTCGCTAATGGCCAAGCTGCCACGGCAGTAGCAATCTGCGAAGCCCGTCGTCCGTCGCCGAGCAGCCAGATCGAACAATCGGCGCATCGCAAACCCGTTAAGCGGCGATCGGCGCGCATGGCTGTCAGCCTGGCGCTACGCAGCGGAGAACGGCTGGCGCACAGTTGCCGGTGTGCTACGATTGTGTAGCTGCGAGGCGGCTGATTGAGCCGTTGGCTGAGTAGTGATTCGCGTTGGTTCGGGAGCGACAGATGACGTCGTTGAAGCGCATCTTGGTCACAGGCGGCGCGGGGTTTTTGGGATCGCACTTGTGCGAACGGCTAGTCGGCCAGGGCCACGACGTGATTTGCCTGGACAATTTCTTCACCAGCCAGAAATCCAACGTAGCGCATCTGTTGCAGCAACCCAATTTCGAGCTGATCCGCCACGACATCACGCTGCCCATCTGGCTGGAAGTCGATGAAATCTACAACCTGGCTTGTCCGGCGGCCCCCGGACACTATCAGTACAATCCCATCAAAACCATGAAGACCTCGGTGATGGGAGCGATCAACGTGTTGGGGATGGCCAAGCGGTGTCGGGCGAAGGTGTTGCAGGCTTCGACCAGCGAAGTGTACGGCGATCCGGAAGTCCACCCCCAGCCCGAAACGTATCGCGGCGCGGTCAACCCCATCGGCCCGCGCGCCTGCTACGACGAAGGCAAACGCGCCGCCGAAACCTTGTTCATGGATTATCACCGCCGCAATGGGGTGAACATCCGCATCGTGCGGATCTTCAACACCTACGGTCCGCGGATGCATCCGTTCGACGGCCGGGTGATCTCCAACTTCATCCGCCAGGCTTTGCAAGGCGAAGAATTGACCATCTACGGCGACGGCTCGCAGACCCGGTCGTTCTGCTACCGCGACGATATGGTCGAGGGGATCATCCGGGCGATGAACGCGCCGGACGACTTTACCGGCCCGGTGAATCTGGGCAACCCCGAGGAGTTCACCATCCGCGAGCTGGCGGAACTGGTGATAGAACTGACCGGGTCGCGCTCGAAGATGGCTTTTCGTCCTCCGCTGCCAGACGATCCGGCCCGACGCCAACCAGACATAACTTTGGCCCGCCAGCGCCTGGGATGGTCCCCTACCGTGCCGTTGCGCGAAGGTCTGCGTCGAACGATCGAGTGGTTCCGCTCGATCGACATCAGTCATTATCGACCGCCCACGCCGCATTACTGACCCCGACCGGCGCGGGCTCGAGGTGACTGCGCGAACATCGGCTGCTTGACCGGTACAGCGCGCGAATTGCCACTGCTTGGCGGCCATGCGCACAATTGCTGTCGCAACTGCGGGGCGTCGCGCGGCCCGCCTACCGGAATGTTTCCGCGTCGAGACGTCTGGCGAACGACGCGACCGCTTCGGCCACCAGCCACAACGCCATCCCCAAAATCACCACGGTCACAATGCTCAAAGCCCACTTATCGCGCAGGACCAGCTTGGATTGCGTGTCGGTCCACAAGCCGTACAAGTTCAACAACATCGCCCAAATCGAAATCAGCAGCATCAGCGCCATCGGCACGATAGTGTAGCGAATCGGTCGGCCGAGTTTATAGAGGAAGATGCTGACTGTCAGCAGCGCCAGTCCTGCCAGCAGTTGGTTGACGGTGCCGAACATGGTCCATAGGGTCTTGCCGGCAGGCACCAGGGCGAAGAAGGCTATCGCCGCTACTGCGATGGCCGAAGCCACGTAGCGGTTGGCCACCATATCCAGCTTGGCGCTGCGAAGGATTTCCTCGATGTTGAAGCGTAGCAGCCGGGTGGCCGAATCGAGCGTGGTCAGCGCGAAGGCTACCACCGTTACCGCCAGTAGAGTGCTGCCGATATCGTTGGGAATTCCCAGGTGACTCAGGAAGTTCGCACCGCCGCGAACCACCGCCGACAGTTGCGCCGCCAGAGTGGCTTTCCCGATACCTTCCCATGATGCATAAGTCCCCTGCTGGCTCCAGGCCTCGGCTCCCAGTCCGGCTGCACACGCCAGAATCACCAAAACCGCCAACGCGGCTTCCACCAGCATCGCCCCGTAGCCGATCGGCAAGGCGTCGGTTTCGCGGCTGATCTGTCGGGCGGTAGTGCCGCTGGAGACCAGCGAGTGAAACCCGCTGACCGCCCCGCAAGCAATCGTCACGAACAGGAAAGGAACCCACGAGGGGGCGCCGGGCACGTCCGGACGGAACATGGGGGCATTGATATGGTTTTCCGGCGCGCCTTGGGCCGCAGCCAACAACAATCCTCCTAGCAAAGTGCTCAGCGCAAAGTAGAGCTGAAAACTGTTGATATAGTCGCGCGGTTGCAGCAGCAGCCACACCGGCAGCACCGAGGCCACGAAGGCGTATCCCAACAATAGTGCAACCCACCAATAAGCTGCCTTCTCGGCCGCCTGCGCGATTTCCTCTGCCACCGGCTGGTTGTCCTGGGCCCTGAAGTACTCGAGGGCCGCTGCCGCACCATATGGCGATTTCAGTACCAGTTGGCTGGGACTATCACTGCGTTGTTTGGCGGCATCGATGGCTTGTCGTGTTTGGGGCGAAACAAACCAACTGTACGACAGCAGCGGCTGCTTTTCTCCCAGCAATATCAGCCCCGCAAAGCACAGCAACGCAACGACAGTCGCCGGCAGCAACGGTATGCGCAGCTTGTACAGCGCGACGCCGAAGCACATCGCCACCAGCATAAGGCCGGCAGAGGGGATGATGGCATCGGGATTAAACCGCACGAACAGGTTGGAAATGGAGATCACGAATGCTCCCATCGCCAGCGACATCATGAAAAAGATGATCAGTAGCGCCAGAATTCTGGCGCGCGGGCCAATCAGATCGCGGCATACGTCGCCGATGGTGCGCCCCTGGAATCGGATACTAACGGTCAGCGCCCCCATATCGTGTACCGCGCCGATGAGGATCGAGCCGAGCACCACCCATAGCAGCGCAGGAACCCAGCCCCAGATCACCGCGATGGCCGGCCCGAGGATCGGCCCCAGTCCGGCAATCGACGCGAAATGATGCCCGAACAGGATCGGCGCCCGGGTGGGTACGAAGTCGATGCCGTCCTGGCGGGTGTGCGCCGGGGTGCTCCGCAAGGCATCGAGCTGGAAGACTCGCCGGGCCAAAAAACGTCCGTAAGTCGAGTAAGCCGCGGCCAAAATTACAAAGCACACCACCGCCAGTAAGGCTGCGTTGTCGGTCATATCTATGAATCCCCGCTGTGCGAGCCTCGATGTATTCTCCCTGTGCGCGCCGCTGCGGTTAGCTCTCTGGCCATGCGCCGCCACAGGCCGAGCAACCTCACAGACTCGACGGCAGGACGCAACCGGTTCGAGCGGCGGCCGTGTTGGTTGCTGCCGAGCGTCGAAACTGTCTGGTCAGATGTGCTGTCCTAAGTACATGTCCTAACAATTCGCAAACGGGCACGAAGGAAGACCGTGGCTCGCCCGTCCCCTTTCAAACCGCACAACCCAACATATAATCACTAGTTTAACGCGCGATGTGAAGCTCAACAGGTTCGCTTGTCGGCTTGCCGGCTGGACGATGCTTATTGCGGATAAACATATTGCGAATATTGCGAATACACAACAGATTGATCGATTTTCTAGAGAGGATTGATCATTGCTGGAGGTACCAGTGACAGAAGAGAAAGTCGCTGACTGCGAAAAGGTGATAATAATCGGCAGCGGTCCGGCCGCTTGGACTGCCGCGATATATTGCGCGCGGGCGGCGCTGCGGCCATTGGTGTTCGAAGGAGCGATCACCGAAGAGAACCGGCTGGCTGGCACACTTCCGCTTGGACAACTGGCCCTTACAAATGAAGTTGAGAACTATCCCGGTTTTCCCGTCGGCGACCTTTCGGCTTATTTGGATGCAGCGATCGATCCCTCGCGCAGGGCCGCGATGGCGCCGCACCGGGGTCACGGTGTATCAGGCCCGGAGCTGATGGAGCTGATGCGCAAGCAGGCGGGAAACTTTGGCACTCGAATAATCACCGAAGACATCGTACAGGTTGACTTTCGCCGCTATCCGTTCGAGCTGTCGGCAAGCGACGGCAAATCGTATCGGGCGTTGGCGGTGATCGTGGCCACTGGGGCAAGAGCGAATTATCTGGGTCTGCCTTCCGAAGAACGCTTCAAAAACAATGGGGTGAGCGCTTGCGCCGTGTGCGACGGTGCGTTGCCACGCTTTCGCGGCAAACCGCTGGTTGTTATCGGCGGCGGCGATTCAGCGGTGGAAGAGGCAACATACCTGACTAAGTTTGGCAGCATAGTTTATATGGTGCATAGGCGCGACAAACTTCGCGCGTCGAAGATCATGGCCCAGCGCGCCATGACCCATCCGAAAATCAAGATACTGTGGAATCGAGTGCTGGAGGAAATCCTGGGCAACGACCAAGACGGGGTGACCGGAGTTCGCCTACGAAGCACGGTTGGCGAGCCGGAATTGACCGAGCCTTGCGCGGGCGTGTTCTTGGCAATCGGGCACACGCCCAACACCGCGTTTTTAGAGGGTCAGTTGGAACTTACTGCGAAAAAGTACATCAAATTGACAACTCCCGGCCGCACTCTTACCAGCGTGGAAGGAGTTTTTGCCGCCGGCGACGTGGCCGACGACTACTACCGACAGGCCGTTACCGCTGCCGGCAGCGGCTGCATGGCCGCACTGGACGCCGAACGTTGGCTGGCGGAAAAACATCCGGAGTAACCTATTGCTGGCGACTGCCCGCCCCACATCGCAGGCACATGCCGTACAAACCACAGAACAGCTCTAGTAGAACGCTCTAGAGGCTCTAACAAAACGAAACCCTCGAAGGATTTGACTAGCCCTGTACGAGGGATAGTGTGTGGGCAAAGGTGGTTTTGTTTAAAGCGTTTTAATACAGTACATTGCTCTGTAAAGATTAGACGGGAAATGTTGCGGGCTGCACAATGATCGGTTCCGCCCAAAAAATCTCTGTCGCCGAAGCACGCAAGGCCGAAAATGTCGGGCGCACGGTGCTGTTGCAAGGCTGGGTGCGCACCCGACGCGACTCGAAAGCAGGCTTCAGCTTCATCGAGCTAAACGACGGCTCCTGCTTGGGCAACATCCAAGTCATCGCCGATTCTGCGCTTCCCAACTACGATAGTCAGGTCCGCCGGCTCACGGCCGGTTGCAGCATCAGCGTGACCGGGGTGGTGCAAGCCTCGCCGGGCAGGCAGCAACAGACCGAGGTGCGGGCGGAACACGTGCTGGTGCACGGGACGGCAGACGCCGAAACGTACCCGCTCCAGAAAAAAGGACACTCGTTCGAGTTCCTCAGAACCATTGCCCACCTACGGCCGCGAACCAACACTTTTGGGGCGGTTGCGCGGGTCCGTAACTGCGTGTGTCGCTCGATACACAATTTCTTCCAGGAAGAAGGATTCCTATACGTCCACACGCCGATCATCACCGCCAGCGACTGCGAAGGCGCAGGACAGATGTTCCGCGTCACCACCCTGGACCTGGCAAATGTTCCCAAGAACGATTCCCAGGTCGATTTCGCCCAGGACTTCTTCGGACGGGCTGCCTATTTGACCGTCAGCGGGCAGTTAGAGGGTGAAACCTATGCTTGCGGGCTGGGGAAGATTTACACCTTCGGCCCCACTTTTCGGGCCGAAAACTCCAACACCACCCGGCATCTGGCCGAGTTCTGGATGATCGAGCCGGAAATGGCCTTCTTCGAATTGGAAGACAACATGGACTTGGCCGAGCGATTTCTGAAGCGCATCTTCAGCGACGTGCTGAGCCAGTGCCCGGAGGATATGGAGTTCTTCCGGCAGCGGATCGACGGTTCGGTCGTCGACACGCTTCAGCAAATCATCGCCAGCACTTTTCGGCGTGTCTCGTACACCGAGGCGATCGACATCCTTCAGGCTTCCGGTAGGCAATTCGAGTTTCCTGTCCAGTGGGGACGCGATTTGCAGGCGGAACACGAACGTTACCTGACCGAGTGCTATTTCCGCTCACCAGTGATCCTCTACAATTACCCGCGCACCATCAAACCCTTCTACATGCGGCTGAACGACGATGAACAGACCGTTCGCGCCATGGATGTACTAGTGCCCAAAGTGGGCGAAATCATCGGCGGCAGCCAGCGCGAAGAGCGCTACGATGTGTTGGTGGAGCGAATGAAGGAACAAGGGCTGCGGCTGGAGGATTATTGGTGGTACCTCGACTTGCGCCGCTACGGCACCGTGCCGCACAGCGGCTTTGGTTTGGGACTAGAACGGTTGCTACAGTTCATCACCGGGCTGGGAAATATCCGCGATGTGATTCCTTATCCGCGCTTCCCCGGTTGGGCAGAATTCTGAAATAGGGTATCGTCGAAAGGGATATGGGGTAAGGGACAAAAAGACAGGTAACACGCGTAGGGTTTTACCATGCATGTTCCAGCACCTCCGGCCGAGGCGTGAACACTTACCCCACCACCTCAGCATGATCCCCTTCAACCACTCGGTGGCTGCTGGTAAAGCGTTCGGGATGGGATCTTAGGTGGACATTGCCGCCTTGCACCGTGTTGCTGCCTTGCGACAGTCGGCATCTGCCACTCGGCATTTATGTCAGCCTAGCGCAGGGCTGTTATCTGAGGGCTTCTAGTGGTTTCAGGCGCATGGCCGACAGCGCCGGCAGCAATCCTCCCAATATTCCCAACACCAGCGTGAGCAATATGGCCACGGCGTAGATCGTAGTATCGACGGTCAGTTGCAAGGCCACCGATTTTCCCATTCCCACACCGGCCACCACGCTAGTGGCCGACATTCCATGGCATAGCGAGCCAAGCGCGCAGCCGAAGGCTCCGCCCAGCATGGCGATCAATAGCGACTCCAGCAGGATGGCGGCCAGCACGTGTTCGGGGGCATAGCCGATCAGGCGCAGTACGCCAATATCCCTGATGCGCTGATTGACGGCGGCAAACATGGTATTCATGATGCCGAACACCCCGCCCACCGACATTACCACAGTGATGAAGATAATGGCCACAAGGAACTGCTTATTGGTGTCTTGCAGACTGGCATAGTAGTTTTTTTCCACCTGCGGCGAGACAGGCGCTTTGGTGTACTTTTCTTTGAGGAACTGGCAGAAATTGGCGGCGGCCTCATCGTCGGCGGTTCGCACTACTAAGGTGGTGTAAGTGTTCTTGCCGAAGATGGCCGCAATCAGCGCTCGTTTGGCCCAAATCTCTGAATTGAAAGTTGACCCAGAGGAGCGCATCACCCCTACCACCAACCACTGCCGATTACCCAGCGTAAAGGTGTCGCCCACGTCCAGCCGCCGCGGATTGCGGGCCGAGGCAAGTTGTTCCGGCGTGCGGTCGCGGCCGAGTTCCCGGGCAACCCCTTCGCCCAGTACTGCTTCGATCAGGGTGGCGCCCTTGACTTCTCCGTAGGCGTCCTCGTTCAGTTCGCGCACGCCGGCATCGGAAAACCACGTTCCTGCCTGCAACGAGATTTCATGTACTCGGGCGGCCATTATCGGGTCGTCTAGTCCGCGCAGTTGCAGAAACCTGCGTTGCGGTCCGGTGCGCGAACTGCTGGTGAACATCTGGTTTACGACCAGATAGGTTTCGCGGCTGACCATGGGCCGCCCCTGCCAGGTGAGAATAGCCGGCTCGCTTTCGATCTCTGTTAAATCCGAGACGTTAAGATTGCTAAACGCTTCGTCGGTGGCTCCGTCCGAAAGGATCAGCACGTTGCCCGGCACGCCCGTGCCCTCGGTCATGATCTGCATTCCGTTGACGAAGGCCAGCATAGCGATCAACAAGGTGACCATGGCCGTGAAGGCCAGGGCAGTCAACAGCGTGGTGCGCCAGCGGACCGTCAGGCTGCGCAAGGTGTAACTGAGCGGCACTTTGCCCACTGCTAGCAATATCGCCACCAGCACAGCAGCCACGGTCAGCAGGGTTTCGATCATGGCGGTCTTATGCGACGTATCGGCTTGTGGCGGTCGGCCGGAACAGCGTCGCCGGAGCGACATCTGGCGGCTGCTCCGCAGGGCGTCTCGGGTCAGCTATCAAAATCTGGCGCTTTCAGCGCTAGCTATCGAAATCGGGCCGTTTCAGGCTACCTTCGAAAAAACGTCAACCACTTTCACGCGGCAAGCGGACCAGGCCGGTAAGATGCTTCCGGCCAGAGCGGCGCCGCCGCCGATGTATGCACCCCAAAAAAGCGACTCCACGGGAATGAAGAACTTGCTGAAGAATCCCAACTGCAAGGGCAGCCCGCCCATCGCGTAGTTGATCAGCACGAAAGTCAGTGCGGCGCTAGCCAGTCCTGCGCCGGCGCCGATCAGTAGCGCTTCGCCCAGCACCAGTAGCATGATGTGGGCCGGCTGGAATCCGAGCACCTTCAGCACGGCGAACTCCATGCGGCGCTCGCGCACGCTGATGCTGATCGCGTTGGCGATGATCATCGCCAAACTGACGATGCAGGCCGTAGTCAAGTACCAACGCATGAAGAACACCAAGTCTCGAAAGGCGTCCATGAAAGCAGCGTAGCCAGAAGAGGCTGTCTCGCATTTCACGGCCGGATTGGTGTAGTAGGGAGAATTCTCGATCTGCGCCGCCACCCGATTGAAGGCCGCCGTGTCGGCCACCTTCAGCCACATCAGGTTCAGGCTGCGTTCGGCCAGCGGATGCTTACGTCCGTTGTGCTCGCGCTCGTAGGCATCGAAGGCCCGGGCCAGATACTCGCTGTGGAAGGCTGCCAGGGTGTCATACCGTCCGGGCGGGAAGGCGCCGACGATCTCGAACTCCAAATCCAACCCCTTGAAGTTGGCTATTCCGTACAGTTTGATCCGCTCGCCGATGCGCTTGTTGGTGTTGCGCAGATGATTGGCCCCCAGGATGATTCCCTGCAAATTGTTCTTCATTTTCTCCACATATAATTGCACCAAACGTTCTTCTTCCGGCGAGAGGCTTTCCATGCCGTCGAGCATGGTGAGCACTTTCGACGGGTCGGTGGCGATGCCGAAGATCAAGCTTTCCCGGGTGATCTTGTCCTTTTCGGTAGTGCCGCCGTAGAACTGCCAGGTCATCCAGTCCAGCGGACGCACATCGTCCGGCTCGATCGCTGCTCCCTGCGCCAGCGTGTTGGCGTAAGAGATGGGCAGCCGGCTGGGGATGGACCATTTTTCGGTCACTAGTACCTTGACGTTCTCGCTCTTTTCGGCGGTGATCAGGTCCAGCAGCATCAGGATCGACCATACCAGCGTCACTACCAGCACCAGCACCATCGTGCCCAGTGCAGTCAACGCGCTGCGCAGCAAATTGCGCCGAATATTTCGCAATATCAGCAGCAGGAATTTCATAGCCGCCTGCTCGAAACTAGCTGGAACACGGCCTCTCAACTGGCTGGTTGTGACGCCTGCTATTATTCTGTCGGGTGTTGTGTGTTATCTGTTGTGTGTTATCTGTCGTGTGTTATCTGTTGTGTGTTATCTGTTGTGTGTTATCTGTTGTGTGTTATCTGTTGTGTGTTATCTGTTGCGTGTTATCTGTTGCGTGTTATCTGTTGCGTGTTATCTGTTGCGTGTTATCTGTTGCGTGTTA